>NZ_CP130649.1:1200000-2400000 GCF_030552895.1 Tatumella ptyseos | reverse complement strand
GCAGATGATAAATCAGCGAGTGAACTGCGGGAACGTCTTGCAGCATTAAAATTAACGATCGACGTTTCATCAGGTATACAGGCAGCATCAGAATTGGCGGCTTTGCCCGAAATTGATCAGGTGATGTCATCAATCGTCGGTGCATCTGGGCTCTTGCCCACACTTTCTGCGATTAAAGCAAGTAAACGCGTTCTTTTGGCGAATAAAGAGTCCTTAGTGACCTGTGGCAAATTATTCATGGATGCCGTCGGTGATTATAATGCCCGCTTATTACCGGTAGATAGTGAGCATAATGCTATTTTTCAGAGTTTGCCTGAGACTTTACAGCAGCAACTTGGGTATGGTGACTTAGACGAAAATGGTGTGGACTCAATTGTCCTAACTGGGTCCGGTGGGCCTTTTAGGCAAACACCAGTAGAAGAATTATGTCATAAGACACCGGATCAAGCCTGTGCGCATCCAAATTGGTCTATGGGTAGAAAGATCTCTGTAGATTCAGCAACCATGATGAATAAAGGGCTGGAGTACATTGAAGCGAGGTGGTTGTTTAATGCCCATCGCACACAAATGGAAGTTATTATTCATCCGCAATCAGTGATTCACTCAATGGTACGTTATCGTGATGGCAGCGTTATTGCTCAGTTAGGGACACCGGATATGAAAACGCCGATAGCCCATACGATGGCTTGGCCAAACCGCGTCCGTACCGGTGGTAAGTCCTTAGATTTTACGCAGCTACAATCTTTGACTTTCAATCAACCGGATTACCAACGCTACCCTTGTCTAGCTCTGGCTATTGAGGCGTGTGATAAAGGTCAGTCCTTTACTACTGCGTTGAATGCAGTCAATGAAATTACGGTCGCCGCGTTTTTGGAGGGGCGGATTTTATTTACTGATATTGCGGCACTAAATTCAGGTCTTTTAGGTCAAATTAGCTTTAGCGAGCCGAAGAGCATCGAAGATGTTTTACAAATAGATGAAGAGAGTCGCGCCTTAGCGCGTCAACAAATAGAAAGACACTTCTAGGCCTTTGCTGTAGGGCAACAGATTTGTCGCTCTATAAGTAAAATGGTATAGTCGCTCGCCGTCTTTTTCTGATTTCACGCGTACTCTTAATAAAATGGAATAGGCTACCGGAAAAAAGTTGCGAATAAATCGAAGCGTTTTTAATAGAGAGTAAAGCCCGATATGTTGTCAAAAGGCCGAAATGAAGCAGAATGGCTACCTCAAGTTTTACCACAACACGTTGCTATTATTATGGATGGGAACGGGCGTTGGGCGAAAAATCGCGGTAAACTCAGGATGTCAGGCCATAAAGCTGGCGCTAAAGCTGTAAGAAAAACGGTACGTTTTGCAGCTAAACATCACCTTAAAGCGCTTACTCTTTATGCTTTTAGTAGTGAGAATTGGAGCCGCCCGGCTCAAGAAGTCACCGCGCTAATGGAGCTTTTTATCTGGGCTTTAGAGAGCGAAGTAAAATCCTTACATAAAAATAATGTTCGCTTACGCGTGATTGGTGATACGTCTGGTTTCAACAAAAAAATTCAAGATCGCATTGCTAAAGCGGAAACCCTTACGGCAGATAATAGCGGCTTAACCTTAAATATCGCCGCAAATTACGGTGGACGTTGGGACGTAGTCCATGGCGTCAAACAGCTCGCTGAACAAGTGAAGAAGGGAGAATTACAACCAGAAGATATTACGGAAGATAGCTTGAACTCGCAGCTTTGCCTCTCGGACTTACCTGCCGTGGATTTGGTGATAAGAACAGGTGGTGAGTATCGAATAAGTAATTTCTTGATATGGCAAGTGGCGTATGCCGAGTTCTATTTTAGCCCGGTGCTTTGGCCCGATTTTGATGAACAAGAATTTCAAGGTGCGTTGGATGCCTTCTCCCAGCGGGAACGCCGATTTGGCGGTGTTGTGTCCAATGAATCTTAATATCCGGGGGTTTTTTTGTTAAAGTCTCGACTCTTAACTGCAATAATTCTTATACCACTAGTTATTGCGGCACTCTTTTTCCTCCCCGCCGACGGCTTTGTTCTTGTCGTATTGGCCATTACTATGCTCGCTGCATGGGAATGGGGACAGTTCGCAGGGCTTAAGACACCCTTACAACGAATTCTTTTAGCGTTGGTGTTCGGATTGTTACTCGCCGGTATGGTATTTATGCTCCCACCTTATCAACGGGATATACATCAACCTTATGTCGCTCTCTCATTGTGGATCTCTCTTAGCTGGTGGTGCGTCGCATTACTGATGGTACTTGCCTACCCAAAATCGAAGATATTATGGGAACGCTCAAGACTTTTACCCTTAATTTTCGGTGCATTAACACTAGTCCCTTTTTTTTGGGGCATGCTAGTCTTACGCCAATATCATTATGATTTTGACCGCTACGCAGGTGCGTGGTGGCTATTATTTGTGCTTCTGTTAGTGTGGGGCGCTGATTCGGGAGCCTACCTTTTTGGAAAGCTATTTGGCCGGCATAAACTTGCACCGAAAGTATCACCAGGCAAGACCCTTGAAGGCTGTTTAGGTGGATTAGCGACCTCAGCAGTGATTGCGTGGATATTTGCGTATTTTGCGCCCCTCAATGTTGCGCCGACAAGCCTAATTTGTAGTGCAGTCATTGCCACGTTAGCTTCTGTATTGGGTGACCTGACCGAGAGTATGTTTAAACGTGCGTCGGGGATCAAAGACAGTGGCAACCTGATCCCTGGACATGGCGGCATTCTCGATAGAATCGATAGTCTAACTGCTGCGGTTCCCGTGTTTACTTGTGTGTTATTACTCATATTTCAGGTGAAATGAGGAGTTAACCTTTGGGAAGTTTTTTCTGGAGTCTTGCAGC
Organism: Tatumella ptyseos; assembly: GCF_030552895.1. Taxonomy (NCBI): domain Bacteria; kingdom Pseudomonadati; phylum Pseudomonadota; class Gammaproteobacteria; order Enterobacterales; family Erwiniaceae; genus Tatumella; species Tatumella ptyseos. The sequence goes on along the minus strand of NZ_CP130649.1, from coordinate 2,397,146 downwards.
GTTTATTGTCGCTATAGCGATTCTTATCACTGTTCATGAATTTGGGCATTTTTGGGTAGCGCGACGTTGTGGAGTTTGGGTTGAGCGCTTTTCAATAGGTTTTGGTCCCGCCATTTGGCGACGTAAGGACAAGCGGGGGACAGAGTTTGTTATCGCGATTATTCCTCTCGGCGGTTACGTTAAGATGTTGGATAGTCGTGTTGAAGCGGTACCAGAAGATCGCCGTCATGAAGCTTTCGATTTTAAGACCGTGGGTCAACGCAGTGCCATTATTGCCGCGGGACCGGTAGCAAATTTTCTATTTGCAATCGTGGCTTATTGGTTAGTCTTTATGCATGGCGTGCCAGCAGTTAAACCCATCATTGGACAGGTGATGAATGGTTCGATCGCTGAGCAATCGCATTTGTCTGCTGGTGAGGAACTAAAATCGATCGACGGTATCGAAACGCCTGATTGGGATGCTGCCCGTTTAGCTCTGATATCAAAAATTGGTGATACTTCAGCTGAACTAATGGTGACTCTGCGTGGTCAACAGGGGCAGGTCGAAAAACATCTCGATTTGCGAGAATGGAAATTTGACCCTGAAAAGCAGGATCCATTGACCGCCTTAGGCTTGATTCCGGTTCAACCAAAAATTGAACAAGTGCTTGCCCAAGTGCAAAAAAGTTCTCCAGCCGACAAAGCAGGTTTGCAAGCCGGCGACAGGATCGCTAAAGTCAACGGTCAGCAGGTGAACGATTGGGCCTTTTTTGCCAAGCTGATTAAAGATAATCCACAAAGGTTGTTAAAAGTGGAAGTCGAACGTGGGGGAAGCTTAGTGGCGTTGAACTTAACGCCAGAGGCTAAGCCGGGTTCAAGTAAAGAGGGCTTTGCAGGGGTAATACCTCGTGTTGAACCGCTTCCGGATGCTTATAAAACGGAGCACCGTTACGGTCCATTTTCTGCCTTGGCAGAGGCCACGACTAAATCCTGGCAACTGATAAAGCTTACTGTAACAATGCTTGGTAAGTTAGTGTTAGGCGATATCAAGCTGAATAGCCTTAGTGGTCCAATTTCGATTGCACAAGGTGCAGGGGCCTCAGCGGGATATGGCATGATTTACTATTTAATGTTTTTAGCATTAATTAGTGTGAATTTAGGGATTATCAACTTAGTTCCCTTACCTGTGTTAGATGGAGGGCACTTACTCTTTCTGTTGATTGAGAAAATCAAAGGTGGAGCAGTGTCAGAGCGAGTTCAGGCGTTCAGTTATCGTATTGGTTCAGTACTACTAATACTGTTAATGGGCCTGGCACTTTTCAATGATTTCTCTCGCTTGTAGACGTTAATCTACTTGTGAGGATTAGTTAGGAACACGCAAAAAAACGATGGCGATGAAAAAATTGCTCATAGCGTCGCTGCTGTTCAGCAGCGCCACCGTGTACGGTGCAGACGATTTCGTGGTGAGAGACATTCATTTCGAAGGCCTGCAGCGAGTCGCTGTCGGCGCGGCCCTGCTCAGTATGCCGGTACGTGTTGGTGATACAGTCAACGACGATGACATTAAAAACAGTATTCGTTCCCTCTTTGCAACGGGTAACTTTGAAGACGTTCAGGTTTTACGTGATGGTAATAACCTGATTGTTCAAGTTAAAGAACGCCCAACCATCGCCAGTATTACCTTCTCAGGTAATAAGGCTGTCAAAGAGGATCAACTTAAACAAAATCTAGAAGCTTCTGGAGTACGCGTTGGCGAAGCGCTTGACCGTACGACTATCTCTTCGATTGAGAAGGGACTCGAGGATTTCTACTATAGTGTCGGTAAGTATACCGCTAGTGTTAAAGCTATCGTTACGCCACTACCGCGTAATCGTGTTGATCTGAAATTCGTCTTCTCTGAAGGTGTGTCTGCTAAGATTCAGCAGATCAACATTGTCGGAAACAAGGCCTTCAGTTCTGACGAGCTTATCTCGCGTTTTCAATTACGTGATGATGTGCCGTGGTGGAACCTCGTTGCTGATCAGAAATATCAGAAACAAAAACTTGCTGGTGACTTAGAAACTCTACGTAGTTTCTACTTAGACCGTGGTTATGCACGCTTTAATATCGACTCGACCCAAGTCAGTTTAACCCCTGACAAGAAGGGTATTTATATTACTGTTAACATTAACGAAGGCAGCCAATATAAAATTGCTGGCGTTGATGTTAATGGAAACATGGCGGGTCATTCAGCGGAAATCGAAAAGCTGGCTAAGATTGAGCCAGGCGAGCTTTATAACGGTGCTAAAGTTACGCAGATTGAAGATAACATCAAAAAACTGCTAGGAAACTATGGTTACGCTTATCCTCGTGTGATGACTCAACCTGAGATTAACGATGCAGATAAGACGGTGAAACTACACATCAGTGTTGATTCCGGTAATCGTTTCTACGTCCGTAAAATCCGCTTTGAAGGCAATACCACTTCTAAAGATTCCGTCTTACGCCGCGAGATGCGTCAAATGGAAGGGTCTTGGTTAGGAAGTGGACTTGTCGACCAAGGTAAAGAACGTTTAAACCGTACAGGTTACTTTGAAACCGTTGATGTTGATACTCAACGTGTCCCAGGTACCGCTGACCAAGTTGATGTTGTTTATAAAGTTAAAGAGCGTAATACGGGTACCTTCAATATTGGTGTCGGTTACGGTACGGAAAGTGGCGTCAGCTTCCAAGTTGGTGTGACACAAGATAACTGGATGGGAACAGGTAATACCGTAGGCATTAGTGGTACGAAAAATGACTACCAAACCTACGCTGAACTCTCCATGACCGACCCATACTTTACCGTTGACGGTGTAAGTTTAGGGGGGCGCTTATTCTATAACGACTTCAAAGCGGATGATGCGGACCTGTCCGACTATACCAATAGAAGTTATGGTTTAGATGGCACCCTCGGCTTCCCGATTAATGAAGACAACTCTTTACGTGTTGGCTTGGGTTATGTGCATAACGATCTGTCTGATATGCAACCACAAGTTGCAATGTGGCGTTACTTCAAGTCTGTGGGCAAAAACTTCCCAACGACCAATGATGATAGTGACTACTCTACGGACGATTTCACCCTCAACTTGGGCTGGACCTACAACACCCTAGACCGCGGGTTCTTCCCAACGTCGGGTAACCAGACTAACTTGAACGGTAAGGTCACTATCCCTGGTTCGGACAATAAGTTCTACAAAGTCACCTTAGATAGCCAACAATATGTCCCGCTTGATAAGGATCGTACTTGGGTCTTACTCGGCCGTGGTCGCTTAGGCTATGGCGACGGACTGGGTGGTAAAGAGATGCCGTTCTACGAGAACTTCTATGCAGGGGGTTCAAGTACTGTTCGTGGTTTCCAATCGAATACAATCGGTCCTAAAGCTGCCTACTACAACTACGGGTCGTCTTCAAATTGTGAGAATTCAACTAGCGCAATTTGTAAGTCGAATGATGCGGTCGGCGGTAACGCGATGGCAGTAGCGAGCTTAGAATTAATCACGCCAACGCCATTTGTGAGCGAGAAATACTCTAACTCGTTAAGAACCTCTGTATTTGTTGATGCAGGAACAGTTTGGGATACGAACTGGGATGATACCGCACAAATGCGTGCGCTGGGCATTCCTGACTACAGCAAGCCAGGCAATATTCGCGTTTCGTCGGGTGTCGCTCTGCAATGGATGTCTCCGCTTGGGCCACTAGTGTTCTCTTATGCACTACCGATTAAGAAATACGAAGGCGACAAATCGGAACAGTTCCAGTTTAATATCGGTAAAACGTGGTAATATATTATCGGTAAATCAATTGCGATGGCAGGGAATTCTCCCTGTCATTTTGCATAAAATGGTGTTTTACGCACTCAAGGTAATGGAAAGGAGTATATAGTGAAAAAGTTGTTATGTGCCGCGGGTCTTGGATTGGCATTAGCTGCATCAGCTGCACAAGCTGCTGATAAAATTGCAGTAGTGAACGTCTCCAATATTTTCCAACAGTTACCCCAACGTGCAACCGTTGCGAAGCAATTGGAAAATGAGTTCAAAGGTCGTGCGACTGATCTTCAAGCACAAGAGCGTGCTATCCAAGCTCAAATGCAGAACCTGCAACGTAATGGTTCAACCATGAAAGCAAGTGAGCGTTCTAGCTTAGAAAAAGATATCATGGCTAAGCGTCAAAGCTTTGAGAATAAAGCGCAAGCTTTCGAACAAGACAATCGTCGTCGTCAAATGGAAGAGCGTAATAAGATCCTATCTAGCATCCAAACTGCAGTTAAGAAAGTTGCTGACGATGAAGGTTATGACGTAGTGCTAGATACTAACTCAGTTGCTTATGCAGCAAATTCAAAAGACATCACTGCTGATGTATTGAAACAGGTAAAATAACCGATGGCATCTATTAGTCTGGCTGAATTAGCCCGCCAATTAGATGCAACGGTGCATGGAGATGGCGATATCGCCATCTCCGGCATTGCGTCGATGCAATCAGCAGGTGCCGAACAGATCACATTTCTTGCAAATAGTCGCTACCGCGAGCAACTCTCTCAGTGTAACGCTGCAGCTGTGGTGCTGACGGAAGCTGATTTAGAATTCTGTCGTAGCGCAGCATTAGTGGTGAAAAATCCCTATCTCACTTATGCAAGATTAGCGCAAATTTTAGATACCACTCCTCAGCCTGCAGAAAATATTGCCCCCTCAGCAGTCATCGCCAACGATGTGTCGCTCGGTAATAACGTCTCTATAGGTGCTAATGCTGTCATAGAGTCCGGTGTAATATTAGGGGACAATGTAGTGATTGGCCCTGGCTGTTTTGTTGGAAAAAAGACGACAATTGGTGCAAATACGCGGCTTTGGGCGAATGTAACGATTTATCATGAAATTATTATCGGTAGCGATTGCTTAATCCAGTCAGGAACGGTAATTGGTGCGGATGGTTTCGGCTATGCAAATGACCGAGGCAATTGGATAAAAATCCCTCAGCTTGGTACTGTTGTGATAGGTGACCGGGTTGAGATTGGTGCTTGCACGACGATCGACCGCGGCGCGTTAGATAATACGCAAATCGGTAACGGTGTGATCATCGATAACCAATGTCAGATTGCACATAATGTCATTATTGGCGACAATACTGCCGTGGCAGGTGGAGTCATCATGGCGGGTAGCTTGAAAATTGGACGCTACTGCATGATTGGCGGTGCCAGTGTCATCAACGGTCATATGGAAATTTGTGATAAAGTGACAGTAACTGGAATGGGAATGGTAATGCGGCCAATTACTGAGCCAGGCATCTATTCTTCTGGAATTCCGTTACAATCCAATAAGCAGTGGCGTAAGACTGCTGCACTAGTCATGAATATAAATGAGATTAGTAAACGTTTGAAAACGCTCGAACGTCAAGCTACTTCGAAAAGCGACAACTAAGAGCCTAAGGCCATCCTCACGTCATCGTTGCATAATTATATAAACAATGAAATGTGCGCGGCCTATTTACCCTTTGCGACCGGTTAATTTTTGTACCGCGTCGTGTTTTTGCTAACATTTTAGAGCAGGAAGAGTATCTTGACTACTGAAACACGTACTCTGGCGATTGAAGAGATCTTTGATTTACTTCCACACCGCTATCCATTTTTACTCGTTGATCGCGTTTTAGATTTTGAACCACATACTTATTTGCGTGCGGTTAAAAATGTCAGTGTAAATGAACCGTTCTTCCAAGGTCACTTCCCGGGTAAACCAATTTTTCCGGGTGTGTTGATTCTTGAAGCGATGGCTCAAGCCACCGGAATTCTTGCGTTCAAAAGCGTTGGTGGGCTAGAACCTGGTGAACTGTACTATTTTGCTGGTATTGATAGCGCGCGCTTTAAAAAGCCAGTTGTTCCAGGCGACCAGATGGTGATGGAAGTCACCTTTGAGAAGACTCGCCGTGGACTTACTCGCTTCAAAGGGGTTGCAACCGTTGACGGTAAAGTCGTCTGTGAAGCGACCATGATGTGTGCCCGTAGCCGGGAGGCGTAAAAGTGATTGATCAGTCAGCTCGCATTCATCCCACAGCCATTGTCGAAGAAGGTGCTAAAATTGGCCCTGAAGTGACTATTGGTCCTTTTTCTATCATTGGACCGAACGTAGAAATTGGTGCCAGAACGGTACTAAAGTCTCATGTGGTGGTAAATGGTTTCACGCAGATAGGGCAAGATAACCTCATCTTTCAATTTACGTCTATTGGTGAAGTCAACCAAGACCTAAAATATGCGGGAGAGGATACTAAGGTGGTCATTGGTGATCATAATAGTATCCGTGAAGGTTGTTCTATTCACCGTGGCAGTGTGCAGGGAGGTGGGGTTACTCGACTTGGTAATCACAATCTCCTAATGGGGAATACTCATATTGGACATGATGGGCTGATTGGTAACCACTGTATCTTCGCTAATAATGCAACACTCGCTGGACATGTGACAGTAGATGATCACGCAATTATTGGCGGAATGACCGCAGTACATCAGTGGTGCACCATTGGTGCTCACGTGATGGTTGGTGGCTGTTCGGGAGTGGTACAAGATGTTCCACCTTATGTGATTGCACAAGGTAACCATGCTTCACCTTATGGTGTGAACATCGAAGGGCTCAAACGCCGCGGCTTCAGTAAGGAAGCATTACATGCAATTCGTAATGCTTACAAACTACTGTATCGCAGTGGTCGTCCTCTTGAAGAGGTTAAGCCAGAAATCGCTGCTCTGGCTCAAGAGCATAGCGAAGTCCAACCCTTCTATGATTTCTTCGCACGCTCGACTCGCGGTCTAATACGATAAAAGGTTTTCATGCGTCCTTTGACTGTTGCCCTTATCGCCGGAGAAACCTCCGGCGATATTTTAGGTGCCGGATTAATCCGTTCACTTAAACAAAAAAATCCAAATATCCGATTCGTAGGTATCGCTGGCCCGCTAATGCAAGCAGAAGGCTGCGAAGCATGGTATGAGATGGAAGAATTGGCAGTAATGGGGATCGTCGAAGTATTAGGCCGTTTAAAAAGATTATTACAGATCCGCCGTGAGTTAACTCAGCGGTTGACAGCGCTTAAGCCTGATGTTTTCGTTGGAATCGATGCCCCTGATTTTAATATCCCGTTAGAAGGCAAATTAAAGCGAGCGGGAATTCCAACTATCCACTATGTCAGCCCCTCGGTTTGGGCATGGCGTCAAAAAAGAGTCTTTAAGATAGGCCGTAATACTAACTTAGTACTAGCCTTTCTCCCCTTTGAGAAAGCGTTTTACGACCGCTTTGATGTCCCTTGTCAATTCATCGGCCATAAAATGGCGGACGATATCGCTCTTCACCCTGATAAACTCGCGGCAAGACAGACTTTAGATATTCCCCCTCAAGCGCGTTGCTTAGCGCTGCTACCGGGTAGTCGCTCGAGTGAAGTGGAAATGCTGAGCGCTGATTTTTTACGGGCTGCGGTCCTGCTGAAAGAGCGTTATCCTGATCTTGAAATCGTTGTTCCTGCTGCCAATGCACGCCGCGCGGAACAGTTCCTTGCCATCAAGCAGGAAATTGCACCAACCTTATCATTGCACTTGGTAGAGGGGAAAGCCCGTGAAGTGATGATCGCGAGCGATGCCGCGATATTGGCTTCTGGGACCGCTGCATTAGAATGTATGCTGGCCAAATGCCCGATGGTGGTTGGCTATAGAATGAAGCCTTTTACTTTTTGGCTAGCCAAGCGTTTAGTTAAAACGCAGTGGGTATCTTTACCCAATCTTCTCGCCGGTAAGGAATTAGTGAAGGAGTTGCTTCAGGAAGAGTGTACTCCTCAGAACTTAGCATCAGCCCTTGAGCCGTTACTGCACGAGAGTCCTGAGCGACAGGAATTATTAAATACTTTCCTAACATTGCATCAGCAAATACGCTGGGATGCAGATAATCAAGCTGCAGAAGCAGTACTAGGACTTATCAATGCCTGATTTTATCTATCCTAACGCACACTATATCGCCGGTGTTGATGAGGTGGGACGCGGCCCCTTAGTGGGGGATGTTGTCACAGCAGCCGTCATTTTAGATCCGAATAACCCTATTTTAGGATTAGCGGACTCGAAAAAAATAAGTGAAAAGAAGCGGCTGATACTATGCAGCGAAATTAAAGAAAAAGCGTTATCTTGGTCAATCGGCCGTGCAGAACCGCATGAAATAGACCAGCTTAATATTCTTCATGCGACGATGCTGGCGATGCAGCGAGCGATTGCGGGGCTATCACTGACGCCTGATTTTGTATTGATTGATGGTAACCGTTGTCCAGTTTTACCAATGCCTGCTCAAGCAGTGGTGAAGGGGGATAGTTTAGTGGCAGAAATCAGCGCGGCTTCTATTCTAGCGAAAGTCACTCGAGACCAAGAAATGGCGTTACTCGATGAGCAATATCCAGAGTATGGATTTGCCCAACATAAAGGCTATCCTACTGCTAAGCATCTGGAACAATTAACACGTTTTGGTCCAATTCCAGAACATCGTCGCAGTTTCGCGCCGGTCAGAACTATTTTGGCTATCCAGTCCAGCTAATCAGACAACTCAACACCCGAAAAGCGAGCAATATGGCTAACCCACGTTTTATTCATCTTCATGTCCACAGCGATTACTCCATGATTGATGGTATTGCTAAAACCGGTGCTTTAATAAAAAAAGCAGCGAGTTTAGGTATGCCTGCTTTGGGTATTACGGACCACATGAATTTGTGTGGCTTGGTTAAGTTTTATGGTTCGGCGATGGGGGCGGGTGTTAAACCTATTATTGGTGCTGACCTCAAAGTGATTAATCCCCTGTTAGGGGATGAGCCGATGCAACTAACCGTGCTCGCGGCTAACAATGATGGGTATCAGAACCTAACACTACTTATTTCCAAAGCTTACCAACGAGGATATGGCCATCAAGGGCCGACTGTCGACCAACAATGGTTAATTGAACATGCTTCGGGCCTTATCCTGTTATCGGGAGGCTTTAAAGGCGATGTGGGTTATAGCTTATTAAGAGGTAATACTGTCTTAGCGGAACAGTGCCTTGCTTTCTACCAAGAATACTTCCCAAATAATTACTATTTGGAACTTACCCGAACGGGTCGCAATGAAGAAGAGAACTATTTACACAAAGCGCTACAGTTAGCGGTTGATCATCAAGTTCCGGTCGTGGCCAGTAATGATGTGTGCTTCCTCAGCCATCAAGATTTTGATGCGCATGAAATTCGAGTTGCCATTCATGATGGCTACACGCTAGACGACCCCAAACGTCCTAAACTTTATACCGAACAACAATATCTCCGTACTGAAGAAGAGATGTGTGAACTCTTCGCGGATATCCCTGAGGCTTTAGCTAATAGCGTCGAGATTGCTCGCCGTTGCAACGTTACCATCCGTCTTGGCGAATATTTCCTTCCTCAATTTCCTACGGGGGAGATGACCACGGAAGACTTTTTGGTCGCCAGTTCCAAACAGGGTTTAGAAGAGAGACTATTATTCCTCTTTCCTGACGATGAGATTCGTGCTGCTAAGCGTCCAGCCTATGATGAGCGCTTAGAGGTAGAATTGACGGTTATCAATCAGATGGGCTTCCCTGGTTACTTCCTTATCGTGATGGAGTTTATCCAGTGGTCTAAAGACAACGGCGTGCCGGTTGGTCCTGGCAGGGGATCAGGTGCCGGGTCATTGGTGGCTTACGCTTTAAAAATCACTGACCTCGATCCCTTAGAATTTGATCTACTGTTCGAACGGTTCCTTAATCCAGAACGTGTATCGATGCCAGACTTTGATGTCGATTTTTGTATGGAGAAACGTGATTTAGTCATTGATCACGTGGCAGAAATGTACGGGCGAGAAGCGGTTTCACAAATTATCACCTTCGGAACCATGGCAGCGAAGGCGGTTATTCGCGACGTTGGCCGAGTTCTTGGGCATCCCTATGGCTTCGTTGATCGGATTTCAAAACTCATCCCCCCCGATCCTGGGATGACGCTAGAGAAAGCTTTCATTGCCGAGCCTCAATTGCCTGAAATCTACGAGGCGGATGAAGAAGTTAAAGCCCTTATCGATATGGCTCGTAAGCTCGAAGGGGTAACCCGTAATGCGGGTAAACATGCAGGAGGCGTGGTCATCGCGCCTACCAAGATTACCGATTTCGCTCCACTATACTGTGATGAACTTGGCCAACATCCAGTCACTCAGTTTGATAAAAATGACGTAGAGTATGCAGGTCTCGTTAAATTTGACTTCTTGGGCTTACGGACATTAACGATTATCAACTGGGCATTACAGATGATTAATGCCCGGCGTGAGAAACAAGGCGAGCCCCCGATTAATATCGATGCGATTCCGCTCGACGATAAAAAAAGCTTCGACATGCTGCAGCGTGCGGAAACTACCGCTGTGTTCCAGCTTGAATCGCGTGGAATGAAAGATCTTATTAAGCGATTAAAACCCGACTGCTTTGAAGATATGATCGCACTGGTCGCATTATTCCGCCCTGGCCCACTACAGTCAGGAATGGTTGATAACTTTATTGACCGTAAACATGGCCGTGAGGCAATTTCTTACCCGGATATTCAGTGGCAGCACGAAACTTTGCAGCCAGTGCTTGAGCCAACCTATGGCATCATCCTGTACCAAGAACAGGTCATGCAAATAGCACAAGTACTCTCTGGTTACACACTGGGCGGTGCAGACATGTTGCGCCGAGCGATGGGTAAAAAGAAACCGGAAGAGATGGCTAAGCAGCGCTCAGTCTTTAAAGAAGGCGCAGAGCGAATGGGTGTCGATGGCGAATTATCGATGAAGATCTTCGATCTCGTGGAAAAATTTGCCGGTTATGGTTTTAATAAATCCCACTCAGCGGCTTATGCTTTGGTCTCCTACCAAACTTTGTGGTTAAAGGCTCACTACCCAGCCGAATTTATGGCTGCTGTGATGACCGCAGATATGGATAATACAGAAAAAGTGGTTGGGTTGGTCGACGAATGTTGGCGAATGGGCTTAAAGGTCCTACCACCCGATATTAATGCTGGGCTTTATCCATTCCACGTCAATGATGACGGTGAAATTGTTTACGGGATTGGTGCAATAAAAGGCGTTGGTGAAGGTCCAATTGAAGCAATACTTGAAGCGAGGAATCAAGGCGGTTATTTTAAGGAGCTATTTGACCTCTGCGCACGCACGGATATTAAAAAAATTAATCGCCGTGTGATGGAAAAACTGATAATGTCCGGTGCCTTCGACCGTTTAGGACCTCATCGCGCGGCATTAATGAGTGCATTAAATGACGCACTGAAGGCCGCCGATCAGCATTCAAAGGCAGAAGCTACAGGGCAGGGTGATATGTTTGGGGTACTCGCAGAAGAGCCTGAACAGATTGAACAGTCATATGCCAGTATAAATCGATGGCCAGAACAGGTACAGTTAGACGGTGAACGGGAGACATTAGGGTTATACCTTACTGGTCATCCTATTAACCAGTATTTGAAGGAAATCGAACGTTATGTTGGCGGGATGCGTTTAAAAGATATGCATCCCACTGAACGTGGCAAAATAACCGTCGCCGCAGGGTTAGTCCTCGCTGCGAGAGTGATGGTCACTAAACGTGGCAACCGAATTGGTATTTGTACGCTGGATGATCGTTCTGGTCGTTTAGAAGTAATGTTATATACTGACGCGCTAGACAAATATCAGCAGTTACTGGAAAAAGATAAAATTCTGATTGTTAGTGGACAGGTCAGTTTCGATGATTTCTCTGGTGGTCTTAAAATGATTGCAAGAGAAGTGATGGATATTGATGAAGCTCGTGAAAAGTATGCTCGCGGGCTTGCTCTCTCACTAATGGACAGGCAAATTGATGACCAGCTTTTAAACCGTCTTCGACAGGTTCTTGAACCTCACCGTTCAGGCACCATCCCGGTGAATCTCTATTATCAAAGAGACGATGCTCGGGCTAAATTGCGATTTGGGGCAACTTGGCGGGTAACGCCAAGTGATCGTTTATTAAACGATCTGCGTCTCGTCATCGGAACGGAGCAGGTTGAACTGGAGTTTGATTAAAACAGGAACATTATGAGTCTTAATTACCTGGATTTTGAACAGCCTATCGCTGAACTTGAAGCGAAAATTGATTCACTGAAATCCCTTGGCCCTCAAGATGAAAAGCATGACATTAATCTTGATGATGAAATTCAACGCTTGCGTGGCAAAAGTGTCGAGCTGACTAAAAAAATCTTCGCAGATTTAGGTGCTTGGCAAATTGCACAACTCGCGCGTCATCCAATGCGTCCCTATACTCTGGATTATGTGCGTAATGCGTTTGATGATTTCGATGAGTTAGCGGGTGATCGGGCTTATGCAGACGATAAAGCCATTGTCGGTGGTATCGCGCGTTTAGACGGGCGTCCAGTGATGATTATTGGTCATCAAAAAGGTCGCGAGACGAAAGAAAAAATTCGCCGTAATTTCGGTATGCCTGCACCAGAAGGTTATCGTAAAGCACTGCGTCTGATGGAAATGGCCGAGCGCTTTAAAATGCCTATCATCACTTTCATCGATACTCCAGGGGCATACCCAGGTGTCGGGGCTGAAGAACGTGGTCAGGCAGAAGCGATTGCTCGTAATTTACGTGAAATGGCGGGTTTAACTGTGCCGGTTATTTGTACTGTTATCGGTGAGGGCGGCTCGGGTGGTGCATTAGCTATCGGTGTGGGCGATAAAGTTAATATGCTGCAATACAGCACTTACTCGGTGATTTCGCCAGAGGGATGTGCGTCGATTCTGTGGAAAAGCGCAGATAAAGCTCCACTTGCCGCCGAAGCAATGGGTATTACAGCCGATCGTCTTGCCGAACTCGAGCTTATTGATTCAGTGATCCCTGAGCCATTAGGGGGAGCACACCGTCATCCGAAAGAGATGGCTGCAGCCCTTAAAGAGCAATTATTATCGGATTTAGCTGAGCTTGATGAACTTTCTACCGAAGAACTATTAGATCGCCGTTATGAGCGTCTGATGAGCTACGGTTACGCGTAAGTATTAGCTAATAAATAAGGTCGCTTTGGCGGCCTTTTTTTATCACTTTTTATCAGGGTAGAGCGGCTATGCTGAATCTTAAAGGTATCCACCATATCGCGATTATCGCCTCTAATTATCCAAAGAGTCGACATTTCTACTGTGACATACTAGGTCTAGCGCTACTTAACGAAACCTATCGTGCTGAGCGTCAATCTTGGAAAGCAGATCTCGCATTAGGCGGGCAGTACGTCATTGAACTCTTCTCATTTCCTGATGCCCCACCACGCGTAAGTTATCCTGAAGCGTGCGGGTTACGCCATCTTGCCTTCGCTGTTGAAGACCTCGAGCTGGCGAGGCAGTATTTAGCCTCGCATCACATTGCGTGTGAACCGATCCGAATTGATCCACTCACGGATAAGGCTTTCACCTTCTTCAGTGATCCTGATGGCTTACCGCTGGAATTTTATCAAGATGGTAAGTAATTTAACGCTTCGTGGTCATAAAAAGCTTTTGATCGGTTTTAGTGGGGGACTTGATTCCACCGTTTTACTACATCAGCTTTCGCAATTACAAATTACTCAATCGCTCTCCTTACGCGCTATCCATATTCATCATGGATTGAGCGATCATGCAGATCAGTGGTTGGAGCACTGCCAGCGTGTATGTGCCGAGTTAGCGATTCCTTTTTCTAGCCGTAAAGTGCAGCTGGTCGGAGTGAGAGGGGGTATTGAGGCTGAAGCACGAAGTTTGCGCTATGGTATTTTTAAGGAAATACTTGAACCAGATGAAGCGTTGGTGACTGCTCATCATCAAGATGATCAGTGTGAAACTTTTCTCCTCGCGCTAAAACGCGGCAGTGGGCCTACAGGCCTCTCAGCAATGCCATCGGTACGTAGAATCGGGAATAATTGGCACCTTCGTCCGCTGTTAAACGTATCTCGCCAAGAGCTTGAATGCTATGCAATATCCAATCAGTTGTGCTGGATCGACGATGAAAGTAATCAAGATGATCATTATGATCGAAATTTTCTGCGCTTACGTATCTTGCCGCAGCTAATACAGCGTTGGCCACAATTCTCTCGCAGTGTTACCCGCAGCGCGGAATTGTGTGCTGAGCAAGAAAGTTTACTCGATGAGCTGCTAGCTACAGATTTGCAACGATGCGTAGCAGACGACGGCTCAATCGAAATAGGTTATTTAGCAGACGGCACAGAGCAGAAGCGAAATGCTCTCTTGCGGAGGTGGTTGAGCGAAAACGGTTCGCCGGCACCCTCGCGTGAAGCCCTAGCTCGTCTTTGGAAAGAAATAGCGTTAAGCCGTGAAGACGCGACACCACAATTACAGATGGGCGAAAAAACGCTACGGCGTTACCAGCAGCGTCTCTATCTTGGTCGAACCTTTCCCATTTTACGCGGCACCACGGTGCCATGGTCAGAAGTCTCAAGCTCATTGACGCTCCCAAATAGTCTCGGGACCTTAAGCTTGATGGCGGCTAAACACCAATGCGTAGGCTTGCGAGCCCCCACTGAAGAGGAAGTCATTACGGTTCGTTTTGGCCAATCAGCTTATTTGCACCTTATTGATCGTCAGGGTGGAAGAAATCTTAAAAAAATATGGCAAGAGAAGGGTGTTCCCGTTTGGCTAAGAGAAAACATCCCACTTATCTATTTTAACGAGGAGTTGGTCTGTGCACCGGGAGTTTTTATTACACAAACTGGCGTGTCAACGACAGGTGAAGGGTACAGGGTAGTATGGGAGGGGATAGATCCAGAGCTAAAACCATGGATACATTTTAGCTCTGGGGAAGAGACTAGTTTTGAGTAATGGTGATAGTCCCAATTTCTGGGTGACTAAAGCTTTCAATAGCATCTAACCGAACTTCATGTTGCTCACCATGATACTTATACGAAAGATACTCAACTTTTTTTCTCAAGAACAAATCGGCTGCTTCTGCCTTCAACGACTCACCGCTACGTAGGGTGAGTTGAAGTAACAAATGATGTTGGCAGGCGAGTTCCAGATTGTCATAGTCATCACAATTAATGGGCTGATAGGTATCATTGATTGACATAATTGCTCACCTGTAAGTAAATGGCGGATTCCCGCGGGCCTTACACAAACGCAGTACATTGTTGTAATGCGTCACTGAACTTTAAGCTTATGGCAACGTAATATGCCAGACTGTGCTGAGATAATACGAAGAGTTACCCTATGTTGTCACTTTTTATCTTTAGGTTAGCCTAGGCGTTTGTAAGGCGTAATGCAAGTCAGCCCACACATCCTGCTAAATCACAATAGGGCAAAATTGGAGAACTTATGGCGTTAAAAGCCACTATATTTAAGGCTAATGTCGATATTTCAGATCTTGATCGACACTACTATGCAAGCCATACCCTAACCTTGGCACGTCATCCCTCAGAAAACGATGAACGGATGATGTTAAGGTTATTTGCTTGGTGCCTTTACGCCTCAGATCGATTGGAATTTACACGCGGGCTCTCTTCGGGTGAAGAGCCTGAAATTTGGCAACACTACGATCATGGTCGTCCAGAGATATGGATTGAGCTCGGCTTACCTGATGAAAAACGTCTAAAAAAAGCCGTTAGTCAATCGTCAAAGGTGGTGTTGTTTACTTACCAATCCCGTGCTGCTGCGGTGTGGAAGCAGCAGAACTCGGATAAGCTCTCACATTTAAAAAATTTGACCATTTGGCATGCTAGCGACGAGCAATTAATGCAGCTTGCAGCGTTCGCACAACGCAATATGTCGTTACAAGTCACCTTACAAGAAGGCGTAATCTGGCTTTCAGATGGAAGTAATAGCGCAGAAATAGAGTTAGAACTATGGCAGAAAGCAGTGTAATTATTATCAACGCGCAGGAACAGATTGCGAGTACAGAAATCGAAACGTCTGCAATACGTGCGCAAGGAGCGGGTGGCCAAAATGTGAATAAGGTTTCATCCGCCATTCATCTTCGCTTTGATGTGAAAAACTCAAGTCTCACGGACAATGCGAAAAACCTGATTATGAGTAAGCGTCACCATCTATTGACTGAGGATGGAGTGATGGTGATTAAATCACAGAACGCGCGCTCTCAAGAGAAAAATCGGGCCTTGGCGATAGAGCGGCTAAGGTTAGTACTGGCACAATTATTAGTGGTATCAAAAACGCGTAAGGCGACTAAGCCAACAAAGGCTTCTAAACTGCGACGTCTGGATGGAAAAAATCGTGCTTCGACTAAGAAAAACTTACGGGGTAAAGTGAACCTAGATTGATGAATAATGGCCCTCATTATAAGGGCCATCGATAGATGATTAGCGTTTGATTTGAGACAGTAAACGTTCAACAATGGCTTCTGGCGATAACATCTCTTTTTCACCAGTACGGCGATTTTTGTACTCGATTTCATTGTTATCTAAATTGCGATCGCCGATAACAATAGAGTGCGGCACACCAATGAGCTCCATATCAGCGAACATGACGCCTGGACGCTCTTTACGGTCGTCTAAAATCACATCTAGTCCTGCACTACGCAGTTGCTCATAGAGTTTTTCGGCGAGTTCTTGTACGCGGAAAGACTTATGCATATTCATTGGTAAAATTGCAACGTGGAAAGGAGCAATAGCTTCTGGCCAAATAATCCCTCTGTCATCGTGATTTTGTTCAATAGCTGCTGCGACAACACGTGTCACACCGATTCCGTAACACCCCATTAATAGGGTTTGGTTACGACCCTCTTCACCTTGAACGGTCGCTTTCAATGCTTCAGAGTACTTAGTTCCAAGTTGGAAGATATGACCCACTTCAATACCGCGCTTAATGAGCAAGGTACCTTTACCGTCAGGGCTCTTATCGCCAGTTACCACATTGCGGATATCGGCGTAGCGTGCTTCTGGCAGATCTCGTAGCCAGTTAACACCAAACCAGTGTTTACCGTCTAGATTTGCCCCTACAGCGAAATCGCTCATTGCTTTCACGCTGTGGTCAGCAATGATTGGCATCGCTAATCCAATAGGGCCGAGTGAGCCAGGTCCTGCTCCGATAGCGTCACGAATTTCTTGCTCTGTTGCAAAACAGAGAGGGGAGGCAACAACCTCTAACTTCTCGGCTTTTACTTCATTTAATTCATGATCACCACGAATCAACAGCGCCACTAAAGTATGTTCACTCTCTTCTGCTGCTTTGACGATAAGCGTTTTAACCGTTTTATCGATTGAAAGAGAGAATTGCGAAACCAAATCAGCAATAGTCTTAGCATGTGGTGTGTCTTGTTGCATCAAAGCTTGAGAAGGGGCAGCACGTTCGATGGTCGGCGCCACAGCTTCTGCTAATTCAATATTGGCTGCATAATCTGATTGGTCAGAGAAGATGATATCATCTTCGCCACTCTCTGCGAGGACTTGGAATTCGTGAGACGCGCTTCCCCCGATCGAGCCAGTATCAGCTTGCACTGCACGAAAATCTAACCCCATACGACTGAATATCTGGCTGTAAGCACGGTACATGATGTCGTAGGTTTCTTGCAGGGAATCTTGATTGCTATGGAAAGAATAGGCATCTTTCATGATAAATTCGCGTGAACGCATCACGCCAAAACGTGGGCGGACCTCATCGCGAAACTTAGTCTGAATTTGGAATAAGTTTAACGGTAGTTGTTTGTATGAGCTCAGTTCGTTACGAATAAGATCGGTAATCACTTCTTCGTGCGTTGGGCCGAGTACAAAAGGGCGCTCATGGCGATCTTTTATACGCAAAAGCTCTGGACCATATTGTTCCCAACGTCCACTTTCTTCCCATAAGTCGGCAGGTTGTACAACAGGCATTGTCACTTCTATGGCACCCGCGTTTTCCATTTCCTCACGGACGATTTTTTCGACTTTACGTAAAACGCGAACACCGGTCGGTAACCAAGTATATAAGCCTGAAGCAAGTTTACGGATCATCCCTGCACGAAGCATTAACTGATGACTGATAACTTCAGCATCAGAAGGTGTCTCTTTGAGCGTTGAAAGTAGATATTGAGTAGTGCGCATTAATAAGGTTCCAGTTGAACGGAAAGCTGTTTTAGTGAGTAGTATATAGTTTATCAGTGAGTGAATGGCGTAAAAAGCCTATTTCATGGGCTCAATTGCAATCACTTCTGTTCCCATCGGTGTTACCCGCCAGCGTACAGTAAAATCACTTAAACTGGCAGCATAAAAATGAGCGTCATCTTGGTGGCGGCGGTACGCTGGACGAGGATCTTGAGCTAGGACTTGTTGGATAAATTCAGCCAAGTCTGGATGACTGTGTTGATAACACAATAAATGCTGCTCTGCCGCATCCGAAAAATAAACCTGCATACTGGCTTCTGGGGGCGATTGTGCATAGCCTGCACGAGCATCAGGTAAAGATTCGGCAAAAGGTAAATAGGGTTTAATATCGACAATTGGCGTACCATCCACCAGATCAACACTCCCTAACTCAAGGATAAGGCGCTTTTTGTCATGGCGAATGCCTTTGAACTCGACGAGAGACATACCAATGGGATTTGGTCTAAACGTGGAACGGCTCGCCAAGACACCAATCTTGTCGTTGCCGCCAAGTCGAGGGGGACGAACAAGTGGCTTCCACCCTTGTTGCTGAGTTTGATGAAAGATAAAAAGCAGCCATAGATGGCTGAAATTTTCGATACCACGAACCATATCATGGTGATTATAAGGAGCGATAAGCTCCAGCTCAGCCCCCATTGCCGTGACTAACCCTGGTTGACGGGGAACCGCAAATTTCTCCTTCCAAGGTGAGTGAATCGTTCCAATTTGCGCTAAAGAAAATGCATTCATTGTGAGACTTTTAGTGCTGAACCTTGGCAAACTGCTTCACGGTAACACCCAGAGTTAGTCGAAATGACTTCACATTGGTGAACAAGGACTGCATTGGCCTTTAACGATGAGGCTTTAACCTGCATACGCTTACGTGCGGTATTGAGATTTGGCGGCGAGCTTTGAGCATTTGCTTGGCAGTCTTCACCGGAGACTTCACCTAAATCACGAAATGGCTTATTAATAAGGTCAGCAGGATTCGTATAAAGTTGTACCGGCGTCACTCTGTGTACAGTTTTACGGCCTTTTTCTTGATGTAGCGTCTGGGACTTTTCGGGGAAAGGCTCAACGGGTTTGTATTGAGTTGTACAACCGACAAGTCCGACAACTACCATACAGAGTGGTAATAAGCTAAAACGCATTGAATCTTCCTCACTCAACTTTTCATTAGAGGGTTAGCATACAGGTATCGACGCCTATTGAAAAAAGAAAGGCGACTCGCGTCGCCTTTACTTACTATATTAACAGTATTTACCAACCTTTAATGGCACCACCGTTAAAAATTTTATCTGCGGCTTGTTCAACCTGATCTGATTGATAAGCTTTGATAAATTTCTTAACGTTATCGGCATCCTTATTATCTTCGCGAGTCACGATAAGATTTGTATAAGGAGAGTTTTTATCCTCAGTAAATAAGCCATCCTTCACAGGAGTTAGGCCGATCTGGCTTGCAAAGGTTGTATTAATCACGGCGATGGCAATTTTATTATCGTCTAGCGAGCGTGGAAGTTGTGGCGCTTCTAATTCAACAATCTTAAGATTTTTAGGATTCTCTGTAATATCTAAAGAGGTTGGCAGTAGCCCAACATCATCTTTCAATTTAATTAATCCGACCTTTTGTAATAACAGCAATGAACGCCCTAAATTCGTTGGGTCATTCGGTACGGCAATTTGAGCTCCGTCTTGCAGTTGATCTAAAGACTTAATTTTTTTCGAATAACCTGCGATAGGATAAACAAAGGTTTTCGCCACCGCGGTAAGTTTATATCCGCGATCTTTAATTTGCTGATCCAGATAAGGTTTATGCTGGAAAGCATTGGCATCAATATCACCTTTACTCAACGCTTCGTTGGGTAGCACATAGTCAGTGAATGGGACAAGTTCAACATCGAGGTGATATTGATCTTTAGCAACCTTCTGAGCAACTTCTGCTACTTGCTGTTCAGCACCGGCAACGACACCGACTTTGATATGGTTAGGATCTTGTTGCGCTTTCTGGTCACAACCAACTAAAGCTAATGTTGCAACAACCGCGCTGAGAGTGGCCAATTTTTTTAGTGTAAAAGTCATGGGATTTCCTTAATTATTATCGAGACAAATTACTATTTATGAGTGACGAGCCTAACAACACGATCGCCGATAAGTTGGATGAGATACACCAAAATAACCAGCAATACCAAAACCGTATTCATGATGGTCGCGTTATAGCCAATATAGCCATATTGGATACCAATTTGACCTAAACCGCCAGCACCAACCGCACCACCCATCGCAGAATAGCCCACTAAAGTAATCAACGTGATAGTTGCAGCATTAATAAGACCCGGTAACGCTTCAGGTAAAAGAACCTTACGGATAATTTGTAGGGGTGTCGCGCCC
This sequence comes from Tatumella ptyseos, assembly GCF_030552895.1. Lineage (NCBI taxonomy): Bacteria > Pseudomonadati > Pseudomonadota > Gammaproteobacteria > Enterobacterales > Erwiniaceae > Tatumella > Tatumella ptyseos. Next base: position 2,376,677 of record NZ_CP130649.1, on the reverse strand, counting down.
ATTGAACGAGAAGCCTCAATGAGGCCAGAAGGAAGTTCAAGAAGAGCATTTTCGACCATACGCGCAATAAAAGGTGCTGCGCCAATGGTTAAGGGTACTATTGCTGCCTCGAGTCCTATTGAGGTTCCTACCAGCGCGCGGGTGAACGGGATCATCCAGACAAGCAAGATGATAAATGGTACTGATCTAAAAATATTCACCACCGCAGAGATGATGCGATAAAGCAGTTGGCTCTCTTTTATCTGTCCGGGACGAGTAATATAGAGCAGCACCCCCACTGGTAGGCCAATAACGAATCCAAAAAAGCCAGAGACAAAGGTCATGACTAAGGTTTCCCAAATACCGCCCGCTAGCAGCCAAATTATTGCCTCAGACATAGCCTAATACCTCTGTTTTCACTTGTTTTTGTTGTAGCCACTCGATGGCTTGTTGACACTGCTGTTGTTCGCCCGCGATTTCGGTAAGCATAATGCCGAATTTCACGCCACCGGCGTAATCCATCTGCGCGCTAATAATATTACAGTCGACATTGAAGCGACGTGAGACATCAGACAGTAGCGGTGCATCAACGGATTGCCCAGTGAACTCGAGTCTAATCAGCGGAACTTTGCCCGCCTCAGCTGAACGTGCAAGACGCTGCTGATAGTCTTCAGGAATATCGAGATGAAGGGTCGATTGAATAAATTGCTGTGCTAAAGGGGTTTTAGGGTGCGAAAACACCTCGCTCACTTTATCATTCTCAATCAACTCGCCCTTACTGATGACGGCGACTTGATCGCAGATGCGTTTAACGACGTCCATTTCGTGAGTGATGAGTAGGATAGTGATCCCTAAACGGCGATTGATATCTTTGAGTAATTCTAAGATAGAGCGGGTCGTTGCCGGATCAAGGGCGCTGGTGGCTTCATCACAGAGCAGCACTTTAGGATCACAAGCTAGTGCTCGAGCTATCGCGACACGTTGTTTTTGACCCCCCGAAAGATTCGCTGGACGAGCATCGTGCTTATCCGCGAGTCCAACTAATTCGAGCAGTTCAGTGACGCGCTTCTTAATATCAGCTTTGGAATGGTTTTCCAGCTCAAGAGGTAAAGCAACGTTACCGAAAACGGTACGCGAATTGAGTAAATTAAAATGTTGGAAAATCATTCCAATTTCACGTCGAGCCAAGGTCAACTCGTGGGCATTTAGTGTGGTGAGATCACGATCGTCCACAATCACTTTACCAGAGGTCGGCCGTTCAAGAAGGTTGACGCAACGAATCAAGGTACTTTTCCCTGCTCCAGATGCTCCAATCACACCATAAATTTGCCCTTGTGGGACATGAAGCGTGACATCTTTCAAGGCCTGTATAGTCAGATTTCCCTGTTGAAATCGCTTAGTTATATTTTCGAGTTTTATCATTATAGTATTTTACTTAGTGTCATTATGCCGCTGAAGTATGGGACCAAAATCAATTGGTAATTAGCTGGATGTTAAGCTATCTAGACGGCTAAATCAATCCGGCCTTTTATCTTATAAAGAAAAGGACCACTAATATCTAATCCTCTTCTATATAGAGATGAGGTAATGAAGTGATACCGTATTGATGAGACTTGCTTAAATGCAGGATACGCTAAATAGACTTGGCCTGATTTGAAGAGTGGTGACGGAGCAAAGACAGTGATCATTAGATAGCGTTCGTGCGATAATGATTCCTTGACTGTAATGGAGTAATTTTTTGTTATGAAACCCGCAATTTTTTTAGACCGTGATGGCACGATTAATCTTGACCATGGTTATGTACACTTGAGTGATGACTTTCAATTTATTGAGGGTGTTATTGACGCGTTGGTTGAATTAAAGAAAATGGGTTACCTACTCGTTCTCATTACTAACCAGTCAGGAATCGCAAGAGGGCTATTTACGGAAGACCAATTTATGCATTTAACAGAATGGATGGATTGGTCACTTGCGGATAGAGGCGTTGATTTGGATGGGATCTATTATTGCCCTCACCATCCACAGGCAACCATTGAAGAATATCGACAAGATTGTGAGTGTCGTAAGCCTAAGGCAGGAATGTTTATGGATGCGAAAGCTCAGCTTGATATCGATATGAGCGCGTCTTATATGGTGGGGGATAAACTGGAAGATATGTTGGCAGCCTCTGCAGCAGGTGTTGCTCATAAAATCTTAGTAAGAACAGGTAAGGATGTCACCCCAGAGAGCGAATCTGCTGCCGACGTAGTGCTAAATAGTCTCACTGACTTGCCCAAGTATCTCACTAAACGGTAGTAAACGCCGGCTTTATCTACATAATGCTTGAACTTTGAACGCTTGAGCGTTTTTTTTAAAAAAAATGCTCAAAGGGTATTGCGCCTTTTTCGGAACTCCCTATAATGCGCATCCACTGACACGGCAAAGCACGACACGCAGCGCGGTGACAGGGACTGAGCGATTCGGTCCAGGAGAAAAAATCAAAATAATGATTGACTCCTGAGGTGAAGCGAGTAATATACGCCACCTCGCGACAACGAGTTAAAACGTTGATTCGCAATGCTCTTTAACAATTTATCAGACAATCTGTGTGGGCACTCGCAGGATTGATATCACAAAAAAACTTTGTAGTATCAAGTCTTGAAGAGTGACACTGAAAATTCATTTACGAATAACAGAATAATTTCTTTGAGCATCAAACTTTAAATTGAAGAGTTTGATCATGGCTCAGATTGAACGCTGGCGGCAGGCCTAACACATGCAAGTCGAACGGTAACAGAGAGTAGCTTGCTACTTTGCTGACGAGTGGCGGACGGGTGAGTAATGTCTGGGGATCTGCCTGATGGAGGGGGATAACTACTGGAAACGGTAGCTAATACCGCATAATGTCGCAAGACCAAAGCGGGGGACTTTCGGGCCTCGCACCATCGGATGAACCCAGATGGGATTAGCTAGTAGGTAGGGTAATGGCTTACCTAGGCGACGATCCCTAGCTGGTCTGAGAGGATGACCAGCCACACTGGAACTGAGACACGGTCCAGACTCCTACGGGAGGCAGCAGTGGGGAATATTGCACAATGGGCGCAAGCCTGATGCAGCCATGCCGCGTGTATGAAGAAGGCCTTCGGGTTGTAAAGTACTTTCAGTCAGGAGGAAGGGTGTGAAACTAATACTTTCATGCATTGACGTTACTGACAGAAGAAGCACCGGCTAACTCCGTGCCAGCAGCCGCGGTAATACGGAGGGTGCAAGCGTTAATCGGAATTACTGGGCGTAAAGCGCACGCAGGCGGTTTGTTAAGTCAGATGTGAAATCCCCGGGCTCAACCTGGGAACTGCATTTGAAACTGGCAAGCTTGAGTCTTGTAGAGGGGGGTAGAATTCCAGGTGTAGCGGTGAAATGCGTAGAGATCTGGAGGAATACCGGTGGCGAAGGCGGCCCCCTGGACAAAGACTGACGCTCAGGTGCGAAAGCGTGGGGAGCAAACAGGATTAGATACCCTGGTAGTCCACGCCGTAAACGATGTCGACTTGGAGGCTGTTCCCTTGAGGAGTGGCTTCCGGAGCTAACGCGTTAAGTCGACCGCCTGGGGAGTACGGCCGCAAGGTTAAAACTCAAATGAATTGACGGGGGCCCGCACAAGCGGTGGAGCATGTGGTTTAATTCGATGCAACGCGAAGAACCTTACCTACTCTTGACATCCAGAGAATTTAGCAGAGATGCTTTAGTGCCTTCGGGAACTCTGAGACAGGTGCTGCATGGCTGTCGTCAGCTCGTGTTGTGAAATGTTGGGTTAAGTCCCGCAACGAGCGCAACCCTTATCCTTTGTTGCCAGCACGTAATGGTGGGAACTCAAAGGAGACTGCCGGTGATAAACCGGAGGAAGGTGGGGATGACGTCAAGTCATCATGGCCCTTACGAGTAGGGCTACACACGTGCTACAATGGCGCATACAAAGAGAAGCGACCTCGCGAGAGCAAGCGGACCTCATAAAGTGCGTCGTAGTCCGGATTGGAGTCTGCAACTCGACTCCATGAAGTCGGAATCGCTAGTAATCGTAAATCAGAATGTTACGGTGAATACGTTCCCGGGCCTTGTACACACCGCCCGTCACACCATGGGAGTGGGTTGCAAAAGAAGTAGATAGCTTAACCTTCGGGAGGGCGTTTACCACTTTGTGATTCATGACTGGGGTGAAGTCGTAACAAGGTAACCGTAGGGGAACCTGCGGTTGGATCACCTCCTTACCTGTAAGATACATTGCTGCGTAGTGCTCACACAGATTGTCTGATGAAAATTAAAGAGAGCAGTAAACATCTGCAGGCTTGTAGCTCAGGTGGTTAGAGCGCACCCCTGATAAGGGTGAGGTCGGTGGTTCAAGTCCACTCAGGCCTACCAAATTCATCCTCACGCTGTGTTGTAACGCCACTCGCATACTGATGTATGCTTCGTAACGTTACGCCTTGCTTGAGAATGAATTGCTTCGGTAACTCTGATGTTTGCAAAATCGATGGGGCTATAGCTCAGCTGGGAGAGCGCCTGCCTTGCACGCAGGAGGTCAGCGGTTCGATCCCGCTTAGCTCCACCATCTTCAGTATCTCACTGAAAATAAAATTATCTTAAAGCTGACTTACGAGTCGTCTTTAAGATATTGCTCTTTAAAAATCTGGAAACAAGCTGATAAATTGAAAACACTGAATAATGAAAATTATTCGGAGTCTCTCAAAGACTTTTGCAGTCTACAGCGTCTAAGACGTCTGTGGGTTGTGAGGTTAAGCGAATAAGCGTACACGGTGGATGCCCTGGCAGTCAGAGGCGATGAAGGACGTGCTAATCTGCGAAAAGCGTCGGTAAGGTGATATGAACCGTTATAGCCGACGATATCCGAATGGGGAAACCCAGTGTGTTTCGACACACTATCGTTAACTGAATACATAGGTTAACGAGGCGAACCGAGGGAACTGAAACATCTAAGTACCTCGAGGAAAAGAAATCAACCGAGATTCCCCTAGTAGCGGCGAGCGAACGGGGAGGAGCCCAGAGTCTGCATCAGTCAGTGTGTTAATGGAACGGTCTGGAAAGTCCGGCGATACAGGGTGATAGCCCCGTACATGAAAATGCACTGATTGTGAGCTCGAAGAGTAGGGCGGGACACGTGGTATCCTGTCTGAATATGGGGGGACCATCCTCCAAGGCTAAATACTCCTGACTGACCGATAGTGAACCAGTACCGTGAGGGAAAGGCGAAAAGAACCCCGGCGAGGGGAGTGAAATAGAACCTGAAACCGTGTACGTACAAGCAGTGGGAGCACGCCTTGAGCGTGTGACTGCGTACCTTTTGTATAATGGGTCAGCGACTTATATTTTGTAGCAAGGTTAACCGAATAGGGGAGCCGCAGGGAAACCGAGTCTTAACTGGGCGTTAAGTTGCAAGGTATAGACCCGAAACCCGGTGATCTAGCCATGGGCAGGTTGAAGGTTGGGTAACACTAACTGGAGGACCGAACCGACTAATGTTGAAAAATTAGCGGATGACTTGTGGCTGGGGGTGAAAGGCCAATCAAACCGGGAGATAGCTGGTTCTCCCCGAAAGCTATTTAGGTAGCGCCTCGTGAACTCATCTTCGGGGGTAGAGCACTGTTTCGGCTAGGGGGCCATCCCGGCTTACCAACCCGATGCAAACTACGAATACCGAAGAATGTTATCACGGGAGACACACGGCGGGTGCTAACGTCCGTCGTGAAGAGGGAAACAACCCAGACCGCCAGCTAAGGTCCCAAAGTCATAGTTAAGTGGGAAACGATGTGGGAAGGCCCAGACAGCCAGGATGTTGGCTTAGAAGCAGCCATCATTTAAAGAAAGCGTAATAGCTCACTGGTCGAGTCGGCCTGCGCGGAAGATGTAACGGGGCTAAACTATGCACCGAAGCTGCGGCAGCGACACTATGTGTTGTTGGGTAGGGGAGCGTTCTGTAAGCCGTTGAAGGTGAACTGTGAGGTTTGCTGGAGGTATCAGAAGTGCGAATGCTGACATAAGTAACGATAAAGCGGGTGAAAAACCCGCTCGCCGGAAGATCAAGGGTTCCTGTCCAACGTTAATCGGGGCAGGGTGAGTCGACCCCTAAGGCGAGGCTGAAAAGCGTAGTCGATGGGAAACAGGTTAATATTCCTGTACTTGGTGTTACTGCGAAGGGGGGACGGAGAAGGCTAGGTTATCCGGGCGACGGTTGTCCCGGTTTAAGCGAGTAGGCTGATAGTTTTGGTAAATCCGGACTATCTTAAGGCTGAGACGTGATGACGAGGTTCTACGGAACTGAAGTAATTGATGCCATGCTTCCAGGAAAAGCCTCTAAGCTCTAGGTAACATTGAATCGTACCCCAAACCGACACAGGTGATCAGGTAGAGAATACCAAGGCGCTTGAGAGAACTCGGGTGAAGGAACTAGGCAAAATGGTGCCGTAACTTCGGGAGAAGGCACGCTGGCGCGTAGGTGAAGGGACTTGCTCCTGGAGCTGAAGCCAGTCGAAGATACCAGCTGGCTGCAACTGTTTATTAAAAACACAGCACTGTGCAAACACGAAAGTGGACGTATACGGTGTGACGCCTGCCCGGTGCTGGAAGGTTAATTGATGGGGTTATCCGTAAGGAGAAGCTCTTGATCGAAGCCCCAGTAAACGGCGGCCGTAACTATAACGGTCCTAAGGTAGCGAAATTCCTTGTCGGGTAAGTTCCGACCTGCACGAATGGCGTAATGATGGCCAGGCTGTCTCCACCCGAGACTCAGTGAAATTGAAATCGCTGTGAAGATGCAGTGTACCCGCGGCAAGACGGAAAGACCCCGTGAACCTTTACTATAGCTTGACACTGAACATTGAGCCTTGATGTGTAGGATAGGTGGGAGGCTTTGAAGTGTGGACGCCAGTCTGCATGGAGCCAACCTTGAAATACCACCCTTTAATGTTTGATGTTCTAACGTAGACCCGTGATCCGGGTTGCGGACAGTGTCTGGTGGGTAGTTTGACTGGGGCGGTCTCCTCCCAAAGAGTAACGGAGGAGCACGAAGGTTAGCTAATCACGGTCGGACATCGTGAGGTTAGTGCAAAGGCATAAGCTAGCTTGACTGCGAGAGTGACAGTTCGAGCAGGTGCGAAAGCAGGTCTTAGTGATCCGGTGGTTCTGAATGGAAGGGCCATCGCTCAACGGATAAAAGGTACTCCGGGGATAACAGGCTGATACCGCCCAAGAGTTCATATCGACGGCGGTGTTTGGCACCTCGATGTCGGCTCATCACATCCTGGGGCTGAAGTAGGTCCCAAGGGTACGGCTGTTCGCCGTTTAAAGTGGTACGCGAGCTGGGTTTAGAACGTCGTGAGACAGTTCGGTCCCTATCTGCCGTGGGCGTTGGAGAATTGAGGGGGGTTGCTCCTAGTACGAGAGGACCGGAGTGAACGCACCACTGGTGTTCGGGTTGTCATGCCAATGGCATTGCCCGGTAGCTAAGTGCGGAAAAGATAAGTGCTGAAAGCATCTAAGCACGAAACTTGCCCCAAGATGAGTTCTCCCTGACTCCTTGAGAGTCCTGAAGGGACGTTGAAGACTACGACGTTGATAGGCTGGGTGTGTAAGTGCAGCGATGCATTGAGCTAACCAGTACTAATGACCCGTGAGGCTTAACCTTACAACGCCAGAGGCGTTTTGGAATGAGAGATTTATCAGCGCGTTGACAGATTAAAGAATAAGAAGGTAAGCGAATATATTCGGTTACTTAACAAGAATTGCGAAGTAAAGTCCAAAGGATTTTAGGCTAAGACAAGGCGGCCAGCGTAATGAGTGAAGGAGCATACACGGGTATGTGACTGAGCGTCATAAGCGCAGCAAACGCAGTATTAGCGTAAAAGACGAAGGACAGAGCACAAAGAATTTGCCTGGCGGCACTAGCGCGGTGGTCCCACCTGACCCCATGCCGAACTCAGAAGTGAAACGCCGTAGCGCCGATGGTAGTGTGGGGTCTCCCCATGCGAGAGTAGGGAACTGCCAGGCATCCAATAAGTCAAAAAGGCCATCCTAACGGATGGCCTTTTTGCGTTTGTTATCATTCTGCATCTATAATTATTGATTAATTTCCCATCTATCGAAAACAATACTTTACTTTGTTTTTCAACCTCTTATTCTGATTAGTCACATAAATAAAAAGTCTAATAAATAGGGGTCCCGCTATGACCAGAGAAAGGGTGATGTCACCAACAAGCACACTGAGTGATATCCAGAGAATTAAAGCTATTGTGGGCGCCTCATCAGGAAACTTAGTCGAATGGTTCGACTTTTACGTATATTCCTTTTTCTCTATTTATTTTGCACATATTTTCTTTCCCAAGGGCGATGCGACAACACAGTTACTTCAAACAGCTGGAGTCTTTGCAGCCGGTTTTCTAATGCGGCCGATTGGTGGATGGCTGTTTGGATTTATTGGCGATCGATTTGGCCGTAAAAAATCGATGCTGATATCAGTGTATATCATGTGTTTTGGGTCGTTAGTCATCGCTTTTTTGCCTGGATATAACCAAATTGGCTTATTCGCGCCAATCCTTTTATTGATTGTAAGAATGTTGCAAGGTCTCTCTGTTGGTGGGGAGTATGGTACTAGTGCGACTTATATGAGTGAAGTCGCGACGGAAGGAAAAAAAGGATTTTACGCCTCATTTCAATATGTCACATTGATCGGTGGGCAACTGATGGCAGTGCTAACTGTCGTAATCTTACAGCAGCTTATCGATAATGAGGCGTTGCGTGCTTGGGGTTGGCGTATCCCTTTCTTGATAGGTGCAGCGCTGTCTATCGTGGCACTATGGTTGAGGAAATCGTTACATGAAACCAGCGATGATACGCAGCGTACTGATAAAAATGCTGGTAGCTTAACCTACCTTCTTCGTCATCATTGGCGTCCTTTTATTAAAGTTATTGGTATAACAGCAGGGGGATCATTAAGTTTCTATACCTTTACGACCTATATGCAAAAATACCTGATTAATAGTGTTGGCTTAGACGCTAAAGTCAGCAGCCTGCTTATGACTGGAGCTTTATTACTATTTATGGTACTTCAACCTATTGCCGGAGCGTTATCAGATAAAATAGGGCGTAAGGCATCAGTGATCATTTTTGCGATAGGGCTAATGCTATTCACTGTACCTATTATGGTTTATTTAACGTCTGTTTCGAGTTTAGTCGTGATTTTCCTGCTCATATTTATTGCGTTAGTCATCTGTAGTTTCTATACAGCAGTCAGTGGATTATTAAAAGCTGAGCTATTCCCGCCGCAGCTACGCGCATTGGGAGTGGGACTCCCTTATGCTATAGGTAACGCCATATTTGGTGGGTCTGCTGAGTTTGTTGCACTGGGATTGAAGCAAAAAGGAATGGAATCAAGTTTCTTTTGGTATGTCACGGCAATGGCAATCGTCGTGTTAGTAATAAGTATGAGTTTACCGAATAAAAAAGCGGTAGAGAAACTGTAAACTTCAAAGGGTCTGCCAGCTCAAAGCTGGCAGATGGAGGCTATAGTATGCGGCTGATCAGTTTATCGATTCTGATCCGACGCAGACGACGTATCAATTTACGGATACGATTAGGGTAATCAGCGATACTTTCTAAGTCATGAAATTGACGTAAAATGGTGGTGTGTTCACGAATAAGAGAGAGTTCTTTACGCTTCTGCTCGGTCAGTTGATGATGAGGATCATGCACTAATATTGCATTTTCAAGATCTAAGCGCCAAGCTCTTGGGTTTAAATTGTTCCCGGTGAGTAGCATCCATTCTTCGTCTACCCAGATACCTTTTAAATGGTAGCTATTGGATTCGTCTTTCCATAATCGGATCGTGAGCTTTTCATTATCGATATAGTATTGCAGTCGACTTGCAAAGCGGCGTAAGTTGATTTCGTAAAGATAGGGGAGTGCGCCAATCACTTTAAATGGCTCTTCCGGCGGAATGTAAAAATCGTTTGCTGTTTTATCACCGACAATAATTTCAACTTCTTTACCTTGGCGGAGTAAACGAATGATATGTCTAACCAGAATAGCCGGTAAGTTAAAATAAGGGGTGCAGATAACTAACTTCTCTTCTGTCGCAGGCATTAGATGGAAAATGGTTTGATTAAGAAGACTACGCTTTCCTAATCCGGCTAGCGGTGTGACAGCTAGTTGTTGTTCGCCAACTAAATCTTCCAACTCGTAATTAAATGTTCTCAATTCTTGACGGAATATCTTGGTTTCGTTCTTAATCTCAAGACTTGTCGGGCGATCTTTAAGATCTAATCGGTGCACGGCATCGGATTGCTTGAGATTAATGCTAATCCAATCGAACATGATATTTGCCAATGCTGGGTTTTTCATGATTTGGTAGCGGTCATATCGGTAACGTTCTTGCTGTTGAAGATATACGTTATTGATGCTGGCTCCGCTATAAATTACCGTATCATCGAAAATAAAGCCTTTAAGATGTAATACGCCTAATGCTTCACGGGTATTAACCGGAATACCATAGACAGGAATCGCCAGTTCACCGGCCTGTTCAGCAAGCTTACAGTACCAATCTGCATTCGTTTCGCCACGCGCTGCACCGATGCGTCCGCGTTGGGCTCTATGCCAATCGACACAGATGCTGATGTCAAGCTGAGGATTTTTTTGCTTTGCCTGATAGAGTGCAGCCATGATCGACTGACCTGCCTCATCGTTTTCAAGATAGAGGGCGACCAAACAGATTCTGTATTGGGCTTGAGCTATTTTTTCCAAAAGCGTGTGATGAAACTCAGCTGCAGAATACAAAAATGAAAAATCAGAGATTGATTGCGGCAATTTTGGTAGTTCTGCAAGGTATCGCTGGTGAGCATTCATTTTATTTTTTGGCAACATCGCATTACGCTTCTTCTATTAGGAATCGAAAAACAGGATAAGACTCGGGAATCTTAACTCGACACTATAGCATCAAAAGTGCTAAGAATGGCTATTTTCTACTGACGATTCTAGGGCTAGACGTAAGGTCACTATACCCTCTTCAATGCTGTTCCTGCAGTTGAAACCCAGTTGTTTAGCCAGAGCAATCATTCCTGTATTGTTCGGCATAGTAATACCATTTAGCTGCTGTAAACCATGATCTCGCGTGTAACTAACCATCTTTTCTAATAACATTCTACCCAGTCCTAAGCGCTTCAGATCGGAACGCACTAAAATTGAAAACTCGGCATCAATATTGTCACTGTCAGATATAGCCCGCGTTACACCGATAATCGTCTCGATATCGTTTTCTTGGATTACCGCTACAAACGCCATTTCCCGATCATAATCAATCTGGGTCATATTCGCCAAATCATCATGGGTGAACTCATTGATCTCACTGAAATAGCGGTAGTAGAGATCCTCTTTTGTCACTTGCCCAATAAATGCTAATAGCTGGGGTTCATCCTCAGGAAGAATCGGTCGAAATAAGGCCTGTCGGCCATCTTTTAAACTTACCCATTGCTCATATTTTTGCGGGTAAGGTCTGATAGCCAGTCGGTCTTCACTGTCCCCTACGAATGTCTGTAAAGAAAGTCGACCGTCAATTAATAGTAATGGTGTCTGTTTACCGACGAATAAATCGAGTTGGCAGTGACTGATTTCTGGACAATCGATGATCAAATCTGAGAGTTGAACGAGGAGTTGGCTCAGTTGGTAGATAGCTTCCGGTCGAATTTTCCAACGGCGAAACATCTTTTGTTGGTGGATACCTTGGGCGATAAGATGATGGGCTAACGCCATATTCAATGGGAGTAATGACGTCACGGCCTGCCTGTCTTCGTACCACATCTCGCTGGGCTCACCGACTAAAATGATCGGACCGAAGAGCGGGTCGTGTTGTACCACGATGCGTAGCCGTTGTCGGTCTTGCTCCTGAGGACCCGCTATAGCGTGTTTTGCTGGTAAGAAACCATAGCCAGCTAAAACGCGGGTAAAGTCTGCACTCTCTAAGGAAAATAAACCACTCGCAACCTGTTGTTGTAAATAGTTGCGGACATCAGTTCTTCCTGTAGGTTGAACCGCTAGCCTAGCGGGCGTTTCTCTTAGCTGTTTTTGGTTACGATGATAGGCAACGCGATGCATAAACGCAGTGACCGTCCCTTCGGGGGTTCGCCAAGTAGGGATTCTCGCTTGTGAGAAAACCGTTCGAGCGCCCTGTGAAGAATATTCCCCACACCAGTTAGTTAATAACGTTTTATATTTCGCACGAGGGTGTTGCGTGTAAAGTTTGGCTAATTGCTCAGCACACTCACTCGCAGGGGAAACCGCACTCGGCGCATGGATTACCATAATGGCCTCGGCCTCTGGGCTATCGAGTAATATAGCGGTCACGTCAAGATAGAGTTGTGTGGTGGCATCATCCTTAAGATCAAGGGGGTTTGTGACAGGGATATTATCAGGTAATCGTTCGCGTAAACGGTGTATCGTCGTAGGACTAAGTTGCAGTAGTGTACCTTGGCGGTCTTCGAGCACATCTAAGGCTAAAGCAGCTGGAGCAACCCCATTACTGACAATAAATAGCGACTCACCTGTAAAGTGTCGCATATGACTCAAGGATTCTACCGCTGAGAATAATTCATGAGAGTCATAAACACGTAGCATTCCTGCCCGCTGAATAGCAGCATCCCAAGTCCCATCAAAGGTTTCTTCGCTACCCACCAATAGGCGTGCTGCACGGCTTCGGCCACTTTTGAACATAACGATAGGTTTATTACGAGATGCACTTCGCGCCGCAGAAACAAAACGACGTGCATCGTTTAAATGTTCTAACGCGATCAAAATAGCGTGAGTCTTGGTATCTCGGGCTAAGAAATCGAGTAAGTCGTCACTATCGATGTCAATACCATCTCCCAAGGCAATAAACCATGAGAAGCCGATTTTACGTTGCTGTGCCCAATCAAGAATAGTATTTGCAACAGCGGTAGATTGCGCGATAAAGGCTAGGTTCCCTCGAGCAACCGGTACAGGAGAAAAACTGGCATTCAATCCCTGATGGGGAGCGATAAGTCCTAAGCTATTAGGTCCTAATAATCGCATATTCCAGCGAGAAGCCTGGGCGATCAGTGCCTTAAAGTGTTCTTGTGGGGCGGACAGGATAATACAGCTTCGGCAGCCTTTTTCTCCTAGCTCGTCAAGAAGTTGTGCGAGATGCCGAGCATGGGTACAGAGAATCGCTAAGTCGGGTACCACTGGAAGTGCGGCAATAGTTGGATAAGCCATGACGCCACACACTGCAGAATAGTTAGGGTTAACCGGTAAGATAGCCCCAGAGAAACCACCGGCTAGCAGATTTTTCATCATCAGATGGCCTGCCCGCCCCGCTTTTTGTGATGCGCCAATGACTGCAATGGATTTGGGTTTTAATAATGCTTCTAATCCGAGTTGGCTCATGGCTTCTCCGTTAGCAGTGGTCGATGTAATCGTTATTCTTGCCGTGTATGGATTGGGTGATGGGGTTTACCGGCTAAATAGCGTTCCCGAAATAACGAAAAATGTCGGGATAATTGCTGAGCAGCGATAGCATCACCGGCTTGGTCAAGCAGCGCAGCAGCGATTTCGGCGGTGCAGTGGTGTGCATCACTGTGCGCCTCACGTAAAGTATATTGGCTGGGCGTTGAAACATCGACCGAGATCACTGGAAAGTTTTCTAACCATGGGCTTTTACGAAACATTTTTCTCGCCTCACTCCAGGTACCGTCTAACATAATAAAAAGGGGGGGCTTACCTACCAGCGGGGGACGATGTAAGACTGTTCTGTCGGCCTGCGCATAGCTGGCAGGGAACACCACCATGGGTTGATAATTAGGCGCAATATTTTCAAGAAAATCTTTATCATTAAAAGTCGTTCTCGACCATTGATATGCCAAGGTTTCTGGCAATATATCGGCGATCAATCTTCCCGTATTACTGGGCTTCATGGGTTCCGTATCGTACATCATCAGGCAGAAGCGACTGCGTGCAGCCTGAGGTTGAATTGTTGAGCACAGACAATTACGTTGCGGTAAGAGGCAACGTTGACAACGGCTTACACGGTTACCGCGCGCAAGGAATGGGCGTGTAGCTGAGGCTAAACGTTGTGCACGAAGTTGTAATACGGCATTACAATGAGTCATAACAGATCGATACTGGATAAAAAATACAGTTTAATGGAGTTGAGCGGGGGATGCTACGCGTGAGCGCTAATTCTGGTAGAGTGATTGTTAATTCACCGATAAAGAAGATAGCTAAGCGCGCAGACATCAGGTAACCTGCGCGCTCAGTAACAGGAGAATGTGATGAACGACGAAAATAAAAGTAAAAGTAGTAAAGTGAAAGTAATGTATGTGCGCGGTGAAGAGGCAACGTCTTCGCGCAGTAGCGGTAATCCGCGGACGGGTAAAGGTGGTCGCTCATCAGACCGTAAGGCACCGACCGATCGTCGTTCATCTTCCTCTCCTCGCCGTGACGACTCAGCTTCACGTCGTAATGACTCGCCATCTCATCGTAATGATTCCCCATGGCGTACGGTCTCTAAACGTCCATCAGAACAGCAAGACTCCACGCAAACTTCGAGCGCAGAAGAAGGTTTAACGGCAAAAAGTTATATCGATCCGGAACAACTTCGTCGTCAGCGCCAAGAAGAGACGCGCGTATACGGCGAAAATGCTTGTCAGGCATTATTCCAAAGCCGACCAGAAGCGATTGTTAGGGCGTGGTTCGTGCAGAGCGTAACCCCTCGTTTTCGTGAAACTTTGCGCTGGTTAGCGGCAAACCGTAAAGCCTATCACGTGGTCGACGATAGCGAGCTGGCGAAGGCTGCGGGAACAGAGCATCACGGTGGAGTATGCTTCATCATTAAGAAACAAACCGGACTAGATGTTGCGGCATGGTTATCGCAATCAGCAGAACAAGACTGCGTTGTCGCATTAGAGAACGTTGGTAACCCACATAATCTCGGTGCGATCATGCGCAGTTGTGCTCACTTCGGGGCAAAGGCGATTTTAGTTAATGATGCTAACTTACTTGAATCTGGTGCGGCAGTGAGAACTGCAGAAGGCGGCGCTGAACACGTTCGTGCTGTGACAGCACCTTCTTTCTTACAAGGTCTTGATGCCTTTCGTCGGGCAGGTTATAGCATTGTCACGACCTCCAGTCACGAAGGGCAACCTCTAGCCTCTACGACATTCCCAGCAAAAACCGTTTTCGTTTTAGGGCAAGAAGGGGAAGGGTTGCGTGAGGATACATTACGCCAAGGGGATATCAGTCTCTCTATCGGTGGTACCGGGAATATCGAAAGTCTAAATGTGTCAGTCGCCGCAGGTATTTTGTTAGGTGAGTGGTGGCGTCAACAGAAAGCCTAAAAAAAGCGCCGCAAGGCGCTTTTTTTTTAGTGAGCACCGCCGCCGCCGCCGCCAGAATGAAAAGGAGGTTTGGCAAACCAAATGACGATTAAGAGTATTATGAATATTCCGCCAGCAGCCCAGAAAATTTCATTGGCAGAAATAATCAATCCTTGGTCAGTAATTTGCTGAGCAATATAGCTAGACGCTTGCTGGTGGCTCATCCCTAAGGACTCTAGTTGTTGATAGCTTTGTTGAGCATTGGGATTATAAGCCGTAACAGATTCGGTCAGTTGGCTATGATGCATCGCTTCTCTATTGGTCCACAGCGTAGTGGTAATAGAGGTACCGATTGATCCCCCTAGTGTCCGAATAAAATTCGACAGGCCGGATGCTGCTGCTATGCGATCTGACGAAAGGCCTGACAAGGTTATGGTTGTTAAAGGCATAAAGAAACAGGCTACCGCAAAACCTTGGATAAATTGTGGCCAGGCTGCGTCGGCAAAAGTCATCCCTGGCTCAAAGGTGTAAGCTCGCCAGTAGAAGCACAGTGCGTACATGATAAAGCTAAATGTCACCAGATAGCGCATATCGATTCGCGGTGCAAAGCGACCTATGATCGGGGAGAGAATGACAGGGAGAATCCCGACCGGAGCAGAAGCTAATCCTGCCCAAGTCGCGGTATAACCGAAAACCTCTTGAAGGAGCTGAGGGAGCAGCACGATAGTCCCGAAATAGAGCATATAAGCCAGGCTAATGGAGCCACAGCCAATAGAGAAATTTCGCGATTTAAATAATGATAGATCGATAATAGGGTGTTCGTCAGTAAGTTCCCAAATAATCAAAATAAGCAGAGCGATAACCGCCACCACTGTCAGGATGATTATCTCAGTAGAACTAAACCAATCTAGCTCTTTTCCTCTATCCAACATCACCTGTAAGCAGCCAATCCCTAAGGTCAACATCACCAAACCGACAATATCGATCGGCTGCTTGCGGGTTGGTGTCTCGCGTTTACCTAACGTTTTCAGGGCGAGTACCACGACGACGATCCCTATCGGTACGTTGATGAAAAATATCCATCCCCAATGGTAATTATCGCTGATCCAGCCGCCCAAAATAGGGCCGCAAATCGGTGCCACAATTACGGTCATTGCCCATAACGACATGGCCATACTTCGTTTTGCCGGCGGAAAATTGTTAAGCAGTAAGCTTTGGGATAAAGGAATTAATGGGCCTGCTACCACGCCTTGTATTACCCGAAAAACGATCAGCATGGTTAGGGAGTTTGACATACCACAAGCCCACGAGGCGATGGCGAACGCAGCGGTTGATGCCACGAATAACTTAACTTCACCAAATCGGCGTGCTAACCACCCCGTTAAGGGGATTGAAATAGCATTCGCAACACCAAAAGAGGTGATAACCCAAGTGCCTTGAGTATTCGATGCCCCCAAGTCACCCGCTATCGTCGGAATTGCGACATTCGCAATGGTTGAGTCAAGAACTTGCATAAACGTTGCCAGCGATAGCGCAATGGTCATTAACACGAGTTGTGCATGTTCTAAGGGCTTTCTCTCGTTAGAAGCCATAACAGTTACTCTGCATTTGCGGTAATAATTCGCTGAATAATGTGGTCGGCCTGCTGCAACTGTAAGGTTAATGCATTACTTTCATAGGCCGGAGATTTACGCATTACCGTGGCCAGTGCCTGACCTGAGGTATTACTCACATCTATTGTCACCTGAGTTGAGAGTCCAATACGTAACGGATGTTGCTGGAGTTCTTTAGGGTCTAAGGAGACGCGTACTGGTAAACGTTGTACCACTTTAATCCAGTTCCCACTGGCATTCTGTGCGGGAAGTAATGAGAAGGCACTCCCCGTTCCCATATCCAAGCCAACGACTTTACCGTGATAGGTTACAGCATCCCCATAGATATCTGCTGTCAGCGTAGCGGGTTGGCCAATTCGCACCTTAGCAAGTTGGGTCTCTTTAAAGTTGGCATCTACCCATAATTCTTGACTAGGCACCACTACCATCAGAGCACTACTTGGCGTGATCTGTGCGCCAACTTGTACGCTACGGCGAGAAACATAGCCATCGATAGGACTACGAATATCGGTACGTTGAAGTGCTAGCCAAGCATCTCTAACTTCGGCGGCACTTTGCTGGATGACAGGCTGTTGGGCGAGCGGCGTGTTTAATATCATGGCCTGATTTGCATTAAGCTGCTGAATCGCAACGTCAAGAGAAGCTTTTGCGCTGGCCGCAGTATCGCGCGCATGTTGTAACTCTTCTCGTCCAATCAATTGACGTTGCGCAAGGGGTTCACGCCGAGCTAAATCGGCTTCTGCCTGGGCAAGTGCGGTGCGCTTAAGCTCGATATTCGCTTGATATTGACGATTATTAATCATCAACTGGCGAACTTGCCGTACACTGCTAGCTAAAGCGGTTTCAGCTTTATTTAGCGCTTGATTCGCATCGGTTTTATCCAATGAAACTAAGATATCGCCTTTATGTACCAAGTCGGTGTTATCAAACCACACTTTACTAACACTTCCTGAAACTTGTGGCGATATTTGTATCTGATTTCCGGCTACATAGGCATCATCAGTATCCTGTTGGTGACTTAAAATTAAGAACCAATATAGGGCATAAGCAATTGCGACAATCACGCAGGTGATAAGTAGCAGCATCAAAAGGGGTTTGCGTTTATTTCTCGATGGCGTAGACGTTGCTGCAGAAGAAGTCTCTACGGAATTCATAAGGTAAATCCTGCTATAAAGGCGACATATAAAAAACACTTCAGCTCAGTGAAGTGTATCAATTGAAATTATTAATTAGTTTTTATTCTTATTCGGCGCTCGGTGGCGAGTTGTGCGAAAAAGTATCGAGGTGGTCGAGTAATTTACGGTAAATAGATTCCAATTGATTTTGCTCTTCTGAAGAGAGGATACCCCATATTTTTTGGAAACTATCGTACTGAGGAGGGAGGATCTCGCAGAGAAATTCATAGCCAGCATCCGTTAAATGCAGGTGCAGGCAGCGGCGATCATTGTCGCTTTCACGGCGTTCTACCCAACCACGTTTTTGTAGTTCATCGGCGACACGCGTTGCATTGGTGCGAGAAGACCCTAATGCAGAGCTGAGTTCGGAGGGTTGAATACTCTGGTTTTCACAAGCATCTAGGGTTAATAGAGCATGGAAGATAGTGTCATTAAGTCCACGATCCTTCAGCATTTTATTACGATTTTCTAGAAGCTTGGTTTGAATATGCATATGTAAACGTGTCAACAACACCACGCGTACAGGGTAATTGTCGTGGCGAAGCGACAAATTCGATAACATCTTTTCAATTGGTTCGAAAGAACTGTCCAAGTCACACCTCATTTTTACAGCTATGTACTCACAATCCGTTACCGCAATGCGCAGACAAAGGATAATTACTTAACCGGTAAAGTTGTCATAGATTGAAACTGATTACCAGCGATAAAATAACTTAGATGATTAGTATAACGCTAATTATCTAGTCGTATTATCACGCGCGCTAGTATGGACGAGTTATAAAGAAGGTGTTGGGCAAAAGATGCATAATAAAAAGGGCCACTAAAGGCCCTTGAAGAGTTAATGTTTTAACGCAAAGCGTTAGCTACCCAGTTATCAAATATGGCCTGGTGGCTCTTAATCCACCCATCAACATGGCGATTGATATCTGCTTCCGAGCTTTGCCCTGCACGCATTGCCGCATTCTCTGCATTAATATCCGCTAGCGGGAGCTTCATTTCAGCAAAGAGTTTAGCTGCCGCAGGATTTTTTTCAGCCCACTGTTTATTAGCAATGATATTGATATTGTTCACTTGGAAACCGTAATTTTTACCATTAGGCAATGTGGTATCGGTCTTTTGTGGGTCGGCGGAGAAAGGTACCTCTAACCACACGACATCTTTACCAGGTTTGAGTACATCGCTGACCCAGAAAGGTGTCCAGGTGTAATAGAGGATCGGCTTACCTTGTTTAAAGCGAGTAATAGTATCTGCCATCATTGCCGCATAGTTCCCTTGGTTATTAGAGACCGTTTGCTCAAGCTGATAAGCTTTCATTTGGTAAGCAATTACGGTATCGCATCCCCAGCCAGGCGTACATCCAGTCAGATCAGCACGACCGTCGCCATTGCTATCAAAAAGTTTTGCGATGTTAGGATCCTTTAACTGTTCGATATTGGTGATGTGATACTGATCGGCCGTCTTTTTATCAATCAAATAGCCCTGAGCTGCGCCACTGACATAATGTCCTTTCCGATAAAAGGCCGAATTGCCGCCTGCTGCATCGAACATATTTTCTTGTAGTGGCTGCCAATTAACCGCCATATAGGTCGCATCCCCTTTAGCAATCGAAGTGTAGCCAACGTTGTAGTCAACTTCTTCTGGGGCGGATACGGTATAACCTAATTTTTCTAATGCTCGACTCACCAATAAGGTTTGGAAGGTTTCCTCGGTGATTGTACTTTGAATGGGTTTAACCGTCTTGCCTCGTCCAGGAAGATCGCTAGCTTGAGTGCTCACACTGGCTAATAGGGTCAGTGCAGCAGAGGTTATAAGTAATTTACGCATAGTCAGTTCTCAACGGTGAATGGTGCGACGAAAAGGAGTGGTGAGTAGACCGATAGGGCCTGTTTGATACCAGCGCTGGTGGCGCTGATGGCGTTTATCGACGCCGAAGGATTGTGTTAATCGATCGAGGATAATAGCGAGAATAACGATACCGATTCCGCCAATCGAAGCCTGTCCCATATCAAGACGACCGATACCCCGTAAAACCATTTGTCCTAACCCGCCTACCGCGATCATTGATGCGATAACGACCATAGAAAGTGCCAGCATAAGCGTTTGGTTGATCCCCGCCATAATAGAGGGCATAGCAATAGGAAGTTGCACTTTGAATAGCATTTGTTGTGGACTGGCGCCAAAAGATTGGCTCGCCTCGATTAAATCTTCAGGGACTTGCTTAATTCCGAGGATAGTTAGGCGAATGATTGGTGGCACGGCAAAAATAATAGTGACGACTACTCCCGGGACATTCCCGATACCAAATAGCATCACAATGGGCACTAAATAGACAAAAGCAGGGGTTGTCTGCATGGCATCTAAGAGAGGGCGCACAATTTTTGCGGCACGATCACTGCGTGCTAAGGCTATACCGAGTGGAAGCCCAATGAGGACACAGAAAAATAGCGAGGTGAGGACCAATGCTAAGGTAATCATAGCGTCGTTCCACACCCCAATACAGCCAATGAAAATGAGTGCGACGAACGTACCTATCCCCATTCGTGCCGTGGTTAACTGCCATGCAATACAGGCAAAAAGGAGAATTGCCGCAGGTGCTGGAATATGGGTGAGTAACTGTTGAAAGCTACTTAGAATATAGTCGACAGGTACTCGTATTCCTTGAAAAAGTGGACGACAGTGTTCAACAAGACCATTTATTCCCACCGTCACCCAGTGATCCAGCGGGATGAGAGTTGAATGAAAGGGATCGCTTATTGAAAACGCATGATGCTCTACGGGGGCACTGTTCAACCAATCGCCCTGTTGGGAGGAAGAAGATGGTGTGGGAGTATTACTTGCTCCACCCCAAGGGTCGTTGCTGGAAGAGGTGTCTGAGCTTGTTGCCCAGGGATCGTTAGTGGTCGTAGTCATTAGTTACCGGCCTCGCGATTTAATGCTTTCAATAGCGTACTTTTAGAAATGATTCCCAAGAATTGCTGTGTCTCATCGACCACTGGCAGAGCACAAGGCGCATCAGCTACCGGCGTAAAGAGATCGCTTAAGGAGGTTGATGCGTCGACCGGTGAAAGATGAGAAAGATAGGCCTGTTCGAGGGGCTGATTTTCCTTGGCTGCGCGCTGCAAGCTTTCAGCGGTCACTATCCCTGCAAAATGCTGTTTATTCAGTACATAACCATAATCCCGGTCTTGATCAGTCAATAATTTTAGCGCCGATTTGGGCCCTAAGCCTGTGACTCGATGAATAATCGAACCGGTGGCGGGTTTTGCAATATCTTTTGCACTAAAGACCTGGCTGATATCGACCCCGCGGAAGAAAGTTTCTACGTAGGCATTAGCTGGTTGGTTAAGAATCTCATCAGGCGTTCCGACCTGAACAACTTGGCCGTTCTGCATAATGGCAATACGATCGCCAATACGCATTGCCTCATCTAAGTCGTGGGAGATAAAGACTATCGTACGTTGCTGTTTGGATTGAAGTTTAACCAGCTCATCCTGCATCTCTGTACGAATTAACGGGTCGAGAGCTGAAAAGGCCTCATCCATCAACAAAATATCAGGGTCGTTGGCGAGCGCCCTGGCTAGGCCGACACGCTGCCGCATTCCACCAGATAGCTGGTCAGGCCAAGAAGAGGCGTATTTTTCTAATCCAACTTGGCGAAGGGCTTCTAATGCTTTACTCAGTCGCTGTGATTTTTCAACGCCAGCCAAGGTCATACCAAAAGCGGTATTCTCAAGTACTGTCATATGAGGCATCAGAGCAAAGGATTGGAAGACCATACTGATTTTTGTACGACGAATTTCGCGCAGTGTTTTATCAGAAACTTGGGCGATATCTTGTCCGTCGATCAACACTTGACCACGGCTAGGGGTGATCAAACGGTTGAGCAACCTGACCAGTGTTGATTTACCGGAACCCGATAATCCCATAATCACAAAGATCTCGCCTTCGTTGATCGTCAGGTCAACATTGTTGACTCCCACTGATAAGCCGGTTTTATCGAGTATGCCTTCTTTGTCGTAACCTTGTTCGAGCAGCTTATAGGCGCGCTCAGGGTTGCCCCCAAAAATTTTATGCAAATTTTTGACTTGGAGTTTTATTGTCATGTTTACAGTAATTTCCTGATATTATTTATTTAATCATTGAGTTATCAATTATTCCCTTATGGTTAGATAACTAAACCTATCATACTGAAATGCATTAACAACCTTTTTATGCAATTTATTTTGCATATATATGCATTGGAGTAGGATTTTTCCTAGGCGCGACAAACGGTTAGGGGAAATCTTTTCAATTAATAAATTTTATCAAAGCATGTGTGGCTAATAATTAACATGCTAAGTAAATGAACGGGGGCGAGGGAGATTTTTGGCGAAAAAAAATAAAAAAAACCAGCGACTGTGCGCTGGCTTCTTGCGGAAAGCTTAGTCAGTAGATGGACTATTTACGTGACAGCAACAGACCAAATACAAAACCTACGGCTGCGGTAACGCCTAAGGCTGAGGCCGGGTTATCTTGTACCCATTGCGTTGCTTGGCAGCCAGAGTCACATAAATTTTCTCTAAGTGATTTCTTACCTTCATTGAAGGTCGCTCGCGTTTTCTTTAAAAGGCGCTCAGCATTACTGCGTGCCTCATCGAACCCTTCTTTAGCGTCGTCACCATAAGAGTTCAGTAGGGCCTCTAGTGAATCAGCTAATTCTTGTACGTCGGCATTATCTTCTGGTAAATCATATTGTTGTAATTTCTTAGCCATCATATTCTCCAAGATTTGAATTCGTGTTAATAATTATAGACAGCTTTTGGTAATTGTATAATCTTAGAGAAAATTCCGAATGATCTGAACTACATGCTCGTTGGGCTAGGATAAAGTTCGCTGATAAAAAATTAAGGAGTTTTTATATGTATTTACGACCGGATGAAGTGGCTAAGGTATTAGAAAAAGCGGGATTTGAGGTCGACGTGGTGACGCCAAAAACGTACGGCTATCGTCGTGCCGACCACTATGTTTATGTGAATCGTGAGGCTCGCTTAGGAAGAACGGCTTTAGTCATCCATCCTACTTTGAAAGAGCGCAGTCAGAATTTTGCAGAACCAACCTCTGATTTAAAAACGTGCGATCACTACAAAGAATTCCCGCTCTATCTTGCCAGTGACAATCAAGAGCATTATGGAATCCCTCATGGATTTAGTTCGCGTATCGCCTTAGAACGCTACCTATGTAGCATGTTTGGCTAACGAAGCTGCATGATTTGAGCGATATCGAGTTATATCGCTATTGAGCTGTAGGCGGTAATAACGACTGATTGTCATTACCGCTGTGAAATTTTGCCAGATATTGCGGCTGGAAGATACACATTCTTAATGTGTCACGGTATGTGCCATTAATAAAAAACTCTTGTTTCAAAATTCCTTCAGTTTCAAACCCTAACTTTGAATAAATATGAATCGCTTTTTCGTTTTCTTTATCGACGATTAAATAGAGCTTATAGAGATTCAGCACAGAAAACCCGTATTCCATTGCGGCACGCGTGGCTTTATTGGCTAATCCTTTGCCCTGATGATCCGGGGCGATAATAATTTGGAACTCGGCTCGTCGATGAATATGGTTAATTTCTACTAGCTCGACCAATCCTGCCTTTTCACCTTCATGCTCGACAACAAAACGTCGTTCGCTCTGATCATGAATATGTTTGTCGTAGAGGTCTGAAAGTTCGACAAAGGCCTCATAAGGCTCTTCAAACCAATAGCGCATAACGGTAGCATTATTATCCAGTTGATGAACAAAGCGAAGATCTTCACGTTCTAAAGGGCGGAGTTTAATCGTCATGACGAGTCCTTTTAAAAGAGAATCGAAAAGAATATCGTAACGATTGTTTCTTCAAGCTGAAGTTGGCACAAGCTTTGCAACAATTGTTTCACGATATCGTTTTTTGATGCATGGAGTAGTGTAGATGAAGGGTAGTGAGATTATCAAAGATCTTCTTGCACAAGAGTATTCGCGAGATTTGATCGGTTACGCAGGACAACCACCAAAAGTTGAGTGGCCCAATAAAGCGCGTGTCGCCGTGCAGTTTGTTCTCAATTATGAAGAAGGTGCGGAAAATCACGTTGAACATGGGGATGCAGGCTCTGAGCAATTCTTGTCGGATATTATTGGTGCTGCCAGTTATCCTGATCGCCACATGTCGATGGACTCTCTTTACGAGTACGGTTCGCGTGCCGGATTTTGGCGGATACATCAAGAATTTCAACGCAGGGGGCTGCCCTTAACCGTATTTGGGGTGGCGATGGCGCTGGCCCGTCACCCTGAAATAGTTCAAGCGATTCGAGAAGCTAACTACGATGTGGTCAGCCATGGCTGGCGCTGGATCCACTATCAAGCAATGTCGCCAGAGCAAGAAGCTGAACATATGGATAAAGCGACAGCTGTCCTAGCGGAACTGTTCGGTAAACCTCCAGTGGGCTGGTATACCGGGAGAGATAGCCCCAATACACGCCAGCTCTTAGTAGAGCGTGGCGATTATCTGTATGACAGCGATTATTACGGAGATGATCTGCCTTTCTGGATGCCCGTGACTACGCAAGATGGGCAGCAGCACTCTCATTTGGTGATCCCTTACACGCTTGAATGTAACGATATGCGCTTTGCAACTCCGCAAGGGTTTAACACCGCTGAGCAGTTTTATACCTATTTACGTGATAGTTTTGACGTTCTCTACGAAGAAGGTAAGACATCGCCGAAAATGTTATCGATAGGAATGCACTGTCGGTTATTAGGACGACCGGGTAAGTTTCGCGCATTGCAACGATTCCTTGATCACATCCAACAATTTCCAGATGTATGGATCTGTACGCGCCAGCAGATTGCAGAGCACTGGGTAACTCATCACCCAGCACCCTGAGTTTATATCAATGAATGAGAGTTTATTGTTAGCTCATTAGACTGACGTGGGCCGCGACGATTCGCCATCCTTGGGGGAATTTTATCCAAGTCTGTTGTTGGCGGCCAATTTTGGTGGTGTTATCACGCGTGAATTCCGTGCTACACACCGCCATTTCTTCACCATAGGTCGTGATAACAGTATTCCTGAGGTTACGGTCCAAATTAGCGGCTGGACGACTTGCACGAAAAGCCTGAATTTCTTCTATTCCATAGAGATTCTCACCGGCTCCCAGCCTTACTGTATGGGGGCTTTGCCAAAATAGTTCGTCTAATACAACAGTATCATTAGTAGTGAGGGCGATTTCGTAGCGATTAAATTGACGTTCTACTTCTGCCAGCACATGGGGTTGGTTGATTGTTATATCTGCCATCGATGTTTCCTAAAAGGTGTGTTGTAACGTCACGTTGTTTTGCTCGAGTCGCCAAGCGGCTTCCAAGGTCGTCGATTCTTGATAAGGGGCAGCGATAAGCTGAACACCAATCGACAAACCGTTATCCGTCCGGACGGGAGCGGTACATACCGGGAGTCCAACAAAAGAAAAAGGTTGCGCGAGCATTCCCATACTGGCTTTTGTGGGCAAGGATTTTCCTTGGATCTCGATCGATTGTTGTCCAATCACTGTTGCCGCGCAAGGTGTCGCGGGAGCAATTAACAGATCGAACTTCTCAAACAGAGCCAATACCTGACGTGTGAAATGTTCACGAAAGCGTTGTGCTTGCATAGGCCAGCTGGCAGGAAGCATGCATCCTGCTAATAAGCGTTCCCGCGAATTGGCTTCGAAGCGCTCTGGCATTTCACGTAATGCATTTAAATAATGGCTCCCTCCCTCGCTCGCGGTCAGTAAAAAAGCCGCGGAACGTGCCAGCTCAGCATCGACGAGTTCGACTTCATGGTCAGCACCCAGTGCACGGGCGACTTTCTCCGTAACGGCACGGGCTTGATCATCTGCCCACTGTGTAAAATACCCGCCCAATACTGCGACTTTTAACGTCTTTTTTTGTTGTCCGAGCTGTGTTGAAACCAGATTTACTGGGTGAGTGGACTGAAAACGATCGGCGGGATCGTGACCTTGTAAGTGGTCATAGACCAATGCCAGATCCTCGACATGACGCGCGAGGGGGCCAATGTGATCGAGGCTGGCGACAAACGGATGGCTACCACGTCGCGAGAGGCGACCAAAGGTTGGCTTAAGGCCAAACACGCCACACAGGGAAGCGGGGACACGAATCGACCCGTTGGTGTCAGTGCCTAATGAGAAATGCGCTAATCCCGCCGCCACTGCGGCGGCGGAACCGCCTGATGAACCTCCCGCAATGCGTGTCGTATCGAGCGGATTACGGCATGCGCCATAGTGACTATTCTCGGTAGTAAATCCGTAGGCATAAGCGTCCATATTAAGCATACCGGTAAGGATAGCGCCCGACTGATTGAGTTGTTGGATCGCCCAAGCATCTTCTAAGGCTGCTTGGCGCTGACTAAATAACTCAGCCCCAGCAAGGGTCACTTCATCTTTAACATCGAACAGATTTTTTACGGCGTAAGGGATAGCCGCTAGCGGCCCAAATAGGTCGCCTGCATCTCGTTGTTTATCCAGTTTTTCAGCATGTTTCCTTGCCCTTGAGGCGGTAATTGCTGTCCAGGCATTCAACGCTGGATTAGCGGCTTGAATCGCCGTGAGAAAGTGCTCGGTGATATCAACTGCGCTGAGCTGTTTTGAGGCCCAACGTTGATGCAGCGCGTTAATCGTCAAAGAAGCAAGATTCATAGTTTCCAGACGCCTCCCACTTCTTGACGCTCATCGAGTGGGTAAGCCATCAGCGGTGCAGCAATGTCAGCAATACGGGCGAGTTGCAAAGCCAGTTCATTTTGACGTGATTCATCGAGTTGTATGTCGAGCAGTAAGCTCATCTGGGTAATATAACTAGGCCAATCAATCGTTTTATTCATTGTAATTCCTTAATAACCGGCAGCACTACCGTTACTGCGAGGATCGCTAGCACCTTCCACCAGCCCATTGGGATGGCGAACAATTGCCCCAGCATGACCCGTCGCTTCACTCCAAGCCTCGAGTCTTTCTGTACGGTGACCTAACGCTTTAAGTCCTTGATAGGTCTCTTCACTAAAGCGTGATTCGAGTTTTAATGAATCAGAGGCATTACCCCATGTTCTGCCTAACAACCAACGTGGGGCACTTATGGCCTCTTGCAGTGGTAGCTGCTGTTGAACATAACGGGTAAAAAGTGTCGCTTGTGTTTGGGGTTGCCCATCTCCCCCCATCGAGCCATACACTAAGGTTCGGCCATCATGCAGTTTCGCCGCAGCAGGATTTAAGGTGTGGAAAGGGTACTTTTTTGGCGCGAGGCAGCGGGGATGACTGCTTTCTAAGCTGAAGGCGGCACCACGGTTTTGCCATAAAATGCCCGTCTCTGGAATGACTACGCCACTGCCAAATTCATGGTAAATGCTTTGAATGAACGAGACCGAATACCCATTTTTATCCGTTACCCCCATCCATACGGTATCACCTGGCAGCAGGGGCTCACCCCACGGGGCGGCTTGCTCGGTATTCAATTGCTGGCTCAACGTATCCAAATGAGAGGTGTTAAGCAGTTGTTGTAGATCAAGGGTGATCTCTTTGGGATCCGTTATGTGCTCGTCACGAAGCGTAAATGCCAATTTTGTGGCTTCGACAATACGGTGGATAGTCTGAATTTCGTCGCATTGTTCAAGATCAAAGCGATCAAGAATACCGAGAATCGCCAGTGAAACTAGGCCTTGTGTAGGCGGCGCAAGATTATAAAGTGTTCCGCTGGAGTGTTTAACGCTGAGCGGGGTTTTGTACTGTGCCTGATGGTCGAGAAGATCTTGTTCGGTAATCGGCATACCAAGCCGGGCCATGCCGGCGGCAATTTTCTTGCCGAGTGTTCCACGATAGAAGCTATCAAGCCCCTCGTCAGCGAGCACTTTTAGGCTACAGGCCAAATCAGGCTGACGTAAACGCTCTCCCGCAATGGGCGTGCGGTTTTCAGGAAGGTAAATGTCACTAAACCCAGGTAGGTGTGCTAGCTCTCCCGCTTTACTCTTTGTCGCCTGTGCCTGTGAGGCCGTTACAGGGATACCGCTTTCAGCATAATGGATCGCGTCAGCGAGTAATGTGGATAGTGGTAGGGTGTGAGCAAAGTGCTGTGTGGCGTAGTCTAGCGCGAGTTTCCAGCCACTCACTGTCCCCGCGACGGTTAACGCTGCCTGCGGACCTCGGAAAGGGATGGTGGTTTGCGGGTGATAGCGCTGCACGGTCGCCAATGACCCCGCAGCACCACTCGCATCGATCGCGATAGGCTCCCCTTCGGGTGGGACGATTAACCAAAATCCATCACCACCTAATCCATTCATATGAGGGTAGACGACGGCAATCGTTGCCGCAGCAGCGACCATCGCCTCAATGGCATTGCCTCCTTGACGTAATATCGTTAGCGCACTGCTGCTTGCCAAGTGATGGGGGGTGACCGCCATACCGTTTGGCGCTAAATTGCTTTGAATCATTATTGTCTATCCACAGATGGCAAAGAGATTGACCAAGCAAATTTTATACCGAGATGAAAAAAAAATTTCAGAGTGGTCTAAATCCTGCTTAATACAGTGAAATGTTTGTTACAGGAGTGAAGATGACGCCTTTAAATCAGCGATTGGCAAGCCATTATGAGAGCCTGACCCCACAAGAGAAGCGTGTGGCAGATTTTGTTGTCGATCATTTTGATGATTTGATCAGTTATAACAGTGCGGAGCTCGCACGGGTTAGCGGCGTATCGAAAGCGACGGTGAGTCGTTTATTTAAACGCCTCGGATACGAAAAATATAAGGATATGTACGAGGAGCTGCGCCTATTACGACAAAGCGGCATGCCATTAACGGAACCGAGAGATATTGTCCATGGCGATACCTTGCTCGCTAGACATTACAAACAGGAGATGGCGAACCTGCTCCATTGGACAACGCTTCTTGATACCCAGGAATTCTCAGCGGCGATTCGCGCCCTGAATCAAGCTCGGCAAGTCGGAATCGTGGGTTATCGAAATGCCTATCCCGTTGCGTTACATCTGCGTGCACAATTGATCCAAGCCAGAGCACAAGTCAGTTTATTTCCGACCCCTGGGCAGACGCTTTCTGAAGAGCTGGTGGACTATGGCCCGCAGGACGTGGTGGTGGTGATTGCCTTTAGACGCCGCCCGGCACTGATAAAAAAATTACTCCAACAGCTACAACGTCAACAGGTTCCGGTGATTACGCTCTCGGAGCCGCAGGCATTGAATATACAGGGATTGGCGACTTGGCAATTTGCGACACCATTGGAAAGCGTTTCTGCTTTTGATTGTTACAGTGCGGCGATGAGTTTTGTCACCTTAATGGCAAATTCTTTACTGCATTCGACCTTAGAGACTGGACGGCAACGTATTCATAAAATTGCCGAAAGCTATCAACATCTCGAAGAGCTAGAGCAACGATAATGGGGCACTATAAGGGTGCGCTGCATTATCTTGGTGCATAGCGCCCATCCCTTAGCGATCGAAAAGCTGGGCGTTAGCTAACATTTTACGTCAATACCGTCTGGCACAATTGTTGCAGCATTCTCTTATAAGAATTTTTAGTTTCAATCATCAAGGACTCGTACATGGATATCTCTTCTTTTTCTCAAATCAATCCACCACCACGTTTACTGATGGGGCCTGGCCCAATCAATGCCGATCCTCGTGTATTGCGTGCAATGTCGAGTCAACTTATCGGTCAGTATGATCCGGCGATGACAAATTATATGAATCAGGTTATGGCACTCTATCGGGGCGTATTTGCCACCCAAAACCAGTGGACTTTACTGGTTGATGGGACATCACGAGCCGGAATTGAAGCCATTCTCGTTTCAACCATTCGTCCAGGCGACAGAGTCTTGGTTCCGGTATTTGGTCGCTTTGGCCACTTGTTATGTGAAATTGCCCGCCGCTGCCGTGCTGAGGTGCACACTATTGAAGTCCCTTGGGGAGAAGTGTTTAGTCCCGAACAGATTGAAACTGCGATTAAAAAAGTAAAACCTCGTCTACTGCTAACAGTGCAAGGCGACACCTCGACCACTATGCTGCAGCCCTTGGATCAACTCGGGGAAATTTGCCGTCGTCACGGGGTATTACTCTATACCGATGCGACCGCTTCGCTAGCAGGTAACGCCTTGGAGACCGACGCTTGGGGAATTGATGCCGTTTCCGCGGGAATGCAAAAATGTCTATGCGGTCCCTCTGGCACTTCCCCTATCACCTTAAGTGATCGTCTCGTTGAAGAGATCCGTAAGCGCAAGTGTGTCGAGGAAGGGATCCGCACGGCTCAGCACCAACAAGGCGCTGAAGAGATGATCTACTCGAATTATTTTGATCTCGGTATGGTGCTCGATTATTGGGGGCCAGAACGTCTGAACCACCATACAGAAGCGACCAGTGCCTTATTTGGGGCTTATGAGGCTGCTCGCCTTATTTTAGAAGAAGGGCTGGAAGCAGGGATCGCGCGTCATAAACTCCACGGTGATGCCATGCTTAAAGGGGTGCAAGCGATGGGGTTACAGGTCTTCGGCGACATTCAACATAAGATGAATAATGTGTTAGGAGTCTATATACCTTCTGACGTGGTGGGGGATGAAGTCCGTCATCTGATGCTTAATGATTTTGGGATTGAAATCGGCACCTCTTTCGGTCCGCTGCACGGTAAAGTATGGCGAATCGGTACAATGGGTTATAACGCACGGAAAAGCTGCGTGATGCAAACGCTTACCGCGCTTGAAGCCGTATTAAATCATGTGGGCTTTAAGACGATTCAGGGGGCGGCGCTTCAAGCCGCTTGGGACCATTATCAAGCGGTGGATTGCTATGCTTAATCTCATTCCAAAAGCGCTGGCGGATAGTGCCGCCGAGCGTGTGATGCAGCGTTGTGACCTGTTAGCGGCTATCAGTGAAACGCCGGGAGCGCTGACACGCGTTTATCTCTCTGATGAACATTTCCAAGCGAATCGCCAAGTTCAGCAATGGATGGAAGAGGCTGGGATGTCAGTCTGGCAAGATGAAGTGGGCAACATCTGTGGTCGGTACGAAGCCGTAACAGAAGGCGCTCCCGCTATCTTATTAGGTTCACATCTTGATTCAGTCCGTAATGCAGGGCGTTATGATGGTCCGCTGGGTGTTTTAACGGCTATTGAAGTGGTGAGCGCTTTACATCGTCAGCATATCCGTCTGGCTAACGCTATCGAAATTGTTGGCTTTGCGGATGAAGAAGGCACCCGTTTTGGGATTACGTTACTTGGTAGTAAAGGGTTAACCGGGCAGTGGCCGAATGATTGGCTTGATAAAACGGACGATAAGTCAATCAGCGTGCGAGAAGCGATGATCGCGCAACAGCTCGATCCGCGTAGCGTATTGCAGGCAGCCCGTGATCCAGAGTCTATCGCTGCCTATTTAGAGCTCCATATCGAGCAAGGCCCTTGCTTAGAAGTGGCAGACCTACCGCTCGGTGTGGTGACGGCGATAAATGGCGCGCATCGTTTAAATTGTCGCTTTACTGGACTTGCTGGACATGCCGGCACAGTGCCAATGTCACAGCGACAAGATGCGCTCGCCGCGGCAGCTGAATGGATTATGGCTATTGAAAAAGAGACAGCTGAAGCGGCAGGCGGATTAGTCGCAACGGTCGGGCAAATCAGTTGTTCACCAGGGGCCGTGAATGTGATCCCAGGTGAAGTCTCATTAACCTTAGATATTCGAGGTCCCGAAGATACCCCGTTAAGTCAGCTTTTAGAACAATTGCTATCACGAGCGCAGAATATTGCGTCCGCACGTGGCATTACCTTCGATGCTGAAGAGTTTTATCATATCGCGGCGACAACCTGTGATCCGCGCTTACGTGCCGCATGTACGCAAGCGGTTACCGCCGTTCAAGGAAGTGCGCCACAATTATCAAGTGGTGCAGGTCATGATGCGATTGCGATTGCCGCACAGTGGCCAGTTGCCATGATTTTTGTGCGCTGTGAAAAAGGGATCAGCCATCATCCGGCCGAAGCTGTCACAGTACAAGATGTTGCAGCAGGGATCCAAGCGTTTACCCATGCGGTGCAATTAACGGCCACTCCCTTACGAGAATATGAAACTGATGATCTCTCTCAAGCAGTTTAATGAAAGCGACGCACAAGGCGCACAGCAGGCTATCGCTCATTGCGTAGCGATAGAAACGTGGCAAACTGAACTGGTGGCACATCGACCTTACCCGGATATTGAAGCGTTACATAAAGTCGCTACCGAGTTAACCGCTGAGTGGGGGAAAGAAGCCTTGATCTTGGCGTTAAAGGCGCATCCTCGTATTGGCGAACGGCCTATGGGAGAGAGTTCTGAGGCTCAGGCGTCGCGTAGCGAACAAGCTGCGGTTCAAGACGCAGACCAACAGAGTAAAGAGGCAATTCGGTTGGGAAACTTGCTTTATGAACAACGTTTCCAACGAGTCTTTTTGATTCGCGCTAAAGGTCGCTCGCCGCAAGATATTCTGGCAGCCCTCGAGCAACGTTTACAGTTTAGTGACGCAGAAGATATCGAGGCGAGTGTAGAACAGCTTCGTGAAATTACGGCGCTACGCCTGCAGGAGGCTATTCAATGAGTACGATTACGACGCATATTTTAGATACCGCCCTGGGAAAACCGGCAAGTAATGTCGCCATCTCCTTAGACCAACTCACTAACGAGGGATGGCAACAGATTGCCGAAGGGAGGACGGATAGCGATGGGCGACTAAAAACGTTAACGCCTGAGCCTATCGTTCCAGGACACTATCGATTAACCGCTGAAATTGGCGACTATTTTGCACAGAGTAATCGTCCTTCGCTTTACCTCACGGCACAAATTGATTTTGTCATTACACAGACCGGCGAACACTTCCATCTTCCCTATCTTATCACCCCGAATTCTTGGTCAACCTACCGGGGGAGTTAAGGTAAAATTATCCGCATCCTGCCAAGCGGGAAACGCTTGGCGATAAGCGATAACCCGCTGACGGTCGATGGTTGCTGAAAGCACCGTCGCCTCCCCAGGTAAGGCAGAGGCGACCACTTCCCCCTCAGGCGTAATGATTTGGCTATCCCCTCGGTACGACAGCCCATTTTCATCCTCACCTACGCGATTACAGCCAATGACCCAACTTTGGTTTTCGATAGCCCGCGCTAAGAGTAAGGCTTGCCAGTGGTTTGCACGAGCGGCAGGCCAACTGGCTACATAGATCATTAAGTCATAATCGTTGTTAATGGTGCGCGAAAAGGCCGGAAAGCGGAGGTCATAGCAAATTTGCGGCAGTATACGCCATCCACGGTAGTCGATAATTTGGCGGTGAGTTCCAGGCTTATAGTACTGGTGTTCATTGGCCATCCGAAAAAGATGGCGTTTATCGTAGTGAGAGGTGTGCCCCTGCGGTGTGACAAAATAGAATCGATTTACGGCTCCGTCAGTCAACTGAATCGCTGCGCTACCGCATATTGCGGTGTCATGCTTATGGGCGAGTGCTCGTAACCAGCTAAGCACTCGCGTTTCACTCAGAGAATGGGTGGCAGCTTGCATGGCAAACCCAGTAGTGAACATTTCGGGTAAAATCCATAGATCGCAGGGGGCGGATTGTTCAATGAGCTGAGAGAAATGTTGAAGATTAGCTTCGCCATCCATCCAAATGATAGGTTGTTGTAATACCCTGACAATTAAAGCTGACATAGTCTCTCCGCCGCGGCCTGTAATGTCGCTTCTTCTTTGGCAAAACAGAGCCTAATTAAGCGATGAGGGAAGGCCTCTTTACAGAAAACAGAAAGAGGAATCGCCGCAACGCCAACTTCTTTGGTGAGATAGAGGCAAAAATCGACATCGTTCATCTCTGAAATGACCGAATAATCGAGCAGTAGAAAATAGGTTCCTTGACAAGGTAGTAAGGTGAACCGACTGTTTTGCAAGGCATTAATTAAAAAATCTCGGCGTTGCTGATAAAAGGCCGGAAGCGTCTCATCGTGCTCAGGTGCATGCTCCAGCATGTCTGCTAACGCGAGCTGTGAAGGGGTATGAACTGAAAACGTTAAATATTGGTGAATTTTACGGATTTCGAGACTCAGGCTAGGCGGGGCAACACAATAGCCAACTTTCCAGCCTGTCATATGGTAGGTTTTTCCAAATGACGACACGACCACCCCTCGCTCCCGTAAGAAAGGGTGTTGCAATAGGCTGAAATGCCCCTGCGGCTCGAAGCAAATATGTTCATATACCTCATCGCTTAACACAAATATGGGATGTTCAGCAATGGCATCCCATAACGCGTCTAAATCCTGCTTTTTCCAAACACTCGCGGTGGGATTGTGCGGGGTATTAATGATGACTAAGCGGGTTTTATCGCTAATTGCCGCAGAGAAGCTGGACCAATCAGGCGCAAAATCGGGAGGCGTTAGCGGTATATGTTTCATTATTCCTCCTGCTAATTGTACGGCAGGAGCGTAACTATCGTAACTAGGCTCGAAGCAGATGACTTCGTCACCCGGTCGGATTAACGCAGTAATACTGGCAAATAAGGCCTCTGTAGCGCCCGCTGTCACGGTAATGTCGGTCTCTTTATCGACTGTAGTTCCGTAGCACCGCGCGATTTTTTGACCGATTGCCTCACGTAGAGCTAGCGCCCCAGACATTGGCGCATATTGGTTTGCGCCATTAGCGACATGATACGCTAGACGTTGTTGTAAGTAATCTGGGCCACTAAAATCAGGAAATCCCTGAGAAAGGTTAATTGCACCAACCTGCTGTGCCAGCGCGCTCATGGTAGTGAAAATAGTGGTGCCTAAGGCGGGAAGTTTACTTTCCGGAACCGGTGCTGAACGAGTCATAAAGTCCTCAACGTCATAGAAAGAGCTAGTGAAGTCCACTATAACAGGGCCAAAATATTTAGCAATATGGACGTTTGGATGTCTAAAACCTCTTTGATTCCGATTTTTTTTACCGGTTTGGGATCAATAGCGCAAAGAAACCTAGGTTAATCGCCTTGGTCATATTGCACTGAAACACTAATGGGCTACACTTGGCACCAGAATTTTTCCGTATTCCACAAGGAATTTATATGTACCGTGATCTTATCCGTGATGAGTTAAATGAGGCAGCTAAAACGCTTGAGCAGTTCCTCAGTCAAGACGCTAACCTTAACGCTATTCAGCAGGCTGCAGAGCTGCTGGCGGCAAGCTTTAAACAGGGTGGGAAGGTATTATCTTGTGGGAACGGTGGTTCACACTGCGATGCAATGCATTTTGCGGAGGAACTAACGGGGCGTTATCGTGAAGACCGTCCTGGCTACCCGGCCATTGCGATCTCTGACGTGAGTCATTTATCGTGTGTCAGTAACGATTTTGGCTATGAGTTCGTTTTTTCTCGCTTTATCGAGGCGGTAGGGCAGTCAGGTGACGTTCTCCTTGGTATTTCTACCTCAGGTAATTCGAGTAATATCATCCGCGCTATCAGTGCCGCACGCAGCAAGGGTATGAAAGTGATCACCCTGACAGGTAAGGATGGCGGTAAGATGGTGGGCACTGCGGATATTGAAATCCGTGTTCCACATTTTGGTTATGCTGACCGTATTCAAGAGATTCATATCAAAGTTATCCATATCTTAATTATGTTGATTGAAAAAGAGATGGAACGTATTTCGGCATAAGTATTTCTATTTTGTTATAAAATGAGCGCGCGTTATCCCGTTGCAGCAATACGTAGAGCATGTTATTGATTATTCAGTATCGGCATTAAGTGACTGATACGCTGTTATTGAGGTCAACTGCATGTGTGAGCTGCTTGGGATGAGCGCAAATGTCCCTACTGATATCTGTTTTAGTTTTTCCGGCTTAGTCCAACGCGGCGGAGGAACTGGACCGCATAAGGATGGATGGGGGATTACTTTTTATGAAGGGAAGGGGTGCCGAACCTTTAAGGACCCGTTGCCGAGTTTTGAATCTCCCATTGCGCGATTAGTGCAAGAGTATCCTATCAAATCTCATTCTGTTATCGCACATATTCGTCAAGCAAACCGCGGTAAAGTCGCTTTAGAGAACACTCACCCTTTTACCCGTGAACTTTGGGGACGTCATTGGACTTATGCGCATAACGGGCAGCTAAAAGGTTACCGTCGCCTTGAAACCGGACAATTTCGGCCAGTGGGGGAAACGGACAGTGAACGGGCTTTCTGCTGGTTACTGCATAAACTTTCACAACGTTTTCCACAGACGCCAAAAAATTGGACGCCAGTCTTTCGTTATATAGCTGAACTGGCTAATGAATTGAGAGCATTAGGTGTTTTCAATATGTTACTTTCAGATGGTCGTTATTTGATGGCCTATTGCTCAACCCATCTTCATTGGATCACGCGACGTGCGCCATTTGGTAAAGCGGTATTAATTGATCAAGATGTCGAGGTTGATTTTATGCAGCAGACAACGGCTCACGATGTCGTGACAGTCGTCGCAACGCAGCCCCTGACGGGTAATGAAACCTGGCATAAGATTATGCCAGGCGAATGGAAGCTATTTTGCTTGGGTGAAGGCCAAAAAGGTCTTTGAAGCACTGGGTGTAGTGGTTTGGAATGGGTTACCTCGTGGGGTAATCGTTCCACTATTCTGACCATTGACGACATAATGGTTATTCATTACAGCGATCATTGGCGGTTGCTTATATTTCTCGAAATAATCATAACCAGGCTTCAACTGCTTCCAAAAATCGATGTATTGTGAGCCAGCATAGCGACGCATGTTATCATCGGTCATACGGAACGGATAAATATTCACTTCAATCTGTGTTTGTCCGTTGTTAAAGGCGGCCGTTACATACTTAAAGATCTGGTCGATACCACTATTCGTCATGGCATAGCAGCCAATAGAGACACAATCTCCGTGTATCATCAAATAGTTGCCGTTATAACCATTGGCCCTGTCATATTGATTAGGAAAACCTAAATTAATGGCGCGGTAATAATGACTATCAGGGTGCAGCTGCGAAGCCCCGATGGTATAGAAGCCTTCTGGGCTTTTAAAATCACCTTGAACCCGTTTAGGACCTAAGCCACCTGAGAATTTACAAATATTAAAGCGATTGAGTAGGCGGAACTGGTTACCCACCTTGGCATAAAGTTCAAGCGTACGCTCAGACTTAAAAATCTGGATAAATACCGGTGAACCGATCAGTTCAGTTTTAAGTTGATCGCTGACAGGTGCTTGTAATGCATTAGAAAGTGGAACGACTTCTTGTGAGAACGCGTTACAGGAAAACAATATCGCAAAAATGAGTGCGAAAATACGCATACTGGGTATACCTTGATGACAATCATGAGGACGGTCTGCAATCGGATAACAGACTATTGCAGTAGAACGGTTTATCTGCGCAACATTATCACTGTTATGGCTTTAATCAAGTCTTCATCTGCCTTTTTTTGTTAAAAAAAATGAGCTAAGAATTTATAAGTAACACCGCTCGCATTCTTCTTTTGCCACCGAGTCGTTTTGATCTATCGCTTCCCCACTTATCGCCTTTATGAGGCAATATCTTGCATTGGTATCTGGTTATTTATACAGTATGCTAGTGATAAGTCTGAGAGGGAAATATGCGTAAAATTATTCATGTCGATATGGATTGTTTTTATGCAGCGGTTGAAATGAGAGATAATCCTGCTCTGCGGGATATTCCTATTGCAATCGGCGGGAGTCGAGAACGGCGGGGAGTAATTAGTACCGCTAATTATCCGGCACGCCTGTATGGCGTGAAAAGTGCTATGCCAACAGCCACCGCATTAAAGTTATGTCCTCAATTGACCCTACTTCCTGGCCGATTTGACGCATACAAGCAAGCCTCTGCCCAAATACAGCAAATATTTAAGCGTTATACTTCAAAAGTAGAGCCTCTTTCTCTGGATGAAGCTTACCTTGATGTCACTGAATGCCTTGCTTGCCAAGGCTCCGCAACATTAATAGCGGAAGAGATCCGCCGCTCCATTTTCGATGAAACCGGGCTGACAGCTTCAGCAGGTGTGGCGCCAATTAAATTTCTAGCCAAGATTGCTTCTGAAGTGAATAAACCTAATGGGCTGTATGTGATCCCACCACACCAGGTCGACTCTTTTTTACAGACGCTTCCCTTAGCTAAGATCCCAGGAGTGGGGGAGGTCTCTTCACGAAAATTAGCCGATTTAGGCCTTTACACTTGCGCTGACATTCAGAAGGTTGAGCTGAGCTTTTTGTTAAAAACCTTCGGTAAATTTGGGAGAAGTCTATGGGAAAAAAGTCAAGGTATCGATACGCGAGACGTTGACGGCCATCGACTGCGTAAGTCTGTTGGTGTCGAGACCACGCTTTCTACTGATATCGAACAGTGGGGGCAATGTTTGGATGTCATTGAAAAATTGTACACAGAACTCGAACGTCGGTTACGTCTCGTCCGTCCCGATTTACGGATCGCACGTCAGGGCGTTAAATTCAAGTTTTCAGATTTTCAACAAACGACACTTGAACATATATGGACTGAACTGACGAAGCAGGATTTTATCGACCTTGCCTTTAAACTCTGGGAACAGCGGCGTCAGGGGCGTTCGGTCAGGCTGATTGGCCTACATGTCAATCTGCTTGACCCGCAAGTTGAGCGTCAATTACCGCTTCAATTATGAACTGGCAGCTGCTTGAGCCAAGTAAGGTAGTGTTGTGGCCAAGCGGAGTCGGGCATGCCTTTTCGTCCTAATCCAAAACCATGGCCTCCCGTTGTGTAGCGTATCCATGTCATAGGAACATGATGTTGACCCGCTGCCTGATGAAGTAAAACACCATTCTGAGGCGGCGCAATAGGGTCATCTTCGCTTTCGACAACGAATAAAGGGGGAGAAAAATCATGGATAGCATATTGTACCGACCATTTTTTTTCTTCTTGGCGTGTCGCATGATGCCCAGCAAGGACCCGATGCGTCGCACTGTGATCGAGGGGAGGTTCAACAGAGATAATTGGGTAGATTAACGCCACACCCTCAACCGATAAGGGGACTTTATGCGCTGCTGGACGATTAATGGCTAGAGCAAGTAAATGGGCGCCGGCTGAAAAGCCGAGTACGCTGAGATGAGGATTACCTTTATGTATAAGCGTCAACGCTTGTTGAACATCGACCATTGCGACATCTTTTCCCGCCGGCCAGTGTGCGTTGGGTAATCGGTAAGTCAGGATATAAGCCCGAAATCCATGTTGAGTCAGGAAGTGGGCGGCAGGTAACGCCTCTTTAGTTTGCTCGATTCTCTGGTAACCTCCACCCGCCGCGATGAGTACGGTTTTGCCGTTAAAGCGCTTGGGAGAATAGAGACGTAAAAATGGCGCGTTGACTTGAGTGACTTTACCTTTTGTTGAAACCACCTCGCTCGGACCTGGACGGATTTGCTCACTACCCATGGGCCAAAGCATGATTTTCTCAACAGAGGCTTGGGCGAAAAGGGGCAGAAAGAGTAACGTCACCCACCTGCGAATACCGTAAGTCACTATAGATACCCTCTCAAAAAATAACAGGCTAGGCGAGCGACCACCTAGCCCTATACTTATTTTGTAGGGACTGCTTTTAATAAGGCGGTCAGAAGCTGCCAGTAAAGCCCAACGCTTCCAATATGCACTTGTTCATCGGGTGAATGCGGGCCAGTGATCGTTGGGCCAATGGAGACCATATCTAAATGTGGATATGGTTCACGGAATAAACCGCACTCAAGACCAGCGTGGATAACTTGAATGTTAGGCTTCTTACCAAAAAGGTCCAAATAAATTTCACGAGTTAGCGCCATGATGGCTGAATTAGCATCAGGCTGCCAGCCAGGATAGCTCCCCGACGCCTCAGTTTTCGCACCGGCTAATGCGCCCAAAGAATGTAACATTGAGACGACATACTCTTTCCCACTATCAATAAGCGAGCGAATTAAACAGTAGATTTTTGCTTGGGTTTCTTCGAGCGTTACAATACCGATATTTAACGATGTCTCGACCACACCTGGCGCAACATCTGAGTTACGGATTACGCCATTAGGGGTCACATTCAGTAAATTAATAAATCGATCTTGGCTTTCGGTGTCTAATGGCTGACCAGTATGTGAGATTGCTTGTGCGCTTAAGGTGATATTTTTATCTTTTGGCGCGACTTCGTTTTGTAAGATCAATAAATAATCTTGCAGTGTCTGTTGAAGAGTCGCTTCCTGCTCAGGCGCAACGGCGACAACTGCATTCGCTTCTCGAGGAATAGCATTACGTAAGTTACCGCCTTTAAAATCGATCAACTGCAGGTCGAGTTTATGGCGAGATTCGGCAAAGAAACGAGCCAATAGTTTAGTGGCGTTACCTAACCCAAGATGAATATCGGCTCCAGAGTGACCACCCCGTAGCCCTTTGAGGCTAATCTCTAAAGTCAGATAGTGAGCAGGAGTATCGCGGCGGCTTATCGGCAGCTCAGAGAGGAAATCAATTCCCCCTGCACAGCCCATATAGACTTCACCTTCCTCTTCCGAGTCGGTATTGATCAATATATCGGCCTGTAGCCAGTTGGGTTGTAAGCCAAATGCGCCTTCCATCCCCGCTTCCTCGGTCATCGTCAGCAGGACTTCAAGAGGACCGTGTTCAACCGTTTTATCGGCGAGAACAGCGAGTGCAGAAGCCATACCAATACCGTTATCAGCGCCAAGTGTTGTTCCGCGAGCCTTCAGCCATTCACCATCCACCCAAGGTTGAATTGGATCTCGCGCAAAGTCATGTTCGGTCGCATTATTCTTCTGTGGCACCATATCGAGGTGAGCTTGTAGGGCGACAGGCTTACGGTTTTCCATCCCCGCGGTTGCAGGCTTACGGATTAGAATATTCCCGGCAGTATCCCGCTCACACCAAAATTGCTGTGTTTTAGCCCACTCAACAATATACGAGGCTAATGCTTCTTCATGATAAGAAGGATGTGGGATAGAACAGATTTTGGCAAAGAAGTCCCATAAGGGTTGCGGTGACAGTTGAGACAGTTCAGACACAATGCGTCTCCTATAACGGATTAGGATTAAGCCCATTTAATAGGGCATGTAGCGGTTATTATAAGTAGAGAAAGCATATCATTGTTCGCGAGTAAGCAGCGATTTATACCGAAAAAAAGTCAAAGTCCGTAGCAGCACTGGTTTTTATCTGACGTTATCCCTATAATCACGCGCAAACTTTTTTTCGTTTGTCCATTCACCAGACCAACTCTGTTGGTCGGAGCCTGATTATTATGAGTCAAAAATACGTAGTTACTTGGGATATGTTGCAAATTCACGCCCGTCAGTTGGCTGA
This sequence comes from Tatumella ptyseos, assembly GCF_030552895.1. Classification (NCBI taxonomy): domain Bacteria; kingdom Pseudomonadati; phylum Pseudomonadota; class Gammaproteobacteria; order Enterobacterales; family Erwiniaceae; genus Tatumella; species Tatumella ptyseos. Next base: position 2,335,211 of record NZ_CP130649.1, on the reverse strand, counting down.
GAAATTACTGCCAGTTGAACAGTGGAAAGGCATCATCGCGGTAAGCCGTGGTGGATTAGTTCCTGCGGCCTTATTAGCACGTGAACTGGGTATTCGCCACGTCGATACAGTTTGCATCTCAAGCTACGACCATGACCATCAACGTGAAATGAAAATTTTAAAACGTGCAGAAGGCGATGGTGAAGGATTTATTGTTATTGACGACTTAGTCGACACAGGCGGTACTGCGAAAGTTGTTCGTGAAATGTACCACAAGGCGCGTTTTGTGACGATTTTTGCTAAGCCAGCCGGTCGCCCATTAGTCGATGATTATGTCGTTGATATTCCACAAGATACCTGGATTGAACAACCTTGGGATATGGGGATTACCTTTATTCCACCGTTAGTTAAAGGTTGATGAAAAAAACAGCACCTAAGGGTGCTGTTTTTTTTTTTATCATTTTCATTTAATAGTAAGTCTGCTAAAAGTAACACTGAAAACAATGAACGCTAATAGGAGTGTTGTCAGATGGTATTACCCGGAGGCCACTTCAGAGGCCGTTACATCGTAAAATTTAATGAGCTAGGTCCCTACCTGCGTGAAGAACAGTGTCAAGAGAACCGCTTCTTTTTTGATTGTTTAGCTGTTTGTACCAATATTAAACCGGCACCAGAGAAGAGAGAGTTCTGGGGGTGGTGGTTGGTATTGGAAGCTCAAGAAACCCACTTCGATTATCGTTTTGACTTTGGTTTATATGATAAGGCGGGCCAATGGGTTCCCGTGGATATCAAACGCGAAGTCGATCGACAAGAAGCAGAAGCCAGCCTTCAAAAGTTCTTTCCACGCTTAGAGGCATTGATGAACGAATTGAATGCCCCGCTAATCCCTGCGAGTGACTTCGAACCTTCACTGTCGATTTAATCCTCTACGCCGCCCCTTTTTAAATTAAGTTGCTTCAAGCCTAAGGATAGCTATTGGCAAGCTCTAGCTGTCCTGATACAACTGTTCACTTATTTAAATCTTTAGGTGGCAGGAAATATGAGTGGCAGTCAGACCTTAGTGGTCAAATTAGGGACCAGTGTACTCACTGGTGGGTCGCGTCAGCTGAATCGTGCAAGAATGGTAGAGATTGTGCGGCAATGTGCACAAGCCATGAATGACGGTCATCGCATTGTGGTCGTAACCTCTGGTGCTATCGCAGCAGGTAGAGAGCATCTGAATTATCCCGAACTGCCTCCCACCATTGCGTCAAAACAACTCCTCGCAGCGGTAGGTCAGTGCCGTCTGATCCAGTTGTGGGAACAGTTATTCGCCATTTATGGTATCCATATCGGCCAAATGCTTATTACCCGCGCGGATATGGAAGATAGAGAGCGTTTTCTTAATGCTCGCGATATGCTGCATGCACTATTAGATCAGCGTATCGTCCCAGTTATTAACGAGAATGATGCCGTGGCTACGGCAGAAATCAAAGTGGGGGACAATGACAACCTGTCCGCGCTTGCGGCAATACTTTCCGACGCTGATAAGCTGTTGTTGTTGACCGATCAACAAGGCCTTTTTACCGCCGACCCTCGTTATGATCCTGAGGCAACATTGATCGAGGATGTTTATCAGATCGACGATTCCTTAAAAATGATGGCAGGTGGAAGTGTTTCTGGATTAGGAACTGGGGGGATGGCGACCAAATTACAGGCAGCAGAAGTGGCATGTCGGGCGGGTATTGATGTCATTATCGCTCCAGGCGACCAACCTATTGTGATTCAAAGATTATTGCAAGGTGAAAAAGCGGGAACCTTGTTCCATGCGCAAGAACATCGTCTGGAAAGTCGTAAGCATTGGATTTTTGGTGCACCACCCGCAGGCTCGGCAGTCATTGATGCCGGTGCGTTAACCGCACTACTCGAACGGGGTAGCTCATTACTGCCGAAAGGGATTATAGAGATTACTGGTAATTTTTCTCGTGGTGAAGTTATCGCGATTCGCGATCCCCAAGGCAATGATATCGCTCACGGCGTTTCGCGCTATAACAGCGATGCGTTACGCATGATTGCCGGGAAACATAGCCAATCTATCAGTGAAATACTAGGCTATGAGTATGGTGCTGTGGCCGTACATCGTGATGATATGATTGTAGGATAAATCGAGATGAATATAGAATTTATGGGGCAGCGTGCTAAGGCTGCTGCTTACCAACTCGCCACATTGACCGCGGCAGAAAAAAATCAGTTATTGATGACGATTGCTGATCAATTAAATGCTCACGCTAAGGATATTTTAGCCGCAAACCAATTGGATGTGGCTGATGCTGTTCAACAAGGCCTCTCGGCTGCGCTAATTGACCGCTTAACACTTACCGTCGAAAGATTAGCGGATATCGCCAATGATGTGCGTAAAGTCTGTCAGCTGGCTGACCCTATTGGTCAAGTGATCGATGGTGGACAATTAGAGAGTGGTTTGAAAATTGAGCGACGTCGAGTTCCATTAGGCGTCGTGGCGATTATTTACGAAGCTCGCCCAAATGTGACCATCGACGTGGCAACACTATGCTTAAAGACAGGTAATGCAGCAATTCTGCGTGGTGGAAAAGAGACCTATCGCACTAACTCGCAGACTGTGAAGGTTATTCGCAAAGCGTTAATCCAGCATGGCCTACCAATCGATGCCGTTCAAGCGATTGATGACCCTGACCGCCAATGGGTCACACAATTACTGAAGTTGGATAAGTATGTCGATATGTTGATTCCGCGTGGCGGCGCCAGCTTGCATAAACTGTGTCGTGAGCACTCGACTATTCCTGTGATCACCGGGGGTATTGGTGTTTGTCACCTCTATGTCGATGAAACAATGGAGTCTGAGCAAGCGCTTGATGTGATCGTTAATGCTAAAAAACAACGCCCAAGCGCTTGTAACTCTCTAGAAACACTATTAATTCACCATGATCAGCTAGACCGATTCTTACCCAAATTTGTAGCACGTATGGCACAGGAGTCGATTACTCTTCACGTCGACCCACAATTATCATCCCATTCAGCGCTAGAGAATAAAGGCTATGCGCAAGCCACCGAAGCCTCTTACCGAGATGAATGGCTGTCTCTGGATCTCAATATCAAAGCGGTAGAAGGCTTATACGCAGCGGTTGAACATATCCGTGAGTACGGTACGCAACATTCAGACGGTATTTTGACTAAAAGTTATCAAAATGCTCAGGAATTCGTAAATCAAGTCGACTCGGCTGCGGTATACGTGAATGCTAGTACTCGTTTTACCGATGGCGGTCAATTTGGCTTGGGGGCTGAAGTGGCAGTGAGTACCCAGAAATTACACGCGCGGGGGCCAATGGGATTAGAAGCATTAACTACCTATAAGTGGATCTGTTGGGGAGAAAATACTTTACGGGGATAGTGATAAGGTTTTGTTAAGAAAGTGGGGGGTTCGATAACTTTGGACATACTCTCTCGATAAGATTCAAGAGTAATCTTGATGGCTAAGCGTACCGTATTTCGCATAATCTCACCAATATTTTGGCTCAAGCGAGATGTTATGCGTAAAAGACCTCTAGTGTTAGCGATGGTATGCTTAACCTTAAACCCGATGGTAATGGCCTATGCTCATGATCACCATCATGATGATTGGGACCGCCATGGTCATTCTGGACCACGTTGGCACGAACATCACGATTGGCGCGACGACCATCGCGATCATGGTAGGTACTCTGATCATCGACCAGGTTATGATAGAAGAGATTTCTTCTATGATGGCCATCACTTTAGACCAGGTGGACGATTCCCTCATCAATACTATCAAAACCGGTATTGGGTGAACGACTGGCACCGGCATGGACTAGGTTCACCACCGCCAGGACATCGTTGGGCGAACATTAACGGTAATTACGTACTGATTGCTGTTGCCACTGGGGTGATCACTTCACTTATCCTCAACAATTAATTCAATAAGGCCCGAAATAGTTTGGGCCTTTTTTTACCTGTAAATCGGCGTGTGTATAGAATAGATTACAAATTCAGGTGATATGAATTTACGTAACGGCATTTTGTAAATATATATTTACACCAAGAGTGTTTGTTGGATTGAAAAGTTTACTTTTTATGTTATGGTAGGGGTATTGGTCGTTAAGACCCCCTAATTTTAGTCAGGTAATATCATGCAAAAAGATGCCTTAAATAATGTTCATATCACGGATGAGTCAGTAATGATGACCCCGGCAGAATTGAAAGCACTGTTTCCACTGACTGCGGAACAGCAGCAGCAGATCCAAGATTCCCGCCAAACTATCGCTAATATCATCGCTGGCCGAGACCCTCGTCTATTGGTCGTCTGCGGACCATGTTCTATCCATGATCCGCAAGCGGCATTAGAGTATGCAGCGCGCTACAAAAAATTAGCCGCAGAAGTGAGCGATTCTCTTTATTTGGTGATGCGCGTTTATTTTGAGAAACCTCGCACTACCGTAGGGTGGAAGGGATTGATTAATGATCCTCATATGGATGGATCATTTGATATTGAGCAAGGATTAAAACTCGCGCGTCAATTATTGGTCGAGTTGGTGTCTATGGGTCTACCTTTGGCAACAGAGGCTTTAGATCCTAATTCGCCACAGTTCCTCGGTGATCTGTTTAGCTGGTCAGCCATTGGTGCAAGGACGACTGAATCGCAAACACATCGTGAAATGGCGTCGGGTCTGTCTATGCCTGTTGGATTTAAAAACGGTACCGATGGTAGCTTGGGAACGGCAATTAATGCTATGCGTGCCGCTGCAATGCCACACCGTTTTGTGGGAATCAATCAACAAGGTCAGGTATGCCTATTACAGACTCAGGGCAATGAGGACGGCCATGTTATTTTACGAGGAGGTAAGACGCCAAATTATCATCCGGAAGATATTGCTCAGTGTGAGTCTGAAATGACCAAGGCAGGATTACGCCCTTCTTTAATGATTGATTGTAGCCACGGAAACTCGAATAAGGATTATCGTCGCCAAACGGTAGTGGCGGAAAGCGTATTACAGCAGTTACAAGCTGGAAACCGCTCTATAACTGGAATTATGTTAGAGAGTCACTTATTTGAAGGGAGTCAATCATCCGACTTACCTCGTGCTGAGATGCAATATGGCGTCTCAGTGACAGATGCCTGCATTAACTGGCAAACCACCGAGCAATTATTAAAGAAACTTGCGAATGCAATGAATGCTATGATCACCTCAAGTACAGTGGAAGGGTAGATAGGGTAATGGTTGCAGAACTGAATGCACTACGCGATAAAATCGATGAAACAGACAAGGCTTTGCTAGCTTTACTTGCACAACGTATGCAGTTAGTGGCGGAAGTCGGAGAAGTGAAAAGCCAGCACGGACTGCCGATCTATGTGCCAGAGCGTGAGGCCTCCATGTTGGCTTCACGTCGTGCGGAGGCTGAGGCGGTTGGAATCCCCGCCGATTTAATCGAAGATGTATTGCGTAGAGTGATGCGTGAGTCTTATGCCAGTGAAAATGATAAAGGGTTTAAGACGCTCAATCCAGCCATGCGACCTATCGTTATTGTTGGGGGCAAAGGAAAAATGGGGCGCTTGTTCGAGCGTATGTTAACGCTCTCAGGTTATCAAGTCCGTCTACTCGACAAGGAAGAGTGGAGCCAAGCGGCTTCTTTAGTCAGTGATGCGGGAATGGTGATCGTTAGTGTTCCTATTCACCTAACTGAGCAAGTTATTCAACAACTCCCGCCCTTACCGGACGATTGTATCTTAGTTGACTTGTGCTCAGTTAAAAAGGCCCCCCTACAAGCCATGATGGCAGCTCATCACGGACCAGTATTGGGCTTGCACCCTATGTTCGGACCTGATAGTGGTAGCTTGGCGAAACAAGTCGTGGTCTGGTGTGATGGCCGTTCTCCTGAAGCTTATCAGTGGTTTCTCCAGCAGATCGAGGTCTGGGGGGCAAGGTTGCATGCTGCTACGGCTGACGAGCATGACCAAAATATGGCTTTCATTCAGGCACTCAGACACTTTGCAACTTTTGCCTATGGGTTACATCTGTCAGAAGAGAATGTCGATCTCAAACAATTATTGGCACTTTCTTCACCAATTTACCGCTTGGAATTGGCAATGGTGGGACGCCTGTTTGCTCAAGATGCACAGTTATATGCTGATATTATAATGTCCTCACCTAATAATATTGCCTTAATTAAGCGTTATTACACGCGATTTGGCGAGGCTTTGGCGCAGCTCGAACGTGGCGATAAAGCCTCTTTTATCAAGAGCTTTGCTGGGGTACAAACGTGGTTTGGCGATTACGCTAAGACATTTATGACTGAAAGTCGTTCTTTACTCAGGTCAGCGAACGACAATCGAAAGTAATTCGCAACCAACACATATTAAGCACCACTGTAAGACAGTGGTGCTTTTTTTTATGGTGTCACGGCGGTAACTGTCTCGCTGGGATAACAACCCAGCACCTTCAAGTAGCGAGTAAGTTCAGTAAGCTGCTGTAGGGCAGACTGCATAGAGGGGTCACTGCTATTGGCTTGTACGTCGATATAAAACATTTCTTCCCAAGGATTACCGTTAATAGGGCGGGACTCAAGTTTAGTCATCACAATATCATGTTGTCTGAGGACCAATAGTGCATCGACCAACGCACCAGCTTGCTGTCCGGTTGCCATTAATAAAGTGGTTTTCGCTGGGACTTGTTTTGATACTTTCACCGGTTTACGCGCTAGGATTATAAAACGGGTTATGTTTTGTGACTGGTTAGCGAGTTGGCGATCTATTGCTTGAAGTTGATAGAGTTGGCCACCGGCTTCACTACCGAGTGCAGCGACAGAAGGATCGTTCAAGCTCGCCACGGTTTCCATTGCCGCTGCAGTACTTTCAGTATAGTTAATTTTCCAATGTGGATAGTGAGTTAAGTATTGGCTGCATTGTTGAAAAGGTTGAGGATGGCTATAGACGGTAGTGATTGCCGCAAGAGAAGTTTCCCCCGACACTAACAAACAGTGATTGATCGGTAAGGTCATCTCTCCAACAATATGTAGGCCAGTGTTTTGAAGTAAGTCGTAGACATCATTAATTGAACCTGAACTGGTATTCTCAAGGGGGAGCACAGCATAATCAGCCAATCCCTTTTCTACTTGATTAACAATATCTTGGAATTTACTGCAGCCAACCTCAATCATTTGATCGAAATGATGTGAGGCGTAGCTTCGTGCGGCAAGGTGAGAATAAGAGCCTTTAGGTCCTAAGAACGCGACACGAACGGCTTGTTGCTGAGAATCGTTGAGTGCTTTTTGCAGTAAAGCTTGTTGGATCAGGACCGAGTCTTCAATAACCAGCTGAAATAGACGCGTAATATAGTGACTATCGAGAGAGAGCGTTTTACCTTGCTCGATCAGTTTTTCCAGAAGTTGCTTTTCACGAACCACATCGCGTACTGGACGTTGGGTTTGTAACTTATAGTTGCCCACTGCAACGGCAAGCTCACGACGTTTAGCGAGTAAAGTGAGTAAACGGCTATCCAGATCACTAATATCATGCCGCAATTCGTCAAGCGAAGCATAAGGGGTCATAGTCTGTCCTTTTGTTTTTTATTTTTTCAAAAAAAAAGCCTCCCGGAAGGGAGGCCTTTTGTTCGTCTTTTCATTTATTCTAGTCGAAGCGGCTTCCCTGGGTGGGGGAGCTAAAAAAAAATGAAAAGAAAAACAAGTTAGCGTGCATGGTATTTTCTCAATAGAGTTGAATTTAGAGAGTAACGTCTGCGATGAAGCGCGTCAACCTAAAACCGCGCACCCTTGGGGTGCGCGATGACATTAGGATTCTGCGGGAATGATATCTTTAACGCTGCCATTGGCACGTCGCGCTTCTGCTTTGTGCTGGACCTTGTTGAGTTGACGTTCGAGTTTAGAGATAAGCTCGTTGACGGCCACATACATATCATCATGTTTCGCGGTGGCAACAAGGGTGCCGTTAGGCGTATTGAGTGTCGCGTCGGCAACGAACTCTTTAGGCTCTTTAGAGAGGACCACGTGAGGATTAATCAGTTGAGTCTGCCACTTTTCAAGCTTTGCAAACCGCTCCTCGATATGACTACGGATTGCCGGGGTAATATCCATTTGCTTACTGGTGATGTTGATCATCATTTTACCTCTCTTCGTCATTGCCATCATACGTGCTTTCAGAATACCGACTATACATATCAATAATGTGATTTATATCACATTATTGATATCTGAAAAATTTTAGCCCGGGCGCCTATTTTTAAGTATTTGAGTGTTAGCGAAAAAAATTTTTATCATTTAGCACCCTATAATTTTCGATGGTGCATAGTAGGGGTTGTCCGTTTCAAGCATAAGGTTGTCACGAATGCATGAGTCGTCGGGATGGTGGTATCGCTAGGATAGTGTTTTACCCTGTGAAAGGAACTACCATGCTGCTTGACCCGTCCACCAAATATAAGCCTTATCCTGTTATCGCTTTAGCGGATAGAATTTGGCCAAATAAACAACTCACTCATCCCCCACGCTGGCTGTCGACGGACTTACGAGACGGTAATCAAGCGTTAGCTGAGCCTATGAGTGTCGAACGTAAAATAAAGTTTTGGGAATTACTGTTAGCGTGCGGATTTAAAGAAATAGAGGTCGCTTTTCCTGCCGCCTCCGATACTGATTTTCAATTTGTACGTCGATTAATTGAAGAGAATCGTATTCCAGACGACGTGACCATTCAGGTAATTACTCAAGCGCGAACCGATCTTATTGAACGAACATTTGATGCATTGAAAGGATCTAAACGGGCTACGATTCATCTTTATAACGCTACGGCACCTTTGTTTCGACGCTTAGTCTTCCAGCAGACTAAAGAAGAGATTGTTGCTTTGGCGGTGGCAGGGAGTGAGCTAATTCGTCGTTGCTGTGAGGCAAATCCTGACACGCATTGGACTTATCAATATTCACCGGAAACATTCTGCTTTACTGAACCAGATTTTGCGTTAGAGATCTGCCATGCTGTAGCAAAGGTTTGGCAACCTACTTCCGAACGACCAATGATTATCAATTTACCTAGTACTGTTGAGGTTAATACGCCTAATGTCTATGCGGATCAAATTGAATATTTTTGCCGCCATTTTTGTTATCGAGAATCGGTATGTATTAGTGTTCATCCACATAATGATCAAGGCTGCGGGGTGGCGAGCGCTGAATTGGCATTACTTGCAGGAGCAGAAAGGGTAGAAGGTTGTCTTTTTGGGAATGGAGAGCGGACAGGAAATCTGTGTTTAGTCACTTTAGCGTTAAATCTTTACAGTCAAGGTATTCCGCCACAGCTTGATTTTAGTGATATGACTAATATCGTTGAGCAAGTTGAGGAATACAACCAAATCCCCGTTCATCCACGGCATCCTTATGCGGGCAAACTCGCCTTTACTGCGTTTTCGGGATCTCATCAAGATGCGATAAAAAAAGGGTTCAACGCGCGGGAGCATGATCCGAAAACATTATGGGAAATCCCTTATCTACTCATCGATCCTAATGACATTGGGTGTAATTATGAGGCTGTTATTCGTGTAAATAGCCAATCAGGTAAAAGTGGCACGGCATGGATGTTAGAACAGAATCATGGGTTAAAACTTCCTCGAGCCTTACAGCAAGCGTTCAGTCGACATGTACAAATGATTTCTGACCAAAGTGGCCGAGAAATGACATTAGCACAAGTATGGCAACTCTTTCGTCAACTTTACGGTCCTCACGAGCAGGCTCGATATCAGTTATTAGATTATCGAACAGAAAGTTTGGGGGCCAATCGTATTCAGTTCCAAGCTCAGGTTAAAACAGAGGAAAAAGTCCTCACGTTAAAGGGGGAGGGGAATGGGATATTGTCTGCAGCGGCGCACGCAATAAATCTTTATTTAAAAGAGTCTCTAATAATAGAAGATTATCACGAGCATACTTTAGGGCGAAAAAATGAGAGTCGCTCTGCCGCATATATCCTTTGTAAGAGTACGCGGGAAGAGAGCCAATGGGGGGTGAGTGTCGATAGCGATATTGCTAGAGCCTCTTTGCAGGCGTTGCTGAATGCTCTTCCTCTGATTAAGAGGAATGAAAATAATGGCTAGGAGGAAGCCCTAATCGTCGGCGAAACATCGTACTAAAAGCGCTTTGGCTTTCGTAACCTAAATCAAGGGCCACTCTTAATACCGACTGGCCCAATGCAAGACGTTTTAAAGCCTCCATTAATTTTGCCCGCCGTACCCATTCACTGAACGAGAACCCTATTTCATGGCGAAAATGTCTTAATAGTGTGCGCTCACTAAGATTAATCAGCGTCGCTGCCTCTGAGGTTGTCCAAGGTTTTGCAAGATCATTACGCACTAGTAAACATAGGTTCTTCAGTGCTGGGGAGACGGGTTCTGGCAAACTAAAGGGGAGCACCGACATTCCCCGAATTTCGTCTAAGATAAGCTCATATACCCTTTCCGCTCGGCTATTCGGTTCGTAGTGAACAGGGAGATCAAGCGCTGTAATAATGAGCTCCCTTAAGAGAGACGAGACTTGAACCACTTGACACCCTGTTGGTAAATCAGCCCGAGCGAAAGGATCAATAAACAGGGTCCTAGCGGCAACTTTTCCTGTGATGGTCAATCGGTGGATAATACCAGCAGGTAACCACACTCCTCTGGTGGGTGGGATGATCCAGCACCCTTGTGGGGTATGAACGCTGACCACACCGCTTAAACTATAGAGTAATTGTGCACAGTTATGTTGATGCCAAGGTTCACTCTCGCCATGGGAATAATCATGCGCAAGGGGAATCAACGGGCGTGTATCAAAATTAATGGGCAGTGTCGTTGACATGCGATTTCATCGTTAGCAGAGATGTGAATAAGAGTATTACGAGGAAGATCGCTTTTCAATGGCGTAGGAAGGTTGAGAGATAAGCGTTAGGAGTAACTTTATAAAAAAAACCAGTCACATATCGGTGACTGGTTCGTCAGCAGAATTGAGACTACTATTTTGCGTTATTTGCCGCGATCAATTTTGCTACTTTATCAGCTTCAGTGTTTAGTTGGAGTTTACGGTAAGCATTCTCCATATACGGAAGGGCTTGGCGAGTCGAGACAGTATCCGGATAATCACTCAACATCTCTTTAGCACGATTAACAACCGCGACATATGCCTCACGTTTAGTGTAGAATTTCACGACAGATAATTGATAGGTCGATAACCGATCCTTAAGTGCAACTAAACGTTTCTGTGCGTCAGGTGCATATTGGCTGTTTGGATAGCTTTGTACCAATTGCGAAAAGTCTTTGAAGGCTTGACGGGCATTGGATGGATCACGATCAGAACGATCAATACCAAAGAAGTGCTGTAGAGCAGATTGATCAAGCGCCATATCCGTTAACCCTTGCATATACATCACATAGTCGATGTTAGGGTGGGTAGGGTTTAAACGCATGAAGCGTGAAATGGTCGCTTGAGCCATTGGCATGTCGTCATTCTTATAATAGGCATAGATCAGATCGAGCTGTACCTGTTGCGAATACGGACCGAATGGGTAACGGTTGTCCAGAGCTTCTAACTGGCTGATGGCGCCTCTGAAGTTCCCATCTTGCAGTTTTTGCTGAGCTGTAGCATAAATCTGCGAAGGAGGATTATCAGGAACAACATCTTTAGATCCGGAACATCCGACCAGAGCTAAGCTAAGCGTGGCGAGCGCCACAAGATATTTCATACGCATCATGACGAATTGATTATCCTCAAAAGTTTATTGGAAGCATTTATATGTGGCTTCCATTGTTTATCAGCTAAGATAGCACATTATCTTAAACGGCTTTGCCGGAAAAACCCAACGTTAACGAAGAACCTTATATGGCACAACAAGTAGAACTCGCTGCAACCATCTCCCTTGAACAATTGGGACAACGCTTAGATCAGTCTTTGGCTGAATTGTTCCCTGATTATTCACGTTCTCGTATAAAAGAATGGATTTTACAGGGCAGAGTTACCATTAATGGGACAGTTGCCGATAAACCCAAAGAAAAAGTATTGGGTGGCGAGAAAATTATAATCAGCGCAGAAATCCAAGAAGAAGCGCGTTGGGAACCTCAAAATATTCCCCTCAACATTGTCTACGAAGATGATGATATTCTCGTCATTAATAAACCGCGTGACTTAGTTGTGCATCCAGGTGCCGGTAATCCGGATAAAACGATTTTGAATGCACTGCTCTATCACTATCCGGCTATCGCTGATGTTCCACGAGCGGGTATTGTACATCGCCTCGATAAGGATACCACAGGATTAATGGTGGTTGCCAAGACCGTTCCTGCGCAAACCCACTTGGTGGATTGCCTGCAACGACGAGAAATTACCCGCGAATATGAAGCGGTTGCAATTGGGACTATGACGGCGGGAGGAACCGTTGATGAGGCGATTTCTCGTCACTCTACCAAGCGTACGCATATGGCGGTTCATCCAATGGGCAAACCGGCCGTCACGCACTACCGTATTATGGAACATTTCCGTGCCCATACCCGTCTTCGTTTACGCTTGGAAACGGGGAGAACGCACCAAATCCGTGTGCACATGGCCCATATCGGTCACTCGTTAGTGGGGGATCCCCTTTACGGCGGTCGTCCACGTCCGCCTAAAGGATCAAGTGAAGCGTTTATTAATGCATTACGCGGCTTTGATCGCCAAGCTTTGCATGCCACGATGCTCCGTCTCTATCACCCGATAACGGGTATCCAGATGGAATGGCATGCGCCACTGCCCCAAGATATGGTGGAGTTAATTGAAGCACTGAAAATTGATACTGCAGAATATCGCGATCAAATGGACTGGTTATGAGCAAATCGCTGATTGTTCCTAACTGGAGTGTGCCTTCAACGGTACGTGCCGTTTCAACCACCCGTTTAGGGGGCGTCAGCGGTAGCCCGTGGCAAGCGCTCAACCTCGGTAGTCATGTTGGGGATGAGCTAAGGGCAGTAACAAAAAATCGTGAGCTGTTGACTGAAATTGCACAGTTACCCAGTGAACCTTTCTGGCTTAATCAGATCCATAGCCAGCGTGTGGTTGAAGCGGCTGTGGCCTCGACTGAAATGATAGATGCCGATGCCAGCTTTACCCGAGCAGCGGGTAAAGTCTGTATTGTGATGACGGCTGATTGTTTACCGGTTTTGTTTACCAACCGTCAAGGTACTCAAGTCGCCGCCGCCCACGCAGGATGGCGAGGATTATGTGACGGTATATTGGAAAATACCGTTGACACCTTCGACTGTTCGCCGGAGGAGATTATAACATGGGTAGGTCCTGCTATTGGCCCTGATGCTTTTGAAGTAGGTGCGGAGGTAAGAGAAGCTTTTATTCAGACGCATCATGCAGCCGAACAATGCTTCATCACGCACGGCAATAAATATTTAGCCAATTTACCTAAGCTTGCGGAATTGCGCTTACAGCATGCGGGCGTAAATGCCATTTATCATTCTCATCGTTGTACTTTTTCGGAACCTGAACAGTTTTTCTCCTACCGCCGTGATGGACAAACAGGTCGTATGGCTTCCCTAATCTGGATCACTGAGTAAGCAGAGTATTCGAGTCGCGGAGGGTAAAATTTCAGCTATTTTTTGCGGTGCTTACTCTTGAATTTTTCATAATTACCTCCATTTTATAGTCAATAGCATGTTGACCTTTGTGGAGGAATTATGCGTCTAGATCGTCTTACTAATAAATTTCAACAAGCCCTAGCCGATGCACAATCATTAGCGCTAGGCAGTGATAATCAATTCATCGAACCCCTTCATCTTTTCTCTGCGTTATTGGCACAAGAGGGAGGTTCAATTCGTCCGTTACTCGTCTCTTGTGGGGTAGAGGTTGCTCAGCTTCAAGCTCAGCTATCTCAGGCCTTATCTCGCCTCGCTAAAGTAGAAGGGAGTGATGGCGACGTTCAGCCTTCTGCTGAATTAATCAGAGTATTGAATCTTTGCGATAAATTGGCGCAAAAACGTGGTGATAGTTACATCTCATCCGAGCTTTTTTTACTCGCGGCGTTCGACACCCGTGGAAGCGTCAGCGATTTATTGAAATCAGTAGGTTTAACCAGTGAAAAACTGACTAACGCTATCGATCAACTTCGAGGGGGAGAGGGTGTGAACGACCAAGGGGCAGAAGACCAACGCCAAGCACTTAAAAAATACACTATTGATCTGACCGAACGTGCTGAGTCAGGCAAACTCGATCCTGTTATTGGCCGAGATGAAGAGATTAGGCGTACTATCCAAGTTCTACAACGTCGTACCAAAAATAACCCCGTATTAATTGGTGAACCTGGGGTGGGTAAAACGGCGATTGTTGAAGGTTTAGCGCAACGTATCATTAATGGTGAAGTGCCGGAAGGACTTAAAGGTCGCCGTGTTTTAGCCTTAGATATGGGAGCGTTGGTGGCTGGGGCTAAGTTCCGAGGAGAGTTTGAAGAGCGGCTCAAAGCAGTACTTAATGATCTGTCGAAACAAGACGGCAATGTCATTCTTTTTATCGACGAAATCCATACCATGGTGGGAGCAGGTAAAGCCGACGGGGCGATGGATGCCGGAAATATGCTCAAGCCGGCCTTAGCGCGTGGCGAATTGCACTGCGTGGGTGCGACTACTTTAGATGAGTATCGTCAATATATAGAGAAAGATGCAGCGCTCGAACGTCGCTTCCAAAAAGTGCTGGTCGCTGAACCCAGTGTCGAAGATACCATTGCGATTCTACGTGGACTTAAGGAACGTTACGAGTTGCATCACCATGTGCAAATTACTGACCCCGCAATTGTTGCCGCCGCGCAGCTGTCTCACCGTTATATTGCGGATCGTCAGTTACCGGATAAAGCTATCGACCTTATTGATGAGGCGGCATCGAGTATTCGTATGCAGATCGACTCCAAACCAGAGCCTTTGGATCGTCTTGAACGTAGGATTATCCAACTTAAGTTAGAGCAGCAAGCCCTTAAGAAAGAGACGGATGATGCGAGTGTCAAACGGCTCGCGATGCTGGAAACAGAGCTGGCGCAGAAAGAGCAAAGTTACTCGGAGCTTGAAGAAGAGTGGAAAGCTGAAAAAGCCTCCCTTACTGGCACGCAACATATTAAATCTGAGTTAGAGCAAGCTCGTATTAGTATGGAGCAAGCACGACGCAATGGGGATCTTGGCCAGATGTCAGAACTCCAATACGGAAAGATTCCGGAATTGGAGAAACAACTGGCTCAAGCGACACAGTCCGAAACCCAGCAAATGAAGATGTTGCGTAACAGAGTCACCGATGTTGAGATTGCAGACGTATTAGCACGCTGGACCGGGATCCCTGTCGCTCGAATGATGGAGGGCGAGAGAGAGAAACTTTTACGGATGGAAGAAACGCTACACGACCGAGTCATCGGACAAGATGAAGCGGTGGATGCTGTGGCCAATGCGATACGTCGTAGCCGAGCGGGTCTGGCTGATCCAAACCGCCCAGTGGGGTCCTTTTTATTCTTAGGGCCAACAGGGGTGGGTAAAACGGAGCTCTGTAAGTCTCTCGCTGATTTTCTTTTCGATAGCGATGAGGCAATGGTTCGTATCGACATGTCCGAATTTATGGAGAAACATTCAGTGTCCAGATTAGTGGGTGCTCCTCCAGGGTATGTCGGTTATGAGGAAGGGGGCTACTTGACCGAAGCAGTGCGTAGACGGCCTTACTCTGTCATCTTATTGGATGAAGTCGAGAAAGCGCACCCTGATGTCTTCAATATCTTGCTGCAAGTTTTAGATGACGGACGTTTAACGGATGGTCAAGGTCGGACAGTCGATTTCCGTAATACGGTTATCATTATGACTTCAAACTTGGGATCGGATTTAATCCAAGATAAGTTTGGCGAGCTTGATTACGGACAAATGAAAGGTGTGGTGATGGATGTAGTAGGACATCACTTCCGTCCAGAATTCATTAACCGTATAGATGAGGTCGTTGTATTCCATCCACTGAGTCATGAGCATATTGCACAAATTGCTCAAATCCAGTTACAACGTCTCTATAAACGGTTAGAAGAGCGTGGCTATTCGGTTGAGATTTCTGAAGAGGCATTAGGCCTGTTAGGTGAGGTTGGCTTCGATCCTATCTATGGTGCGCGGCCGTTGAAGCGTGCAATACAGCAAGAAATTGAAAACCCATTAGCTCAACAGATACTATCTGGAAAACTTTTACCGGGCGCGACCATTAAATTAGGCGTCGTAGACGGGGTGATTACCGCCCAGCAGTAATCAATATTGACTAATAAAGGCCTAGGAATGCGAATTTCTAGGCCTTTTTGTTTTGTTTTTATACGGAATGATTTAATAATCACCACTCAGTAAAAAAGTTTAAATAATCCCTTGCGCTCTGAGCGGAACTCCCTATAATGCGCATCCACTGACACGGCAAAGCACGATACGCAGCGCGGTGACAGGGACTGAAGCGATTCGGTCCAGGAGAAAAAATCAAAATAATGATTGACTCCTGAGGTGAAGCGAGTAATATACGCCACCTCGCGACAACGAGTTAAAACGTTGATTCGCAATGCTCTTTAACAATTTATCAGACAATCTGTGTGGGCACTCGCAGGATTGATATCACAAAAAACTTTGTAGTATCAAGTCTTGAAGAGTGACACTGAAAATTCATTTACGAATAACAGAACAATTTCTTTGAGCATCAAACTTTAAATTGAAGAGTTTGATCATGGCTCAGATTGAACGCTGGCGGCAGGCCTAACACATGCAAGTCGAACGGTAACAGAGAGTAGCTTGCTACTTTGCTGACGAGTGGCGGACGGGTGAGTAATGTCTGGGGATCTGCCTGATGGAGGGGGATAACTACTGGAAACGGTAGCTAATACCGCATAATGTCGCAAGACCAAAGCGGGGGACTTTCGGGCCTCGCACCATCGGATGAACCCAGATGGGATTAGCTAGTAGGTAGGGTAATGGCTTACCTAGGCGACGATCCCTAGCTGGTCTGAGAGGATGACCAGCCACACTGGAACTGAGACACGGTCCAGACTCCTACGGGAGGCAGCAGTGGGGAATATTGCACAATGGGCGCAAGCCTGATGCAGCCATGCCGCGTGTATGAAGAAGGCCTTCGGGTTGTAAAGTACTTTCAGTCAGGAGGAAGGGTGTGAAACTAATACTTTCATGCATTGACGTTACTGACAGAAGAAGCACCGGCTAACTCCGTGCCAGCAGCCGCGGTAATACGGAGGGTGCAAGCGTTAATCGGAATTACTGGGCGTAAAGCGCACGCAGGCGGTTTGTTAAGTCAGATGTGAAATCCCCGGGCTCAACCTGGGAACTGCATTTGAAACTGGCAAGCTTGAGTCTTGTAGAGGGGGGTAGAATTCCAGGTGTAGCGGTGAAATGCGTAGAGATCTGGAGGAATACCGGTGGCGAAGGCGGCCCCCTGGACAAAGACTGACGCTCAGGTGCGAAAGCGTGGGGAGCAAACAGGATTAGATACCCTGGTAGTCCACGCCGTAAACGATGTCGACTTGGAGGCTGTTCCCTTGAGGAGTGGCTTCCGGAGCTAACGCGTTAAGTCGACCGCCTGGGGAGTACGGCCGCAAGGTTAAAACTCAAATGAATTGACGGGGGCCCGCACAAGCGGTGGAGCATGTGGTTTAATTCGATGCAACGCGAAGAACCTTACCTACTCTTGACATCCAGAGAATTTAGCAGAGATGCTTTAGTGCCTTCGGGAACTCTGAGACAGGTGCTGCATGGCTGTCGTCAGCTCGTGTTGTGAAATGTTGGGTTAAGTCCCGCAACGAGCGCAACCCTTATCCTTTGTTGCCAGCACGTAATGGTGGGAACTCAAAGGAGACTGCCGGTGATAAACCGGAGGAAGGTGGGGATGACGTCAAGTCATCATGGCCCTTACGAGTAGGGCTACACACGTGCTACAATGGCGCATACAAAGAGAAGCGACCTCGCGAGAGCAAGCGGACCTCATAAAGTGCGTCGTAGTCCGGATTGGAGTCTGCAACTCGACTCCATGAAGTCGGAATCGCTAGTAATCGTAAATCAGAATGTTACGGTGAATACGTTCCCGGGCCTTGTACACACCGCCCGTCACACCATGGGAGTGGGTTGCAAAAGAAGTAGATAGCTTAACCTTCGGGAGGGCGTTTACCACTTTGTGATTCATGACTGGGGTGAAGTCGTAACAAGGTAACCGTAGGGGAACCTGCGGTTGGATCACCTCCTTACCTGTAAGATACATTGCTGCGAAGTGCTCACACAGATTGTCTGATGAAAATGTAAAGAAGCAAGGCGTCTTGCGAAGCAGACTTATGTCCCCTTCGTCTAGAGGCCCAGGACACCGCCCTTTCACGGCGGTAACAGGGGTTCGAATCCCCTAGGGGACGCCACTTGCTGGTCTGTGAGTGAAAGTCGCCGACACTATTATCTTAAAGCTGACTTACGAGTCGTCTTTAAGATATTGCTCTTTAAAAATCTGGAAACAAGCTGATAAATTGAAAACACTGAATAATGAAAATTATTCGGAGTCTCTCAAAGACTTTTGCAGTCTACAGCGTCTAAGACGTCTGTGGGTTGTGAGGTTAAGCGAATAAGCGTACACGGTGGATGCCCTGGCAGTCAGAGGCGATGAAGGACGTGCTAATCTGCGAAAAGCGTCGGTAAGGTGATATGAACCGTTATAGCCGACGATATCCGAATGGGGAAACCCAGTGTGTTTCGACACACTATCGTTAACTGAATACATAGGTTAACGAGGCGAACCGAGGGAACTGAAACATCTAAGTACCTCGAGGAAAAGAAATCAACCGAGATTCCCCTAGTAGCGGCGAGCGAACGGGGAGGAGCCCAGAGTCTGCATCAGTCAGTGTGTTAATGGAACGGTCTGGAAAGTCCGGCGATACAGGGTGATAGCCCCGTACATGAAAATGCACTGATTGTGAGCTCGAAGAGTAGGGCGGGACACGTGGTATCCTGTCTGAATATGGGGGGACCATCCTCCAAGGCTAAATACTCCTGACTGACCGATAGTGAACCAGTACCGTGAGGGAAAGGCGAAAAGAACCCCGGCGAGGGGAGTGAAATAGAACCTGAAACCGTGTACGTACAAGCAGTGGGAGCACGCCTTGAGCGTGTGACTGCGTACCTTTTGTATAATGGGTCAGCGACTTATATTTTGTAGCAAGGTTAACCGAATAGGGGAGCCGCAGGGAAACCGAGTCTTAACTGGGCGTTAAGTTGCAAGGTATAGACCCGAAACCCGGTGATCTAGCCATGGGCAGGTTGAAGGTTGGGTAACACTAACTGGAGGACCGAACCGACTAATGTTGAAAAATTAGCGGATGACTTGTGGCTGGGGGTGAAAGGCCAATCAAACCGGGAGATAGCTGGTTCTCCCCGAAAGCTATTTAGGTAGCGCCTCGTGAACTCATCTTCGGGGGTAGAGCACTGTTTCGGCTAGGGGGCCATCCCGGCTTACCAACCCGATGCAAACTACGAATACCGAAGAATGTTATCACGGGAGACACACGGCGGGTGCTAACGTCCGTCGTGAAGAGGGAAACAACCCAGACCGCCAGCTAAGGTCCCAAAGTCATAGTTAAGTGGGAAACGATGTGGGAAGGCCCAGACAGCCAGGATGTTGGCTTAGAAGCAGCCATCATTTAAAGAAAGCGTAATAGCTCACTGGTCGAGTCGGCCTGCGCGGAAGATGTAACGGGGCTAAACTATGCACCGAAGCTGCGGCAGCGACACTATGTGTTGTTGGGTAGGGGAGCGTTCTGTAAGCCGTTGAAGGTGAACTGTGAGGTTTGCTGGAGGTATCAGAAGTGCGAATGCTGACATAAGTAACGATAAAGCGGGTGAAAAACCCGCTCGCCGGAAGATCAAGGGTTCCTGTCCAACGTTAATCGGGGCAGGGTGAGTCGACCCCTAAGGCGAGGCTGAAAAGCGTAGTCGATGGGAAACAGGTTAATATTCCTGTACTTGGTGTTACTGCGAAGGGGGGACGGAGAAGGCTAGGTTATCCGGGCGACGGTTGTCCCGGTTTAAGCGAGTAGGCTGATAGTTTTGGTAAATCCGGACTATCTTAAGGCTGAGACGTGATGACGAGGTTCTACGGAACTGAAGTAATTGATGCCATGCTTCCAGGAAAAGCCTCTAAGCTCTAGGTAACATTGAATCGTACCCCAAACCGACACAGGTGATCAGGTAGAGAATACCAAGGCGCTTGAGAGAACTCGGGTGAAGGAACTAGGCAAAATGGTGCCGTAACTTCGGGAGAAGGCACGCTGGCGCGTAGGTGAAGGGACTTGCTCCTGGAGCTGAAGCCAGTCGAAGATACCAGCTGGCTGCAACTGTTTATTAAAAACACAGCACTGTGCAAACACGAAAGTGGACGTATACGGTGTGACGCCTGCCCGGTGCTGGAAGGTTAATTGATGGGGTTATCCGTAAGGAGAAGCTCTTGATCGAAGCCCCAGTAAACGGCGGCCGTAACTATAACGGTCCTAAGGTAGCGAAATTCCTTGTCGGGTAAGTTCCGACCTGCACGAATGGCGTAATGATGGCCAGGCTGTCTCCACCCGAGACTCAGTGAAATTGAAATCGCTGTGAAGATGCAGTGTACCCGCGGCAAGACGGAAAGACCCCGTGAACCTTTACTATAGCTTGACACTGAACATTGAGCCTTGATGTGTAGGATAGGTGGGAGGCTTTGAAGTGTGGACGCCAGTCTGCATGGAGCCAACCTTGAAATACCACCCTTTAATGTTTGATGTTCTAACGTAGACCCGTGATCCGGGTTGCGGACAGTGTCTGGTGGGTAGTTTGACTGGGGCGGTCTCCTCCCAAAGAGTAACGGAGGAGCACGAAGGTTAGCTAATCACGGTCGGACATCGTGAGGTTAGTGCAAAGGCATAAGCTAGCTTGACTGCGAGAGTGACAGTTCGAGCAGGTGCGAAAGCAGGTCTTAGTGATCCGGTGGTTCTGAATGGAAGGGCCATCGCTCAACGGATAAAAGGTACTCCGGGGATAACAGGCTGATACCGCCCAAGAGTTCATATCGACGGCGGTGTTTGGCACCTCGATGTCGGCTCATCACATCCTGGGGCTGAAGTAGGTCCCAAGGGTACGGCTGTTCGCCGTTTAAAGTGGTACGCGAGCTGGGTTTAGAACGTCGTGAGACAGTTCGGTCCCTATCTGCCGTGGGCGTTGGAGAATTGAGGGGGGTTGCTCCTAGTACGAGAGGACCGGAGTGAACGCACCACTGGTGTTCGGGTTGTCATGCCAATGGCATTGCCCGGTAGCTAAGTGCGGAAAAGATAAGTGCTGAAAGCATCTAAGCACGAAACTTGCCCCAAGATGAGTTCTCCCTGACTCCTTGAGAGTCCTGAAGGGACGTTGAAGACTACGACGTTGATAGGCTGGGTGTGTAAGTGCAGCGATGCATTGAGCTAACCAGTACTAATGACCCGTGAGGCTTAACCTTACAACGCCAGAGGCGTTTTGGAATGAGAGATTTATCAGCGCGTTGACAGATTTTAAGAAACGAATTTGTAGAAACGATGAATTTTTATCGTAATCAAGGCGACGACCAAGCGATAGGAAGGAGCATACACCGGTATGTGACTGACTAGCGCGAGGGAAGTTAACGCCGAGTACGTTAAAAAGACACGTTTTTAGCACCAAGAATTTGCCTGGCGGCACTAGCGCGGTGGTCCCACCTGACCCCATGCCGAACTCAGAAGTGAAACGCCGTAGCGCCGATGGTAGTGTGGGGTCTCCCCATGCGAGAGTAGGGAACTGCCAGGCATCCAATTAAGACCAATAGGTCATGACCACACCCTTGACACGGTGCGGGAGAAACAAGCAAGGTAGCAATGCTGCTTTGAGACAGAATCGGTGGAGCGGTAGTTCAGTTGGTTAGAATACCTGCCTGTCACGCAGGGGGTCGCGGGTTCGAGCCCCGTCCGTTCCGCCACTTTTTAAAGAAAAAGCCATATCAGCGATGATATGGCTTTTTTGTATTATTCGAAAATTACTTTATCAGGGTAACCCGCTAAATTAAAAACGGCTTACCCGTGTCTCAATTAATGTAACTTATTATCTTCTTGTTTCCGTTCTGACGTTGAATCCTTATTACGCAATTTCTTAACTTGGTCAGCGGTAACTGCAGAAGCATTATTTCCCCAACTTTGACGAATAAACGTGACGACATCTGCGACTTGTTGGTTAGTTAATCTCCAGCCAAAATCAGGCATAGTCAAACCTGTTATCGCATCTTGAGTGACGGCCATTTTACTTCCCTTTAGTACAACACTTATTAGTGAAGAAGGGTCGTCACTCAATACTGCTGAATTAAGCGCTAATGATGGGAAGGTTTTTGCATAGCCTTTACCATCAATTCGGTGGCAGGCAGAACAATTATCCATATATTCTCGTGCCCCTCGCTGTGATAAGTCTCCCTTAAGTAATGCGATAGACGTTGACTCATCTTCTTTAGGGGCAACCGCTTTGTCATTAGCGGGCTTTAACGATTTAAGGTAGAGAGCGATAGCGGCTAAATCTTGTTGACTAAGATATTGAGTACTATGCTCAATCACATCAGTCATCGAGCCAAATGCAGCACTTTGATCCGTTCTTCCGGTTTTAAGGAACTCAACAAGCTGACTGGTTGACCAACGTCCTAAACCGTCTTTGACATTACTAGTCAGATCAGGAGCATGCCAACCCTCTAGTGTTCCCCCTGTTAAATAGGCTGGGTTCTGTTGATCAAGAGCCTTCTCTTGAAACCCTATTCCTCGTGGAGTATGGCAGGTACCACAGTGTGCTAGTCCTTGAACTAGGTATGCCCCACGATTCCATTGAGGGCTTTGATGCGGATCGTTTTGATAGATTTTTCCGTCATAAAATAACTGATTCCAGATTGCGAGAGGCCAACGCATACTTAGTGGCCACCGGATATCACTATCTCTATTTTTCTGTGATACGGCCGGGACGCTGTGCATGAAATACTCATACAATACTTTCATATCGGCATCAGTGATTTTGGAAAATGATATATAGGGCATCGCGGGGTAGAGGTGATGACCATCTTTTGCGATACCGCCACGTACGGCTTTGACAAAATCATCATAAGTATAATTACCAATTCCATACTCTTTATCTGGAGTAATATTGGTAGAGTAAATCGCCCCTATTGGTGTCGACATTTTTAAACCGCCTGCAAAGTTTTTTCCACCTGGGGCTGTGTGGCATGCAACACAATCTCCCGCCGCAACGAGTTCTTGTGCCTTAGTGAGAACTGGATTGGCCAAGCCATAGTGTGAAATTGCCAGTAAGGAAAGTGCAGTTAACCGTGTGTTCCATTTCAACATAAGAGTCTCTCCCTTTTTATACCTGAACTAAAGGCCCGGGGTTCGCTAAGTAACGAGTACGTATTGCATTCGCTGCAAACAAGGCAGTCGCACCAACAATTCCTGTCGGGTTATAGGCCAGGTTTTGAGGGAAGCAACAGGCACCAAGAACGAATAGATTGGGAACATCCCAACTTTGGAGATACTTATTGACTACGCTCGTTTTAGGGTCGCTTCCCATTACTGCACCACCGGTGGTATGGGTAGATTGATAGGGACGAACATCGTAATGTGCATCCATTCCCATATAATTCATTTCATAGTGTTCGGGATTGATCAACTTAACGATTTCTTCAGATTTTTGACCGATGAAATGGGTCATCTTTAACTCATTCGGTTGCCAGTCAAATGTCATACGCAATAGAGGTTGTCCGTGTACATCGGTATAGGTTGGATCAAGATCTAGATAGCATTGCTTATAAGGCATTACTGAGCCGGATGATCCTACATTCATGGTGTGTAAATAATTATCACGAATAGCCCGTTTCCATCCTGAGCCCCATTTCGGCGCGTGGGAGGGGATAGCCATTTGCTGAATGGGGCGTCCACCAGTAGTGGTGGCTGAGATGGTGGCTCCACCGATAAAATTTAATGTGGAGTGATCAAAGTTTTCTGCATTGAACTCATCGATAAACATACCCGAGGTGCCCGTTGCAGCAAATGGATTAAATATACTGTCGGGTTTAAAAAATAGACTAATACCACCATTCATTTGGTATGCATAATTACGGCCTACTACCCCTTCACCTGTTAGGGGATTATAAGGTTTACCTATTTTCGAGAGTAATAATAAGCGGACATTGTGTAATTGAAATGCACTGAGGATAACTAGATTTGCAGGTTGTTCCACTTCCTGGCCCTCTGCATCGATATAAGTGACGCCTGTAGCCTGTTGTCCGGTTGAATCAGTATTGACTCTTATAACGTGGCATTGGGTTCTTAGTTCAATATTATTAAAGGGCTTTAAAGCGGGCAATACGCAGGCTTGTGGCGATGCCTTAGAGTAGTTATAGCAGCCAAAACGTTCACAAAATCCACAATAGTTGCAAACGCCCATTTGTACACCGTACGGATTAGTATAGGGTTCAGTACAATTGGCTGCAGGTACCGGGAAAGGATGATAGCCTAACTTTTTAGCTGCCTCGCTAAAAAGCATGCCGGCATACTGTGTTTTCAAAGGTTTAGTGGGATAAGCGTTTTGACGAACGGCTTCAAAAGGATTCCCACCTTCTATAAGTTCTCCTCGTACGTTACCTGCCTGTCCTGCCGTGCCACAAATCTTTTCAAATTTATCGAAGTAAGGCTCCATTTCAGCGTAAGTAAAGGGATAATCTTGAACGGTCATATCCTTAGGGATGAAGTTAGCACCATACTTTTCAACCACCGTACTGCGCATACGCAAATCGGCTTCGAGTGGCCGCCATAACATTCCATTCCAGTGGCTACCGGCCCCTCCCACTCCATCTCCAGGTAAGAATGACCCAAAACGACGATAGGGTAGTGCGGTCTGAGAAGAATTATGCCGGACAGTAACGGTTTCTTTTGATGCATTTTGAAAAAGCTTTAATCTAATGCCATAAGTGAGTTCATCGGTAATTTTGGGATAGGCAAAATCAGGGTAGGTGTCACGTGCTTCTCCACGCTCCAGTGCAACAATATTAAGTCCACTCTCAGCGAGCTCTTTTGCCATTAATGAGCCCGTCCAGCCGAAACCTACAATAACGATATCTACGCCCGGTTTTTTAATTGCCATCTTAAATAATCCTCTTCCCGGAAATACTGACTGGACCTAATGGGTAAGGCTGGTTTGGATGATCTAATACTTGCGGATAGTCAGCTCTGGCTCCTGGGTAACCAATTAATTTCCATGAGGCTAACGTCTGATTACCACCGTGTAATGGGTCAGCGAGATAGCCTTCTTTTGTATTGTCGAGTGCCTGAGTGAAAAACAACTTCCCCGACATATCACGGAAATTCACTGTCCCTTCTTCAAGCTTTTGCAGGATACTGTCTTGGGTTTCCGAGGGGAGTTGGCTAAATTCTGCATTATGCTGTTCATGGCACCACTGATTAAGGCCGCGAATTCCGCGACGCCAAGTTTCTCTTGGCACAGACGACGATTGATAACCAATTTCCGGCTCAGCATCAGCAAATGGACCCTTCATGTACCATAAGTGTCCATACCCGTAAGGTAATTCCATTTGCTTGTCGATAAAGATTGGAACGCCCTCGCTTACCGCACCTGGACCGAGTTCATCTTCAGGAATTAATCGATCGGTTATGGCGATAACTGTCCGCCATTCATCATTATTGAAAAAAGCAGGAACATAGTGCTCAGTAACCGATTCTGATTTTTTCTCTGCGGCGAGTGCCTCATGGGTGAGCAAACTACCGCTCGCTGCGGCTAAAGGAATGAGACTGAGTGAACGTTTTAAGAAATGCCGCCGAGACGAAATATAGGGATCGTGACTCATGGAATATCTCCGTATTTTTTTAAATAATGGGTCCATCGTGCGGTGGATAATGGAGTTAAGGTAAAACCTTAGAAACTAGAGGGGAATAATTGTTAATACAAGGTTAAAAAGTGCTTGGATTTTTCTACTACTGAGAGTCTTTTTCTAAGTGATTGATATTATTATTCATTAATCCTAATTGTTAGCGATGCTAGTTATTTAATTCTGCTAATAGTTTGATCTATGTTAAATTTCCCTCTGAACCTAGTGCTATATGAGAAGAAGAGGTGTGCAAGTCCTTGGTATTTTTATTGGCCCTGCGTAGTATGGGAGATGGTTAATAAGTAGAGAGGTAGGGGAGAGGGTGCGTAAAAAAGCCTATGCAGTGAGATATGTCGCAGGTCAACCTAACGAGATTATCTTTGCGCCAGAAAACAGTGATCCCCTTACGTATTGTTTGCCAGAGGGTGCACGTTTGCCCGCTTATAAAACCTTGAAAGTATTAGTTTGGAATATTTTTAAACAGCAGAGAGCGGATTGGCAATCGGTCCTGTTGGGGCTAGGAAAAGAGAGCCATTTAATTTTATTGCAAGAAGCGCAGACTACGCCTGAACTCATCGCTTATGCAACTAAACACCATATCTCTGTGGAACAGGTTCCTGCCTTACAATTCCCTCAACATCCCTCGGGCGTCATGACATTATCAGGTACCTCGGCAGTTTTTTGCTGTCCGTTACATGAGCGTGAACCACTGCTTCGTATGGCTAAATCGGCACTCATTACCGTATATCCTCTTCCTGATGGTCGAATGTTAATGGTCGTCAATATTCATGCGGTGAATTTTAGTCTTGGAATTGATATTTACCGTAAGCAACTAGCAGCGGTGGGAGAGCAAATGCGAACTCACCAAGGGCCTGTCATGATGGGGGGAGACTTCAATTCTTGGAGCAGACAACGTATGAATGTTCTCTACGCATTTATCCGTGATCAGTCTTTAAAAGAAGTCCGCTTTCCGCAAGACTTTCGCCGAACGGCTTTTGGAAGGCCGCTCGATTTTATATTTTATCGGGGGATGTCTATCAAGAATGCTCGCGTTTTGAAAACTGAAGCTTCGGACCATAACCCGTTATTTGCCGAATTCAGTTTCACGGAGAGTCGCTAACTATGCAATGTTTCGATGGCCATAATGACCTCTTACTTAACTTATGGTTGAATTATCCAAATAACCCAGCGGCTTTTTTTGAGAAGGTCGATGGGCATCTCGATTTTCCTCGTATACAGCAGGCTGGCTTGATTGGGGGGCTCTTTGCGATCTTCATTCCACCCAGACATTACATTGCAGAAAAATACCCTCATCACGCTAAAAAGCTAGAAAACCCTCTCGAGGTGATGTGGGAACAGCTCGCTATATTAAAAACGTTGATCCAACAATCCGAAGGAAAAATGGAACTTTGTACGACCTCGGCAGCTATACATCGCGCAATCACGCGGCAGGTTTTTGCTGCGGTGGCACATATTGAGGGGGCTGATGCATTGGCACTTGATAACGCCGCTCTCGAAGCCTTTTATCAAGCGGGTGTTAGAAGCGTAGGGCCTTTTTGGAATACCCCTAATGCTTTTGGCGAAGGGGTAACGGGTGCTTTTCCTGGTACACCTGACAGTGGACCTGGACTTACTTCAGCTGGAAAAGATCTTATTGCTCAGCTCCTAGCAAAAAAAATGGTTATTGATTGTTCTCACATGAACGAGAGAACATTTTGGGAGGTCTCCCTGCTTAGCCATCAACCTCTTATTGCGACACATTCGTCAGTGCATCATCTCTGTCCACAGCCTCGAAATCTCACCAATCAACAACTCTTAGCTATTGCAGAGAGTGGCGGTGTAGTGGGGATTAATTTCGGTAATGCTTTCATTCGCACTGATGGTGCACGGATTGAAGAGACTTCGCTCGATACGTTGGCGGACCATTTTTGTTATGTGGCAGAGCTTATCGGTGAAGACCATCTTGCTTTAGGCTCAGACTTCGACGGTGTATCGGTACCAAAGTCTCTAGGTGACGTCACAGGGCTACCCTTTCTGACTGAGCGGCTTTATAGCCGAGGTTTTTCCGCTGAGAGTCTAGAGAAAATCATGCATCGAAACTGGTTAAGAGTACTCGAACGCACCTGGGGTCAATAACGCGGATTAATTTTGGTTTAGTGTTGACCTTGGCGAAACATTAGCGCAACATTTACTTCCCGATGGCAACGAATAGTTGCCTAGACGATAATAATGAGGACAACACCATGTGGAAAAAACCAGAATTTGAAGATATGCGTTTAGGTATGGAAATCACTCTGTACATCTCTAATCGCTAAATAGCACATCTATGCCCGCGTTGATGCGCGGGCATCTTCCTTTCTTTAAATCGACACTTCTATGTTTATCAAAGTTTTAGGCTCTGCCGCCGGTGGTGGTTTTCCTCAATGGAATTGCAACTGTGCCAATTGTCAGGGCGTCAGAGAAGGCACCATTCCTGCGCGTCCGCGCACACAATCCTCGATACTTATTAGCGATAATCGCCAAGATTGGGTGCTGTGCAATGCTTCACCAGATATCTCCGAGCAAATTCGTCATACCCCGGAATTTGTTAAGCACGGCCATCTGCGTGGAACCACAATAAGCGACATCATTCTCACAGATAGCCAAATTGACCACAGTACAGGCCTTTTGAGCTTACGTGAAGGCTGTCCGCATCGTGTTTGGTGTACTGCTGAGGTCCATGAGGACCTCTCGACAGGGTTTCCCATTTTTCCGATGCTAACGCATTGGAATGGCGGCTTACTTCATCAGCCGATTGTGCCGATGGAAGCTTTTAAAACACGAGTTTGCACACAACTGCGTTTTACCGCAATTCCCATTATGAGTAATGCTCCGCCATATTCACCATGGCGTGATAAGCCGTTACCAGGGCACAACGTTGCGCTCTTTATTGAAGATGAGTCAACGGGTAAGAGTGTGCTTTATGCCCCTGGTTTAGGTGAACCCGACGATGTCATTTTGCCTTGGTTACAAAAGGCTGATTGCTTACTCATCGATGGGACTGTCTGGCAGGATAACGAGTTAGTTGCAACCGGTGTAGGCGTGAATACTGGTAAAGCCATGGGCCATTTAGCGCTTTCTGAAGAGAAAGGTATGATGGCAATGCTGGCGACCCTTAAAGCTCAGCGCAAAATATTGATTCACATTAATAATACTAACCCAATACTAAACGAATCCTCCCCCGAGAGAGCTAGCCTTGATAAGGCAGGCATAGAAGTCAGTTGGGACGGTATGGAAATCACGTTGGGAGAATAAAATGTACGTCCGCGAAACGCTAACACCAGAAGCTTTTGAACAGGCCCTGCGCGATAAAGGGGCTTATTACCATATCCATCATCCTTACCATATTGCTATGCATAATGGGCAAGCAACAAAACAACAAATTCAGGGATGGGTAGCGAACCGTTTTTATTACCAAACTAATATTCCTTTGAAAGATGCAGCGATCATGGCCAACTGTCCCGATCCCAGCGTAAGACGTCAATGGGTACAGCGTATTCTTGACCACGATGGCGAAGGGGAGAGTGAAGGGGGCATTGAAGCTTGGCTGCAGTTAGGGGAAGCCGTTGGATTAACTCGAGAAGAGTTACTCTCTGAACAACATGTGCTACCTGGAGTACGTTTTGCGGTCGATGCGTATGTTAATTTCGCGCGCCGAGCGAATTGGCAGGAAGCAGCCTGTAGTTCATTAACAGAACTTTTTGCACCGCAAATACACCAATCTCGTTTAGATAGCTGGCCTCAGCACTATCCTTGGATTAAAGAGGACGGCTATTTTTATTTCCGAAGCCGCCTTGGCCAAGCTCGGCGAGATGTTGAGCATGGGCTATCCTTAGCCTTAGAGATTTTCGATACGGCGGAAAAACAGACGCGTATGCTGGAAATCTTACAATTTAAGCTCGATATTCTTTGGACTATGCTTGATGCCATGACCATGGCTTACAGCTTAGACCGTGCCCCTTATCACACAGTGACCGACCAACCAGTTTGGCACACGACGCGTTTGGTGTAAAAATGATGACGTTATCTGCAGTACCCTGTTTTCGACGTGGCTACCGTATGCAATGGGAAGAGACTCAACAACAGCATGTGATCCTCTATCCAGAAGGCATGGCGAAACTTAATGAGTCGGCAGCCATGATTTTAGAGCTCGTTGATGGTGTCGCAAGTGTCGATTTGATCATCGAAAAACTGAATACCCGCTTTCCTGATGCAGGAGGCGTGGATGAGGATGTTATCGATTTTCTTCAGGCGGCTTACCGTCAAAAGTGGATTTTGCTGAACGATGCAAAGTAATCCAGATATTAAAGCGCCGCTATGGTTATTGGCTGAGCTCACCTATCGCTGCCCGTTACAGTGCCCTTATTGTTCAAATCCACTAGATTTTGCAAGGGCAAGTGAAGAGCTGACCACCGCGCAATGGATAGAGGTTTTCAAGCAAGCCCGAGCGATGGGAAGTGTACAGCTTGGCTTTTCTGGGGGCGAGCCGTTGACTCGCAAGGATCTGCCGGAGCTTATCGCTGCTGCGCGCGAACTCGGTTTCTATACGAATCTGATTACCTCAGGGATAGGCTTAACCGCAAAAAAGTTGGATCTGTTTGCTGAAGCCGGACTGGATCATATCCAAATCAGTTTCCAAGCCAGCGATGAGACGTTGAATGCTGCATTGGCCGGCTCAAAAAAAGCCTTCACTCAAAAACTAGAGATGGCTAAAGCGGTTAAAGCGCATGGCTATCCTATGGTATTAAACTTTGTTTTACATCGACACAATATTGATCAGATTGATCGGATCATTGAGCTTTGTATTGAGCTTGAAGCAGACGATGTAGAACTGGCGACTTGTCAATTCTATGGCTGGGCGCAACTTAATCGTGAAGGATTGCTACCGACCAGAAAACAGATTGCCGATGCTGAAAAGGTGGTTGCTTCTTATCGAGAGAAAATGGCAGCGTCAGGTAATTTGACTAACTTGATCTTTGTCACCCCAGATTATTATGAAGAGCGACCTAAAGGCTGTATGGGTGGCTGGGGGGCTATCTTTATGAATGTCACGCCGGATGGTAAAGCGTTACCATGCCACAGTGCACGCCAGCTCCCCATTGAATTCCCATCAGTATTAGAGCATCGTCTTGACGATATTTGGTACAACTCATTTGGCTTCAATCGTTACCGCGGTTATGACTGGATGCCAGAACCTTGCCGCTCTTGCGATGAAAAAGAAAAAGACTTTGGTGGATG
The DNA here is from genome assembly GCF_030552895.1 of Tatumella ptyseos. Lineage (NCBI taxonomy): Bacteria > Pseudomonadati > Pseudomonadota > Gammaproteobacteria > Enterobacterales > Erwiniaceae > Tatumella > Tatumella ptyseos. The sequence continues at coordinate 2,304,008 of NZ_CP130649.1, read as the reverse complement.
TCGTTGCCAAGCCTTCATGTTAACGGGTAATGCCGATAATGCTGATCCAGTATGCAGTAAGTCTGCTCATCATGGAAAAATTCTCGAAGCGAGGGAAGAGGCTAATCACTGCCAGATGACCATCGAACAGCTACAGTTTAGGCATCAGCGTAATTCCGAGTTAATTTTCAAAACATCGGTCTAGGCATGGTGGGAATTGTTGAAGCTCGTCGCTACCAATTGTCGTCAGGACTTGAGGTCAATATAGAGCAAATCCCTCATTTGCAGCGTGCTGCGGTGGTATGGATTTTCCCAGTCGGTAGCCATCAGGAGCCAAAGGAGTGGCCCGGTTTAGCTCATCTCACCGAGCATATGGTATTTGCGGGCGGACAAGAGTTCTGCGGGCAACAGCGCCTTATGCCTTGGGTTCACCAGCAAGGTGGGCGACTTAATGCAACGACTCAACAAAATTATACCGCATACTATTTTGAGGTCGAGCCAACGGATCTGCAGCAAGGGTTGCAGCGTCTTAGTGATATGCTGACCGTCCCGCGGTTTGAGGCGGTGGACCTCTTACGTGAAACCGCGGTTATCGACGAAGAATATCGACTCTATTCCCACTCCCCTCAAGCATTAGCAAGTGCGGCGATCCATAGCCTTGTTGAATATCCCCCAGCCTTTACGCAGTTTCATATTGGCAATCTGAAGTCATTCGGTAGCGATATCACCTCACTCGGTGCTGCGTTAGCGCAATTTCACTCTGGCGGTTATTCCCTCGAACACAGTCAGGTTTGGATCGCTTCCCCTCTCAGCTGCGAGCAGCAACAGGCTGAAGTCGCGCAATGTTTTGATTTATCCGACATATCGATCGTTGCCGATTCATCGGCAGTAAGCTGTGTTGCAGAAAGTGAGACTATCAGCTGGCAGAACTGGCAAGGAGAGATTTGCTTGGCGACCCAGCCAGGTTTAGGTATTACACAAGTCATCGCGATACATAGGTTAAGTGATTGGCCGCTATTTGTTGAACTCATGAGTGATACCGCGCCCGGTTCGCTTTGCCACGTGATCAGTCGTCAGTTAGGAACTCATCTTTCTGTGCGGGTGGAACGTCATTATCACGATAACCAGCAGATATTTTTTACACTATGGTTTGAAGGGGCTGATTTTTCCGAACAAGCCGTGCAACAAAGCTTAAGTTTATGGCAGCGATGGCTGGTAGCTGCCTCAGCGCTCTCTGTTGAACAGGTCAAGCACTATCAGCAGTTGGCGGAAGCTGAAGCCTTACGATTACCGGCAATGGATTTTCTTCGTGAACATGCTCTTGGTTTTATTTTTACTGGAGCGACTCAAAGCGAATTTGCATCAAACAGTCTTCTCCAAGACCTTTCATCCATAAAAAATATCGCGGCATTACGTAACCGACCGGATACTCGGTTATCTAAAGTTGAATGCCAGGGACTTTATTGTCAATTTCACGTCACGTCATTAAAACGTATTACACCCACTTGCGACCACTATCCGTTTACGTTCTATCCCAATTCTGAAAGAAGAGAAGCGTTGCTGGCAGCGAAGGATAGCGGCCAACATGTACCGCTCCATTACCTTCGTGCAGCGGATGGTGGGAATAGCTTGTTGTTACGGCCTGCACCAGGATCCGCGATTACTGATAGAGTGCGAGCAGCTTTAACTCAAGCATTATCGCCAGTGTTTAGCCTTGTGAAACATGCTGGGGGTAAAATTTTTTGGCAACAGGCTAATGGTAATGATGTGCTCTTTATTCGTTTTGACCATTTTGCTGATCTTAAAAATTGTCTCGTTAACGTAATCAATCATTGGCCAAATGAGCTTCCAAACAGTTCAATTGATGGCTATGGCGCTTTATCGCTTCGACAACTTCTACAGAATATGCCGAGTATTTTAGCGGAAACTTTTGATCAGTGGATGGTCTCCTATTCAGGTTCTACGCAATGCGATGCTGAGGCCCTACAATCCATCCTCAGTCATCTACCGCTATGCTGGCGAAGCTTTCAACAAGATAGACTATTCGTACAAAATAATAGGGTTGTTCGGGCAGCAGAGAGCGATTCAAAGACGCTGGTGGCTTTTATTCCCTATCCGCGTACCTCACGTCGTGCATTAATGATTTACCAACGATTAGCGGGTTACTATGAGAGTGTTTTTTATCACCAACTCCGGGAAAAGGACGCTGTGGGATATGCTGTTGCTTGTCGCCCACGAGTCTTTCGAGAACGGTGGGGATTACAGATTATCTTACAATCCTCCCATCTTTCTACAGAGCAACTGTACCAGCGAGTAGAACTATTTTTTGAAGAATTAACGCTCTCCAACGAAATGATAATGAGTGGCTCAGCTATTAAGAATGAAAGTTGTGGTGATGAAGAAGTCGATGATGCTCTACAAAAATGCTTACCAATTGAAGCAAATGAAACTGAAGATGATGGCGAGGACTTTAGTCCTGAGAGAGCTCATCACCTTATTATCCAGCAAGTGAAAGATAAACAGGGTGGCTGGATTTTCGTGGAATAAAAAAAAAACTGTTCGAAACGAACAGCTTTTTTCATTCAACATTACGAGTTATTAACGAATAACGTCAGTTTCTTACCTGGTTGCAGCGATTGTTCATCTCGCGTCAAACTACCATTCCAACGAAGAACATCTTTGATGTTAACGCCGTGACGCTCTGCGATGCTGGAAAGAGAATCACCCTTACGAATCTTGTAGGTGATGCTATTTCCATTATCAGCCAGTTGTTGCCTGCTGTTTTTATCTTGACCGCCTAGCTCTAAGGTTTGACCAATCCGTACTTGCGCAGTACGTAAATTGTTCATCGACTTTAAGGCTTTAACGCTCAATCCGTGTTTTGCTGCTATAGTTGATAGGGTATCACCCGATCGAACTTTATAACGTGAAATTGAACTCGTTGCTGCAACTGCCATCGGCTGTACAGCTTGTATATCGTCCGTCGCTAAAGAATTTTTCAGTCTAACGACATGCGATTTGGGTACCATTACATATTGTGGACCACTAGGAGCGGTTGTTCCGCGCTTGTAGCCTGCATTGAAACTTTTTAGTCGTCCCACAGGAATTCCTGTCATTGAAGCGACTTGAGTTAAGTTAATTTGCTTACCAACGTTTACCTTAGCTAAGGCTCGGCCGGTATTGGCTTTCGGTAACTTAATCCCATACTGTTTAGGATTCTTAATAAGTTGGCTCAGCGCCAACATCTTCGGAATATAAACAGTTGTTTCTTTTGGCAGTGATAAGTTCCAGAAATCAGTTGGCTTACCACGTGCTCGGTTGGCCTTCATCGCATTCAGAACCCGACCTTCACCACTATTATAGGCTGCAACAGTGAGTAACCAATCACCGTGAAACATCTTATTCAGACGTTGTAGCATGTTTAGCGCTACGGTAGTTGACGCGACAATATCACGTCTTCCGTCATACCACTGCGTCTGTTTCAACCCATAATTTCGCCCCGTGCTTGCTACGATTTGCCAAATTCCAGCAGCGTTAGCATTGGATGTTGCATGGGGGTCAAAAGCGCTCTCCACTATAGGTAAAAGTACCAGCTCCATCGGCATCTTACGTTTTTGTATCTGGTCGACAATCCAGTACATATACGGTTCTGCTTGAGCAGTTACCTCGTGGAGATAACTCTTATCCTTTAAATACTTCAGTTTTTGTTCGCGGATCCGAGAATTATTCGGAACCTTCATCTTCAACTTGTCGCTAATGGTTGCCCAGAGATCGCTATTTTCTGCGGTTGTATTCCCATCATCCTGCCAATGGGGAGACAACATGCGTTCTCCGAGATTCCCATCACTTCCCTGACTCGCTGAAGACAGACTCTGTGCATGTTGTTCAGGCTCGCCTGCATCACTCCCTGATACATAGCAACTGAACAACAAGACTGAGGCGAGAAATATCGCTTTAGTCTTCATATAAGTTCATTGATTGATTAAAAGACAGGCAATGATACGTGAGCAAGCTGCCTAACACAACCCTAAACTTACCCTCGGTCTTTTAGGCGGCGTAATTCGGCAAAGCGTTGCGCAGGGGTGGTTAACGCGACATTCTTTGTAAAAAGCGCAACAACCTCAGGCTTATCGGTCATTAGGAAGAGATTAATTAATCGCTCAGTTTCCAGCGTAGTGGGTAAGGTAATTTGATCGTTGTCTCTTAATTTTTTCACTTTATCACGGTAGTCGCTGATCATTGAGTCATTGGGCAATAGGCGATGAGCAAAGTCTAAATTAGAGAGGGTGTATTCGTGGGCACAACATACCAGCGTTTCCTTAGGAAGTTGATTGATACGGCTCAATGATTCAAACATTTGATCTGCAGACCCTTCGAATAGACGCCCACAACCGCCTGAAAAGAGAGTATCTCCGCAGAAGAGATAGGGTTTAGCATAATAGACGATATGACCCAGCGTATGGCCAGGAGTCGCAAGAATGGTGAAAGTATGGTTGAGAAGTTCGAGCTTATCTCCCTCTTCAACTTGATGGGTAGCCCCTTTACTTAAGGTCTCTTCTGGCCCATAAACTGGAAGTGTTGGGTAATGTTCGGTTAAGGCTTTAACGCCACCAGTATGATCAGCATGGTGATGTGTTAACAGGATCGCTTCAAGTTTCCACTGTTGTTGGGCGATCGCGTTAAGCACAGGTTGGGCCTCACCGGGATCGACGATGATCGCGCGTTTATGATCATCGATTAAGGCCCAAATATAATTATCTTCTAATGCGGGCAGGGCTGTTAATGTTAAGCTCATAAGGATTCCTTTGTCATCTAACCAGTGATTACTTAATGAAGAGTGCAAAAATCAGTCGTTCTCTTAGCGGTCCTTCACAATGGCATGAATTACGCTGGGGCTGCCAGTTCCAAACGCTTATCAGTGATGAGATACAACCTTGGTTAAGTAAACTTTATGGCTCGCATTTCATTAAGATAGGGTCGTTAAGTCACTCCATCGATACTAGTCGCTGTGCGATAAGCCATCAAGTCAGGATTGGTGGTGATGCCCTGCAAGTCGATTTAGTGGGTGATAAAGAAAAGCTTCCCATATTGAGTAAGTCGGTTGATGCTTGCCTAATCACTCATGCTTTAGCGTGGAGTAAAGATCCTCACCAAGTATTACGAGAAGCGGACCGTGTGTTAGTGGACGACGGTTGGATAATATTATCCGAATTCAATCCATTTAGTTTGTTGGGGCTACTACGCGGGTGGCCGGAATTATCGCTGAAAGCCCGTTTCTATACCAAAAGCCGGCTCATTGATTGGCTGAGCTTGTTAAACTACGAGATAGTCAGTTACCGCACAACACAAATACTGCCTTGGCGGTGGCAGGCTGGGATGATGACGCGTCACTTCCCAAGTTTAGGATGCAATCACTTAATCCTTGCTCGTAAACGGACTTATCCTCTTACCTTAGCCAAAAAACGGGCTTCAGCTCAGGGGGCCCGTTTAAGGCCCGCGGTCAATGTGAGTCGCCAAATCTGTACATTGGGTGATCATTATAAAGCGGATAAATAGCCGTCGTCAGAATGCGTCGGGTGGCTTGCTGCCTGACGTGCTAATTCATCACAACGCTCATTTTCAGGGTGTCCAGCATGACCTTTTACCCACATCCAACGAATACTATGATCTTTTAAGGCTAAATCGAGGCGCTGCCATAAATCGACATTCTTAACGGGTTTCTTATCTGCCGTTTTCCATCCGCGTTTTTTCCAGTTATGGATCCATTGAGTAATACCTTGACGAACATACTGGCTATCAGTGGTGAGCGTTACATCACATGGCTGAGACAGGGCCTCTAACGCGACAATTGCCGCAAGTAATTCCATTCGATTATTCGTCGTGAGCTGATAGCCTGCACTAAACTCCTTAGTATGCTGACCATAACGGAGAATGGCTGCATAGCCACCAGGTCCTGGATTACCTAAGCAGGAGCCATCGGTGAAAACTTCTACCTGTTTACGCATATCTGGTAGACTTCCTTGGGTAAAACAGCAAGTTTATCGGAATGAGAACTATGAGCACAGTAAAAAACCGCCAGATAGTCCTGGATACTGAAACAACGGGTATGAATATGGTCGGTGTTCATTATGAAGGCCATCGAATCATCGAAATTGGTGCAGTAGAGGTCATTAATCGCCGTTTAACGGGGAACAATTTCCACGTCTATATCAAACCGGACCGGCTGGTGGACCCTGAAGCATTTGGTGTCCACGGTATCTCTGACGAATTCTTGAGTGATAAGCCTGCCTTTGCCGATATCGCTCAGGAGTTTCTTGATTATATCAAAGGAGCTGAACTGATCATCCATAACGCCCCCTTCGATATTGGTTTTATGGATTACGAATTCGATAAACTTAAGCAGGGCATTGGCCATACCAGCGAGTTTTGCACAATTACTGATAGCCTAGTGATGGCTCGTAAGCAGTTTCCAGGAAAACGAAACAGCTTAGACGCATTATGTGGCCGATTCGATATTGATAATACTAAGCGGACACTACACGGCGCATTACTTGATGCGGAAATTCTCGCTGATGTATACCTTTCGATGACGGGGGGACAAACGACCCTTACGTTTAGTGGTGAGACCGAACAATCGACAGATTCTGGATTACTTGCCCAGCACCGAACGGCCGAAACGGCGGGAAAACTTCGTGTCATCAGTGCGACAGAGCGCGAACAAACTGAACACGAGGCTTACTTGGATCGTATATTGAAAAAATCGGGTCAATGCTTGTGGCGATAAGGTGTTGATCGAAAAAGAAGCAAACAAACCCTGGGTACTATAAAAATTATTGACGAAAATCAGCAACCTGATTAGTATACGCATCGTTCCCGACGGGGGACAAGCGCGGAGCGGTAGTTCAGTTGGTTAGAATACCTGCCTGTCACGCAGGGGGTCGCGGGTTCGAGCCCCGTCCGTTCCGCCAAAATTTAGGCCCTAGTTAGCTTGCTAACTAGGGCTTTTCCATTTTTATTGTTAGAGCAAATACGCCTTCCTTGGCGCATTATTTTCCTGTAGAAAACGCTTTTCTATTTCCGGCATACTCCTCGTGTTTACACTGGATTAGCATGTAAATCTGGTTTAAATGACCTTTTTATCAGCACTTGGGTTGAAAAAAACCGTCGTTTAACTTTTACCCCCAATATTCGTGTGACCATACTCCCATATCTGTAATACCATTCTACCTTTCGCCCAGCATTTGTGACCAAGATGCTGTGGTTTGCCATTGGCTTTTGGAAATTATTATTAATACAGGAAAACTATGGACAAAAACTTTATAAAAAAGCACCTGCTCTGGTTGATGGTGGCTTTAGTCGGTGCGGGGTGTCTTGGGGTTGTCGCACTTCGCCGTGGAGAAAGTATTAGTGCACTATGGCTAGTTATTGCTGCCGTCTCCGTCTATCTAGTCGCCTACCGCTACTACAGTCTTTATATTTCACGAAATGTGTTAGGGCTTGATGCGACGCGTGCCACGCCAGCTTTTATCAATGGAGATGGTTTGAACTACGTTCCGACCAATCGCTATGTACTTTTTGGCCATCATTTTGCAGCAATCGCTGGCGCGGGGCCGCTAGTGGGTCCGGTATTAGCTGCGCAGATGGGCTACTTACCTGGCACACTCTGGTTACTAGCCGGAGTCGTGGTCGCAGGCGCGGTGCAGGACTTTATGGTCCTATTCATCTCAAGTCGTCGTAATGGTAATTCGTTGGGAGAAATGGTTAAGCAAGAGATGGGGGCAGTCCCCGGATTCTTAGCGCTTTTTGGCTGTTTCCTGATCATGATCATCATCTTAGCGGTGCTCGCACTGATAGTTGTGAAAGCACTGGCCGAGAGCCCATGGGGCGTTTTCACCGTCTGCTCAACCTTGCCTATCGCACTATTTATGGGCATCTACATGCGATTTATTCGTCCAGGACGTGTAGGCGAAGTCTCAATTATTGGCGGCCTGCTACTGCTACTGGCCATTTGGTCCGGCGGCGTGATTGCTCATGATCCTTATTGGGGACCCGCATTAACCTTTAAGGATACAACTATCACTTGGGCGTTAATTGGCTACGCATTTGTTTCAGCTCTGCTTCCTGTTTGGTTGATTCTTGCACCGCGTGACTATTTAGCAACATTCTTGAAGATTGGCGTTATTGTAGGATTGGCGATAGGGATAATTATTCTGCATCCTCAGCTAAAAATGCCCGCTGTAACGCAATTTATCAGTGGTAATGGCCCCGTGTGGAAAGGTGCATTGTTTCCTTTCTTATTTATCACCATTGCTTGTGGTGCGGTATCGGGTTTTCATGCGTTAATCTCAAGTGGTACAACACCTAAGCTGCTTGCTAACGAGACCGATGCACGTTTTATTGGTTATGGCGCGATGTTGATGGAATCTTTTGTTGCGTTGATGGCATTAGTCTCTGCAGCGATTATCGAACCGGGCTTGTATTTTGCGATGAACACTCCGCCAGCGGGATTGGGTATTACTATGCCAAATCTTCATGAGCTTGGGGGAGATAATGCGGCGCTTATCATGCAGCAACTACAAGTCGCGACGGCACAAGCCGCTGCTAAAGTTAGCAGCTGGGGCTTTGTGATTTCGCCAGAGACGATTCAGCATACGGCCGCAGCAATTGGTGAGCCCTCTGTATTAAACCGAGCAGGTGGTGCACCGACTTTAGCCGTTGGTATCGCAATGGTGTTCCATAACATTATTCCTATTATCGACATGGGTTTTTGGTACCATTTCGGCATCCTTTTTGAAGCGTTATTTATCTTGACGGCACTTGATGCGGGAACAAGAGCTGGCCGCTTTATGCTGCAGGATTTACTTGGCAACTTTATTCCAGGCTTAAAAAATACTAATTCCTTAGTCGCTGGTATTTTAGGCACAGCGGGATGTGTAGGATTATGGGGATATTTACTGTATCAGGGTGTTGTAGATCCTCTCGGTGGCGTAAAAAGCTTATGGCCACTTTTCGGTATTTCCAATCAGATGCTCGCCGCAGTGGCTTTAGTGCTGGTGGCAGTAATACTCGCGAAAATGAAGCGTGACCGTTATATTTGGGTACCCATTGTGCCTGCAGTGTGGTTAATGATCTGTACGACATGGGCGTTAGTTTTAAAGCTGTTTAGTAATAATCCGCAAGCTGAAGGATTTTTCTACATGGCACGGCTTTATCGCCAAAAAATTGCCGAAGGGACGGGGACCGTCGCATCCGATCAGCTTGCTAATTGGCAACATATTGTGGTGAATAACTACACAAATGCTGGGTTGAGTATTCTTTTCCTCATTGTTGTCTATGGTATTGTTGCTTATGGTATCAAAGTCTGGTGGCAAGCAACGCGTCATCCTCAGCGTACCGATCTTGAAACGCCATATATAAAGCTCGATCCAGATGTCGCGAAGAAAACGATGTCATCAGGTTCTCATCATTAATATAGGTAATTAAAAGATGATTTTCCGCCAATTACGACATATTAAAAAATGCTTAGCTCAGGCCGGTAATATGTTGGTAGGAATTCCCGATTACGAGCACTATGTGCAGCATATGCAGATCAAGCATCCTGAAAGTCCTGTGATGAATTACGAAGATTTTTTCCGTGAACGTCAACAAGCGAGATACGCAGGAAAAGGGAAGGGAGGGATGCGCTGTTGCTAAAAAGAAAGGAGCCGTAAGGCTCCTTCTTATTACGATTGTGGTTGACCCACAGGACCTGAACCAACTGGGCCACCTGGTACTGATTGACCGCTAGGCGCAACAGGGCGACCATTTTGGAGTGCGCCATTATCATCTGGCCTAGGTCCTTGGCAACCCGCTAGTACGGTCATGGCAACAACGACCAATAATCCTTTCGAAATCATATTCATGCTTTCTGGCCTCTTCTTGTGGAATGATGATTAATTAAGTTGATAATTTAAGCCTAGAAAAGAATTACGAACTCTGCCAGATTTATCTCAATAATTTTGAGTGTCCATTCAGATATGCTTAGCAATTAGGCTACACTCGATTAATTAAATTATGTTTTTGGATGCTGATGATGAAGACTATTGCAATGATATTGTATGGCGTAACCCTTTCAATGAGCCCCTTCACCTATGCACAGTGGCCACCCGAAGCCGGTGCAAAAGTACCAGGAAATACATTGGAGTTACCGACAACCTTAAAACCTGTTTCAGTCCCTTTGGATAAACTTCTTAACCAAGGTGCCACAATTATAACTGCCCAGCGTGACACCAATGGCCCTACGGTTACCTTAAAAAAAGGTAAGCATTACATTATGTGTACTGTAGCTGGCGCAGGTAGCGGTAGTGACCAAAACATCGCGACGTCGCGATGCTACGCGATGAATTAAATCTCCCTCAGTACAGCGTTCATTATTCGGGAATGAAGCGCGTGGCAGAGAAACAATTCAGGATTTTATGCATCACGTAAGTAACAACCAATGTTGCCAGTAGCGACACTGTGACTGAGGTCAGTCGATAAAGATCACTGAAAATGATGTCATTATTGGGATGCATATACTGTCCAAAAATAAGGCCAAGGGTAGTTAGTATGGAAAAGCCGACGCCGGAACCTACCTTCTCGAAGACATGTACTCGAGCAGCTAAAATCAAAGCCAAACTCACTAGCGGTAAAAGTAATAATAAATGACGACTGAAGTCATACATGATGAGCTGAATAACCAGTGCGAAAAGGCATCCAATTATCACACCTATAATTCGCCAAGTGGCTGAAAGGACGGCCCCCCGGTAATGCATCGGGAACAGAGCAAAGATCCCAGCCATTAAAGCCGCTAGCGAATCACTGAGGGTATACACTTGAAAGAGCACAAATAGCAGCGTTGCGATGACCGATGCCAGCAAGGTTTCATGCATAATTCTTGAACTACTTTTGGTAATTGGCGCAGGGCGCTGACGGGGTTCTGTATCGGGAAAAATAAAGCAGGCAATTGCAGAGAGTACGACGGCCAGTAGGCTTCCCACTATATTGGAGAACATCAAATCATTCATATCAGTGGTTGCGTAACTTAAAAAGTCAGGCATCACACTCAGACAAATGACGCCCATTGACCCGAATAGAAATAAGGGGCCACGACTCATCAAATAAAAACGTAAGGTATAGAGTATAAAAACGGCTAATGTCATCGGTAAGGGGTAGTTAACCAAAAAGGTGAACAGTAGCAGCATCTCTACGCAGTTAATTATCGCGTTCGCTACCATCTGACGGGCAATATGTAAATTGAACATCGGGACAAGTCCCGTCAGCATGATGGGGTAGACCACGTAAAATACACCATATTGTGTGTCTATCCAGCTATGAAAGAATAATCCCATACTCCCGGCAAAAGTGATCCTTAGCATATGCCGTAAATCGTTACCGGATAATGGTTTAAATTTCGCTGGGTATTTACGTTCTAAAAGTCGACTAATAAACATAGTGTAATAGGCTTATTAAGCGAATTTGAAGGCGGCCGAAGAACGAGGATAGTCCATTTCCACTATTATAAAGCTGAACCGTTGCTCTCGCACCAGCCGGAAGGTCGATGGGTTGGTTCGAATCTACCACTAAATGAATGCGCATGCGTTGTGCATCACGAACCCAGCGGTTAGATTCCTGAGGGGCAGCTAGATACCCATTGATATCTTGTTGTCCTGCCATAACGCCAGCATCACGGCTCGCGACAGTTGCTTTGAATACTTGACCTGGTAATGCATCGAAGACGATCTCTGCGGCAGTACCGATATGGGTCTTGGTGAGACTTTTTTCACGAAAATCGGCGATGATATCAGGTGTTGTATTCACTAAGGCCATTGAGGCGACTCCAGCGTTAGCATACCATCCCTCTTTCAACTGTAGATTACTGACAACGCCATCACTGTCCGCACGTACCTTGGTATAGTTGAGATTAAGGTTGGCTTCTTCGAGCATATTTTGATATTTCTGAAGGGTGACGTTATTGCCATCTCGGCTACCGCGCGAAATAATCAATTGATTTAATGTTGCGTTCAAATTCTCAACCGTCTGTAAACCAGTTTGCCAAGTGGTATAAGCGGTATCGAGTGCTTGACGAGAGATTAACTGGTTGTGATCCAAGGCATGGTAGCGTTGATAATCCCGTCCCGCGTTTTGTGCATCAAGCTGCGCAGCCCGAATTTTGGCCCGAGTTGCACTAATCTGTGCATCAATTTGTTGGTTATCAAGGGTCGCTTGCTGGTATGCAATGCGTGCAGACTCGACTTGATTTTGGTAAGGCCGAGGATCAATCTCATATAAAAGTTCCCCTTTTTTAACATGGCTATTATTGGTGACGTAAATGTGTGTGACATAGCCCGGTGCTCTAGACGATACCGGTGTGACAACACGCATTACGGTAGATTCTGGTGTTTGTGGAAACCAAATATCGGCCACCAAAAAATAGCCAAACATGGCAGCAAAGACGACCAGCGTAAATTTCACCCAACGAGAAAATTGTTGCTCTGGACTCATAATGGTTAACTCACTTTCCAAAAAGGCAGTAATTTAAGCTAGACAAGCTTGCTCATGTTTTCAGTTAATAAATTCAAGGTTTGACTGAATTGGTCTAATTGCTCTGCAGGTAAACCCTCGCTGACCTTATGTTGGCACTCCTCGACGACTCGATTCACTTGAGCGACTTGATGTTTACCCTGTGCGCTGAGCGTGACAAGACGAATACGACGATCGTCTTTATCTTCCACACGAACGATAAGACCGCTTTCAACAAGTTGATTCAAGGTTCTAGTCAATGGCGGTAGCTCAATCCCCATAGCAAAAGCGAGCTCACTAACAGTCAGTGGCCGCTCTACCACTTGTAATTGCATCAATACCGTCCAACGGCTCTGGGTTAACCCCGTATCAATTAATGCTTGATCAATAACGCTGCGCCACAGCCTGGCTAACATTGCTAGTCGCATACCCAGTGGCCGGTGAGCAAAGTTTTCAGCGAGGAATTTTTTATCGTTCATATCTTCATTCTCATAAGTGAAAATCGATATTATTACTTATCATGATAACTATCAAGATAAGTAATTAGCTAAATCTCTAGATTATGCTAAGGTCAGTTCAATGGCTGATGAGGAGATGACAATGAGTAGATGGACCAATATAGGCGCATTAGTAGTAGGCATATTGACGTTAAGTGGTTGTAATAAAACCTATACGCCAGCCGATTTTATGAAAGACACCGCTTTACGAAATAAAATCCTGATGCAATGTGCTCAACAAAATGATCAGCAAAGTAAAAATTGCCTGAATGCTCAAGAGGCTAAGAAGAAAATCGATTTTCAAAAACAAACCGGTAAGACAGACATTAAATAGCATGCATTACTGATTTTATTTACTTTTCTATGAGGGTAGAGGATGACATTGACGGGTAAAACTCATGAAATAAAAATAACCAAGGTAGTTGCTACCTTGGCCAAAATTTAGTCCAAGGTTGCATAATGTTCATCAGTCACTGGCTCTAGCCATTCGTTACTTGCATTTTCAGCAGGAACGGCGAGGGCGACGTGGGCAAACCAACTATCTTTCGCCGCGCCATGCCAATGTTTAACGCCAGCAGGGATATTAACCACGTCACCGGGCTTTAGGGCCTGCGCCGGCTCATTCCAAGCTTGATACCAACCATAGCCATCAGTGACTAATAAAATCTGTCCCCCCCCGTGGTGAATGTGCCAATTATTACGACATCCCGGTTCGAACACGACATTGCCGATATTGACGCCTTCGGTGGATAGCATACTGAGATAGCTGGTTCCGATAAAATATTGGGCAAAAGCATCGTTTTTTTCGCCTTTAGGGAAAAGGCTATTACCTGTAAAATGAGTACTCATCTTAATCTCCTATAAAGTCCAGAATTAGAGTATTTCGAGAAAAATTCTTTCTGCAGAATTAGCGCAGTCCACACCGTGGTGTTCTCGTAGGATAATGATAAATTCCTGTAATTGGGGGGCGGTAAGTCCCAAATGCAAACTAATTTGAAAGTGGCTTCTCAGTTGGCTAGTGACTCCAGGGATAACAGCTAAAGCACAAAGTGTACTTAATTCGCGGTCAGACCAAGATAATTGTGGTCGTTGGAAAAGATCGCCAAATAAGTGGGCTTTGAGGCAGTGGTCAATGGCTGGACAGAATTCAAATAATTCTCCTTTAACCGGCTGTCCCACCAACGTAGTCTGGTTGGCTGTACCAATGAGTAAACTATCCGTATTAATGGTTGGTGTTGAGCTCGAGTCGCCTTCAACATCGATGATACCCTGTTCTTTTCTCTCCTTAACGACGGTAAGTAAAGTGTTTAGGGCATTCAAGCTACGAGGAAAGCCGACATAAGCATAAAGATGTACCATGACTTCTTTAGCTGTTGAAATAGGGAGCTGTTGATTAAGCGCTCGCTCAATAGCTTGAGTTAATTTCGGCATATCCCCTAAGGCTGTAGCAGTAGCAATAGGAATGAGTATTCGCTGTAGGGGATGTAAAGGCGGCATCATCAATACTCCATTAGATAGTTTTAACATTATCCAAAAGTGTAATAGATTTGATGAAGAAAATTATCCACTTAATTTGGGATGTGCTTATGTATACAATTCATTAATCACAAAGTAATTAGGTGAAGTAAAATCTCACCTAATTAACGAGGCTTAATTCTAGTGCTAGGGTGAAAGTGGTAGATATAGATTTATAAAATTAATTAGTTTTTTTTAACGATTCCACTTAGCCAAGTTTCGTAGCGGTTGTTTTACGTAAGGGCTAATTTTAATTAAGTTAAAAAAAACTTTATTGACGAGAGTGCCTACTCTATCCATAGGGCGATCAACATCAATGAAGAGTACCGCGCGAAGTTCGTCGGTATCATTTCTCACTTCGTGCTCATAAAAATCATCAAAAATAATAACCTTTCCCTCTTCCCAATATAACCTTTGGTTATCGACTCGAATCCATAACTTTTCTGGTTGGTTTTTAGGAACAATAAGTCCGAGGTGTACTCGTACCATGGCTCGGCTAGGACCACGGTGGGGGACGATATGGTAGTGCGGCTGTAAAATTGAAAACATTGCTGTACGCATGTTAGGAATAGCCTCTAGTGCTTTCGCCGTATGCGGACATAACAGGCAATTACCCTCAATCCGCTC
Organism: Tatumella ptyseos; assembly: GCF_030552895.1. NCBI lineage: Bacteria > Pseudomonadati > Pseudomonadota > Gammaproteobacteria > Enterobacterales > Erwiniaceae > Tatumella > Tatumella ptyseos. Next base: position 2,288,850 of record NZ_CP130649.1, on the reverse strand, counting down.
GCCAAATACATAGAGGCCGAAAGTTTTCCAATTATTGCCTGTCGATATTCTTTTTTGATCCGGCGATATTTGATGGAAGGCGGGAATCTTTTCTGGGTGCTTTAATAATTCAATCAGCTCTCCACGAATATCAGGGTAAGCCGCTTCGAGTTTATCGACCCAAGGGAAATGGTGGTTATCTATTTTGGGTGTCGAGGGAATTAATGAGTGGCGAGATTCAAATTCGCCACTCCACCGTAGAATTTTTTTACCTAAGGAAACAATGATACGTTGGGTAAAAGGCCGCTGATTGGCCACATATTCTGCCATAAAAAAGTCATCCCTTAATTAAAGGTATCAGTTAATTGACACCTTTAATTATGATGGGAATTGACTTAAGCGATTTCACCTTTAATGACTTTTTTAAAACCTAGCTCCGTCATAAATTCATTCACCGATTGATCAACTTGAGAAAGAACAAGTTCCAAGGGTTGGTCGGCATCGATATTAATGATCTTTTTACCGCCGAAATCTAATTTAGGAGTAATATCAATTTTTTTCTTCAGCGCCTCGCGGCGATGATCCGGTTTACGAGCGCAGGCGACGTCTAACGATACATTCAGTTTAATAACTAAATCAGGTCGATGTTGTGTCATCCAGGTGAATGCATTGAATTCGCGTTTAGCAATCCAATTGATTAGTGGGTTTTTCGATCGGGTGGTTGGCAGTGTAAGACTGTCATATGCACCGGGGACTTGTAAATGAGGGTAACGATCCGCAAGTATAATATGGCCTTGCTGACGTAATTTTAGCATATTTCGAAAACGACGTACCCGTCTTATCAAGAAGATGCCAACGACTAATCCCGAAAGTGTTGTGTGATGAGTTTTATTCACCTTCACTCGAGTTTTTTCAATCTTATTTCCTACGGAGCGCCCAATCAAAGGGAGATTAGCTGCCGCTCTTCCCACATTACCAGCCTGTTTGCCAAGATGAACATAAGATGTTGTGCCGTAATCAGAAAGCGTACCCACGAGGTGCTCACAGACTGTCGATTTACCGGACCCATCGCTACCTATAACCGCGATAACCGGAGTGGATTTGGTGTACATAAAAACCTCGTGCTTAACACTTCAAAAAAGATGAATAGTGATCCATTAAGGGTAAAATAGCAAAATTACTTAATCAGTCTGTCACTGAAAGTGTGGTAACCCAGCGATCATTAACAAGAACCGCAGATAATTTACCTACATTACTCTAATTGGGAGCATTTTAGGCTGCATTTTAGGTATTGAAAACGAAAGGAAAGAGTAAAATTGTAACAAACCTCCCTTTAACTACGGCAATCTGTTTAATATCGTTAATGGTATTACGTAGAAATTATAGCGGGAAGTCTCTTAAATTAAGGTATCCATGACGGCTCAGAGGAAGGTTTGTTAGGTGTTTAGAAAGGTGGCTAGCTGGTCGTAAAAAAGTGCAGGAGAAGACAATGCGCCGTAAATCCTCTACTATAGGGCGAAATTGAATACTAAAATGTGTAACTGCGATTGTGAATAATTCGACTTCATCCTTACAATCTACCCCCATTCGTGTCGTTGCTATCACCGGCTGCGATGGATCAGGTAAATCAACCCTTGCTAACCGATTGGTCAAGACTCTCGCGCTGAGAACCCAAGTAGAAGAAGTTTATCTCGGACAATCTTCAGGCTTTATCAAGCAGAAAATTACCGAGCTACCGGTAGTGGGGGAAAAGATTGCTGAATATCTGGTAAGTAAGTCTGATAAAGTTCATGACAAACCGAATACCGCCCCGGGGAATGCTGAAGGAACGGTGATTTTTTTATTATCCTGTTGGCGTGCTTATAAGTTTAAACGGATGCTCCGCAGAGCTAAAGAAGGCGTATTATTGGTCACCGATCGCTATCCGCAGGCTGAGGTGGCAGGTTTCCGTGTTGATGGCCCTCATCTCAGTAAAGCGCAAGGGGGGAGTCGTTGGATTCAAATGCTAAGAAAGCGCGAGCAACGTCTTTATGAGTGGATGGCATCCTTTCCACCCGCACTATTAATTCGCTTATCTATTGACGAACAGACAGCCCATGCGCGTAAACCTGATCATGATATCGCTTCATTGCGCGAAAAGATCAGCGTTATCCCAACGTTACATTTTAATGGTGCGCACATTCTCGAATTAAGTGGTAGAGATCCTGAAGAAGAAGTCTTCAAGGCTTCTCTAGAGGCCATTCAACAGACCTTTACGCTTCCTAACTCACTCTGATAACGGTAAATAGCTCTACTATGACAACTCATTCCGACGCACAGACGTCATCCTGCTCTTCAGCAACGCCAATCGTTGTACCACGTATGGTCGCGATTGTCGGTTGTGACGGCTCGGGAAAATCGACTATTACTGCGGACTTGATTAAAGCAATGCAGAAAATTAGACCTACTGAGCGTCGTTACTTAGGGCTAATTTCAGGCGAAGATGGTGATAAAATTAAAAAGCTGCCAATTATTGGCGTCTGGCTTGAACGTCGTTTAGCAAAAAAATCTGAAAAAACCCAAAGTATGCGTAGTGAAGCTCCCCCTTTATGGGCTGCTTTCATCATGTACGCGCTCTCTTGCTGGCGTTCTTCTAATTTTCATAAAGCGAAAGCCTTGGCAGAAAGCGGTGTATTGGTGATTGCTGATCGCTACCCACAAGCGGAGATTTCAGGATTTCATTACGACGGGCCAGGTTTAGGTGTTGAACGGGTGAAGGGTTGGTTACTCAAGGAGATGGCGAAGCGTGAAGTCGTCATCTACGAAAAATTAGCAAACTATCAGCCAGAATTAATTATTCGTTTGGACATTGATGTTGAGACTGCTTTTGCACGTAAACCTGATCATAGTTACCAAGAACTAAGCGATAAGATTGAGGTAATGCGACAACTTACCTACAACGGTGCGAATATCTTAGATTTGGATTCAAGAAAGCCCTACGATGAGGTGCTTGCCAGCGTAGTGGCTGCGGTCAAAGCGATAAAATAGCTGAACAGGGCGTTAGGCATTACTTCTCTAGCGCCCTAATTTTATCTAATGGCTCATGCATTTAGAAAAGAATGATCAACCAAGTTAATAGCGTCGCTACAATTGCGACTAATTGTGCGGCTCCCGCCATATCCTTTGCACGTTTTGAGAGCGGATGAATTTCAAATGAAATTCGATCAACGACTGTTTCAATAGCAGTATTCAGTAATTCAATGATAATCAACAGAAAGCTGCATAAAATTAGTACGACGTGTTGTGTCTTAGAAATATCTAATGTGAAGGATATTAACAGCAGTAGGGTACTAAAGATAAAAATATGACGGAAAGCATCCTCGGTTTTGAATGCGTCAGTCACTCCCGACCAAGAGTTATTAATGCTGAAAATTAAGCGTTTTAAACCAGTCTTTTTTTCAATCGACATGATGAGTTATCTTAAATAGGTTTGAAGGGTAGCAAGCGAGACGATCTCGTTGCTACCAGGTTGACAAGTCACCACTCTGACTAAATCTTCTTCTCAAATAATCGATAGTTTTTGTAGGGTTCAGCACCAATACGTTCCAGAATAGTACGCATACCGGTATTGGTTTCGAGAATCCAAGACATTTCCAGTGCATCAATATTACGACGACGGAAAGGTTCGCGTAAGGCTTCGATTAAGAGTAGAGCAATGATTGGTCCGATTCGGCTGAATTGGTACTCCTTTTTAACTCCCATCAATGGCACTCGTGCGGTGCGTACGCCACGAACTTTTAGACGCCATAACACTTTAGCCCATCCAAAAGGGAGTAGTTTGCCCTGGAGACCATCAATCGCTTCATTGATATTCGGTAGGCCGACGATAAAGGCTGCAGGCTCACCATCAATTTCCGCGATATAGATCATATCGTCCGGTACCAGGTATTTAAGCTGTTGCCCCATGGTAGCAAACTCATGTTCAGTAAAAGGAACAAAACCCCAGTTATCTTGCCAACCTAAATTAAACAGGTTTCTAAGAATCTGCATCTCTTGGTCGAAAATTTTACGATTGAGCGGACGGATGGTCACTCTTTTACGAACATTATCCATTAATTTGGTAAGGCCCGGTTCAAAGTGAAGATCCGTTCGCTTCATCCAATAGGCGATGAGATCAATAGCTTTGCTGTATCCCAGCTTCTCAATGTGTTTGCCGTACCAAGGCTTACCATGGGTCATCAACGCAGAGGGCGGCGTATCAAAGCCGTCGACTAATAAACCACTTTCTTGGTTGATATTAAGACTAAAGGGGCCTGTGATTTGATGAGCACCTTGAGAAATAAGCCATTCTTCTGCGGCGTTGAATAGCGCGGCGAAGACCTCCTCATCATCAATCGCGTCGATCATGCCGAAATGACCCGTGTTGGGACCATATAATTCTCGGTGTAAGGAATCGATTTGTGCAGTAATGCGCCCGACGACTTCAGAACCGCGTTTAGCTAACCAAGCTTGCCAAACAACGTGTTCAGAGGCTGGATTCTTTTTAGAGAGATGTTCTTCACGCTCGACAAATAATGGGTCGATCCAATTCTCGTCACCCGCAAATAGCGTAGAGGGAAAATTGATGAAGGCTTTCAGATCTTGTTTGGACGAAACTTTTTCTATTGAGATCATAAATACCATTACTTCAAGTAATTGTTAAATTGGCAGCAGATCGCTTTAAACGCCCCTGGTAAGAGACGCAGCAACATGCAGCAATAAAGAAAGAGGAGGCTATAGACTCGGCAGTGTGTTAGTATATCGAAACAGTCACTGTGGTAATTGTCAATTTATTTTTGAAGGTTAGCCTGAAAACATTCTGACATACTACTTATTTGTAACGAACCTTATGATTTTAAATGAAAACGTTACAGATTAGCGGTGAGTGCGCAATTTAGTATTAAAAGTAGTGGAACGCACATATTACCTATGACATGATATTTTAAGATCTTTACAATTGCCGAGCGTTTTCAGAGTAAGTCCCTTAAAACCCTAAGCGTTGTTGTCTAAAATTTCATGTAAGCATTGAGCAAACGGTTAGTACACACCCTACGTCTGCACCATGAAAGCTAAATTCTATTAGAGACAATGCGTCTAACTCGTCGCTTTATGAGTGATGTGAGTGGATTGGGGGCAGTCAGCGATGTTACATCGTAGGTTGGAAGATGCTTGAATTACTACTTTGGTCGGGAGCTCTCTTATATGGAGCTTAAACTTCCTCAATATCTATTAGTATCAACAGGTGTACCACTATATGGAAGCGTCTACAACGTTTGCAACTCAATCCCATCACCAACTTCCAATTCGCTATGCAGATTTTGCAACGCTAGCTGAGGCATTGGATTATGCAGCATTAGGTGAAACCGGCATGAACTTTTACGATCGCCGTAACAATCTGATGGCTGCAGTACCCTACAGCATGCTCAAAACTAATGCGGTAAAGGGTGCTAAGAAGTTGCTTGCTTTAGGATTAACTAAAGGGGATCGCGTTGCACTCATTGCAGAAACCAGTGTTGAGTTCGTCGAAACATTTTTTGCATGTCAATATGCGGGGCTAATTGCCGTACCGCTCGCTATCCCAATGGGGATAGGCCAAAGTGCTTCTTACGTCAAAAAACTGACGGGTTTACTTAATGGGTGCCAAGCCTCTGTAGTGTTGAGTAGTAAAGAGTGGCTGCCAATGGTGCAAGAAGTCGTCTGTGACTACAATTCGCCGACGATTCTTAGCCACGAAGCCTTTGCTGAACTCACCTACGATGCGACCAGCGAATTACCTCAGGTCGCCGCAGAAGACATTGCTTACTTACAATATACCTCTGGCAGCACCCGCTTTCCACGAGGTGTTGTTGTGACCCAAGCCTCCGCAATGGCTAATCTCCGTGCTATTAGCCATGATGGCATCAAGCTAAAAAAAGATGATCGTTGCGTCTCTTGGTTACCGTTCTACCATGATATGGGCTTAGTCGGTTTTGTGTTGACGCCTGTCGCCACACAGATTTCGGTGGATTATCTGCGTACGCAAGATTTTGCGATGCGCCCGATTCAATGGCTGAAACTTATTACTAAGAATAAAGGTACGGTGTCCGTTGCTCCTCCTTTCGGCTATGAAATCTGTCTGCGTCGCAGCAACGAGAAAGAACTGGCAGAATTAGACCTCTCAAGCTGGCGAATCGCCGGGGTCGGGGCAGAGCCTATTCCGTCTGGATTATTGGACCGTTTTACCGAGCATTTTAGTCAAGTTGGCTTCGGTGAAGACACCTTCATGCCTTGTTATGGGTTAGCAGAAAATACTTTGGCGGTCAGTTTCTTCGATAACGCAACAGGACCTCGTTATAACGTGGTTGATCGCTATATCCTAGAATACGAAAGTAAAGCTGTGCCGCCAACGGATGATAATGCTGCCCGTGCGGTTTTCGTAAACTGCGGAAAAGCGATGCCTGGGCACGAAATTGTTATCCGTAACGAAAAAGATGAGCCACTTCCGGAAAGAAGTATCGGCCATATCTGTATTGCCGGCCCAAGCTTAATGCGCGGTTACTTTCGCGATAAAGAGTCGCACCAGCAGATTCAAGATAAAGGTTGGCTAGATACCGGAGATCTTGGCTATTTACTCGACGGTAATCTCTATATCACTGGGCGTAAAAAAGATCTTATCATCATCCGTGGGCGTAATATCTGGCCACAAGATATTGAGTATATGGCCGAAGCTGAACCAGAAGTGCGTACCGGCGATGCAATCGCCTTTATGACCAATCAAGAACACGATGATGCCGAAAGAATTATTCTGCAGATTCAGTGCCGCGTGACCTCTACTGAACGCCGTGGACAGATCGTTCATTCACTCTCATCGCGTATTCGTAATGAATTTGGTGTCTCAGTTGATGTGGTTTTGGTTCCACCACACAGTATTCCTCGGACTTCGTCCGGTAAGCCTGCGCGGGCAGAAGCCAAAAAACTGTATTTAAATAAACATTTCGAGCCTCAGTTACAACTTGCTGGAAATAAGCAATGATCCAAACTGTTGCCTTGACAGGTGCAACGGGTTTTATCGGTTCGCACTTTGTCGAGAAACTGTTATCTGCTGGGCTACAAGTGCGAGCGCTGACGCGCTCGCCTTCTCATTATTCGACCACAGCCGGTCTGACATGGGTACGAGGGTCATTAGAAGATGAGGCTTCACTGGCCGAATTAGTTACCGGGGCTGATGTCGTTATCCACTGTGCAGGCCAAGTGCGAGGTAAAAATATCTCAACCTTTACGCAGGCAAATGTTGAAGGAAGTTTACGTTTACTTCGGGCCGCAGAAGATAGCGTTAGCTGTAAGCGATACCTCTTTATCTCTTCACTGGCTGCTCGTCATCCAGAACTTTCGTGGTATGCCCACTCTAAAGCCACTGCGGAACAGCAATTGGTGGCGCAAGCTTCTCGCGTATCGTTAGGTATCTTTCGCCCTACTGCCGTGTATGGTCCTAGAGATAAAGAACTCCACCCAGTATTCTCTTGGCTGTTACGCGGTTTACTACCGCAAACCGGCTCTTCAGCGACACAGTTATCTTTTCTGCATGTTTATGACTTCGCAGAAGCGGTACTAAAATGGATTGAAGCGAAAGTTGAGAACTCCGTCCCTTACGAACTGTGTGACGGGATGCCGTCAAGCTACCATTGGCAAGATTTACAAGCGATTGGCCAATCTATTCGAAACAAACCGGTCAAACTGATAAAAGTCCCGCTACCGTTACTGAAAATAATCGCCACGCTCTCGACTCAATTTAGTTGTTTATCCGGTCAAGAACCGATGTTAACGCATAGCAAGATTGGTGAGTTAACGCATAAAAACTGGTCAGCAACCAACGAGATGATAACTCGTGATATTGGCTGGACCCCGAACATAAGGTTAGAACGCGCATTACGCGACGGACTATTTTGATTAACATTTTTAGGTAAAAAGATGGCAATGGAAAATAAACAGCAGCTACTCGATTATGTTATAGATTGTCTTGGACAACTTGTAGCCGAAGGTAAAACTGTTAAACCTGATAGTGATTTAGTTAATGATCTTGGTTTAGAGTCAGTCAACGTAATGCGTTTACTGATGATGTTGGAAGATGAACTTGATATCTCAATCCCAATCAACATCCTAATGAATGTGAAAACACCAGAACAACTCGTCGCAGCCATTGAACCCCTGATTGGAGAGCAATAATGGGTTTATATGACAAGTTCACTCGCTTTGTTGAAGAGCGTCAAAAATTCCAAGTAGAGGGTATCAATCCTTTCGGAACCTGTATCGATGAAATCTATTCAGCGACTGAAGGACGTATCGGCGATAAAAGAATTATCCTCGCAGGGTCAAATAACTATCTCGGTCTAACTTTTGATGCGCAAGCCATTCAAGAGAGCCAGGAGGCCTTACGTTTACAAGGGACCGGAACAACGGGGTCTCGTATGGCGAACGGTACCTTTGGATCACACTTAGCTTTAGAGCAAGAAATCGCAGCATTTTTCGATTTACCAACCGCGATTGTTTTCTCTACGGGCTACACCGCAAATTTGGGCGTAATCAGTGCCTTAGCTACGCCGGATGCTGTGGTGATCATCGATGAAGATTCGCATGCCAGCATCTACGATGCGTGTGCATTAGGTGGCGCGCAAATTATTCGTTTTCGCCATAACGATGCTAAAGACCTTGAACGCCGTATGCAACGTTTGGGTGAGAAAGCGAAAGAAGCGATCATCATCGTTGAAGGTATTTATAGCATGCTGGGTGATGTCGCACCGCTAAAAGAGATTGTCGATATAAAGCGTCGTTACGGTGGTTACATCTTAGTTGATGAAGCACACTCCTTTGGCGTGATGGGCGAAAAAGGCCGAGGGCTGGTTGAAGAACTGGGTGTCGAAGCCGATATCGATATTATTTTGGGAACCTTCTCGAAGAGTCTCGCTGCGATTGGTGGATTTGCTGTAGGCGGTAAACAGCTCGATGTTTTACGCTATTGCAGCCGACCTTATATTTTCACAGCATCTCCGTCTCCAGCAAGTATTGCTTCAGTAAGAGCCTCATTACGGCAGGTTGGTCATTCAACGGCATTACGTGAGAAATTATGGCGTAACGCGCATCGCCTCTATAAAGGCCTTGCTGATCTTGGTTATAAACTTGGTGAGCGAGTGAGCCCCGTTGTTCCTGTGATGATCGAATCTAAAGAAGCGGGACTAGAGATGTGGCGTGCTTTGGTTGAGAAGGGAGTCTATGTCAATTTGGTTCTCCCTCCTGCGGCACCATTCGGTATGACATTATTACGTTGTAGCGTTAACGCTGCGCACAGTGATGAGCAAATCGATGCCATTATTCGTGCTTTTGCAGAGCTAAAAGCGTAAAAAATTGCCGTAATTCTTTAAGTTAGGAATTACGGCAATCACTTTTTAGGCGCTTCCCGTCTGTTGGGCGACTAATTGACGCAGTAGTTGAATCACATGATTCACTTCAGCATCCGTCATCGGGCCATCCTTTTGCCAACGGACCTTACCTTGCTTATCTGTGACAATGATAGTTGATGACGCCGCAGGTAATTGCCAAAGCGCTTTACCCTTACCGTCGCTGTCGATGACAAATTGAGCCCAAGGATATTTACGTTGGTTCTTCTCAATTTTTCCCTCTACAAATAATCCGGTACCAAATAATTCGTCATCTGCATTAACTATTGTTACAGGCTGAAAATAAGCTGTAGGCAACTGTGCTGCCTTAACAGCTTTAATCATATCGCCATTTTGTTTCTTGGCTGAACTTCGACCCGCAATGTATTGAATGATCCGAACCTTCCCTAACAACTGTTGGCTACTCCAGGGTTGATAGGTAATGGTGTTACTATTAAGGACAAGTTGACCCTTATCGGCCACCGATAAAGGTTTTACTGGTTGGCCAATAATAAAATTATTGGCCATCGCGAGGGTAGGGAGCAGTGATAGTAATACTGCGACAAATTGACGTGTCATCTTTCTATCCTCAATCAGTGAGCCTAATGAATATTAAGTATTATTAAGCTCTGACAATTTTCCCCACAAGTTGTTCCAGGCAATCGCGGATATGACTATCTAAAGGCGCTAATGTTTCATATTCACGAGTGCCTGATAATTTATCGGCCACCATTTCATCGTGTTTATCACCCATCAGACCATTAATATTGGCCAAAAAACGTGAGATAGCGTAGATACGAGGCGTGTTATTTTCGATGGAACGTTGGGTATCGAAAAAAGAGACTTGCTGGCTAACAATTTTCCTAATATCGTGGAATTCAGTGCCTGTCACCATCGGTTTATTTATCATCTTAGCCAGTTGACTCATTTGCTCGGAGACATAATGGTTATAACCGGCTTCGTTATCAACTTGCAGATGGTTTAATGAGCGTTTAACCCAATTCCAGACTGGACGACTCAACAATAGTCTCAGAATTTTTCCGTAATGCTGAATGCTTTTTTTGTCGCCATTTTTAAAGCCGTCTTGTAGGTGACCTAAATAAACTGTTGTGGCTTTAAAGATCTTGTCTGCATCGTGGTGACGACTATATAGTCGCTGGGCAAACCGCAAATGTTTGTACCGAGCACGAATATATTTATATTGTTTACGCTGTGCTTTAGTCAGATCTTGACCGGCTAAAAGTTGATTGATCAGTCCAAGCAACTCTTGGCGGGTAAAGCCTTCCTCCCACAGCTGTAAACATAATGCATAATAATCCCTAATATTTTGCTGCGAAGTGCCGAGTTCTATCGCGGGTAAATCTGTCGTTTCGTTATTAATTACGTCGTCTTCGTCAATCGCTAAAAATAAGCGATCGACGACCTCTTGAGGGTATTTTTTCCAACTCATACTATTCATTTATGTTGTCTCAAGCGGTTTATGATAAATCAGCGAACTTCGCCGACGATAAGCTAAGAGTGTCGGGAAGAGGGTAAGAATAACCTCTGATGATTGCCCAATTAAATAGGCGACAGCAGCACCCTCTACACCATAAAGATGGGATAATAACATCAATAAGAGGATATACGACCCGGCGGCAATAATTTGTACGCCCAAATAAACGCGTTGTTTACCCGCCATTAAGAGTAATGACTCTTGAGGAAAGCCCATCATTGAAATAACAATCGCACCTAGCATAATTTGTATTAGGCCATAGGCTTCCAAATATTTTTGGCCAAAGACGAAAGCAATGACTGAACCACCGGCAGCGTAGACTATCAACGCGATAATTAAGCCCAAACCTCCTGCAAAGAGAGATGAACGGATCCCTAGTCGCCATGGTTTAGCGGTGCGCGGATCTAAACGCATAATTTCGGGGTAGAAACTTTTCTCCAATAATTTTGCGGGGGTTCCTGTTGCATCGAAGAAAGTCATCGCAATTTTGAAGAGACCGGCTGCGCTGGGACCGATAAAAATGCCGACCAGTAGTGTGCTACATGAGTTTTGGGCTGCCCAAATAGAGTGGGCGAAGTTAGTTGTCCAAACGAAGTTCCAACATCCCGGAATACGTTTACTCGCTTTGAAGAGTGAAGGTCGTAGTGCGTTATGTAGGTTTATTCTTTTTAGCTCTTGTCGGGCGAACCACCAGAATAAAGAGCCGCCAAAAAGGTTAGCCAAATACCACGAGACGACAAATCCCGCAAAGCCCAGATGACCAAAATAGGAAATCAAACTCCCGATAGCGATTAATAGGGGTTTGACGGCCTGTTGGATGGCGATAAGGTCAAATCTATCTAGGGTTCTTAAAATCCCGGTCGGCGTCGAGGACGCCATGGTCGGAATTAACGTACAGTAGAGTAGCGCCAGTTTAAAGGAGGTTGCATCCAAACCTAAAGAATGTGAGAGGAATGGCAGGAGCAACATACCGCCGGCAATAGCAACGATACTACTGGCTATATCAAGACCAAAAGAGAACGACACTACATCACGCAGACGTTGGTAATTACCACTCGTGTGCGCGGGAGCACCATATTGGACGACGAACTGCCACGTTTGGAACTTCACAAAATCACTGATAGCTTTGGTATAGGACTGGATGACAACTAAGGTCCCAAATAACTGGGGGGTCATTCCTTTACCTGCGCAAGATAGTGCTAAGAGTCCTAGTAAAGCACTGACTACGTTACCAGACAGTAAATAGACGCTGTTTCGAAGGATAGTGCGGAAAGCACCGTCTGAAAACCAATTTTTCATTAAGACCAACTCTAAGACAGTATTGAATAGCGATTAGGAATGACTTCTTCAGGTAACGCTAACAAGATGGATTATTCGCCACGGTGATGGCGGAGGGATCCCTATTTCGAATGCAGCATGATAAAGCATTCACGCTGTATTGTTAAGCTTCACTGTTGATGTGCAGGGCGGCAGAAGCGCTTACTCATTGGTGACACTAAGCCTTCACGACCAAAGAGTAAGCGCCGTTTATCGATCATTTTTTTAATCTGGTAACAGTATAATTGGTAACTCGAACGGCTCATTGATTCGCTATGTGTTAACATTCAATGATTAGTCGACTTTCACCGACTGATGTGGCTACGAAAGAACGAATAGAAATTACTCGTATTAAAAGTGTATTGCGGGGTTAATGTTAAATTATGTATCTGTTTGAGCGTTATGTCATGAAAGAAACACGCAACGTCGTCTTGATGATTGTCGGTTTCTTAATCTTTATATTCACTATCTATTCCGCTCAACGTTACCTCACCGATGCGGCGAATGGGACCCTTGCACTTAAAGCAGTATTTGTCATCGTGTTCTACAAGGCATTGATTGCATTGGAGATGTTATTGCCAATTGGCCTGTACGTCGCAACGGCAATTTCACTGGGGCAACTTTACAGCGATTCAGAGATCACCGCAGCACTGGCCGCAGGTATCTCACCTCTGCGCCTGTATCGGGGGATCTTATTACTCGCTATTCCGGTAGGCATCGTTTGTGCGTTGCTTTCCATGTATGGCAGACCTTGGGCTTATGCGCATATTGACCAACTCACACAGCAATCACAATCCAGCTTCGATGTGAGCCACTTACAAGCTAATAAGTTCAACATTGAAGATGATGGCACTATGGTTCATGCTCAAACTATCACGCCGACTGATAACCATATACAAAATACTTTTATCTACACCACCGATAAAGGCGTGACAAAAGTCTTCCGTTCGCAAGTGGGGAGTATTGATAACACTCGACCGCAGAACCCCATTGCACACTTACAATCAGGTTCAGCCTATACCTTTGAACATGGCTCAAATAATGACAGCCAACAAACTTATCGTAATTTAGCGATAAACTTGAAACCCGCAGCCGATGATGAGGAAGTGCGTAGTAAAGCGAAGTCAATGAAGACTTTGGATCATTCACGTGATTTATCAGATATCGCGGAACGCCAGTGGCGACAAACGCGCGGGCTTAATGCGGTATTGATGACATTATTAGCCGTTCCACTGAGTCGAGTACGTCCACGCCAAGGCCGTTTTTCGGTATTACTTCCTTTAGCTTTAGTGTTTATCGTTATCTTTTTTGCCGGTAATATCTGCCGAACTTTAGTCAGTAATGGCATGTTACCGCCAGCAATCGGAGTATGGTTAGTATCATGGGTTATGCTGCTTGGTAATCTTTATTTTTGGGTCAGAGACTCTTCACTACTGAAGAAGTGGTTTAAATGAATATCTTCTCACGTTATTTAATCCGCCATTTATTTATCGGCTACTTCGCCGCGGCGCTATTGCTTGTCCCTTTATTCACGCTTTTTGATTTTATCTCGGAGCTAGAAGATGTTTCTGCCACCTACAGCTGGGGGCAAGCGCTACTCGTGGTGGTTCTACTTATTCCCCGCTGCCTCGTCAATCTAAGCCCATTTATTGCATTACTAGGAGGGATTGTAGGTTTAGGAAATATGTCTAAAAATATGGAGCTTACCGCTATACGTTGTGCGGGTTTCTCTATTTTTAGAATCGCAATTGTTGTCTTAATTTCTGGAGTGATGTTCACCGTATCATTAGCAGTCGTTGACGAGTGGGTGGCATCGCCACTTCAACAGCAAGCTCAGCTCCGTAAAGAAACGGCTTTGGCAGAGAGTCAAGACAGCGATCCTAATACCAAGACGATTTGGGGGCAGCAAGGGCAAGAGTTTGTTCGTATTGATCATCTGGATAGAAATGGACAGCCGCAGAAAATCGAGATTTTTGATTACAACAGTGATTTAACCTTGAATAATTATATCTTCGCAGAGTCGGCGACTTACGGAGAAGATAATGTTTGGACCTTGCACAATGTTAAACATACACAATGGCAGGGTGAAGGGCAGTCTACTCAGCAACAAGCTGATATGACATGGCATTCAATCTTTAACAGCAGCAATTTGAAGCAACTACAGCTCTCGACGGAAAGTTACTCAATTCCTCAGCTTAAAAGTTATATTCATTATCTTAAAGACACTGCGCAGCCCTCTATGGAATATCGCTCCGCATTATGGCAAAAGTTAGGGCGACCTATTTTGGTGCTGGCGATGGTACTACTAATTATCCCCTTCACCTTTGTTAATGCGCGGGATACGGGAATGGGGAATCGTCTATCCTTGGGGGTCATTGTCGGATTGGTCACTTATATCATTTATCAGATATGCATCAATCTTGGGCTAATATTTGCCATTACGCCACTTATTGCGGTGGTGGTACCGCCGATATTGATGTTAATGACTTCCCTAGCCTTAGTGTATCGTTTCAATAAGCAGAAATAGGGAAGGAAGGACTCTATTCCTTATTTTGACGCCTCACCAATTCGTTGGTGGGGCGTCTTCATTTGTTACTTAATCAAGGTGATTTTTTTCACATCAATATCGATTTTACTGCCATCTTTATCAACCTCACCTTCCAATCTTACTCTATCCTTCGGTGAAACCGACTGTCCCATCCATTTGTGATCATCAATCTCGACAACGACCGTACCGGTACTGTCTTTGAATTCATAATGCTCATGGCTGATCTTCTTAGTGATTTGACCTTCTAACATCACTTTTTCATCATCTTGTAGTGTCTTGGTCTGTGCTACGGTGAAGGTTTTATGTGGTCCATTGAAGCCACCCTGTTGTTGACCTTCACTACCTGGTCCAGTGAACCCAGCTTGCTGAGCAAATACCGGCAGGGCCAAACTCGCTAACAACGATGCTAGAACTAATTTTTTCACGATTATCTCCTTATTGTGTTGTGTAGTAAGGATAGCAGCGGCTTGTAACAAAATTTGAAAAAATCCTATCTATATCTAGATTTTGTGATCCATGTAAATGATTTGGTTAATATTTTGAACTTATTCAAAAGTGGTATCGAATATTCCCTTTTTTTACTTAGCCTCAATCGCCCACTCAAATTATGAGGATATTTAATATATTAATATTAAATAATATAAATTTTCTAAATGATAATCATTAGTAAATGAATTTTCAGATAACCTCGAAAAATTAGTAAGTCATTTATTTTTAATAACTTAATAATGGATTCCAAATTGGAAAATCTGTTTTTACTGATACTGTGTTGATCGTTTTTTTATATTTGAATATATTGAAAATCAGTTTTAGATAAATGTCAGGAATATAAAAAATGAAGTTTTACCTAAAGGACTTTTGGATCTTTATTTCAATAGCAGAAACCAAAAGCCTTTCTAAGACCGCATCGCACATGGGTATGAGTGTTTCATCCATAAGTAAAAGGCTAACGCGTTTGGAAAGTTATTTACAAATGACGCTATTTGAACGCACTACACGCAGTATAAAACTCTCACCGATGGGGGAAATAGCTTACGAAAAGTCATTACACATTACTGAGCAGTTTCAGCGATTTATTAATGATTTAAAGTCAGCTAAATTTACCTTGAAGATATCAACAACTCGACGTGTCATTGAGTCAATTTTGGTGGATTGGTGTTATGAATATTGTAGTAATAAACAAGATGTAGATATATCGGTTATCGATAGAAAAGGGAATCTGGAAAGCTTAGATATTGATGAGCTATTCATTACTAATCGTAAATTGGGCTACCCTTTGGCTATCCATAGACAGCTTCATCCAGTCAAGAGAGTTATCTGCTGCAGCACTGAAGAGAATGTCGTCGCAGAGATATCGACCCCTGAGGACTTAAAAAACAACTCGACAATATATTTTATCGCCAATGAGGATGAGCACGATATTGAATTAAACAATGCAGGAGAAACTTATAAGTTGCCTAATGAGGGGCTACATCTATCCTCGATAGAAGAATCATTAAAAATGGTATTAGAGAAGGGGTGTGTTTTGGTTGGTATTCCCATTATTCATATCCGGGAGTTGGTTGAAATGGGAAAGATCAAAATTATATTGAGTGAGTGGGAGATGAAAGATCTTAACTACTATTTGGCATGGAAGGATAGACCTTACTTTAAAAAAGAGCTTACGGAGTTTTTGAAATATATAGAGAATAAGTGGAGAGAGAGGTGCTTACCCTACTAATAATTAAACGACGGAAGCGCAGGAAGTATCAATTTTTAACTGATCTATGAGTAATTTTTCCAATCTGGAAAATCAAATTTTCCCAAAATCAGCTTTTATAAAAAAATAGCGTTCTGTATATTTGCACGCAACGGGAAAGAGTTGTGTAGAAAAAATTATATAGAATATATTTACTACATCTGTAATTAGGTAAATAAAATGAAGATTAGATTGTCTGTGGTAAGTTTATTACTGGTCACGTTACATGCATTGTCAGCTGAACCTTTAAAGGTAAATAAAAGAGAGTTTTCTTTATTTTTAGATAAAACGCGAGTTATCTACAATGAAAACGATAGTTCACAATCATTAAGTGCAGTGAATAAGCAGGCCTACCCTGTGCTTTTACAGGCAAAAATAATGCCTGTTAATGAAGGTGATGGCGTGAACTTTATCGTAACACCACCTATATCTAGACTTGATCCAGGGCAGCAGGTATCACTTCGTATTATTAAAAATAAAAATATTGATGAAGATAAAAAGGAATCACTATCCTATCTTTGTATTAATACATTACCACCTGAAAAAAGCTCTACTGAAAAGAGTAAGAAAAATGTTGGTATAAATTTGAATGTATTAGTCAGTACCTGTGAAAAACTGATTTATAGACCGAGCTCTTTATCAGGAAGCCCTCAAACTGAAGGCGATAAATTGTTGTGGCAATCGATTGGAGGGAAAATAATCATTCACAATCCTACTCCATTCGTTATGAGTATAGGTTCTCTTACTGTGAATGGAAAAAAAATACTGTTGGATAATTATCTATCACCTCAAGGCTCCATGTCTATAAACGAAAGTGCAGAAAAAGGCAGTACGGTAAAGTGGACAGTGATTGCAGATTACGGTGGCGAAAGTGCGGTTTTTACAACGAAATTAAAATAACTTGGTTTTTAAGTGATGCATCCTAATTTTTATAGAATTACTTTTTCATTATTGATGTTATCCACTTTATCTAGTAAAGCTGAGGAGTTTAAATTCAATACTGATATTATTAGTAAAAATTTAACCGAAAAAGATAAAGGGTATTTGATATCGGGTAAGAGTAAGCCAGGTAAGTATGATGTCGATATTTATATAAATGGTATCTTTATAGAAAACAAGAAGATCACTTTTAAAAACGGGAAGAATGGTTCTTTAACCCCCTATCTTAATAAGAGAGATATCATAAAATGGGGGGTTGACACAAAAAAAATCGACAGTGAGAGTAAAAATGACATTGTTGATTTGTTATCGAATAAATTAATTAAAATGAACTTGGATTTAAATAATTCAAAAGTCAATTTCTCGGTCCCACAGGAATTGCTGATTACAGAGTACAACGATATTTCTCCCGTTGAACTCTGGGATGATGGTATTAATGCTTTGGTGATGAATTATAGTGTTGGAACCAACGAAAATGAATACAAGCAGGGGGGAGCGTCTAAAACACGAAGCTCATGGGGACAATTCTCCCCTGGTTTTAACCTGGGTGCATGGCGTGTGAGAAATAATTCTACCTGGCAGCATACGGACAGCGGCGAGCATACATGGAAAAGTAACGCAACTTATGCTGAACGAGGACTATACAACGTTAAAAGCCGCTTAGTGGTTGGCCAACGTAATTCTCCAAGTGACGTATTTGATAGCATTCCTTTTACCGGGGTAATGCTTGGCACTGACGATAACATGGTGCCCTACAGCCAGCGAGAATTTTCGCCTATGGTACGAGGCATTGCGAGGACATCGGCAAGAGTTGAAATAAAACAAAATGGTTACAGTATTTATAATGTTAATGTGCCCCCTGGACCATTTGAAATTAACAATATCACTCAGGCTCAGGATGGTGGAGACTTAGAAGTAACGGTATGGGAAACGGATGGAAGACCGCAAGTTTTCATTGTGCCCTATCAGAAACCCGCAATCTCATTACATCAAGGTTTTGTTAAATATAGCGTCATGTCTGGACGCTATCATCCTGCAGGTTTTCACTCTAAGCAGGATATTACTCAAGGTACGGTGATGGTCGGTCTACCTTGGAACTTAACAGCCTTTGGCGGAGGTGAAATTGCCGATAGTTATAAGGCGGGCACATTAGGATTAGGCATATCGTTTGGAAAATTGGGTAGCGTTTCTGTTGATGGAACACAAGCGAAATCACGTTTTAATCATCAAGAACAACGCTCTGGAAATAAATCGCGATTACGTTATAGCAATACCATTGCAGCAACGAACTCTCAGATTTCTGCAACCTATTCTGGTTATAGTAATAGATATAACGATATTACAGATGTTTTTGATAGCTATGGTAATAATTCAGATAACCTTTTAAAGGATTCATATTATCAACATCGTAGCAGCAGCGTTATACAATTTTCACAGGGAGTTGGAGGGCTGGGTACGTTAACAGCATCATTACAAAAAGACTTATGGCGAAAACGAAAAAAAACTGAAAGCTATCGTTTGAGTTGGTCTCAAAATTTCAGATATTTTTCTATGACTGCTGATTGGCAAAGAAGTATGAATGCTTTGGACCATAATAGAAGTAATAAAGACGATATTATTAGTGTGCGTTTTTATTTCCAACTTGATCGATGGTTAGGTAACTCGATTCAAGCTTCGACTGGGTTTAATTCACCGAGTAGGAGACAACAAAAATATGATTTAGGATTAAATGGTCAATCATTCGATCGCCAATTGTCGTGGTCAGTGAGATCTGAATACGATATAAATAAAAATAGTTCAAGTTTAGCAAATCATTTAGCTTCAGCTGAATGGGCTGGTAGTTACGGTAAGATTGGTGGTAGTTACAATTATAGTTCTCAATATAGAAATATAAGTGCTTCATTAAGTGGTGGGGTGATAGTACATCATCATGGAGTAACCTTTGGTCAGCCTTTTACAGATTCTGTTGTGTTAGCTGAAACACCAGGAGCAAGAGGCGTCAAGGTTGGTGGATGGCCTGGGATTAAAACAGATTTCCGAGGCTATACGATTTTACCTTACTTATCGAATTACCAGAATAATCTCGTTAAATTGGATACTAATTCTTTATCTAAGAACGCAGAAATTTTACAGAGCGAAAGTCGGGCCGTTCCAACGCAAGGGGCAGTTATTGAGATGCCTTTTAAAACGAAGATTGGTGCAAAAGCTCTTTTTTCAATTGTAAATTCTTCTAGGCAGAAATTACCGCTAGGTACAGAAATCTTTGTCCAAGACCAGCCGGGGATAGCGGGCGTTGTTGATGATAATGGTGAAGCTTATCTTTCTGGATTAGCAAAAGAGGGAGTACTTAAGGCAGTCACACCCATAAAAAATTGTATTATAAATTATACATTGTCAGAGACTAAACCTATATCCGGTATTTATAACCAATCGGTGGTTTGTAAGTAATATAAATGGTTGGTGAGATTAATGCTTAAATTAATAGCTGTTTTTTTTCTGTCTTTAATAATTAATAAAGTATCGGCTGAAGAGTTAATTACTTCTATACAGCCATCAATGAACCTTTCCTGCGGAGAGATTAATGATGGAACTATTATTGCTCAGGGGCGATTAGCTTATCAGGGCAAACATGATGGTTTTATTATTAAGCCAATGGGGGAAGTTAATAACCTTGGTGGAGTGTTGATTTTTCACTCGCCAACCAATCCTAATAATATAGTAAAACTTAGGGTTATGGGAGAAGGATGGACTCCAAATCAGTCTGGAGGAAACATTTATCTCACAGATAAAAATTATGCGGAATACTCGCTGGTTGTAGTAGGAAATCAAGTTATCCCTGCGGGTATTTGGCAAATCAATCTTTTGGCAAGTGTATTACTCGCCAATTGATATATCAGTAGTGGTTTAATTATAAAAATAGGATTTATCATGAAAAAATTATTTATTGCTTCGTTGATTGCATCGAGCGTCCTTTCAAGCACCGCTGTTTTTGCAGAGAGCGCAGAACAGTCTAAGATTATTAGTACTCCAGTAGCATTCGGTGCTACGACCACCTTTGATGGGACGATTACTCCTGTTAACGGTCTGCCAGCAGGGACCACGGAAGATAATACGACTATCGCTACGGTGAGTGTAGTGAATCCTGGGGTAGCGTGGTTAATCGGTAACGATCCGAATGATACTGCAAACTCAACCAAAGCCCCTGACCAAGGATGGGTGATGAAATCACTCTCGGATTCTACAAAACAAGTTAAAGTTAAAGTAAGTAATGATGGGCGTATTGATTACAAACCCAACTTAGGTGGACGTAACTGGAATAGAATGCCGCCTACTTCTATGGCGAAAATCGTTACCAATACCAAACAAACTATTGCAGCGGGTGATGATTACGAATTAGCCGTGACTATTGCGCGTTACCTTCCTTAATAATTAAGCTGGAGCCTGATAGGGATATCAGGCTTGTTTATCATCAAGCTATATTCAACTCTCGATGTTATCTCTCTATCCATTTCTTCTCGATATAATCCCGAAAAGCAATGAAGAGTGGTGAGTAAATTTTCCTAGGTCGCCATACTAAGTAGACGGGTACCTGTTCTAATGTCCACTCAGGCATTAATGTTATGAGTTTCGCTTGCTTTGCATAATTAGATTTTAACCAGCCCGGAGTACCCAAAGTAATGCCTTTTCCTTCAATACATAAATTTATCAGGGATAAATGATTATTCGAAGAGAGGGCGCTATTATTGATATTATCAATCTCATAGCTTTCATCCCCGCTACTAAATTTTAATGTGGTGCCGAACCCATTGTGACGTAAATTAAAGACGTTGTGCTGTGCAAGGTCAGTAGGATGAAGTGGGCAGCCGTTATTATCGATATATTCTTGAGTAGCAATCAGCACCACTTTCAATCCTGGTAACTCTCGATAAACAATGTTCTCATTTTCAGGTCTGCCGCTGCGTAAAATAAGATTGTCGAGATCTGGCACATCTTGGCTAAGTTCTGAGCTCTCTCTCGCATCTAATTGAATTTGAGTACCGGGCCATTTCTCCATAAACTCTTGCGCCCAGTTATTCGCGAGAAACTCAGCAAGAATGACTGGGACACTTAACTTCAAGACCCCCCGTATCTGCTTTTGAGGATTGCGTAATTCTTCAAGTAAATCACCAAATAGCCCAGTAATTTCAAGCGCCTTGTTGTAGGCCAATCTCCCAGCAATCGTGAGCTCGATACCGTGGGTATCACGTATTAGTAGGTTAGTACATGTATATTCCTCAAGCCGAGAAATAATTTTACTGACTGCACCAGCAGTCATATTCATCTCTTTTGCGGCGACAGATAGGCTCCCGGCTTCCACTGTTCGGATAAAAACGAGCCAATCACGCATACCTTTATTTTGGGGACTATCCATTGGCGATGGTGTGTGGAGTTAGGAATCAATAGAGTAAGAATAGTTAATTTATCTAATATTTCATAATCCCGATTTGCTATAGCTTATTCGCGAGCCATTAATAAAGCGTTGGTGTGAGTAAATTATCACCATCATGGTTATGTTCTTAAGCTACATTCGTGAGGTCAGAAGGAGCAGGATGAAGGAAGATTCTTGTTAGTAACGGGTACGCTCCGGGGATAGGATAAATATTGATGAAACTACCCATTTCTTAGGAAAGAGTTTAGAACGTTATCTACGTGATGTTGGCAGGTATCCTGGTAAAGGTATACCTGCCACTATTCTTTAAGGTATCAGCCTTCGGATGAACCGATTCGATTCAGGTTAAGCTTAAAGGAAAGGGCCCCGACAAAAAGCATCAGCAGCATAATTAAAAAGAATGAAACAGGTAACGAGCTAAAGTGCGCAATATATCCAATAACGGCTGGGCCACTTAATACACCAAGATAGCCTAGTGTGGTCATGGCTGGTACGGCTACAGCTTGAGGCATAACGGTTTGCTGTCCGACGACCGAGAACATCACCGGAACGATATTTGCGCATCCGGCGCCAATCAATGCATAACCGATAAGAGAGAGATGCCAGACAGGAATAAAGGTGACTATAGCTAAGCCTAAGGCTGCAATTATCGCTCCTGCCACAACGACTTTCAGTCGCCCAAAATGTTTCACCACCTTATCACCGGTCAATCGAGCAAGAGTCATTGCCACAGCAAAGCTAGTGTAGCCTAAGCCCCCTAAGGTTTCTGGCATCGCTCTGATTTGTGTAAGATAAACGGCGCTCCAGTCCAATACCGTTCCTTCGGTTAAAAATACTGAAAAACAGATAATGCCGAGTAACAAGACAATACCCTTGGGCATCGCGAAAGCGGGACCCTCTTTAGGATTGGCATAGGTCAACAATCCAGGAAAACTGAAGGCCACTAAGATCACGACACAAAGCACAATAAGCAAGGTTGCGAGGGTGACATGTATTCCACAGGCTAACAGTAGGGTCATCAATCCTGCCCCGGCAATGCCTCCAATGCTATACAGGCCGTGAAAACCCGACATTAGGGGCTTTGGTGACGCTTTTTCAACCAGTATTGCTTGGATGTTCATTGCACAGTCAGTGATCCCCACGCCTACTCCAAATACCAACAGGGCTAACCCGAGTAACAAAGGCTGGGTGATGATTGCTAAGAAAGGTAGGACTAAAATAATGACGACTACAGCAGCAATAATAACTTTACGGCAACCAAAACGGCTTGTTAGTGCTCCCGTAATTGGCATCGTAATTAATGCCCCTATCCCCAAACATAATAATAATGAACCCAATGTCGCATCATTTACCCCAGTATTTGCTCTGGCATAGGGAACCAGTGCTGCCCAAGTGGCAGTGACGAAGCCCGCGACAAAAAATGCTAAACGTGTTGCGAATCGCGATTGGGTACTTTGTTGTTCCTGCAGCATAATATTCCTTGTTTGCGCGATATGAATGCTTTAAGCATAGTGGTGAGTAGGCGGTAGGTAAAAATGGAAATTCACCTTCTCAGGGTATTACATTAAGTTACTTTAGTGAGAATCTGGGATTGTGTCGTCTTTAAACTACGACTTTAAGATCTTGCTCGTAAAATTTTGCTACTTTGGTTGATAAAAGATATTGCGCGTGCTCAAGCTTAGGTTCGGCTTAAATTTTAGACTTAACACGTTTTATCTGTTCTTAGTCTAGGGGTGATGGCGGCGCTCTTCCACTTAGCTTCATGTTCTGTTTAAGTGCCTAATCTTAACCTTCAGTATAGGTGCCGATAATTCGGCTCAGAAGCGTTGACAGTATGAGGGTTAGCCAACTACAACTAGGGGAGTAAGAACATCATCAGTGTGAGATGAAATGGCCTTAATTTTAGGAGATATTATGTCTGACCAATTTTTATCGTTAGCTGAAACACGTCGTTCTATTTATGCACTAGGAAAAGAGATTCCGTTGTCTGAAGATGAGGTCATTCATCTTATCAAACAGGCTGTTAAACAGGCCCCTTCTGCCTTTAACTCACAGAGTTCGCGGATCCTCATTTTATTGGGAAATGAACACATCAAGTTTTGGGAGCTTACTCGGACACAGTTAAAAAAAATTGTGCCAGAAGCACGATTTCAGGCGACTTCCGCTAAGTTAGACAGTTTTTCTCAAGCAGCTGGGTCGGTATTATTTTTTGAAGACCAAGATGTTGTGCAAACTCTACAGCAACAATTCCCTAGTTATGCCGATAATTTTCCCGTCTGGTCAGAGCACAGCACTGGTATTGCCCAATATGCAGTATGGTTGGCATTAGCCGAAAAAGGGATTGGTGCTAATTTGCAGCATTACAATCCTCTTGTCGACGAAGAGGTGAGAAAACAGTGGAGTGTACCTAATTCATGGACACTACGCGCTCAGATGAACTTCGGTGCTATTCTGCAGCCAGCTGGCGAGAAAACCTATATTGATGATAACGAGCGATTTATCATCGCTCAGTAGCGGTACTTAAGCGCTGAGGTGTTCTCTCTTTTTGAGGTATCCCAACGAGTTAAGAATAGCGCCGATAGGCGCTATTCTTGAGTCGCTAGGTTTTGATTATGGCTATCTATAATGTTCTAGATTGGTTTCAGGTCCGTCGTGGGCAACCGCTTGTGCTTTACCAAAGCTTTCCATCAAGCATTTATATTCAGGACAAACGTGTTCGGAAAGTATTTCAGCAAATTGTGATCCCTCTGCGCGATTCCAAGTGCGCATCAGTTCGGCAACAATCGCAAAGGTATCGGTAGGAACTGCGCCTGCTTGGGCAACGCGTGCAATAGTAATATCAGTCGCCATCTTAGACCAATTGCCTGAGGCATCGACGACACAATAGACATTGTACCCTTCCTGTACGGCACTGACCGCTGGAAAAGCCATGCAGACACTGGTCAAGGTCCCCGCAATAATCAGTGTTTTTCTTCCCGTCTTTTTCACTTCATCGACAAATAAAGGGTTATCCCATGTATTAATTTGTCCGGTACGCGGAACATAGACCGCGTGGGGAGCATATTTATGAACTTCTGGGATAAGAGGGCCATTAGGGCCGTCTGGTACCGAAGCCGTTGTGATAACAGGGATATTCAGTAACGATGCCACTTTCGATATTGCCGTGACATAATGACGCAAATCGTTTACCGGAACATCTCTGACGGTATTAAATAATCCGCTTTGATGGTCAATTAATAAAATAACAGCGTCATTCGGGTCAATCATTCCATTTGTTGAACTCATAATTACCTCATCTTAATTGATAGTATGTTCTATTTTCCCAAAGCGTCCGCTTTGAAAATCCTCTATCGCCTGTGTTATTTCTTGACGACTGTTCATCACGAATGGCCCTCGGCCGACAATGGGTTCATTAATAGGCTCGCCACTTAACACCAAAAAGGTGGTCGCTTGTTCTGCTGTGATGACTAATCGGCTTTCGGCTCGCTCCATGACCACTAATTCTGCTGAAGTCACAGTATGCGCTTGGCTAACCGTTAATTTCCCTTCCAGTACGAATAGTGCACAGGTATGGCCAGCAGGAAGGTTAAATTCAATCTCTCCTTTAGCCTTGGCTCGTACATCCCAAACATTCATTGGGGTAAAAGTCCTAGCAGGACCCTGCAAGTTATCGTATTCGCCGGCAATTAATCGTAGGGAGCCGGCCGCATTGGGGAGTGCTATTTCTGGAATATCATTAGTTAAAATGCCCTGGTAACCTGGGGTACTCATTTTGTCCTTAGCGGGAAGGTTGACCCAGAGTTGGACCATTTCAAAATCGCCACCCGTCGCCGCAAATTCAGGACTATGAAACTCTTCATGCAGTACTCCTGATGCCGCAGTCATCCATTGCACATCGCCAGGTCCAATACTGCCACCGCCGCCAGAAGAGTCTTGGTGAGCAACGCCGCCGTGATAGACAATAGTGACGGTTTCAAAGCCACGGTGGGGATGCTGACCCACGCCTAATTTTTTATTGGTCGGTGGGAAATTGACTGGACCGGCATAGTCCATTAATAAAAACGGCGACATTTCTGCAGCAATATCGCTATAGGAAAAAATATTCCTGACTGGGAAGCCATCGCCTACCCAGTGCTTACCGTTACTACGCTTAATGAACGCGACCTTTTTCATCTCATTTCTCCGCAAAAATTATGAAGCTAATTTAACGCTTGAAAATTTTTTAGAGTAGTATGTAAAAATCGAAATCACTTTCCATTGGATTGGATAATGGACTTTAATCAGATCGCTGTTTTCGTCAAAGTTGTACAGGCCGGAAGCTTTAGTGCTGCGGCCCGATCACTGGAAATACCGGTATCGACGGTGAGCCACCGTGTTGCAATGTTGGAAAAGCGGCTTGGCGTGACATTACTTCAGAGAACGACTCGGCAATTGCACCTGACAGAGGCGGGAAAAGACTATTTTGAGCATGCGTCTGAAGGGTTAGCACATTTTTTTGAAGCAGAATCCTCCATCATGAATGTAAAAGGAGAACCTTCTGGTGTGCTGAGAGTCTCTGCTCCCTTTGATATCGGTAATCCACTATTAACCGCCATCATTGATGAGATGAATCAACGTTGGCCAGCGGTCAAACTGGAATTTATTTTGATCAAACGCTATGTTGATTTGGTTGCTGAAGGGATAGATGTCGCGATTCGTACGGGGCTCTTAGAGGATTCGACACTGATCGCGAAGCATGCTGGTGTGGCTCAGTGGGAAGTCTTTGCCAGCCAAAATTATATTAACAATCACAAAAAAGTTAAAATTCCTCAAGATATTCGCCACCACTGTTGTTTACCTTTCTCGCCAATGGGTAAAGAAGCTTGGACACTACAGAATCAGGATTCCAGTCTGACGATTCCGATTGATAACGCCATTATCAGCGACGATATCAGCCTCATTACCTCGATGGCGCTAGCCGGGAAAGGTATTGCATTGCTCCCCAATTATCAGTGTCATTTTGATCATCGCGCGGGTAATTTAGTCTCCCTGCTGCCTGGTTGGTATGCGAGAAGAGATCCTATTCATATTGTCTATCCAAGACAGCGGTATATGCCGCCTAAACTGCGCGCTTTTGTCGATATTGCCTATGATCATTTAAAGAGCATGCTTAAGCCTAGATAGTGTTCACTAGTCTCCAAGATAAGTAAGACGAAACGCTTTGTTTAACGCGAATTCCATAGGGAGGCTTTTTCAATCATAACGCACTAGTCTTTAAACTTATTTTAAAAAAGCTATGCGTCTTTTGTTATTTAAACTCTGAAAATCGTCCCTCTATTATAGCTATCAACTGATAGCGAATAATAATAATGAGGCGGTATATGAAAGGGGTGAAACGTAGTCTTTTAACACATTCTTTGTGGGCGGCGAGTGTATTGCTCGCGTCGTCTGCCTGGTCTGCTCAACAGCCCGTGAACGGGGGAACCTTAATTTATCTTGAGCAGCAGGCGCACACGACACTTTATCCCCCCGCTGGCGGGTTTTACCCCAATGGCGGCATATTGAATCAAATCACCGACAAGCTGACATGGCAAAACCCGAAAACGTTAGCAATAGAGCCATGGATTGCGAAAAGCTGGCAAAGTAATGCACAGAAAACAGAATGGACCTTCACGCTTCGCCCTGGAGTAACCTTCTCCGATGGTTCACCGCTAGATGCCACCGCCGTAGCGAAAAACTTTGATACGTATGGCTTAGGCAATAACGCTAAACACCTCACTGTCTCTGAAGTGATCAACAATTACGATCACAGCGAGGTTATCGATCCCCTCACAGTAAAATTCTATTTCAAAAAGCCTTCGCCAGGGTTTTTACAAGGGACGTCAGCGATAGGCTCAGGCTTGGTTTCACTCTCGACATTATCTAAAAGCTTAGAACAACTGGGCGATGAGCGGAATATTATCGGTTCCGGTCCGTTCGTCGTGTCGGCAGAGACCTTAGGCCATGAAGTCGATCTGGTCGCGCGAAAAGATTATCACTGGGGACCTCAGGGAGCGGCCCATCAAGGGCCCGCTTATTTACAGGGAATTAAGGTGATCGTCACTCCTGAGGACGGAGTACGTATTGGCGCGTTACTTGCCGGCCAAGCGGATTTCATCCGTCAAGTTCAGGCTTATGATGAGAAACGCGTCGCGGCTCAGCATTTCACTGTCTATGCAGAACCGACGCGAGGCGTTAATGATAGCTTAAGTTTTCGTCCGGATAACCCGCTCGTTAGCGATAGTCGAGTGCGTAAAGCGTTATCATTGGCGACTAACCGTAAACAGATTGTTGAAACGCTTTTTTCTAGCCACTACCCGGCAGCAACCTCCGTACTCGCCGCGAGTGCGGCCGGTTATATCCCTCTTCAGGATTTATTGCAGTACAACCCAAAGCAAGCTGCCCAATTATTGGACGAGGCGGGGTGGCGACTTGGAAGTAATGGCCTCAGAGAGAAGCAAGGCATTCCTCTTGCACTGAGCGTTTATATTTCACCCCCGCAACCACAAAATAAAGAAGTCCTACAATTGATTGCCCATCAGTGGAAAGCGCTTGGCGTTACATTAACGATACGTCCAGCCGACTCGGGGACGGCAGCAATTAATCGACTCGATCCGATTAAAGCTCCGCTGATGGTATCTGAAGTGGGGAGAGCTGATCCAGATGTGGTGAAGAGCATGTTTTACCCAACCAACCGTGATGCGTTGCTGCAAAAAGGCGGGCTGAGCGATAAGGTGAAAGCGTTCCGTGATGATAAATTGAATACACTGTTATCCCAAATATCGACCGAAACGGATAACGCTAAACGATTATCATTGACCGGAGAGGCTCAGCGTTATCTGCTCGAACAAGCCTATGTCATCCCTATCTTTGAAGA
This sequence comes from Tatumella ptyseos, assembly GCF_030552895.1. Classification (NCBI taxonomy): domain Bacteria; kingdom Pseudomonadati; phylum Pseudomonadota; class Gammaproteobacteria; order Enterobacterales; family Erwiniaceae; genus Tatumella; species Tatumella ptyseos. Next base: position 2,260,082 of record NZ_CP130649.1, on the reverse strand, counting down.
GCCGCAGGTGTATGCTGGTGCACCTTGGTTAAATGGGGTCGGGTTTGAAGCGGTCGGTCGCCCATCGTTTTACGATACTTGGCTTGCTAAGCACTAAGGGGGGAGGGCGAATGATCCGCTATATCGCTAAACGCCTCGGTCAAGGGATGATCGTATTATGGGCCGCTTGGACCTTGTCATTTATCCTGTTACAGCTACTACCTGGCGATGCGATTTTAATTAAATTCCTTGATCCTTCGCTGGGACTTAGCGGCGATCAGCTTGCTCAAATACGTAAAGTGTATGGGGAAGGAAGCCCGCTCTGGCAACAGTACTTCTCGGCGCTTAGTACCCTTTTGCAGGGGAATTTAGGCTATTCGATCCAGCTTGGTGTACCGGTGACTGAGGTGTTAGCGACTAACTTCCCGCAGACACTTAAGTTGATCCTCCCCAGCTTTTTCCTCGCGATTGTGTTGGGGACTGGTCTTGCGATTCTTGCATGGCTTCCTGCGCTCAAAGCATTACGACATCTACTTCTGTCACTTCCTTCTTTGCTGGTTTCGCTCCCCGTATTCTGGTTAGGGATCGTATTAATTCAACTCTTCTCTTTTCAGTTACACTGGGTGTCGGTGATCAATCGCTCACCGATAGGGGGAATGGTATTACCCGTGATCACTCTCGCAATTCCTATTGCGGCCCCTCTGGCGCAGATCTTTATGCGTAGCATTGAACATGTCCGTATGCAGCCCTTTGTTACCGCTGCTCGCGCGCGAGGCTTGAGCCAGCAACGTGTACTCTTTCGCCATGTATTACGTAATGCCAGCTTACCGCTGCTCACGGTGGCGGGGTTATTGCTGGGAGAGTTGATCGCGGGGGCACTAGTGACCGAGACCGTATTTGGTCTAAATGGGCTAGGGCAGGTAACGCAGCAGGCGGTTGACTCACAAGATGTTAACGTATTGCAAGGTGTTGTGATGATCTCTGCCGTCGCTTACGTATTGATTAATTTATTGGTGGATCTGTTGACACCCTTGCTCGATCCACGCCTAAACATTTACAGAGGAGAGCCGAGATGAGCCTGACTGATACGCTCCGCTTATCGACTCGTCCCCGACCTCTACCGAGGCGACGTGCCCCTTTTCGTTACGGGTTGTGGGGAGCTTGGGCAATTATGCTTATCGCGCTCATGGCCGCACTATTTCCAGCGTTGTACACACATTATGACCCTTATAACAGTGTGGACGGAGCACAGTTACTGGCTCCAAACCACCTCTACTGGCTCGGTACCGATCAACTGGGAAGAGACCTTTACACACGGGTAGTCTTTGGTGCGCGTTGGTCCTTATCGGCAGCCAGTGCTGCGGTAGCGGTGGGCATGATCTTCGGCTCCTTTCTCGGAATGTTGACGGCATTTATTGGAGGGAAAACGGAAAGTCTCACGATGCGAGTGATCGATGTGTTGTTATCCATCCCAGCGCTATTATTGTCATTAAGCATCATTATTTTACTCGGGGTAGGCAATACTCACGCCGCCATCGCCGTGGGCTGTGCCTCGATTGCGAACTTTGCCCGTCTAGCCAGAGCAGAAGTCCTCACTATCCGGCAGCAAGCGTATATTGAAGCGGCATTTGGCAGTGGGGGACGATTCTTTAAGGTCTTTATTAGGCATGTCTTTCCGAATGCACTACCGACATTACTCGCCTTTGCTGCGCTCCAGTTTGGTCAAGCAATCTTGGCGCTTTCTACGCTCAGTTTCCTTGGTTTCGGTAGTCCACCGCCGATCCCTGAGTGGGGATTGTTGATTGCTGAGGGACGTAACTATTTAGCCACCGCTTGGTGGCTAACAGTCTTTCCAGGACTACTGGTGATGGTTATCGTCCTCGCGACACACCGTATCAGCCGTGCCTTTTCAGGAGAAAAACGATGATGACGCAACGCATACCTGTCCTGAACGTCGAAAACTTGAGTATCAGTTATTACACCGATGAGCGCTGGCAAGAGAGAGTACATCAAGCGAGCTTCACGCTTAACGCGGGCGAAATGCTGGCGGTCGTTGGAGAATCGGGTTCAGGAAAAACCACTACTGCTCAGTCTGTCTTAGGCCTATTACCAGAAAATGGTCGCCTTACTGGCGGCAAAATTTTCTTCCAAGGAGAAGAGATCAGTCAGTGGTCCTCTCGTCGACTCGATGCACTCCGTGGGTTGCATATCAGTCTGATCCCACAAGATCCGGGAAATTCATTAAATCCGTTGAAAACGATTGGTACGCAGATCGAGGAAGTACTGAAACTTAATGATCGACGAGTGTCACGTCAGTCGTTACAACAGCGGGCGATTGCCCTCTTAGCCCGTGTCGGCTTGAGTCACCCCGACCAACGTTACTCGCAGTATCCTCATCAATTATCGGGAGGCATGAAGCAACGTGTCCTGATCGCCCTTGCAATAGCACTACAGCCCGCACTAATCATTGCCGATGAACCGACCAGTGCTCTGGATGTGACTGTACAGCAGCATATTATGACGTTAATCGATGAACTACGGCATGAGTATGGAACGGCTGTGTTATTTGTGACTCATGACCTTGCCTTAGCCGCCGCCCATGCCGACCGGCTAGCGGTATTCCAACAGGGCAAACTGGTAGAACAGGGGCAAACAACGACCTTGATTAATCAACCCCAGACCCCTTATACAGCGGAGTTAATCAATAATGTCGCGGATAATTATCGCACCGCGGCACCTCTTTCGCGTACGACAAGTCATCAGGCCCCGGCCCTCCGTTTACAGGGTATAGGTAAACAGTTCCCGCTTGATCGACACCAAAAATTGCAGGCGTTAGACAATATCTCGTTAACGATTCAGCGGGGCAGCACTCATGCACTCGTCGGGGAATCGGGTTCTGGTAAAACCACGTTAGCCAGGATCTTATTAGGATTTGAACAAGCGGATGCTGGCACTCTCGAGATCAGTGGGCAATTAGTCGATAACTATTCGCGTGAACAGTGGCGGAGGCTGAGAAAAAAAATTCAATTTGTCTATCAGAACCCGTTCTCATCACTGGATCCGCGTCAAACGCTCTTTGCGGTAATCGAGGAGCCGCTTCTCAACTTTGAACCGCTCACCCGTGAACAACGCAGAGATAAAGTGCTGGCGGTCACCCGTCAGGTTGCCTTAGATCCTGCGCTATTATCTCGCCGTGCTGAGCATCTTTCCGGGGGGCAGCGTCAGCGTGTCGCGATTGCCCGCGCCTTAATCCTCGAGCCGGAAATATTGGTACTGGATGAGGCAACTTCAGCTCTCGATGTTACCGTACAGGCGCAAATTTTGGATTTATTACACTCCTTACAGCAGCGATTATCCCTGACCTATCTGTTCATCACTCATGACCTGCAAGTCGTGCGCCGTATCGCCCACCAGGTGACGGTCCTGCGCGGTGGAAAACAAGTCGAAGAAGGGGAGACTGCGCAGTTATTTGCGAGTCCGCAAAGTGCCTATACTAAGCAACTGATCGCGGCGATTCCCCCTTTTAAACACCTTCAAGAGGCTTAGCAATCATGTCAAAGCACATTGGTTTTTTTACTCGATTATTAGACAAAGTGCCTGCCGCCGAGCGTTACCGCTTGGCAACTCAGCAGATCCAGCACGCCGAAAAGCTGGGCTTTGACAGTGCTTGGGTCGCTCAGCATCATTTTCACGAGAGTGAAGGGGGATTACCCTCACCATTAGTTTTCTTAACGCATGTCGGGGCGCACACCCAACGTATCCGGCTGGGCACCGGGATCATTACACTGCCAATGGAAAATGCGGTGCGGATAGCGGAAGATGCCGCCGTGGCTGACTTGCTCCTCGGTGGTCGCCTTGAGCTCGGCTTGGGGTCGGGGGGAACGCCAAGCTCTTTTACTACCTTTGGGTTAACCTTTGAACAACGGGGGGAAGTCTTTGCCCAGCATCTCGCCACCTTGCAGGATGCATGGCAGGGAAAAAGTCTGGCAGACACCGATAATTACTTGTATCCGGCAACCGCGACCTTAGCGAAGAAAATCTGGATTGCGACCTTTTCTGAACGTGGTGCACAGCTGGCAGGTAAAGCCGGACATGGCTTGATGTTATCCCGAACGCAGCCGCGACCCGTGGGCCAGGCTCATTTACCCTTAGACGCTTTACAGAACCCGATTATTGATGCCTACCTCGACGCATTAGCGCCCGGCGTAGTACCACGCATTCTTGCTTCTCGGACTGCCTTTGTCGCAGACGATCGGCATTATGCTCGCAAAGTGGCACTCCCCGGCCTGACGGCACAGGCAGAGGGTTATCGACAAGCCGGACATCAGTTACGCGGCGAAACCCTCGATGATTTTATCGGTCAATTTGATGCGCATATCGGCGATCCACAGGACGTGTTGAATTCATTACAACAAGACAGCGTATTGCAGCGGGTCACCGATATCTCTTTCCAAGTCCATTCGGTGGAGCCGTCGCATCAGGATGTGCTTCGCTCTTTGGAACTCCTCTCCCGCTATATCAACCCCAAACTGCGTAACACTGCGACAATTCGCGAACTTGAGAGGTCTTTATGAGTAACAATAATGATTTAATTCAGGCACTGGCGTCGATTGTTGAGGGTTCTGCGCTTGCTGACAGTCGGCACACTCGCCAAGCTGCCACCGACCATACTCAAAGCTGCTATGAGGTGTTATTCACCTCGGGTACTGTTCATTTTTCGTTGGCGGAAAGGGCCACCGTCGCCGCGCAGGTTGCCGAGTGGCATCAGGTTAATACTCTCGCCCAGCATTACCAGACTCTGGCTGCTGGCGCTGAACTCACACCTTCCTTACAGGCCGCGCTGTTATTCGCTCGCCACTTAACCTTTGAACCGGTCTCGGTAACCCCACAGCATCTGCAAGCACTTCAGCAAGCGGGCTGGCAAACGGATGCCCTAATTACCTTAGCGCAGGTTATTGCATTTGTAAGTTTTCAAAGTCGGTTAATCGCCGGTTTTACGGTGCTTAACGCCGTAACGGAGACGGAAGCGCATCAGGTAAAAACGTTGCCTGCCGTCACGGCGGGACGCTGGCACCTGCAGGCGCGTACCGCCGGAAATCGCCGCGCTCCCCAAGCGTTTACCCGTAAAGAGCTAGGATGGGAGCCATGGCTTCCTCCTAAACCCTTTGATGCCTTCACTGAAGCGCAACAACAAGTACTGATACGTTTTGGTCACCAACACTCCGACTATTTTCGGTTACTGGGACATGACCAGCCAGTATTAGAACAACGAACCTTGATCGATAAAGGTATTTTCTATACCCCAGGTGGTCTAAGCAGGGCAGAGCGCGAGCTGGCGGCGACCGTAGTCAGTAAGGTCAATGGTTGCATTTACTGTGCCTCAGTCCATGCGAGAAAAGCGAGCCAGCTCTCTAAGCAAACCGAAGAGATCGCGCTACTGTTGCAGGTACAACCGGGGGATGAACTATCCGCCGGACAGTCAGAGCGCTGGCAAGCGCAGATCGAGGCCGTCGCCGCATTATCGCTGACGCCGCCTCGTCTCACCCAACAGCATTTGCGGGCCTTACAGCAATACTCATTATCGACGTTAGCCATCACCGATTTACTTCAATCAGCGGCCTTTTTTGCTTGGGCAAACCGTTTAATGCTGACTCTTGGTGAACCCTTTATCCCGGAACAGGAAGCGATAGAGGCAGGCGATGCTGTGACGCGTGCCAGTGCCTAAATTTAGTCGGGGGATAGATAGAGGCGATAATTAGCGAGGGAAACGGTGAGTTGTTTGGATTGATGTTCTTTATCAAGCTCGCAGGATATTGAGTTCTTGCGGGCTTTTTATGGCTTAGGGGAGGAGGGGCTGGTGATAGCGTCTTTGAACGTCGAACGAGTAATGTCCAAATATTTTCTTAATCCCAGCGGTCGAGTGATTCCCTTTGGGGCAGTGAAGGGAAATTTAATTGTAGGAGAGGCCAACACTTTTATTGTCCAAATATTGTCACCGATAAAATGGAAGCTTACTGAATGGGGAAAAACCTCTAAATTTTCGATGAGCCCTGTAGTGTAAGCGTCGCCAATGACGATTTTATCTAACACACCTTGATAGGTATCGAAAAGTAGGACTGTCAGTAACTCTTCAAAAATTACACCATCTGTCACGAATAATAGGTAGCGATGCTCATCAACCTGTATGGCTGCTTCGAGTATTTTTCCTTCGATGGTTGCTCCGGTTGACTTGCCATTGATCAGCACTTCAGAGCAAGCCTGACAGGTATCCGTTGCTTCGCTAATTTGCGATAGCGTTAGGCTAGTGACTACTTTCATCAATACTTCCACCAGTTGCCCATTTCCCATGCGGCTAATGCACCGCCTGTAAAGCCGCCTGCCAGTATCTATACAGTTGTGCTGAGGCAGTATAGTAGACCTGATAGGGGGCTTGAGTTAGGTACGTATCTGTTAATTTTTTAGCGGTAAGGTTAGCCTGTAAAAACAGTAAAACGCTCAGTATTTTATTGTAGTTTACAGCAATAACCCTTAACTCAGGCCTAGCTTTTGAAATGCTACGAACACAAAAAAGCCCACAAGACTTACGCCTTGCAGGCTTTTAGGACTTCTAACAATGACTCTGGAATCATCTTCGAAGAATTTGGTGGAGCTGGCGGGAGTTGAACCCGCGTCCAGAATTACTACACCGTCGGCACTACATGCTTAGTCCAGTCTTTACATTCGCCAGTTAGCTGCGGATGGACACGCCACTAACGAACTAGCCTGATTAAGTTTAATGCTTCAACCCCAGGCAGGGCATCCACACGATCTCTTTTGGGTTTGACCTCTCTTGATCCCCGTCCTAAGAGCGGAGGCTAGGGAGAGAGGGCTCTATGCAGGTTATTAAGCTGCTAGTGCGTAGTTTTCGTCGTTTGCGACTATTTTTTTGCGGCTTTTTACGAGGCCAACCGCCCCTCGGCATGCTCCTAGGGCTTCGCGAATCCTGTCGAATCCAGAATCAGCCCCAAGTACTATTACGTAGTGTAGCAGAAAATTACGCTGCTGCACCAGTAATTTAACGATTTGCGTTCTTCATAATACGCGCTTTATCTAACTGCCACTCGCGGTTTTTAATATCATCACGCTTATCGTGTTCTTTTTTACCTTTTGCTACGCCGATTTTAAGTTTACACCATGCGTTCTTCCAATAAAGAGAAAGGGCAACAATAGTGTAGCCTTCGCGGTTCACACGGCCATACAGTGAATCAAGTTCACGTTGCTTCAGTAGTAGCTTACGGTTACGTGTGGGATCGCAGACCACGTGGGAAGACGCGACCGTTAACGGCTGAAAGGTAGAACCGAACAGATAGGCTTCGCCATCGCGTAATAAGATATAGCTTTCGCTAATGTTTGCTTTGCCTGCACGTAGGGATTTGACTTCCCATCCCTGTAGTGAAAGCCCCGCTTCAAACTCTTCTTCAATGAAATATTCGTGGCGGGCACGTTTGTTCATTGCAATGGTCGCGGAACCAGGTTTGTTTGATTTTTTCTTTGTCATAGTATCCCTATTCTACACCACTTTTTGAAGGCGTCGCTGACTTCCTATTGTAAGAAAGTTAAGTATTGGTGCTATTCTAGCACGCTGATTCCGATTAGACATTTCTGTTTATTTGCTGAAACTGCTATGATCAAGGTGTTTTTTTCAGACCAGGAACTCTTATGGCCCAGATCACTCGTTCAGCGTTGGTCCCTTTCAGCGCGGCTAAAATGTATCAACTTGTCAACGATGTTGATAGCTATCCACAATTTCTCCCTGGCTGCACCGGTAGCAAAATTTTAGAGCAATCCGAGCAGCAGATGACCGCATCGGTAGATGTCTCAAAGGCGGGCATCAGTAAAACCTTTACCACGCGCAATACCCTGACCGAAAACCAGCGTATTGCTATGCAGCTGGTAGACGGCCCGTTTCGTAAGCTTACCGGAGGATGGACCTTTACTCCGCTGGGCGATGAAGCTTGTAAAGTCGAGCTAAGCCTAGATTTTGAGTTTTCCAATATGCTGGTGGAAATGGCGTTTGGGCGGATCTTTAAAGAATTAGCCAATAATATGGTTAAGGCCTTCAGTGAGCGGGCTCAAGAGGTTTATCGTGGCTGATATTCGCGTCGAAGTGGTTTACGCTCTTCCCGAAAAACAGTATCTGCGCCCGGTGACAGTAGTGGAAGGGAGTACGGTCGAAGAGGCAATTATTGCATCAGGGCTGTTAGAGCTTCGCAAAGATATTCAATTAACGGAAAATAAAGTGGGCATTTATAGCCGACCGGTTAAATTGACGGATCAGGTGGAAGAGGGGGATAGGGTGGAAATCTATCGTCCATTGTTGGCCGATCCAAAAGAGATGCGTCGGCAGCGTGCAGAGCGCTCGGCAGCAAATAAAAAGTAGAAAATGTCGCTACTCGAACAGTGATCGAGTAGCGAATTAGTGTTAGTTGGTCTTACTCAGCGCTGGCTTATTATCGATATTGGTCAGAATACCGCTGCTGTTAAAGGTCAAGGTTAAGGTTTGCTGCGTGACTTTCTCATGCCCCGGTTCTTGGCGGAAAACGTAGTACCACACATTGCTTCCAAAAGGATCGCTCATCATTGGCGTACCTAAGGTGTAAGCAACCTGCTGTTGTGTCATACCAGTATGAATTTTACTGACATCGGTCGCGACCAAGTAATTCCCTTGGTTGATATCCGGGCGATAAACTACACGTTCCAACGTCGAGCAACCTGCGGTCGTTAACAATAGCGCCGCGGTCGCAGCAGTCAGTATTTTACTGCGCATGAATCGTTTCCTTTTTCTTGACCAGTTGCCGTCAGGCATAACTTGCCATCACAATAAGTTCACCCTGATCGCAGGGAAGCTAGATGTCGATAATAATAGACCTTACGCCAGATGAAAACCTCTGGCGCAAGATATGACTGTTATACTGAGAAAAAGTGCCCGATTAGGCCGCTAAAAGTTCTTTAGCGTTGGCTAAGGTGTTGCGGGTGACTTCGCTGCCCCCCAATAGACGTGCTAATTCTTTCAACCGCGCTGCTTTATCGAGGTTAACCATGCGGGTTTCGGTCATTGCACCATCAGTCAGTTTACTGATGTAGAAGTGTCCATGACCACAGCCTGCGACCTGGGGTAAGTGAGTTACACAGAGTACTTGGGTCGATTCGCCGAGTTTACGCAGCATTTTGCCGACAATCGCCGCAGTAGGACCACTGATCCCCACATCGACTTCATCAAAAATCATAGCCGGGGTTTCCATTTTCTTCGCGGTAATGACCTGAACTGCTAAGGCAATACGAGAAAGCTCACCACCTGAAACGACTTTACCCAAAGGTTGTAGCGACTGTCCGGGGTTCGCCGATACGAGAAATTCGATACTGTCCGCTCCCTCAGCGGTCAGTTTATCCGGGGTATGCGCAATCACAATATTAAATTGGCCATGTGGCATGGCTAGTTGCTGTATGGATTCTGTAATCAGTCCCGCTAATTCAGTGGCGAAGTGTTGCCGTTGCATAGAGAGTTGACCGGCAATCTCAAGTGCGCGTTGGTGATAATGCGCAACTTCAGCTGTAAGCTGTTCAATATCCGACTCAACATTCTCTAACTGCGAGTATTCTTCCACTAATTGTTGGTGCGTACTGTGCAGAGTCTCGGGCGTGACATGGTGCTTACGCGCGAGAGAGACGTAGCGTGAAAGCCGCTGTTCTAAACTTTGTAGACGATTAGGGTCGAGATCGATGGCTTCATGATAGTGGCGTAATTCATCACTCATTTCACTTAATAATATCGCCGCATTGTCCATCATGCTATTCACCGGCGCTAAGCGGTCATCCAGTGAAACGAGCTCTTGTAAAAGCTGTTGAGATTGGTAAACCAGAGACTGTAAGGAAGCCTCTTCGCTCTCAGAAACTAAATGGACAATCTGTTGGCTTAGCGTGATGCGCTGACCGCTGCTGGCAAGCTGTTTGTACTCTTCGTCAATTTGCTGATATTCATCTTCGATTGGCGCAAATTTATTAAGCTCTTGTAACTGATAATCAAGGAGTTCACGACGTGCGGCCCGATCATTTTTTTGTTGCGTGAGGGCGGCTAACTCGCGACAGCTTTTGTGCCACTGACTATAGGCATCACGCATTGACGTTAGAAGCTCAGGATGATGACTATAAGCGTCAAGCAGTGCCCGTTGGTGATCGGTTTTCAGAAGTAACTGATGGGCGTGTTGCCCATGAATTTGAATAAGCAGTTGTCCTAGCTCCCGGAGTTGTGAGAGCGGGACGGCGGTGCCATTGATAAAGCCTCTTGAACGGCCATCGGCACTGATCACACGACGTAGCAAACATTCGCCTTGATCGTCCAGGTGATTCTCGACTAGCCACTGTTGGGCCGAAGGCGATTTTTTTAGCTGGAATCTGGCACAAATATCGGCACGTTGAGCGCCAGGACGCACAGTATCGGCATCTGCCCGATTACCTAGACATAACCCTAAGGCATCGATAGCGATAGATTTACCCGCACCGGTTTCACCAGTGATGGCGGTCATGCCTTGTTGGAAATCGATATCGAGTTCACGAACAATAGCAAAATTACTGATAGTAAGTTGTGCCAGCATATAATCACCTGTATAGAAAAACATAACTGTTTTTTTATACAGTATAAGCTTCTTTTTTACTGAGTAAAGACCCGCCGAGCGTTTTTCAGAATAATTTTTCCGACCATCCCAATTTCCCGGTAAGCGTGGTGAAATAGTTATAGTCTTTTGGATGTAGTAGGAATAACTCGTCTGGGCTGCGCCGTATAATGACTTCTTCCCCCAATTGGATGGGCAGCGCAAGCTGGCTGTCACAACTCACTTCAAGCTCGCTGCGTAAGCTGGCGAAGCGTAAACTGATGGTACTGCGGCTATCAATGACCAGTGGTCGAGCGGAGAGGGTATGGGGAAACATCGGGACGATAGCAATCGCTTCTAAAGATGGCATCAAGATGGGGCCACCGGCAGAAAGTGAATAGGCGGTCGAGCCAGTGGTTGTAGAGATAATTAGCCCGTCAGAACGTTGGGAAAAGGCAAATTGGTTATCAATATAGACTTCAAACTCGATCATGTGTGCAACCTTACCGGGGTGCAGTACGATCTCATTTAAGGCCGTAGCGACTCGTGGCTGAAGCTGGTCGCCGCGCACTGAAGCTTCCAGTAAAGCGCGGGAGTCAGTCGTGTAGTCACCTGCCAGCACTTTGCTCAGTTCTTCAATGGCATTATCTGGATTGAGATCGGTTAAAAACCCTAAATTACCTCGGTTAATGCCGATGACTTTTATATCGTAACGTGCCAAGACGCGTGCGGCGCCAAGCATATTACCATCTCCCCCAATCACCACTGCAAGATCTGCCTGTTGACCAATTTCAGGGAGGGTCGCGGTACGTACGTTGATCAATTGCATCTCGCGAGCAATTTGCTCCTCGACGATGACGTCGTAACCTTGTTCGCTCAACCAACAACATAATTGTTCATGGGTAGACAATGCGCTCAGATTTCGCGGGTGGCCAACAATACCGATACAATTAAACAACTTATTCATTAGGGTGAGCATCCTCTGTGCGCAAAACTCTCGACAATCTGTCAGAGTCTCTTGAATCCCAAAATTTCATCCCCATAATAGCCTTATTGCCGAGATGACTATGAAATGCGGAGATTTTCATGAGTAGTAAAGAACAGAATACCCCGAATCCACAAGATCCTGAAGTATTGAATGCCGAGCAAGCTGAGCAGCAAAATCAACAGGATGCATCAGAAAGCATCGATCCTCGTGATGAGCGTATCGCTGAATTAGAAAAAGCGCTGGCCGAGTCGCAAGGCGGCGTGCGTGAAGCCCAAGTTCGTGCGCAAGCTGAAATCGAAAACATCCGTCGCCGTACTGAAATCGATATCGAGAAGGCGCATAAGTTCGCACTGGAAAAATTTGCTAACGAATTACTGCCAGTAATTGATAGCCTTGAGCGTGCCTTAGAAGTCTCTAACAAAGAGAATCCTGAATTGGCTTCTATGATTGAAGGGATTGAGCTGACGCTGAAATCACTGCTAGATGCGGTACGTAAGTTTGGTGTTGAAGTGGTAGGTGATATTCACGTCCCTTTCAATCCAGACGTTCACCAAGCGATGTCGATGATTGAATCCGCAGACGTAGCGCCTAACCATGTACTGATGGTGATGCAACGGGGCTATACGTTGAATGGTCGTTTATTGCGTCCAGCCATGGTTGCTGTTTCCAAGGCATAATATAACGATGCGAAGCGCTACGTAATATTAACGCTCTCGCTATCTTATGAGTTGAAAGGTTCATTATTAGATGAACCTTTTTTTATTTCAGGATGACTCCAGCACCGCACTTTGCTGGACTACGCCATAACCCTATACAGTAGTTTTATCAATGGCTTAGTCGAGTTAAATATACACCGATGCGATCTGTACAGTGCTCACGCTGCTTGCCATAGCGGTTCGTAACCGTCGTTCCGTCATGCCCAAACAGGTCGCCTGACCAGAATTGAACGGGCACCAGTCCTTCGTATTAGAAGGTTACAAGCCAAGGACTGCGATACCGGCGCGGGCCACCTGCGCATCCTCGTGCGATTGCACGCCTGACACGCCGACCGCACCGATCACCTGGCCACCGTTGAGCCGGTGCAGACCGATCAGGTAGCCGCCGTTGTTCACGATCGCGATCGCCACCGCCCAGCCGTGGATATCAGCCTGCCCCGCCGTTAGGATCTTGATAACGTTACCGAATTCCAGAGTTGGTTTGGTCTTCATGAGAGCTGCTATCTCAGCGGGATTACACGGCGAATAACTTGACCAAGGCGGTCATGTTCTCCTCGCCGAAGCCCCGTTCGATGCCAGCGCGGAACACGGAGCGCGCAGCGGCGATAGTCGGGGCGGCGGCATCGCAACCGGGGACCTGCACGGTGTAACCGAAGTCCTTCACGATCAGCCCGATGGGGAACTGCGGGGCGAAGTTGCCCGCCTGCATTGAGCCGGCGATACGTCCGGCGACGATGCTCCACACCGGCGCGGTGGCCACCGCGTCGAGCACGCGCGCCACGTCGGCGCCAGGCTGCGGTTTCAGACCGTCACGGCGTGACCGCCCTTGATGAGATTGGCGGCCATGCGCGATTCCATCGCGCCCAGGCCCAATACGGCAATTTTCGTCATGATGCAGTTCCTAATGTTGTTCTTGATAGAAAAAGGCGATGACGCGCACGGCGTACGCCCAAGCCAAAAGGCGATGAGTCAAGCGCGCGCGGCGGGGCGGTTCAGCGTTTCCTTCCACATTACGGGCACGCGGCCGGTAGGTGCTGTCCCACGGGAGTCATTCCGAGAGAACCGGCTTTCAGCATGGCCGCCTGTGCATTAGCTATGCCATCGGGCATCAGCCCGATCACCGCCAACGCGGTGGTCAGGCGACGTCGACCTGCAGGCTATGGGGGGCCATCATTGAGGGTTGCTTCACCTATTCGTGCAGGAACAGCTTGTCGCCGAACATAAAGAACACCAGTCCGACTAGCATCACGCCCAGCCCAGCGAACTTCCACCAGTACACCGGTCGCTGCGCCATCTGTAGCAGGCCGAAGCCGTCGATGAACATGCCGGCGGTGAGTTGCCCGATGATGAACAGGAACATGGCATTAGTGATACCGATCTTAGGCGCGAGATACACCGTGGTGAATACGAAGACCGCGCCGATCGCGCCGCCCAGCCAGCGCCACCATGGTTGCTGGCCGACATTGTCGGCGACGCTGTGCCAGTCGGCCTGTACCAGCGCCACCGCGCCTAGGCAAAGTGCGCCGATGGTGAAGGAGAAGAACGAGGCCACCAGCGGTTGCCCGCCGATGCCCGCGCTCAGGCGGCTGTTGACCGCCGCCTGAATGGATAGGCCGGCACCACCGCCTAGAGCCATGAGTAGATAGAGCAGATTCACTGGATTACCTCACCTTTTATTTGTGTAAAGCCTGGGTCGGATTCGCCCACGTCTTGTACAGACCCATCAGGCCATTACGTGCATCAAGATGAACGTAATGGCCGATCACTTCGTCAGCGTAATGCTATCAGACCGCCCGATTTGGATGCGCACGGTTTCCTTTAGCGTAGCCAAGTCGATAACGGCGACGATACCATCGGGCGTGCAGGACACAAAGGCCAGGTTACCGGTGGCATCCGTGTGGATACCGGTGCCACGCCCTGTCTGAAGCCGCTTGACCACCCTGTACGTTGTCATATCGAACACCGTCAGCGCGCCGGTCTTGACGCTGACCCCCATCACCCGGCGACCATCGGGCGTGAAAACCAGCCGGTGCGCTCCGTGCAGGCCGCTGGCGAACGTCATTGCCACCTTGCCCGCCGCGACATCGAGGATGTCGAGCGTGCCGTCCGGGCCAACTGTCTACAGTTCGCGGCCATCGGGCGACACGTCGAAGCCTTCTGTACTGGGGCCGGTCAGCACCACGGTATGTGCCCAATCCAGTCGCGGTTCGGCACCGGCCGACCGCACGCCAGTGGGAGGGCACCATGCGTCGCTTGAACAGGCTGGCCGTGCCCGACCCGGAGTTACTGGCTTGGATGCGGGAGCCGTCCGCGCTGACGTGCAGCAGGTGCGAGGTGTCTTGGCTGGTGCCCATCAGCCAGTCGAAACGGCCGGTTTGCGGGTCATAGCGACCCAGCGCCTTGGCTCCTTAGCCCGTGAACCACAGCCGGCTCTGTGCGAACGCCAGCCCGTGCGGACTGAGCAGCGGCCCGGTATACAGTGGTACCTTCGCCTTTCCGGTTACCGCGTCGATCATGTCGATACGGTGGAAGGCGCCATAGCGGGGGGGAGGGGGACACCTAGGCCGTGCGATTGTCCAGACAATTCTCATCGCGCGGCCCATGTGCATACTCTTACGCCGAGGCTCTAGCCGCGCCGCGGTAGCGCTCTAGCCAGTGCGCGTAAGGCGCGGGAAGTATCCAGTCCGGGTGTTCCACCTTCAGCGCCTGCGCCATCGCATACGGATAGTGCGGATTGGCCAGCATCGCGCGGCCGATCATCACCAGATCCATCTGCCTGTCGGCGACCACGCGCTCGGCCACTTGCGGATCGTCGATGCCCCAGCTCGACGCCACCGGCAGGCCAGCTTCGCGGCTGACGCGCTCGGCGATCGGTGCTAGGAAGGCTGGGGTACCCCACGGAATCTGCACACCGGGGATGACGAAGTTAACACTGACGTTGAGCAGATCCAGCCCGCCTTCGCGCATGCGCCTGACCAGTTCGATCGACTCGGCCAGAGTTTCCTCGTCACGGCCGTCGTACTCGATCACACCGAAGCGTGCGGTCAGCGGCAGGTTCTGCGGCCATACCTCGCGTACCGCCGCCAGCGTCTCCAGCGCGAAGCGCGCACGGTTGTCGAAGCTGCCGCCGTACTGGTCGGTGCGCTGGTTGCTGTATGCGGAGAAAAAGCTCTGCGCCAGGTAGCCGTGGGCGAAGTGCAGTTCCAGCCACTTGAAGCCGGCATCGCGGGCGCGGCGTGCGGCGGCAACGAAATCCGCCTTGACGAGGGCGATATCGTCCAGGGTCATTTCACGGGGCACGCGCGGCAGGCCCTCGCCGAAGGCGATGGCCGATGGCGCGATGGGTTGCCAGGCGCGCGGGTCGCCCTCGGGGATGTGGTCGTCTCCTTCCCAGGGGTTGTTGGCGCTGGCCTTGCGGCCGGCATGGGCGATCTGGATACCCGGCACCGCGCCGGCGGCCTCGATGCTGGTGGCGATCTGGGCCAAGCCCTCAGCTTGTGCGTCGTCCCACAGGCCCAGGCAGCCGGGGGTGATACGGCCTTCGGGCGAGACGCCGGTAGCCTCGACGATCACCAACCCGGCACCGCCGCGGGCGATCGCCGGATAGTGGATCTGGTGCCAGTCGTTAGTGAAGCCGTCAACGGCGCTGTACTGGCACATCGGCGGCACCGCGATGCGGTTGCGCAGGGTGACGTCCTTGAGTTGGAACGGGGTGAATAATTCGGACATGGGATTTCTCTTTTCTGTCAAATACGGATCAAGGGTTTGCCGGAAAACTGGCGCTGGCGCAGCGCCTCCAGCAAATCGGGCAGCGCGGCGAAATCGCGCACCACCGTGGCTTCCGGGCGCAGGCGCCCATTGGCAAATTCTTGCAGCAGGCGTTCGCCAGCGGCTGTCAGTTGTGCCCAGTCAGCGTCGTCGCCATGCTGATGTAAAGCACCCAGCGCCACTTCATGCAGGGATATTGCTTTACCGAAAGGCGGCAGCGGCCAATCCGGCACGCGGTCTTGAATGGCCACCAGATGGCCATTGGCCCGCAGCGCAGTCGCTAGCCCGCGGGCATGGGTACCGTTTACGGTATCGACGACACCAAAGAAGCGCTTGCCGTCTTCTGGCCAGGTGGCACCTGGCGCCTGCGGGCCGGACAGGCAGTCGTCTGCACCCAACGCCAGTAGGCGTTCCCAATGGCGGGGATGGCTCATCGTGGTTACGGAGAAACCGCGCGCGACCGCCAGTTGCACCAGATAATGTCCGACCGCACCGCCGGCGCCGCTGACCAACAGCGCCTGTCCCGCCCGTACCGGCACCTTCTCCAGTGCCAGCCAGGCAGTTAGCGCCGGGCAGGGGAAGCTGGCCGCTGTCTCAAAATCGACGGCATCGGGTAGGCGCAGCAGCGCCCGCGCGGCCAGCGGCGTGTATTCGGCAAAGCTGCCGTGCCGTTGTAAATCCTGGTGGTAGGCCACGCGCTGTCCCACCCAGTCGCCAGCTACGCCAGCGCCCAGGGCAACCACGGTGCCCGCACCATCAACGCCGGGCACATGGCCCGGCTCCCACGGCAGCTTACCTAGCACCTTCCAGTCTACCGGGTTCAGGCCGATTATGGCGTTGCGCACCAGCACGTCGCCAGCCGCCAGCGGCGGCATGTCAAGCTGATCCAGCGCCAGCATGCGGGGTTCGCTGCCATCGTGCCATTGCCAGGCCCGATAGCTTGAGGGCGACTCCACATCACCAGCCAGGCTCATTGTTTGGAATCCTCAGCAACGGCTTGCAGCACTAGGCGCGCAACTTCCCCGGACGACATGGGATTCTGGCCGGTGACGAGGTTGCCGTCACGCACGGCAAAGGATTGGAAGTCGTCGCCGCGCTCGTATTTGGCGCCCAGCTCGCGGATGCGAGTTTCAAGCAGGAAGGGCACGGTCTGGGTCAGGCCCGCTTTTTCTTCCTCGCTGTTGGTGAAGGCGCTGACGCGGCGACCGGCAACCAGCGGCTGGCCGTTGGTGTCTTTGACGTTCACGAGCCCAGCCGGGCCGTGGCAGACTGCGGCAACCACTTTGCCGTTGGCCCAAGAAGTAGACAGCAGGTTTGCCAGCCTGGCGCTCTTGGGCAGGTCCCACATCGTGCCGTGGCCGCCGGGCAGGAATACCGCCGAGTAACCTTCGGTGGATACGTTGTCGATCTTCTGGGAACCTTCGAGTTTGGCCATCGCCGCCTTGTCTTTAAGGAAGCGTTCAACGCTCGGCGGGTTCTTGCCTTCGGCCTCGATGGAGTGCGGATCGACCGGGATCTTGCCGCCAGCGATCGAGGCGATGTCCACCTCGGCACCGGCATCGACGAAGGCGTAATACGGCGTGGACAGTTCCTCGAACCACACGCCGGTCGGGCGTGGGTCATCGCCCATCGTGGCTTGGGAAGTCAGGATCAGAAGAATCTTGATGCCAGTACCAATCATGAATTTTTTCTCCTTTCAGATGCGTTGTATGGCGCGGGTGCCAGTCATCAATGCTGCTTGGCTTTGCGCGCTGCTTCGACCAGACCGGCCAGCCAGTCCTGATGACCATTGATCATGACGTTCGGCTTGCTGGCGGCCAGCTTCTTCGCCGGTTCGCCTTTCTGGCTTTCCTGGGTGAGGATACGTACGCGGCCACCCGGCAGATTCTCGACCAGCCAGGCGTGGATCACGTCCAGGCGGTCGGCACTACCTTCCTCGCCAGCCCAGCCGTGCCAGGCCACGCGGCCAGGTTTACCCGCGGTTGGCGGGACGTATTCGGTGACCTGTGCCTCGACCGGGAAACCGAAAGTCTTGAAGAAAAAGCGGTCGCCGTTGGCCAGTACCGGCCCCTTGCCGCCGTAGAAGCGCACATCCGCCGAGTTCGCGTAGTAAGTCGGCCATCTGGTGGCATCGGCCAGCAGCGGCCAGACATCGGCGGCACTCAACCCAGAGACGATAACCTCGTTGGTGACAAAGTTATCGGTCGTGCCCGGTAGGTAGCCGGTCGGCCATATAATCGCGCTTTGCTGCATCGGCTGCTGTGATAGCGCGCTGCCAGCCGAGGCCGAACCGGCGACCAGCAGAGCGGCAAGGCCGAAAGCCAGCACGCGTAACAATTTCATCGACATCATGATGCTTAACCCTGCTTGGCCTTACGTGCGGCGGTGACCAGACCATCAAGCCAGTCCTGATGGCCGTTGATCATCGGGTTGGGCCTGGTGTTGTGCAGTTCCTCTGCCGGTTGACCCTTCTGGGTTTCCTGCGTGAGGATGCGCACGCGGTCGCCGTCCAAGTCTTCGACTAGCCAGGCGTGATGAACGTCCAGGCGGTCGGCACTACCTTCCTCGCCAGCCCAGCCGTGCCAGGCCACGCGGCCTGGCTGGTCCGCGGTGGGAGCCACGAACTCGTTGCACTGAGCTTCGACTGGGAAGCCGAAAGTCTCGAAATAGAAACGGTCGCCGTCGGCCAGTACAGGACCTTTGCCGTCGTAGAAGCGGACGTTGGCCGAGTTGGTATAGTAAGTTGGCCATTTAGTGGCATCAGCCAGCAACGGCCATAGGTCGGCTGCGCTCAAGCCAGCGACGATAACCTCGTTAGAGGCGAAGTTCTCGGTGAAGCCCGGCACATAGCCTTCAGGCCACAGGATGGCGTTCATTTTCATAGGGTGGTTCCTCGTCATAGAAGTGCTTCCTCGGATTCGATGGGATAACTGAAATGATGTCGGCTTAGATAAAATAAGTCCAATCCAGTATTTTTATTTTAGTCATCACAAATAAATATATCTTGAGCGAATCGCTGTGCTCAAATATCCGGGCTTTCGCCTAGCAGTCGCGCTGTAGCAGCGCATTGCCGTTCGCAAGACGCCCCAAATCCGATACTACGGCGTCATGGTTCCGGCCCTGACCTCGTTCTCAAAGCCCAAGTAGTTGAATCCGCCGAAGCGGGCGCCTATGTCGTTCTTACTGCCATTGAGCGCCAGATAAAGGAGGTAGATTTGATAGTCGAGCAGCACCGGGGAACTTGTTGTCGAAGCCAGAGCGGCATCGGCTCTTGCAATCGCATCCTTGAGTTGGGTGTATTCCTCTTGAGCTACCAACTTGCTAGTTGTAGGAATGTCCTTTCCGTCAATGCTAGCGGCGACGCTTGACAGCCTCTTCCTTGCGATGGATATGACTTTCGCAAGAAACGTTTTCGCGCTCGAATGGCTGGTAATCGCGATCGGTGCTCCTGGTGTCTGAGGGTCGGTGGTTGGTACTAGCCACAAGCTGGCTTTCAGCCCTTCATGGCTGGCTTTCAGCCCTTCATGGCTGTCGTTCAACCCGAAGTATTTCTGCGCATTGGCATATTCGCCGGGGCGGTTGGAAATGGGGAGATTATCCCTCGAAAAGCGCATCGCGTCAGCACAGGCGGTGCCGTCAATGCTGTAACTGCGATGATCAGAACCATTGACGAAGACCCCATTTACTTCTCGGGCCCGCTGTATGACCCAACCGCTTCGGCCATACCAGAATGCTGGCGACGGACTGCATTTCCAAAAACGATGACCATCGACAAAACTTCTCCCAGCACTGCATTAGATTGACGCAACGCGCAAGTGTGCTTATCGCGCGATATTATGGGGAGATTCAAGAAATCAGTCCAATTCGTCGTTTCTATTGCAGCCATTACCAGGCGTTATTTCAGGCGCTCGGACCACATGGGCTGGCGCTTTTCCCTGGGCGTCCTCACGGCTTGTTGCCGCACTTTCCTTATTTCCTGTGTAGATGAGCCACAACGCAATCGCCAGGCACGGCGCTGTTGCCCAGCCAGCCGAAGTTGTCGATCAGGATGGACATGGTGAGCTGACCCAGGATGATTGCGACCGTGCCGCTGGACGTGCGAACCGTCATCGACTTCTTCGCCGCTGGGTTCGGCGCGCCGCCGTACTGGAAGTATGAGTAGCTGCCGTGGCTGGTTACTTGCGGTCAGCGCAGGAGGCGAACAACAGCTCGCGCAGCCAGCGCTGCGCCGGGTCGTAATGGGTACGTTCGTGCCAGGCTGCGGTCTTGGTGAATCCCTGGATGTCGACGGGCGGTTCGGAGACGGCCAGACCCTCCATGCCGGCGACCAAGCGGCTCGGCAGGACGGCCACCATGTCGCTGGCGCGCAGGATGTCCGGCAGGATCAGGAAGCACTTGACCGACAGGGTGACGTCTCGTCGCTTGCCGAGCCGTTCCAGCGCCTCGTCAGTGACACCCTGGAATCCGCCACCCTCGTAAGACACCAGCGCATGATCGAGCGCGCAGAACTGCTTGACGGTCAGCTTGCGCCCCGTCGCGGCTGGATGGCCCTTGCGCAGCACGCAGACGTAGTGTTCCTTAAATAATTCGCGGGCATGTAGATCCGGCGGGGTGATCTCTGGCGTCAGCAGGGCCACATCGATCTGGCCGCGTTCGAGCTGGGTTTGCACTTGCCCGTTTTCGAGGGGTACCAGTGACACCCGGATATGCGGTGCCTGTGGCTTGAGCGCCGACAGGAACGGCACGGCGATGGCGCGCAGTGCGTAGTCCGTCGCGGCGATGGTGAAAGTCAGACACGCAGTGTTCGGGTCGAACAGTGGCGGCTGGAGCAGCGCGTCAATCTCACCTAGCACCTGCTTGATCGGCATACTCAGGTCCAGCGCGCGTTGTGTCGGCACGATGCCCCGCTGCGCTCGCGCGAACAGCGGGTCGCCAAAGCTCTCGCGCAACCGCGTCAGCATCCCACTCATGGCGGGCTGAGTCAGCCCCAGTCGCGCCGCTGCACGCGTCACGTTGCGCTCGTCTAGCAAGGCGTCCAGTGCCTTGAGCAGGTTAAGATCCATGCTTCTGATATCTTTCATTCTTATCACCATGTACAAGAAAACTGATTTGATCTATATCTTAATTCCGGCAAAGATCGAAGGAAAGTCCCATTAGGGATCTCGCTAGCCGCATGGTGGTTAGGAGCGCCACATGCCATACCAGATAAGCACAAAGGTTTTGTGCATAGGGAACTTTACCATTACCGCTGCTTCTGGACCGTATACGGAAAACTCCACTTTGCCCGCGCAGTAGAAAAACTGCACATGGAGCAGTCGCCACTATCACGGACAATCAAGAAGCTAGAGTAAGAACTGCTTACATCGCTTTTCATCCGAACCAGCCACAGCACCCGCGTGACCCGCTCCGTCACTCTTGGGTTTTCAACCGCGAAGCGCCTATGCAGCACCTAGCTCAAAAGCGGTAAGAGCATGCAATAGCCTGAATCCGGCTTAACCTATTGCCCTGAAAGACCTTTTATCCCGCTGCATGGCCGAATCAAAGACTTGACTGTAGATATTTTTTATTTCTGAAGTCCAGTTATTAGCCCGCCTATACCGTAGTCCAGAGAAATAGATTGCACCCCATCGTAAGGGGGCCGCTAAGATTCCCCTTCCTGGGGGACAGATTAAGCCGTGGCGCTGAGAGTTTGGCTCAACCTCTTCAGTTGCTCGATAATTGTATGGATGGCTTCGGGAGCAAGGCGGTTTACCTCTGCATCAAGGGGCGCTATCGCCGACTCTGCCTGTATTAACCATTGACGGCATAAGGCTTCGCTCGGAAAACGTAAGATCCCCTCACTGTTTTGCACGCTAATGTGGTTATCATCAGTGTAAAGGTAGGTGGTAAAGGGGGATTCATTCGGCAGTTTTACCGTAGCAGGTATCACAACGTTTAACGGCGGTTGTACACCACATTTTTTCTGCAATTGATCAATAATCAGTTGGACAATGGTCGCATCCTGCAACGTTTCTCTGATTGAGTGATTCACCTGTTCACGAAACTGTTGTTGCTGATGCTGATGATGATGGTGGTAATCAGAAAGCAAGCTCACTATCTGCGAAAAAAATAGCTGAAATCCAGTTTCGAATCCTTGTCGTTCATACTCATCGCGCATTTGTCTCGTTTCACTCTCTGCTGCGGTGCGGATCTCGCAACAGCGCACCATGGTACGCTCTAACGCTTTCGCCAACTTAAGGTAGCGCGTTCGCTCTTTGGCTTTAACGATATTGAGATGCTTAACATCATCAGGTAATTGATCGCTCTTGATGGTGCGCATAACTAAAAGCTATCCTTAATAAATTAGTATTATCGAGATTTCTCGGGACCTGCAAGCGCGGTAAGGAGATCTTTGCAGGCAAAATTAATCGTATGCGCTGTTGGAGTGCAGTCGGTAAATCGGTGAAGTGTGCGAGAATAAAGCTGGCCCCCCATGCTCTAGGATCTTTATTAAGCTGCGCGTAATAAGGTGTGACTTGATAGCATAGCGGTAATGAGATAAAAGCTAATAGCCGTGGGTTCGCCACTAACGTCTCACATTGTCTCAGCAGCTGCTCACGGCATAGAAAACTGCCCAATAAGTATGCGGCATCGTAATACCGATACCAATGAGCGAGTAGAAAAGATAATAGTGGATCGTTGGGGAACCAGCCCTCAGGCAAATTCTCAAGTTTACCCTGTTTGAGTAACCAGAAATTAGCGACTCTTTTATCTCTATTCTCAGCGTGGCGAAACATTTCCGGTAAATGGCTAGCGTGAGTATAACTTGCCGGATCGTAAAGCAGGCTAATCAAATCGTAATCCGCCATCTTCATTGCTTATCGACCCCGGGACTCGTTATAGGGGCATGCTGTGTATCGCTCGATAACCGGCGATACCGGACGCGATAGATTCCATAGCTGGCTGCAGCGATGATCATCACGATCAACGTAGCACCAACCATTACCCAGAGTATGGGGAACTCGGTTTGATAGGAGCTCGACGAACGATGCTGAATGACAGGTGCAGGGAAGAGTACGACCGAAATATTTTCATAACGAATATCGTTAAAGCTATTTTTTATTAACGTCTTAATTTGAGTGATAAATAAACCTTCATTGACTTCTCCCTTAATCATCAACATAACTCCCACATGCCCTGGCGTCGTTTTTTTATTGAAATCCTGACTGAACGAGGGATAACTCACATGAACTCGCGCATTAACGACTTGGCTGATCAGCCGTAGAGACTGCTCAATACGCTGCTCTTGCAATGATAATACCCGTGCTTGCTCCGCATGCGGTGACGATACTAGCGCACTCTCTGGGAAGGCTTGCGCGATTTGGACTTCAGCAGACCAGGGTAATTGGTATTGGTTAACAATGGATAGTGCCGCAGTACTCTCAGTACGACTAACATTAACGGTATAGCCTGCTTTAAGCGTTCCGGTCTTACTTGCCGCAATATTATGTTGTTGCAAGATCGCTAATACCTGATTAGCTTGACCTTGTGTAAGGTTAAATAAAATAGTTTCGTTATCACAGCCGCTGAGTAATAAGATCATGATAACGATAGGAAAGTAGCGGCAAAGTTTCTTCACCATCATTAAGATTTTTCTAATGTTTCAATGGTGCTAACGCCTTTACGAACCAGCGAACTTACCAAGGAGATATAATTAGAATATTCGCCAATATAATTTTGCAGTAATAATAGTTTTTGTGGATCGCTAGTAAAGTGTGGCGACTGACTCAGCTGCGTAATAAGCTGTTGCAAGTCACCGTGCGTTTCACTTATTTCAGTAAAACTACTAACAACTTGATTATAAAAATTTTTATCATTAACCCTTTGTGAGCTACTCCCTTGCGCGTCGTCATCATGTAAAGGGTGTATAAGAGGTGATAGTCTGGTAATTGGGTAAGGCATAGTTTCTCCGATGGTAAAAAGGTACGGTCAAACCGCACCCTTAGGGATTATCTAAAGTTCTGAATAATAGCCGCGCTAATATCTTTATAGGCTTTGACGGTAGAGGTTTGAGCATTACGGAAGAGCGTATACTCTTGAAGTTTGGCTTGATAAGCGGCAAGCGCTGAAGGATCATCTGGACTTGCCGCCATTTTTTCCTGTGCTGACTGTAAATCCACCATCAGTTTAGTCGCATTATTTTCGAAGGCTCCAGAAACGCCATCGAGAAAGTAGCCATTATTGAAAGTAGTAATAGTAGGCATTTAAATCTCCTTATTGAGTGGGAAGTACCAATGACGAGGGGTTAAAAAAAGGTAGCCGTTAGTGGCGTCAACGTATGATTTATCCACCAACCCGTTTTCGTTGAGGTTGATGGAGAACGTGATAATACGGTCTCCCCAGTGGTGATAAAACTCCGTAATGAAATCCCTTAGTGCAACGAAGGTCGTATCATCAAGCGTATCGCGGATGACGAAAGCGTAACCTGAGGAGGTTGTAATCTGGCGGTAGGCAATCTGTAGTCGTTCGAGTCCTTGCTGGGCGTCCTGAAGTAGCTGATTTTTTGTTTTGACTGCCGTAGTAATTTCCCGCGCAAAGGGAATGAAGGTTAAGGCCAACGCTGAAAATTTTTCGGCTTGTTGTGGCGTTAAGGTTTGCCATAGAGAAATAACCGGAGCCTCTGGACGCGCATAATCCACCTGTAATACAGGATAACCGGCATTAATTAACTGCGATGTCACGTCTTTGCTTTGCTGAGGCAGCCAAATGGGGACTATGCTGGAATTAAGGTTCAATTTTATTAGTGCTTCTTCTAGCCATTGCATTGTCTGGTAATGTTTTGCGAGGATATAAACTAGAGGCTCAGTGCGTCCCGGTAAAATATTGAGTGGTGTAGGGGCTCTTACTAAAGCGTGCTTTAGTTCGGAAAGATGGGTACTTTCATTATTTATTGCTGAATAGCGCCCTATGGCGATGAGGAGCAAAAGTAATACTACGATTAGACAAAGAATCAATACTGCCTTTTTTTTGACGGGCGAAAAATAGCGTTTACTCTGTTGAGGTTCTTCCGTTTCCGATGAGCGTGTAAGCATAAAATGGGTGATATTATCCAACCAATGCTCTTCACTCGATTTAATCGCTAAACGAATAGGGCCATGAATAAATATCTCATTTTCTTTCAATGTGGCCTCGAAGCTATTCAATTCATCTTGTACATCAATAAGATAACTCTTTTCAGTACTACTGCCGTTGATCGGGGATGATAGGTGAAGCAATAGATTAGGCGAGGGAAGATCACAAGGGATATACAGTGTATTTTTGGTAAAGCTAGCAGCGTGATTCTGCGCCGATTCTATCGAATGGAAGGAATTATCATTGGCCATCCTTGCGCTAATAATTAAAAAATAGTCATCTGCGGGAAGATGTAGCTCACAACCAAATAACGGACCAAATAATATTTTAAGCGTATAGAATTTTTGCGGTGCATCATCAACTGAATGTAAGTGCATCGGCGGAACCGATTCATTACCTTTCATTGTATGAAAACCATGAATATATGTTTTTATCTATCCTAAAGTATTTATTTACCAAAATGACCATAAATATCCCTTGTTTATAATTCATACCTAAAGCATAAGCTTTATCTCACCACTTTACCGATACTAGTTAAATCATGGAATATTCATTACCTTTTACTCTATATTCTTCACTTTATTGTAACGCTCACGGTTAGATGTCGTAATTTAATTGTGACTAATACTAATTACAATGAATTATTTTCTAATTGTCTTATTTTTTGATCTCTATTATAAAAATCATTAAAAATAGGAAGGGGAACAGGTATTTGATTGATATTTAATTATGGTGTGTTATTTTCCTAAAAATTAGCAGTAATATAATTAAATAGATAAAAAATAAATTTTATTATTTTCCCACTCTGAAAGTTATCATTTGAATAGTTTTAGACTATTTAAGCTCACACCCATGAATGTAGAGATAAATGAATGGTAGGACTAACTGTAATAAGTGACGAAACCATTACTATAAGTCAGGGGGTTTTGTTTGCCAGGCCGACGAATACAGCGGCTAGGTGGTCTTTTTCTCATGCGTGGTGTCGGGATGATTACGTCGAGAAGAAGAAAGATCTTCAACAATCATTACTGCTCATCACTGAGGAGCGAGTGAGTATTCGATTGAGAGGAGAGTGGTTAGTCGAAATGTTATCGATATCTACCGTTACTACATTGCTCTCTTTCCTTGATTTTCACGCTAAACATCGCCACGGGGAGACGTGGCAGGACCCAGCGGAAGAAAAAAAGAGTCTGGTGTTTAGAAAAAGAAGCCTCACCATCATTACTGACGAAAATAAAACCTTCAGGGGGGCAATGATGTCTGCAATATTGAATCCTCGAGATTCACAATTTGAAAGAGTATTTCATTTTATCAGGAACAGAGAAGATTATTGGGTCTCTTATTTTTTATTATCTCAGATGATGAATAATGAAGATGAAAACACGCTACATAAAATAAACTGTGCGAGTAAGCGTTATGGAGTATCGGAGTCCTATTTTCGCAAACTCTGCTACCGTGCATTTACTCGAAGCCCCAAAAAACAATTGCGCCTTTGGCGGGCAGCTCGTAGCGTTTTACACCTCATTGAGCAAGACGATTCAATCTCAACAATTGCGGGTAACAATGGTTATGCTTCGTCATCCCATTTCTCTAGCGAAATTAAATCTCATTTTGGGATTACCCCAAGAGAATTTAGAAAAATTGGGAAGCACTTTTAATGACTTTACTCAAAAATAATCAATGTGGTTACCAGCGACTCTCTCTGATTGTTACCTGTGCACTTTTCTCCACAATGACGCGCGCGGCGTTGTTACCTACAACAGGGCCTCTGAAGGAGAGTGCGACAAATAAGATGTCCTCACTTCCTGCAGAGAATATCTATGTTGCGAATAATAATAGTATCCAACAGCTGTTGTATGTTGTGGGAGGGGTTCTTCATAGACCTCTCGTCGTTAGTCCTGAGGCGGCGAAAAAACGGATTTCCGGTAACTTTAATCTGAATAAACCTCAGGCGTTACTCACGCAACTAGCAACGACAACGGGGCTCATTTGGTACGATGACGGGAGTTCAATCTATGTCTATGATGCGAGCGAGATACATAGCCGAGTCATTCGTTTAGCGGTTGCTCCTTTCGAACGCTTAGTAGCTTATCTGCAGTCTTCTGGACTTTACGATACCCGTTTCCCATTGCGCTCCGATGGCGATTCAGGCTCGTTCTATGTGTCAGGCCCTCCGGTTTATGTCGAGCTCATCACAACCGCCGCAAAATATATGGATAGTCGTTATGCGCGTCCTGGGAGCGGTGAAACATCTATCCGCGTGATAAAACTGAAAAATACCTTTGTTAATGACCGCACTTATACTCAACGTGATGTTCCTACCACGCTGCCGGGTGTGGCGACTGTCCTCAATCAGCTATTGAATGCGAGTCATATTCAGGGAAGTTCAAGCGCTTTCGCCACGGGGGCAACGGTAAGCGTTAATGAGGGGAGTCACTATGGAGAGGGAATAGCGACAACGCGACGGAATAGTATTGCGTTATCTGACCCCAGCGTAGCCACAGCCATCAAACATTCGAATGATGTTTCTCCCCTTACTGAGCAAACGATTACTATTGTCGGCTACCCCGACACTAACAGTCTACTCGTTAAGGGATCGGCCCGGCAGGTAAGTTTTGTTGAAGATTTGGTCAGCGCTATCGATATTCCCAAACAGCAAATTCAGCTCTCGTTATGGATTATCGATATCTCGAAGGACGATATTAATGAATTAGGGATTCGTTGGCAGGGGGCAGCACAGTTAGGGAAGAGCGGCATTACCATTAATACCAGTTCTCTCACTCCGGAAGGTAGTTTACATTTTTTGGCAGATATATCAGCCTTAGCCCGCAAGGGGAATGCTCAAGTTATTTCACGCCCAGAGATTTTAACCCAAGAAAATGTCCCGGCACTCTTCGATAATAACAGTAGCTTTTATGCCAAGTTAGTAGGAGAACGAAACTCGTCGTTAGAAAAAATTACCTACGGTACGATGATTAGCGTGTTGCCTCGCTTAGCAGAACAGCAAAATGAAATTGAGATGATTTTAAATATTCAGGATGGTGGTTTACCACTCATCGCTAACGGTACCTCAGCGACAGTTGATAGTTTGCCTGTCGTCAGCAATACACAGATTAGTACAGCGGCGCGCGTGCCAATTAATTATAGTTTGCTGGTGGGGGGCTACAGTCGTAATCACGACGAACACCATGACATTGGTATTCCACTGTTACGCGATATTCCTTATCTTGGTCGGCTATTTAACTATCGATATACCAGCCACGAAAAAAAGGTACGTTTATTTCTTATCCAACCCCGGCTTTTATTACAAGGTGAAACTTGGCAAGGCACTATAGATACGAATCCAGTACTCGGACGCTCTTCAGAGCACTCTCTTAGGCTACAGTCTACGGTTGCCATGCTGCGCGCCATGATGAACGCACAATGAGTGGGAGATAATTTTGGCTATTCGTTCAACTCATGAAAATGAATTAACGTCTCTCATTTTACCCAAGGGTGACAGACTTATTCCTCCTTCTGTTGATCACGATCCTGAGAAACTTCCGGTGGTTAATCTGCAAGAAGCAATAAATAATGCGGCAGAAGAAATGGCTGACATTCTCAGTACCTTTGGACGGTTCAGTAAAGCAGGACGAAAGAATGATAGTAGTGAGTACGACGTAACATCATGGATACTTGAGGAACAGGTTAACGAGAAGCTAGATCTACTTGTTCGGCAGGTGGCAAAACTCAGTCATTCCACTGACTTTCTCGCTTTTGCTCGTTCACTATTTCCCAATGAGAGTGATTTGCTACTAGCACTCAGAGCAATAGTCAGTAATTATCACTTATCAATATTACAGAAGAAAAAGTTAGAAAAAGCGTTAGCTGACGTGGAAAAGTTTGGTGACTGTAAAAAAATTCAGTCGGGGATTAATGTTGCTCGGCTCGCTAAACGTTTTACGGAGGGAGATGAGGAGAGGCCCCTCTCTGCGAACGCATTGCGCGACGGTTATTTGCTTTTTTTAGAGCTAGC
This sequence comes from Tatumella ptyseos, assembly GCF_030552895.1. Classification (NCBI taxonomy): domain Bacteria; kingdom Pseudomonadati; phylum Pseudomonadota; class Gammaproteobacteria; order Enterobacterales; family Erwiniaceae; genus Tatumella; species Tatumella ptyseos. The sequence goes on along the minus strand of NZ_CP130649.1, from coordinate 2,230,877 downwards.
GGTGCCAGCAGGATTTATTTATCAACATTGGATAGAGAATTACGGCTGTCATCAACGTAAACGTCTTTTGGCTTTTACGCTGTCAGCATTGGTCACTGATATTAAAGCCTATGAACCGGGCATACATTATATAGAATTCGGTCCTCTCAGTGCAAAACTCTGTGATGCGCGGCTATTGCATACGCTTGACCAAAGTTTACTTGACGAATTTAGTACCTTTCCTTTTTATCAGTCGCTTAATCACGGCAGTAAGGGACAAGAGGAAGAAAATATTATTAAATTATATTTAACCGGATTGAATGATGTGGGAAATTTTCCAAAATCATTACAGCATTATGTTCAACATAGCATGGCATCATTACTAATTACCCAGCAGATTACTGTTATTCAATCAATTTATAACATCTATATGATCACACCGACTTTTCTTTTTACGGATTCGAATGACCAGGAAACAGTTCTTGGAGAAATTTCTTCTCTATTATTTTCACTATATAAAAAAGATAAGCATCAATTCTATAACGTAAAAATTTAGTGTCCTCGGATAAGAGTAAGGACGATCCATCGCTGATGATAGAGTCATTATTATGCTGAAAGATACTGTAATGAGTATCAGAAATAAACCAGAAATTATTGTGCTGATAATAATGGTAATGGTTGTGGTAATGCTTATTATTCCGTTGCCAACCTATCTCGTGGATTTTTTAATTGCATTAAATATGACGATAGCACTTTTAATATTTTTAGGTTCATTTTATATCTCAAGAATTCTAGATTTTTCGACGTTCCCGTCGATTTTATTGATCAGCACACTTTTTCGCTTGGCAATATCGATCAGTACCAGCCGTTTAGTACTGACTGATGCGGATGCCGGAAAAATCGTGGCCAGTTTTGGGGAGTTCGTGATCGCCGACAATTTGGTGGTAGGGTTCGTCATTTTTTTTATCGTGACGATTGTACAGTTTATTGTCATCACTAAAGGATCGGAGAGAATTGCCGAAGTTGCAGCGCGTTTTTCTTTAGATGCTATGCCAGGCAAACAGATGAGCATCGATGCCGATCTCAGGGCGGGCGTTATTGATGAAAATGAAGTGAAACGACGGCGCAGTGATCTGGAAGCAGAGAGCCAATTATATGGTGCGCTTGATGGTGCGATGAAGTTTATTAAAGGTGATGCCATTGCGGGGATCATCATTATCTTTGTGAACTTATTAGGGGGGATTTCTGTAGGTATCCTGCAGCACGGTATGGATTTATCACAGGCCATGTCGCTATTTACACTTTTAACCATTAGCGATGCCCTGGTCGCACAAATCCCGGCTCTATTGATTTCCATCAGTGGTGGACTGATTGTGACACGCGTAAATAATCACCAAAGTAATAACCTTGGCGCGCGGATAGTAGAGGACCTATTTTCTAATCCATTAATAGTAGTGATCACTGCGATATTGGTAATCGCAATGGGATTACTACCCGGTTTTCCGTTACCTGTCTTTATTATCTTAGCTATTTTGCTTCTAGGGATTTTTGTAAGGATAAAGCGCCAACAGCAGTTGGGAAAGGAATCAGCCCTATATAGTGAACAGACTGACTCACATCTTAGAGCAGCGAGTGCCTCCTTAATTATCGATGGCGAATATATACCGGAGACTCTCCCCCTTATCATCACTGCATGGCAGGGGGATGAAAAGTATTTCCAAGAACACCAGTTAGCCTCGAGGTTGAAACGTAATTTTTTTATCGAATACGGAGTGCGTCTTCCAGACGTTGTTATGAACTATGACACAAACGTTGAGCCGGGAAAATTGATGGTGGCAATCAACGAAATTCAAATATCTTCTTACACCGTCCTACCAGGAATGAACAAAATTTTATTGCGTGGGGAAGAGTTACAACTCATTGATGAAAGCGTCCAGAGCGTCGAAACGCTACAGGGAATGACTTACTGGATCCCAGAAGCGCGGAGCACTCTTGCTTTAGAACTCGGTTTTTATTCGAGGAGTGCGATAGACGAATTTTATGCCTGTGTTTCTACATTATTGGTCCATCACATTGCAGAGTTTTTTGGTATTCAAGAAACAAAAACGTTATTGGATGAACTTGAGAAGAAATATCCGGAATTATTAAAGGAATGTTACCGAAATAATACCGTACAACGTATTACCGAGGTTTTTCAGCGACTCCTTCAAGAACGTATTTCAATTCGTAATATGCGCTTAATTCTCGAAGCATTGGTGCAGTGGGCACCGAAAGAAAAAGATCCCATCATGTTGGTTGAACATGTGCGCGGGATTCTATCTCGCTATATATCAAATCGTTTTGCGATAGAGGGGCGGATCAGAGTATTGGTGCTGTCTCATGAGATGGAGTCGGTGGTACGTGCGGGAATACGCCAAACGTCCGGGGGAACATTTATTAACCTTACTCCCCCCGATACCGAGCTTATTCTTAATCGCTTACAACGCTCTCTTGGGGATAACGGTATTAATGCGCGTGACATTGTTTTACTGGTGTCAGTCGATATTCGGCGCTTTGTGAAAAAACTTATTGAAGGAAGCTATCCGGACATGGAAGTCCTTTCCTATGGCGATGTTGCCTCCGAGATAGATATTGAGATTATTGGCTCTTTGGACAGTTAGGATATCTTGATTAATGAAATACGACATAGTGAGTTTAATCACTTCTATTTTGGATAGTGCTGGCCTGAGCACTATGTTGGATACTCCTCTTCGTCATCACAGCACTATATCGCTCACGATGAAAGCGGATATTCCGGCTATTCATCTTACGCAGGAGAATGATGGAGTATGGATTTGGGCCACTGTGATGGAGAGCCTTCCGCACTCTCTTCATTACTGTAGCGCTGATCTGCTTCCTTTGATGATGACCTATGAGGAAGAGTATTTCATTGCGGGCCAGCCATGCTTATATTCTGTGCACAATAGGCTCGAATTACGAGCTCAAGTAAAGGAGCAATATTTGCATTCTCCTGATACGTTTTTATCGCTCCTTGATAAATATCTTATCGTGTTACAGGACTATCGGGCCGTACTGATTTAATGGAGGGAACGTGGTCGAAAAATGTTTAGTTTCTCTCGCCCACCCTTTGCGTATACAGGGCAGTGTGGTGGAAGCTCATTTACCTAAAACACAAATTGGTGAGATTTGCGAGATTCAAAAATCGCTGGTAGAGACGGAAATATTGGGGTATGCCCAAGTTATAGGTTTTACTCGCACACAGACCTTTTTAAGTCTATTCACTGATAACCGGGGATTCTCGCGTGAGAACATCATCATCCCTACGGGTAAACCCTTTCGTATTAACGTTGACGATACCCTCGCGGGAGCAATTATGGATGCGACGGGAACCCTACGGGGACGTTTAGATGAGGCACCTCTTCAGACGCAAAGCGGCTCAACGTCAGTGGATACCGTGCAACCTCCACGTGATTTTACCCATCGCAAACCGATCAACGAGCCCTTAATAACAGGAGTCAGGGCGATAGATGGATTGTTAACCTGTGGAGTTGGGCAGCGTATAGGGATTTTCGCGGCAGCGGGCTGCGGAAAAACGTCACTGATGCGTATGATTGTTGAACAGTCGGAGGCAAACATCTATGTGATTGGCCTTGTTGGTGAACGTGGCAGAGAAGTCACTGAGTTTGTAAAAGAACTGCGCGCTTCCCCTCGTCGAAATCGAATTATTCTTATCTATGCGACCTCTGACAGCTCCAGCGTTGAGCGTTGTAATGCCGCCCAGATAGCGACGACAGTGGCTGAGTATTTTAGTAATCAAGGGAAAAGCGTTCTGTTATTCATCGATTCGATAACCCGTTATGCGCGAGCACTTCGAGATGTCGCGTTAAGTATGGGCGAAATGCCTGCCCGGCGAGGCTACCCTGCTTCTGTTTTTGACGCCTTACCTAAATTGCTTGAACGCCCTGGCTGTTTTATCACCGGATCAATTACCGCCTTTTATACGGTGCTGATTGAAGATGAGGAGGAGTTAGATGTTATCGGTGATGAAGTCCGTTCTATACTCGATGGCCACATTTACCTAAGTCGAAAATTGGCGGCACAGGGGCACTATCCTGCGATCGATATTATGCAGAGTATTAGCCGTGTCTTTTCTGAGGTTACCGATATCGCTCATCAACAGCTTGCGGGGCAATTTCGCAAAGATTGGTCAACGCAGCAAAGCATGCAGCTCTATTTGGATCTTGGGGAATATCGCCGGGGGGAGAACTCAGAAAATGATGCGGCACTTGATAGAAAATCGGCTATGCAGCTTTTCCTTAAACAAGAGCTTATGGAGCGGTCGAATAAAAGAACCTGTTTAGAGAAACTCTATGAATGTCTGGCGGAGAAGTAAGGAGATTATTTGTCTCCTTGAACGTCAACAAAACGTTTTGAAAAATGATCTTGCAGATCTCGAATACCAATTAGCCATTATGGTCGGCACGCAAGCGCGATACCAACAACAATTGGATCAGCTCGCAGCAAAGCTTAAGTCGATAATTCCTTCTGGACGATTATCTCAAAAAGATATGTATGAAAAGCTAAGAGAACAAGGGGTAATACTGACTCATCAGCAATCTTTATTAATTAAAATGAATGAGTTAATAGAGGAAAGATATAACCTTGAGCAGTTTATAAAAAAGCAACGTTTATCGTTTTTAAGGGTGGGTAAGAAAATTTATCGGGTTGATAATTATTTACGGTCTCATCGTCGAGAATATCTTCGGCGAAAAGATAACTTGGCGGATAATGACATAATGGAGAGCGTTATCTATGGTGATGAATATAAATAAAGTAAAAAGTTATACCGAAATAAATTTTGAAGAAGCGTTAGGAATTAACAGTTTTCAGCAATGGATAAATAAAAAAATAAAAAAATTGGAGCCTGACCCTTTTCCTGAAATTATTGCTGTATCAGCGATATTATCCTCGAGAAATGATCTCCACGCGATGAATATACTCAACGGAACCCTATCCGCTGCGGACGACTCTGCTTCTCAAGAAAATCATTCACTGATTATTCAACCTAAAGAGGAGGATGAGTGTCGCGGTAAAAAATCCAATTTATTCACACCGCCGCTTATCGCTAAAGATTCTACAGTATCATCGTTAACGCTGGGTATTGCAGGGCGTACTCCCAAGGGAGTTGCAATAAAGGCTCATTCAAGTGTACCGCATGGCAGGGAAGATGAACCTTCTCAAATGGCCTCTGGTCCCTCTACAGAGCAAGCTACGCAGATCTCGTTTCCGACCAGCGTACTACCGCCTATGCTTCCGATAATATCTTTACCTAACCTCCGAGAGGACTCTGATACATTCTCCCTAACAGCTCAGCAACTGAATCGTCTTCATCCCCTCCAAACATCGCTGAAGCTAAAAACCGAACAAAATAGGTTAGAGGTTAACTATGTTTTTCAACGTTGGCCTGGTGAGCACTCCGTAAACATTACGATGCCTTTGCAGAATGGGCAGGGAAAAAAAATCACCTTATTACCTTCTGACAGTCACTCCGCTGAGATCCTCTCGAAGCATCTCAACCAGTTAAATGGGTTTTCCTCACGGTTATTAGATCCAGAGCAGGACAAGGATAATTCCCGGCAGTCTAGATATCTGCCTCAGCAGGATGAGGATCAGGAATGAGTTTATGCAGCTATCTTCGGAAAATAGAAAACCAGCCTCCGCTTTTGTTAGCTTTACTCAAGCAGCATAAGGGCAGTGAGATTGTAGCGCTCGGCTCTCAGACACGATTTGTCTGCCTAGTACTTCGATCTGCGCAAAATGTTCGTGCTCAGGCCTTGCTAGATGTCGACCTCTGGCTAAATGAAATGATAGAGCAACTTCCTGAACTACCTTGGCAGGAAGTCCCTTTGTGTCACTTACTTCCTTGGCTTAAGAAACGTCAACTGCACTTTTGGATTGAAGAGCAATACTGGGAGGTTGTAGATATTCGTCCTTGTCCCACACCGTTGCCTGAAAAATCGCTGTTATTGGTAGCGCGTCCCTGTACTTTGCATTGTCTCGATTGGCCTGTTTCTGAACAGAAGCGACATGATTGGTGGAAGATGAAGAGAAAAATTCCTTTTCAGCTGCGCTTTGTTCTCGGTTCCAGTCAACTACGTCTTACCGAGTTGATGGATATCACCCTTGGGGACTTACTATTAATTAAACGCTCGGATGCCTTTCTAGTCGTGGGAGAACGGCGCCTAAACCGATTTCGTAATTTTTCGAACAAGGAGGTTATCGTGGAACATCAGTGTAATGGACAGCAAGAAGCTTATCGTCAAGATGACGAGTCTTTAGATGATTGGGGCAGCCTACCGGTAGAGATTGAATTTGTACTTGATAGCCAAACGGTGACTCTCGCTGAACTTGAAGAGATTCAGGTGGGGGCGAGATTAACCCTAGCTCCCGGCGTAGAGCAGAAGATTAAGGTATTCATTAATAGAAAATTATTCGCCTGCGGGGAATTGGTTGCCTTGGAAAATGGGCCACTTGCCGTAGAGGTTAATCATATTCGTCAGAGTTTGATGAATGAGAGGGAACATTTCGATGATCAATAATGATCTTTCGTTAATGGCGATACTGTCATTTTTCTCTTTACTTCCCTTCATCATCGCTGGGGGAACCTGTTTTATTAAATTTTCTATCGTCTTAATTATGGTACGAAACGCTCTAGGTATTCAGCAGGTTCCATCGAATTTAACCTTGAATGGTATCGCGCTTATTTTGAGCGCCTTCGTCATGATGCCGGTATGCCAACGTGTCGCCAACTATATAGACGTCCACCAACTCGACTTCAATCACAGCACATCAATAACGAAATTAATGGATGAGGGAATGGAGGGTTATCGAGAATATTTGGTACGTTACTCGGATAAAGCGCTCATTCACTATTTTAATCGTGTTCAGCAGCAGCAATTTGACTCGTCAGAAGCCGAACACGATGATCCCGAACTGGTTAATTTGCCGCTAATTACCCTGATGCCTGCCTATGCACTAAGTGAGATCCAAAGCGCTTTTAAGATAGCCTTTTATCTTTATGTACCGTTTGTCGTGATTGATATGGTGATCTCCAGCATCTTATTGGCCTTAGGTATGATGATGATGAGCCCAGTCACGATTTCCATCCCAGTTAAATTAATCCTCTTTGTGTCAATGGATGGTTGGAGCTTACTCACTAAAGGATTGATCTCGCAATATGCAGAACTGATAACTTCATGAACGAGATCCTTTTTATGAGCCATTCCGCACTGCTCATTGTTCTCAAACTAACGGCGATTCCTATCGGTTTCGCCACGGTTGTCGGCATTCTTGTGGGCTTATTTCAGACTGTGATGCAAATCCAAGAACAAACTTTACCTTTTGGCTTAAAAATGATCGCGGTTTTTGCCAGCCTATTTCTATTACTTGAGTGGTTTTCCACTGAGATGATCAACTTTTCTACCCAAGCGTTTTTTATGGCTTTCCACTAAAACGGATAAACTATGTATGCTCTTATGCACTATCTTAATTTCCAGCATAATGTATTAACGTTTTTAACGGTCTATGCGCGTTTGGCTATCGTTTTTTATTTCTTGCCTGTATTAGGTGAACGAGTCTTATCGAATCTAATTATAAAAAATACAGTGATTTCCCTAACAATTATTGGGTTATGGCCCTGCTTCGAGACGGTTATAAGCGAGGGACAAGGCGTGTTTCTGCTGATCGTGAAAGAATCTGTTATCGGTCTACTCTTAGCATTGACCCTCTGTATTCCCTTCTGGATTGCCATCACTATAGGAGAAATCCTCGATAACCAACGTGGGGCTACCCTTAGCGACAGTATTGATCCCGTCAATGGTACACAAAGTTCTGTTTTATCGGGTTTTCTAAGCTTTACGTTTGGGGCGTTCTTTTTTGCCAGTGGTGGCATGCTACGGCTGATTGATATGTTGTGTTTAAGCTATAAGCTGTTGCCACGAGGTAGTTCTGTAGAGGGGATCCGCTGGGAATATGCGGGACAGTGTGTACAGATAGTCATGCAAAATGGCCTCATGTTAGCCGCTCCAGTAATGGTGGTGATGATGGTGGCTGAAATGCTCCTCGGCTTATTCGCTCGTTACTGCCCGCAATTGAACCCTTTTTCGCTCTCGTTAACGTTGAAAAGTATTATCGCCTTTGTCATATTTGCTCTTTATGGCTTCCAAGCGATGACAGAGAAAAACCTGCCCCTTTTTTCCCTCGATAGTTTTCAGGGTTTTATCTTGTAGGGGGAACCGTGGCAGAAAAATCAGAAAAACCGACCCTTAAGCGGCGTAAAGATTCGGCGAAAAAGGGGCAGACCTTTAAGAGCAAAGATCTGACTACAACAATCATTCTCTTGATAGGGACCGCTTATATTGCAAAGCTAATGAGTTTTAGAGATTTTATTAGCTTTTATACAACGGTACTCGCTCAAGATACCATGGGGATGAATGATTTTTTACTTGAACTGACCCGTCTATTCTTTTTACTCTCATTACCCTTTATTGGACTCTGTGCCGTTGTCGGCTATGGGATGACGTTGTGTCAGACCCGTTTCACCATTGCGATAAAGGCAATAAAACTCCATTTCAACGCGCTCAATCCCATACAAGGAGTAAAAAAACTCTTCAGTCTGCGAACGGTGAAAGAGTGCGTGAAATCCATCTGTTATTTATTCATTCTGATACTGACCTGCTATAGCCTAATTTCCCATGATTTACGCCAAGCATTAAGTCTCTACCAAACGGATCTTAGCGGTTTAGTAACTTGTTGGCGGGCACTATTGGTTAACGCGATACTAACCTATATTGGCTATTCGGTTTTTATTTTAGTCGCTGATTTCATCGTTGAATATTTGCTCTATTTTAAGGAGCTTAAGATGGATAAGCATGAAGTAAAACAGGAGTATAAGGAGAGTGAAGGGCATCCACTGATTAAAAGTACTAGGCGACAAGCTCATCAAGAACTTCTCTCTGGTGAGGAAATGGCTGCCGTGAGAAATGCTGAAGTAGTTATGGCTAACCCTACTCATATTGCTATCGCGATTTATTTTAACCCCGAGGTCGCTTCACTTCCTTTTATTGCGATACGTTGTACCCATCGCAAAGCCCAAGCTGTTATTGCTTATGCGGAAAAAACGGGAGTACCCGTAGTTAGAAATATCCCGCTGGCCCGTAAGCTCTACGCTAATTATCGACAACACAGTTTTATCTTAATGAACGATGAAGTGTTATTCGACGTGATGGATATTCTTATTTGGCTTCGTCAAGTCGAGGCCGCCGGAATTGGTGAGAATTAATTAATATCAATTCTGGACTTGTTATTTTCACTACAAGAAGTGCGTTTTTTTGATATTAACCTAACCAGAGCCTTTGTAAAGTAACGCAGTCGTCCGTTGAGTTTATTTTCGTTTATATAAAAATTAAAAGGTAAATTAAAGAAGTGGAAAATAAAATTCCTGCTAATTTTCTCCATTGCGAGGAACTAAATGAGAGCGATGAAGAAATTGAAAGGTACTCTAATAGCCTTATAGAAGTGATTCAAAATGGTGCGACGCTGAAGGATGTACAGGGTGTGTCGAATGACACGATGCAAGATATTTATACATTAGCTTATGAGGCCTACCAACGGGGCAATCTCGATGATGCCGAGTCATTATTCCGTTTTCTCTGTATTTATGATTTTTATAATTCGGAATATCCGATGGGGCTTGCAGCAGTATTACAATTAAAAAAAAGTTACAGCAAAGCTATCGATTTTTATGCGTTAGCTTACTCTCTGTCGAAAGAAGATTACCGTCCGATGCTCTATGCAGGCCAGTGTAACCTTATGCTCCGCCAAGTCATTCAAGCCAAGAGATGTTTCGAGATAGTCAACGAACGGTGTAGCGACCAAAGGTTACGTCATAAAGCGACGGCGTATCTTTCAGCGTTATCTAAATTAGCTAACAACGATATTCAGGATCCTGAATAGGTGAAGGTGGGGGAATAATGAATCCACGAATTAATGGTAGTGAGGGATTTTCAAATTCGTTAGCCATTGAAGTCGATAACAAAAAATTAAGAAGAGCATTTGACTTATCTCGTCGCCTCGGTAATGGCCATTATCTAAAATATCCTCAGCTACAGAGTGTGAAGGAAGCTATTCAGTCGGTAAAACCAGAACAGCTTTTGACCTTACTAACAGAAGTTCAGCAATCGATGGGAGATAGCGCTCACACTGCAAGAGGTGATCTACAAGAAATCCCTTATTTGGCGCCGCCACAAGGTAGGGGGGAGGGGCAGTTAAGCGGTAATGAGACGACGAAGCGCTCTGCGTCGGCAACCCTAATTGAGTTGATGGGTAAAATTTCTCAGCTTTCAACGGAAACTTCTCTTACTAACTTAACGTCTCAACTCCACAGTTACCAAGCCGCGATGCAGGGGAGTAGCAAGACCTATTCATCTCTTGTGACGCAATGTGAAACTCAGAGCATGAAGTGGGCGAGTGCGGTTGAGGTGCGTAGCGCGATGCAAACTGAGGCTGATGCGTTATCGCAACGGGTGGCTCAAGCGCAATCGGTTTTAGCCACGGCTGAGCAAAAGTATAATATTTTACTCACAGAGGTCGTTCAACTTGGACAAAGCCTTGTTGAACGACAACAACAGCGAGAAGCGGCTAAGCAAGACGTAGCCACTGCACAGGCTCGCCTAGAAAAGGCTCACCATCGCTTGGCGGATTTTACGTCAACCTCACTGACACCAGCGATTCAGCGAGAACAGGGATTGAAGGCTACTTTGCAGTCTCTCCATACACAGGCTCAGGGATTACTCGATTCCCTGTCTGTTCAACAAATTAATGCCATTGAAACCTATCGGAAACAAGCCAATGAGCAGTCGACGACGCTCACCTTTCTGATGGCGCTCATCGCAAAACTCGTGGAGACAAGTGCAAGCGATGAATTGAAAGCCTCTGCCGAATTAAAACAAAAACTGGCCGAAGCGTCAGCCAAAGATGCAGCAAACAAGGTTAAAGAGTTTGATGAACAGGTACGCAAAGCGGAAGAAATGCAGAAAACAATGGGCTGCGTGGGAAAAATAGTCGGCTGGGTGATAACGGCAATCAGCTTTACTGCAGCAGCTTTCACAGGGGGAACCTCTCTGGCGTTAGCGGGAGTGGGCTTAGCTCTGGCAGTTGGTGACGAAATTAGTTATGCAGTAACGGGGAACTCTTTTATGGCGGATATGATACAGCCGGTAATGGAGGCTGTGATAAAACCCCTTATGGAAACGGTAGGGCAATTCTTCACCGATATTCTGCAGGGGATGGGGCTCGATCATAATAGCGCAGTCATGGCCGGACAAATTTTTGGGGCGGTGGCTGCGGGAGCCATACTCATTGCTGGCGTAATGGTTGCGGGGAGTGTAATGAGTAAAATTTTCGGGGCCCTTATGAAAAAGCTAGGAGTTGAGGTAGCAGAAGAGGCCAGCAAGAGTGTAGCTAAAAACGTTGCCAAGACTGTCACGCAAGACCTTGCAGAAGCAGTGACCGATAAGGTGACGAATTCAGTCGCGAACACCACGATCCAGCGTTTGGTTAACAGTTCTCTAGGGCAGGTCATGAAGCGAATCAGTCAGGGAATAGGACGAGGTTGGGGAGTCGATGAACTTAACCTAGCGAAAGTGGTTAATTACTCAGAAACAGCCTTAACCGGTGCTCGAATGTTGAATTCAACCTTGCAAGTCACAGGGGAGATACTCGTCGCCGATAAGGGCGTTGAGGCTGCGAAAATACGTGCTCAGCTGCTTAATACGCTTCAGATACAAAATTTACTCAATGAGATGATGGAGCGCGTTCTTAATACGTTCAGTTATCGCATTGAGACAACCCAGCAAGTAATAAAAAACATCGCAATTGTTGCTGAAAATCAATTACGGGCAGGGAAGTCGTTAACTGAACACCTACGCAATGTTGCCATTTAATGTTTGAGGTAGTGATACCTAAGAAGGAGATTTTATGACAATGCTTATCCAACCCTCTGTTGGGAATGATACATCCCGTGTATCGGCTACTGCTATTAATGAAGTGAATAGTCGCCATCAAACGGCTATGTCGACAGAACAGATAACCTCACAGGGGATCACTCAGTTGGCTTTGGATGTGGGAATCAGCCCTCTAATGCAAGCTAACAAGCGGTGGGTGAATGATGACCATCGACCTATTCTCACCGCTCCACAAATAGAACGACTTTCATTATTAACCGGTGTATCAGATGAAGGTGAAACTAAGTTTGAGCGCTTAGCTGCCCTAGTTAGCATGCTGTTATCGCCACCATTTATCCAGCAAAGATCTGACAACGTCAGTTCTACGGTGAAGAGGCTTCCGCCTACCGGAGAGAGGATGTCAGTGGACCCAGTTCACCTACCGTTAGCCCCAGAGGAAGGCTCGGGTATTTCGGTAGTAACGTCCTCCACGCCAGCGTTCATCAATGTTTCGGGACCAATGAATCTGGTTGCGGTAAGTAATATTTTGACCAAAGTACTGATCGATGCTGATCGCACGGCAACAATACAGGCAGCCCAAGCCTCAATTCGTAGTGTGACTGCGGCCCTAAGGTCCGGAGAAAATACAGTTGAGTCTGCTCGACGAAATTTAACAGGAGCTATTACCTCAGGCACGCTAAGTAGTGTCGGTCAAGGCATCACGACGCTACGTTCTATCAAAGCATTAGGGAGTGAAGCGAAATCCATCACACAGAATTTACGGGCGGCAAGAAGCCTCGAACTCGGGGCTAAACAGCAGGTAGAAACCCTTGCTAACGGGCAGGGAAATACTCTTCAACAACGTCGAGGTAGTGCAGTCGAGCCATCAGTGAGTCGGACTCCTGCGCAGAGTATGCATGCTAGTGGGCTTAAACATGATGAGCATAGTTCTGTTCAACTAAAGACAGCGAAAGTTCGGCTTACGTCAGACTATGCTAACCAAGCAATTCATGCTGGTAAGGGACTGGTAGAGGGGGCCTTTAGCGTTTCAGCAGCGACCCAACAAAAAGAGGCAGAGCTGGCAAGAACTGACCGAGATATTAATAATGAGCTAGCCAGTACTCATGGACAAGTTGCCAAGAAAAATGCTGAAGCAAAATCAGCGCTGAGTAATACGTTATCAGGGACAATGATGGCGAATAGTAGTGCATTCTCTGCTATGGCTGATCGTACCTAACATTCCCTAGTCACCGAGAAGGTCACGCTTTTCAGTACGAATAAAAGGATACACGTTATGACTATTATCACTACTGCACCGCCGGAAATTAGCCATGCACAATGTGCGCGGCGGCGTTGCCAGTCTGCTACAGAGGTTGCTGCTGTAACAGACACCACAATAGACGTGATTAACCAGCAGGTAAAAACAATACTTTCTTTGCTGAGTACTTCCCCCATAAGCGTTGAGGGAGAAGCACTGCAAACCTTGCTTTCTCAGCCAGGGGCGGAACAGGCGCTAACCGAGGGGCGCCACTGTGGACTGAATCGGGCGCTTCAACAGTTGCAGACGGTGACGGATCAACGCTGCACGCCTAACGATATTATCCATTATACAGAAAGTCAGTCTCGGCAGATAATAGCCTGTGATATTGCGTTAGGTGAGATCAAACGGGAAATAGCCGCTCAGCGAACGAGAAATGTATTTAAGGTCAATCAATTTGAGTCACTCACGCGATTATCACCGGCGAATCAGCTTGAAGGCGATCAAAAAATTACGTTGCACACGAGTTATGCTGCGTTATGGGCGTATATGGCTGAGGCAATTAAAGGGATTAAAAAGGATTATATCGATGTTTTTGCCGGTTTAATGCTGAAGTATACTGAGATGTATGAAGCATTTAACAATATAGTACAGAAGGCAGCTTCAGATTGTGTTCATCCTGGTGAAGATGGAAACTATATTAAGTTTTATCGACAAAATATGGTTAACGGTTATCGCGAATTTGAACAAGTAAGACTCGAATTAGAAAACAACTTAGGAAAGGTAAAAAGTTGGGAGCAGTTAACGGAAAACGATAAAAAAAATTGGGTGACAACGCTATCCCCAGCCTTCAACGTTGATGAGAAAAGTGGAGAAATCACTTTCAACCTCGAACAATTTAGTAATATGCCGAAATATCCTAACGCTCAAGAATCTGATTCTCAAAAAGTGAGTACTGCCAGCTATCAGGCATGGCTAGCGACGTTCAATGCGGCAAGTAATGCATTGCAAAGTAATATGCAATCTTTTGCTCAGCGCTACAGTCAGGCAAATAGCACCTTTGACAATCTTAATAAGGTACTCAGTGGAGCGATAAACTCGTTAGCTGACTGTGCTAAACAGGTTTTTAGAAGCTTAGTGTAATGACTCTAAAAATAGGGTGATAACATTTACTCTATATCCCAGAATCATCTAAAATTTTCATCTCACTAGAATATTGGTGTCAAGATTTTAGCGGGCGATGGCGTATGAAGTGTTTTAAATTTTGGGGGGTAGAGGAGTTGTTTTTATTTGGAGCTAACAGGAAGTGATAGTTCCTTTTAATTATCAAGTGTGATTGTTGTTAGGATTTATATTCCACCTCGGAAGTTAAAGGCGTTATATGGAATTTTCTTATAGGATGCTATTTTCTATTTTCAGAACTATTTTTTAATTAAAAGTAATTTTAAAAAAAATAATTAGATTTACGTGGTTATCCAATAATTTAATAACCGGTGGTATATATGTTACTTTTGAACCCATCTCTTTCCAACACGTCAATCACATCATTTCAAAATAATAGCCAATCTGAGTCAGACGAAAAGTGGTTTGATGCGCTCGACTATGTTGAGATGCAAGACACATGGTTTGATGCATATGAGTATTATCAAGCGGATCCTAAATCTTCAGCGCAAGATATCGCAGAGTCTACTATTCCCTTTACCGATGATTGTCGTAGAGGAATTCAACAGTTTATCCGTACCTTAGGAGAGCATGAGGAAAGTAAAATGCTCTCTCTATGTATGTCTAAACTATGTCCCGGAAGCTCAGCTGACCTCATTATAGCAGCGAATAGCCTTTATAATGCGATTACCGAAGGCCGAGATATTGACACGGCAACACTGCATGCTTTGGGGCTAGCATCGTGGTACCTCCCTGATGGTTATAATATTATTTCCCAAGTAGCGACTTATCTTCGTGATACGGTTGTTAATTGGACAGATGAGACGTTCTTACAAGGCTATTTCGATAATACAGAGAGTGGCTCTTCGAGCCACCTATTCATCGCCTTAGCGGTGACAGCCATTGTTGCAGGGCGGTGGATGAAAGATGAAGGTGGCCCACAACGTGGTATCTTAAAAGTACCCGCTTTTGTGGCGAATATTTTTATCCGCGCTAGCCATTACTGGTCAGCCCTGAATCATATGGCTCAGAGACTTCACTACGTTGGAGACAGCCAAAAAGAGGTCAGCCAACCACTTTTAACTCCCGCTTTTAGTGTTGATACTCAGATAGCGATGATGAATGATGTCTGTGATAGTGCATTGAGGTGTCCTACCTCAAGGCCCAAAATGATGACATTTACGTCGAATTCTACGGCCACTGGCAGTGAATTTATTCGGGCTACTGTCCAAAACCGACCCATTGCTAGGCCTTCCGTCAGTGATTTAATCTCTATCCCTTATAAAGCACATTATTTAGCGGTGGATAAACTACGTCAGGAAAGCGGTATTTCCGATCTGCTCTACTGCACAAGCTCGAAAACAGAGACCTACCATAAGGTCAACGAAAAGATAATTAACGATACGTACTTGCATACTGATTGTTCAGCGACGTCTAATCTTGGGCCGCTTGAAAATAAGGGGGATGACTCTACCTTACACATTGGCACTCCCGACTATCAGATTAGCTCATCTCATTCTGTTGGACAGACACTATTACCGTTGGCACTAGCAGCCTCAGTACCCGTTGTAACCTCTTATCTGCAGGCCTTAAAAAGCGATTCAGCCTCTGCGGTGGGTGTCTCAATAGGCGGCGTCGGTTTAGTCGGAATAGGAAAAGCGTGGTTGAATGGTGCCGGTACATCAAAACAACCTATTGATGAGGCGGCCACTTCTCCCTCACATACTGCAACGGATATTGATATCCAAGAACTAATCTTGAAGGGAAAACCCAAAGACGTTTTTCGAACTTATAAACTCTTTAGTGATTATTTAGGTGAATCGAAAAAACTTAAACCGAAAGATGCCCTTAGATTAGGTTTAGTGAGGTTAGGTTCAGGGTTGTACAAAACAAATGGTTATCTTACCTTCTCCCTGCCACCGCAGAAAAAAACGTTAGCGGTACACCAAATCGGTGTAAAGAAGAAAATAAAAAGGGGCTTGAGCGATATTACTTTTGATTTTAGGGCTGATACAGGAGCAGGAAAATGTACCCTTTTTTCGTTGGAGAAAAATCATAGTGAAGAAATATTTAGTTTATCAATAGATGGAAGGGACATCATTTTATCAGATGGTAAGAAAGAAGAGAGGAAAAGCAAATTTATCGATGAGTTTACTAAAAACCATAGTGTAAGGATTACCGCTAATCGTGGCCTAATAACATTTATTGATGTCCATATAAATGGTGAGAATGTTTATACAGGGATGAGTGATCAAAGTGTTAATAACTTTTTTGTGGGCATAGACTGCAACGACCAAAGTAAATACTATCGTGAATTGAGTGTTAGGGCTTTGAAAACAGAAAGTGTTGAGTCACATCCTTTACTTATCGACTGGTCAAGTTTCCTGACTACAATGCAAAAGTCGGGAATCATAATCGATAGGAATATAAATCCTTTTGATAACGAAAGCATGGCTTTCTATGGAAGTGATGAACACCTAGCAATTATCAATCAAAATAAATTCATTTTTGGATCTGCATACAAATCAATAGAGAAACGATCAGCATTACATAACGATGCTGTTCTCACCACTGCTCTGAACGCGGTGAGTTTTGTTTATTTAGGTAAAGTCTTATCTGATCCGAAAGTGGACCGGGAAACTAAAGAAAATGCAATTCTCGATTACGTAAAAATGACATCGGCGGATGTATTTTCTTTCACAAGCGGTATGGTTGAGCATATGGATCCCTTCAAAATTGTTTCAGGCAGCTTTGGTGCAGGGGTCAAAGGATTACTAAAAACCGCAGGTGCTTCGGTTGGAATAGTTTTCAGTGCATTGAATTTTTTAGAGGGTGTAGAAGAAAAGGATATAGCAAAAATTTTATCAGCGACATTAGCTGCTTTAGGTGCCGTATCAGGAGTAGTGTTATCAGGATTCACCGGATTTGGAGTCGCATTATTCTTTATAGAGGGCGGGTTAATTCTAGATGCTATATCTGATGCCAAATCTAGAGGTGAGCAAAGAGAGTCTTTTTTCAAAAATACAATACTTAATGAGAATAGAAATAAACTTTATAATTATGCGTGGATATCAAAAACTAACCAAGATGGAGAAAGTGTAGAAGGTTATAATAATTTCTTGTTAAAAAACCCTAACACTCCAGATGAAACACAAGTTAACGATGGTGAGGAAAAATTATTTTATGAAATGTTAACCGGTAGTCAATATGTAAAGCCAAACGAAGTCGGTAGTTTGAATAATAAAACTTACAATACCGATTTAGAAGATAAGAATAAAGGATTTATTGGTTTTAAAACGCGTGAAACAGAGAGCGGTCAGGCGCTTTCCCACATAATTTATACATCAAGTGCTACAGTTAAAGATAAATCATATATAGGTCACGATAATCAAGGAAAAGACAGTATTCAGGGTTATGGTCAATTTTTAGGGGGCGATGACACGATCTACTCCAAAAGTATGAATGCTAGAATTAATGCTGGCGAGGGGGATGATATCGTTTTTGTATCAGGACTAGAGGACGTTGTTGATGGCGGGTTAGATGAAAATATTGCCATTATAGATGGATTAAAAGAACGAAAGGTATTAAGTATTTTGGCAGACGGAGATGCTAAATTAGGCGATACAATACTAAAAAATTTC
The DNA here is from genome assembly GCF_030552895.1 of Tatumella ptyseos. Lineage (NCBI taxonomy): Bacteria > Pseudomonadati > Pseudomonadota > Gammaproteobacteria > Enterobacterales > Erwiniaceae > Tatumella > Tatumella ptyseos. The sequence goes on along the minus strand of NZ_CP130649.1, from coordinate 2,212,836 downwards.
GGTACTTACATACTAACTGGTACGGGGCATGAGGTTATCATCAATCCAAATGAGTTAACTACGACTATCCCAATAATTGTTTGCTCAGGCGGAGGTCAGATGAAATTAATAAATCCAATTAGCGAAAATAATGAGGCGATTGTACTCCAGAAAAATAATAATATAAAAATGCCAACTGGAAATGGTTTCGATTATAAACCGGCTCTCAATAGCATTAAGCTAAATGGGAAAATTGTGGCTATGCAAAAAGGATTTTCCGTCTCCATAGTATATAACTAATCTAATTTTTTATAAGTTATAAGAATTTATAAATGATAATTAACATCATCTCAATTAATAGGGTGAAAAATAAAATTCAATTATTATCGTTTATTGATATAAATTTAAGGCTGAATATGAGATTAACAATCCTTTAAATCTAAAAGGAATGCAATATGCCAGTCTCCCCCACTCAGTATAGAGCTTCGGTTGGTAGCAACCAGAATAGGCTTCTCAATAACGGTATGGGAAGTGTCACGACAAAAGATCAACGAATACAGTCTGGAAGTTCCACGGAAATGGAGAGGATCCAGCGGTTTGGGAGGGCTGTGCATAGAGTGGCTAATTCTCATCATGAACTCGCCTGCACCTCTGCTCAGGCAACAGTTTCACCACAAAGTCTAGCAGTGCCATTATTAATTCTCTTAAGTCAGGTTAGATTGAGTGATAGTTCATTGACCGATGATTGTCCTACGTCTGCTCTTAGCGGCCAACATGATTTAACGCTGCCGCAAGGAGAATGCACTCTGCTTGGTCAGATGAGTGATTACGCTAAATCAGGATTAACAATGGTTGAAGATACGTGGCATTCAATAGACGATTTGATTAAACGTCATGATCCTCTTAAATTCCCTGCGGCAGAAGGAGCGATAAGTATGGATTGGGCTCAAACTATAGATGCCTCTGACGTTAAGATGGTTATTGATCGTGGACGTTTTTTAACGGGCGAGTTAGCGAGGAAAGCCAGTGATTTAGTCCAGACAGTTAAAAATAAAGAGGATTTACTCGCTCTAGATGAGGTAGTAAATAAACTCAATCGGATTGTTTATGAATCAGAAGATGCGTATCCCTTCAAGAGCCATAAAGTAATAAATGTTGATCGTTTAATATATGTTATAGAAAAATCAGAACAAATCATTTCAGAATTTGAAGTGAAAAGTGATCAAGATGATTTCTGTAAACAATTGAGGTTACAGCTAGGAAATTATGTTAAGGACGGGGTGGAACTTAAGGATAAGGAAAGTGCTCTTAAATTCAAAAAGTTCATGGAAAAAACGCCTGAAATAAAATTTGATCCCGATAAAAGAGGCAGAGCGTATCCTACAGTGGAGGAGGGAATTGCCGACAGCTTAATAAGGAGTGTGTTTTGGTTCGAAAACGATAATGAATATTCCGCAACATCGGGGTTAAGATTTCAAGCACATAAATTTATCCTTGCCTCAGTTTTAGCTGAGAAAGGGATTAATGATACTAGCAAGCTACATGAGGACTGGTATAAAGGTGATGGTGCTTTAAAGTTATATAATATCCTTTACCGAGATTTAGAATATAACTTGAAAAATAGGGGGCAGTCTTATCTTTTCGGTGCAGCAAGGTTATTTTTCTCAGAATATTGTAGTTCAAATAGTGCAGAGAATATTACTGGTATTAAAGGGTTAGAAAAAAAGGCTCTATCCTCTTATACTGACAAGGATAAACTTACTTTACTCATGCACTATTTTAATCAACCTGTAGACGTTGAAAGTTCTCAAAATTTAAAGATCGGACGATTTTTGAAAATGGTCGATTTTGTGCTGCTGTTACAAACCATCACAGATTTTATAAGGCCGGAAGAAGCGATAGAGCAGCGCGAGGGATATACCAGCAGTGAGCAAGCAACTGGGTCAGGTACGATTTATGGTCGACAATCTGAGAGCAGATTTCAAAACTTCAAATTAAAATTTAACCACAAAAATAATCAATTATCTGTTATTCCTACTCGTAGGATGGGACTAAAGAAACAAGCAGCTTTAATGAGTAAAAATCGTAAAGTTCTTTCTAGAAATAATATCAAAAGTATTAATTTTGCATCGCGAAGAAGGGACGTCATTACTAGAGTCCCCCCTCCGGTTACTAAATCAGTCAGAAAAAGAATAACTCCCGAGATGATTGAGAAAAATTTCGATCCAAAAAAAATCACCGGACAGAACGATATAGGGTTAATGCTACATGAAAACGGGAAAAAGTATCTGAAAATTAATAATTCATATGTTGAAGTGAAAGCTAATAATGGTCATCTATATATAAAAAAGGAAAAAGGCAATCTGAATATCGAGTACAGAAAGGGTAAAATCAACTTAGAGTCCTATCGTACGCGGCTTGCGAGAATAAAGGAAACAGGGCTAAGCGGAAGAGTACTCACGCCTCATAAAATAATCTCAGATACATTAAATATTAGTGAAGATGATGCCAAAAGTATTCTGTCGAACTATGAATTTCCTGAAGGAAGTGATCTTTATACAGAGGGAACCTTTGCGTTATCGGTCAAGGAGACCGGAAATTTTCCCGAGTGGGCGGCCAGTTTCAAAAAAATTTCTACAGAGGATTACCTTTCTCCTTACCTAAATAATAATGTGATGGACAATGGCTTATTGGGGTTCCAAGGTAAGAGCGGCTATTTCTATAGAGTAGACGCTACGCCACCGGGAGTCGTATTGAAAAATGGATTTAGGGCTTCTGAAGATTTTACCGCGATACCCAAAATGTTACCGGATGAGACAGCGGGCGTTATTTTTTCAGAGACGCTTGAAGGCGCAAGGCGCTATCAAACCCTCAGTAAGGACGCTTATTTATATCGGATTGAGGGAGAGGGGGTGGAAGGCGTTTCCTTAAGGGATAATCTATACAAAAATGAAAAAGGTCTTAATGAGTTTTTGGGCGAACCCTTAGCAAAACAACACACTACCTTAGAATCTCTTGCCGAAGACACCAATGGAGCGATCTACCTTGATGAAGTTCACCTGAATAAGGGGACGATTAAGCCAAGTAAAATCACTGTTGTCGGCACTGATCAACTTCAGCATCCTCTCTCCTCTGGGCCTTGGCAAAAATATCTGTGAAGACGACTCCTTCTCGCTGATGTGTGGTCGGTGAGAAGGATTAATGCATGACAGGGGTTATGGTGTAAAAATTAGGGAGAACTATGGAAAGGAATCAACTCAAGGAGAAAGTAATACCTGGTCAAGGTTATCCTACAATATTATTAGTTATCGAATTACTGTGCCTTATTACAGGATTACAGCCTGCCAATGTTCATCTTCAAGATAGTTTACTCCAGGACCTTGCGATGGATTCTATAGAGTTTATCGATTTATTAATACGCCTAGAGAAACTTGGTGTAAAAATTCCTGACTCCACTCTGACTCCTTTTTTAACGGTCGGGGATATTGTCAATTATATCGATAACACCGCTAAGCACTAAGCATTAGGGAGCAGAGATAAAAACAAAACTGGCAACTGAAGGTCACCAGTTTTGTTTAGGCCTTACACGGTTTGATAAGACTACGTGATTCGCCAATCGATCTCAGGCAAGCCTTGTGAAGCGAGGAGTGTATTGGTTTGAGAGAAATGCTGGCAACCGAGGAATCCACGGTGTGCAGAAAGTGGCGAAGGGTGCGGGGCTTTCAATACGTGGTGTCGAGTCGTATCGATAATTTGCCCTTTTTTCTGAGCATGGGCGCCCCATAACAGAAATACCACACCGTCATGATGCTGATTAATCATGCTGATCACATGTGAGGTAAACGTTTCCCAGCCGAGTCCTGCATGGGAGTGTGCTTGCCCCGCCCTGACCGTAAGTACCGTGTTGAGGAGTAAGACGCCTTGTGCAGCCCACGGCGCAAGGTATCCATGAGTCGGACGGGTAAAGCCGGGGATATCCGTCACTAATTCCTTATAAATATTGACTAAAGAGGGCGGTGGGGCAATACCTGGCTGGACTGAAAACGCTAATCCATGCGCTTGGTTTGGACCGTGATAAGGATCTTGGCCCAAAATTACCACTCGGATATCAGCAAAATCAGTGAGTTTAAAGGCGCTAAAAACTTCAGCCGCGGGAGGATAAATCACCGTTCCCTCGCTCCGTTCTTGCTGAACTTGTTGCAGTGTATCGGTGAAATAAGATTTTTGTTTTTCGTCGCCTAGCACATCGTGCCAAGTCAGATTGGTTTTCATCACTGATTCCTGTAATCGAATATAAAAAAAGAGGCGCGATGCGCCTCTGCTTTCTACTCGCTGCGTCCTGACGTCTCTTTCACGTCCTGAACGGCGACTTTCTCGGAAGGTTTACGACGCTTACCGACGTTTTTCGCATCACGGTGACGGTTTTTAACGCGCGGCTTACTATCGTCTTTTAACGCATCGCGTTTTTGTTTACGACGTTCCATCTCTTTCTTCGAGGCTTTTTTCGGACCTTTATCCGATGGCGCACGGGTTGTCGGGCGAAGTTCATCGATAGTTCGTGCCTTAAGTGGCTCGTTAATGTAACGGCTAATCTTGAGCAATAACGCGTTATCATGCGCTTCAACGAGGGATAATGCCGTGCCTTTACGTCCAGCGCGTCCGGTCCGACCAATTCGGTGCAGATAGACATCAGCGGTACGAGGCATATCGAAGTTAAAGACATGGCTCACGTCATCAATATCGATCCCACGGGCGGCAATATCGGTCGCCACCAGAACGTTTACTGTTCCTTCCGCAAGCCGCTTGATGGCCTCATTACGTTTAATCTGTACCATCTCACCTTCAAGATAGGTACAGCGGATACCGGCTTCACGCAACCAGGCTGCGACTTCATGCACTCGATCTCTTTTTCTGATAAAGACAACGGAGCGAGTGACATCTTCCTGCTTAAGTAAGTGAATTAATAACTTACGCTTATGATCGAGATCATCGGCGCGATAGTACCATTGCAGAATTTTTTTACGTTCACGGCGGCTTGGATCGGCATCCAATGTCACGGGTTCATTAAGAATACGTTGTGCGAAATCTTCGATATCATCGCCTTCAAGCGTTGCAGAGAATAACATTGTCTGTTTACGCCAGCGTGTTTCAGCAGCAATGGTTTCAATATCGTTAGCAAATCCCATATCCAGCATACGGTCGGCTTCATCAAGGATCAGTGTCTCGACCGCACGGCAGTCAAAATTTTCTTCTTTAATATATTGAAGAAGACGGCCAGTGGTTGCGACGACGACATCTTGGTTGGTGCTGAATACTTCTGCGTGGTTCATATACGCCACGCCACCCGTAATGGTAGAGATATCCAAGTGCGTATGCTTCGCTAATTCTCTGGCTTGATCAGCAACCTGCATGGCGAGTTCACGCGTAGGGGTAAGGATCAGGATACGCGGAGGCCCTGATTTTTTACGCGGGAAATCGAGTAAGTGTTGTAAGGCAGGCAATAAGTAAGCCGCAGTTTTTCCAGTGCCAGTTGGGGCGGAACCGAGGATATCGCGGCCTTCTAAGGCAGGAGGGATCGCAGCTGCTTGGATAGCCGTGGGGCGCTGGTAATTTTTATCCTGTAGGGCTTCTAGCAGGCTTTCATCAAGTTCTAATTCGGAAAAAGTGGTTACAGTCATGTTCTACCTCTGGTTGGGGCGCCGATTATAGACATTTCACCACAATTGTTCACCTTTTCCTGCCGATTAATTCTGCAGCCTGCAAGAAAATGGGCAGAAATACTGATAACATTCACGCAAAAACGGTGCCAGTTGGGCGATTAGAAACGTTTGGAGACCACTATGATAGCCAGCATACCACCGTCACCGAAGGCGGGGGGATTTACCTTCAAACAATTTTTTGTGGGTCACGATCGCTGTGGCATGAAAGTCAGTACGGATGGTGTGCTCTTAGGGGCTTGGGCGCCTCTACCAGTTAAGCGCCGCGTATTGGATATTGGTACGGGCAGCGGTTTACTTGGCTTAATGTTGGCACAGCGTCTCGCCGCCAGTGATACACCCTTCACCATTGATGCGATTGATATTGATCCGCAGGCAGTACAGCAAGCGCAAGAGAATGTTAATAACACGCCATGGAAAGCTAATTGTCATTTCTGGCAGCAGGACTTCTTAACCTGGGATAGCTCGTCGGTAGAACCCTATGGATTGATCATTTGTAATCCTCCTTACTTTGCACAAGGTAAGTCCTATCGCGACACACAGCGCGAGAAAGCCCGAGATAGTTGCGGGCTAGATCATCAATCATTGCTCAACAAGGTTGCCACCCTTCTTACTGAGGACGGTATTTTTTCGGTAATATTACCCCTACAAGAATCGGAGCAGTTTGCTGACTTAGCACGTATGACGGGATGGTTGCTGAGTCAACAATGTGATGTCTGTGAACGAAATGACATGGCAGTAAAAAGACGAATGATGACGTGGTGCCGCTACCCGACTCACAGCACGAGCGGACGGTTAGTCATCCGTGATGTTCAGGGGCAATATAGCGCTGAGTTTCAACGCTTAACAAAAGAATTTTACTTAGCGTTTTAGTCCATCATCTATACTGATAAAAACATGAAATTTAGAGGTTTATCAGGTAAATTGGCCTGCAGATGATGCGATTGCAATTAGGATTAATGCATCAATTAATTATCTAGTTAGCAATTTGCTTAAATTTTAGTGAACTTTTGAACATTATTCAGTTCCAACCTTGGGCTCGCCAATGGCAGTAACGTTATGGCACTAGGTGGTTTTACATTGAATATTTTATGAGGACAGAGCCTCAGATGAGCGAGCAGTTAACGGATCAAGTTCTGGTGGAACGGGTTCAAAAAGGCGATCAAAAATCGTTTAATTTACTGGTGCTACGTTATCAACATAAAGTAGCCAGTTTAGTGACACGATATGTTCCGCCGGGGGACGTGCCAGATGTTGTACAAGAGTCCTTTATCAAGGCTTATCGCGCAATAGCCTCTTTCCGTGGTGAAAGCGCCTTCTATACTTGGCTTTACCGTATTGCAGTCAATACAGCAAAAAACTATTTAGTTGCGCAAGGTCGCCGTCCACCGTCAAGTGACGTCGATGCGAGTGATGCCGAAAACTTTGAAGCCGCAAGCGCGTTAAAAGAAATTTCGAACCCTGAGAACTTAATGTTGTCAGATGAGTTGAAGCAGATAGTTTTTAGGACAATTGAAACTCTTCCTGAAGATTTGCGGATGGCGATCACGCTTCGTGAACTAGATGGCTTGAGTTATGAGGAAATCGCTGAGATCATGGAGTGCCCAGTCGGCACTGTTCGTTCACGTATCTTCCGTGCACGAGAAGCGATTGATAATAAAGTTCAACCACTGCTGCAGCGTTAATCGTCTCGCAGAGTGACTACCTAAAGGGTATTAAGGTATGCAGAATGAGCAACTTTCCGCTTTAATGGATGGCGAAGCCTTAGATCAGTCTTTACTCACTGAACTTTCTAAAGACGCTGAGTTGCAAGCGAGCTGGGAGCGATACCATCTGGTTCGTGACACCCTTCGTGGTGATCTAGGTCAGGTCGTGCATTTCGATATTTCTGCCAAGGTGGCCGAAGCGATAGCGCAAGAATCCCCTTCAAGTTCAACGGTTGCGCCGCTTATTGTTGAAGAACAGCCAGCACCGTCACGCTGGCGTAAAATGGGCTTTTTCTCCAAGACAGGTGGTTGGGGGTCGCAATTGGCACAAGTTGGTGTTGCAGCTTGTGTGTCCATGGCGGTTATTGTTGGCGTGCAACACTATAATCATCCTGGTGATGCGGTAACGGCCGATGGTCAAGATACTCCTGCTTTCAATACCTTGCCAATGATGGGTAAAGCCTCGCCAGTCAGCTTAGGTGTTCCTGGTGATATGTTCGAAGGTTCGTCCTCAGCCGGACAAGTTCAAGAGCAGCGTGCGCGCATTAATGCAATGCTGCAAGATTACGAGCTACAACGCCGTTTAAATGATGGTGATAGTTTACCGCCGACTTCTTCTGTTCTTGATAAACAACAGTACTCGGGCACTGTTCATCAATAATGAAAGCAAAATTTATTCTCACTGCCGCGTTGTGCGGCAGTCTACTTTATCCCTTTTCAAGTTTCGCAGATAACAGCACCGCTTCAACAGAAACAAAGCCTAACCAACCCTTTGTGATGCTAAAGCAGATGGATAAAGCGACCAATACGCTCAACTACCAGCTCTCTTATATCAATATTAGTGAACAAGGTATTGAGTCACTGCGTTATCGCCATGCGCTCGTTAATCAGCAAGTCTTTGCACAGTTGTTGCAGATGGACGGTCCCCGTCGAGAAGTGATACAGCGGAATAGGGCGATCAGTTATTTTGATGCCAGTTCAGGCGTGGATCCCTTTACACTACCGGGGGATCGTATCATTGATGGACTGCCGTCGATTTTATTCGCTAATTTCGATCGCTTAAAAAATTACTATGATTTTATTAGTGTAGGGCGTTCGCGAGTGGCTGACCGGTTATGTGATGTCATACGTATCGTCTCGAAGGACGGTTCTCGTTTCAGTTACGCAGTCTGGTTAGACAGTGAGAGTTCATTGCCTTTACGTGCGGATCTGTTATCGCGCGAAGGCGAAACGATTGAGCAGTTTCAAGTTGTTGATTTCGCCGTCGATGATCAGTTACAGCAAGTTATGGCACCATTAGCGGATGCTAAGCTGCCACCTGAAATGACGTCATTACCAAAAAACTCGCAGGCAAAATTGAATTGGACGCCGGGCTGGCTCCCCTCGGGAGTGCAGGTCTTGTCACAAAGCCAGAGACAAGTGCCAGCCCTCGCGAAAAAAATCGAATCGCGCCTCTATAGCGACGGCCTTTTTACCTTTACTGTCAATGTTTCCGCAGCGAGTGGCTCAACGCCGCCACAATCTTACAGCACTGGACGTCGTACGCTTTATGTAGAAATACGTAATAATAAGGAAATTAGCGTTGTCGGTGAGCTCCCTCGTGAAACGGCGAAGCGCATTGCAGATACGGTCAATACGGGTACTTAACAATGATGAGAGAATGGGCGACAGTCGTGTCATGGGATCAAGGGGTTGCAACGCTGCATACCGAGGCGAAAACCACTTGTAACAGTTGTTCAGCGCGCAAAGGATGCGGTAGCGGAATGCTCAACAAACTTGGCCCTAAAAATGCGCATGTCATGCAAGTGAATAGTGAAAAACCCTTGCAGCCCGGTCAGCGTATCGAACTCGGCATCAAAGAAAGCAGTCTGTTAAGTTCAGCGTTAATGGTCTACATCATACCATTAGTAGGGTTATTCATTGGTGCTGGATTACTTCAGTATTGGTTTACTTCCGATATGGCCAGCGCCGGCGGGGCTTTACTAGGGGGAATCGGCGGATTCTTTATCGCTAAGCTGTTATCGAAGACGCTGGGTGAAAAGCATTCGTTTCAACCCGTGATTTTAACGGTTGCCCTAGGCCCCGATCAACTACGCGTTGACGCGGTACATCCCTCGCATTGGTCGTCATAAACAGCGTCAAGGCAGTAAAGCAGCCCTATAAAAAGATTATAGGGTTCGCTTGTCATCCTCCCGTCAGCTTTTCTTCCTGAAAATTGTCTTAAAAAAAAACCGTCCAAGGCTGTTGATATGCTGACGTCTTTGCCGCTGTCGTGTAATATGCTCCGCAGTAAAAAAGTGGGTACATGCATCATGGGTCCATTTATGTGTCCACCTGAATAAATTTTGCAGGAAACTATGAAAAAATCCCCGGATATGAAGAATATAAGAAATTTCTCCATCATTGCTCATATTGACCATGGTAAATCCACCTTATCAGATCGTTTAATCCAAACCTGTGGCGGTTTGAGTGATCGTGAAATGGCAGCCCAAGTATTAGACTCCATGGATCTTGAACGTGAACGTGGAATCACGATTAAAGCGCAAAGTGTGACCCTCGATTATCACGCTCAAAATGGTGAAATTTATCAACTTAACTTCATTGATACACCGGGACACGTAGACTTCTCCTATGAGGTCTCGCGTTCGCTTGCTGCGTGTGAAGGTGCGTTGCTTGTCGTGGATGCCGGGCAGGGGGTTGAAGCGCAAACGTTGGCTAACTGCTACACCGCGATTGAAATGGATCTGGAAGTGGTACCGGTCTTAAACAAAATTGACCTTCCTGCCGCGGACCCTGATCGCGTTTCTCAAGAAATAGAAGATATCGTCGGGATCGATGCAACGGATGCAGTAAGATGTTCGGCTAAGACAGGTTTGGGTGTTCCTGAAGTACTCGAACGCTTAGTCCGCGATATTCCCCCACCGGAAGGCGATATTGATGCGCCGTTGCAAGCGCTGATTATTGACTCTTGGTTCGATAATTATCTGGGCGTTGTCTCCTTAGTTCGGGTTAAAAATGGCGTATTGCGTAAAGGCGACAAAATTAAAGTGATGAGTACCGGTCAAGTCTATAATGCTGACCGTCTGGGGATTTTCACTCCAAAACGCGTTGACCGTGACGAATTACGCAGTGGGGAAGTTGGCTGGTTAGTTTGTGCTATCAAAGATATCCTTGGTGCACCAGTAGGGGATACCCTAACTGCGGCAAAACACTCCGCTGAAAAACCATTACCTGGTTTTAAAAAGGTTAAACCGCAAGTTTACGCTGGATTATTTCCAGTAAGTTCTGACGATTACGAAAACTTCCGCGATGCATTAGGTAAACTGAGCTTGAACGATGCTTCGTTGTTCTACGAGCCAGAGAGCTCTACAGCGTTAGGCTTCGGTTTTCGTTGTGGTTTCCTAGGTTTGCTGCATATGGAGATCATCCAAGAGCGTTTAGAACGTGAGTACGACTTGGATCTGATTACCACCGCGCCGACGGTTGTTTATGAAGTGATAACGACCAGTGGTGAAACGCTCTATGTGGATAGCCCGTCTAAATTACCACCGCTTAACAACATCGAAGAGCTACGCGAGCCGATTGCAGAATGTCACATGCTACTCCCACAAGAGTATCTCGGTAACGTGATCACGCTCTGTGTTGAGAAGCGTGGCGTACAAACCAATATGGTCTATCACGGTAACCAAGTTGCGTTGACTTATGATATTCCAATGGCTGAAGTCGTATTGGACTTCTTCGATCGGATCAAATCAACCTCGCGTGGCTATGCATCGCTTGATTATAACTTCAAGCGTTTCCAAACCTCAGACATGGTTCGTGTCGATGTGATGATTAACTCAGAGCGTGTTGATGCGCTAGCGCTTATTACCCACCGTGATAATTCGCAATCTCGTGGTCGCGAGTTAGTCGAAAAAATGCGTGAACTGATCCCGCGTCAACAATTTGATATTGCCATCCAAGCGGCGATCGGTAACCACATCATCGCACGCTCGACAGTGAAACAATTACGTAAAAACGTATTGGCGAAGTGTTATGGTGGTGACGTGAGCCGTAAGAAGAAATTATTACAGAAACAGAAAGATGGTAAGAAACGCATGAAACAAGTCGGTAACGTAGAGCTACCGCAAGAGGCGTTCTTAGCAATTCTCCATGTTGGTAAAGATTAATTAATTAAGGATTGGTCATGGCAAATATGTTTGCGCTGATTTTAGCAGTTGCGACCTTAGTCACCGGGATTGTGTGGTGTCTTGATAAATTCAAATGGGCACCGGCGCGCCGTGCTAAGCGTCAGCAGGCGCAAGATCAAGCGAACACACCTTTAGATAAAGCCGCGCTGGACAGTGTCGCGCGTCAGCCAAGCTGGGTAGAGACCTCCGTATCGGTATTCCCGGTACTGGCTGTCGTCTTTATTGTACGGTCGTTTATCTACGAACCTTTCCAGATTCCATCCGGATCCATGATGCCAACCTTATTGATTGGCGATTTTATCCTCGTGGAGAAGTTTGCCTATGGACTGAAAGATCCGATCACCCAAACGACGCTCATTCCAACAGGGCATCCTAAACGTGGTGATGTCGTCGTGTTTAAATATCCGAAAGACCCCTCTGTGGATTATATTAAACGCGTGATTGGATTACCGGGAGATAAAATTGTTTTTGATCCGGACAGCAAAACGGTCACCGTTACACCAGGCTGTGGTGAAGGCCACTGCGGAAATCCGGTTGCGATCACTTACTCTTCTATGGAAAAGAGTGATTTCCTACAAACCTTTAGCGGTTTTGATGGAAATGAAGTGGGGAATGGCTTTTATCAAATCTCTAAAGCAGGTATGTTACCTGGAGGATTACAACTGGGTGAGCGTCAAGAAACCCTTGGTAATGTCACCCATAACATTCTATTGGTTAATCAAGCTCAGAGCCAAGTGGATGCTTACTACCAGCAAGATGGTCAGCCACAATCTACATGGGTGGTTCCTGCTGGAGAATACTTCATGATGGGTGATAACCGTGATAACAGCGCAGACAGCCGTTATTGGGGTTTTGTTCCAGAAAAGAATCTAGTGGGTAAAGCGGTTGCTATCTGGATGAGCTTCGATAAACAAGAAGGTCAATGGCCGACTGGCGTAAGATTAAGCCGGATTGGTGGTATCCATTGATAGGGCGCGAGTTCAAGGATGAACTCAACCCCATTTGTACTTTACTACTGTACAGGAAACCGTGAGTTGATACAGCCCGGTTTCCTGTGCAATCAACAGACGCAAAGAATAACTGGAATAGCATGAACCCCATTCTTATAAATAAGCTGCAGCGCAAATTAGGCTACACTTTTACTCATCCGGAACTTCTGCAGCAAGCATTGACGCATCGTAGCGCGAGTAGCAAACATAATGAAAGATTAGAATTTCTTGGGGATTCGATCTTGAGTTATGTCATTGCAAACGCACTTTATTGTCAATTCCCGCGTGTTGATGAAGGGGATATGAGCCGGATGCGTGCAACATTAGTCAGAGGAAATACTCTTGCTGAGATGGCACGTGAATTTGAACTGGGTGAGTGCTTACGCTTAGGCCCTGGCGAACTTAAGAGTGGTGGATTCCGCCGAGAATCGATCTTAGCGGATACGGTAGAAGCACTTATCGGCGGAATTTTTCTGGATAGTGATATCCAAAAGACAGAGAAGTTGATTCTTAATTGGTATCAGTCTCGGCTTGAAGCGATTAGCCCAGGCGATAAGCAAAAAGATCCGAAAACGCGTTTACAAGAGTATCTTCAAGGGCGTCATTTACCGTTACCAGCCTATTTAGTGGTGCAGGTACGGGGAGAGGCTCACGATCAAGAATTTACCATTCACTGCCAAGTGAGTGGTATGAATGAAGCGGTGGTTGGTATTGGTTCTAGCCGTCGCAAAGCAGAACAGGCTGCTGCAGAGCAAGCACTGACTAAGTTAGGAATTGAATGAGCGAACAAGTAACACATTGCGGTTTTATCGCAATTGTCGGCCGACCGAATGTCGGCAAATCAACGTTATTGAACCAGTTACTGGGGCAAAAAATCTCTATTACGTCACGTAAACCACAAACGACACGCCATCGCATCATGGGTATTGATACTCAGGGCGCTTATCAGGCTATTTACGTGGATACCCCAGGCTTGCACATGGAGGAAAAACGCGCGATCAACCGTTTGATGAACCGTGCCGCGAGCAGTTCAATTGGTGATGTTGAGTTGATTGTCTTTGTGGTGGAAGGCACGCGTTGGACAGAAGATGACGAAATGGTGCTTAATAAGCTCAAATCGGTCAAGGCACCGGTCGTTTTAGCCATCAATAAAATCGATAATATCCAAGATAAAACCATTTTATTACCCCATATCCAACAGATCAGCCAAAAAATGAATTTTGCTGATGTGGTACCTTTGTGTGCAGAAACGGGACAGAACGTCGATACCATCGCGCGTATCGTTCACAATACTCTGCCGGAAGCGGACCATCATTTCCCAGAAGATTATGTGACCGATCGTTCACAACGTTTTATGGCATCAGAGATCATTCGTGAAAAATTAATGCGTTTCTTAGGGGCTGAACTGCCCTATTCAGTTACCGTTGAAATTGAGCGTTTTGTCGCCAATGAGCGTGGCGGTTACGATATCAATGGTTTGATTCTGGTCGAACGCGAAGGTCAGAAGAAAATGGTGATAGGTAACAAAGGATCTAAGATTAAAACTATCGGTATTGAAGCTCGACGTGATATGGAAGAGATGTTTGAATCCCGTGTTCACTTAGAACTTTGGGTAAAAGTGAAGTCTGGTTGGGCAGATGACGAACGTGCACTGCGCAGCTTAGGCTATACCGACGATCTCTAATTGATGGAGGGCTGGCAGCGCGTTTTTGTCTTGCATGCTCGCCCTTACAGCGAAACGAGCTTGCTGCTCGATATTTTCAGTGAAAGCGATGGACGCGTCACGGTTTTGGCGAAGGGGGCTCGTTCACGCCGTTCAAATCTAAAAGGTGCTCTACAACCTTTCACGCCTTTGCTAATGCGCTGGGGGGGTAAAGGTGATGTGAAAACCTTACGCAGCGCTGAACCCGTCTCGATGGGGTTGCCGCTCAGCGGGACTTACCTTTACTGCGGACTTTATGTCAATGAGCTGTTGATGAGGGTACTCGGCCAAGAGATTGGCTATTCAGCACTCTTTTTTGATTATCTCCATTGCTTACAATCATTGGCGGCGCTCGATAGTTCGCCTGAGCCAGTCTTACGACGTTTCGAATTCGCGTTATTGGCGCATTTGGGTTACGGCGTTGATTTCTTACATTGCGCCGGGAGCGGTGAAGAGGTCAGTGATGAGATGACCTATAACTTTCGGCAAGAGCGCGGCTTTATCGCAAGTGTCATGCCGACTGCCTATACCTTTACTGGCCGCCAACTACGTGCATTTTATCGGCGTGAATTCCCAGAAATTGATACCCTGCGGGCGGCAAAACGCTTTACGCGTATGGCACTGAAGCCCTATTTAGGTGGCCGCTCTTTGAAAAGCCAAGCACTCTTCCGGCAATTCCAGCTTCCTGTTAACAAATCGGAAGAGTGAGTAATAGTTTTCCTTTTTTTCGCGATAATTTAAGAGGTTTAGCATGGCGGAAGTGTATTTAGGTGTAAATATTGACCATATCGCTACAGTACGTAATGCGCGGGGGACCCAATATCCTGACCCCATTCAGGCGGCTTTTGTTGCAGAACAAGCAGGCGCGGATGGTATTACTGTGCACTTACGTGAAGACCGCCGTCATATCACTGATCGCGATATCACCTTGCTGCGCCAGACCATACAGACCCGAATGAATTTAGAAATGGCGGTAACTGAAGAGATGATTAGTATCGCTTGTCAGACGCGCCCGCATTTTTGCTGCCTCGTTCCAGAGAAACGCGAAGAAGTCACCACAGAAGGCGGCTTAGATGTTGCAGGCCAACAAGCGAAAATGAATGAAGCGGTCGCGCGTTTACAGCAGGCGAATATCTTAGTATCACTTTTTATCGATCCCGACTTTCAGCAAATTGATGCAGCAGTGGCAGCTAAAGCGCCTTTTATTGAGATCCACACTGGTGCCTATGCCGAAGCACAAGATCCAGATGACGTTGAAAAAGAGTTGGAACGTATTCGGGCTGCGGTGAGCTATGCCGCGTCGAAAGGTTTGAAAGTGAATGCTGGCCATGGCCTGACATACCACAACGTTCAAGCTATTGCGGCGTTACCGGACATTTATGAACTCAATATTGGACACGCGATCATTGGCCGCGCACTTTTTAGTGGGTTGGCGGATGCCGTGCGTGAGATGAAACAGTGTTTACAGGATGCTCGACGCTAATGGCTATCGTAGGGCTGGGCACCGATATTGTCGAAATCGCACGCATTGAACAGGTGATAGAACGTTCAGGTGACCGGTTAGCAAAAAGGGTTTTGACAGCCAGCGAATGGCAGCAATATCAGCAACATCACCAGCCCGTGCGATTTTTAGCGAAGCGTTTTGCGGTGAAAGAAGCCGCAGCGAAAGCTTTTGGTACGGGCATTCGTAATGGATTAGCCTTTAATCAATTCGAAGTGTTTAATAATCCGCTCGGTAAACCCTGCTTACGATTACTTGGGCAAGCAGAGATTCTTGCTGAGCAATTAGGCATCCAGCACCATCATGTGACGCTCGCCGATGAGCGTCGCTACGCCTGTGCAACGGTAATCTTTGAGAGTTAACCCCTCACATTGGGGTAAAGCTGAACGAATTTTTCCCATAATTGATCGGATGTTTCCTGCCATAGACTATCTTGAATAATGGTATGAGTGATAGGACAGACACTCTGGCAGGTAGGGCTGTCGTAGTGGCCGATGCATTCAGTACAACGAACCGGATCAATTTCATAAATCGTAGTGCCGAGCGTGATGGCCTGATTGGGACATTCTGGTTCGCACATATCACAATTGATACAGCGTTCAGTGATCAGTAGTGCCACGTTTTCCCCCTTATCGTTAAATCAAATAGTCTTTGTCGATGCGCCGCCCATCCGTTGAGATGGGGCGTCTCTTATCTCTACTGAAAGGTAGGATAAGCTATTTTTATAGCTATTATTTTAACATAGGACATCAATAGGGCATTTTAGTAATCAAGCGTAAACTAAAGAGTGAGTGATTTTGAATTAAAATTAGGCGATTAGCTATGAAATAGGATGGAGAATATTAATAGTTTTTTTATTTATTATGTAAAACGCTTATTCCTACTTCTTTCAATTAAAATTACTATTTTAAATCTATTATCTTGATGTGATTACTCTTTAACTTAATGATTTTCTTGTATTTTATTAAAAAATACGAGTGACTTAATTAGTGTCTCATTCAATGGGGTTAATAAAATAAAAAGTTGGTAGATATTAAATTCGTTGTTACATATTGAGAAAAGGAGTTCAATAGTATGGCACTTAGAGGGAAATTCGAGATTAATGGCAGGGCTTTTAGTCCACTTACTTTCTATGGTGTTGGTACATTTCAAGCTTATTCTGGAAATAACCCATTTCGTAATCAAGCAGGATGTGTTGCTATTCCAGATAATGGACCAATACCAGGAGGTCGTTACCACATCGTCGATAGACCTACTGGCGGTTGGAAAGGAATAATCCGTACTGATTTACAAGATTGGTATTCTTGGCCGACCTCTACTCCTGTTATCAAGTATGAGTGGTTCGCACTTTATCGCGATGATGGTAAAATTGACGATTATACTTGGATCAATGGGGTTAAGAGAGGTCAATTTCGCTTGCACCCACCCGGTCCTTTGGGAATATCACTTGGCTGTATCACGTTACAAAAAAGAACTGATTTTTTGGCTATACGTCAATCATTACTTTCCACACAACGAGTCATGCTCAGCAATGGTCTTTTGTCATACGGTACAATTGAGGTAATAGTCGATGATAGTGAGACGTGCCCCCACAGCGCTAAAAATTCTTATTAGCTCCGTCATTTTTCTACTAACTTTTCTGCTGCTACGCCCTGCTGATCCGGCCACACCAGAACAGATCGTATTTTGGAGCAATGCTGCACGATTTTACGGGGTACGTAATCCCGAAGAATTTATCGGAATTGCGTTACTCACTGTTTGCTCCCTTGTCACTCTCATTGGTTATCAGGTCGCGGTTCATTTGCTCAAAAAAATATAATAACTCGTTAGGGCTATTGGGCTTTGTCAGGTTATTGCCGCAACCTTATCCGCTATATGGTCGAACCCGTTCGCTCCCATCCCCGTGCCCCCTCTAATATAGACTATGCTGAATAGCAGAGTTTCACTCGTCATGGTGGATAATGATTAAGAGGTAAGCGATGAAAATTCTTATTACCGGTGCAACGGGGTTGATAGGACAGCGCCTCACTCAGGCACTGTTGAATCAATCACATCACATCACTGCGTTGACCCGATCTCCTCAGCGGGCGACGAAGATTTTGGGTCCCCAAGTTGAATTGTTGAACTCCCTCGATGGGTTGTCGTCATTAGACGGCTTCGAGGCAGTAATTAATTTGGCTGGCGAGCCAATTGCCGATAAGCGGTGGACGGCGGCACAAAAACAAAAACTCTGTGATAGCCGATGGCAACTTACCGCACAGGTTGCTGAATTGATTAAAGCCAGCGCCAAGCCGCCATCAGTATTGATCTCAGGCTCTGCGGTCGGTTATTACGGCGATCAAGGGCAGGCAGTCGTGACCGAAGAGCGCTCCCCACATCAAGAGTTTACTTGGCAGCTCTGCTCGCGATGGGAAGCGTTAGCGCTTGAGGCACAAAGCGCAAATACGCGAGTATGTCTATTACGAACGGGGGTCGTCCTGTCGAGTGAAGGCGGTGCACTCGCAAAAATGGTGCTACCGTTTCGTATGGGGGTCGGGGGACCTTTTGGCAATGGCCAGCAATATATGCCGTGGATACATATCGACGATATGCTGAATGCGACACTTTTTCTACTGAACCAGCCTGCATTGAAAGGGCCGTTTAATATGGTTGCTCCGACGCCAGTTCGTAATCAACAATTTAGCGAACAGCTGGCTAAGGTATTACATCGTCCATGCTTTATGCGTGTGCCTGCCGTTGCCGTCCGTTGTCTAATGGGCGAATCTGCAGTATTAGTGCTAGGTGGGCAGCAGGCTGTGCCTCAACGACTTATGGATGCAGGTTACCAGTTTCGCTATAGCACACTACAACCCGCACTTGAAGAGGTTATCAATAAGTAGAACATTATTAAAATTAATACGTGAGGGGAGGGGGTTCTCCCCTCAAACCAGCCATTTCACTCTCAGAAAGACTCAAAATGTAAAAACGCAATCCCTGTTAGCACACTTAGGGTGGATGTGGTGTTAATACTAGAGTGGACGATATATTGCCCCGCTTCGGGGAGGGTATGAAAAGGGATGCATAGCCTGTTATCCATTAGCATCTCTCGTTTTCTACATAAAATTCAATATTTAAGCGCTAACGTTGTGAAGCGGCTAATCCTCTCTCAATAATCTCGCCCTAAAAGGGGAAGCAATGCGTATAATGCCCCGCTACTTACTGCTTTAAGGATCGTGACGGTGGACAATACTCTTTCCCCTAATAATGATGAAAAATGGATGCGCCATGCGATACAACTTGCTCAGCGCGCGCATACCTTGGGTGAAGTCCCGGTCGGCGCAGTACTAGTTTATCAACAGCAGGTGATAGGCGAGGGGTGGAATCTACCGATTACCGATCATGACCCGACCGCGCATGCGGAGATTATGGCAATTCGTCAAGGCGGACAGGCCTTAGGCAATTATCGCTTACTCGATACGACACTCTATGTCACTTTAGAACCTTGTGTAATGTGTGCAGGGGCCATGATCCATGGTCGTATTGGGCGGATTGTCTTTGGGGCGAGTGATGCAAAAACCGGTGCAGCGGGGTCGCTGGTCGATATCTTACGTCATCCCGGGATGAATCATCAGCCGATGATTTGTGGAGGGGTATTAGCAGAAGAGTGTGGTGCTTTATTGAGTGATTTTTTTAGGCAACGTCGGGCCGAAAAAAAAGCCGCACGCCTAGCGGCGCGGGCTCAACAGAGTTAGTTCATCACTAATTGTGGTTCCACTGGGGTAGTAGAAATGCCACTTGGTGTATGAGGCGGTACAAGAGGCAGTTGCTCCATCTCTTGCAGATAGCCGACTAAACTCAAATTGTATTTACGTACTTTTTCAACATAATCGTAGGCTTCTTGCCCACGTGCGTAACCGTAAGTGGTTTGCGAGTAGTAGCGTTTTTTACCTAGTAATGGCAAACGTACCTTTACATCGCTCCAACTATTCGGGTCGCCCCCTTGGTCGACCGTCAATTGCCGTGCATCCATTAAGTGAGCTAAACCGATATTGTAAGCGGCTAGCGCAAACCATACGCGTTCATCTTTCGGGATGTCCGACGGTAATCGTTGGATAAGCTGCTGAAGATATTCGCTTCCCCCTCGAATACTCTCTTCGGTATCGAGACGATTGCTGACATCTAAGCTACTCGCTGTGGTCTTAGTTAACATCATGATCCCTCTCACACCAGTCGGTGAGGTAGCTTGAGGATCCCAATGTGACTCTTGCCAAGCCATCGCGGCCAACAACTGCCAATCAAAGTTTTGGGCATATTTTTCGAACACCGGCTTTAGCGTCGGTAATCGTGTATCTACGGCTTGCAAGAAACTCCGGGTATCGACGTAGTCGAAATGTCCTGAATGCCCTAAATATTTTTCCTCTAAACGCGCTAATGTTCCTTGCTCGTTCAGTTGACTGAAAAAATCCAACATTGCGGCATGCAAACTGTCACTTTGGTTGCCTGCGATATACCAGTTTACCGGCTGCTCTTGCGTCACGGTAAAGGCGACAGCAAGTTTGGGGTAAATCCGTTGCATCATTTCTACCGTCGCTGAGTCAGCGATGGTGTAATCAATTTTACCTTCTACTACCTCTCGTAAAATTTGCTGAGGTCCAAGATGACTTTCGGTTACCCAGTGTAAAGCGGGATAGCGATTGGCCTTCTCTGCCTCAAGCGTACTCGCGAACGTTGACCCATCGAGAATACTTAAGGTTCCCTGTAAGTCATTCAAGCTTTTCGGTCGCGGCTTATCGATACGATAAACCAGTTGTTGCGAGGTGCTGTAATAAGCGGGTCCAGCGACATATTTCTGTGCGCGATGTTCGTCCCAGTTCAAGCCGGCGGCGAGAAGGTCTGAATGTTGCTCAGATAAGTCGTTAAACAAACTTTTAATATTGGGACGGACGGTGACCTCTAACTTAACGCCTAAGTAATCCGCAAAGCGCTTAGCGAGTTCGTAGTCCATTCCCTGCGGTTGATCTTTAACCTGTTGGTAGGTCAGCGCCGAATTCAGGGTGCTGATACGCAACACTCCGCGCGATTGGATCTGCGCAAGAGAATCTTGTTTCCCAGTGTGCCAGGGTATTGCTGGCCATAAAGCTGATGCTAATAATAAGGTGACAAGACCGATAAAGAAATAATTAAATTTTATACATTTCAAATAGTTATCTCTCGGTTCTGCTCGCGATTCCCCTAATGTTAGGGAGTGAATCTGATGATTTCTAAGCGCAAGACGGGGTGCATTCTGAGCAATTTAACGGCAGAGAGCAACTTTTAAAGCAATAAATGTTCATCAAATCAGACAAGGTCTATTGTGATAAATTCCACGCAAACGGTTTCGTATTGCAGCGAGATTCATTATACTAGCGCCGTTTTCCCACTGTAGCGCCAGAGTATGTCAGCCAGACATACCGACGACGAGAGATGATTAATGATGGAAATTTTGCGTGGTTCGCCTGCCCTGTCTGCCTTTCGAATTAACAAACTAGTCACCACCTTTCAAGAACTTCAGTTACCTATCCGTTCACTCTATGCCGAATATGTGCATTTCGCGGAGGTGACGCAACCGTTAACTGATGAGCAAACAACGCGACTAGAAAAGTTATTACGCTATGGTCCATCATTGGCCGAGCATACGCCGCAAGGGCAACTTCTATTAGTGACCCCGCGTCCTGGCACCATCTCTCCATGGTCATCAAAAGCCACTGATATCGCACATAATTGTGAGCTACCGATGGTGAAGCGCTTAGAGCGTGGATTAGCTTTCTATATAGATGCACCTAAACTGGATAAGGCTCAGTTTGAGCAGGTCGCAGCGTTACTACACGACCGAATGATGGAAACGGTCTTCACCGATTTTGCTGACGCCGCACAACTCTTTACGCAGCATACGCCGCACCCTCTTACCTCCATTGATATTCAACAAGGGGGGCGTCAAGCACTCTCTGAGGCAAATATTCGTCTTGGACTCGCGCTAGCAGAAGATGAAATTGATTACCTGCTCAATGCTTTCACCCAGCTGGGCAGAAACCCAAATGACGTCGAGTTGTACATGTTCGCTCAAGCTAACTCAGAGCATTGCCGTCATAAAATTTTCAACGCAGATTGGATCATTGATGGCGTCGCGCAACCAAAGTCGCTGTTTAAAATGATTAAAAACACCTTCGAAACGACACCAGACCATGTACTGTCTGCTTATAAAGATAATGCCGCAGTCATGGAAGGTTCTGTTGCAGGGCGTTTCTACGCAGAATCCGAAACAGGCCAGTACGATTTCCATCAACAACCTATTCATATCTTAATGAAGGTTGAGACACACAATCACCCAACCGCTATCTCCCCATGGCCAGGTGCCGCAACCGGTTCAGGCGGGGAAATCCGCGATGAGGGAGCAACCGGTCGTGGGGCGAAACCTAAAGCTGGTTTAACCGGTTTCTCGGTATCAAACTTACGTATCCCTGGTTTTGAACAACCATGGGAAGAGGATTTTGGTAAACCCGAGCGTATTGTTACCGCGCTAGATATCATGCTAGATGGCCCTCTAGGCGGCGCCGCATTTAATAATGAATTTGGCCGCCCAGCACTGAATGGCTATTTCCGGACCTATGAAGAGAAAGTCAGTAGCCATAATGGCGATGAAATTCGTGGCTACCATAAACCAATTATGCTGGCGGGCGGTATTGGCAATATCCGTGACGATCATGTGCAAAAGGGTGAAATCACTGTTGGGGCAAAACTCATTGTACTCGGTGGGCCCTCTATGAACATTGGTCTAGGGGGTGGGGCGGCTTCATCGATGGATTCCGGACAATCGGATGCCGATCTGGATTTTGCTTCAGTACAACGTGATAACCCCGAAATGGAGCGTCGTTGCCAAGAAGTCATCGACCGTTGCTGGCAACGCGGTGAACAGAACCCGATTCTGTTTATTCATGACGTTGGCGCAGGGGGCCTGTCCAATGCGATGCCAGAACTGGTCTCAGATGGTGGGCGCGGCGGACGCTTTGATCTGCGCAAGATCCTAAATGATGAGCCAGGTATGACGCCGTTAGAGATTTGGTGTAATGAATCTCAAGAGCGTTATGTGTTAGCGATCGATACCGACAAATTAGCAGAGTTTGACGCTATTTGTCAGCGTGAACGCGCACCCTACGCCGTTATCGGTGAAGCGACAGAGCAGCAGCATCTAACGCTTGAGGATCCACACTTCGCTAACCAACCCATCGATATGCCACTCGACGTTTTACTGGGTAAAACCCCGAAAATGACCCGCGATGTGCGTCGCCAGCAGGCGAAGGGAGATAGCTTTACTGCCCAAGATATTGATCTGGCTGAAGCCGTAAAACGCGTCCTTCATCTACCGGCGGTTGCGGAAAAAACCTTTTTGATCACCATCGGTGACCGGACGGTAACCGGGATGGTTGCTCGCGATCAAATGGTAGGCCCTTGGCAGATCCCCGTTGCTAACTGTGCGGTGACTACCACTAGCTTAGATAGCTATACAGGTGAAGCTTTTGCCATGGGTGAACGCGCGCCAGTAGCCTTATTGGACTACGCGGCCTCGGCTCGTTTAGCCGTGGGCGAAGCCCTAACCAACTTAGCGGCTACCGCGATTGGCGATTTAAAACAGATTAAACTCTCTGCAAACTGGATGGCTGCAGCGGGCCACCCTGGCGAAGATGCTGGCTTATACGATGCGGTAAAAGCCGTGGGCGAAGAGCTTTGCCCAGCACTGGGCTTAACTATCCCAGTGGGTAAAGACTCTATGTCGATGAAAACGCGCTGGCAAGAGCAGGGTGAAGACCGTGAAGTGATTTCACCCATGTCATTAGCGATTACAGCCTTTGCCCGTGTCGACGATGTACGCTTGACCGTTACACCGGAACTTAAGAGCGATCAGGATAACTTATTGCTTCTGGTCGATCTTGGTCAAGGACAGCAAGCCCTTGGCGCGACCGCGTTGGCGCAAGTTTATCGTCAGCTTGGACAACATCCTGCGGATGTACGTGATACCGAGAAGCTACGTGGTTTCTTCAATGCTATTCAGCAATTAGTCAGTGAGAGAAAACTACTGGCCTATCACGACCGTTCCGATGGTGGATTATTGGTGACACTGGCAGAGATGGCTTTTGCCGGCCATTGTGCTATCGATGCAGACATTAGTGCGTTAGGTGCTCATCCCGTTGCCACCTTATTCACCGAGGAACTTGGAGCAGTACTACAAATTGCACAGGATGATCTGCATACCGTTCAAGCCATTTTCTCAGAGCATGGACTGGATAACGAACTGTTCGTGATCGGTTCAGCAACACCTGGAAATCACTTTAAAGTGATTGCTGAGGGCGAAACGGTTTACTCAGAACAGCGTTCACAACTGCGTGAGTGGTGGGCAGAAACCACGTGGCAAATGCAGCGCCTGCGTGATAACCCAGCCTGTGCAGATGAAGAGCATCAAGCGAAATTAGATGAGCGCGACCCAGGACTTAATGTGTCGCTAAGCTTCGACCCAAGTGACGACGTTGCCGCACCGATGATCGCGACGGGTGCTCGACCCGTACTTGCCGTATTACGTGAGCAAGGTGTTAACTCACATGTAGAGATGGCTGCCGCATTCCACCGTGCAGGATTCGATACGCGTGACGTCCATATGAGCGACTTGCTGGCAGGACGCACAAACCTCGACGGATTCCATATGCTTGCCGCGTGTGGTGGTTTCTCCTACGGGGATGTACTCGGAGCGGGCGAGGGCTGGGCCAAGTCTATTCTATTCAACCCACGTGTACGTGATACCTTTGCAGACTTCTTCAATCGTGACCAAACCCTAGCGCTGGGCGTCTGTAATGGGTGCCAGATGGTCTCTAATTTACGTGAGATTATTCCGGGCAGCGAACTATGGCCACGTTTTGTTCGTAACCAATCTGAACGTTTTGAAGCCCGTTTCAGTTTGGTCGAAGTGGTCGAAAGCCCATCGCTCGTACTCGAAGGTATGGTGGGTTCACGGATGCCTATCGCAGTTTCCCACGGTGAGGGCTTTGTGGAAGTTCGTAATAGCGATCATTTACAGCAACTTGAAAATAGCAAGCTTGCG
The DNA here is from genome assembly GCF_030552895.1 of Tatumella ptyseos. Classification (NCBI taxonomy): domain Bacteria; kingdom Pseudomonadati; phylum Pseudomonadota; class Gammaproteobacteria; order Enterobacterales; family Erwiniaceae; genus Tatumella; species Tatumella ptyseos. The sequence goes on along the minus strand of NZ_CP130649.1, from coordinate 2,187,946 downwards.
GCCTTACGCTTTGTGAACAACCACGGCCAAGTGACAGAACAGTATCCCGCTAACCCGAATGGCTCGCCGAATGGTATTACGGCGGTCACTAATACTTCTGGGCGTGTCACCATTATGATGCCGCATCCAGAGCGTGTATTCCGCACTGTCAGTAACTCGTGGCACCCGGAAAATTGGGGCGAGGATGGTCCTTGGATGCGCCTGTTTAGAAATGCGCGTAAACAATTGGGCTAATATTCTGGAAAACTCCTAAAGCGTTGTAGGGCTATTCGCCCTGCAAGGCTTTGTTGTTATCATTTGCTGTATTCATTGACTGTTATGATGACATTGTGATTCATAAATATATATGATGCCTATAAGGTGCCTTCTGTCCTAGAATTGATAACGCGTTATCTTATCTGGACATCACAATAGTGGGGCACCTTATTTTCTTGTCCAGTGACTTCCCTGAGCAATTCAGCAATAATACTCTTCTCTTAGCCGCATAGTGTATTCACCCTGTGAGTCCCTTATGCAGTGACGCAACGGATAATAAGGTTTGTCATGAAGAAAATAGAAGCGATCATTAAACCGTTCAAATTGGATGATGTCCGCGAATCTCTTGCTGAAGTCGGGATTACCGGGATGACCGTCACAGAAGTTAAAGGTTTCGGACGCCAGAAAGGCCATACAGAACTGTACCGTGGCGCGGAATACATGGTCGACTTTTTACCAAAAGTAAAAATCGAAATCGTGATTGCCGATGATATGGTCGATACTTGCTTAGAAACCATAATGAAAACCGCCCAAACCGGTAAAATCGGTGATGGAAAAATCTTTGTGGTCGATGTGGCTCGTGTGGTTCGGATCCGTACTGGTGAAGAAGACGAAGACGCTATTTAATTTTTACTACTTCCTTAGCAGCACGTTGGCCAAAGGCTATTTTTCTTCGTGCTGCTTAGCTTTACCCCTTTCCCTTGCATCTGCCAATCTCGTACAGAAGCACTTTATTTTGATTCCTGCCCCTTAAAAAGCGTCAATTGATGGCAATATCACCGTCTAGCGCGAAAAGCCAAACGTTTGCGTAAAAAGACCTGCTTCTCTCTACCACCTAGCTTGAAAAGAGTTTACACTAACCGCCATTACCCGTTGTGGGGGAATTTTGATGTTAAAAGCAAGCTGAGTGGAGATGGGAATGTTAAAGCGAGAAATGAACATAGCCGATTACGATGCGGCACTATGGCAGGCAATGGAGCAAGAGAAAGTGCGTCAGGAAGAGCATATTGAACTGATTGCTTCAGAAAACTACACCAGTCCACGTGTAATGGAAGCGCAAGGCTCCCAACTGACCAATAAATATGCCGAAGGGTATCCAGGCAAACGCTACTACGGTGGTTGCGAGTATGTTGATATCGTAGAACAACTGGCGATTGATCGTGCTAAAGCCTTGTTTGGTGCAGACTACGCGAATGTCCAGCCTCACTCAGGCTCCCAAGCTAACTTTGGTGTCTTCACCGCGCTGTTAACACCGGGCGATACTATCCTCGGAATGAACTTGGCGCACGGTGGCCACCTCACTCACGGTTCTCCGGTTAACTTGTCCGGTAAACTCTACAACGTAATCCCTTACGGCATCGATGAAAGCGGTAAGATTGATTATGACGAGCTTGCTGCACTGGCTCAGCAACATAAGCCTAAGATGATTATTGGTGGATTCTCTGCTTACTCAGGTGTCTGCGATTGGGCAAAAATGCGTGAAATCGCGGATAGCATTGGCGCATGGTTATTTGTCGATATGGCACACGTTGCAGGCTTAGTTGCTGCCGACGTCTATCCTAACCCATTACCGCATGCTCATGTGGTCACCACAACGACCCACAAAACCTTAGCCGGTCCACGCGGCGGCCTGATCTTAGCGCAAGGCGGTGATGAGGATCTGTATAAGAAATTAAACTCTGCCGTGTTCCCAGGTGGTCAGGGCGGTCCATTGATGCATGTTATCGCCGGTAAAGCGGTCGCTTTTAAAGAAGCAATGGAACCAGAGTTCAAAACGTACCAACAGCAAGTCGCTAAAAACGCGAAAGCGATGGTCGAGGTTCTGCTTGAGCGCGGGTATAACATCGTCTCTGGCGGAACGGAAAACCACTTATTCTTGTTGGATCTCGTAGAGAAGAATCTTACTGGTAAAGAAGCAGATGCTGCGCTGGGTAGCGCGAACATTACCGTTAATAAAAACAGCGTGCCTAACGATCCGAAAAGCCCATTTGTCACCTCGGGGATCCGTATCGGTACTCCAGCGGTAACGCGTCGTGGTTTCAAAGAAGCGGAAGTTCGCGAGTTAGCGGGATGGATTGCCGACGTATTAGATAACGTTAATGACACGGCAACCATCGAACGTGTGAAAGGTCAAGTGCTAGCACTCTGTGCTCGCTTCCCCGTTTACGCGTAAAATCGAGATGCAATAAAAAAGCCGCGATAGTGACCTATCGCGGCTTTTCTTTTAGCAATTAGGCTTAGCGTTTTAATGCATCGCTAAGTTGATCGCGCATAACCGCTAACATCTCACGAACCACACGTGAGTTACCCGCCACAATGTTACCTGATTGCAGGTAACCATGGCCGCCAGTGAAATCTGTCACCAAACTTCCGGCTTCACGTACTAATAATTCACCTGCAGCGAAATCCCAAGGTTTTAACCCAATCTCGAAATAACCGTCGGTACGACCCGCTGCCACATAGGCTAAGTCCAATGCTGCTGAGCCGGTACGACGGAAATCTGCGCATTTAGTGAATAATGCGGTGACCACGTTGAGGTAACTGGCTGAGTGTTGTTTCGCCTTGAAGGGGAATCCTGTAGCGATGATGGTGCCGTCTAAATCGCGTGCGGTGCTGCCGCGCAGACGGTAACCATTAAGCTGAGCGCCTTGGCCACGTACCGCAGTGAAAAGTTCGTTACGCATTGGATCATAGACGACTGCGACTTCAGTACGGCCTTTGATACGTACGGCGATAGACACTGAGAAGTGTGGGAAACGTTTGATGAAGTTGCTGGTGCCATCCAGAGGATCGATAACCCATTGTATGTCCTTATCTTCACCACCTAAATCACCGCTCTCTTCCGTCACAATGCTGTGTTGCGGATAAGATTTACGGATAACTTCGATAATTAAACGCTCGGCGTCACGGTCAACGTTGGTGACAAAATCGTTGGTGCCTTTTTGATTCGTTTCTACTGCGTCAGGCGTTTCATAATTTTTGGCGATAAGATTGCCGGCCTTGCGCGCTGCGCGCACGGCGATGTTCAGCATCGGATGCATCGGTTATTCCCACTGGATGTTAAAGAACGAAAAATCGCGGGCAGTATAGCAGAAGGTTAAATAAAAGTCTTAGTTTATGTTAGTATCCTGTCATTATTTCTTTTGGCGACATGAATCCTGCTTATGTTACAGAATATACGAATTGTCTTGGTTGAAACTTCTCACACCGGGAATATGGGCTCAGTCGCCCGTGCCATGAAAACCATGGGTCTTTCTAACCTTTATCTGGTTAACCCATTGCTTAAACCTGACTCGCAAGCGATCTCGCTTGCTGCCGGTGCTAGCGATCTGATCGGCAACGCTACCATTGTCGACACACTCGACGAAGCGATCTCAGGGTGTAGTTTAGTGGTGGGGACCAGCGCACGCTCTCGTTCACTGCCTTGGCCGATGCTGGATGCCCGTGAGTGCGGGATGAAAAGCGTTGAAGAAGGACAGCAAGCGCCGGTCGCGTTGGTTTTTGGGCGCGAGCGCGTGGGCTTAACTAACGACGAGCTACAAAAATGTCACTATCACGTTGCCATCCCCGCGAACCCTGATTACAGCTCATTGAACCTCGCTATGGCTGTACAGATTATCGCTTACGAAGTCCGCATGGCATGGCTGGCGAGTGAACAGTCTCCGGTAGCGCCGCAAACGGGAGAGTCGCCTTACCCACTGGTGGATGATTTAGAGCGTTTCTACCAGCATATGGAAGGCATGATGCTGGAAAGTAGCTTTATTCGTCAGGGTAACCCTAGTCAAGTGATGAGTAAACTTCGCCGTCTCTTTACCCGTGCACGCCCTGAACGGGATGAATTGAACATCCTGCGTGGAATGCTCTCTTCCTTTCAGAAGGGTGAAAAGCCTAAAGGTTAGGGTGCCGTGATACGCACATTCGGTTAAATACCTGAGTAATTTAGTCAGGTAAATAGTTGACCAAATCACTCAGGAATGTCAGACTGTCAGCATCAATTATTTAACATTCTGACAACTGTGAAAACCGAGGTCGTATCACAATGAGACTGACATCCAAAGGGCGTTACGCAGTCACCGCTATGTTAGACGTTGCGTTACACTCTCATGAAGGGCCAGTACCCCTGGCGGATATTTCAGAGCGCCAAGGAATTTCGCTCTCGTACTTAGAGCAGTTGTTCTCGCGTCTGAGAAAGCATGAGTTGGTGTCCAGCGTACGTGGACCCGGTGGTGGCTATCTTCTTGGTCAGCAAGCCGCTAATATCTCGGTCGGTACCGTGATTATGGCTGTTGATGAGTCGGTTGACGCGACCAAATGCCAAGGTAAAGAAGGGTGCCAAGGCGGTGAGCGTTGTTTAACGCACGCACTATGGCGCGACTTGAGCGATAGAATCAGTGACTTTTTAAATAATATTTCGCTGGCGGAGTTAGTAAACAACCAAGAAATCTTGGATGTTGCGGGTCGTCAAGCAACTGTCGATAATCGTCGATTTCAGCAATCCGGCCGTATCGCTGAGAAGATCGATGTCAAATTACGTGCAGTAGGCTCGTAATCATTAACGCTTTATCGATGATCAATTTCAATAAAATATAACATGCAATGAAGTGATGTACGGAGCTTAAGAGCAATGAAATTACCGATTTATCTCGACTACTCAGCGACGACACCTGTTGATGCTCGCGTTGCTGAAAAAATGATGCAATGTATGACCCAAGATGGCAATTTTGGTAACCCTGCATCGCGTTCACACCGTTTCGGTTGGCAGGCGGAAGAGGCGGTTGATATCGCTCGTAACCAAGTTGCTGAATTGATTGGTGCGGATCCGCGTGAGATTGTTTTCACCTCTGGTGCAACCGAGTCTGACAACTTGGCAATCAAAGGTGCCGCAACGTTTTATCAGAAAAAAGGTAAGCACGTTGTAACAGTTAAAACCGAGCACAAAGCTGTCTTAGATACTTGCCGTCAATTAGAGCGCGAAGGATTTGAGATCACCTATCTTTCTCCACAAGCTAATGGTCTTATTACTTTAGAGCAGTTTACTGCTGCACTGCGTGACGACACCGTTCTGGCTTCAGTCATGCACGTGAATAACGAAATCGGTGTGGTACAAGATATCGCTGGCTTAGGTGAAATTTGCCGTGCTAAAGGTATCATCTTCCACGTCGATGCGACGCAAAGTGTCGGTAAATTACCGATTGACCTATCGACGCTTAAAGTTGATTTGATGTCTTTCTCTGCGCATAAAATTTATGGGCCTAAAGGTATCGGTGGCTTATACGTACGCCGCAAACCGCGTATCCGTTTAGAAGCCCAAATCCATGGTGGCGGTCACGAACGTGGTATGCGTTCAGGAACACTGCCTGTTCACCAAATCGTCGGCATGGGTGAAGCTTACCGCATTGCGAAAGAAGAAATGAGCACGGAAATGGCTCGTCTTAGCAAACTGCGCGCTCGCCTGTGGGATGGCCTGAAAGATATGGAAGAAGTCTATCTGAATGGTGATCTAGAAAATGGTGCACCAAACATTCTTAATGTCAGCTTCAACTACGTTGAAGGTGAGTCATTAATCATGGCGCTGAAAGATTTAGCCGTATCGTCCGGTTCAGCCTGTACGTCTGCAAGCTTGGAACCTTCCTATGTCCTGCGTGCATTAGGAATGAACGATGAACTGGCTCACAGCTCGATTCGTTTCTCTTTAGGGCGCTTTACCACTGAAGAAGAAGTCGATTATGCTATTGATTTATGCCACAAATCTATCGGTCGCCTCCGTGACTTATCTCCATTGTGGGAGATGTTCAAAGCCGGCGTAGATTTAAATAGCATCGAATGGGCGCACCACTAATTTTTTAGATTTTGGAGAAATATCATGGCTTACAGCGAAAAAGTAATAGATCACTACGAAAATCCACGTAACGTGGGCTCATTTGATAATGCCGATCCAAGCGTGGGTAGCGGCATGGTCGGTGCACCGGCTTGTGGCGACGTCATGAAGCTACAAATCAAAGTCAGTGATACCGGCATCATCGAAGATGCGCGTTTCAAAACCTACGGCTGTGGTTCTGCGATTGCTTCAAGCTCGCTCATCACCGAGTGGGTAAAAGGGAAATCGCTAGACGAAGCGCAGAGCATCTCCAACATGCAAATCGCTGAAGAATTAGAACTTCCGCCAGTGAAGATCCACTGCTCGATTCTTGCAGAAGATGCAATCAAAGCGGCTATCGATGACTACAAGAGCAAGAAAACCGCTAAGTAAGTTAGGGAGTTAACATGTCAATTTCCCTGAGTGATTCAGCGGCAGCTCGTGTGAGTGCCTTCTTAACTAACCGCGGACAGGGCGTTGGGCTTCGGCTCGCGGTGCGCACCTCAGGGTGCTCAGGCATGGCTTACGTTCTAGAGTTTGTCGATGAATTACAGCCTGATGATCTTGTTTTCGAAGACAAAGGCGTTAAAGTGATTGTTGATGGCAAAAGCTTAGTTTACCTCGATGGGACGGAATTAGATTTCGTTAAAGAAGGGCTTAACGAAGGCTTTAAATTCAATAATCCTAATGTCAAAGATGAATGCGGTTGCGGCGAAAGCTTTAACGTATAACTTTGATGTCATACACTGATTTAACTCATCGCCCCAGCTCGCTGGGGCGATGAGTTTGTCTTACGCGAACTGATAGCTTATGAACTTTTTTACGCTGTTTGACCTGCCTGAAAGCTTCACGCTCGACACTTCATCACTTGCCGAGCGATACCAAGCTTTGCAACGCCGTTATCACCCCGATAACTTTGCTACTCAGCCTGAAGCCGAACGCTTACAGGCGCTGACTACTGCGGCAAATATCAATCAAGGGTATCAAGCTCTACGTAAACCGCTTCCTCGTGCTGAATATATTCTCACGCTGCATGGTTATGACATTAATAACGAACAACATACCATGCACGATACTGAGTTTCTGATGGCGCAACTGACGCTCAGAGAAAACTTGGAAACCATTGAGCAGCAACAGGATAGCGATGCATTAGCGGGTTATTTAAGCGATATCAAACAACAGCATAAATCGTTAATGAGTGTTGTCGCGCAGCAACTTGCCGATCAACAGTGGCAGCAAGCCGCCGATACAGTCCGTAAACTTCGTTTCTTTACCAGACTCGCCGAGCACGCCGAGGCACTGGAAGAGAAATGGCTCGATTTTTAAGGATACACGATGGCGTTACTTCAAATCAGCGAACCTGGCCTGAGTTCCGTTCCACACCAACGTCGCCTTGCGGCGGGTATCGACTTGGGGACCACTCACTCACTGGTTGCTACCGTACGGAGTGGCGAAACAACGACCTTGGCCGACGCGCAAGGGCGCGATCTGCTGCCGTCAGTGGTGCGTTATACCACGGATGAGACTATCGTTGGATGGCAGGCTCGTGAACAAGCGGTGACCGATCCGGCTCATACCTTCAGTTCAGTTAAGCGTCTGCTCGGCCGCTCATTGGCCGATGTGCAACAGCGTTATCCGCAGCTCCCTTATCATTTCCACGCTAGCGAGAACGGTTTACCTCTTATGTCCACGCCGGGGGGGCAGGTCAACCCTATTTCAGTTTCCTCAGAGATCCTATCGACTCTCGCTAAGCGAGCGGAAGAGACCTTAGGGGGCGAACTAGAGGGCGTAGTGATCACCGTTCCGGCTTACTTTGACGACGCACAACGTCAGGGAACCAAAGATGCAGCTCGCTTGGCTGGACTCAAGGTTTTACGGCTATTGAATGAGCCGACTGCGGCGGCCGTGGCATATGGTTTGGATTCTGGTCAAGAAGGCGTTATCGCTGTTTATGATTTAGGCGGTGGCACCTTTGATATCTCTATTCTGCGTTTAAGCCGTGGTGTTTTTGAAGTGTTGGCAACGGGTGGCGACTCTGCGTTGGGCGGCGATGATTTCGATCAGCTGGTCGCGCAATGGATCCAACAACAAGCCGGAATTACCGATCTGTCTGATCGCCATTTACTGCGCGAAGTCTTAGATGCGGCAACTCAAGCAAAAATAACGTTAAGTGATGCAGCGCAGACAACGATTACGATCGGTGACTGGGTGGGAGTATTAACCCGCGAGCAGTTCGAACAGTTGATTGCGCCATTAATTAAGCGCACCTTGCTGGCGTGCCGTCGTACGGTTAAAGATGCCGGCATTGAAGAAGATGAGATCGTACAAGTGGTCATGGTCGGTGGATCAACTCGCGTTCCTGCTGTCCGCGAGCGAGTAGGCGAGTTCTTTTCGCGCGAGCCGCTCACCTCCATCGACCCTGATAAAGTGGTAGCCTTAGGTGCTGCGATCCAGGCGGATATTCTTGCCGGGAACAAGCCGGATAGCGAAATGCTGCTATTGGATGTCATTCCACTTTCTCTGGGGCTTGAGACGATGGGTGGTTTAGCGGAGAAAGTAATTCCTCGTAATACCACTATTCCCGTGGCACGGGCGCAAGAGTTTACCACTTTCAAAGATGGTCAAACCGCCATGAGCATTCACGTGCTACAAGGTGAACGTGAACTGGTCGAAGATTGCCGTTCATTGGCTCGCTTTGCCTTACGAGGAATCCCTGCAATGCCTGCAGGGGGCGCGCATATTCGCGTTACTTTCCAAGTCGATGCCGATGGCTTGCTGAGTGTCAGTGCGATGGAAAAATCCACCGGCGTCGAAGCCTCAATCCAAGTGAAGCCCTCTTATGGTCTAACGGAAAACGAGATCGCGACAATGCTCACCGACTCGATGACCCACGCTCGGGACGATATCTCGGCGCGTAAAGTGGCGGAGCAGAAAGTCGATGGCTTACGCGTATTAGAAAGTTTAGACGGTGCGCTAGCAGAAGATGCAGCACTGCTCAGTGAAGAAGAACAGCAAGCAATTTCGTTAGCGCAGGCAGCTCTACGCGAGGCTCTCGCCGGGTCTGATGCGCAAGCTATTGCTGACGCAATAAAACAACTCGATCAAGTTACCCAGAATTTCGCCGCGCAACGAATGGACAAGTCTATTCGTCAAGCGTTGACCGGACATTCTGTGGATGAGGTTTAATTATGCCAAAAGTAGTGATTTTACCCCACGCCGATTTATTACCGGATGGCGGTGTTTATGATGCGACGCCTGGAGAAACGATTCTTAACGTCGCGTTACGCAATGGAATCGATGTCGAGCATGCTTGTGAAAAATCATGTGCATGTACCACCTGCCACTGTGTAGTACGCGAAGGGTTTGACTCGTTAGCGGAAAGCTCCGAGCTGGAAGACGATATGCTCGATAAAGCTTGGGGGTTGGAGCCAGAGAGCCGGCTGAGCTGCCAAGCGATCGTGACTGACGAAGACCTCACTGTCGAGTTCCCTCGCTATACCGTGAACCACGCACGGGAACACTGATTTATCCCTTATCGGGCCAGACGACACTCTGGCCCGATTGCTATGGAGAAATAAGCATGTCGATAAAATGGACAGATAGTCGAGAGATCGGTGAAGCCTTATATGATCTCTACCCAGATACCGATCCTAAAACCGTAAGATTTACTGATCTGCATGCCTGGATTTGTGAATTAGACGGGTTTGATGACAACCCTGACGCATCAAACGAAAAAATCTTGGAAGCGATTTTGTTAGTCTGGATAGACGAATACGAATAAGTTTAGGAGTCAGTGATGACCACAGCCATGCATTTACAGTTAAGTCAGCAACCCGCAGCAGAGTGCTGGGGAAGCAAAGCCTTGATGAGCCCTCATGCTGAAGGGATGACAATTCATCTTGCTGAAGTGGAGAAGAATGGTGCGATACAGCGTGCCGCACGTAAGCTTGATCAGCAAGGTATCCGCCAAGTCGTATTGAGTGGTGAGGGATGGGATCTAGAAGCTTGTTGGGCATTCTGGCAAGGTTTCCGCTCGCCGAAAGGACAGCGCCACGTCACTTGGCCAACGCTGTCTGAGGCGGATCGTAGTGAACTTGATCATCGTTTGACTATCATCGATTGGGTACGCGATACCATCAATAAACCTGCAGAAGATTTAGGTCCTCAAGAGTTAGCTCGCGCTGCGGTCGATTTACTGAATAACGTCGCCCCTAATGCCGTCACCTATCGCATCCTAAAAGGTGATGAGCTTCGCGAGCAAGGCTATCTTGGTCTGCATACTGTCGGTCGTGCTTCCACGCGTGCCCCAGCATTGTTAACCCTCGACTACAACCCGAGCGGCGACGATACCACACCGGTTTTTGCCTGCTTAGTCGGTAAAGGGATTACCTTCGATACGGGGGGCTATAGCCTGAAGCCTAGCGCACCGATGGACTCAATGAAGTCAGATATGGGCGGTGCAGCAACCCTAACTGGTGCTTTAGCCTTAGCGATTGCTCGCGGATTAACTAAGCGTGTAAAACTGATTCTGTGCTGCGCAGATAATATGGTCAGCGGCAATGCGATGCGTCTGGGCGATATTATCCATTATCGTAATGGTAAATCGGTTGAAGTGATGAACACCGATGCCGAAGGCCGTTTAGTCTTAGCAGATGGTTTAATTGATGCCAGCGCACAACAGCCTGAACTGCTCATCGATGCGGCGACCTTGACCGGTGCGGCGAAGATGGCACTTGGTAACGATTACCATGCGCTGTTCAGCTTTGATGATATCGCGGCGCAATCACTGCTGCATAGCGCAGACATTGAAGGAGAGAGCTTCTGGCGATTACCGTTAGCGGAATTCCATCGTCAGCATCTACCTTCTCACTTCGCTGACCTGAATAATATCGCTAGCCCAGCACACACAGCAGGTGCCAGCAGCGCTGCGGCCTTCTTATCTTGGTTCGTGACTGAGTACAAGAAAGGCTGGTTACATATTGACTGTTCAGCCACCTATCGTAAGGCTGGCGTCGAGCAGTGGTCAGCGGGTGCTACCGGTATTGGTGTGCGTACCTTAGCCAACCTGTTACTAAAATAATCTGCGAGGCAGGCGAAGAGCCTGCCTATCTCGAGAGCCTAATATGTCTGTTGAATTGGAAAAACTGTTGGAGCAGGCTGCCACTGAGCCCGCCTATCGCCCTGCCTTCTTTCAGGCATTACTTAACGCTGATGTCTGGGTTTTAGGGCGCAGTGTTGCTCCACAATTGACAGCTGACTCGGGCGTCGACCTGACGCATTGGGAAAAAGCGGATGGCGAAAGTGTTATCCCTTTTTTTACCTCAGAACAGGTTCTCAATGAGGTATGCGAGCCGGGAGAGCCTTGGGTCAAGCTTCCTGTAAAAACGCTTTTTGAGCTGACGCGGGGAGAAAATCTCTTCCTCAATCCTAAACGCAGCACAGGAAAAGAGTTTTCAGCTAGCGAGATTGCGGCATTACTCGACAATCGCGGCGATGCGCTTTCTGAACAGCGTATCATCGAAGGCGGCGAAGCATTACTGATCTCGGCGGTCGATGAACCACCTGCCCAGCTGGTCAGTTCTCTTACCACACTCTTTGCGGGACTTAAGCCTGTACGTCGTGCCTTCCTCGCTGAGATACGGGAAGGAGAGGGGGCACCTGCTAATTTGCTGTTAGGAATTGAAACCGACGGTGAGATTGACGCGATTATCCAGCAAGCGGGTCAAGTCGCGGTGGACACATTAGCTGATGATGCTTTAATTGATCTTTGTGAAATTACTGACCAGCCTACTGGGGTGAGTCACTTTTTCACTGCGCACATCACCCCATTTTATGAAAGACGTTGGGGCAGCTTCCTGCGAGATTTCAAGGGGAGTCAGCGGATCTTGTAGAAGTGAGCGGCCCCCGAAAGTTGGAGTACCAACCCTAAGGGGTTTCTCTTAATAGCAAATACGCTCACCGCTTGATACTAGGCTGCCACCGCTATTTATTGACTATCAATATGATCATCAATGGTTACCAGCCAAAAACCCTAATACTTCATCAAACTTTGATATACAGAGTGACGACTTACACGCTCTTCGGTGACGGTTCTTTCTAGGGTTTGGATTGTGCCATGGCAGCACAAGGGGTATCTGCTACCAGTCGGCGTAAGTGAGACGTATCAACCGTCTATTCTGCATGATAAAGGCTGTAGTTAGTTTGTAAATTAAGCCAAAACTTAGGGGTATTCCCTAATACGGCAGATGTCTTAATCGCCATATCAGGCGTTACTACTGTTTGGCCGTTAAGTAACCGGTGTGCAGAGGATGGAGAGATGTTCATCGCTCTAAAATTCACGAGTGCCTATATTTATGCCCTCAATAATCTCTGCAACAACCTCCCCAACATGAGGGGGATTAAACATTTCGCTCATTAGTGGTAGTCCTCATCGATAATGATGTAGGCATCGCCATCTTTGAATTCGAGGCTTATACGCCAGTTACCTGTCACCGCTGTGGACTAAATGCCTTTTCTGGTTTCCTTGAGTGCGTGAAGATCATAACCCTGAATATTAATATCCAATATTTCGACAGCGGCATGGATGAAGGCAAGCCTCAGCCTGAGCTTTGAGACTTGATCTGCTTGAATACCTGCTGTCTGGCCCGTCTGGAAAACCTTTTCAATCCTTTGTGCTTAAAAGATTTAATCATGCAAGGTCCCTCTTCCTTGATAGGGGATAACCTAGGCTGTCCTTACTAAGGAGCAAGTGTTTTTAATCTTCTATACAAAATACACAACTCCTGCATAAGATAGGTCGAGAAATGGGCGGGAGTAACGATGGGATCCATCAAAAGGGGCGAGTCATTATTAAGTTGACCGAGATATTTAGGGCGTCTATGCCTCAAGCATTTCGGTCAACAGTACAAAGCCTGACTAGCGAATAATGAAAAAAGGGGATTGAGAAAACAATGCAGGCAGTCGCCCAATCATTCGCTAGACACTGTTGGAAGCTGTTTCAAAGAGGATAAGGCACGATGGGCATTACCACCATGCCTAACGCGAACCGAGACCGGAGATTTTGAAGCCATAGACCCCTAACTGGCCCGGTTACGCTCACTTGGTTTCCATCTTAACGACTTGTCATTCCCGCGGTTGGCCGCCTAAGGCCTTACCGGTAAATCGTCTCGACTTCCCCACTCGCCCCACGAACCATCATAAAGTTTGACCTGCTGTTGCCCTAGCTGGTACAAGGCGAGTAAGAGTACCACCGCGGTAACCCCCGAACCGCAGGTCACGACGGCAGGCTGAGTGGTATCGACGCCCGCTTTCTCGAACAGTGCCTGTAACGTGTCATTATCTTTTAGGCGTCCTTCACTCACTAAGTGGTCCCAAGGTAGGTTGAGGCTATTGGGAATATGGCCACGACGCAATCCCGGTCGAGGTTCGTCGGCCTCGGCATTAAAACGTGGGGCAGAGCGTGCATCGATAATCTGCATGCCACCTTCGTGACTTAGGAGTAACATTTTAGTCAGGGGGACGACGGCATTATCAGCTACCTGAACCTCGAATTGCGTTGGCGGTAAGGTAACTTCGCCGGTGGCGAGCGGTAAGTTTGCTTGTTGCCAAGCCTTTAAACCGCCCGCTAATATCGACACTTTTTCAACACCGAAGTGACGAAGCATCCACCAGGCTCGCGGCGCAGAAAACAGATTCCCCTCATCATAAACGATAAGGTGTTTTTCATGATCGACGCCAAGCTCTCTCATCGCCACCGCAAAATGATCCGCACGAGGTAACATATGAGGGTAGGGGCTTTGGCTATCAGAGAGATGCTCAATATTAAAGAAGACGGCCTCAGGGAGATGCCCAGCAAGGTATTCTTGCTTAACATCACGGAGTCGTTCTTGTCCTGGGGGTAATAAACGCGCATCGACAACCTGTATTCCGGTATCGTTGAGGTGCTCAGCCAGCCAGTGTGGCGTAACGAAAACAGTTTGACTCATGTCTCTCCACTCCTAAAAACGTCAAGGTGAACAGAGTGGCAAAGCTTAGGTAATTTGTCACGGAGCTTTTTAGTCTGGATAAGGTTAACCGCTCAATACTATGATAAGCCGCGATAGAAGAAGAAAATCAGTACAAAAAGATAAAAAATAATGGATTAGCCTAGGCAACGACGCGTTTGCCACCTATAATCGGCGCCGTTTCTCACTATCGCCGCCCGTCCACGATGACAGGATGGCGCTAGGGTATTTTGCAAGCTCAGACTGAGGTCACTATGACAATCGAACGTACTTTTTCTATCATTAAGCCAAACGCCGTTGCTAAAAATGTAATTGGTGCAATCTACAACCGTTTTGAAAGCGCTGGCTTCAAAATCGTGGGCGCTAAAATGCTGCAACTGACTAAAGAGCAAGCAGAAGGCTTCTACGCTGAGCACAAAGGCCGTCCATTCTTTGATGGTCTGGTTGAGTTCATGACTTCTGGTCCAGTTGTTGTTTCTGTATTAGAAGGCGAAAACGCTATCCAACGTCACCGTGACCTGATGGGCGCAACTAACCCAGACAATGCCTTAGCCGGTACTCTGCGTGCAGATTACGCTGACAGCTTCACCGAAAACGCAACTCACGGTTCTGACTCTGCTGAGTCTGCAGCACGTGAAATTGCTTACTTCTTCTCTGCTGAAGAAGTGTGTGCACGTACTCGTTAATTTTTTAACGTGTCGAACACAGTACATTCGCATCTATAAGCAGATGGATGTACACTACGCACCCCCTTACCTTGTGAGGGGGTGTGTTTTTTTAAATTTTAATTCCTTTTACGTGCCATAACGTGTAACAACGAGGCCAGAGATTACTATGTCAGACTCTATCACCACCCCAGAAATTTTCGCACCAGCTATTACGCCTGTTAAATCCACCAAGGTTAACTTACTCGACCTGAATCGCACAGAAATGCGTAAGTTTGTCGCCTCCTTAGGCGAAAAGCCTTTCCGCGCAGACCAGATTATGAAGTGGATTTACCACTACTGCTGTGACGATTTTGAGCAAATGACGGATATCAATAAAAAATTTCGTCAAAAGCTCAGTGACATGGCGGAGATCCGCGCACCAGAAGTCGCGGAAGAAATGCGATCTTCAGACGGTACGATCAAGTGGGCGATTCGAGTCGGTGACCAATTAGTCGAGACTGTTTATATTCCAGAGAAAGACCGTGCGACCTTGTGTGTATCCTCACAAGTCGGCTGCGCGTTGGAGTGTAAATTCTGCTCGACCGCACAACAGGGATTTAACCGTAATTTAAAAGTTTCAGAGATTATTGGGCAAGTATGGCGCGCAGCGAAAATTATCGGTGCCGCAAAGGTGACCGGACAGCGTCCTATCACTAACGTCGTGATGATGGGAATGGGAGAACCATTACTTAACCTCACTAACGTTGTGCCGGCGATGGAGATCATGCTTGATGATTTCGGATTCGGGTTATCCAAACGTCGCGTTACCCTATCAACATCAGGTGTCGTTCCTGCGCTGGATAAATTGGGTGATATGATTGATGTCGCGCTTGCTATTTCTCTGCATGCCTCAAACGATAAAGTGCGCGATGAAATTGTGCCAATCAATAAGAAATACAATATTGAAGCCTTTTTAGCGGCCGTAAAACGGTATATCGGTAAGTCAAATGCAAACCAAGGTCGAGTGACTATCGAATATGTCATGCTTGATCACGTCAACGACAGTACCGATGACGCACACGAATTAGCGGCATTACTCAAAGATACACCAAGTAAAATTAACTTGATTCCATGGAATCCCTTCCCAGGTGCTCCTTATGGAAGAAGTTCTAATAGCCGCATCGACCGTTTCTCTAAGGTATTGATGGATTATGGCTTTACCACCATCGTCCGTAAGACGCGTGGGGATGACATCGACGCGGCCTGTGGTCAGTTGGCGGGTGATGTTATCGATCGAACTAAACGTACTTTACGTAAGAAGATGGCAGGCGAACAAATTTCTGTGAAAGCCGTCTAGCCTTAGGTGGTTACCAGAACGGTTTCGGTACTGATTCTGGCATGCTCGCCCTTATCAAGGATGAAAAGGGTGAGACTACGATGAAATGGAAAGTTATAGTGCTCAGCATTGGTGCGCTTGCTGGCTGTCAGCAGTACCCGGTAAATGAGCAAAGCGTGGCGACGCGGCTCTATCTTGGGGAGCAATATCTTCAGGCGAAGCAGTTCGCCCATGCTACACGGAATTATCGAAAAGTGGTCGCTCTGCAACCCAAAAATGCACAAGGATGGTGGGGGCTAGCACAGATAGCGGCACAGCAAGGCGATACCGCCACCGCGCATTTGTATTATCAACGAGCTTTTCAGATGGCTCCAGAAAATACCAGGCTACGTGATAATTACGGTGCTTTTCTCTGTACTTTAGGGCAGTATGATAAAGCGCGACGTGTAAGTAAACGTGATGAAAAAACAATGGGTAATCAAAAGGGTGAGCCGAGAAAAAATTCTTCGGATGTTTGTTTACCGGAGTCATGACGTTTAGCACCTGAATATTGTCGCGAGAAGAATAACTGTTGAAGGGGGCGAATCAGCCGTATTTGAATAGGTCAGCGTAATTTGCAGCACTATCTTATAAACGCACTATTCTTACCAAGAGCCATTTCAACAGATTGATGTGAAGCATAAAATTATCGCCGTGTAACGCCGTAGTGGGTCGCCAGCGTCACAGACACCTTACCGTTAGCACGAATTTTTCACCCTCGATACAGTACTGACGTTAAATTGCGAATGAATACTGAAGCCAACCAAGACATTATTAAAGCCTCTGCGGGTGAGCGTTTACGTCAAGCCCGTGAAGCGAAAGGTCTGACGCAACAAAATGTTGCTGATAGACTTTGCCTAAAGCTCTCTACCGTGCGTGATATTGAAGATGATAAAGCGCCGGCTGAACTTGCTGCGACTTTCTTACGTGGATATATCCGCTCTTATGCTCGCTTGGTACAGGTCCCTGAAGCCGATGTACTGCCTGAAGCAACGCAACATGCGACTATTCGCCCAGCGAAAATTACGCCTATGCAGAATTATTCGCTTAACAGCCGTCGTAGTAGGAAGAAACGCGATGGTCTACTGACGACTTTCACGTGGTTAATTATTTTCGTCGTGGTGGGACTGACCGTTGCGTGGTGGTGGCAAAATCATAAAGCCGCGCAAAGCGAACTCACTAACAGTGTGTCGACGCAAGATAATGAAGGAACCGGTACTAGTCAGTCTATTCCATTATCTACTGATCCATCATCTCAGCAAGCGACTCAGAGCGAATCTCAACCTGCAGCCACTGACGCGCAGCCAGAACCTACCGCACAACCCGAATCAGCCCCTACCGCTACGACCGCACCTTCTAGCGATAATAGCGCAATGGCGCCAGCGGCAAACTCGACAACTGCAGTACAAACGCCAGCAGCGACGACACCCGCGCCAGCAGTGTCTACATCGCTTCCTGCTCAACCTGCAACCACTACGTCGGCGGACGCGCAGCAGAACCCAGCGAGTCCGGATGCCTTGACCTTACAATTTACCGGTGACTGCTGGTTAGAAATTAGTGATGCAAACGGTAAAAAACTTTTCAGTGGCTTACAACATAACGGTGGCACGTTAAATCTCACCGGTAAGCTTCCTTATCATCTTAAAATCGGCGCTCCTGCTTCGGTCTCGGTCCAGTTCCGTGGTCAACCCGTTGATTTAAGCCGTTTTGTTCATCGTAATCAGGTAGCACGTCTGAATGTGGGCGCGTAAGCGTTAACATTGAGGCTAGTGGAGAAAAGCTATGCATAACGAGGCTCCCATTAACCGTCGTAAATCGACCCGTATTTACGTTGGTAAGGTGCCAATCGGCGATGGGGCTCCCATCGCTGTACAATCAATGACCAATACTCGTACCACCGATGTTGAGGCAACGGTCAACCAGATCAGAGCGTTAGAACGCGTAGGCGCGGACATTATACGGGTTTCTGTTCCCACTATGGACGCGGCCGAAGCTTTCAAACTTATTAAGCAACAAGTGAATGTGCCATTGGTGGCAGATATTCATTTTGATTATCGTATTGCCTTAAAAGTGGCTGAGTATGGTGTAGATTGCTTACGGATTAATCCAGGAAATATCGGGAATAACGAACGTATTCGTCAAGTGGTGGACTGCGCACGCGATCACAATATCCCGATCCGTATCGGGGTTAATGCTGGATCACTGGAAAAAGATCTGCAGGAAAAATACGGTGAACCTACGCCACAGGCATTGGTTGAATCTGCACTGCGTCATGTCGAACACTTGGATCGTCTCAACTTCGATCAATTTAAAGTCAGTGTCAAAGCGTCTGATGTCTTCTTAGCGGTCGAATCTTACCGTTTGCTCGCACAGCAGATCAAACAACCTTTACATTTAGGTATTACCGAAGCGGGTGGGGCGCGTGCTGGGGCGGTGAAATCGGCAATCGGCTTAGGACTGCTTCTTTCCGAAGGTATTGGCGATACATTACGCGTCTCTCTGGCGGCTGACCCGATCGAAGAGATTAAAGTAGGCTTCGATATCCTAAAATCACTACGTATTCGTTCACGTGGGATTAACTTTATTGCTTGCCCAACCTGCTCACGTCAAGAGTTTGATGTGATAGGGACGGTTAATGCCCTAGAACAGCGTTTGGAAGATATCATTACGCCAATGGATGTCTCGATTATCGGCTGCGTGGTGAATGGTCCTGGTGAAGCGACCGTCTCGACCCTCGGCGTTACGGGTGGTAATAAAAAAAGTGGCTTCTATGAAGATGGTGTCCGTCAACGTGATCGCTTAGATAACAATGATATGATTGACCAACTTGAAGCGCGTATTCGTGCAAAGGCCTCAATGCTTGACGAAAATGCGCGGATTTCGATCCAGAACCTCGATAATTAATTAGTTAACTGGGCTGCCGTGCCCTGTTTTTAGCATTTGAAATAAAGAGATTGTAACGTGGCGAAAAATATTCAAGCGATACGTGGAATGAACGACTACCTGCCAGTCGATACTGCAGTCTGGCAGCGCATCGAACAGAGTCTGAAACAAGTTCTGGCAGGCTACGGCTTCAGTGAAATTCGTCTGCCCATTGTAGAACAGACGCCATTGTTCAAACGCGCCATTGGTGAAGTGACCGATGTGGTTGAAAAAGAGATGTATACCTTTGATGATCGTAACGGTGAAAGCTTAACGTTACGTCCTGAAGGAACTGCGGGGTGTGTTCGTGCGGGAATCGAGCATGGTCTGCTCTATAACCAAGAGCAACGTCTTTGGTATATGGGACCGATGTTCCGTTATGAACGTCCGCAAAAAGGTCGTTATCGTCAATTCTTCCAGCTGGGTGCGGAAGTTTTTGGCTTAACAGGTCCAGATATTGATGCAGAGCTGATCATGATGACCGCTCGCTGGTGGAAAGTGTTAGGTATCGCTGAACATGTAGAGCTTGAGCTTAACTCGATCGGTTCATTAGAAGCTCGCGCTGCCTATCGCGAAGCACTGGTGGCCTTTTTAGAACAGCATAAAGACGTATTGGATGAAGACTGCCTACGTCGCATGTATACCAATCCATTACGCGTGCTCGATAGTAAAAACCCAGACGTTCAAGCGCTACTGAATGATGCCCCTAAATTACACGATTATCTTGATGAAGAATCTCGCGAGCATTTCGCGGGCGTCTGCCAATTCTTAGACGACGCAGGCATTAATTATCGTATTAACCAACGCCTTGTACGTGGATTAGATTATTACAATCGCACTGTTTTCGAATGGGTGACGAGTAGCCTTGGTGCACAAGGTACTGTCTGTGCAGGCGGGCGTTACGACGGACTCGTCGAGCAGTTAGGCGGACGTGCGACACCTGCCGTCGGTTTTGCGATGGGTCTGGAGCGTTTGGTACTGCTTGTACAATCTGTCGTCCCAGACTTTGAACCAGTTAACAAAGTCGATGTCTACGTCATATCATCGGGTCAAGGTGTGCAATCTGCAGCAATGCAACTTGCCGAAACGCTCCGTGATCAAGCGCCTAGCTTGAAAATTATGACTAATTTTGGTGGCGGAAACTTCAAGAAGCAATTTGCTCGTGCAGATAAAAATGGTGCGAAAGTCGCATTAGTACTGGGTGAAGATGAAGTCAACAACGGGCAAGTGGTGATTAAAGACTTAGCTCGTGGCGAACAGAAGTTAGTCAGTTCTCAGGATGTACTGGCCGAATTACAGGCGGCGCTTCTCGCCGAGTAAGCGCGTGGCAGGTAGAGAGTTATACAGGAGTAGGACGGGTGGAAGTTTATAACAACGACAATCAACGTGATCAAACTGAAGCAGTTAAACAGTTTTTTGCAAACAATGGAAAGGCTCTTGCGGTCGGAGCAGTGATTGGGATTGCCGCATTGGTGGGATGGCGTTTTTGGGTTAACCATCAACAAAATAATGCTTTAGCGTCATCGGACCGTTATCAACAACTGACATCAACGTTGAAGGCGGATGATTCTGCGTCAATTCAGGCACTCGCCAGCTTTGTCGATCATGATAAAACCAGTTATGGTGCTTTGGCATCACTGACGTTGGCCAAGACCTATGTAGATAAGAATGACCTGCAGAATGCAGAGAAAATCTTAGAGCAAGGTCTACAAGACTCCTCAGACCAAAGCTTACAAGCGGTGATTCGTCTACGTCTTGCTCGGGTGCAATCTGAGCTAAAAAATCCTGATGCAGCCTTAAAGACTTTAGATGCGGTAAAAGGGGATAACTGGACCGGCCTTGCCGCGGATATTCGTGGCGACATCCTGTTAAATAAAGGCGATAAGCAGGGCGCAGCCGCTGCGTGGCGTCAAGGGATAAAATCAGAGGTATCACCTGCAGTGAAGCAGATGATGCAAACTAAATTGAATAATTTTAGCTAAGCCAGTGAGAGAGCGCATGGAATTACGTAAATACCTGCTGCCGGCAATCATTTCGGCCACTCTATTAAGTGGTTGTTCGCTGTTCAGTGGTGAAGAGGACGTCGTGAAAATGGCCCCTCTACCAAAAGTACAGAATCAATTTACTCCGTCTACAACTTGGAGCACTTCGGTTGGTGATGGTGTTGGAAACTACTACTCTAACCTGCACCCTGCTTGGCAAGAGGGTACCGTCTATGCTGCTGACCGACATGGTACGGTTAAAGCCTTAGATGCGACGAGTGGTAAAGAGAAATGGTCGATCGACCTGTCTGAAAAACAAGGCTTCTTCTCCAGTAACCTGTCAGCCCTACTGTCTGGCGGTATCACCGTTGATGGCTCAACCTTATACATCGGTAGCGAGCGTGGCGCAGTCTATGCGTTGAACGCTGCGGATGGGAAAACGTTGTGGAAGACTCAAGTTACTGGAGAAGCGATGTCGCGGCCAGTGGTCAGCGACGGCTTAGTCCTTATTCACCAAAGTAACGGTATCTTACAGGCGCTGGACCAACAATCTGGTGCTATCAAGTGGTCAGTCAACCTTGATATTCCTTCGCTATCATTGCGCGGCGAATCAGCACCCGCTGTAGCTTACGGCGGAGCGATTGTTGGCGGTGATAACGGACGTGTGAGTGCGGTTATCCTGAATCAAGGTCAAATCATCTGGCAGCAGCGTATTTCGCAGCCAAGTGGCGCGACGGAAATCGATCGTCTTAATGACGTAGATACGACACCAATCATTGTTAATAACGTGGTCTATGCCTTAGCGTACAATGGCAGCTTAACAGCAATGGACTTACGTTCTGGTCAAGTGATCTGGAAGCGTGATGTGGGCGGCGTGAAAAACATCATCGTTGAAGGGACTAATATTTACTTAGTCGACCAAGACGACCGTGTGATTGCGCTGAATACGGATGGCGGTGTCGCGATCTGGCGTCAAAGTGAATTACTGCATCGTAACTTAACCTCACCTGTCCTATTCGACGGTTACTTAGTGGTAGGGGATAGTGAAGGCTATCTACACTGGATTAATACCGCTGACGGACGCTTTGTTTCCCAGCAAAAAGTCGACAGCTCAGGCTTCCAAACTGATCCGGTTGTCGCGGGCAGCAAATTGCTGATTCAGGCGAAAGGCGGCGAGGTTTACTCTATCTCGCGTTAAACATCCTCAGCAATTTCGCTTAGGTGTGTTATATTGCACGGCTCCTGTTCTACAGGAGCCGTTTATTTTTTATGGTAAGCCACTTTTATTGGATTAAGCGTGCTTGCGAATAAAAGTTGGGTTAGCAGATTTATTTTGTCATGAGGCTTTATTATGGTACCTGTGGTCGCGCTGGTTGGGCGCCCGAATGTTGGAAAGTCAACATTATTCAATCGGTTAACTCGCACACGTGATGCGCTGGTTGCGGACTTTCCCGGTCTGACGCGCGATCGCAAGTACGGGCGAGCTGAAGTTGAAGGTCGCGAGTTCATTTGTATCGATACCGGTGGTATTGATGGCACCGAAGAAGGTGTTGAAACGCGGATGGCGGCACAATCGTTATTAGCGATTGAAGAGGCAGATGTCGTCCTATTTATGGTGGATGCCCGTGCCGGCGTGATGCCTGCGGATGAGCAAATCGCTCAGCATTTACGTTCACGTGAAAAAGCGACCTTTTTAGTCGCCAACAAAACCGATGGTTTGGATGCCGATGCGGCAATCAGTGATTTCTGGTCACTGGGCATGGGCGAAATCCATGCTATCGCAGCATCGCATGGTCGTGGCGTGACATCGCTATTAGAAACAGCGTTGTTCCCGTGGATGGATAAGAAAGAAGAACAAGCACCGCTGACTGAAGAAGAAGAAAACGCCGCGTATTGGGCCGATCTGGAAGCGGAAGAGCTGGAACAACTCGAAGAAGAAGAAGAGTTTGACCCAACGACGTTGCCGATCAAATTAGCCATTGTTGGTCGTCCTAACGTGGGTAAATCGACCCTCACCAACCGTATTTTAGGTGAAGACCGGGTTGTTGTGTATGACATGCCTGGCACCACACGTGATAGCGTCTATATTCCGATGGAACGTGACGAGCGTGACTATGTCTTGATCGATACTGCCGGTGTGCGTAAGCGCGGTAAAGTGCATGATGCGGTCGAGAAATTCTCAGTCATCAAAACGCTGCAAGCGATTGAAGATGCTAACGTCGTACTGTTAGTAATCGATGCGCGGGAAGGGATCTCTGACCAAGACTTGTCACTATTAGGTTTTATTCTTAACAGTGGGCGTTCATTAGTAATCGTCGTGAATAAGTGGGATGGCCTGTCTCAAGAAGTCAGAGATGAAATCAAAGAAGCGCTGGATTACCGTTTAGGCTTTATCGATTTCGCCCGCGTCCACTTTATCTCTGCGTTACACGGTAGTGGTGTCGGTAACTTATTTGAATCCATTACTGAAGCTTACGATAGTTCTACTAAGCGCGTTAATACGGCGATGCTGACGCGTATCATGCATATGGCGCAGGACGATCATCAACCGCCTCTGGTACGTGGTCGCCGCGTTAAACTGAAGTTCGCGCATGCGGGGGGATATAACCCACCTATCGTAGTGATCCACGGTAACCAAGTGAAGGATTTACCGGATTCTTATAAACGTTATTTGATGAACTATTATCGTCGGACGTTGAATGTGATGGGAACGCCAATCCGTATTCAATTTAAAGAGGGTGAGAACCCCTTCGCTGGCAAACGTAACCTACTTACGCCAACGCAACAGCGTAAACGTAAGCGTTTAATGGCGCATATGAAGAAGAATAAGCGTTGATAAAAAGGGCCACCAAGAGTGGCCCTTTTTATTAGGTAGAAGAGGTTTTTTTCGCGCTGGAACGACGGGTTTTCTTAAGATTGAGGACTTCACTTTCTGCCCAGCCATCTTCTAAGCGGGTACGAAGTTTATCACCCACCCGCAGATCTTTCGTTTTACGTACGACCTCACCTTGTGCACCGGTGGTAACACTATAACCGCGCGCTAGCGTTCCGAGTGGGCTCACGGCTTCCAACTGTACCGCAAGATTTCCAAAGCGTTGCTTACGTTGTTCAACCTGTTGCCGTAGGGCAATCTGTAAACGGTAACGTTGTTGAGCAAGAGATTGTTGATGCTGAGCAATTTTTGCTGAGGGTAAGTGGCGGTTTAAACGACGAGTTAATCCATCATAACCTTGTTGCGCGCGCTGTAGTTGGCGGTGTAAGGCATCTTGCATACGACGCTGTTGCTGCTGTAGCTGAGACTGTTGGCGTACGAGCCGTAACTGTGGATGCTGCTGCGTCAGGCGATGGGTAAGCGCCGTTAAGCGTTGCTGCTGACCGGTATGATAATAGTCGAACGCCATTTCTAACCGTTGTTGTTGACCTTGTAATTGCCGCACAAGTTCGACTTGGTTACGACTCACCATCTCCGCGGCGGCAGAAGGGGTCGGGGCGCGTAAGTCGGCGACAAAATCAGCGATAGTGACATCCGTTTCGTGACCTACGGCGCTCACAACTGGGATTTCGCTCTGAGCAATGGCACGTGCCACGCTTTCTTCATTAAAACACCATAAGTCTTCTAAGGAGCCTCCCCCTCGGCCTACAATCAATACATCACACTCTTTGCGTTGATTGGCGAGGAGGATGGCGTTAACGAGGGCGGCAGTGGCCTCTTTGCCTTGTACCGCTGTGGGATATATCACGACGGGAAGCGCCGGATCTCGTCGACGTAGGACATGTAAAATATCATGTAACGCCGCACCAGAGGGGGAAGTGATCACACCAACCCGCGTAGCCGGAACTGGCAGCGGACGTTTGCGGGATTGCGCGAATAGTCCTTCGTTATCCAGTTTACGCTTCAAGGCTTGGAATTGCTGCTGTAACAATCCTTCACCAGCCGGATGCATCGACTCAACAATTAACTGATAGTCCCCTCGCGGATCATACAGCGTCACCGAGGCTCGGACCAAAATTTGCATACCATTTTGAGGTTGGAACGTGACGCGTTGGTTACTACCGCGAAACATCGCGCAGCGGACTTGAGCGGCATCATCTTTTAAGGTGAAGTACCAGTGCCCTGATGAGGGGCGGCTAAAGTTCGAGACTTCGGCACTTAGCCAGATGCGGCCGAGTTGCTTTTCCAGAAGCTGTCGCACGCTACCGTTTAGCTGAGCGACGGAATAAATTGTGCTGTTTTCTGTCGGTAACATGTGATCAAGATCAAATTTTAAATCAGAGGGTTAAGGCGTAATACTAACCTTCTCTAGGCGACTATCAAGTTTTTTCGATAAATAAAGCTGGAGCGAAGGGCAATGCGCCTGTATAATGCATCGGCAATATTTTATCCGTTCTCACTAACCTTAGGTTGAGATATTGCCATGCTACGAATTGCAAAAGAAGCCCTCACGTTCGACGATGTTTTACTGGTTCCTGCCCACTCTACAGTGCTGCCTAACACGGCTTCGCTGACTACTCAATTGACGAAAAACATTCGCCTGAATATCCCAATGCTGTCCGCAGCAATGGATACCGTGACCGAAGCCCGTTTAGCAATTGCGCTGGCTCAAGAAGGCGGTTTAGGTTTTATTCATAAAAACATGACCATCGAACGCCAAGCGGAAGAAGTGCGTAAGGTGAAAAAATACGAAAGCGGTATCGTCACGGATCCCCAAACTGTATTACCTACCACCACGCTACGCGAAGTGAAAGAGTTAACCGAAATTAATGGTTTCGCGGGTTATCCGGTAGTTAACGCACAGAATGAGTTAGTAGGTATTATTACTGGCCGTGATGTGCGTTTTGTCACCGATCTTAATCAAGCGGTTAGCACCTTCATGACCCCGAAAGAGCGTTTGGTCACGGTGAAAGAAGGCGATGCGCGCGAAATCGTCCTGCAAAAAATGCACGAAAACCGTGTCGAAAAAGCCTTAGTGGTAGACGATGCCTTCCACCTTCGCGGCATGATTACCGTTAAGGATTTCCAAAAAGCAGAGCGTAAGCCTAATGCTTGTAAAGACTCTCAAGGTCGTTTACGCGTTGGCGCGGCAGTTGGTGCCGGTGCAGGTAACGAAGAACGTGTCGATGCATTAGTCGCTGCGGGCGTTGACGTCTTACTGATTGACTCTTCACATGGTCACTCAGAAGGTGTTTTACAACGTATTCGTGAAACTCGTGCGAAATACCCTGATTTAGAAATTATTGGCGGCAACGTCGCGACCGCAGCAGGTGCTAAAGCCCTTGCTGACGCTGGCGTGAGTGCCGTTAAAGTCGGGATTGGCCCAGGCTCAATCTGTACTACGCGTATCGTCACCGGCGTTGGTGTTCCACAAATTACTGCGGTATCTGATGCTGTCGCAGCACTTGAAGGCACGGGTATCCCTGTTGTTGCAGATGGCGGGATCCGTTTCTCCGGTGATATCGCTAAAGCGATCGCCGCGGGCGCTGCAGCCGTGATGGTAGGTTCCATGTTAGCGGGTACTGATGAGTCCCCAGGCGAAATCGAACTTTATCAAGGGCGTTCTTATAAATCCTACCGTGGTATGGGCTCGTTAGGTGCGATGTCTAAAGGTTCTTCTGACCGTTACTTCCAAACCGATAACGCTGCAGATAAATTAGTGCCAGAAGGGATTGAAGGTCGCGTTGCCTATAAAGGTCATCTTAAAGAGATTATCCATCAGCAGATGGGTGGCCTACGTTCATGCATGGGCTTAACCGGCTGTGCAACCATTGATGATTTACGGACCAAAGCAGAATTTGTCCGTATCAGTGGTGCAGGAATCTCGGAAAGTCACGTCCACGATGTTACTATTACCAAAGAAGCACCAAATTATCGTATGGGGTCATAATCCCGATTGATTTTGCGCCCGGCGATTGCCGGGCGCGTCATTTCATAACGCTATCGCCTGGAAAATTTTAATGACGACAGAAAATATTCATAAACACCGTATTCTGATCCTCGACTTTGGTTCCCAGTATACGCAGCTGGTCGCACGTCGTGTGCGCGAGCTGGGCGTGTACTGTGAATTGTGGGCTTGGGATGTGACCGAAGCACAAATCCGCGAATTTAATCCGAACGGTATTATTTTATCGGGTGGTCCGGAGAGTACGACGGAAAATAACAGCCCACGCGCACCAGAATATGTGTTTACTGCCGGCGTTCCGGTATTAGGTGTCTGCTATGGTATGCAAACCATGGCTATGCAGTTAGGGGGCCAAGTTCAAGGTTCCAACGAGCGTGAGTTCGGCTATGCACAAGTCGAAGTGGTTGCAGACAGCGCATTAGTCCGCGATATCAAAGACAGCCTTACCGAGCAGGGGGCACCGATTCTGGATGTCTGGATGAGCCACGGCGATAAAGTCACCGCCATCCCATCGGACTTTACCACAGTAGCCAGTACTGAAACCTGTCCGTTTGCGATCATGGCGAACGAGGAGAAGCGTTTCTACGGTGTACAGTTCCACCCAGAAGTAACTCATACCCGTCAAGGCCAGCAGCTACTTGAGCGCTTCGTGCGTGATATCTGCCAATGTGAGGCCCTGTGGACGCCTGCTAAAATCATCGACGATGCCGTCGAGCGCCTGCGTCAACAAGTGGGCAACGATAAAGTGATCCTTGGCCTGTCTGGTGGCGTTGACTCCTCGGTGACGGCACTGTTACTGCATCGCGCCATTGGCGAGCGCTTAACTTGCGTTTTCGTCGACAACGGACTGCTACGTTTAAACGAAGCGGAACAAGTGATGGAGATGTTTGGTGATCGTTTCGGTTTGAACATCATCCACGTCGAAGCGGAAAAACGTTTCCTCGACGCCCTAGCAGGCATCGATGAGCCTGAAGCTAAGCGTAAAACCATTGGTCGCGTTTTCGTTGAAGTCTTCGATGAAGAAGCCTTAAAGCTCGAAGATGTGAAGTGGTTAGCGCAAGGGACTATCTACCCAGACGTTATCGAATCTGCTGCCTCAGCAACTGGTAAAGCACACGTGATTAAATCACACCACAACGTGGGTGGCTTACCGAAAGAGATGAAGATGGGACTGGTTGAGCCGCTGAAAGAGCTGTTCAAAGATGAAGTTCGTAAAATTGGTTTGGAATTAGGCCTGCCGTTCGAAATGCTTTATCGTCACCCATTCCCAGGCCCAGGCCTTGGTGTACGTGTACTGGGTGAAGTGAAGAAAGAGTATTGCGATCTGCTACGTCGCGCCGATGCTATCTTTATCGAAGAGCTGCACAAAGCTAAACTCTACGACAAAGTTAGCCAAGCCTTCACCGTCTTCTTACCTGTACGTTCAGTCGGTGTAATGGGTGATGGTCGTAAATATGACTGGGTAGTCTCTCTGCGCGCAGTAGAAACTATCGATTTTATGACCGCACATTGGGCACATCTGCCATACGATTTCTTAGGCCGTGTTTCTAACCGTATTATCAACGAAGTAAACGGTATTTCCCGTGTCGTTTATGATATCAGTGGTAAACCGCCTGCGACGATTGAGTGGGAATGATTTTCCAACAGGAGACGTCTCGCAGTAACAGGCAGTAAATCATATCTAAGTCCGCGTAAACGCGGGCTTTTTTTGTTTTTGGTATAGTTATTTTTGGCAATGTCAGGCAACGCCAAGCATGGTTTGACCGTGGTATTTTGATTGGTATGATTCATTGGTAATGCCATGGATTAAGCCCGATACCATGCTGAGTGTTTTCACACGACGATTTCGCAGATATTTTTGACGGCAACAGCACTTTATTCTTTAACGCCATAAGCTCTGCCATCGAGGAACTTCTCGATCTTGAAGAATTTCACTATGAGAATAGCTTTGTATGGGAGGACGAAACTCGTGGGCTTCAGGAAGTCATGTCTTCGATGGACGAGTTCTTCGATAAAGTTTGGTACAACCGCCATATGAACATGGTATATCACCTAGATAATGGTGATATAGAGGTAGTCCCCGCTGGCAAAAAACGCTACGGCAATGATGTGATTCACGAAGATATACTCGACCAAGCAAAAATTGCAGCTCAACGTGTCAGGGATAAATATGAAGATACTGGGCCTTGGAGCGACCTTGAATGGGGGGATCAATGGGAAGCTCTCTGCCCTGCGATGGGTCTAGGGGATGAGTGGGACATGCTTGATACGTAAATAAGGATGATATTGCTTCTACCCATAAAAATATGTGTCGATACCGTTCGACCAAGATGATTCGTTAGATTAAAGACAGATCACATGACGAAGCTATGGCGGTATTTTTCCGTGCCAACCCAAATTATGTTAATGAACTGTTAGATGAAGTTAGGCTTAGCGGGGATTCAGCATAGCTTACCATTTTTGTTCGACAGATAACTGCTGCAAACTTGAACAACGAGTATGATGGGAGAAGAAAACGTTCTTCCATGATGTAAATAATTTTGGGGGGAATATGGAAAAACCGAGAGACGAAGCCCATATTTTTGAGGATTTGTCAGCATTAGCTTGTTCACCGGGATATGTTCATGCGATTGCGCAAATTTGTAATCGCGATAACGTCATTCATATCAAGGGAACGCTAAAGCCATCTGACATGGATCGATTGTTCAGTGGTGAGCGCCTTATACGGACGGAGCTTACGACATTGCTTGGTCTCATGGTAAAAGGACCTTTGGACCTAACCAAGCATCCGAAAGCTATAATTGATGGCTATGTCCAGCGTACTGATACGCTTATGCGGGAGCTTCACAACGCAATGTCCTATCCAATCTTCGCTTCTATGTTTGAAGCGATGAAGCAGGGAGAGGAGCCTCCAAACCCTTGGCATGGACCAGGGATGCGAGAACCAATCTTTTACGGTACAGAATCAGCTTATGCTTTCCAGTATAGAGACCTAGTGCCAGAAAAGTTTGGAGCGGATGATGAATGGCTGCTTAAAAACAAAGGCTTCACTTCTGGTCAGGCGCGCACCATAGCGAAGACAATGTGCACTTTGATGGATGATAAGGGAACGAAACTTCTCGCGGATATTCTAGCAGATGAAGGTTCTCTAACGACTTGGTTGCCAGTATTCGAGTTCTCGCTAGACGAAGTGGTATTCCACAGTGGTATTGAGGCAAATATAGTTCAAGCCTTCTTTTCTGCATTTCTCTTTTCAGGGCATAACGATAGGTTTGAGGAGGTTGGGGATTTTAATGAGGTCTCTGCCCGACCGCTCATACCTACCGGGCATGGAACTGTGCTTCTATTTTCACATTACTCTATTTACGAGGCATTATACGAATCTCCATTCTTTTGGATGTGGGAAGACAAGGCATATCGCCCGATAGCTGCTGAGCATCGCGGAGCTTTTACTGAACAAATTGCTGCACGCCGCCTATCTAAAGTCTTCGGCAGTGAACATGTTCATGCGAATGTAAACCTATATCATGGTAAAGATATTGTTGCTGAGGTTGATGTTCTTGTCATATACGGAGATCGACTCATCGTTTTGCAGGCTAAAGCTAAAAAGCTAACTATCGCAGCACGCAAAGGCAACGATAATCAGCTAAAGGCCGACTTCGCTGCCGCCATTCAGGATTCGTATGATCAGGGTTGGGTGTGTGCGAATGAACTGCTTGCTGGAGGATGCCGGTTGGTGGATGACAACAAGAAAGATTTAGCTCTTCCGACTAGCATCAAAGATATCTTTTTGTTCAGCCTTGTGTCGGAGCACTATCCCGCACTTGCCTTTCAGGCAAGTCAGTCACTGAAATTCCAGACCACCAATGTCATCCGCCCTCCATTCGTAATGGACGTTTTCCTCTTGGATACGTTGACGGAAATGCTGGCAACGCCATTGCGTTTTCTTAGCTATGTGAAATTAAGAGTGGCTATATCTGATAAGTTGATGAGTGGGCACGAGCTAACCGTGCTTGGCTATCATCTTAAGCAGAATCTCTGGCTAGATGAAAATTACGACCTAGTGATGCTTGAAGATTCTATAGCACAAGATTTAGATGCGGCGATGTTAGTGCGCAGAGATAATCTTCAAGGTGATTATACCCCAGCAGGCATACTCACGAAAATGCGAGAAACACGTTATGAGGATTTGATTAAAGAAATAGAGAATAGAGCAGACCCGGCAATACTTGAACTCGGGTTCCACTTGCTTTCAATGAATGAAGATGCTTGTAGAAATGTTCACCGCATACTTGAAACTATCATGAGGAAAGCTCAGTTCGATGGTAAGAGGCATGATGTTACTCTGGCCTCAAGCACTCCACCTTGTGGAGTCAGCTTTCACTGTAATCCAAGGGCATCTCATGAAGCGGTTGCTGTGTTAGAAGCTCACTGTGCAAAACGCAAGTATCAGCAACATGCAGCTCAATGGTTTGGCGTTTCTGTAAGTCCGAATGGGCAAGTCCAGTTCGGCGTGACGTTGGATTACCCATGGGTGGTGTCTAAAGAAATGGAACGACTTACTGATGACATGAAGCCGGCATCTAGAATAATTGATGCTCTTCCTCAATTTTTACGAGAAGGTAGGCGGATGAAGCTTGCGCGAAATGAACCGTGTCACTGTGGAAGTGGAATCAAGTACAAAAAATGCTGTTTAAATTAGGTTGGTAGGATGTGAATTTTTAATTTTTAATTTTTATTAATTGCTATTTTATTTTTGACTATTTTCATTTAAATTTTATTTTATTGTTGATGCTTTTGGTGATGTGATTTTTCATTAAAATTAGCTTGGTTGTGATAGGCAGTGCAATACATCTTGGTTTGCGTGTTCTCGTTTTTTTGGGGACTTCAGGTATGGCTAAAAGTTTCGCACGAGCTTTTTTCTTATTCTTGATTAATGTCTTTTATATCATGAATTAAATGAAATTTATTATTGTGAATTATTTAGCCTGCCAATTCACGAAGAATTTTGAATATATTTTCACGCTCTTTGTGATTTGATTGGCTTAAAGTTATGAGGTGTAAAAACAGTCTTTGTAATGGTGAAGAGGACTGACAAGATACATGTCGATATATTTTGTCAGTTGCTGTGATGCATTGTCAATATAGATTAGGAGTACCTCATTATAGAAATGACGTTAAAGTTACAATAAAAATTAATCTGAATAATTACTTGTTTGAACTCATCTTCTTTTGGTGATTTGTAATTAAATATTTCAGGGTTATCACCTTCAGAGGGCACGTTAGTTAAAAAATTATCGACCATTTGACCAAGGTTTTGAATTTTATTGTTAACATCAACACTATCTTCATTTGATAAATATACCAAGCCACTAGTAATAAATTGAATGTCACGAATGAATGTTTCTCTAAATTTATGGTAATACAGAGCGTGGGAAATATGTTTAATTGCAGATTCAAATCGCTCACGATCCATTTCTATGGCGGTGGTATGAATAATTTCACCATCCTGTGCTTTTAAGATAACAGGCGTGCTTTTTTTGGTGAATTCTATAAATACATGGGGGGACCGATTTATCGCTCTCATGATTTTTGTGCTGAATTGCTTCTGAGTAAGTGCATTTGAAATAATATTTACAGCTAAGAAAAACAATAAATACATATCATCTATTGATTTTTGCGTATTATGCTGCTCACAAGAAGGCACAGTTATAAGGTTTTTTTATAATCCTCTCCATCAGGAATGTCTTTTTTTTCAGGGAATATACATTTTGAAGGAACATGCTCATTTGTAGTTCCTTCAGAATCACACATATAGCACTTTTTCATACGACCTCTTTTGTTAATGACATCGAAAACAGTAGCGCTAAGTACGATGTCGTAACATATAAATAATTTAAAAATACCAAGCTGAATTGTTGAGCGTCCATTTTTTTACTTTGTCAATAATTAAGCACCCACTGAATGAACAACGCCAATTACTTTATCGCGAGGGTCAAATGTAACTCCAGATTGTAGGAGTATTTTGTAACCATTATCATAAAATGCTGGAGGGAACAAGGAGTGAATGCCTACAGTGTGCCCATTTCCTAACCAGTTAAATGCCTTTTCTAGCGGGATTCTTACAATGCCTCTTATTTGTTGAGAATAATCTAATGGACGCCCTTTACCCTCAGAACCTTTACAACGAAACAATAAACCATGCTGGGCATGCGGTCTTAAGAAATATGATGGGGCAGCTATTCTTAAATCAACTAACTCAGTATTTGGACCATGCCAATATCCAGGTTTAGCCTTCGTGCGATAATCTAAATCTGCACCTATAAGATAAATATATGCATATTTATTATTATCATTAATTATTCTCTTTTGAAAATGTATGAAATGACCATCTCGAGTACACTTTGCCTCATAGCATGCAAACCATAATGCAACCCAAATGTTATCAACGATATCAAGCCAAGTCGTTTGCAATCCATAATGTTGTAACAGCGGTTCGGCTGCATAATTACCAAATCTAGAAAATATATTACATGCTTCGCGATATTCATTTATCTTGGCATTCATCCTGGTTTCACGATTATATTTTGCAGAGTCGGAATCAATACTTCGATACAAGGAGGGGCGTAAGTTCGGATACATAAATCCTTGCCCTCTAAAATAAATACCTTCAAGCGAATTATGTTTTAAGTAGCCAGCAGCCATTATTAAGGCGTGAGACTCTTCTACATCTAAGATTTTAAAGTTATTTTCATGTATCCATCTCGAACCGACAATATTAACATTTTCAAATGCCATTGGTAATCCTATTGTTAGTAGCAGTGTTTTTTAGCAGCTGCAATATATTTTGGAAATACATACTAAATCCTTGTTATGCTAAGGAGCCTTCAATTCCACTTCAAACATATTGCAGAGCATCTCCATATAAACATAAATACACAACTAGATTCATAATCTGCTATTGGGCATAGTAGGTCAAGGACTTGTAAAAAAAGAGGTCAAGAAGCTGGAACCATATGATATCGGGGGAGCCGTAAGTTGGCTTTTTAGTAACAAAAGTTAGTGCAACTTACTTTGACTCGATATTGGGATAAATTTTTAAGCTCTTATGACATGCAAGACTTGAGATTGCGTGGTGCTAGGCTATGAATGCATAAGCACTCTTGCTCAACGAGGCTTACAGCCTGTTATTAGGGAAGAATCGCCACGGATAATTCCAACAAAAATTATCCCCTAAAGTTAGTGCTCGAAACCTCAATGTAACCAGATTAAGGACAATATATAAGAAAGTTGATTATCGTGAACAGCGTAAAGCCAAGATGTAGGACTGAGCTGATATTATTTACGAGTAGGCATTCTGGTACTCGAAAGATCAGTAGTTCAAAACAGGGTGATAAAAAATGAATATGGAAGAAGATCTAAAGAGGGAAGCAACTTCTTTATTGAAGGATATGGAGTCCATTGCTGCCCGAATGCGTGAGTTGATTGTAAAAATGCCTCCGCATGACCTGCTTGGATACATCTATGCTCAGCACATGATGAAAACAATGGGAAACCAAATTGGGAGCGAAAAGCAAGTTCAAGAGGATGGTCCCGATGACTTGTTTAATGAAATCCAGTTTTTACTGGAGTATGTTCACGCTGTTCTAGCATCTGATGCCGCACCTGCGGATATGGAATTCGACGAAGCACGTTGCGCTGAGCTGTTTGAACTTGGCCGAAAACTAAGAGACCAGGCCATGTTCTTTGCTATGTTCACCTCCGCTGATACCAGAGATGGCATCTTCGGTCCTAACACGGCCGACATTGAATTCCGTGCGAAATCCACTTGGGTCATGATCCGTGGGAATCGTTACCAAGTTTTGGAAGGCGAGTTTTATCGATATGTTCTGGCACCTCATAATGATGTTTTGGAGGAGGTGTACGGTGTTGGTGCAACCGATATTGCAGAAGGCTTTCAGGCTATGGCCGACGCCACTCGTACCGGGCACGCCAACGCAATTATGGAGATGAAGAAGCAGTTTGAGGCGGCAAAGGCCTTTTCGATAGAGCAAGGTAAGTCTATGGAAGACGGTATGGAGTCATGGGTTGCTGAACATGAGGAGCAGTCCAAAGCGGCACGAGGGGCGATGGAGGATATGCTTCGCGGTGGTATTGCCAATGTAAGCCGTCACACGAAGTTGCCACTGACATTGCTAGCAGACTTGTCATACCAGCGAGGAGAAGATACTGACTTCTTCGCCGCGGGTGATTTTAAGGGGACACCCTTTCGGACACTGCCAGCACGTAAGAAACCTCTAATTCAGCTTGGGCCGGACTACTACGCAGTAGATCCCTGTTTTGCTCGCGATGCGGGGTATCGTGCGCTCCTATTTAACCTCCTTCAGCGAAAGCCGGATTACAATAAGGTCTTTAAAGATCGGCAGAAAATAATGAGCGAAGCAGCCTTTGCCGACATTCTCTATGCCCAGCTTCCGGGAGCCACAGTTCTCCAGGAGGTTTACTACAAGGATCCTGATAGCAAGCAGTGGTCCGAAAACGATACTCTAATCCTGGTCGATGATGTGCTGTTACTAGTTGAGGCCAAGGCTGGTGCAGCTGCCACCATTGCATCACCGGCGCTTGATTTTGGCCGCCATGCTCAATCAGTACAGGACTTAGTACTCAAGGCATATAAACAATGTGCGCGCTTCTTTAATTATATGAATTCGGCGGATGAAGTGTCCCTCTATCACCTCGTGGATGGCAAATACGAAGAGTGCTGCCGTGTGCGTCGCTCTGACTACAGGGTGATGGTTCCTATCGGTTTAACCGTCGAGTCATTCGCGCCTTTTTCCACGTATTGTAAGGAGCTACCGCAGGTTGAGCCTCTGCTTGGAAAGTATGCTTTTATTTCACTGTCCATCGACGATTTGTTTGTGCTCAAGCGACTCCTACCCACGCCCGGCGAGTTCATGCACTACATGGAAGTGCGGCAAGCTGTGGCTGGGATACGTGGAGCTCATATCTTCGACGAGTTCGATCACTTGGGTGCTTATCTTAAGAAGAATCGTTTCGATCAGGATATTGTCGAGCAGCTGAAGGAAGAGAAAGCGAACATGCTTGTCTGGGATGGCATGAGTGACATCGTTGACAGGGCCTTTGAAGGTGAAGAGTGGGAAAATAAGCCGTTCCCAAGTCAGAACTTCCCGGAAGAGGTTCTGAAGCTGCTTGGAGCACTCGATAGCACCCGAGCTAGCGGTTGGCTTTCAGCAGAGAGTCATATCCGTGACCTAGGAGAGGAAGGGCGGAATAATCTGGCCAAGATGCTGACCGATCTTCGCAAAACACTGATTCAGCATCCCGTTCGTTACTTTGTTCTGGGTGGGGACGGTGTGCCGTTCTTCGTATGGCTTCAACGGTATGGCCATCCAATTGACTGGACTAAGGTGAACAATAAGGCCAGCGCAGGTGCGTTGAGCATCAAGGCTACTAACATCATTGGCGTTGTGGCTGAAGTTAGTGCCGATGGTACTTATGTCCAGGCGCGGTCTTTCAAAGTTTACATACCGACAGAGCAAACGGCAGAAAACGTCCACATTTATGAAGACGCGGCGAGAATGACCAATCCTGTACGTATGGTCAATCTCGAACAGGAAAAACAAGCCTCCCTTGGTCGCAAGAGCAAAAAGATTGGCCGTAATGTCCCTTGTCCATGCGGCAGTGGCATGAAATACAAGAGATGTCATGGTCGGTAAAATGTGCCAGCACGGGTGGCTAGAATCTACTAAGAAGTTCAAATGGATGTTGTGCGTAATTTATATAACTAGCTGATTTTTATGTTTAATTAAAGATTAAACTCATGTTATGCGAGAATCTTCTCAGCATGATCCTGAGCTGAATAAACGTCGATGAGCAGAAAAAATAAAAAAATCTCCGCATGGTATAGATTGTGGTATCGAGCAAGATAGACGTTATAACTAACTGTTATTTAATCTTATTTTTCTTTCATTGATAATTGAGTGGGAATGATTTAACGTCTAGCAATAGCTATGTAAAAGCAATAAACACCTCTAAGCCCGCGTCATTGCGGGCTTTTTTTGTTTTCTGCCCGGTGTTTTCTAGCAACGATTAGTAGTAACAAATGCGGTTTTTAATGCAATAAATAATTGGAAAGGTCTGCCGCAGTTGACGATATCAGAAAATGGGGGCGTTTGGGGGGAAGCGCAAAACTATTGAACGAGTCTAAAGCGTTTCGACTTCCAGAGTGCTAACTGGTCCATGGGGATAATAATATTTGAATATCGTAATAGAACTGAGAGCGTTCCTAAAATAGTTGAGTGATGCGAATACATCGAGTTAGCGCTCACTACTAGACTGTCAGGCTATAGCTTAAGTTGAATGTTCTATACTGTATTTACTACTGCATTCACGATAATTCTTCAAGTATAGTGAGGTTATATGAGCTATATAACGACCCATGATGGTGTAGAGATTTTCTATAAAGATTGGGGACCAAAAGACGGAAAAGTCATTTATTTCCATCATGGGTGGCCACTCAGTAGCGATGATTGGGATTCACAAATGCTCTTCTTCGTGAATAAAGGTTTCCGTGTTATCGCCCATGATAGACGTGGACATGGCCGCTCAAGTCAGGTTTACGATGGCCACGATATGGACCATTACGCCGATGATGTTGCTGTAGTAGTCAAACATCTTGGGGTTCAAGGTGCTGTGCACGTTGGCCACTCAACCGGCGGTGGTGAAGTCGTACGTTATATTGCTAGGCATAGTGAGGATAAGGTCTCAAAGGCTGTTTTAATTAGCGCGGTCCCACCGCTAATGGTCAAGACTGACAGAAACCCTCAAGGCCTTGATAAATCTGTTTTTGATGGTATGCAAGAGCAATTATTAGCAAATCGTAGTCAGTTTTACTACGATGTCCCAGCTGGCCCGTTTTATGGGTTTAATAAAGAAGGTGTTACACCTTCTGAGGCAGTCATCTATAATTGGTGGCGTCAAGGTATGATGGGGGGGGCTAAAGCTCAATATGATGGCATAGTGGCGTTCTCTCAGACTGATTTCACTGAAGACCTTAAAAGAATTTCAATTCCTGTACTAGTTATACATGGTGATGATGATCAAATTGTCCCTTACGATATTTCAGGTAAGTTGTCTGCAGCTTTAGTCAAAAATGGAAAACTTCTTACTTATCAGGGGGCTCCACACGGTATCCCTACTACTCATGCGGAACAAGTCAATAAAGATCTCTTAAACTTTATTAATAGCTGATGTTGTAAACCGCATTTATAAAAAAAGCCTCTCAAACATTGAGTGGCTTTTTCACGACAAAAGTTCTTTATTTTCAGCTATCAGACCCTCTAGAAAATCCACCACCGCTCTGACCCGACGTGACTTCGCCAAATCTGAATGAATTGCCAGCCAGATAGGCTGGTCACAACCGACATCTTGCTGCACACAGAGCAAATTTCTTTTTTTAGCAATAAAATGAGGAAGTACTGCCAACCCAATTCCAGCTTCCGCAGCACTGATTTGTGCCGATAAACTGGTCGTCGTCAGGCGATGAGGCCTACCTTTTACTCTTTTTGTTAACCATTGCGCGGCGGGTAAGTGTTGCTGCATCTCTGACCAACCGATGAAATCGTCATGTTCGAAGGAGGGGAGAGAAGTACCGGGATTTTGTCGGGCCGTTAAATAGGCGTGCGAAGTGTAAAGCCCGAACCCTAGTAACCCAAGTTGACGAATACTCACATTACCGCGCTCTGGTCTTACCATTCTTAAGGCAATATCCGCATCACGCCGATGTAGGTTAGTGGTGGATACACTGGTGACGATCTCCAGCGTCAACATAGGGTGATCGGCGATAAGTTTCGGTAAAGCTGGGGTAATCAGATAATCCGCCAACCCTTGGGCGGTCGCTAAGCGCACGTGACCCTTCACGTGATCGTGATTACGATATGCTGCCTCAGCAAATGCCATGCCGGCTTGCTCTAACGCTTCAGCTGGAGAAATAAGGTCCCGACCCTCGTCGGTGAGGGTATAGCCCTGTTGGTCGCGAGTGAATAGACGAATTTGCAGTGATGATTCTAAGCGCTCCAAACGACGAGATATCGTGGCAATGCCCACAGTCAATTGTTTTGCCGCGCCACTTAAGGTGCCTTCTCTGGCAATGGCAAGAAACACTCGAGTATCTTCCCAATTAATAGACGACCGATTTTTTACCTTTCCATTTTCGGAAAGTTGATTTGGTTTTTTGTGCATAGATATCCCTTTTTACGGAAAATATACTGTTTATCTCACGATTAACCAAGAGATAACCACTATGCAAAATTATGTATTAGGAAAGGGGCGTCAGATCGTTTCCGATTTGAGGACGAGGCAGATAACGTACCTAGTCAATAATTCAGAGACCGCACACGTCATGCTGACGATAGAGCGGGTAGCCCAGGCCTTACCAGGATTTCAGGCGTTCAGGGAACACTATTCAACTGAAGATTTGCAGGGGATTGTTCTATGAGCCCGGCAAATTCTACCACTTGGCGTGAGTGGGTAGCTGTTTTTATGCTAGGTATCGCTTCATTTACGGTGGTCACTTCTGAACTCGCGCCAATAGGGATGTTGTCTGCCATAGCCCAAGCATTGCATCAGAAGACGAGTACGGCGGGAGTCTTGGTGACCTTGTATGCTTGGGTGGGAGCTGC
Source organism: Tatumella ptyseos (assembly GCF_030552895.1). NCBI lineage: Bacteria > Pseudomonadati > Pseudomonadota > Gammaproteobacteria > Enterobacterales > Erwiniaceae > Tatumella > Tatumella ptyseos. The sequence goes on along the minus strand of NZ_CP130649.1, from coordinate 2,148,307 downwards.
TGCCGCGTTAGTTTCCGTGACGATGATTAGTCATTTACCGCGCAGACCATTGTTAGTCGGAATAATGTTAGTATTGGGCCTATCGAATGGCGTAGCAGCAATGAGTCATCACTTTAATTTGTTGTTAATAGCCAGACTGATTGGTGCCCTCGCTCATGGGGCATTCTGGGCCGTCATTGGGTCCTTAGGTGCTAAGTTGGTCTCAGATAGTCATGTAGGCAAAGCGACTGCGATTGTCTTTGGCGGAGTATCTATCGCGAGTGTTTTAGGGGTTCCGCTGATAAATTGGATCAGTGCGCATGCTGACTGGCGTTGGTCATTTTCGCTTTTAGCGAGTCTATCTATTATTACCGCGATAATGCTGGCGATAAGCCTACCCGCAGTATCGGGTACAGCTCCGATAGAAAGAAGACAACTCTTATCGGTAGTTAAAAATCCGAGACTAAGAATTGTCTACCTGATTGCCGGTTGCAGTATTGTCGCGCACTTTGCTGCCTACACTTTTATCGAGACGCTTCTCTCATCAGTATTTGCCCTGCCAGAGACATGGATTACTATTTATCTACTCATATTTGGTATTGCAGGAGTGATAGGTAATATTATTTGTGGGGTATTCATCGATAACCACTTGAGGAAAGTGCTTGGCGTTGGATTGTTGTTGGTAGGTTTTTGCTTACTAATGATTAGCTTTCCAATGTTCCATAACAAAGCCAGCATATTACTCCTTTTGGCAGGCTGGGGCCTTGGTGTAGCGATATTATTTGTAGGCTTTCAGACCTGGATTTTACGAGTAGCAAAGGAAGATGCTCTACCTGCCTCAGCGATTTATGCTGCCATATTCAATGGGGCTGTGGGCTTAGGGGCTATAATAGGTACAGGAGTTTTAGCGCATTGGAGCCTGAGTATACTTTACACTTTAACTTCGATAATAACGTTGATAAGCCTAATTTTACTCTGTATAGCTCGTAAAAGATTAACGTTATAAGTAACAGAAACAGATCTCAATACATTGAGTTTACCGTACAAGGCTGAGAGCTAATAGAGTGTATGGTGCATAATTCTGCGAAGAGATTTTAATCAGGTACTTTGTATTATAGGGTGGTGATTAGTTATATAATATTTTCACTCCCTATCTTTCTTCGATGTAATTAACCAAGATAGCCAATAAAAAAAGAGGCCACAGAAAAATACTAACAGAAGCATTATAATTCGATCAAAACCCTTGAAAAGAACTAATGAAATAATTGACAACAATGACACGAAGGTAATAATAGTGGTCATTAGAATTGAGGAGATAAATTTTCGAAATAGTCTAATTAATCTTGATGTCATCGTTTACACTCCGATAAATAATTTCCTGAAAACTTATTACTAAAATAACGATAACGGGAGATAGGTTTATCAAATAAAAAATACAGCATATCGAGCTCTAGATTATATAACTCCATCCATAACTTAGGGTGTTTAACTTTTAAATGTCTCGAAGATTCCGCTGCACGGGAAAGTAATCCCTGAATTAATACCCCCCCCGTCAATGAACCAACTCCCAGTCTTACGGTCAATCTTGTCAGTGCACCGGTGACGATACCTTTTAGTAAGGAGTGTGCAATCTTTTCTGAGAGCACTAATAGTATTACTTGCCTTGATAGCAGGGAGACGGAAGTGACAAAGAATCTTCCTGCGATCTCTTTCAATAAAGTATCGGGTAGATAAGATAATGAGTTTTTAATGATCAGTTGTGCCATGGTAAAGAGATAATTCCTATTATCATGGATTTTTTCAAGGGCTCTAAACATTCTCTTGTCATCATCGATATTACGTTGTTGGAGTTTCTGGCCACCAGATAAAAGCGCTAAGTCTTGTAACGTTCTTTCAATTCCTAAGTAAATATCATTGGGTAAAGAGGCTATTCCCTCTAAAATGGAGTTTATCACTAACTTACTATCCATAAAACTTACCTTATTTAATAAGAAAAACAGACAAGGTAACAGCTTAATATATTAATATATATGGGATATTTTCATTTATCTATATATTTTAAAAATAAAATCATAGGATTTTCATTAACAGGTTGTTAAATTTAATGGGCGCGCCTATTTCTAGTTACGCTTTTATTTTAATTTTTCAAAATTTCAAGATTATAATAAATCTATGGGGTTATTCAAAATACATCGTGTCACTTTGAAAAGTGACTGTTGGTATAAGGGAATGGCTGAACCCTAAATGGACAGTTCTTTTAATTAATGTGTGCCACCCTCTACACACTCCTCTCAATAGATAATCGTGGTAATAGCCTACCATCGATTATCCATTCTTATTCCATCCGACCCGAACCTTATAAAGGCAGGAATGTTTCGTGTAAATGTCGCCACGCTAATTTGCCCTGTTCATGGGTGAAGACCAAGGTGGAATAGCGTAAGCTACTGGGCTTATCTGGGAAGTCTTGCCGTTCTTTATAGGTAACGATCGTATTTTTTTCGTCTTCAGCGACCAGGACAAAGTCGAAAAGTGAGATAGTCAGTCCAGGACGTGACCCTTGTTGTTGTTCGAAAAAGTCGACGAGTCGTTGATGGTCAAATATCGCCCCGGTGGGCGCTACCATGGTAAATGCAGGATTGAATCGAGCGAGTAACTGTAAACGTTTATCGCCGCTAACATCGTGTCCACCTAGCACATCACTGATAAGGTGGTGGGCATCAATCACTTCTTGGAAATAATGATTCATTATAATCTCTGTTGTTATCAGAAGGGTGTAAAGGGCAGTGGGCTCTCAATTGTCATGGATAACCCAGAAAGAGGATGCTGAAAACGCAGGACACTGGCGTGTAGCATGAGACGCGGATGTGACCCTTCCTCTGAATCATCACGACCTCCGTAAAGGTCACAGCCTAAAATGGGAAATCCTAAATGCTGACAGTGAAGCCGTAGCTGATGTGTTCGTCCAGTCAGTGGCGATAATTTTACTTGCGTTACCGGCAGTGAATGGCCGCTTATTAACGTAAACTCAGTGCGTTGTTCCACCTCGAAATGCGATTGGGCCGGTTTACCAGTTGTTGCGTCGATTCTCATTAGTGGGAAGTGCTGAGGGTCTTTAGCGATCGGGGCGTCGATCACGCCGCTATTTTCGGGAAGATGACCGCAAAGTAGTGCGTGATACGTCTTATCGACAGACCGTTCACTGAATTGCTGGCTAAGTGCTGCCGTGATCATTTTATTTAAGCCAACTAGCATCAGACCAGAGGTACCAAAATCGAGGCGATGCACCAGCAGACATCCCGGGTACTGTTGAACGAGGCGATAGTGTACCGAGTCCCAATTCTGAGGATTCTTCCCCGAAAGACTCAATAATCCACTTGGCTTGTTAATAACGATTAGCGCATCATCTTGATACAGGATCTCTATCGATTCTTCACAGGGTGGGGCAATAAAATGATCAACAATACTCGCCATGACACTCTCAGTCGTTACCTAATTAGCCAACGCAGAATAAGGGATTTTACTCTCTAGGTGAAGTTGCGTTCGGGTTAAGCTTGACTTATTGAGAGCAAGTAATGACGTTAATTTAATCTGATTTTTTGAATGAGAATGGCAATTATTTTCGATATTCAATCCTTATTATGCTGGTTAATATAGCCAGCATCGAGGCAGGTCCTCATTCGAGCTAGCGTAAATTAAGGAATTTAAATTATGAATATCGTCAAAAAAATTGTTGTTACTTTTACCTTTGGTCTTATCTCCTTCGGGGCTGCTGCGCAAAATGTCACTGCCTGTGCGTCAACAATCGATGAGGCTGAAGCCTTAGTTGCCGCGAAGGCAAAGCAAGCGGGGGCTTCTTACAAAATTACTGAATCCTATTTTAATAATGGCGTGCATATGACCGCAAAATTACTCCCTAAGCAGTAGGTTATTTCGAAAATAGTCGCTGCCAGCAAAGCTATCCTCCTTCATCTATACTTATTTTTGATAACAACGCTTTAGGAGGCATTATGGCAGGCGGATGGGCTGAAGATGGCGCAGTACAAAAACAGATTGACGATACGGTCGAGGATGCCATTGCACAGGCGAGGAGCCAGCTTTATCACGGTGAAAGTGCAGAGTTCTGTGTTGAGTGTGATGCACCTATTCCACTCGCTCGCCGTCAAGCCTTACCCGGAGTGATTTATTGTGTCAATTGCCAAGAAATGAAAGATAAGCAACAGTCTGGCGCTAAGGGTATTAATCGCCGAGGAAGTAAAGATAGTCAGTTGCGATAAAGGAATCATAGTTGAAGCGCTGCCTAAACTGGGAGAGAAATTATCTTATCTATCGCATCCTATTCTCTTACTTGCCACGCTTTTTAGGTAAGCGGTCACGGCGCGTGGTGATCCTTTTTGATATAAATCTAGGCCCCAGCTCACTCCCCAGAACGGTGCCATACGATAATAGTTGTGCAGATAATCTATTACCACTTGTCATCAGGGACGGTGAATCGGCTACCGTCCCAACTACCACTGAGGGTTAACCCTAGCGCTACCCTCTGAATCCTTGTAAAGCGGTAGAGGTTGTCGTCGACCCCCCGCAGACAATGACCAGAATATTGCTCATGGTATTAAGCGCTATTTTTGACTCATAGAGGGCGGCGAGAGCGGCTCCGCAGGCGGGTTCAACCAGTGTACGGTGATCATCTAAAAAAGATAAGCATGCCTGGACTGCCTGGTTATCATTTACCGTGAGAGCGATAATCTCTCTATGCTTTGTCAGGTCGTACGCCCGCTGGCAAACTTGGCGGGCACCTAAGGATGTTGCCACGCCAGTCAGTTCAGGCAGTGTTGTGGGCTGTCCCGAAGCTAAGGCAGCATTAAAAGATGCCATGCCTTCTGTCTCGATAGCATAGATAGGAATATCAAGCTGGTTGCGGCGAAGCCCCTCATCGATACCTGCCAGTAAGCCTCCACCTCCTACAGAGAGGATGACGGCGTCAGGACGTACGCCTTCGGCGAGCACTTCATCGATTAGCGAAGCGTGACCTTCCCACAGTAATGGGTCATCAAAAGGGTGGATAAAGGCATCATTCTGTTCGAGCAGAGATAAGGCCATTTGGTTTGCTTCAGCCCAGGTTTTTCCCTGCACTCTTACTTCGGCACCCTCTAAGCGTAATAGATGTCGTGCCCGCTCAGAGGTCGTTTCAGGGACCACAACTATGACTGGAACACCAAGTTGACGTCCTGCGTACGCGACCGCTAGCCCAGCATTGCCTCCAGAAGAAGAGATAGAACGTTTTGCCCCCCGAGCATAATGCTGCTCGCAAGCGTGCCCGACACCACGAATCTTAAAGGATCCTGATGGCTGCATGGCTTCCATCTTCATCCAGACTCGAGTGTGATTCAGACGGCTTAAAGGCAGTGACTCCAGTAAGGGTGTATTAATATGTAACGGCATGATTGACTCCAAAAAGATTAATCGGCATCAAGCTAACGCCTGAACTTCCATTTCAACGTCCAGATCGAACGCTAAGCGGCTTACGACAGTGGTACGGGCTGGGAAGCCATTAGGGAAGTAGCGACAATAGGCACTATTAAAAGTAGAGAAATGCGCCATATCGGAAAGCCAGACGGTGATACGGATAATATTGTCGAAGGAGGAGCCACAAGATTGTAAAGTCTTGGCAATGTTTTCAAAAATAAGCTGCGTTTGTTCCGCTATTGTTCCTTGAACCGGCTCACCCCTATCATTCATCGAGACCTGTCCAGAAAGAAAAAGAAAGCCATTGGCTTCTACGGCCTGAGAAAAGGGAAAAGGCAGAGAACTTGGGTATTTTTTCATTAGCTTTTAGTATGAGCGGGGGGCTCATCTCCATTGTTAAGTTCATCGAGGTAGTTATAAATGGTGTAGCGTGTCACGCCGAGTGCTGCGGCAGCTTTTTCGACCCCCCCTTTAATTAGAAATATCCCTTTTTCCTGCATACTTTTCACTGCCATTAAGTTGGCGCGTTTCATGTCGCTACGACTATTACCTGGACTTGCCGCGGTCGTACTGCCAATAATTTCATGCATTAAGTTTTCGATACTGTCATGGTGATGTTCAGTGGCAGGATCGGGTGGAGGAGGCGCGGAGATCTGTGCTTTTATCCCTGAAAAAGACTGAAGCAGCGTAATCGCCTGCTCGATTCCCGAATTATCAACGTTAATACAGAGCGCTGCGAAAGGTCTGCCTGCCTGGTCACGGTACAGCACTGTACTACTTCTCAGTGGTTTTCCCTCGTGACTGAACGTCTCATAGTCAAGCAGCAAAGATACCGGCTCGTTTTTAACTTCCATCACATTGATAAAAGCAGGGTCGGTTCGCATCCCCGATAATACCGAATCCCCTTTCTTACGGCCCGTGACTTGTGGGTTTGCAATCTCGGCAATTGAAGAAGCGGGATGACGTAAATCATGCAGGACTATTTCAGAATTATTTGCCAGAACACTACCGAGGGCACGCACGGTCGCTGACAAAATAAGGATCATGTTTTCGGTATAATTTCTATCTTCGCTAGGGTTCATAACTTATTTTATTACACATTTTGTTGATGTGACGATTATTGATCAACATTATGTTGATTTCAAGCGGAACGGATAATTTTGTGTAGACGGGGTGGTCAGGAGCGGAGTGAGTGAAAATAACACTATGGAAATTTATGAATTCTAATCTTAAAAAGCACTCAATAGTGCCTCTTGTATGCAATTTCTACGTTAATTACTTCTGCTTTAGGTCTTAGAAAAGGTAACGCTTAACTATTTTCTAGCTTTTTGAGTAAGCATATCGGACTGGGCCCAGTGCGAAAGTGTTACTCGATTATCACCTTCAAAACTAGCGTTAATTCAACAGAATGGTAAAACTGTTTATCTACTCTTTCGGTCATAATTCCGGCGTTTTTTCCATAACGATTATAATAAGAAAAACATATATCCACTAACTATCTGTTTTTGAAGTTCTTTTATTATATTTTCGAAAACTGAGAACTGAAACGTTATAAATATAATCCTTTATGTTTTATAAATAGATTCACTTTTTTGAATGTATTGTGCCAGCGAGAGACTCTACAATGGAAAAATCATCACACTCACCCGTACAAGATACCCCGGAAGCTGGTAAAGAACAGTTCCAACGTTCTATTGGGCTTATCTCCAATTTCTCGTTAGGTTTTACTTATCTTTCACCGCTCACTGCTGTCTATTCTCTGTTTGCGTTAGCGATTACCCTCGCCGGGCCACCAGCTATTTGGTGGATAGTCATTGCAGCAGTGGGACAACTGCTTGTGGCGTTAGTCTTTGGAGAAATTGCTTCCCAATATCCCATCACAGGCGGTTTATATCCCTGGGCACGGCGGCTTTGGGGGAAAAAATATGCGTGGATTGCGGCTTGGGTCTATTTATGGGCATTGGTCGTTACCATTACCTCAATTGCTGAATACACCTCGACATTTGTGGCAAGTTTAGTCTCGTTTAGTGCGACGCCACTTCATTTACTCATCACGTCGGTCGTCTTATTGGCGGTAATGATGGCGGTCAACCTCTCGGGAACTAAGAATCTCGCGCGTGTCGCAAGAATAGGGTTTTGGTGTGAAATCGTGAGCGTGATTGCGTTAGGGATCTACTTATTGATTTTCCATCGTTCACAACCCTTCTCTGTAATTTTCGATTCGATGGGCATTTTATCAAGTAGCGGCAGTTACGTGGGGGCCTTTATGGCCGCTTCGCTAATGGGCCTGTTCATGTTCTTCGGATTTGAAGCCTGTGGCAACGTTGCGGAAGAAGTACAAGATGCCAGTCGTAAAATACCGGTAGCGATGATTTTAAGTATTGTCTTTGGCGCAATCTCGGCAATTATTTCGGTATTAGGGTATCTGCTTTCTTCACCAAATTTACGTAATATTGTTAGCGGTAAAGTGAGCGATCCCATCCCCGCGATTCTTAACGAAGCCTTGGGGCCCGTTGGCGCCAAAGTGTTTATCGTTATTGCAATTATCGCTATGCTTTCTTGTATTTTGTCACTACAAGCTGCGCTCAGCCGCCTTATTTTCTCGTTCTCGCGTGACCAGATGTTGCCCGGTAGTCGGTGGATGGCGAAGATTTCCGCTCATAACGTGCCTGATAACGCGATGATTATCAGCTGTCTATTACCAGCTATCGTTTGTGTCTGGGTCTATTTCCAACCCGATAATCTTGCTCGGATCACCGCGTTTGCGGTAATTGGTATCTACTTATCTTTCCAAATGGTGGTATTGGCGGCATTACGCCAGCGCATGAAAGGTTGGAAACCAGCGGGTGAGTGGCATATCGGGGCATTTGGTTTGTTAACGAATATCCTCGCTCTTGCGTACGGCATTGTGGGCATCTATTTACTCGCCCAACCCGCGGATAGCCCGAACTTTATCGATAAATGGACCGTGTTGATCGGCTTGGCAGTGGTATTACTCATTGGCGGAATTTACATGCTCCTTCAACGACCCTATGGTAAATCAACCGCACCGGAAAACGATGCGATTGAGCATGCCGAAGCGCTAAGAGCGATGCGTAACCAAGAGGGATTAGGCCGGTAGATAGAGGCAAAACAGTGGGTGCTGGTGAATAACCGCCAGCGCTTCACTTCGCAGAATATCACCGACGCGATAACCGGTCAGCGTGGAAAAAATGACTCGGCCAAACGTATTGGTCAATACCATTTTAGGACGAGGTTGCGGAAGAATCGTTAATATCTCGTCTTCTATACGGCTAACCAATACATCTACGGCAGCGATCCCGTAGAAGCACTCTTGAATAAAGATGGGCGCGGCAGAAGTCATGGTATAGGACGTGTTGCAGATATAGTCGACATAAGGGCCATGGAAGTAGGGGCCTTTAAGGGATTTCGTTTTCAGAAACCATTCGAAGGTTCGAAAATCGAGGTGTTGCTGAGTTAAGGGAGTCAGCTCAAGTGTGCTTTCATGATTGCTGTCTTTATACATCCAATAGAGCGACCATTTCGCCTGCGGATTCAGGGGGGCATCAGCATAATAGGCAAAGCCTGCACCGGAACAGAAGGGGTTATCGGCAAGCGCTCGATTAATCAGGGACTCAATCGCTTTTTTGGGGAATGCCGTCGTCAGTTCGCTAGGGTCCGCCGCATTGACCAAAGGAGTGAGTCGCTGAGTCAGTTGTTGCGCTAACTGCTGGCTTGAGTGAGAACATTGTGAAAATAGATGTTCGAGTTGCGCGATGACAGTGTGGATAGAGTCTGATGCGTTCACTTATAACGTTCTCCCTGACGATGAGGCAGTAGTGTTGAGTTTACAGTCAACAAGTTGTTCAGCTAAAAATAGAATAAGATCGCTGATTGCTTTTGCAGCAGCTTCAGTGTCTTGATGCGATAAGGCTTCCAGTAATTCTTGATAACGCTGTACGCATTGCTGATGTAGCGTGTCATCACCATAGAGAAGAGCAATGAATGATGCCCACTCAGTTTGTAGCGTTAACTCACAATTTGCTAGGCGTGCTGATTGTGAACTGGCAGATAAAAAGAGTAAGCAGCGCATGTCTGCTTGGGCGCGTGATTCAGCGGAGCTAGCCTGTTGAAACTCGTCAATAAAGGATGAAAACGTGAGATGTTCCGTTTGACTCATCCGCTTGGCGGCAAGTCGCGCACTGTGTGCCAATACGGCACAGTGCATTTCGCCAAGATCGAGCAAGTAATCACTGCTTAATAAGTGGAGAGGGTGATAGTTATGGGCACGATTTTCAATATTGTCGCAGACAAAGCTACCACCGTGTCGTCCTCGGCTGGTGTATATCAGCTCCTTAGCGCGCAGTGTATTCAATGCTTCACGGACCGTTATATGCGAGACCCCCAGCATCTTGGCCAACTCAGCTTCGTTAGGCAGCTGTTCATGAGCCTGCAACAGCCCAGTCATAATGGCATTGGCGAGGCGGGTCACAATCTGCTCCGCTCGGCTTGCCTGTCCGATTGGCGCGAATATTATCGCATGCGTCATCATTGTAATGCTTTACCAGTAGTCCTCGAGGAAAACAGTCTTAACACAGCAAGGGTCTTTTTCAAAGTGCTGCGCCATACCTTAGGGTGAGAAACCGCGGCGAGTGAATTTTTTCTTAGCTATAAAGTGAACTTATCAAGGATAAAAACGATGCAACGACTGAAACATTTTATTGATGGTCAATACGTTGATACGGCGTCAACGGCCTACTTTGACTTGATTAGCCCGGTGGATGGTAGCTGTTATGCCCAAAGCCCGAAAGGTGAGGCTGCTGAAGTCACGCTAGCCTATCAGGCGGCAACCCGTGCCTTTAAGCAATGGCGCTGTTCCACCCCTTCCGAAAGACAAAAAGCGTTACTCCAACTGGCAGAGGCGGTTGAGGCGAATATGCAACGCTTCGTCGAATTGCAATGTCGCGAAACCGGGCAGTTAAAGCACTTTATTGAGAAAGAAGAAGTCGCTGCCTCCTGCGATGCTTTGCGTTTCTTTGCTGGCGCAGCGCGTCATCTAGAGGGACGTGCCAGCTATGAATATATGGAAGGCTTTACGTCGAGTATTCGTCGCGAGCCGTTGGGAATAGTCGGGCAAGTCACGCCGTGGAACTATCCTTTTATGATGGCCATTTGGAAAATTGCACCTGCCTTAGCCGCCGGAAACACGGTAGTACTTAAGCCCAGCGATACGACGCCAATGAGCACATTATTACTGGCCGAACTGGCGGCAGAATTTTTCCCAAAAGGGGCTTTCAATGTGATTTTAGGACAAGCGGAGACCGGGTCGCTGGTGGTATCGAACCCTAACGCTTCGCTCGTCTCTATTACTGGATCGGTTCGTGCAGGAGTACAGGTCGCGACCTCGGCGGCGGCCAACCTGACTAAAGCCCACCTAGAATTAGGCGGTAAGGCACCTGCCATTGTTTTTGCTGACGCGAATATTGAGAAGGCGATTGAGGGTATCACTACCGCAGGTTTCTTCAATGCAGGTCAAGACTGTACCGCCGCCACCCGAATTTTAGTCGAAGCCTCAATTTATCCGACTTTTTTACAGCAGCTTGTCGCGAAAACGGAGCAAATCCGTTTCGGCAAGCCTGATGATACCGATGCGTTATTTGGGGCGCTAAACAGTGCGAATCAATTGGCGCAAGTTGAGGGCTTTATGCAACGGTTACCCGCCCATGCCAAAGTAGAAATTGGTGGTAGTGCAGCGCAAGGGACAGGTTTCTACTTCCCCGCGACCATTATCTCAGGCTTAAGGCAGGATGATGAAGCGATTCAACAGGAAGTATTTGGCCCAGTAATGACTATTCAATCCTTCGAGGATGAGGCCGATGCGCTTAGCAAAGCCAATGATGTCGACTATGGGCTCGCCGCCAGTGTATGGACCGGCTCGGTAGCAAAGGCCCATCGACTCACGCGTGATCTCGATTTTGGTACGGTATGGGTCAACAACCATATTCCATTGTGCGCAGAAATGCCTCACGGCGGCTTTAAGAAGTCAGGTTACGGTAAAGATCTTTCAGCCTATGCGTTGGAAGAATATACCCGAGTGAAACATGTGATGATCGATCTTGAACAAGACTAAGCGAGGTGATAATGCGTAAATTCGGAACTTACACTCTTCTCACACTCTGTCTGACGAGCGGGCTAAGCTATGCTGAGACGACACCCCTGACGGTCGTCACGCAGTATATGCAGGCATGGAACCAACATGACAGTCGTAAGGCCGGGACTTTTTTCGCAGATAACGTCAGTTATTACGATGCTTCGGTCGGTGAACCCGTTATTGGTCAGCAACAGGCGACACAGCAGGTGGTTAAAACCTTCGTCGATGCAGTCCCTGATTTACGTTGGGAGATGACCAGTAAGCCGGTCTATAACGGTGACACTATCGCGTTTCAATGGCGTTTTACGGGCACTAATGATGGCGCTTGGGCCGGAACTCCGGCAACGCATAAAAAAATCAGTTTTGATGGGGTAAGTTTTATCAAGGTCTTACAAGGTAAAATTACTTATCAGGGCGATTATTATGATTCGAAAAAATTATCAGATCAGTTGAAATGAGGGGATAGGCTGCCGCGCGTGCGGTCAGCCTTTCAAATCAGATTAACTGAGTGCTAACTCGTTCAGTACCTTAGCGATCTCATTCATTGCTGAATCAAAACTGACACATAAACTTGAAAATAGTGATGATTCTCTTACCCTACGTCTTGCTACCAGTGCGGATTTTGATTGGTGCAAACAAGCTGTACTAGAGTGTTATAATTATTCTTACTCTGTAATCCCGCTACTAATAAGTAGTCTATATCCGATAGATAACGAAGACCTAATGGACCATATTATTAAAGATAATACGTATATTATTAATCATATGGGTAATCAGGTTGGGCTAATTGTCTGTGAGAAAAGGGAATTAGTTTTTTTCGAGGGATTTTTTATTTTGGAAGAAGTTATTCTTCCATCCTTTCGCGGATCTTCTTTGGCTTCTCGCGCACAACATTTATTACAAAACCAGCTTTACCAACTGTTTGGGAAAGACTGCTTGATAGCTGGAACTATTCTTCCAGAAAATTTACCTTCAATTAGAACAGCTGAGAAAGTTGGACGTATCTGTGTACTTAAGTACGAATTTATTCCTACCAGTTGGTGAAAAGTTGAAAGTTCTTGCTGGAAAGCATTGAGTTAGATTTTAGTAAATGTTTTCAGATGAGCACGATACAAAACTATCGTTAGCAGTACGCTCTAGTTAATAACATTAACTTATAATCCTACACGGTAGGCACCGTTACAGGCCTGTAACGCTATTCGAAATCATCAAGATATTAAATAGAAGAGGTATAACAGGCCTGTAATGGTCGTATCATTAGAGATGAAAACCTATTCGCTTTCCTGTTGGAAGCGTTATATCGATGCTCAGCTCCCCACCTAATGCAGAGACATACCGTTTTAAGGTTGATAAGCGCGGATCGTTCTCTGGTCGTTCTATTTTGGCAATGGTCGGCTGAGACACGCCGATCGCTTGAGCAAGCTCAGTCTGTGAAATGTTTAGTTCTTCACGCAGCTGGCTTAACACCACTTCCTGACGCAAGGTCTCCACTTTTTCTTTGATGCGTTGCTGACTTTCAGGGCTTTGTTTTGCTAAGAGTTCTTTGTAAGTGGACATATTACTTCTCCAAATTGGTCAAATGTTTACGGTATTCATTTTCTGCAAGGCGGAGCATGTCACGGTAAAACCGCTTTTCGTTTAAACCTGTCTTCGCACCGGCACATAATACGATAGCCCTACGGATCGGGTCGAAAGCAAAAAAGGCACGTATCGGGCCTCCTGCATGTTGTACCCGTAACTCTTTCATATTAGGGATGTCAGAACCTTTTAAGGTATCGACATAAGGTCTACCTAATTGGGGCCCCATTTCCTCAAGAACGCCGATAGCAGCCAATATATCTTCTCTTAAACTCTCTTCCTGCGCGAGAAACCACTCATCAAAAACGTCTGTTGTTATTACTTCCCACATGGACAGACCTCATTCCTTTGAACTCATTAAATTATAGCATAAAGGCTATAAAATAGAATATCTAAGTAGTGTTTAACTATCGTACAGGACTCAATAATCTGAGTGAATGTAGATTATTTAAATCACTCTCTATACGAACGATGAGGAAAAATAATGGCAGATCAGAAGCTTCGGAAGCAGATACACTTAACTAGAGAAATGTTGGATGAGAAGGGTAGAGGTGGTGTACAAAATCGAATAGTTGACCTTTACGTTTTGCGGGCTACTTTACCCTGTCGCCCGCTATAAATTCTTTGAGACAGTTTACGGATGCCTAGGAGGAGACTTTTCGCTCATTCCACTCCTCGCGCGTGATCTCCCACAACGTCGAAGGAATATCGCCAATATGGTATTCACCCATCTCTTCTCGGATCATTCGCATACCGCTCTCCTGTGAGATCTTAAGAGAGCGCTGATTCTCTTTTGCTTTGGGTGCACGCAGAACCGGTTGCTTTAGCTGATTAAACCAAAAGTCAGTGGCAGCGTGGCAGGCTTCGCGCATATAACCTTGGCCTTGCCATTCAGGCACTAACCAAAATCCGCGATTATTATCCACTTCTAAGGAGAGCCGAATTAGACCGATAAATTCGGTAGGCGAAGTGAGAGGACGCAACGTCCATACCCATTCCCTTTGCTGCTGCATCGCTTGCAGAGTCATGTCGCAAAACATTTCCGCCCCCTTGGCTGGGTACGGCCAAGGTACTTTACGTGTCAGGTATTTCACAATCTCCCAGCGTGGGAAAGCCTGTTGAATCAAGGGAGCATCGTCTGCCACTAATGGGGCGAGGATAAGTCGAGCTGTTTCTAATCGGGGCACCATCACGACACCACTCCTTATCAATGAGAGAAAGTTATATGTACGATATTTTTCCCCCTCGCTCAAGGGATGAGTTCAAGGCAGGCATCATGGTACTGCTTGGCTAAAATCTCGAAATAGCTGGGCGAGATAGGCGCTGATCGGTCCTAATTGATGGTCTTTACGTTGAACAAGGTAAAATGTTGCTTGTGGGGCAGGGGTGGCAAGCTCAAGAGGGAGCAGTTGATCGCTCAAAATTGGCGTGCTCACGATTTGTTCTGAAATAATACTTAAGAAATTACTTTGCGTCACCAAACTCGCACAAGCGATAAGGCTCTCACAAGTCACCCTGACTTGAGGGAGTGTATGACCGGTATAGAGTTGCTCAAGGAGCGAATAGTAGCTACTGGTCGGTGGCGGCATTGTCCATTTGGCCTCGCTGAGTTCGGAGAGCTGTTTAGCATATCGTAATGGATGACCCTTTCGGACGACCACTCGATAGTCAACGACCGCCAACGGCTCGAAGCTCAATTCGCGCTCGAAGGGAAGTTGGGTCACGGTATTCAAGGTAAAATCTAAGGTCCCTTGACGTAAAGCGGGCAGCATTGAGGAGAGTTGTCCCTCGACGATATGCACATTTACATGGGGGAAACGCTGTTGAAACCGATCGATGACCTTGGGCATTAAGGTGCAAGCCATGCTACCGCCGACGCCGACGCGAATATGACCCGTAATCTCTCCAAGATGTTGTGACACTTCCTCCTGAGCGATACGAATTTCCTCTAACACTAATCGAGCATGGCGGTAAAAATGCTCACCAACATGATTCAGCAAGATCCCCTGTGGATGCCTTTCCAGAATACGTGTTCCTAAGATCTGTTCAAGTTCTTGGATCGCCTTGGTTAATGCGGGTTGTGAGAGTCCGGCGCTCCGACTGGCCGCGCGAATACTGCCTTGACTGACGACATTGACTAAAGCACGGAGGTGATGAAGTTTGAGGCTCGTTGACATAATAAGTGATAGCTATTGGTTATCAGACATAACAAATTAGCATCTTATGTCGTCGTGATCCATTCGCTAGATTCGAGGTTTAGGTATTAAACAGGAGAGCGGATTATGACCTTTTTTACTCAGGTAGTGGATGATTTACAGGATGAGATGCGTTGTCAACGACGAGACTTGCACCGTTTTGCTGAAGCCGGCTGGGTGGAGTTTCGTACCGCCTCGTTGGTCGCAGAGCAACTGCATCAACTCGGTTATCACCTAGCACTGGGGGAAGCAGTGATTGACGCGGCGTCGAGAATGGGGTTGCCGAGTACTGAATTTCTTGCTGAACAGGAAGCGCGCGCGCGGGAGCAAGGGGCGTTAGAGCCTTGGGTTTCCTCTTTTTCAGGCGGTTTTTGTGGCGTGGTCGCGACGCTGGAGACGGGCAAGCCTGGTCCGGTAATGGCTTTTCGGGTGGATATGGATGCGCTAGATCAAACAGAAGCCAAAGACAACGAGCATTTTCCGCAGCGGGAAGCCTTTGCCTCGATCAATCCAGGAATGATGCACGCTTGCGCCCATGATGGCCATACGACGATAGGCTTAGCCCTTGCTAAGGTGCTGATGCATCATAAAGAGCGACTTAGCGGCAAAATAAAATTGATTTTCCAACCGGCCGAAGAGGGGGTGCGCGGCGCGAAAGCGATGGTTGCCGCGGGAGTCGTTGATGATGTCGATCTTTTTACTGCCATCCACTTAGGCACAGGGGTGCCTGAAGGGGAGATTGTCTGTGGTAATGATAGTTTTCTCTCTACGACCAAATTTGATCTGACCTTTACTGGGGTCGGTGCGCACGCGGGGGGGAATCCAGAGCAAGGAAACAATGCACTGCTAGCCGCTGCCCACGCGACACTGGGGTTACATAGTTTAACGCAGCATAGTGGCGGTGTAGGCCGGGTCAATGTCGGGGTATTGCAAGCGGGCAGTGGCCGAAATGTGGTGCCTGACTTTGCGTTATTGAAAGTTGAAACCCGTGGAGAAAGTAATCGGGTCAACGACGACATCTATCAGCGCTGTCAGCAAGTGATTGCGGGGGCAGCAGCGATGTTTCAAGTGGAGTATCAGGTCGCACTGATGGGCAGCGCACGAAGCTGTTCACCGAGCCCTGAGTGGGTAGGATTTATTCATCAGCAAGCACAGCAACTGGGTCTTTTCACGTCGGTGACTGATCGACAAGCTCATGCAGCGGGTTCAGAGGACGCGACTTACATGATGGAACGGGTAAAAGAAAACGGGGGACAAGCCTCTTATGTCATCTTTGGCTGTCAACTTGCCGCCGGCCACCATAATGCTCGTTTCGACTTTGATGAATCGATCATGAGTAAAGCGGTAAAAACCTTAGCGGCATTGGCCTTTAATCAAACAGATTTTCAGCCGTAAACCGTCAAGATAGCTAACTAATGGCATAGAAATTGCCTAATAACCGCTGTAATTACCTTCAACCTGAGTCGCAGAGGGTTGCCGCTATTCGCTTTAATCTATCGTCACGCAGGAGTGCTAATGAGTGTTATAACGCCAATCAGACAACCCAATAAACTCTTTTATTGGATCGAAAAAGCCGGTAATAAACTTCCGCACCCCTTTCTCCTGTTTCTCTATTTGATTGTGATACTGATGGTGGCGAGCGCGGTTATCAGTCATTTTAACTGGAGTGTTATTAGCCCGGTGAACGGTGAGAAAATAACCGTTAATAATATTTTTAGCCCCGCGGGTATTCAGTGGTTCTTGCCGAACATAATTAAAAATTTTAGTGGTTTTGCGCCACTCGGCTCAATTTTAGCGCTGGTGTTAGGGGCGGGATTGGCGGAAAAAGTAGGGCTATTGCAAGCGTTAATGATCAAGATGTCATCGCTGATCCATCGCCGTTATGCCAGTTATATGGTGCTATTTATCGCATTCTTTAGCCATCTCTCTTCGGATGCAGCCTTGGTTGTCATGCCTCCGCTTGGCGCACTCATTTTCTTAGCGGTGGGTCGGCATCCGGTCGCTGGATTATTGGCCGCCATTGCTGGCGTTGCGTCGGGTTTCACAGCAAATCTATTAATTGTGAGTACTGATGTTCTACTCTCTGGGATCAGTACCGAAGCGGCTAAATCGGTGAACCCTGCCTTACAAGTAACCGTTATCGATAACTGGTTTTTTATGGCGGCCTCAGTCGTGGTGTTGACGGTTGTCGGTGCACTTTTAACGGATAAGTGGATTGAACCTCGACTCCCGGCTTGGAAGGCGAATACTGAACAGACATTACCTAAGTTAACTTCCATAGAGAACCAAGGGTTGAAAGCTGTCGCAGTGACCGCGTTGATTGTGCTCGGTGTCGTGGTGGCGTTGGCCGCGCCTGCTCAAGGTATTTTACGCAATCCGCAAACCGGTAGCCTTGTTCCTTCGCCGTTAATGCAGGGCATTGTGCCGATTATTATTATTTTCTTCCTGTTGACCTCCGTTGTCTACGGCAAACGTACCGGCCAAATCCGTCAAGCGAGCGATATTCCTGTTTTACTGACGGACTCGATGAAAAACATGGCAGGATTTATTGTGATGGTCTTTCCCCTTGCGCAATTTGTCGCACTCTTTACCTGGAGTAATATGGGAAAGTTTATGGCAATGGGGCTGACTAATTTGATGGAAAACGCCGATATTCATGGTGCTCCGGCCTTTATTGGGTTATTGCTACTCTCCGCATTGTTGTGCATGTTTATCGCCAGTGGGTCAGCGATATGGTCGATCCTTGCGCCGGTATTTGTGCCGATGTTTGTGGTATTAGGCTTTCACCCGGCCTTCGCTCAAATTATCTTTCGTATTGGTGACTCTTGTGTCCTACCACTTTCCCCGTTATCGCCTTTTTTGCCGTTATTCTTAGGTTTTTTACAGAAGTATATAAAAGAGGCCGAGCTGGGCACGTATTACCGGCTTATCATGCCTTATCCACTGGTATTCTTTATCAGCTGGATCGTACTGCTCAGCCTATGGTATGTCTGCGGTTTACCGATTGGGCCTGGCGTGTATCCGCATCTGAGCTAATTAGTCTTTTGATGAGGGCGGCAAGTGCTGTGCTTTACGCCGCTGAGCGCGCCCTAAGGCTACACTTAATCCTGCCCAACCTGCCGCTAAGATCATGCTAAGTAGTGTTAAGGGTAGGGCGGCGACTCCCAACAGACTCACCGCCTGATAGCTCCATGCCCCGACTTGGTCGCCCATACGATAAACTAGGGTATCGATAAATACCTTAGCATGATACTTCTCTGAGGTAGGGACCACGGTAAATAAGATCTCACGGCTAGGGCGGGCCAGCGCAAAGTTAATGGCTCTTCGCACTATGGTAAAGCCGACCAGGACCGATAAACTTGGGGCTACACCCAACCAACCAAAGCCAAGGATACTGACTAACGGGAGTAACGTTAAGCTCACCGCAACGCCCCAACGTGAAATGATTTTACCGCTCGCCGTCAATTGGCAAATTAGGGTTAATACATTGATTGCTAAATCAACATTCGCGAAGAAAGTGGTACGTTGGTCCGCTTGGCTAAAAGCGTGTTGCACAATAGCCGCCTGTTGAAAATAGAGCAGTGTTGAGGTCACCGAATAGAAAAGGATATAACCACAAATTCCTAGCAAATAGGGGGAGGCTATTGTTTGACGAATACCGATCAATAAAGGGGTGAGACCACCGCCAGCCGGGGTTTCGTGAGGTTTATCTTCCGTTTTGCTGTGTGACAATTGACGACCACAACGTGATAAGCGTTTAGCGCTAAAAACGGACACTTGGATAAGGACAACGGCAATGATCAGTAACACCGGAGTCGAGAGATGGTCAGCGACTAAGCTGGTTAACCCAGAGCCACCAATCGCTCCCAAGGTTGCCGCCGCCGCGAGTAATCCGAACAGACGCTTTCCCCGCTCGCTATCGAAGATATCGACAATTAAGGCCCAGAAAACGGATACTGCAAACAAATTGAAGACCGATACCCAGATAAAAAATGCGCGGCCCAAAAATAGGTCATGCAATCCGCCATGGCGTGCAAAACCCAAGGCAAAACCACAGAGGATCACCGCGCAGGCTTGATAGCTATAGCTAATAAAGCGTTCTCGAGGAAGGCGTTGAGAAAGTTTGTTATAGGGCCATTGGAGTAGCAGCATAGTGATCAATACTGCCGTGAATAACCACGGTAGTGAGTGGGCGCCAGTGAGTGTACTCACCGTATCGCGAATGGGACGCAGGATATAGTAGGCGCAGAGTAGCGAGAAGATGTATAACCAGCCCCAGCAGACTGGGGCCAGCTCTTCAGGCTTGATCGATACCAGGCGCTGAAAGCGCCTGAGTAGCGGCGACGTGGAGTGATCAGTCATCATTGATTACCGAGCGTCAGCGAGTTGCGCGCGCAGTGCTTTCTCATCTAATACCTGTAAAAACAACGATGATCCAGGTTGGAAACGGGTCGCCGTCGTGAGATCACCCGTCTTCACTGGTGCAAAACCGGCCTGCTGGATTAATGTTTTGGCTTGAGCCAAGGCTTGTGCGTTATCACCCGCATAAGGTACTGCAATGAGCGGTGAGTGATGGGCATTCGAGGCAATCGCGGTCGCGGCCAAGGAATTAAAAGCCCTCACCACATGTGCGCCTGAAAGATATTGTGCCGAAGCTTTACCACTCCCTAGGCTTAACGCTTTTGCTGCCGTGGCACCATCACGACCGGGGTAAGGATTGCTGACATCGATAACCGTTTTACCCGCAAGTTGTTGATGCAGAGATTTACCCAGTTGTGGCAGCGCACCATAGGGAACTGCCATCACCACCACATCACCAAATTGGCTAGCCTGCTCGGCGGTTCCAACTTTGGTACCATGGCCGATGTCATTAGCCGTAGATTGTAAACTGTCAGGATGGCGCGAAGCTAACATCACATGGTAACCCGCATCTGCCCAAAGTTTACCTAGGGTTTCTCCCATATTTCCTGCCCCAACGATACCGATGTTATGCACGCTAGATTCAGAAGAGGGGCTTGCCGCCAGAGCAGTATGACTGCCTAACGTCGTGGCGAGCAGCAGGGAAGCGAGCGCGGTGAGTTTTTTAACAGACATAATTTCCTCATAGTAATGGTATCGGTTCCAAATGAAATCAAAAAATTAGGCTTTCCACAGCGTCTTAATACCGCCTTGTTTGCCGGTAACGGGATCGGTACTGGGCATAGCGATATTCGCAATATGACGCTGAGCTTCGGCCAGTTTACTCGGGTCGTCATGGTAAAGATCTGGACTTAACCCTTGAGGGTAGGCCCCCAGCACTTGGAAATCTTCGCTGGCCGACAGTTGCTTATGACCAACTCCCGCAGGAATTAGGATTACATCCCCCTGTTTAACCGTTACCGTTGGTCCCGTTTCGCCTCCTAGCTGAACCTTCGCGCTACCTTGGCTTACCCCTAGCAGTTCATGAGTATTGGAGTGGTAGTGGGTAAAAGGAAAGATCTGGTAGCGCCATTGTACTGGCCAACCATTTTTTGCGAAGAGTTGACTCAGATAGTCGTCAGCGTTTGAGGCTGATGCGGGGACAGCTTGCTGATAAATGAGTAAAGGTAATTTGTCGTTCGGCACGCCATTCACGACTTTGGTCAGCGAAAGGGGCTGAATAGCAACATGGGGAGAGGTTGACTGCGACTGCGCATAACTGCTCAGCGGCATCGCCGAAGCGGCGAGTAATAATTGGCAGAAGTTGCGTCGAGAAAACTGCGAAGGAGAGGTCATCTTCATCGTGCGCTCCTGGTTAAGATAAAAAAGGGTGTACCTTTAAAATATGTGACCTAGATCGCTATTCTGTCAAGGTGGGGTCAAAAAAAGCACTGTCGTCAGAGGGCTGACGCAGTGCCAACATCATCCTTGAAGTTATTGAAAGGATAAGTGAAACAAAGGACTAACAGGAACTGAAGAAAAATAGTGAGTCGCTTATCTGCTACGGGTCAGCTGATAGTGATCCGCAAGCTTATCGAGAAAAATAAATAATGTTTCATTCATCTCTTCGTAGTGATGCGCCCGTAAAGTGCTAATCGAATCGATAAATGCACGGTCCTGAGTTGCGTGCAGGTCGGCTCCAGCATCTCTGATAAGCAGTTCGATAACCTTCGGCGTAAACTCCATATGACATTGAAATCCATAAACGAGATCAGAATAAGCGACAATTTGTCGAGGACAGCCATCGCTGACGGCGATGACCTCTGAATCAGGGGTTAAACCAGGCATATCATTATGCCAATGGCCCACCTCTAGACTGTCACCAAAATGAGAAAAGAAGGGATGATCTTTCCCCCGAGTCGTTAAATTTATGGGAAATTTACCTATTTCTGGATGCGGGCTGGCGCTAAAAGGTGCGCCCAATGCTTCGCCCACTAATTGGGCACCTAAACATATTCCTATTACGGATTTTTGTTGTTCAATCGTTGAACGAATAAGCCTTTGTTCGGCCATTGAATTGAAGTGAGGGCACTGATCGATAGTCACATTTGGGTCTTGTGGCCCGCCCATCACGATTAACAGATCGATATCTTGGGCAGTATCAGGTAATTTGTCACCAAGATAGACACGAGAATAGCCGATGGTGTGGTGCCGTGACTCAGCCCAGAGTTCATAAGCCCCAGGCGCTTCAAACGCCTCATGAATAATAAAATGTACGTTCATAATGAATCTTCTTATCAATGGATGAAGTAATAGGGGTGGTTTAACGCACAGATAAGCGTGTTATCGTTAAGCGTTCAATGAGGTCATCTTAAAGGGAGAGGGCACTTTTCAAATGCCAGCGACTATAGATAAAGCGCCAAGACATAGCGAAGCAGTGGGTTGGTCTTGTACTGCGATTGATTACCAGCAAGGCGAAGAAGATCCCCCTCATTACCATCAAGAAGGACAGCTTCTCTACGCGACTCGCGGGGTGATGTTAGTCAAGACTGAAGGGAAGAGTTGGGTGATCCCTCCACAAAGAGCATTGTGGATCCCACCATTGCACCAGCATAGCTATCAGATCCTTTCGCAAACTCATCTGAGAGCGGTTTACTTCAGTCGGTCATTTATCGAACAGTGCGATGCCTTCGTGCATAGAGAGGATGTGCATGTTATTAGTACGACCCCGCTACTCAACATCCTTATTTCGTCCCTATTCGAGCAGCACTACAGTAAACAGAATCAGCGTAAAATGGCTGAGCTATTAATTAATTTATTTCATGAGGCTCAACCCCTCGCCGCGGAGCTGCCAATGCCTGAAAAGGCACCTTTGTTATTAGCCATTAGGCCTTTAATTACTGAGCAACGCTGGAATCTACCGATGAGCGATTTAGCGGATATTGCCGCCCTGTCAGAAAGAAGTTTTACTCGTTTATTTAAAGCCGACACGGGGATAAGTTTCAGAGTCTGGAAGCAAAGGGCGAGAATCTATTTGGCGTTAGACCTCCTCGCAAAGGAGGTCTCGATTAAACAAGTCGCTTATCAGCTCGGATTCTCTTCACCCGCATCGTTCACGGCTGCTTTTCGATCGATTACTGGTAGTGTTCCGCGCGACTTTAAGCATTGTTAGATCATAAGGGAGGTTAATTCTCCCTAATGTCTAGTGTGTGCGTGCCAGAGCGCAAGACGAAAGGCCACACGTTTTATATATTTTGGATACTTGGCAGAGAGTAGGTAAGCACAGAGACGTTGCATGGTACACCTCACTAGTTAAGGGTCAGAGAGAGTACAACAGATAGAGATGTCAGAAATATGGCAATAAAACGCCCAAAACTGGGCGTTTTACTCGGTTAAGCTTTTTCAATGGTTGTGGGGACGGCTTCTTCCTTACTGTAACGCTTACGCATCATGGTCTCGATCTCTTCCAGAGATTTATCTTTAGTTTCAGGCAGGCAACAGCAAACAAAAATCAGTGAAATGAGGTTAACCGCAGCAAAGACATAGAACGTCTGATTACCCATCGCCGATAACATCGGTGGGAAGGCGAAGGCAACCGCAGCGTTACATATCCATTGGCAGGCTACCGCAGTACCGGTCAAGGCGCCGCGTAATTTCATCGGGAACAGCTCAGACATCAGTAGCCAATAGATTGGCGCCACGCACATCTGCATAAAGAATAAGAACAGCAAGATACAGGCTAGGGCGAGATAACTCTGGGTCAAGTCTTTTGGTAGGAAGATCAACACTGAACCCAAGGCTACTTGCATCAAAATCACCGCGACTAAGCCGAAAATAAGCATCGAACGGCGCTTAACATGGGATACCGCTTTTAAGGCAATCAGCGCGGCGATGACTGCGACCACACCGTTACCGATGGTTGCAGTAAGTGAGGCGTTGGTTCCCATGCCTGTCGTTTTTAGGATGATTGGGGTGTAGTACATGAAGGCGTTGACGCCGGTAAATTGTGCGACAGCCCCCATACCAATTCCCAATAACAGCAAACGTACCACCCAACGCTCTTTTAACAGCTCTTTCGTTGTCGGTCCTTCACGTGAAGCTTTCGCTTGTTCACGCATCTGATTGATCTCTTTACGAACTTCCTTACGTGAGCGACGCAGTTTACGCATAATGCGAACCGCTTCGCGCAGCCTTCCTTCGGCCACTAACCAATGTGGTGAGCCTGGAACAAAGAAGGTCCCGATAAAGAGTAATAGCCCTGGGATGGTGGCAAGCGCCAACATGTAACGCCAGAGATGGTTGTCATGCAACAGGACGCTCATTAAAGCGCTGACAATGTAGGCGGTTAATTGTCCCGCGACAATCATCAGCTCATTGCGGCTTACCAAAGGAGCGCGATGACGCGGACCAGCGATTTCGGCAATAAAAACCGGTACGGTAGACGATCCACCGCCGACCGCTATTCCCAGTAAAAATCGCATGACGACCATGATGTGTACATTTGGCGCAAGGGTAGTTCCCAACGCGCCCAAGACAAAAATCAGCGCTAAGGTGCGTAAAGTAATTCGACGGCCGAAACGGTCGGAAACGAAACCGCTGATGAAGGCCCCAATCGCGGCACCAAAGATTAAGGCTGAAGTCACTAAGCCCTCAGTAAAGGGCGTCAGGTTTAGCCCGCCTTTATCCAGCGGTTGCGTCATGAAAGGTAATGCGCCGGAGATAATCCCAGTGTCATAACCAAAGGCGAGGGCGCCCATAGTGGCAACTAGAACAATAAAAAAGAGTCGTTGTTTTATCGTATCCGAAGACACGAATTTTTCGTCGCTAGACGTGGATGGTTTAGGCATCGCTTATCCCTGATGAAACATTGTTATTATTAGAGAAAGCTTAAGTATAGTGCAGCCCTAAAATCCGACGGGTTTATTTGTTCAGAATTACCTTATTTTTTTGATGAAGTATTTTTGAGTCCGCGGTGTAATTCTTGCAGTCTTTTCATCGACTTCACCGCCCTTTGCGACATCGACGCGGCGGTGGCAACCACTAACATTTCTAAGCAGGCAAGGACCGGGCCATGTAATGGCATTTTGCCCTGCTCAGTGCCGCGTGGGACGTGAATGACCACATCGGCTTGCTGGACAAATTTGGACTCTTTAGCATTGGTCAGCAATATCGTAGGCACCCCAAGGCGTTGAGCTTCGCGTAGGGTTGTCATCCCTTCTCGATGCGCTGATTTTTGTGCCATCATAATCAGTACGTCCCCTCGCTGGAGCGAGAGCAACTGTTCTGCCAAACCGATGCCAGAACGATTCAACGGGAGCGCAGGTAAACCATTACGATGGAATAAGCGGGCCGCATACTCAGCCAATATTCCCGAAGCGTTAATCCCGAAAATCGCTAATTGTCGGGCATTCACGATTAAAGAGACCGCTTGGGCGATGGCTTGACGATTCTCATCACTACGGAGCGCTTGAGCCGCAGCGAGATGGCCCTCCACCACATAGTCTATTGACTGATTCACATCTTCCGCCAAGTGGCTTAAGGTCGTGTCCATCTTATCCGCGGAGTTTAAAGGCGGGTCGAACCACTGCTCAAGGACCGATTTTAACTCTCTTAAACCACTAAAACCGAGTGCTTGAATCGCACGAACCACCGTCGCATCTGAAGTTTGGGTGACTGCAGCGATCTCTAACGCAGTGCTTTCAATGACCAGCGCACGGTGTTGATCGATATAGAGTAAGACTTGCTGTAGCCCTGAAGAGAGGCCATCAATACGTGCGCGTAGGCGTTCAGAAAATAGGTCGTGTCGCATAGACATAGTCTCTACCCTTAATGTGTTGCCGAGGGAACCGTCATCCCGGCTAAACTCGTTTCAACTACGGCGACCATTTTTGATAAGGAGGCGAAGCTATTCACGATGGCATCTTCGCGCGACACCATTATCCAGTGCCCCTTTTGGCAAGCCTGCATAAACTGGCACCAGCCTGGCAGGACAGCGTCCATGGCCTTACGCTCATCGTCGGCGGTTAAGTCCCCGTCTCCTCGCCATGTATCAAACACGATGTCAGCGTCCAATGCCGGTAACTGTTCAGCATTAAGGTTCGCACGCCCTTCTTCAGGGAGTTGGTCGATGAGTGCTGGAAAACTGAAGCCGGCATCACGTAATACCTGTCCTAAGGCATGATAAGTGTGCAGAATATTGACCTTGCCATTATTGGCTTGTAGCACGGATACCGTCACCTTGTGCTTACCACGTAGACGTTGCAACTCAGTGATCTCCGCCTGATATCGGCTGACCAACTGTTGATACTTTGCTTGAGTGTGCGTAAGGTCCGCCAATCGTTGATAAAGTCTGACCGGGCCACCTTGGCGGTTATCGATACTGACCGTTGGGGCAATTTTTTGCAATTGTTGCAAACTCGTTGTGCGGCTTGGTTCAGTAATAATCAGATCGGGATGCAATGCCGCGATTTTCTCAAGATTGATATCCGCCGTCCCCAAATACTGGATGGAGGTGTTATCAAAATCGAGGCCAGTAAGCCTTTTTGCTGAACGAAGGTAGGGCTTTCCTTGAGCGGTTACCCGACCGTGGCTACCAACGGGCGTGACGCCAAGCTCCAGGAGCGGAATAGTAATATCTAAGTCATGCAACGAAATAATACGCAACGGCTGTTGCGGGATCACCACATCACGTTGGGTATCATCAAGAAAATGGCGGGTAGCAGGCGAGGCCGCCGAACAGACGATGCTCACACAAAGCCCTAACATTACAATTACTGATCGCATCCTAACTCCTGGTCACTAGCGGTGTGTGGCGCGTTTCCACAATACAATAAAGAAAAAAGGGCCGCCAAGTAAGGCGACGACAACCCCTGCAGGCAGTTGAATGGGGGCAAATGCAAGGCGCCCCACGCAATCAGCCAAGAGCAATAACAAGGCCCCCACGAGGGCACTCCCACATAACAAGTAACTTTGTCCGCCATTAATGATGCGCCGGGTGAGATGGGGGGCCATCAAGCCAATAAAACCAATACTCCCCACCGTAGAGACGGTCAGCGCAGTCAATATCACTGCGCCTATCACCCGCAGCTTAGTGATGACGAGAGGATTAACGCCGAGTGACGTCGCTGTCGCATCGCCGAGCTGTAGGACAGCACTGGCGCGACAACTTAAGAGTAAAAGTAAAAAAATAGGCAGTGAGATCAGCAACATCAACTTTGCGGTATCGAGCGTGGCATATTGCAAGCTGCCTGCCATCCACAGTATTAACTGTTGTGCTTGTTTAGGATCGAGAGTAGTCAAGATGACGCCAAGCAGTGCATTGAGCCCCCAACTTATCCCTATACCGATCAAGATAAATCTTGAGCTAGAAGTGCCTCTGGACAGTAGCATGACGATAGCGGTTACCAGTAAGCCGGCGAGCATGGCGGAGATCGGCCGCCACAGCGGCGAAAGGGTGGGGAAAAATAATAATTCGATCCAGACCACTACGCAGGCGGCCTCCTTGATGCCCAATAGTGAGGGATCAGCAAGGCCGTTACGGGTGGTGGATTGCATCACGGCCCCCGCCGCACCCAGTACGCCACCGGCAATAATGGCCACTACGCTGCGCGGCAGTCGCATCTGCCAAAAGAGCGTATGGTTAAGTGAGGGGGGAGCTGTAAAGTGGGTCAGTTGATAAGCGACTTCACTCAGGGGCAGCGTTAACTCGCCTTGGGTCAAGGAGAATAGGCATAACAGCATAATTATCAGCGCTAACATACCACTGACCACCAAGGCGGCAGGGGAGAGCAGAATACTTTTGCTGCCTACGCGCAACGTTTTATCGGCTGAGCGTAACAAAGAAGGTCTCATCGAAAATACCTTACGGCTAATACCACGAAAACTGGCGCGCCAAGTAGTGCGGTAACGGTACCGGTGGCTAATGACTGGCTCTCAATCAGGTGCTGGGCGCAGAGATCCGCGGCCAGTAAGAGTACAGCGCCCATCAAGGCATTCACCCATAAGGCAGCGCGAGCTCGTACGGTAATGAGTTGCCGGACAATATTCGGGACAATTAAGCCGATGAAGCCTATCGGGCCGGCCAAGGAGACCGCAATGCCACAGAACAGCGCTATGGCACATAGCCCTAAGATCCTCGAGCGTACTATCCGCACGCCAAGTCCTTCAGCAAGCTGTTCGCCAAGACTCAGCACACTCAGGGCTGGGGAGACCAAGAAAGCAATGCCTACCGCGAGCAGAAAAGGCGGTAATACGGCATAGACTGCCGACCAACTGAGTCCAGCAATATCCCCATTTAACCAGAGAAGGGTGGATTGCAATGTTTGCTCATTAAACAATAACAGTAGCGAGGTCATTGATCCGGCAAAGGCTGAAAGCGTAATGCCACAGAGTGTCGTGGTCACCATTGCTAACCCTTGGCGGCTCAGGTAGGCGGCAAGTAATATTGCACTGAACAGCACTCCACCTCCGACCGCCGCAACTAACGGACGCATAAAGGGCGAGAGTAATAGTGCATTTCCGAGTGCGCTACAAGCCACCACCGCCAATGAGGCCCCAGCATTGAGACCGAAAATATGTGGCTCGCCTAATGGATTACTAATAATTGTTTGCAGTAAGTGCCCGGCCATGGCTAAGCAGGCTCCAACCATTGCCGCGACCACTAAATGCAACAGGCGGATATCGATAATGATGCGATCGCTGAACACCGTGGGTTGATAGTCGAAAAAAGCGTGCAGGAGGGTCTGCAAGGAAAAATGCAGTGCGCCTAGGCTTAACTCAGTAAAGGCCAGCAAGGCCAGCAAGAAGAGTAAGCCAGTGGCCACCCAAGGTAAAGGTAAGGTCCTAGCGTTCATTGGCTGACCATAGCGGAATGACGATCGGTTTCTGGGTGCGTGGATCAGTCACTAAGTGGGTGCGCACACCAAAGGTCTCCTCAATCAATTCGGCAGTACAGTCGTTCACATCATTGAGTTCTGCAATGACTTTGCCCGTTTTCACGAACAGCAACCTATCGGCGAAATGTAGGGCGAAATTAAGGTCGTGCAGCACCATGACCACGGTTTTATGGTGTTGCTGAGTGAGCGTTTGTAATAGGGTCAGCACATCGACCTGATAGCGTAAATCGAGATAGGTCGTTGGCTCATCCAATAACAGGAGGGGCGTCTGTTGTGCCAGTGTCATGGCGATCCAACAGCGCTGACGTTGCCCGCCAGAAAGTGCCGCGACAGGATGATCCTTTAAGGCAGATAGCCCGGTAAGTTGTAGGGCGTCATCCACCGCCTGCTCATCTTGGCGTGACCATTGATGGAGCAGACCTTGCCAAGGGTAACGTCCGCGAGCCACTAAGGTAGAGACTGTTAGCGCATCTGGAATAGGCGAGGATTGCGCTAAAAAGCTCATTCGTTTAGCAACATCCCGGCGCTTAAGCTGGGAAAGATCGCTGCCTTCCAATAACACTTTACCAGCCTGAGTCGAATTAAGACCGGCGAGCGTATGCAGCAGAGTCGATTTTCCAGAGCCATTAGCCCCAACGATAATGGTAGTTTTTTGCGCGGGAATTGTGAGGGTAACATCATGAATGATCTGATGTTTATCGTAACCCGCGCAGAGGTTTTCGGTGGCAAGCGGAAATGACATGAATACATCGACTCTCTTTAACTAAGAATGACTCTCATTCTCCTTGTAGTGATTTTGATAATAATGGCTGTAGTAGTCAAGGTGTAATTGAATATTAACTATTCAATGCGTTGTGATGAGGGTTCTAATACCGCTATTTTATCTTGGTAAATCGATGGAATCGGTTTTTTAGTGACCTTGTTGAACGGTACGAGTGATGTAGTGAATTAATTTTAAAATAACTATACTACTACATTACTTCATGGTTGAATGATTCTCATTATTATAAATATTGTTAAAGTGAACCCGCTTTTTCGTCAGAGACAAGACTTATGCACAACACCAGGATTTCATTCTTTTCATCGCGCCGACGTAATCTTATTACGCTTAGCTTATTTGGCGGCTCACTCGTTTCACCTTTCACTCTGGCGGCTGATGAGACGCCAATTGTGGTCACAGGAAAAAATAGTGATACCGTGAGCACCAGTTATAGCCAACCTGAAGCTAGCATAGGTAGCTTGAAACCTGTTTCGCGGTTAGCTGAAGCGCAATCAATCAGTGTCGTCACGCAGCAACAGCTCAACGATTATTCGACAGACACCTTGGCTGATGCGATGCGTTTTGTCAGTGGTGTTTCACAAGGTAATACGTTAGCGGGTACTGAAGATGGCATCGTTCGCCGTGGTTTCGGTAGTAATAGCGATGGTTCGATCTATCGCGATGGGATCCGCAGTAGCGCGGGGATGAATCTTGATGCCACGACTGATCATGTCGAAGTCTTAAAGGGCTCAGCATCGTTACTGTATGGCATACAGAATCCGGGTGGGGTGATCAATGTGGTCAGTAAAAAGCCAGAATATCACTGGAAAACCAAAATTTATGGTCAGGCTAAAAGTGCAGGGGGAGGCACGGGTGGCATCGATGTGACCGGCCCGCTGGGGGGGGGGGTCGCCTTTCGTTTGATAGCTGAAAAACAACATGAGCAGTATTGGCGAGATTATGGGCATAACTCCCATAATTTAATCGCTCCTTCCCTACAGTGGTACGGCGAGAAAGCCAGTTTCTCGCTTAACTATGAACACTATCAATATGAGATTCCCTATGATCGAGGGACTGCCTTTATTAACGGTAAACCGATCAACGTCGGGTATAAAACGCGTTTAGATGATTACTCAAACTATGCCTGGGGGATTAACCAATCTCTTAGTAGCCATTGGGACTATCAGCTTAACGATACTTGGAATACCGGAATCACTGCTGGCTGGAATCAGCGTAAGTACAGCAATAACGAGGTACGGGTTACGGCGGTGAATACCACGACCGGCGTGGTGACTCGGCGAGCGGATGCTAACCGTGGCTTCAATCATCAGACCCATTACCTAGCGTGGAACCTGAGTGGGACGCCTGAAATTGACCATATGCAGCATGCCATTACAGTGGGTGCCGATTATGAGATGAATCAAACTTACCGAGCCCATGCGTATACGGGCAAAAGTAATACTGCCTTTACGATTGATGATCCACAGTATGGTCTATCGACGGTCACCAATGCGTCGACTGAAAAAGCCAGCGGTAAACATTTACTCAACCGTATCTATAGCCGCTCGGTTTACGTGAAAGATAGCATTTCACTAGCGCCGAAATGGACGATGGTAATGGGGGGACGTATGCAGCGGTTTACACAAAACCAAAGTAGTGGCGTGCCTAAAGTCACCAACTATACCGATAGTGGCGACAAGTTCTTACCTCAAATGGGACTAATTTATAATTTGACTCCCGAGGTCTCTTTATACGGATCTTGGAGTAAATCCTTTACCCCATCAACGACTGTGGACGACAATGGCAAAGTGGGGAGTCCAGAGCAGGGAACTACCTACGAAGTCGGTAGTAAATGGCAAATTTCTCCGGCGTTGTTAGCCAGCGTGGCGCTTTACACTATCGATGAGCGTAATATTGCGCTATCGCTGAACGGCGATACTTATGAAGTGGATCGTGCACGTTCTCGTGGTGTGGAGGTCGAATTAAACGGTGAAATCGCTAAAAATTGGCAATTAAGCACGCAATATAGCTACAACCAAGCAACCATTACCCGTGACAGCATCAATCCGGCGAATAAGGGTAATGCTTTACAGAATGCACCCAAACATTCCGCTGCGACTTATCTTAGCCATCAACTCACTGTGCCCGCGCTACCCGGTGAGTGGACACTTGGGGGAGGTGTACAGTATATGGGAAGCCGAGCGGGTGATCCCGATAATAGCTTCACCTTACCGCACTATATCGTGGCTGATAGCTTCTTACGCTGGAACCACCGCGTGCTGGGACAAAAAACACAACTACAATTGAATCTTAATAACCTATTTAATAAACACTATTACACCTCAAGCGGCGGTAACTTGCGCGTGGCAGAAGGACAGACGCGTAACGTGAGCTTATCGGCAAGTGTTG
This sequence comes from Tatumella ptyseos, assembly GCF_030552895.1. Taxonomy (NCBI): domain Bacteria; kingdom Pseudomonadati; phylum Pseudomonadota; class Gammaproteobacteria; order Enterobacterales; family Erwiniaceae; genus Tatumella; species Tatumella ptyseos. Next base: position 2,116,480 of record NZ_CP130649.1, on the reverse strand, counting down.
AGTTCTAAAAGCTAGCATCCTATGGCGGTTTAGCCATCTTTCTGAGGTATGATGAAGCACAGTCATACCTCAGAAATGTAATGGATATAGAGCGATTATTATTACTGACAATATCGATTAGGGTGGAGGGTGGTCGGGTAACATCATCGTCCGCATCAAAGTTAATGCCTTCTTAATAGATAATAGACAACGTCTGAATTCCTTCTACACCGACTACCTCCATCGACGAATAATAAAAGTTGGCCCGCTTTACAAGGAAAGTGTCTAAAGCTTTTATCACTACTAAAATATCGGATTTCTAGCGAAGACTAGCGGGTGGCACTGCTAAAGTGGTCTAACCCTGAATCCGGCTAATGTCACGAAACAATCCTTATTTGGAGGTCCCTTTTTTGTGGGGATGTGACACTTTTGGCCGTTTGAGAGAATTTTAATAATGAAAGTAGTAAGCTAGTCGATGCCCAAGGATTTTTATATCCGCAGTACGAGGATATTAGGTTTTCTATGGTTCTAATTAAAAACTCGTCGATTGAAGAAAAAGCCATTAATTTAATCATCATTTACTGTCGTATTACGCTTCAACGTTAAATGCATCGTTAAAATAAACGATAGAACGAGGTAGTTCACCATGAAAAACAATCGCTTGGAAGTACTCTTGAGGGACATCTGTTAAAGTAAGTTTATGCTGGGCTTCGAATCCAAAGCGAGAATAATAGTTTGGATCACCCAATACCACACATCCTTTAGCAGATAGATTTCTTAACTCACTAAGTATTTGCTGGATAAGACTAGTTCCCACGCCCTGATTTTGGTAGTCAGGCAGTACTGACACGGGAGCTAAACCGTACCAACCAGAATCATTATTATCAAGTACAACTGGAGAAATAGAGGCGTGCCCAACTAGCATACCATTTAATTCAGCTACTAAAGATAAAGTGAGAGCATCATTGTCACGCAATGCAGAGACGATATATTGCTCTTTATGGCTGGTATGCTCAGCATTCAAAAATGCAATAGTAGTCAATTCAGCTATGGTAGAAATATCAGAGGGTTTTTCGTGACGTATCGTTATCTTCATAGTTTTCCTAATTAATCAGACTAAGTCAGTTATCAATGTAAATATTTTAATAGATTTTAATTTATACCCTTTCGAGCGAAGTGTGTTAGCAGAACATTTTCTTAGGAAAGGAAACAATTTAGTATCAGAATTGTTGGTGGCTTTTTAGTAACCTAATAGTTCTTTCAGTATTCAAAATAAAACTACAGGCCCAAAAAATGGTTACTGTATTTGATCTACTAAAGACTACTGTTTCTTGGTTGCGGCTGAGCAGAGATAAGCGCAACGCGATTGCCGATAAAGTACTGAGTGATGTGCTCGTCAATACCGACGTTACATCAAGAATGTTTGATGCAGAAGCTTTTACAACTCGCTGTACGGATGTAGCGATGTTCCAAGCTAAGGATATGCAGTCATTTTATTTTTACCATTGAGCGATTACGTGATTCGGTACTCATTACAGAGTCTTACTTTGAGCTGGTAGAGATCATTCCAACCATCGAGGACGGGTTTAGGCTTTTTGAAGAACAAGCCAACTCTTAGTATCGCCGCTATGATTTCCTTAAGCCCCCCATTCCTTAACGAGTAAAATCCCCGGCGTCAGGTCTTGTCTAATTCAATATCACGCCGGGGAGAACCTGATTAGCATGGTTTGGGGAATCATCACCTTACTCAAGCGACTTAGTTTTGGCGATCCTGGTTTTATCTACTACCGGGCGGCAGCGGGAGAGTAAGTGAAACCACCGATAAGCAGGAAAAGCGTCTTTCCAATAATAGTGGCCTTTTCCGTATCCAAAGTGCACAAAAAAATGCCAGTCAGCTAAGCAACTGACTGGCATTACCCACAAGGGACTTTTTTTACAACTGCAGCGTTTCTGCCGTTTGCAAGACTAACGCTAATAGCGTTTTAATATCGTCTAACGTCACGGTAGGGTTCAGTAAGGTCAGTTTCAGACAGGTCACACCATGGTGTTCAGTGACACCGACATTCGCTCGTCCTGAATCTAACAGTGCATCACCAATCTTCTGATTGAACAGCGCGATTTGCTGATCGTCTAAGCCTTCACGACGTACACGGAACAGGACACTCGCCAGCTGAGGCTTCATCACCAATTCTACTTCGGTCATGCTCTCAACATAGGCGGCAACGTCTTGCGCTAGGCTTACACCGTTATCGATGATCGCGGCATACTGTTTTTGTCCTAACGCTTCGAGTCCCATCCACAGTTTCAAGGCATCGAAACGGCGGGTGGTTTGCAATGATTTCGACACCAGGTTAGGAACGCCTTGTGCTTCATCAAACTCTGAATTGAGATACGCTGCTTGATAGCGCATTAACTCGTAGTGCTTCGGATCTTTCAGTAAGAACGCGCCACAACTGATGGTTTGGAAATATTGCTTATGGAAATCTAAGGTAACAGAGTCAGCCTGTTCTAAGCCGGCTAACCAGTGACGATATTTCTCCGAAAGCAGTAAGGCGCCGCCCCATGCTGCATCGACGTGTACCCAGATGTCTTGCTCCGCCGCTAAGGTGGTGATAGCGGTTAGGTTATCGATAGCGCCTGCATCGGTGGTTCCCGCAGTCGCAACGATAGCCATGACTTCTTCACCTTGGCTTTTCGCAGTTGCGAGCTTTTCCAAGAGGTCATTGAGATCAATACGCGAATATTCATCAGTTTTGATCTGCACAACTGACTGGTAACCATGGCCCATTAGCGCCATATTTTTTTGCACAGAGAAGTGTGCGTGCTCAGAGCAGAACACTTTATAGTTACGCAGATTATTCGGTAAACCGTCTTGTTGGATTGAGTGGCCACGGCGGGCGAAAAATGCATCGCGCGCTAGCATCAGTCCCATCATGTTGCTCTGAGTTCCACCACTGGTGAAAACCCCGGCATCACCTGCCGGGTAGCCGATTTGGCTGCGTAGCCATTCGACTAGTTTTACTTCCATAATGGTGGCCGACGGGCTTTGATCCCACGAGTCCATACTTTGGTTTGTCGCATTAATAAACACTTCCGCTGCTTGGCTAATCACCAAACTTGGGCAATGTAAGTGCGCCACACACTGTGGATGATGGACGGCGAGGCTGTCTTTTAAAAAATATTCGACAGCACGATCAATGGCTTCTTTATTCCCTAATCCTTCCGCCGTGAACTGTAAGGCGATCCGCTCGCGTAATTCTGCGACAGATTTGCCTTGATACATTTCTGGCTGTTGCAACCAAGCGGCGACCGCTTGTTGGCTCTGGGTCATCACTTCTTGATAAGCCTGTAGGCTTTCAGGTGAACCCGTCAGAATGGTGTTGGTCGTCGACATCGTAGTCTTATCCCTGAGGTTGAAGGCCAGCGCTTAACAGCGCTTGCTCGAATTTTTCGAGGAATAAGGTCAGTTCTACTTGGCTGATCAGTAGTGATGGCAGTAAACGTAACACGCAACCATGGCGTCCACCACGTTCTAAAATCAGACCCGCTTCGAAGCATTTCTTCTGCAGCAATACCGCTAACTCTGGGTCAGCAGGGTAGCAGCCTAAGTGGTCGGTAGGTTCTTGTGGTTTCACAATTTCCATACCAATCATTAAGCCTAAGCCACGGACATGACCGATTTGTGGGAAGCGTTTTTGTAGTTGGGTCAATTGCGCTTTCAGCCACTCACCTTTAACGGCGACTTGACCCGCAATATCTTGTTCTTTCAAGATTTTCAGGGTAGTCAGGCCAGTGGCCATCGCGAGTTGGTTGCCGCGGAACGTCCCGCTATGGTGACCCGGCGACCAGGCATCAAACTCTTTCTTAATACCCAGTACGGCGAGAGGTAAACCACCGCCAACCGCTTTGGACATTACGATGATATCGGGTTCGATTCCCGCATGCTCGAACGCAAAGAAACGGCCAGTACGAGCAAAACCTGCTTGTACTTCATCGATAATTAATAAAATACCGTGCTCTTGAGTGACCTTACGAATGCGTTGTAGCCACTCGACTGGCGCTGGGTTAACGCCACCTTCGCCTTGAACGGCTTCTAAGATCACCGCGGCTGGCTTACGGACACCGCTTTCGACATCGTTAATCAGATTTTCGAAGTAGTAACCTAAGGCATCGATACCGGCTTGACCGCCAATCCCCAGCGGGCAACGATAAAGATGCGGGTAAGGCATAAACTGAACTTCAGTCATCATGCCGCTAGTCGCTTCTTTCGGGCCGAGGTTGCCGGTAACCGATAGTGCACCATGGGTCATACCATGGTAGCCGCCAGAAAAACTGATGACGCTGTTTCTGCCCGTGGTCTTTTTCGCCAGTTTGAGGGCAGCTTCGACAGCATCTGCACCGGTCGGCCCGGTGAATTGCAGACAATAATCTTTACCCTGGTGAGGGAGCAAAGAGAGGAGATATTCTGAGAATTGATCTTTTAACGGAGTCGTTAGATCAAGAGTGTGTAACGGTAAGCCGCTGCTTATAACATTTTGGATGCTTTGCAGGACATCAGGATGGTTATGGCCTAATGCTAAAGTTCCTGCTCCAGCCAGACAGTCAAGATAATCTTTGTTCTCAACGTCGGTGATCCAGACGCCGTTCGCTTTAGCAATGGCTAAAGGCAACTTGCGTGGATAACTTCTGACATTCGATTCAAACTCTGCTTGACGCGCCAAGAATTGATCGTTGTTCCCCTTGAAAGAGGTGGCATCTAAAGTTTCAATACGGACCTTATCCGTCATCATATCTCTCCCACAACCAAGACTGCGCTCAGTCCCAATTGGTTAAATTAAATAATTAAAAGTGTGTGCTAAAAAAAGCGCGGCCAATATAGAGCCTTTTTGGTGGGGGGGCAATGATTAGTTGGCCTGATTTGGATTAATTATTCATTTATTTGAATAATTAAATTTTGAAACATTTTTGCCGCTAAGCGGAGTAATGGTTCTGATGGCTAATCACAAACCGGTTCCATTTTTCAGTGAATAAAAATCTAAAAGCGGGGGCACGGCGCAAACCGTGCCACAGGGGATTAATGCAGTAAGAACAGCGTGGCTAATCCTAGGAAAATAAAGAAGCCGCCGGTATCCGTGGTGGCGGTAATCAGTACGCTAGATCCGATGGCGGGATCACGTTTAAGTTTGGTCATAATCAGTGGGATCATGACTCCCATAAAGGCGGCAAGGAGTAAGTTAAGTACCATCGCCAGCATCATTACACCGCTGAGGGCCAGATTGTGATACATCAGGTAAGTAATCCCCCCCATCACGCCGCCCCAGAGAATGCCGTTAATCAGCGCAACGCCAATCTCCCGTAAAAACAGAAAGGAGAAGTTACTTGGTTCGATTTGATGTAAGGCCAAGGCGCGAACAATCATGGTAATGGTCTGGTTACCAGTGTTACCGCCAATCCCCGCAACGATAGGCATTAGGGTAGCTAACGCGACAAGGTGGGCAATGGTATTTTCAAATAATCCGATAACGCGTGAGGCGATAAAAGCGGTACAAAGGTTGAGCGCTAACCACGCCCAACGGTTTCTAACCGATTTGGTGACGGGGGCAAACACATCCTCTTCTTCGCGTATCCCACCCATCTTCCGGATATTGCTCTCATTCTCTTGGTTGACTAAGTCGATAATATCTTCGATCGCAATCCGGCCAATCAATTTACCTTCACCATCAGTCACTGCTGCGGAAATGAGGTTGTACCGTTCGAAAGCGCTGGCAGCATTTTCAGCTTGTTCATCCAGTTGGAAGGTAACAGGATGAGGATTCATAACATCTAACACTTGTGCAGCAGGCGTGTGCAACAGAATATCGGTCAAGAGCAGCTCGCCAAGAAGCTGATTTTGGTGATCGATAATAAAGATTTTATCGGTACCGTTATGAATTTTCTTCAGATGACGCAAATAGCGCTGTACCACACCTAGCGTAACATTTGGCCGTACCGTGATGATGTTAAAGTCCATCACCTGCGCGACGCCACCGCGATCTTTACCGATAAGCTGTAAAATACGCGCGCGCTGCTTTGGCTCCAGACCCGTCAATAATTTACCGGTGAGGTCACGAGATAAAAAACGAGATAGCCATGCTTGATCATCAAGGTCGAGGGGGGCGATAGCTTGGAGTGTCTGCTTATCGCTCATACACTCAATCAGGCTTTCCCATACTGTCTCGGAAGCCTCGACTAAAATCCGCCCACGGTTCTCCACAGGAATAATCTGCCACACAGCTTGACGCGCTTCTTCTGGCATGGATTCCAAGATATCGGCGATATCTGCCGCGTGGAGCAGTAAAATGGTGTCGACCAGCAGTTTTTTCTGCTGCGCGACGAGCTCAACCTGGGAATCATTCAATTTTTTTTCAGGATCGAGCAGGCTATCAACTAATAGAGGGTTGTTGAGCACAAGCTCTAAAATTTTCTGGCGGCGTTGGGCCAATAGTTGGCTATAAACTTCTGACATATTACATCCTTTGTGATTCTCAGCAGGGCCAAGGTGTCCTTACTGTCATAAATTAGGGGGTAGATTTAGCCTGAGTAGCCGCTCCAGTGCTCTCCTGTTTGGCACGATGGTGGTCAAACGCCGCTGGCAGGACCCAAATGAGTCGTGCTACCAGTAATACTAGACTTAACCAGAAGACAATTCGAACCAGGGATCCGCTTTTCTTTTTCTGACGACTTAAGGGAGAGTTATTCATCAATAAGTTTCCATAATAAGCGTAGGGAGGGGTTTTGCTCACAAACCTCCGCAAAGATTATAGCTCTTTAATTGAAATTTTTTGCGCCAATAAGGTTGCAAAGCGTAGGGTGAGCGGCGCAGCTTGCGGGTCTGATGGCTGCCAAGTCGTCAGCTGTTCGTGATAATGAACAATGTGCCAACGCCGATAATAATGGCTCAGCTCGCCCGAACTAAAGCTAAACGGAAAAGCGATAGGGTTCGTTAGGTGCTCATCATGCATCGCGCAGACGATCAGATTGTAGCCCCCCTTCAGGGTAGCGGCCTGCATATCGGCAATTAACTGGCCAATGGTCGCGGGGTCCAAATACATTAAGGTATCTACCGCTACAATCGCATGGTAACGGCCATTGAACCGATGGTGATTGAGGTCGGTCACTGTCGCCGTTAGGTCGCTTAAGGCGGCTTGGCTCGCTAATTGCGTTAAGTGTTGTACGGCTTGTGGATCGTTATCCCATGCGGTGACCGGGAATCCTTGTTGCTGTAGGTATAACGCATGCCGCCCGTACCCACAGCCCAGGTCCAAGAGCTCACCCTCGACTAGCCGGGGAACTAACGCAACGACTTCCGGGTGGGGAGCCGTCATTGTAGGAAGCGGAGAGTGCTCTGAATTGGGGGCTGTTATCATAGTGACCTCACCGTTATGCGTTATTTTTCTTCGCTCAAGTTCAACTGCCAGCCAGTCACGTCCGACCAATAAAGTTGTTCACGTTCTAAATCGAGCTGCACTAGGGCATTTTGGTTGAAATACTCTTTCGGGAAGATGAGTGTCCAGTGGCCTTCATCGGTATGCAATAACAGCTTTTCAGGGCGAGTCGTTGCTTGACGCTGGTTATTCAACAAAATGGCTAAACGCAATAGGAAAATTAGTGGTAAGAACTGCTTACGCTTAAAGGCAGTAAAGCGCGGGACATCGTCGATTTTTATACCCTTACGATGGAAACGGACCAAAGTGGCTAACAAGAGTTGCTGTTGCTGGCTAAAGCCCGGCATATTTGAGTGCTGTAAAATATAAGCAGAGTGGCGTTGCATCGCACTATGGTTAATCGTTAACCCGACCTCATGCAGCATAGCGGCCCATTCTACTAAAGCGGTGAGGGCTTTATTGGCCAGTTTTGGGTTCTGTTTTTCCCACTGACGATGCAGTAGACGCGTGGTTTCTAATACCTGTTTAGCTTGATCGCGATCGACCACATAATGTTCGGCTAAACTGAGTGCGGTGCGTTTGCGGATATCTTGATGGCGGAAACGACCTTCCATCTCATAAAGGACCCCTTCGCGTAGTGCACCGTCGGAATAAAGCAGCTCTTTAATCTGTAGCGCGTCGAAAATACCACAAAGGATAGCCAACCCTGGGACAAAAACCGATTTACGATCCTCGGAAAGTCCTGGTAGTTCGAGCTCATCCATCGACTCAAAGTCGCTAATTTTGTCCCACAGTAATGCGAGACTATCGCGGGTGATCACTTTCTCTTTTTCGCCTAAAGCGGCCAACACTTCACATGCAGCCTTGATACTCCCCGACGCGCCCATCGCGACTTGCCAACCCGCTTGTCGATACTGACAAGCAAGAGTTTCAAGTTTATGAGCGGCCGCTAAGCGGGCACGGCGGAAATTATCGTGGCTGATTTTACCCCCAGGGAAATAGAGTTTACTGAAGCTGACGCAGCCCATTCTGCGACTCTCGATCAGCTGAGGCTCGAAATCTTCGCCGATCACCAACTCAGTCGACCCGCCACCAATATCGATCACCAATTTACGACCTTTTTCAGGCTGAGTATGTTCGACGCCCATAAAGATCAGGCGTGCTTCTTCATTCCCTGAGATCACATCGATAGGATAAGGGATGACCTCTTCCGCACGCTTGAGGAACTCTTCGGCGTTGTCGACGACCCGTAAGGTGTGGGTACCGACAATCGATACATTCGCGGGGTCAAAGCCCTGTAACCGTTCTGCAAAGAGCGCAAGCACACTCAGACCACGTTCAATACCTTCTTCCGTAAGTTGATTATCAAGCGTGATGGCATCAGCGAGGTGAACGCGTTGTTTTAAACGGCCAAGAACTTGGATGGCACCATCCACCACACGAGCGATGACCATGTGGAAGCTGTTCGATCCTAGATCGATGGCTGCAAATTCTTGAGGTTTTTCAGGGCTATGTTGGCTTATAGGCATAAGTTAGTCGGTGTTTTCAATGGTATTAATATAATTATAAATGGCATTCTGCGCCCGCACTTTACGGCGGTTACCGCGCGGACGATAGCGGTTTGTTAACTCTTTATCAATAATTCTTGCTTTAACCGTGTCGCTAAATAGGATGTCGACGATATCTAAAATCTGTTGTTTGACTTTGGGATCGAGGATAGTTACCGCAACTTCAATACGGTTATCAATATTACGCGTCATCCAGTCTGCAGAGGAAAGGAAGACTTTAGGATCCCCATTATTTTCGAACACATAGACACGATCGTGCTCCAAATAACGGTCAATAATGCTGTAGATATGAATGTTCTCGCTAATCCCTTCAATATTAGGGATTAAGGAGCACATGCCTCTAACCAGAAGATTAATTTTCACACCAGCGCCTGAGGCAGCGTAAAGACGATCAATCAGGCCGTTATCGACAAGGTTATTAATTTTTAAAGTGATTGCTGCGGGGTAACCTTGTTGGGCATTAGCGATTTCAGTATCAATCAGTCGATAAAGGGTCTGGCGAGTATTTTGTGGCGAGACCATCAGATACTCAAAATTAACCGGCCGGTAGGGATTTTCGATAAAGTTAAACACGCGTCGTACTTCATTGGTAATTCGCGCATCGCTCGAGAGCAAAGAGTAATCCGTATAAGTTCGAGCTGTGCGTTCGTTAAAGTTACCGGTACCGATGTGCGCATAACGGATCACTTTGTCACCTTCTCGACGGGTAATTAGGAAGAGCTTGGCATGAATTTTTAATCCTGGTGCGGAGAAAATAACGTGAACACCCGCTTCGGTTAGGCGCTTAGCCCAATAGATATTAGCTTCTTCATCAAACCGTGCTTGGAGTTCGACGACGACGGTCACTTTTTTACCGTTATGCGCCGCGTGGATCATTGCATCCATAATGCGTGAATCTTTCGCTACCCGATAGATATTGATCTTTATGGCTAAGACGCTGGGGTCAAATGAGGCCTGGCGGAGGAACTCCAGTACATGCTCGAACGTGTGATAAGGGTAATACAGTAAAATATCCCGGTCTCGTATCGCATCGAAGCCGTTACGAAACGGGTTAAATCCTTTATGGCGGATAGGGGGCAAGGCCTTATTTTCAAGATTTGCTTTGCCGACGTTAGGAAATTTAATGAAGTCTTTAAAGTTATGATACCGTCCGCCTGGCAAGATAGAGTCGAAGTTAGTGATCGACAGCTTCTCACAGAGCAGTGCGACCATTTCTGACGGCATATCCCTTTGATAAACGAAGCGTACTGGCTCAGCAGTGAGGCGTTGTTTTAAGCTGGATGACATAAGCTCCAGCAGACTCGATTCCATCTCCGTTACCAGATCATATTCTGCATCACGGGTCATTTTCATCGAGAAGGCATTCAGCTGGTCGTAATCGAAAAAGCCCTTAAAAATATCGTCCAAGCAATAGCGCATGATGTTGTCGAGTAAGATCATTGGCTTACGACGGCGTGGTGGCTCCGCAGGGAGATCAATGAAACGTGGCACTTTGTCCGAGGGGATTTCTAATAACGCATACTGCCGTTCCTGACCAAGGATAATTTCTACCGCGAGGTAGGTGTAATCATCCTTTAAAAATTGGGTTAAATCTGTTTCGGCGTTAAGAACGATCGGTGTGACATGCTGACGCAGCTCTTGGTTGAAATAGATCTTCAACCAGTGTTGTTGGTTGGCGGAAAGCTGACGTTCGTTGATAAGAAATATTTGATTTCTTGCCATCTCAAGTAGCAAGTCATTATAGAGGACGTCAAACTCTTGGTCCGCAACCACCACTCGCTGTTGAATTTTTTTTAGCAGATGGCGAGGAACGTTATGGCTGCCTTGTTCCTCACCAATTAAAATTCGGCGTTTCAGATCGGCAAATCTGACTTTGTAGAATTCTTCTAAATTGCTGGAGTAGATCCCTAAAAAGCGCATACGTTCAATAAGCGGATTGCGTTTATCAGCGGCTTCCTGTAACACGCGCTCATTAAAGGCTAACCAACTGATTTCTTTATCTAGATATAGCTTTTCTTGACCCATCCTGACTCCGTTGATCATAACAGAACGCAGACTGCAATTTCTCGGCTCCATTATGGCGATCAATCCCCACATTTGTCTACGGATGATTAATCAGCCATTTTTATTTGCCATTTGCGATAAGTTACGCCACTCTTAAGTCTTGTTTAATTGTTAGGAAATGTTAATGAAAAAATACCTAGGGATTACTGCAGCACTGATGTTCAACCATGCGGCAAGCGCCGATGAAGCGCGATTATTAAACCAACAACCTGCCGTGGCTGAACAAACCTTTTTAGTGGGCTCTTGGACGGGTGAAGCGCAGGGCGCTCGTGTTCAAAAAGCCTTTTATCCAAGCCAAGGCATTTATACTGTGCGTTTATCGGCTAATGGCAGCATGATGCCAATCGCTTTAACGCCAGCCCAAAGCCCTTCATGGCTGACGATCGATGCTCCACATCAACGCGTCTATGTGGTCAATGAAGTCGATGACGGTAAGGTCAGTGCCTATCATTTAGAAAAAAATGGCGAACTAACTTTACTCAATACCGTTGATAGTAGCGGGATGCACCCAACGCATTCCGCGCTGAGCCGTGATGGACGCTACTTGTTAGTCGCGAACTATTCAGCCAAAGATGGGCAGGCAGGGGTGAGTGCTATTCCAGTGCAAAGTGATGGCCGTTTAGGCAAAACACAGCAATTCTTCCCCTATAATCAAGGCAGCAATAAAGTCGCTGAGCGTCAATCCTCAGGGCACGCGCACTCCGTGACCTTTAGTATCGATGGACAGTATGTATTAGCCGCCGATTTGGGGGCGGATAAGATCCATGTATATCACTATGATGCGAAAGCCAAAGAGCCATTCAAATTATTAGCGGATAAGACTATTAACTTCCCAGAAGGCGATGGTCCACGTCATAGCTTATTCTCCGCAGATGGCAAATATCTCTATGTCACGACAGAGATGTCGGCCCAAGTTAAGGTTTACTCCTTCAACAACGGGAAGACAGCGCTTGAGCAATCTGAAAAACTGACCGACTCGACTAAGCCTGATGATATGAGTGGTGCAGGTCTTTCACTGTCGCCAGATGGTCGTTTCTTGTACGTCGGCAACCGTGGTGAGAAAAACCAGATTGTTCGTTATGCAGTGGATAAGGCGACAGGTAAGCTTTCGGCGTCGAAGACCTACTCAGCGGGCGGCGTAGAGCCACGTGATTTTACCTTCGATGCGACAGGCCGTTACCTCTTTGTTGCCAACGTTTACTCAAATAACGTGGTGGAGTTTGCACGTGATCTTGAGACCGGTGAGCTCTCACCTACTGGCGCAACGTTACAAATCGGTACACCAACCCATATCCGTTTTGTGGATTTAGGTAAGTAATTTCGAGTTGGTTTGCTTGAATCAATTACCTGCCGTAGGCAGGTAATTTTTATCATCAAGGACTGGGCTCTGCTTTTGGGAGCAGTTGTTAGTGGTTTCTTTGATGGGATGGTGCTGACTCAAAGCATTAATGAGGGGGAGTTAACCGAAATGAATTTAAATTTCGTTGTATAAATAAAACCACTATTATCATCCTTATAGTCACTATTATTTTTACACAATTTAATTGTGGGATAGAGTGTAATAGGGGAATCGCCTGATGTGATGATTAATCATTCACCCTCTTATCCAAAATAAAATATCTCTCCACGTCGAATAATAAATAATCGTAAGCTAAGCCCTATGACAGAAAAAACAATAAATAAACCTGGTGTAATAGCCGTTATGCAGTACGACCATGGATTAGCTTTCGAGTACAGTATTGGTGTGGAAGACATAATACGCGAAGTTAGCATTAATCGAGACAGTGTATTTGATATTGCCTCAGTATCGAAACAATTTACAGCTTTTAGTATTCTACTACTTGAACAACAGGGATTGCTGGAGTTAAACGATCTACTCTCTCGCTACGTTCCTGAAGCCGCTGCGTTTGAAGCTGATATAACGCTTGAACATTTAATTTATCATACCTCTGGGCTACCCTGTCTCTTTGAGATAGCAGAAGAAAAAGGGATCGATTATTTCTCAGATTTTAGTAAAGAAAATATCCTGAAGGGTGTTCTAGAGAAAACCTCTGTTTATTTTACGCCAGGTACAAAGTATCAATACAGTAATACCGGCTATATGTTTCTTGCTCAAGTCGTTGAACATATTTCAGGATTAACATTTTCTGAGTTTATAAAAAAAGAGATTTTTGATCCTCTGGGGATGAGGCACTCTTTTGTCTCGGATGGCCTGAATAAGGAGCAAAAAGCAGTAACGGGATATCAAAAGTTTAATAATACATTCTACTCCATCTTTAGCCCATGGGGAGTAGTGGGTGCTGGTCTCGTACATTCATCAGTGACTGATTTACTGAAATGGGGGCGTAACTTTTTATCTGGGTCTTTAGGCGGGCAGCGTTTATTAAACAAAATGCTAACACCGCTTCCTAGTCTTACCGATGCGGGGATTGTTATTGAAGATCATTGTTCTTATTGCTTTGGTCTTGAGCTCGAGAAGGAAGATTTCGGTGATGTTTACTGCCACGCAGGTTCCACATTTGGGAGAGAAAGTTATTTTCTTCGGTCACAAGAGGAAGGATTTACTCTTGTCGTATTATCTAACATTGAAGATTATGATGTCTCGGGTATTGCCGAACAACTACTCCACAGTAGGGTGAGGGATAAGTAGAGATCGGAAATGTTCGTGAGCAATACCTACATACTTAATGTTAGAGTAAAAACTACTATTTACTCTACTTCACTTTACAGGATGATGAGTCGGTATCGTCCTTTTTCAATCAGCCACTCAAAAAAATACCCCAAAGTATAATATTACCTTGGGGTATCTCTAGCCATATAAAGGATACTTAGCTAAGAGTCGCGTTTATCGGTTCCAAACACCGCACCCGATGGCCCTAGCGGTTGTCCATCAAGCCAAGCCTGATCCTCTTTTAAGGCGAGTCGTCCCTCAACCCACCACTGAATAACCTGCGGATAGATCAAGTGCTCTTTACTTAGCAAACGGGTAGCGAGATCTTGCTCTGTATCCTTAGGCAGCACAGGGATGGTGGCTTGCAGAATGACCGGTCCACCGTCGAGCTGTTCGGTCACGAAATGAACACTGGCGCCATGCTGGCTATCACCATTCTCTATTGCCCGGCGATGCGTATGCAAGCCAGGATATTTTGGGAGTAAAGAGGGGTGGATATTCAGGAGTCTACCGCGATAATGCATCACAAAGGGAGCGCTTAAGATACGCATATAGCCCGCCAGTACCACTAAATCTGGCTGGTAACTCTCGATCTGTTGCTGTAAAGCTTGATCGAAAGCCTCACGATCCGCATAGTCGCCGATAGCAAGGCTCGCGGTAGTAATACCGGCTTGTTCTGCGCGCTGAAGGCCGTAAGCCTCTGCTTTGTTACTTAATACCGCGACGATCTCGGCCTTGAGCCTGCCCAGTTGGCAGGCATCAATGATGGCTTGTAAGTTGGAGCCTGATCCGGAAATCAGGACAACAATTCGTTTCATGCAATAACGACCTGCTCAGTCTCGCCGCCTTCGGTGATATGACCAATCTTCCAAGCGTTTTCACCTAATTCTTGTAGGTGGGCGATGGCAGCCTCAGCCTCAGCTTCAGGTAGAGCGATGATCATGCCTACGCCACAGTTGAAGGTACGGTACATTTCATGACGGCTGACATTGCCTGCTTTTTGTAACCATTCAAACACTGGCGGCCATTGCCAGCTGTTTTCATCGATAACAGCTTGCGTATTGTCTGGCAGTACACGAGGGATGTTTTCCCAGAAGCCACCACCGGTTAAGTGTGCGATGGCATGAATATCGAACTTTTCAATTAGCGCGAGGGTATTTTTGACGTAAATACGGGTTGGCGCTAAAAGGTGATCGGCCAGAGATTGGCCATTCAATTGTTCGGTCAGTGGATCAGTGTTGCTCACTTCCAGAATTTTTCTGACCAGTGAGTAACCATTTGAGTGTGGACCACTTGATCCGAGCGCGATTAATGCATCGCCCGCACCGACTTTACTACCATCGATAATTTCTGACTTTTCAACGACGCCGACACAAAATCCTGCCACGTCGTAATCATCGCCATGATACATACCTGGCATTTCAGCCGTTTCTCCACCTACCAGGGCGCAGCCTGATTGTTGGCAGCCTTCAGCAATACCGGTGATGACTGATGCCGCGGTCTCAACATCAAGTTTACCCGTAGCATAGTAATCTAAGAAAAAGAGCGGTTCGGCGCCTTGTACCACCAGATCGTTGACACACATCGCGACCAGATCAATACCGATAGTATCGTGGCGACCTAAATCCATCGCTAAACGCAGTTTAGTTCCCACGCCATCTGTCCCAGAGACTAATACTGGCTCGCGGTATTTAGTCGGCAGTGAACATAGCGCACCAAATCCGCCTAATCCACCCATCACTTCAGGGCGACGAGTCTTTTTCACAACACCTTTAATTCGATCAACCAGTGCATTTCCAGCATCAATATCAACACCGGCGTCTTTATAACTAAGAGTGGTTTTATCGGTCACTGCAGAATCCCCACGCGATTTGCGGTTGGTAGTAAAATGAGAGCGGGGGTATTCTAACAGTCGTCGCAAACGTTTGCGAGCCTCAGTTTCGTTGGAATGTTCAGAAGCAGGCCTGATAAGAATCTCCTCTTACCGAAACAGGCGAAATTTCAGGGTAAACATACCGCCCAAGGCCAAAAAGCGGTATAATCCATTGATTTTTTGCAGTGTGTTTTTTTAGATCGGGGAAAGAGTATGAAAATCGTTGAAGTGAAACATCCACTGGTAAGACATAAACTGGGTTTAATGCGCGAAAATGAAATTAGCACAAAGCGTTTTCGCGAGCTGGCTTCTGAAGTTGGCAGCTTATTGACCTATGAGGCGACAGCTACCTTAGAGACTGAAGTGGTCACGGTTGACGGTTGGAACGGCCCCGTCGAGATCGAGCAAATTAAAGGTAAAAAAATTACCGTTGTCCCGATCCTGCGTGCTGGGTTAGGGATGATGGAAGGGGTATTGGAGCATGTGCCTAGCGCTCGGATCAGTGTGGTGGGGGTTTACCGTGATGAAAAAACGCTCGAGCCGGTTCCTTATTTCCAAAAATTAGCCTCCAACATGGATGAGCGAATGGCGTTGGTTGTAGACCCAATGCTGGCAACTGGCGGGTCGATGATTGCGACGATCGATTTACTCAAACAATCCGGCTGCCAAGCGATTAAAGTATTGGTTCTCGTCGCCGCACCGGAGGGGATTGCTGCATTAGAAGCCGCCCACCCTGATGTGGAACTGTACACTGCCTCAATTGATCAAGGCCTTGATGCGCATGGCTACATCATTCCAGGATTGGGTGATGCCGGCGATAAAATTTTTGGTACCAAATAAGCACTTCTTTTATTAATGCCGACCCAATGGTCGGTTTTTTTATGTCTAATTTAGGGAGTTACTATGCGTCGTCGTACTATTGAAGTCGATGAGCGTTTGCCGCTGTACCAAACGCTTCCTCTGAGCCTACAGCATCTGTTCGCGATGTTTGGTTCGACCGTACTCGTTCCGGTGCTATTTCATGTTAATCCTGCAACCATTTTACTGTTCAATGGAATTGGCACGCTGCTTTATCTCTTTATCTGTAAGGGTAAAATACCGGCCTATCTTGGCTCGAGTTTTGCCTTTATCTCACCGGTACTATTGTTGCTTCCACAAGGGTATGAAGTCGCACTGGGGGGCTTTATCGCTTGTGGTGCGTTATTCTGCCTCGTAGGACTTATCGTTAAGTTTGCAGGAACGCGCTGGTTAGACATTTTATTTCCGCCTGCTGCCATGGGGGCGATTATCGCCGTTATTGGCCTTGAGCTAGCAGGTGTCGCGGCGAAAATGGCCGGATTAGTGACCGACACGGGCGCAGTGAGCGATAGCCATACCTTAGTCGTCTCCATGATTACCTTAGGGGTTACGGTGTTTGGTGCCGTACTGTTCCGTGGCTTTTTGGCCATTATTCCTATCTTGATTGGCGTGGTGGCCGGTTATGCCGTCGCGGCCAGTCTGGGAATGGTCAATTGGCTGCCGGTTCAACAAGCCCCATGGTTCGCCTTACCCACTTTTTATCAACCACGTTTTGAGTGGGGAGCGATCTTAACTATACTGCCTGCCGCGCTGGTGGTGATTGCCGAACACGTTGGTCATCTGGTCGTCACGGCGAATATCGTTAAACGAGATCTGATCCGTGATCCAGGACTACACCGTTCCATGCTAGCGAATGGCCTCTCAACCCTATTTTCCGGTTTCTTCGGTTCGACCCCGAACACCACTTACGGTGAGAATATAGGCGTGATGGCAATTACCCGCGTTTATAGCACTTGGGTAATCAGTGGCGCTGCGATCATGGCAATAGCCTTATCTTGTGTCGGTAAACTGGCGGCGATTATTCAAGCCATCCCTGTTCCCGTTATGGGCGGCGTTTCATTACTGCTTTATGGCGTCATCGGTGCCTCCGGTATTCGCGTTTTGATTGATGCGAAAGTCGACTACAGCAAAGCGAAAAACCTTATTCTTACCGCAATTATCCTTATTGTCGGGGTGAGCGGTGCATCAATTCATATTGGTGCTGCTGAACTTAAAGGAATGGCCTTAGCAACGATTGTCGGTATCGTATTAAGCCTGATTTTCTATCTTATCGAGCGCTGGCTGCCGGAAGCAGAGGTGGAGGAATAAACTATGTGGGGGAAGGATGATAGCCTTCCCCTATTGAGCCTCAACCCTAAGAGTTATTTTGTCCATTCAACACATCCAAAAATTTATGCTAAACTGGCTAGGATTTTTATCTGGCTCCCATTATTGAGGTTATTCTGAACACGCCAGCGCAACTCTCTTTACCACTCTATCTACCTGATGATGAAACCTTTTCCAGTTTTTGGCCCGGGTCAAACTCCGCTTTACTTGCATCCATTACTACGGTACTGAATCAGCCTCAAGGGGGTTACATCTACTTTTGGTCGCGAGAAGGGGCTGGGCGCAGTCATTTGATGCATGCCGCCTGCAGTGAGTTATCGGCGCGTGAGCAAGCTGTTGGCTACGTTCCTTTAGATAAGCGGACGTGGTTTTCACCCGAAGTACTAGAAGGGATGGAGCAACTCGCCTTGGTGTGTATTGATAATATTCACTGTATTGCTGGGGATGAAGAGTGGGAGATGGCGATCTTCAACCTCTACAATCGTATTCTTGAGGTTGGGAAAACGCGGCTATTGATTAGCGGTAATGCGCCGCCACGGCAGCTCGATCTGCAATTGCCCGATTTAGCCTCCCGGTTAGACTGGGGGCAGATTTATTGGCTACAACCTCTCAATGACGATGAAAAAGTTCTCGCCCTACAAAAGCGTGCCGGGATCCGTGGCTTTGAACTGCCAGAAGATGTGGGACGGTTTCTTATTAAACGTCTCGATCGTGAAATGCGTACGCTGTTTGAAACCCTTGATCAGCTCGATCGCGCTTCCATCCGCTTGCAACGTAAATTAACGATCCCTTTTGTCAAAGAGGCGCTCGGGCTTTAGGACGGGGTAATAGCCTGAGCACTAGCGCTAGCATATTATAGCTTATCAGTATTTAGCCGACAGAATAGCGGTAAAGGCTCCTCAGAAATAGAAGGGGTATTTAGTATGATCCTGTCTAATGGATTATTACCTTATCTATAATCTTATTTATAATTTATAAAAAATTTCCCGAAGATTTATAACCGAAAGTAATAGAATATCGACCGGAAAGTTCTTCGCGTATGGAACTGATCCAATTCCACATGTACTACTTTATAAATGTCCAGAAGCGAGGTTTATAAAAGATAATGGGGGGATAGGCGATCCAATCTGTGCCGCAAAATACGACAGCAACACGAAACAGATAAAATTCATTGACCCAATTAACGAGCTTCCATCGCTGATGAAAGCATTGACTCAATTAAAATGAATGCTTGAGACTGTTATGCAACCATTACTGGCAGTTTTACGATGTTACAAACGGACGTTTACTTATCACGGGATTGAAGATAGAGGAGTTTATATTCTCTTTTTACTGCTTCAGTCATCTTGGTCTGCTTTCTATCTAAGCACTCTCACTTCTCCGTTAAATGAGATTACTCTCTTACCCTTATTATGTTTTTTACTTCCCCTTATCTCCATAACGAGTAGAAGAATTAATGATGCGGGGTATTCACATTGGATAATCTTTTTAACTTTATTTATTCCTTATTTATTTCTCATTTTTCTCTGCTTTCCAAAAACTTTTGATAAATAACGCCAAGATATTAACCGAACCCCATACTCGGTTTTTCTATTTGAAAGGTCTGGAGGGTAATGAAAAAGATGGGCACGGGTTAGCGGGTAATTAAAAAGGATAACTCAACATAGCGTTATTAATTCGCCCAAGCTAACTTATCACCCTTTCTGATATTGCCTGAAGCGCTGCTGTAATAATCTCAGTTGATCGATACGTGCATCGTAGCGTTGTTGGGCGAGGCTACCGGTTTTCTCCTGAGCACTGGCATCGCTTAAGGCTCTTATTGCTTGGTCAATCTGACCGCTGAGCGCCAATCCTTGAGCTTGAGCGAAACGTTGCTCGTTGGTCATCCCCAAATCACCAGTAGCTTTCACCATCAAATCCCAGCCAATCGGGTCATCCGGATAATCCCAGGTATAGCGATTGAGTACCTTGAGCGCGTCTGCAGGACGTTTGGCCTCAAGGTAGGCATTAGCTAAATTAACCCTGATGACAGGGTTTGCCTGCTGAGCTGAGGATGCCGTCAATAAATTAACCGCTTGGTTCGGTTGCTTAAGGCCAATATCAACATCGGTCGCTAAGTCGAGAAACCAAGGGTTGGTCGGTTGTTGACTGAGTAATTGGGTCACTAAGCGATGAGCATTGTCGAAACTCTTTGCCTGCATAAACATTACCGCGCGGCCGTAAGTCGAAGCTAATTTCTCGCGACTATTCCCTTTTTCATATTGGTTGAGAATATCGTCCAACTGGCTGCTGACTTGTTCTGACGCGTACATCGCTAATATTCTGA
Organism: Tatumella ptyseos; assembly: GCF_030552895.1. NCBI lineage: Bacteria > Pseudomonadati > Pseudomonadota > Gammaproteobacteria > Enterobacterales > Erwiniaceae > Tatumella > Tatumella ptyseos. The sequence continues at coordinate 2,096,391 of NZ_CP130649.1, read as the reverse complement.
CCTTAGCAAAATAAAAATCTTGAGAAGATTGAAGTATGCGATGCGGCATTTGATTGGCGCGATTGCGCGCATCCGCCAGCCGGCTATCGGGTAAGGGGTGAGTTAATAAAATTTCAGGGGGTGCGGTTGAGTAACGCGTCTGGTCGGCCAATTTTTGTAAAAAATCTGGCATTGCTTGCGGGTCGAAGCCCGAACGCTGTAGAACCTGTAATCCGATACGATCGGCCTCTCGTTCATTTTCTTGAGTAAAACTAATGACGCCCTGTTGCGACCCCGCAAGGGTGCCGGTCAAGGCTGCCATACCGACTTGTGGGTTAGCCATCGCTAATAGAATAGAACCTAATGCCCCGACCCAAGTGAGTGGAGCATTACTTTTTTGGTCAGCCATTGCTCGCGCGAGATGTCGTTGTGTGACATGCGATATTTCATGGGCCATTACCGAGGCGAGTTGACTTTCGTTGTCGGTATAACGAAAGAGGGCGGAGTGTAATACCACATTCCCACCAAAGAAGGCGAACGCATTCAGCTCGTCGTTCTGAATAAGAAAAAAATGGAAAGGGGTTTTCACTGACCATGCATGAGCCACTAATCGTTGCCCCAACCCGTTGATATATTGGGTCAATAATGGGTCATCAATTAGCGGCGCACTACCGCGAAGTTGACGGACGTAAAAATCGCCCATCTGCAGTTCTTGGTTAATTGACAGCGTTTCACCGGCAGTCGTCCCCATATCGGGTAAGGTGTCGGTAACGTCTGCCAATGCAAGACTATTCCAGCTGAGCAACGCAGCGACCACAGTTGTGGTGAGCTTTTTAGTGAATAAAGGCACTGCGCCTCCCTGCTGGAAAATCGTTATTAATGCGTTTGTACGTAGTCTAAAACAATATCATGGTGGTTCGAGGTTTTGAAATTATCGAAAACCTTTTCGACCTTACCTTTGCCATCGATCAAGAAGCTGACGCGGTGGATACCATCGTAGGTTTTACCCATAAAGCTTTTCTCGCCCCAGACACCAAAGGCTTCGCAGACTTTATGATCTTCGTCAGAGAGTAACGTGAAGTTAAGCAACTCTTTCTCGGCAAAACGCGATAATTTTTCAGGTTTATCGGTACTGATTCCTAACACTTGCACGCCAGCACTTTTCAACGAAGACATGTTGTCACGCAGGCCACAGGCTTGCACAGTACAACCTGGGGTCATTGCCTTAGGATAAAAGTAGACGAGGACACGCTCACCACTAAAGTCAGCTAAACTCACCTCTTCACCATCTTGGTCGAGTAAAGTAAATTGCGGCGCAGTATCGCCTACAGTTAAAAGGGCCATACGTTATCTCCAATCATTATTTGCCTGATATTGACATAAACATCGCGTGTTTAGGTATATCTAGATTACGGCGGAAAATGGTTTTACCAATCGTAAGGATAGAGCCTAATTTTATCTGCTTTCAAGTTAATTATCTGCATCACTCGATAAAGGTTTGACTATAGGCGTTCAGTCTCTTGTCGACCATCGGCTTGAAGCGTTCCCTGAGCTGATAGCTCTAGGCAAAGCTGCTGAAAATTTTTCTCTAAATCTGCCACATCTTTTGCCGAACTCCCGTAAGCGTGGATGCGTATCGATAATATGGCTGGCGTTCCCGGTTGGGCCCGAGTCATCAGTTCAGCAATATGCATACGGTGATAGGTGAGCAGTGCGGTAAAGCGCTCGATAATACGGGGAGAATCAGGGACTTCGACAGCGATCGAAAAGCCTTCATGGCGCACAGGGGTTGATCCGGTCGGTGTGCGTTTCATGATAATAAGGAGTTCAAGCTCTGCGCCCTTTATCGGTAGAGTCGATTCGATCATGTTGATCGCATTGGCGGATCCGGAAAGTAACATCACAAAGGTAAACTCGCCGCCGAGTAATGCCAGCCGGCTATCTTCAATATTGCAACCACATTGGCTGACATGGCGGGTGATAGTATTGACGATTCCCGCACGGTCGCTACCGAGCGCGGTGATCACTAAATGCACAGGTGAGGATGACAATGTGATATTTCCCAATGTTTTACTAATTATCTTAAGGTAAACATAAAAAAAACTGCTGACAAGCAGTTGAGTGCATTCACTGTCTTGCTTTTAGTGTGATTGACACCTTACCATGAAGATCTTGGGAAATGAGGGGATAGCTATGTTTACCGGAAGTATTGTTGCACTCGTCACACCGATGGACGAAAACGAGCAAGTTTGTGAGAGTAGCCTTAAAAAATTAATCGACTACCACATTGACAGTGGCACCTCTGCAATCGTTGCTGTTGGCACGACAGGTGAATCGGCAACCTTAACCCACGACGAGCACATTGATGTGGTCCTACGTACCGTCGAATTAGCCGACGGCCGTATCCCGGTTATTGCTGGAACCGGTACGAATGCTACTGCTGAGGGTATTGCGCTGACGCAACGCCTCGAAAAAAGCGGCGTAGTTGGCTGTTTGACCGTTGTGCCTTATTATAACCGCCCAACGCAAGAGGGGATTTTCCAACATTTTAAAGCGATTGCGCAGAGTACCGATTTACCGCAATTACTCTATAATGTGCCCGGACGAACAGGCTGTGATATGTTGCCTGAAACGGTTGCACGTCTTGCCGAAATAAAAAATATTATCGGAATTAAAGAGGCAACAGGGAACTTATCTCGGGTTAGTCAGATCCAAGCGTTGACCAAAGATGATTTTATTTTACTTAGTGGTGATGATGAAACAGCGTTAGACTTTATGCAGTTGGGGGGGCAGGGCGTTATTTCAGTAACCTCGAACGTGGCAGCGCGCGAGATGGCACAACTCTGTGCACTAGCGGCCGCGGGAAAATTTACTGAGGCACGTGTCTTAAACCAGCGACTCATGGCGCTTCATCAGCACCTATTTTATGAACCAAATCCTATCCCAGTGAAATGGGTGGCTAAACAGCTGGGATTGATCGCAAATGATACCTTGCGTCTGCCTATGACACCTTTGTCGGCAACTTCAGAGCCGATATTGTTACAGGCGATTCGTGACGCAGGACTGCGATAAGTTAGGGAGATTTAATGGCTTACTCAGTTAAAAATTCGGCGGTAGTAAAAGTTGCTGGATTATCCGTCGCAATGTTGTTAGCGGGTTGTTCGCATGATCAACACTACAAGCGCGAAGTGAATGGTAATGAAGAGTATCTTGATGCACCAGCACTGAGCCAAATGAACGTTCCTCAGGGAATGATTTTACCGCTCGAATCCGCAAACTATGCCGTTCCGCAAGGACGCTCGCAAGGGGCAGTCGGTAAGCAATTAGATATTCGCCCACCGTCACAGGCTTTGTCTTTGCTTAACGGTAGCCGCGCGCAGTTCCAAGGCACGACCGGGTTATTACAAATTGCCAATACGGGAACCTCTTTATGGGGACAAACAGTTGCCGCGTTGCAAGCGAACAAGTTCGCGATTGCTCAACAAGATGATGCGCGTCAGCAACTGACCACCGATTGGATTTCTTGGAACCGCCAAGATGAAGATCATCAATACCGTGGTCGTTATCAAGTCTCTGTCGTGGCACAAGGTTATGAGCAAACCCTGATGGTGAAACCTATCGCCTTAGAACAGAAAGGCCAAGCGGTCACCAGCAATAGCGAGATTCAGCGTTACACAGCGCAGTTGCTTAACGATATCTCCGCACAACTCAATACCGCAGAGACTAATCGCCAAAACGCTGCAGCCGCTAATCGCGCGGGGAGTGTTGATGTGCAGAGTGGGGCAGATGACACTGGTCTACCTAACTTAATCGTCCGTGCACCGTTCGATGTAACATGGCAGCGTCTGCCTAAAGCACTTCCACTAGCAGGGATGACTATTTCTGATAGCAACCGTGCAGACGGTAGCTTACAGCTTAGTTACAGTGAGCTGAGTAGCAGCCAATGGGCAGCACTGGGTGCTAAAGACCCTGAACTTGCAGAAGGGAAATATAAACTACAGGTGGGCGATCTCGACAATCGTAGTAGCCTTCAGTTTATCGATCCTAAAGGACATATCCTGACGCAATCGCAAAATGATGCGTTGGTGGCTGTCCTGCAAGCCGCCTTAAATAAATAAATGTGTCTCAGGCCGGAAATTTCCGGCCTTTTTTTATTTTATTTTGGCATAATAGCGCCCAGCAAGGTAAACGATTGCGTAGTAGTAAATACTGAGGCTATGCAGAGTAATTTCTAGAGTCGACCATGAGTGGAGTTAACAAGATGCAAAAGCAAGCTGAGCTGTATCGCGGAAAGGCAAAAACAGTGTATAGCACCGATAATCCGGACCTGCTAATTCTGGAATTCCGCAATGATACATCAGCCGGAGACGGAGCGCGTATCGAGCAGTTCGATCGTAAAGGAATGGTTAACAATAAGTTTAATCATTTCATTATGGAAAAATTAGCACAAGCCGGTATTCCTACGCAGATGGAGGCATTACTGTCTGATACTGAAGCCCTTGTGAAAAAGCTCGATATGGTGCCGGTAGAATGTGTGGTGCGTAACCGCGCAGCAGGCTCACTCGTTAAGCGCTTAGGCGTCGAAGAAGGGATGGTCTTGAATCCACCGCTTTTTGACCTATTTTTGAAGGATGACGCCCATCACGATCCAATGATCAATGAATCCTATTGCGTCACTTTTGGCTGGGTAAGTCCTGAACATCTCGCACGTATGCGTGAATTAACCCTAAAAGCTAACCAAGTGCTGACTGATTTATTTGATCAAGCGGGTCTAATTCTGGTCGATTTTAAACTCGAGTTTGGTTTATTCAATGGTGAGGTCGTGCTGGGTGACGAATTCTCACCAGATGGCGCGCGTCTATGGGATAAAGAAACCTTAGACAAAATGGATAAAGACCGTTTCCGCCAAAGCTTAGGTGGTGTGGTTGAAGCCTATGAAGTGGTTGCTCAACGTCTCGGCGTAACCTTAGACTGATGATTTATGCACTCGCTACAACTCGGCGAGTGCTCTCCTTCCTCCCCCCCTGCAGCAACTTTAGTTTTTCTACTGGTTATCTCCGTACACTGCGATTACTATTTATCATTATACGATAATAGAAATGGAGAGGTGTGCTATGCGTTGGCAAGGACGTAGAGAAAGTGACAATGTAGAAGACCGTCGTGGAGATAGCCCAACGCCAACTGGCGGCGGCTCAGGTTTTCGTATCCCAGCAGGTAAGGGGGGAATTGTACTGTTAATCGTGGTGGTGGTCGCTGGCTACTATGGTTATGACTTAACGCCATTACTCGGGGGCGGTGGACAAAGCTCCAGCGTAACCCAGTCACACACCCCAGCGCCCGCGAATAGCGATGATGCACAAGCCGCCAAATTTACTAAAGTGATCCTCGCGTCAACAGAAGATACTTGGGGCGAAATTTTCCAGAAGATGGGTAAGCAGTATCAAGCACCGAAATTAGTCATGTACCGTAATGCCACCCAAACGGGCTGCGGCACGGGACAATCGGTAATGGGCCCCTTCTACTGCCCGGCGGATAAGACCGTTTATATCGACCTCTCTTTTTATGATGAAATGAAGAATAAATTGGGAGCGGATGGTGATTTTGCACAAGGGTATGTGATCGCTCACGAAGTCGGTCATCACGTTCAAAATCTACTCGGTATTGAAAGTAAGGTTCGTCAACAGATGCAACAAGGCTCGCAAACCGATGCTAATCGTCTGTCTGTCAAACTTGAACTACAAGCGGATTGCTTTGCCGGAGTATGGGGCCATTATATGCAGCAGAAAGATGTGCTAGAAACCGGCGATCTGCAAGAAGCGTTCAATGCGGCCCAAGCCATTGGTGATGATAAGCTCCAACAACAGAGCCAAGGGCGTGTCGTGCCGGATAGCTTTACCCATGGAACCTCGCAGCAACGTTATAGCTGGTTTAAACGTGGATTCGATAGCGGCGAACCGGGCCAATGTAATACCTTTGCTGGATAGTGAGTATGCCGTCCGCGTTTATCGCCGAACAAATGCGTCGCAAGGGAGTGCGGCGCATTTGTGTTATTAGCGGTTCACCGTCATTTCGTGATAGAGCAACCCAGCAGTGGCAATCGACATTCCCCGGTGACTGGTTACGGGTTACGACAGTGGCTACAGGCCATGTTGACGAATACCTAGCCCAGCGTGCGCGACAGTTTCTCGGTCAGGAGTGGCTGCATGCCATTTACGATGCCTCGCAGGGCCTCCATTTAGAAACGTTTGCCGCGCTCTCCGGTACCTTAGTCGCGGGAAGTTGGCTGATTCTGTTATTACCTGAAGCAACTTCCCAACAATCCTTTATTGATACCGATAGTCTACGTTGGTCTGAGTGCGAACAGCCCATTGCAACTCCCGTGTTCTACCGCCATCTGTGGCGTCAATTACTCAGCGATCCTTCCCATCTACTATGGCGTGAAGGTGAGTCAGTACCGCAAGACGCACCCTTAGTTATACCTGATTGGACACCGCCAGGTGGGCAAGCGCAACAAGCAATTATCGAGGAGTTACGGCGCTCGCCCCCAGGCAACTACAGTGTAACGGCCCCACGAGGCCGCGGAAAATCCACCTTAGGGGGGATGTTAGCCGCCTTAGTGCCCCGATGTCTGATTACGGGTCCTGCCAAAGTGGCGACAGCTGTGATGGCGCGTCATGCTGGCGAGCATTACTATTTTCAAGCACCTGACGCCATCTTAGCAGCAGAGGATGCTGGAACCTGGCAATGGTTGATTATTGATGAAGCGGCATCGCTGCCGACTCCTCAGTTACATGCGTTGATCGCCCGATTTCCTCGATGTTTATTACTGACCACGACGGAAGGGTATGAAGGTACTGGACAGGGGTTCTTATTGAAGTTTGGGGCGTCGGGAACGGTGACGAAGCACTTTACTTTGAAGACCCCGCAGCGCTACTCGGCTCAGGATCCCCTTGAAAGCTTTATCGAACGATTATTGGTATTACGCGACCTGCCCTCACCGATCGGTAAACCATCACCTGTACTGTCTTTGCGGGCTTATCACCCCTCAGATTGGTCACAGCAACCAACCTTAGCCATCAGCACCTTCCAACTGTTACAAGTGGCGCATTATCGCACTACGCCGACTGATCTACGTCGTATGATGGATGCACCAGATTGTGGTTACTGGCAGATGGTTGAGGGTGAGTACTGTTATGGCGCATTGGGATGGGTCGAGGAGGGCGAGCAATCCTCTGAGCTTGCCCAGGCAGTGTGGCGGGGCGAAAGGCGGCCAAGAGGGAATCTCGTTGCGCAGTCCTTAGCGGCTCACAGTCGATTTCCAGAGGCGATGTTATTATCAAGCCGACGTATTAGCCGACTCGCCGTCAGTCAATCCTTACGTCGAGAAGGTATCGGGCGACGTTTAGTCAACGCTTTACGAGAACATAGCCAAGGTAAGGATTTTCTCTCTGTTAGCTTTGGGTACACCGCAGCGTTATGGCAATTTTGGCAACGCTGTGGATTTCAGTTAGTGAGAATGGGGACGCAACGCGAGGCGAGTAGTGGATGTTATGCGGCAATGGCGATTTTACCCTTAACCGCGGCAGGTCAGCAGTTATGCCAACGGGCTGTCGAACATTTCCAGCGAGACTGGCCTTCGCAGCAAACCCGTTACTCGCCTGAACTGTCGTTAGAAGCATTCCCTTCCGGCGATCCAGCATTTCTACCAGAAGACTACCAAGAGTTGATCGGCTTTGCGCAAGCACACCGCCCTCTAAGTGTGAGTTTCCCTGCTTTACAACGAGCAATCCAGCACTACCCGCATCTAAACTGTGGAGAAGCTTTACAGCACTGTATGCGTAGTCCGTATATCCCTGAGGGTTGGAGTCGTAAACAGTGGTTGGTACAATTACGCCAAGAAACGGCAGCATTTCTAACACTTTTACCTGAGAGTTTGGGGCAACCGACTTAGGTTTTATCGCCAGTGAGAGGTCATTTATGGCACATATCGATTATGTAATGGTTCAGCAAGGCAGCGGGCCTCATCCACAACTTTTTGTGTTATTTCATCGCAGCGGTGACGATCCCCGTTCGATGGCTGAAATTGGTCAATGGTTCGCCAAAGACTTTCCGGCTGCATTTGTGGTGTCGGTAGGCGCGCCCATCCCATTAATACATGGTGGCAGTGCCTGGTTTATCGATGAGGAACCTGAAGATTCCACCACACGTACACAACAGAAAATCGATCAAATTATGCCGCTGTTCACACAAACTATTCGTGAGTGCCAAAAGCAGTGTGGGGTGAGCCCAGAGGCGACGGCATTGATTGGCTTTTCACAAGGCAGCATCATGATCCTTGAAGCGCTGAAAAATGAAGAATTATTAGCAGGACGGGCAATTATATTTAGTGGTCGCTATAACAGCGCACCGGTAGTGGCATCCTTGAATACGACTATCCACCTGATTCACGGTGAGGATGACGAACAGATTCCATTGATTCATGCGGTAAATGCTGAGCAGTGGCTAAATGAAGCTGGGGGAGATGTGACACTCAATATCATTGAGCAGTTACCCCATGCGATTGATGAGCAAGGTATTGCTATCGCCTTAAAACATTTAAAAGAGACCATCCCGCAACGTTATTTTGATGAGGCTTCGCAAGGGCAGGCGCCCGATAACGACGATGTGATCCCGATGATCTAACGAACAAGGGACTGCGGTTGTTCTGCAGTCCCTAAAGGATGGCCTATTTCTTCTTCGGCCAATCGTCCTCTTCATCATCCCACTTATCGTTAAAATCACGATGAGGTGGCAATTTAGGTTTATTATCTAAGTATTTTTTGACATCAACGCGCTTCAAGTCTTTGTACACATTGACCAATAATCCCACCATAAACAGGATGATTAATACCCACCAATACTCTTTTACCCATTCCATGTGAGTCTCCTTAGGTCAGTAGTAACTGCATAATCCGTTGATACATCCGGCTGAGGGTTTGTAGGTCGGCAGCACTCACGCATTCATTGATTTTGTGAATCGTGGCATTAACCGGACCTAACTCAACGACTTGCGTCCCCATTCTGGCGATAAATCGTCCATCTGAGGTTCCGCCGTTCGTGAGTAACTCTGGCTTAATCTCATTATAGTGCTGAACGGCATCCACGACAGCATCGACTAATGCACCTTTTGCTGTCAGGAAGGGTTGACCGGATAAATTCCACTCTAAGGTATAACGAAGCTGGTGCCGATCAAGCAGGTCGGCGACGGCTTGGCGAATTTGCTGGTCGGTTAATTCGGTGCTGAAACGGAAATTAAATTGTACGTATAAGTCGCCCGGGATCACATTATTACTGCCGGTACCGGCCTGGATATTGGCGATTTGCATACTAGTCGGCGGGAAAAATTCATTGCCTTGATCCCACTCAGTTGCTGCTAATTCCTGTAGGGCAGGGAGTGCACGATGCACAGGATTATCCGCGAGGTGAGGGTAGGCGACATGTCCTTGTACGCCATGTACGGTTAAGTTCGCGGTGATTGAGCCACGACGACCATTTTTCACGACATCACCGACACGCTCAGTGCTCGAGGGTTCGCCGACCAAGCAGTATTCCACGCGCTCTTGGCGAGCCATTAACTGTTCAACTACTTTGACCGTACCGTTGATACCACTCGCTTCTTCATCAGAAGTGATCAAAAAGGCGAGTCGTCCTGTATGGTGTGGATGCTGTTCAACGAAGCGCTCGGCGGCCACGACCATGGCGGCTAAGGAGCCCTTCATATCGGCGGCTCCGCGACCGAAGAGGAGCCCATCGCGAATCGCGGGTTCAAAGGGAGGATTAATCCATTGTCGCTCATCGCCAACCGGTACGACGTCGGTATGGCCGGCAAAAGCAAGGGTTTGACCTTGGCCGCGAGTGGCCCAGAAATTTTGGGTATCGCCAAAATGCATCGGTTCGATATGAAAACCAATCGCTTCTAGGCGTGCGATCAATAATGCTTGGCAACCCGCATCGTCAGGACTTAACGAGGGACAGCGAATCAGTTGTTGTGCAAGTTCGATAACAGGGCAAAACATCTTAACGCGCTCCCTGAATAAAGGTTGACCACGCGGCGGTATCGAAGCCTACCAGCATCTCGCCATCCGCCCGCACCAGTACTGGTCGCTTAATGACAGCAGGGTACTCTAACATGATCTGACGGGCCGCAGCTGGGTCGCTGGCATTCTGTTTTTGATCTTCAGAAAGTGTACGCCAAGTGGTGCCGCGTGTGTTTAGCAATGCTTTGATGCCCAGACCTTTAATTAGTTGGTCCAGTAATGTTTCGTCTAAGCCTTGCTGACGGAAGTCATGATAAGTGGCTTCGCAATGATGTTCAGAGAGGTACTTGCGTGCCTTTCTTACGGTGTCACAGGTTTTAATACCATAGAGGGTAAGGGCCGGCGCGGTTACTTGAGTCATGAGACAGTACTACCTAATTATTAAGTCAAAAGATCACGGTTAATCAAGGATAATGCCGCATTTAGCCCATATTTTCTACCCTTTGATGGGTGGGAAACCCTTGTCGCGTAGCGTTTTTCGGTCGACAGAGAAACTGTGAACAGTATCATGAAATGAGTTAAACCTTTTTATAAATAAAAAACCTTTATTAACAATGACTTGTATTGTTTTTTAACTAAAAGAGCAAACGTTAACGTAGATTAATTCTTTACAGGGCTTTACGAATTCAGCGACTTGCAGGTAGGATTCATCACCCTCTGGATAAATTCGCCAATTTTCACCTGTGCTGATGCGGTAGAGGGGATTTGCTGTAGAAGTGGACAAACAGGAAAACTATGAAAAATACAAAAAAAACAGCGGCTGATTTACAGCACGCCAGACGTAAGTGGTTAAACTCCCATGACTCCGGATATCGTAAGGAGATGGGGAACCGTCAAGTACAGATGATAGCAATTGGCGGAGCAATTGGTACCGGGCTTTTTCTCGGCGCAGGGGCACGTTTACAACTCGCAGGTCCAGCCCTCGCACTGGTTTATTTAGTCTGTGGCATCTTCTCATTTTTCATCTTGCGTGCACTGGGAGAATTAGTCTTGCACCGCCCATCAAGCGGTAGCTTCGTCTCTTATGCCCGTGAGTTTATGGGTGAGAAAGCCTCCTACGTGGCAGGCTGGATGTACTTTGTGAACTGGGCGATGACCGGCATCGTGGATATCACTGCCGTGGCGCTCTATATGCACTACTGGGGAGCCTTCGGCGATATCCCACAGTGGGTGATTGCATTGGGTGCGTTAGCGATTGTGGGCACCATGAATATGGTCGGGGTTAAATGGTTTGCGGAGATGGAATTCTGGTTTTCGCTTATCAAAGTCTTGGCCATCGTGATTTTCTTAGTGGTGGGTGTAGTCTTCTTAGGAAGCGGTAAACCCCTCGACGGTAACACGACAGGATTCCACTTGATCTCTGATAACGGAGGCTTTTTCCCACATGGGATAATGGCTGCCTTTGTCTTAGTGCAAGGGGTCGTATTCGCTTTCGCCTCAATCGAGTTAGTCGGTACGGCGGCAGGAGAGTGTAAAAACCCTAAAATCATGGTACCCAAAGCGATCAATAGCGTGATCTGGCGAATTGGTCTGTTCTATGTCGGTTCGGTGGTATTACTTGTTCTGCTACTGCCATGGAATGCCTATCAAGCGGGTCAAAGTCCTTTTGTGACATTCTTTAGTAAATTAGGCGTACCCTATATCGGTAGTATCATGAACATCGTGGTATTAACGGCGGCATTATCGAGCCTTAACTCTGGCCTATACTCGACTGGACGTATCTTACGTTCTATGTCGATGGGTGGTTCAGCGCCACGCTTTATGTCCAAAATGAGTCGCCAGCAAGTGCCTTATGCCGGGATTCTTGCCACGATTGTCATCTACATCTTCGGTGTGGTACTGAACTATTATGTGCCAAGCCAAGTGTTCGAAATCGTTCTGAACTTTGCCTCATTAGGTATTATCAGTTCATGGGCCTTTATCGTGCTGTGTCAGTTACGTTTACGTAAAGCGATTCGCGAAGGTAAAGCGGAAGACATCTCCTTCAAACTCCCTGGAGCGCCGTTCACGTCTTGGTTGACGCTGTTGTTCCTAGCGAGCGTGTTAGTGCTAATGGCTTTCGATTATCCGAATGGAACTTACACTATTGCCTCAGTACCGCTGATTATTATTCTATTAATCATCGGCTGGTTCGGAGTGCGTAAACGAGTACACGAAGTGTCGTTACGTGAGCAGCAACATCTTTCTGCGCATCACGAAGAGTAGTTAACTCGGGGATAAACCCTAGGCGGGTACAGCATAAAAACGGTATCGTCATAGACGGTGCCGTTTTTTTACTTATTTTTTTTTCGTAAAGTCTGAATAATTAAGCCTGTAAAAAGTTATTTATCGGAATTACCGATTCAATAAAATGCGAGATATTCACCAAAGACTGATAGCTTAATTATTCATCAGTAACAAATGACTGAACTTATAGTCATGGGTAACGAAATATTATTTATTAGTAAAAAGGCCACCTTCTTTAAGGCGGCCATATTCACTAAATTAATCAATGTTTAGAAGCTATATCATCTAATTTGAGAAACTTGATAGGATTTCGCCCGAAAGAGTGCATAGCTACTGAATATCACTAACGCCATTAAATAGTAGCCTGGCGCTAATGAAGTCCCAGTAAGGTTAATCAAGAGGCTACATATTAATGGGGCAAAACCTCCAAATACTGTCACTGCAACGTTATAACTAATAGCCATTCCGCTAGCTCGCGTATCGATAGGGAATAAATCAGCCATCATTGAGGGCAGCGTAGCGAAATAGATCGACTTTAGTAAAGCCAACCAACTGACTAATAAGACTAATAAAGTAGTGGTATGATAATTCACCACTACCCTAAAAGCAGGATAGATGGTCAATATGAGCAGTGTGAGTGAGGTCCACATTAAGGGGCGTCTTCCTATTTTCTCTGCCATCAGTCCTACCAATGGTGTTACGACCGTTAAAATAACGCCACCCATCAAGGTCGCGGCGAATGCACTTTTACTGTCTAAATGTAAATTTTCGGTGGCAAATGCCGGAATATAATTCAACATATAATTAATACCGGTAGAAATAACCATCAATCCTATGGCAAGAAATAATGGCTTATGCTGACTAGCAATTAAAATTTTCAGAGGAGAATGAGCTGTTTTCTTTAAAGTGAAATGAACTGGCTCTTGAATATTACGGCGTATGTAGAGTCCAACAGGCCCAATTAGTAATCCAAAGATAAAAGGTATCCGCCACCCCCATTGTTGGAGATCATCTTCTGAAAGCCATTGCGTTAATCCTAAGCCGAAGGCTGAAGCAAGTAATGTACTTGCGCCCTGTGTGGCAAATTGCCAACTAGCAATAAAAGCCTTACGTTGTGGAAAATGTTCGACTAAAAAAGCGGTGGAACTTCCAAACTCTCCTCCAGCAGAGAACCCTTGAATAAGCCTCGCGAGTAAAATTAAAAGTGGAGCAGCCAGTCCTATTGTTGCATAACCGGGCATCAAAACGATCATTGCGCAGCCAATGGTCATAAGCGTTATCGATAAAAGCAGGGCATTTTTTCTGCCATATCGATCCGCATAGCTTCCTAGAATAATGGCACCCAGTGGTCGGATGAGAAACGATATCCCAAAACTTCCAAAAGTGAGTAACATCGAGACTGATGTATCTTGTGTTGGGAAGAACTCATTAGCGATATAACGGGCAAAAAAAGCATAAACGGCAATGTCGAACCATTCAAGGGCATTACCGACACAAGTCGCGAAGAGCGTTTTATACAAAGGTGGGGTTGTGTAGCTCGTCGCATCCATTATGAATCCCCCTGTTTTTGTTGATAACTACGATGATTGGCAACGATCTCCAACCCTTTTTCACCAAACTCCCAAAATAAGTGCGTCATTATTTTTAGCCCCTCTTTGGCAATGGACTTCAACATATGTTCATTAGCGCCATGCTGACCGCAACTCGGGTAGGAGTGAGGTATCCAAAGCGTTGGGAGTTTTAAGATATTTGCGAAGACGTCATTAGGGAGAGAACCACCGAGGTTAGGAAGTAAAGTTGCTTTTTTACCACTGCTTTTTTGTATGGATTCTAGCGCCCAATCGACTAAAGGATTATTAGGATCCAGCCTGGTGGCCGCTGAGCCTCGTAGTACATCGACTATTACATCATTGAATCCCTGTTCTACTAAGTGTTGTGTGAGGTAAGTACCGATATTCTCCCAATCAGTATCGACGACAAAACGTAACTGGCAAATCGCTGTGGCTTGACCGGGTATGGCATTCATAGCGCAATCAATCTTTCCTGCATTCATAGCCAATATTTCTAAAGTATTCCAGCCATAGAGACGTTCAACAGGCGTGAGCCCCGACTCGCCCCAATTAACGTCGATTTCTGGACTATTTGCACTAGGTCTCAACGTAATGTCTCTGAGAATTTTACGCATATTTTCAGTGATAGCAGGGGGTTTTAACCCATTAACCAGTATCTGTCCCTGACTGTTGACTAATGTACTTATCGCGTTGCAAAGACGTGTAGCGGGATTTGACAGTAATCCCCCCCAGTTACCGGAATGATAATCGCTATCTCGAGCATTAATGGATAGCTTAACGTTGACTGCACCTCGAGAGCCAAGAAATAAGGTCGGGCTAACAGCATCGACTCTTGGGCCATCCGAAGCAATAAATACATCTGCGCTTAATGCGTCGCTATGCTGCTGGCAGATGGTTGCCAGTCCAGGAGAGCTGACTTCTTCACCCATTTCAAAAAGGAACTTACAATTGAAACCGAGACGACCACCGCGGAATTGGTAAATCTGTTCTAATGCCGCAATATTGATAGAATGTTGGCCTTTATTATCAGCACTGCCACGTCCATACCAACGATCATCCTCCTCAATCAATTGCCATGGTATTAATCCTTCTCGCCAACTTTCTTCTTCCCCAAACACAACATCACCGTGCCCGTAGCAAAGTAGGGTGGGTAAAGACGGATCTTCGATACGTGTCGCTAATAGCATAGGCCGTGCTGGAGCCGACCTATTAGGCAGAGTTGTGATTATGAAACCGATTTTTTCAAAAGCGGGGGTAATTTCTTGTTCTAGATAAAGTCTAATTTCATTATCACGATCATCACGTTGGCTCTCTGAACGGATGGCGATTCGCCTAGCTAAGACGTTTTTAAATTCCCCACTATCAAACCAAGTGGTTGCGGCATCCATAACTTTTTCTGCTGTCATATCTCTGTCCAATTTGTATTTTTTTATGTTGTATGAGTAATCTAAGTGAGGGGTGAGCTTTGATACAATCAACAAAAAAACAAACAAGCGTTGCTATAAAAGCAAGGCTGACCTGCACGAATAAGTAGCATGCACTTTTTAGAGGCAAATTTATGCTAACGACTGAAGTCCGATATTTCCTTGCAGTGGTTGACGCGGGTTCACTCAGTGCTGCGAGTCAGCATCTCTTTGTAGCAACCTCTGCAATTAGCCGCCAGATACAACAATTAGAAGATAAGACGGGAGTCCCTCTATTTGAGCGGCATGCTCGTGGTATGACATTGACTGAGGCTGGACGTATTTTTGAGCGCCATGTGCGCCAGAGTCAGCAAGCTATGGAAAGCACGCTCTCAGAGATGAAAGGACGTACGGCTTTACAGCGTACAACCATCAATATCGCCTGCCCCGATGGTTTAGCGTGGAACCTACTGCCTGCATTGTGTTCACAGTTTCGCCAGCAATACCCTTCGGTTAGCTTTCATCTTAAAGTGGGAAGTTCGAGTCAAATCTTAGAAAACCTTAACCGTGGAGGCTGTGACTTGGCGTTACAGTTTTGCTTGCATTCAGAACGTAGAGTACAGGTACTGGGGAGCTGGCCTGCGCCGATTATGGTGGCGATGTCTGCGAAACACCCCTTAGCAGTAAAGTCATTTAGCCTACAAGACCTAAGTAGTTATCCCATCGCCTTACCTGATCAAACCACCACAGTTCGCCAGCTTTTTGATTTATCCTGTCAATTACATGGGGTATTTATCGAACCAATGTTTACCTGCAATAATTTTTCATCTCTCTATCATTTTCTGATGCTTAATCCTTTGGCTATCACTTTTTGTAGTCAATTTACGATAAGGTCTGAGGCTAACGATCCACCATTCATCATGCGGAATTTACTCAATAACACTTTAGCTGAACGAACCCTTCAACTTCATCAGCTACCCGGACGATATCAAACGGCATCGGTAAAACTCTTTATCAATTTTTTAGAGAAGGCTTTATAACAGCATTGGGATCGGTCTTCAGAGGGAACTATCAGGGTGAGATAAATTCTTTCAAGCCAATACAATCCTCTTCTAATCAGCTTAAAAGTGAAAGGGGACTTAAGAGAAAATCGCGGTTGACCTGTATTTTTTAGCGCTACACGGCGAAGACTCTTAGTCAAAAATTCGATTGGCTCGGCTTCATTGGTTTCAATGAATAATTGAATGGTAAGTTATCGATAATACTCAGTAAGTCTCACTGCATAGCTGAATAATTCAGGCCACCTCGTTGAATGATGGCCTGATGCATTGAAGGTTAACGGTTATTGACTAAAGCCGTCACCAGTTGGTTAGCCCCTTGGCTCATTGGGGTAAAATGGCTGCCTGGTGCACGGGCAACAGCAATAAAGACACCGACGTTACTACGCGGATCCATCACAATATAGGTCATAAAACCGCCGCCACCACCGGTTTTTTCGACCAGCGCTGGTTGGCTTCCCATCGCATCCATATGGACCCACCCTAATCCTAAACCGCTAGCAGGGCCCGCAACATCCATACCGTTCATCCGTACTAACTGACTACGCGGATAGACTACTCGCTGTAAAGTGCTGGCGAGGGGAGAGCGAGGTCGAATTGAACTGGATAGGAACTGCTGCATCCAGCGTTCCATATCGTCAGCTGTCGAGTACAGTCCACCACTGCCAATCGCCGCGAGGGTGTTAT
Organism: Tatumella ptyseos; assembly: GCF_030552895.1. Taxonomy (NCBI): domain Bacteria; kingdom Pseudomonadati; phylum Pseudomonadota; class Gammaproteobacteria; order Enterobacterales; family Erwiniaceae; genus Tatumella; species Tatumella ptyseos. The sequence continues at coordinate 2,079,391 of NZ_CP130649.1, read as the reverse complement.
TACAAGGGCTAGCATGATCGCGTGGAATGATTAATCGACGACACTGATCGGGGGAAGGTGTGAAGGTCGTATCTTTCATTCCTAACGGACGGGTAATTAACGATTGCACTAACTGAGGATAGGGCTTTCCGCTGGCTTGAGAGAGCGCATCAGCGAGGTAATCAAAGCCTAAATTCGAGTAAGCGGCAACGGTACCGGGAATTGATTTTAGCTTGGCATGCTGCAGCCACTGCCAGCGTGAGGATTTTTCCGGCCAGATAAAAACGGGGCGGTTTGCGCGTCCACCCGGCATCTCGCGGGGAAGTCCTGCGGTATGCGTCGCAAGATTTTGTAACTTAATAGTGTAACCGCGAAAAGCCGGGACGGTCATCCCTTTAGGTGTGTATTTGCTCAACGGATCGGAAAGCTTGACGACACCTTGTTGGTCCAGTTTAACCAGAGTTTCGCTGGTGAACAGCTTACTGATGGATGCAAGACGGAAAACACTCTCTTTCGTTGGGCGAACACCGCTTCCTCGACGGGTCTCACCCGCGCTGGTGAAGTAGTGTTGGTTACCATCAATCACTACCATCGTCATACTGGCCGCGGCGGTCTGTTGGTAAATTTGTTGTGCATAGCGTTGCACGATATCGGCGCTAACTTGCGGAGCAACTCTCGGGGTAGCAAAGCTGGGACTGGTTGCAGAGATAATGAGCGTTGCAACAAGGGATAATGTTAGTTTTTTCAAAGGAGAGCGGTCCATAGACAGTGAATAGAAGTCAGAACTGATAATAGCGGGTTTACAACACGCTTATTAGAAAAAGGACGAATTATTATGTTTCTTTTTATAAGCAATGATGATGGCTCGGCAGTCGACACCGAGCCCTTACATTATAGCCAGTCTCGCACGATCAAAAAATCTTCGGTCAGTCTTGCCTCTGGAGAATCTGCCTCTGTTTGATAATCATATTCAAAGCGAACAAGCGGAGGCATCGACATCAAGATAGATTCAGTCCGACCCCCACTTTGGATCCCAAAGAGTGTGCCGCGATCCCATAATAGATTGAATTCAACATAACGCCCACGCCGGTAAAGTTGGAATTGTCTTTCGCGATCGCCGTAAGGCGTTGCATGGCGTCGCTTAACAATCGGAAGGTAAGCGTCTAAAAACCCTAAGCCAACGGCCTGCATAAAGGCGAAGCAGTGTTCGAAGTTCGGGGTATTCAGGTCATCAAAAAAGAGTCCACCAATACCGCGTTGCTCATTACGATGACGTAAGAAGAAATATTCGTCACACCATTTTTTATAGTGTGGGTAGACGTCATCACCAAATGGGCGGCATAGGTCAGCAGCGGTTTGATGCCAATGTTGGGCATCTTCTTCAAAACCGTAAAAGGGTGTTAAATCAAAGCCACCGCCAAACCACCAGACTGGCTCTGCATCGGGTTTTTCAGCAATAAAAAAACGGACATTGGCGTGGCTGGTCGGGACGTAGGGATTATTAGGATGGATGACTAACGAGACTCCCATCGCTTGAAAGCTTCGTCCGGCTAACTCCGGGCGATGGGCGGTGGCTGAAGCAGGCATTTGGTCGCCATAAACATGGGAGAAGTTTACGCCCGCTTGCTCGAACAGTTTACCTTGAGTGAGAACGCGAGTCCGCCCGCCACCACCTGCTTCTCGAACCCAGTCATCTTCGAGAAACGAAGCGTGGCCATCAAGTTCGGCTAATTGTTGACAAATAGTATCCTGTAACGACAGGAGGAATTGTTTTACTTGCTCGATTGTTTGCGTACTCATGATCTGTTTCTACAACCTTCATTGAACATTAAATGAATCAACTGACTCGGCGATTACGGCGTTGCTGTTCATTATAAAAGTTGACGATACCATCAGAAATAGCGCCAGCAATTTTTTTACGAAATGCTGTGGTGCCAAGTAGCCTCTCTTCACTTGGGTTAGTAATGAACGAAGTTTCTACTAACACAGAGGGGATAGAAGGGGACTTTAATACGGCAAATGCAGCTTGTTCGGTATGTTGACTGTGCAAATGGTGCACGGGACGAATCGTATCGAGAACGTGCTTGCCAAGCGTTAGACTGTTTTTAATGGTGTCGGTCTGAACTAGGTCGAATAAGATTTGCTGCAAGTATTGGTCTTTTTGTTGCACTTTAAGACCGCCAACCGCATCGGCATTATTTTCACGATCAGACAGATAACGTGCCATCGCACTACTAGCCCCGCGGTTGGAGAGGGCGAAAACCGAGGCGCCACGAGCAGAGGGGTCAGTATAGCCGTCAGCATGGATTGACATAAAGAGTGATGCCCCATGCTGCGACGCAATTTCGACCCGTTGATAAAGGGGGATGAAATGATCACTGTCACGCGTTAACCGCGCTTCGATATGTGGGTGATTACTCAATAATTGGCGTACTGTATTGGCAATCTCTAGAACAACATGCTTTTCCATCGAGCCTTCTTCACCGACCGCGCCAGAATCGATGCCGCCATGACCGGGGTCTAGCATGACAATAAATTTCCCCGATTGACTCTTTTTTGCTGCCGAATGGCGTTGACGAGATACCGGGATCCGCGACTCTTCGGCCAGTACGGCGCGTGGCGAAAGCACAGCCAACGCGAGACCGGAAAAGAGTAATTGGCGGCGATTGACTAATTGTTTCAGTGAGGCCAATTTTTTCATTAGATTCAGATCCGTGAAGAGTTAATGAGAATTACTATTAATAATTAGGTTATATAATAACATTAGCGATATTGCTAACATTGAAATATTTCAGGCTTTTACCGAGTATTGCCTTTTCTAACACCCTACTACACACGCATAATAGTTGGTTTTCGCCGAGGGGAGGTCAAAAAATGGAAATTCGTGTTTTTGAACAACAAGATATCGATGAAGTGATTACGCTTTGGGAGCGTTGTGATCTGTTACGGCCTTGGAATGATCCTGAACTCGATATCGAACGTAAATTACGCCATGATGCTGATCTTTTTCTTGTCGTTGTCCTTTCAGGACAAATCGTAGGGAGTGTGATGGGGGGCTATGACGGTCATCGCGGCTCAGCCTATTATCTTGCCGTTCATCCTGATTACCAAGGACGCGGCTTTGCCAATGCATTGATGAACCGATTAGAGAAAAAGTTAATTGCTCGAGGCTGTCCTAAGCTCAATCTTCAAATCCGTGATGATAATGATTTGGTGTTGGGATTTTATGAAAAATTGGACTACGAGATTAATGAAGTCACCAGCCTTGGAAAACGCTTGATCGAAGATCGTGAATATTAATCGCCTCCGATGATGGACGATTTTGATATCGAAGCAGATGGGAGTGCGGCCCCTCTACCCTTTTTGCTGTGGGCTATTTTGTTATATCAGGCTCGTGCTTGGATATTGTTGGTGATGGCAGGCGCCTCACGGCAACAAGGTGACACGCTCTTACGCCTGTTTGTGCCGGAGACTTCGACCTTTTATATCGGTTTAGCGATGGGCTTACCGGCGTTAATCTGTATGGGGCTTAGTGGCTACCGTCAACGTTTTCCCCGTAGCTGGCGCATCTGTCGCTATACTTTGCTTATCAGTGGGGCTCTGCTCTGCGCATGGCAATTAAGTCAATGGAATAGAGTCGCTTTAGAAAGTTCGCCGCTGTTACTGCTGTTAACCTTGTTCGATCTGTTAACTGAAGCCGCGTTACTGACAATGAGTCGCCTAAAACGGTGTTTCATTCAATAAAAAACGCGTTACAGTAAACTTTTTCAGCGAAGATCACTCCTAGTAGCATTGATCTACTATGCAAGAGGAATAGAAATGAAAGCGTTACCCTGTGCACTGTTTGCCAGTGCGGTACTGCTCAGCGGCTGTGCGGGTTCCAGCCACCAGACTGAGACATCAAGCAGCAGCGTCCATTGGTGGAATCCTTTAAGCTATAGCTGGTCGTCCGCACTGCCTTGGAACTGGTTTGGCGCTTCAATCGCCGTGAGCGAGCAAGGGGTGGGGAAAATTACCCGTTCAACTCCCTTTAACGCTGAGGCGATTAGTCAAGGTATTGGTAGCGACTATCGGATCCGCCAAGGAATGGGAACGCGTAATGGGCAGATAGAAAGTTATATCCAAGCGATGAAAGATCAACAGGTCGCGATGACGTTCTATGGCGATGGGTCGGTTAATAAAATCAGTGTATCGGATAGCGAAGTAGGCACCCCTAAAGGTATCGCATTTGGTGCACCGTTCTCAGCACTTTTCCAAAAAGCTTATGGTAACTGCCAACCAGGCCGTGATAGCCAGCATGTACAATGTAAAGTGCCAAACAGCCAACATCTTGACGTTATCTATCAAGGCGAGTTTAGTGGACCATCGGGCATCATGCCTGCAGACGCTACGCTTAAACAGTGGACACTCTCTGAGATTATTTGGCACGCCTAGCCGTTATATATTTTTTAGCAATTACACAGCAGTAATCGGTATATAAAACCATTACTGCTTTTTTATGCTTATAAATACACTGATTACTTCTAGATTGACTGAGGTTGAGATTGGAATTTTCAGGTATGAAGAGAGGGTACAAATCATCGGTGGTAGGCCTACTGTTGCTTGCTGCACCGTCTGCCTATCCAGCTCAGTTACTCAATAGCTCTTACGATGTGTCACGCGAGCTATATGAACAATTGAATCCAGTGTTTATCCAACAGTGGGATAGGCAGCATCCCGAAGATAAACTGACTATCCGTCAATCACATGGTGGCTCTTCTAAACAAGCTCTTGCTATCTTGCAAGGGATGCGTGCCGATGTGGTGACCTTCAATCAAGTGCCTGATATTCAAATACTGCATGACCGAGGGTCACTGATCCCAGAGGATTGGCAGCAACGCCTAGCCAACAATAGCTCACCTTACTACTCGATCATGGCGCTAGTCGTTCGCCGTGGCAATCCCCTCCATATCGCAGCGTGGCAGGATTTAGTTAAGCCAGGCGTGAAGCTTATCTACCCCAATCCTAAAACTTCCGGAAATGGTCGTTATGCTTGGTTAGCGGCATGGGGGGCATTGTCTATTGCTTATGGGCATGATGATGCCGCTGTACGTAAAGCCATGCGGCAATGGATAAACAACACGCAGGTTGCCGATATTGGTGGGCGTGGGGCAACCCAAAGTTTTGTGAATCAGAAATTGGGCGATGTGTTGATTACTTTTGAAGCTGAAGCTCGTACGTTGCAACAGCATTATCCTGACCAGCACTACCAAGTCATCATTCCGCAGACTAATATTAAAGCGGAATTTCCGGTGACGTGGATTGATCGCAATACTGAGCGCGATCATTCTACTGATCTTGCACAAGCTTACTTAAATTTCCTTTACCAACCCGAGGCGCAAAATATTTTAACGCGTTTTTATTACCGTACTTACCACGCGACACCAAGTGCTGTGGCACAACAACATTTTACACCCGTTCATTTTTTCACGGTTGAACAGCAGTTTGGCTCATGGCAAAAAGCCATGCAGTCTCACTTCGCACCGCAAGGGGAGTTCGATACATTGCAGGCAGCAGGGTCATCACTATGATTTTTTCACGTCAACGTCGCGTTTTACCAGGATTTGGCTTGAGTCTTGGGACAAGCTTATTCTTTACCTGTTTGATTTTACTATTACCGGTCAGCGCGTTATTGATGCAGTTATCGCAGATGACGTGGGCTGAATATTGGCGAGTCATCAGTGACCCACAATTAGTCGCTGCTTATAAAATTACGCTATTATCGGCCGCGATAGCGTCATTATTTAACGCCGTATTTGGAACATTAATGGCATGGGTACTCACGCGCTACCGTTTCCCGGGCCGGACATTTCTGGATGGCTTGATGGATCTCCCTTTTGCTCTACCGACTGCCGTTGCCGGTTTAACGCTTGCGGGATTATTCTCGTCGAATGGGTGGTATGGTCATTGGCTGGCAGAGCACGGTATTAAGGTGACTTACACTTGGTTAGGGATTGCCGTCGCGATGGCTTTTACCAGTATTCCCTTTGTGATCCGTACCGTCCAGCCAGTGTTGGAAGAGCTAGGTCCAGAATATGAAGAAGCCGCGGAAACCCTAGGCGCACGCCCTAGTCAGGCCTTTTTCAAGGTCATTTTGCCCGAAATTGCTCCATCACTGCTTGCCGGGACCGCGCTCTCTTTCACACGTAGTTTGGGGGAGTTTGGCGCAGTCATCTTTATTGCCGGTAATATTGCATGGAAAACGGAAGTTATCTCATTACTCATCTTTGTTCGCCAGCAAGAATTTGATTTCCCAGCTTCTAGTGCTATCGCCTCGGTGATTATGGGGGCATCGTTAATCCTGCTATTCACAATCAATACATTACAGAGCCGTTACGGGCGTCGTTTAGGGGGTAAATAATGGCTGTTTCATCACGCCCTTGGACGAAGTGGATACTGATTGGTTTAGCGTTGCTCAGTGCCGCACTCTTTTTGTTAGTGCCGCTCGTCTATATTTTTTGGCAGGCCCTCAGTGAAGGGGTAGGGGTTGCCCTGCATAATTTGCGTGACGGCGATATGTTGCATGCCATTTGGCTAACGGTCTTAATTGCACTGATTACCGTGCCCGTAAATCTACTTTTTGGGACTTTACTGGCTTGGTTAGTCAGCCGCTTCAATTTCCCAGGTCGGCAGTTTTTACTGACCTTGTACGATATCCCCTTTGCTATTTCGCCAGTAGTGGTTGGCTTACTCTATCTCCTCTTTTGGGGAATAAATGGTCCGGCCGGCAGCTGGCTAGATGCGCATAATATCCAAGTGATGTTTACCTGGCCGGGAATGGTATTAGTCACTATTTTCGTTACCTGTCCTTTTGTGATTCGGGAGTTAGTACCCGTAATGCTCAGTCAGGGGAGTCAAGAGGATGAAGCAGCGATTTTGCTGGGCGCAAATGGCTGGCAAATGTTTCGTCGTGTCACGCTACCGAATATCAGATGGGCGTTGCTGTACGGCGTGGTGCTAACTAATGCGCGAGCTATCGGCGAGTTTGGCGCGGTATCCGTCGTCTCAGGTGCGATACGCGGCGAGACTTACACGCTTCCTTTACAAGTAGAACTTCTCAACCAAGATTACAACACTGTCGGGGCTTTCACGGCTGCGGCTTTACTCGCCATGATGGCGATGGTCACCTTATGTTTAAAAAGTGTACTGCAATGGCGCTTAGAACGTCAGCAGCACGGCGCACAGGCAGGCGAAAATGAGCATTAATATTAACCAGATTTCCAAATCCTTTGGTCAAACTCAGGTATTGAATAATATCAGTCTTGATATTCCATCCGGTGAGATGGTGGCGTTACTGGGGCCGTCTGGATCAGGAAAAACCACGCTGTTGCGTATTATTGCTGGGTTAGAAAATCAGAATGCAGGAGAAATCCTGTTCCACGGACGTGACGTCAGCCAAGTTCATGCACGGGATCGTCAGGTCGGCTTTGTTTTCCAACATTATGCGCTATTCCGCCATATGAACGTCTTCGATAATATTGCTTTCGGGCTGACCGTGATGCCGCGTAAAACGCGGCCAAGTAAAGCGGTAATCCGTGAAAAAGTGATGAAGCTTTTGGAGATGGTACAGCTGAAGGAGTTCGCTAAACGCTATCCAGCGCAACTTTCCGGTGGACAAAAGCAGCGGGTGGCTTTAGCAAGAGCTTTAGCGGTCGAACCTGCAATATTATTACTCGATGAGCCTTTCGGGGCCTTAGATGCACAGGTACGCAAAGAGCTACGTCGTTGGCTACGTCAGTTGCATGAAGAACTTAAATTTACCAGTGTCTTTGTCACCCATGACCAAGAAGAGGCTATGGACGTGGCCGATCACATCGTGGTGATGAGCCAAGGAAATATTGAGCAACACGGTACTCCGCAGCAAGTTTGGCAGCAGCCAGAAAGCCGCTTTGTGTTGGAGTTTTTAGGGGAGATTAACCGCCTATCTGCAACGGTATCCGGGCAATCTTTACAGGTAGGGCAGCAGCAGTGGCAACTTAGCCAACCTTATGCAGCACAGGGACCTATCGACCTCTTTCTCCGTCCTTGGGAGCTGACCTGGTCAGCGCAGCCCGATGCACTGCATCGCTTACCGGCGACAGTACTCGAAGTAACGCCACGCGGCCATTTTTGGCAACTGAGTTTGGACGTGGAGGGGCTGGACGTAGATCCTCTCTCGGCTGTCAGTCAAACCTTGGTCGCCCCTGAGCGAGGGACCACGGTTTACCTTAATCTGGCGCAAGCGCGAGTGTATCAACAAGACAATCTCTTAGCGCCACTTGCCTTTAATTAAACGTACTGATAATTTCAAGGTCAGCATTGCCATCAGCCTAGGTTCTTACCTAGGCTGATGGCGTTCGAGCGATAGGATAAAAATGTGACCACCCTAGAAAGTACGATAGGTAATACTCCCTTAGTTAAATTACAGCGTCTGCCTTCCGCCGGGGCGGGTGAGGTATGGGTGAAACTCGAAGGTAATAATCCCGCAGGGTCGGTCAAAGATCGCGCCGCGTGGTCGATGGTACGAAAGGCTGAACAACGTGGGCTGATTAAACCGGGCGATACTTTAATTGAAGCCACCAGTGGTAATACCGGTATTGCGCTGGCGATGATTTGTGCAGTATTGGGCTATAAGCTGAAACTATTGATGCCCGATAATATGAGTACCGAACGGCAAGCCGCAATGCAGGCCTATGGGGCAGAATTAATTCTGGTCGACCAAGCTCAGGGAATGGAGTATGCGCGAGATTACGCACAAATTTTAGCGGCACAAGGTGTGGGTATCGTTCTCGATCAATTTAATAACCCCGATAATGCGCTAGCCCATTACCAGACCACTGGTCCCGAAATTTGGCAACAGACTGAAGGTCGGATTACCCACTTTGTTTCCAGTATGGGGACAACGGGCACTATCAGCGGCACCGGTCGTTATCTTAAGCAGCAAAATACCGCGATCCAAGTCGTTGGCTTACAACCTGAGGCAGGAAGTCAGATTGCGGGTATCCGCCATTGGCAAGAGGCTTACCAGCCGACAATCTATCAGCCACAATGGGTCGATGACATTGTGATGATGACGCAAGAGCGGGCGGAGAATTCGACACGCGCGCTGGCACAGCAAGAAGGGATCTTCTGTGGGATAAGTTCTGGGGCCGCGGTATCGGCGGCGTTAAGTCTTGCCGACGCGCATCCTGAGCGGGTAGTGGTCGCCATAGTCTGTGATCGCGGTGACCGTTATCTTTCAACGGGGGTATTCAATGGAACGGCCGTTAAAGCGTAATAATTGTGTAAAACTAACAGAATCTCTCACCAAAAGACGTCATGATAAGTAAAGTGAGTTAGAGGCCTGAATATGAAAATTTTATTAGTTGAAGACGATCAAGAGTTAGGACAGATGCTCAGCCAGTACTTGGTGGGTGAAGGGATGAATACCGATGTCATTACCCATGGCAAACGGGCTTTAGAAGCGATCAACCAGTCGCATTATGACGCGATGATCTTGGATATTATGCTGCCGGATATCAGTGGCATTGAAGTATTGCGTCAGGTACGCCAGCACCATCGATTACCCATCATTATGCTTACCGCGAAGGGCGAAAATATCGACCGAGTGATAGGTTTAGAGATGGGGGCGGATGATTATATGCCTAAGCCCTGTTATCCACGGGAGCTGGTCGCGCGCTTACGTTCGGTGATGCGTCGTTTTGAAGAGATACCTGTCACCCCTAACGATAACCAACCGCTAGTCCTTAAAGAGCTTGTGCTCAATCCAGCGATGCGTTCAGTGACCTGGCAGAAGCAACCGATCGATCTTACGGCATCTGAGTTTAACCTGCTCGAACTGTTATTAGTGGCAGGGGACCGCGTAGTATCCAAAGATGAATTGTCAGAGAAAGCCTTAGGTCGTACGCGCGAAGCTTACGACCGCAGCGTCGATGTACATATTAGTAATATTCGTCAGAAGATCGCAAAAACCACTAACGACCAAGTCTTTATCGAAACCGTACGCAGTATTGGTTACAAAATTCGATGAATCAACGTTATCCGAGGCGATTATTCACCAAGATGTTGGTGGCTTTTCTATTTGTTTTTCTGCTGATAAGCCAAGTCATCTGGTTAGGATTTTCGCTCTTTACCCATGATGATGGCTCGCCATTCGCCAGACAACAGCGTAGTTTACAGCAAGTTCAACTGGCATCGATTGGCGGGTTATTAGCACATTCAGCCGGTCCTGAAGGGGTAAAAGCGTTGGTCGATAGCTGGGAACCAGAAGTGAGGCCGCAGCTAACGATCTCCCCGGTAGCAAGTAATGAATCTGATCTCAACGCAGCAGGGCGCGGCGTTCCAACGGTTATCAGCCAGCAAAGTAGAGATAATAGGGGGCAGCCTTATCTTATTAAGTTGGATTACAGTGGATTAGAGCGGTTCGATGAGAGGAATCACCGTTCGTGGCATGATTCATTACATATTCCAACTCCGATCATGTTTTTCGCTCCTTGCCTTGGCATCTTCTTCAGCTTACTTTTAGCATGGAATATGACTCGACCGATAAGACAATTACGGGAAGGCTTTGCTCAAGTTTCACGTGGGAATCTCTCTGTGCGATTATTTCCCGCTATGAAACGGCGATATGACGAGTTATCGATTGTGGCGAAAGACTTTGACGCGATGGTCGAACGCATTGATGTGCTAGTCAAAGCTCGCGAAGCACTGCTGCATGATATTTCTCATGAGCTACGCACGCCATTAGCCAGGGTACAGCTTGCGGTAGGATTGGCTCGACAAAGTGAGTTGAATATCCCCCAATCCCTCGATCGTATCGATCTTGAAACCGAGCGGCTTGATAAGATGATTGGTGAACTACTGACCTTATCGCGCGCGGAACATGACGGTATTGATATTGAACAGTATTTCGATTTTATCGCGCTACTGGAAGCGATATTGGTTGATGTGCGTTACGAAGCTCAGCAGCCGCAAGTTGATGTAGTTGCTCACTACGATAGCCTTAAGTCAGTAACGGTTCGTGGAAATGCAGAGCTTATTCGGCGTGCAATAGAGAACGTACTCCGTAATGCTTTACGTTATTCATCGCAAGGGCAGGTGATTGTGGTGAAACTAGAGGTTGATCGCGATACGTTACTGCTAACGATTTGTGATAATGGGCCAGGCGTGGCTGAGGAAAAAATTTCGAGTATTTTTGATCCTTTTGTTCGCTTACAATCTTCGCTCTCTGGTAAGGGTTACGGATTAGGCTTAGCAATCGTGCGTAAAGTGATCACCGCCCATCATGGACAAGTGTCGGCATCGAACCGTCAAGAAGGTGGATTGAAAATCTCAATACGCTTACCACGATGGCCAGAGTAAAAAAAAGCTCATCCTAGGATGAGCTTTTTTATGACTATTTTTGGATTCGCATAATCGGTGTTTCGCCGACCGTGACCTGTCCTGAGAGTTTCGATAAGGACTTGATTTCGTCCATATTCGAAATCACCACAGGCGTTAAGGTTGATTTCGCTTTTTCCTCAAGGAAGGCAAGATCGAATTCGATGATAGGATCACCTTTCTTCACTTTTTGTCCTTCCTCTGCGAGACGCTTGAAGCCCTCGCCTTTTAACTCAACCGTATCGATACCGAAGTGTACGAAGAGTTCAATGCCGTTATCCGACTCGATAGAGAAGGCGTGGTTGGTTTCGAAAATTTTACCAATAGTGCCCTCAACAGGCGCCACAATTTGGTTACCATTAGGACGAATAGCAATACCATCGCCAACGATTTTTTCTGCGAAAACTACGTCCGGTACATCTTCGATATTGACAATTTCGCCTGAAAGCGGCGCAACAATTTCAATGTTGCTTGAATCGCTATCCGATTTGTCGCCAAAAAGTTTAGAAAACAATCCCATGATCTTCTCCTAAGCAATAACGTCGAAACACTTATGATAAGTTAGCAAAGTGTTTTTTCTTTAATAAACTTATCAACAATATTCGTTAACTCTTCAGCGGTAGGTTGCGCAAGGGCTTCAGCAGCTAAAGCTTTAACGTCTTCGTAGTTAGTGTTACGAATAATTTTTTTAATTCTAGGGATAGAAATAGAACTCATACTAAACTCATCTAGTCCCATGCCTAATAGTAATAGTGTAGCACGTTCATCGCCAGCTAACTCACCACACATCCCCGTCCATTTTCCAACAGCGTGAGATGCGTCAATAACTTGCTTGATTAACAACAGTACTGAAGGGCTCATTGGGTTATATAAATGGGAGATACGGTCATTACCGCGGTCGACTGCCAAGGTGTACTGCGTCAGATCATTAGTACCGATACTGAAGAAATCGACTTCTTTCGCTAAGTGATGGGCAATTGCCGCTGACGCAGGCGTTTCGACCATAATACCGACTTCAATCCCTTGGTCGAATGCTTTCCCTTCTTCGGTCAACTGTGCTTTTAACGTATCGAGTTCTGCTTTTAAGATACGAACTTCTTCGACGGAGATAATCATCGGGAACATAATGCGAAGCTTACCGAACGCTGAGGCGCGCAGTATCGCCCGGAGCTGTGCGTGAAGAATTTCTTTACGATCCATACCAATACGGATCGCACGCCAACCTAAGAAGGGGTTATCCTCTTTAGGAAGGTTCATATAAGGCAGATCTTTATCACCGCCGATATCCATGGTACGGATAATGACAGCTTGCGCTCCGACGGCTTCAGCAACGGCCTTATAGGCTTCAAATTGTTCTTGTTCGGAGGGAAGCGATTCACGGTCCATAAACAAGAATTCTGTACGATAGAGTCCGACACCTTCAGCGCCATTACGTTCAGCACCGGCCACGTCACGTACCGTACCAATGTTGGCACAGACCTCGACATGGTGACCATCTAGCGTAATGGCCGGAAGATCTTTAAGTTTGGCCATCTCGTGCTTTTCGTCTAGCCATGACGTTTGGATTTCACGAAGTTCAGTGATTTCCTCTTCAGAAGGATTAATCAGCACTTGGTTATTAACGGCATCAAGAATCAGAAAGTCACCGTTTTTTACCGATTGGGTAATATTACCAATGCCGACAATGGCGGGTAGCTCCAAAGAGCGCGCCATAATCGAGGTATGTGAGGTTCTACCACCTAAATCGGTGATAAAGCCTAATACCTTCTCAAGATTAAGCTGTGCGGTTTCGGAAGGTGTCAGGTCTTTTGCTACCAAAATTGATTCTTCAGCAATCGCGCTGAGGTCAACAATGGTCAGACCAAGAATATTTTGCAGTAGACGCTTACCGATATCACGTACATCTGCTGCACGTTCTTTAAGGTACTCATCGTCTAATTCTTCTAAAGCCGAGGCTTGGTCTTCGATAACAGCATGAACCGCTGCATCAGCAGTTTGGTGATTTTTACGGATAAGATCGATGATTTCTTGTTCGAGTTCTTCATCTTCCAGCAGCATAATATGCCCTTCGAAGATAGCCTCTTTCTCAGTACCAAAGGTTTCGCCTGCTTTTGTTTTAATAGTCTCTAACTGCGCAGAGGCTTTCTGGCGGCTTTCAAGAAAACGATTAATTTCTTGATCAACTTGGCTTGGATCGATTTTATGGCTATTGATGACAATGTCATCTTCTTTCAGAAGGAGTGCTTTACCGAATGCAATACCGGGTGACGCAGGGATACCAGAAATCATAATCTTACCTTTAAATCAACGATGCTTAAGTGTAAATACTGGAAGTAAGCGCCCAAGTGTAGCGGCTCAATAGAGCCATTGAGTGTAAAGCTACGCTTGACCAATAATCAATGGGCTTATTGTATTGCGGGCCAATTATTCGAGCTCAGCCATTAATTTAACTAAATGTTCAATCGCTTGTTGCTCATCTTCACCTTCTGCGCTGAGCGTGACCACGGTTCCTTGGGTTAAGCCTAAAGTTTGTAATTTAAAGAGGCTCTTAGCGCTGGCGGTTTTACCCTGAGAAGTGACAGTGATATCAGACTGAAACCCTTTAGCTTCTTTTACGAATTGTGCAGCGGGACGGGTGTGTAAACCATTCGGTGCAGTGATTGTTACTTCTTGCTGAAACATATTTTTCCCCAAGCTAATCAAAAGGTTTATGACTTAATGTGATGATACAAATATTATGGCCTATCGAACCTGCTAAGATGAAGATCCAACTAAAAGTTATACTTCAATTACGACGATAACCCTACCGTTTTTGCAATGTGATGTTGATCAAAAGCAACAAATTGAGAGCATTATTTTTTGGCACAAAATAAATCTCATCGTTGATACCAGAATCGGGGGGAGTAAAGCAAATATGAACCAAGCAAAAATGAGATCTACTGCACAAAAAAAGCACCCGTAGGTGCTTTTTATAAACAGCTTTTTTAAAAGCAAGAAGAAAGTTTATTAACTGTTCTCTTTTTCTGTGAACAAGTCGGCAAATAAGGCTGTTGATAGGTAACGCTCGCCAGAAGAAGGAAGGATTACAACGATATTTTTATCGGCGAACTCTGGCTCTTGTTGTAGTTTTAGTGCTGCCGCGACCGCAGCGCCTGATGAGATACCCGCTAAAATCCCTTCAGACTCCATTAAATTACGGGCAGTCGTAATGGATTCATCATTAGTGATGGTCATAACGCGATCAACCAAACTTAGATCCAAATTATCAGGCACAAAGCCAGCACCGATCCCTTGTATTTTATGGGGACCTGGTACGACTTCTTCGCCTGCAAGGGTTTGTGAAATCACCGGAGAATCTGTCGGTTCAACCGCTACCGCATACAAACTGGTCTTACCTTGCGTCTGTTTTAAGTAGCGAGCGGTGCCGGTTAGGGTTCCGCCTGTGCCTACACCCGCAATGAGCACATCCACTTCGCCGTCAGTATCTTCCCAGATTTCTGGGCCTGTGGTTTTTTCATGGATAGCTGGGTTAGCAGGGTTACTGAATTGCTGCAGCATCAAATACTTTGCAGGGTTACTGGCGACAATTTCTTCGGCTTTACCAATAGCGCCTTTCATTCCTTTTGCGCCTTCAGTTAAGACTAAGTTTGCACCTAAGGCTTTGAGTAGTTTACGACGTTCCACTGACATGGTATCAGGCATGGTCAGCGTCAATTTATAGCCGCGGGCAGCTGCCACATAGGCAAGGGCAATACCTGTATTACCGCTAGTCGGTTCGACCAGTTCGACGCCCGCTTTTAATAACCCTTTTTCTTCGGCATCCCAAATCATATTTGCGCCGATTCGGCATTTCACGCTAAAGCTTGGATTACGTGACTCAACCTTAGCAAGAATACGCCCATTACCGAGGCGATTTAACCTGACTAAAGGCGTGTGGCCAATTGTTAACGAGTTATCTTCGTAAATCTTACTCATATCCTTTCCTTAACTCTTTGAATTTTGGGGAACCTAGTGAGAATACGCTTTATACGGTCGCCGTGAAGTGACGAAATGATATATCGATATGTCAGAGTGCAATAACTAAGGGTTCTTATCATTGGTTAATGTTTGACGATAGCGGTCAACCCACAGTGCAGTAGCACCGCAGACGGCAATAGGCATAACGACCAAATTAATGATAGGCACCATAGTCAATATGCTAATCAACCCACCAAATTCTAGATTAATTTTGCGATCACGGGCAAGATTTCGCCGCATAGTCTCGAAAGGGACTTTGTGGTTATCAAAAGGATAATCGCCATACTGAATGGCCATCATCCAAGCGCCAAAAACAAACCATAGCAGGGGGGCCAACAGTTGACCTATTCCTGGAATAAAATGGATAAGGAGTAAGCCCACCGCACGAGGTAAGTAATAACAGAGCTTTAACCATTCTCGTTTCATGATTCTAGGGAGGTCGGCAACAAGAGACCACCAACTTATATTATCAGGGGAATGGCCCGTTAAGCGCTGTTCGAGTTGTTCTGCCAATAATCCAAAGAAGGGGGCGGCAATCCAATTAGCGAGGGTGGAAAAGAAATAGCCGAAGATCAGCACAATGGACATCACAGCGAGTGGCCAAAGTATGAAGTTCAACCACGCTAGCCAATGGGGAACATAGCTCATCAGCTGGGGAATCCATTGATGAAGCTTAGTAAATAACCAATAAAAGGCACCGCCAAGTAACAGAATGTTAATCAACAGTGGAACGATGACATAACTGCGTATGCCGGGTAAGCAAACGAGATGGCACCCTATTTTGACATAGGTAAAACCCGAAGAGGGGAGAGGCTGTTGACGTTGTGTCATATCCTATTACTCATCATTATAATTACCTTCTCATAGTAACGTTTTTTTTGTATCGGCGTAGGTATTGGTGCTGTAAAATTAATCAATCGCACCAGATTAGTGATATTATTCAAGATAATTGGCAGTGTATGCTTGCACTTATTCGCGCTGACCAATACATTTAGTGGTATATAGGTGCCTTTTTTAGGCAAAGTGTTTGAACAACAGAGAATATAGTGATGCAGGATTTGCGTCTGATCTTAATAGTTGTTGGTGCTATCGCGATTATCGCGTTATTGGCGCACGGTTTATGGACTAATCGTAAAGAAAGGTCTAGCGTTTTCCGTGATCGTCCTCATAAGCACGTCATGCAACGTCGTAATGAAAGTTTCGACGAAGATGAAGTCACGGACCCTGCTCAGGAAAAAACGCCTGTTCAGACTCCACGACCTTCCATCCCTCGTGACACTGCACCGGCTCAACCTCAACCAAGTGCCAATGTCGCTGAAAAACCTTCTGAACCCCAACAACCGACCCCAGTGAAGAGTCACTCTTTACGTGATGGGATCTCTCTGCAAGGCGATCCGTTACTGGGACCTGAAGACATCGAGCAAAAACCCTCAACACCGCCTGCATCGACTCATGTTGAAGCGGTAGCTGAATCTACACCAGTTCCTCAGCAGGTGGCTCCGGCCAGTCAAGTGGCACCACAGCCTGAGGAAAATACTGCACCTAAGCCGACGGAGCCAGTACCGGCAGCTTCCGCTCAGCCTGTAGCCGAACCTGAGAAGAGCAAGCCAACTTCTACTGAAAAACCTTTAACTGAAACCGTGCTGGTGTTCCATGTTGCGGCACACGCGGGTAGCGAATTAAATGGTGAGCCGTTGCTTCAGGCTATTTTGCAAGCCGGTTTTCAATTTGGTGAGATGAATATCTTCCATCGCCACCTTAGCCCGACCGGAAGCGGCCCTGTGCTCTTTAGTTTAGCGAATAGCGTCAAGCCGGGCTCTTTTGATCCCGATACAATGTCTGACTTCACCACCCCAAGTGTTTCTATCTTTATGATGGTCCCTTGTTATGGCGATGCGCTACAGAATTTCAAATTGATGCTTCAATCTGCACAACGTATTGCCGATGATGTTGGTGGCGTTGTTATGGATGATGAGCGTCATATGTTGACTCCGCAGAAAGTGGAAGTCTATAAAGCTCGAATTCGTGAAGTGATCAGCCACTCATAACTTATCGCTTCTGTCAGACTATCAACCCCCGCCTGTCGGGGGTTTTTTATCATGGTGCATTATGGCTAGCCTCCAACAACAGGTAGACCGCTTACGTCGGGAACTTCGTCATCACGAATATCAATATCATGTCTTAGACGCTCCGGAAGTGCCCGATGCGGAATATGACCGGTTAATGCAGCAGCTACGCCAGATCGAGTCCGAGTATCCTGAATTAGTGACGAGCGATTCGCCGACCCAACGGGTGGGCGCACGCCCTTTAAGTGCTTTCGAATCGGTCCAACATGAAGTCCCTATGCTTTCTCTGGATAACGTGTTTGATGAAACCAGTTTTTTGGCTTTTATCCGCCGCGTAAATGAGCGGTTGTCGGGTACCAGTGATATCGATTATTGCTGCGAATTAAAACTGGATGGGCTGGCGGTTAGCCTACTATACGAAGAGGGGATCCTGACCCGTGCCGCAACCCGTGGGGATGGTGCGACAGGTGAAAACATCACTCAAAATATTCGAACTATCAAGTCTATCCCGCTCTCGCTGACGGGGGATAATATTCCTCGTCGTTTGGAAGTGAGAGGGGAAGTTTTTATGCGGCAGAAAGGGTTTGAATCGCTGAATGAAAAAGCACGGCAAAAGGGCGGCAAAGTCTTTGCTAATCCGCGTAATGCCGCTGCAGGCTCATTACGCCAGCTCGATTCTAGTATCACTGAGCAGCGCCCGCTGAGTTTCTATTGCTACGGTATCGGCGTCCATGAAGGGGGGACACTTGCTCAAAGTCATTATGAGCGGTTAGTTCAGCTACGAGAGTGGGGATTGCCCATGGAGCCGCATGTCACCATCTGCCAATCTGCCGATCAAGTGTTGGCATTTTACCATCGAGTAATTGAGCAACGTGAACAACTTGGTTTCGATATTGATGGGGTGGTGATTAAAGTTAATGCCTTAGCTCAGCAACAGCAGTTGGGCTTTGTCGCCCGTGCACCACGCTGGGCGACAGCATTTAAATTTCCAGCGCAAGAACAAATGACTCAAGTTCGTGACGTCGAGTTTCAAGTCGGACGTACAGGAGCAATTACTCCTGTCGCGCGTTTAGAGCCGGTACAAGTCGCGGGAGTATGGGTCAGTAATGCCACCTTACACAACGCCGACGAGGTGGAACGTCTAGGATTGAAAATCGGCGATCATGTGGTGGTAAGACGGGCTGGAGATGTGATTCCGCAAATCGTCAGTGTGATCATCGCAGAGCGGCCTAGCGATGCTCGGGAAGTCACCTTTCCAAGTCACTGCCCAGTCTGTGGATCGGATACCGAGCGAGTGGAAGGCGAGGCAGTGTTACGCTGTACGGGTGGACTGATTTGTGGCGCTCAGCGTAAAGAGGCCTTAAAACATTTTGTTTCGCGTAAAGCGCTGGATGTCGATGGACTCGGCGATAAACTTATCGAGCAGCTGGTTGATAAAGAATACGTTGCGACGCCAGCGGACCTCTTTCGCTTAACCGCAGGTAAGTTGACCGGTTTGGAAAGAATGGGACCTAAATCGGCACAAAATATTATCCAGGCACTGGAGAAATCTCGTCAAACCACCCTAGCACGCTTTATCTATGCATTAGGTATTCGCGAGGTGGGCGAGGCAACGGCGCTCGCGTTAGCGACTCACTTTGTCACCTTAGAGGCGCTGATGGCTGCCTCAATGGATGATCTTATCGCAGTAGAGGATGTCGGCACGGTCGTGGCAACCCATATTCGTCATTTTATGGATGAAGAAAGTAATCGTGAAGTGATTCGCCAACTGGTCGATGAGGCACAGATTCATTGGCCCGCTGCAGTGGTCGCGCAGGCAACGGAGTCGCCCTTCAATGGTAAAACGGTAGTGCTTACCGGGACCTTGCACCAGATGACCCGTGACGAGGCAAAGGAGCAGTTATTACAACGCGGTGCCAAGGTAACAGGGAGTGTCTCGAAAAAGACGGATTTGTTGATTGCTGGCGAAGCGGCAGGCTCTAAACTCGAGAAAGCGCAGGCCTTAGAAATTGAGGTGATTGATGAACAACAACTTATTGCGATGTTGGCGTTGTAATGCCTGATAAAGAGCAATTAATAGAACTCGCGAATTGGCGAATGCCCTTCGGAAAATACCAGGGCAGGCGACTCATTGACTTGCCTGAGGAGTATCTGTTGTGGTTCGCTCGTAAAGAGGCCTTTCCTGAAGGGCACCTTGGTCAACTACTGCAACTCGCTTTAGCAATAAGGATCGAAGGGCTTGAGCATTTAGTCATGCCACTCAAAGTATAGCCCAGTCGCCCCGAGTAGGGGCGACTGCTGTTTTAGGGGTAAGAGACTCCGGATTTATCTACCTCACCGAAAACGGAATAATGAGGTAAGGCCACCGCAGATTGTTGTTCCCAGCCACCGCCGAGTGCTTTATAGAGTGCGACTAAATCTACCGCCGTTTGTGCTTGTGCTTGGATAGCGCGTTGTTCGGTTTGCGCCAACTGACGCTGTGCATCCAGTACGGTAATGTAAGTAATAAAGCCTTTCTTATAGTTTTCGGAAGCGAGTTGATAAGCGCGCTGTAAGGCGGCACGGGACTGTGTTAGTGCAGTATCTTGTTGTTGCCCAGTACGGTAACTGACTAGCGCATTCTCTACTTCTTGTAGAGCCGTTAAGACCGTTTGCCGGTAATTGAGCGCGGCGGCGGCTTGTTGTGCACGCGCTAATTTCACATTGGAAACAAGTCGGCCACCCTCAAAGATAGGTAGATTAATCCCTGGTCCAATACTATAAAAATGGCTACTCCAATTATCCATATAGCTGATATCACTGTTACGTACCCCCAATTGTCCTGTTAAGGAGATACTTGGGAAGAGTTGCGCCACTGATACACCAATATTTGCGGTTTGTGCATGTAGATTCGCTTCGGCGGCGCGAATATCCGGGCGACGACGGGTAAGTTGTGAAGGTACGCCGACAGCGACTAACTGGGGTAATTCCGGTAAGGGTTTAGATGCCGTCAGTTCGTTATCTAAGGATCCGGGTGGCTGACCAATCAGCACCGCTAGCGCATTTTTGGCTTGGGCGATTTGTGATTGATATTGCGGTAGCTGTGCCTGCAAAGCGGTTAATTGAGCGGTCGCACTTTCCACGTCACTACTCGGTGCTAGACCATTCTGCATCTGACTTTGTGTCAATGCTAGGCTCTGTTGGGCGATAGCGATTTGTTGGTTAAGTGAGGCTTCGGTAGCCTGTGCTGCACGCAGTTGGAAATAGGTACGTGTGACTTCTGCTTCGAGAGAGACCAAGGCATCATTATGTTGTTCAATCTGTTGCTGCTCGCTAGCACGCGCCATCTCTATTTGGCGTCGTGTTTTTCCCCATAGATCAAGCTCCCAGCTGGCATCAAATCCACCTTGGTAAAAATTGACACTCCCCGTCGCTTGATTGGCAATGTCACTTGGAATCGCATCGTAGATCCCTTGGGATTGCAGTTCTCCCTTTAACCCCAATTGTTGTCGAGAATATGACGCTTGACCATTTAAGGTGGGGAATAATCCCCCTTGCGCACTGGTGACTTGCTCACGAGCGCCTGAGATACGCAATACGCTTTGCTGTAAGCTTAAGTTTCCCTCTGTTGCCCGTTGGATCAAGCTATTAAGCTGCGGATCCTTAAAATTCTCCCACCAGTTCACTTGGGTATTGGTCATTAATGGGTGAGAGGCTTGATCTTTTTCACTCGCATGCCAAGTGCCAGTTAAGTGATTTTCAGGGGCATGATAATCAGGGCCAACCGCACAGCCGCTGAGGGCTATTATCAGCATCGGCAACATTAATCGCTGGGATTTCATGAGTTTTCCTTTCATTTAATGGCCTCCTGCGCTGCCTTCACTCTTCACGGGGGCGAGTAAAAGACAGAAGGGGATCATGATCAGGGCGATGATACACAGCCCAGTAAAGACATCGACATAGGCTAGGATACGAGCCTGGTTAATCATCTGTTTATAAAGTTGTGCCGTTGCCAGTTCAGTGCTGTTACCAATCAAAGTGGTAAAATTCTCTATTGCTGCGCTCATCTTTTGAACCATTTGTGAGAAGGGTTCATCGAATGCACTAGTATGATCGGAGAGATAGGCTGAACGTGCTTGTTGTCGCTCAGTGATCGCTGCGGTGGAGAGAGAAATACCAATTGAGCCCGCCACATTTCGGAACATGGTAAATAGCGCTGACGCATCTGCATTTAATTGCTGCGGAATAGTAATGAAGGCGATAGTGGTCAAGGGAACGAATAAGAATCCTAAGCCAATCGACTGTACACTACGCATAATGACCAATGAGGTGAAATCGAGGGTAGGGGTCATTTGGAAACTTGAGTACAGGAACGATCCCATTAAGCAAATAAAGCCGAACATAATGATAAAACGGGTTTGCACGATTGGCATTAATTTCAAAACTAATGGAATGGTTAAAATAATAAAGAAAGCACCTGGTGTCAGCACCAAACCAGCCAGTGTTGCGGTATAGCCCAAGTCCTGCTGAGCTAATTGGGGAATAACTACTGAGCTACCATATAAGATAAAAGCCATAGCGGCCATCAATAGTCCGGCCACCCAGAAGTTTCGGTCGCGCATCACTAAGATATCGACGACAGGTCGGCGAGCGTACATAAGCCAATAGATAGCGCCTACTAAGCCAACCGCGGCGAGTACTGCAAAGGTGATGATAAAGGAGGAGTTAAACCAGTCGGCATCTTCGCCCCGGTCTAAAAAGACCTGCAAACAGCCTAATCCCAGAGTAATAAGGCTGATCCCAATATAATCGATCCGTAACTGGCCTTTTTTTGCCTTACGTTCCCATGGGGGATCTTCAAGCAGTTGGTAGATGGCGATGGCCGCCATAATTCCGACGGGAATATTGATAAAGAAAATCCAACGCCAACTGAAGTTATCGGTGATCCACCCCCCTAAGGTAGGTCCGATTACCGGCGCGACAATGATAGCAATCGAAGAGAGTCCGAAAGCTTTGCCACGGTCTTGTTTACTAAAATAATCGAGTAATACCGACTGTTGAACGGGTTGCAAACCACCGCCGAAAAAGCCTTGTAGAATGCGAAACAGTATCAGTTGCCAAAGCTCTGTCGCGATACCACAGAGAAACGAGCAAAGGGTGAACATTACGACACAGATTAAGAAATAATTTTTACGTCCAAAAAGACGGCTTAAGAAGGCAGAGATAGGGAGGACTATACCATTCGCAACCAAATAGGACGTTAGCACCCAAGTCGCCTCATCATAGCTTGACGAGAGAGAGCCCGCGACATGGGGCAAAGCAACGTTGACGATAGTGGAGTCAAGTACCTCCATAAATACCGCCAAGGTAACAGTGAGGGCAACCAGCCAAGGATTGCAGCTCGGTTGCCAGCGTTGAGCTTCACTCATCGACATGAACCTCAGGCTCTACCGATAGGCCTAAAGGTAGAGGGTGCTGAGGGTCGAGCCCCTTATCGATGATAATTTTTACGGGAACGCGTTGCACAATTTTCACAAAGTTACCGGTGGCATTCTCAGCTGGAAACGCAGAGAAATGTGAACCTGAACCCATTTGAATACTGTCAACGTGCCCTTCTAATTTTAAGTCAGGCCATGCATCGACGCTTACCGTCACTTTATTGCCTGGATGCATATGTTCCAGCTGCGATTCTTTAAAATTGGCTGTTACCCAAATTTGTGGTGAAACTAATGAAAAAAGAGACGTTCCTGCTTGAACCAAACTACCGACTTGAACATTACGCTTAGTAACATAGCCATCGTAGGGCGCGCGAACTTCAGTGTAGGAGAGATTAAGCTTGGCGGTCGCCAGTTGCGCTTCAGCTTGAGCAACCTGCTGTTGACGAGCAGCAATAGCCGTTTCTTGTTGATGCAGTTGTAGTGGTACTTGAGAGGCTATTTCGACTTGAGCTTGCGCCTGTTGATAATCAGCTTGTGCAGCACGATATTGCGAAGTAGCACTATCTATATTGCTTTGTGTTGTCGCCCGCGGATCTACCCCATGCTGGCGTTGGTAGACTGACTCTGCATTCGCTAAATTTGCTTTTGCTTTGGCTTGGTCCGCTAGCGCTTGGTGTAATTGAGCAGGATATTGGACTTTTGCTAATTGATATTGTGCTTGCGCCTGTTGCAGCTGTGCTTGTGCACTCCCAAGTTGGGCTTGGGCTTGTTCACGTTGGACAGTGGCATCACGGGGATCTATCACGACGAGTAAATCGCCCTGATGTACAAATTGGTTATCTTTTACATTAAGATTAACGACGTATCCACTCGTTTTCGGAGCAATAGTGGCCGCGTTACCGTCGGTAAAGGCGTCATCAGTAGACTCTATTCCTCGGTTCATCAACCAGAAAACTAATGCGATACAGAGAATGATGATAACGACAATGGCTAAAATAATTAGGGGTTTTTTACCTGGACGTTGTCGCGGTGGCGCGTCGTTATTATCTTTTTCTTGTGAGGATGCATCGTGATCGTGGTCGGTTGCATCCTGTCCGCGGTCATCTCGCGTGTTATCTGTCATGGTATCTTCCATCCTAAAATTACCCGAAGGCGAAATCTTCAACGTTTACACGTTATGAGTGTAGATAAAATATGGCGAGTTGGCGTTAAGAATAGCGATAAAGTCTTCACCCAAGGTGATTCTCTTGGGTGAAATAAAAAAGCTTATGATTCGACAGATGATTGCTCACCGGCTTTTTTGTAGCGCTGTGCAATCCATGAACAGGTCATTAGTTGGATTTGGTGAAAAATCATCAGGGGTAAAACAATTATCCCTACAATACTCGCGGGGAAAAGGATGTTGGCCATTGGGACGCCATTTGCCAGGCTCTTTTTCGACCCGCAGAATAAGATAGTGATTTCATCAGGACGGCTAAAGCCAAACAGACGCGCAACGATTAGGTTAATTAATAGTGCGATGGCGAGTAAAAGAATACAGCCCACCACAATCCAGCCAAGAGTGGTGGCATCAACTTTGTGCCAAATCCCATTGACCACTGCTTCGCTGAAGGCGGTATATACCACGAGTAATATCGAAGTTTGATCCGTTTTACCGATTAGACTGCGGTGACGCTCCACCCATCCGCCAATCCAACGACGCGCAATATGGCCGAGTACGAAGGGTAAAAGCAACTGAAGCATGATCTTCCCAATTTGTTCGAAACCATTACCTGGCATGGCACTGTGTACATTCATCACTAAATTGACTAACAACGGAGAGACAAAGACCCCGAGTAAGCTAGAGGCAGAAGCGCTACAAATCGCTGCAGCAACATTCCCCCCGGCTAAAGAGGTGAAGGCAATCGCTGACTGAACGGTAGCAGGGAGGATACAGAGATAGATAAAGCCAGTATAGATATCGTTACTGACATTTACTGGATGCCACCAAACGAGTAAACAACCTAAAATGGGGAAAACGACAAAGGTGCTGCACATAATCCATAAATGTAAGCGCCAATGACTACTCCCTGCGATAATTTTTTCGCGAGAGAGTTTTGCACCGTGCATAAAGAAGAGTAGTGCAATGGCCGCGGTGGTAAGGCCTTCAACAACGGGAACAAACCCGCCACGAGCGGGAAGAAAAGTGGCCAGTAAAACAGTGATGATAAGTTTAACCATCATCGGATCGAGTCGTAGAAATCCCATAATTGTGTCCATGCAATAAGTAATGATTGGATTGTGCTTGAAATCAGGTTAGAAATATAATTGATTTATTACATGAATATATGAAGAAAATAGATGAATTATAGTTTACGGCAACTGCGTATCTTTGTTGCGGTGGCAGAGCAACAGAGTTTTAGTCGAGCAGGGGAGTTGATTGGCTTGAGTCAGTCGGCAGTCAGCCATGCCGTTAAAGAATTGGAGCAGACACTCGCATTACGTTTGATTGATCGCACCACACGAGAAGTGGTTTTGACCTCAGCGGGCAAACAACTTGCCTCACGCATGACCTTATTGATTGACGATATGGATAGTTTAATCAAGGATTTACATAGTCATGGCGAACAGCGCACCGGTACCGTCAGGGTAGCGGCGAGCCAGACAATTTCAGCACAGTTAATGCCAAAATGTTTAGCTGCCTGCCAACAGCGCTACCCAGAGATACGATTACTGCTACAAGACAGTGTGCAGCAATCAGTGATACAGGCGGTGCTACAGGAGGAAGTTGATTTTGGTATTGTAATTGAACTTCAAAACACGCGAGAGTTTGAGACACAACCTATCCTGCAAGATCCTTTCCTTTTATTATGTCGAGACGATGACCCACTCGCGGAGCAGCCTCGAGTCTCTTGGACAGATATCGCCTTGCGCCAATGCGTGTTACAAGATTACGCTTCGGGGAGCCGAGTACTGATTGATGCCATTTTCCAGCAGCAAGGTGGTCACCCTGAAGTTGTCCAGCAAGTGGGACACCCCAGCACGCTGTTTACGATGGTCGATGCAGGGATTGGGATTAGTATTCTGCCGGCACTCGCACTCCCTCTACCGCGTGAGACCCAGCTAACAGTCAGAAAAATTATCCCGGAGAGGGGACGATTACTGACATTGATCCGTCGGAAAAATCGATCATTATCTCCCGCTGCAGAAGTGATATGGCAACTGATTACCGAGCAAGCGCAGCAGTTGGCTGAAAAGCGGCAAATTAGTGTACGTTAGGAATTGAAAAGTAGCGGGTAGTTTCTACAGAATTTGGTAGGTCGTGCAGGATGACTCGCTGCGCTCGCCCTTCGGGTCGTTGCTTAGCAACGTTGTCTCACTGCGTTCGACTCGACCTGCTGCAGGTTCTCATCCAGCACGATTTACTATGGGAGGCTGGAAACGAAAAAAGCACCCAGAAGGGTGCTTTTTTACTAAATTTGGTGGGTCGTGCAGGATGACTCGCTGCGCTCGCCCTTCGGGTCGTTGCCTAGGGCAACGTTGTCTCACTGCGTTCGACTCGACCTGCTGCAGGTTCTCATCCAGCACGATTTACTATGGGAGGCTGGAAAAGAAAAAAGCACCCAGAGGGTGCTTTTTTACTGAATTTGGTGGGTCGTGCAGGATGACTCGCTGCGCTCGCCCTTCGGGTCGTTGCCTAGCAACGTTGTCTCACTGCGTTCGACTCGACCCTGCTGCAGGTTCTCATCCAGCACGATTTACTATTGAAGGCTGGAAACGAAAAAAGCACCCAGAGGGTGCTTTTTTACTGAATTTGGTGGGTCGTGCAGGATTCGAACCTGCGACCAATTGATTAAAAGTCAACTGCTCTACCAACTGAGCTAACGACCCGAAGTGGTGGGTGATGACGGATTCGAACCGCCGACCCCCTCCTTGTAAGGGAGATGCTCTACCAACTGAGCTAATCACCCACTTCGGTATAAAAATACCTTTTGGCTGAATTTGGTGGGTGATGACGGATTCGAACCGCCGACCCCCTCCTTGTAAGGGAGATGCTCTACCAACTGAGCTAATCACCCAAATTCATAACCTTACACTGCGAGCCCACTTAGTAATAAGTGGTGGGTGATGACGGATTCGAACCGCCGACCCCCTCCTTGTAAGGGAGATGCTCTACCAACTGAGCTAATCACCCCCGCTGTGTGGAGTCGCATTATAGGGATAGTTGATTTTGAGTCAACGCTTTTTATCACTTAATTTTTCGTTCGGTGTAAATTTCACCAGTATGTCGGCCATTTGAGCAATTTGCTGAAAATAGCCTCATAATTTGCGCAACCTCGCGAGAATTAGTCTTGTCTTATTATTGAGGAAAAAGCGCTAACTGTTACACTGTGCGAAGCAAATAGGATTCCACAAGGTTTTATCGGGTGTTCACCCCCACTGTTCGTTAAGGCAAACCATAAATGAAAATCAGAACACGTTTTGCACCAAGCCCAACAGGCTACCTTCATGTTGGTGGCGCTCGCACCGCCCTATATTCTTGGCTTTATGCCCGTCACAACCAAGGTGACTTTGTCCTGCGTATCGAAGATACCGACTTAGAGCGTTCCACACCGGAAGCGATTGAAGCGATTATGGATGGCATGAACTGGCTGAGCCTGAATTGGGATGAAGGCCCTTATTACCAGACCAAACGTTTCGATCGCTATAATGAAGTGATTGACCAGATGCTTGAAGCGGATACTGCCTATCGTTGTTATTGTTCACGCGAGCGGTTAGAAGCGCTGCGTGAGCAGCAAATGGAAGCAGGTGAAAAACCACGTTATGACGGTTGCTGCCGTGATACGGAGCATGGACATACTGCAGATGAGCCGCATGTCGTGCGTTTTCGTAACCCACAAGAAGGCTCAGTGATTTTTGATGATCAGATCCGCGGACCGATAGAATTTAGTAACCAAGAGCTCGACGATCTTATTATTCGTCGTACTGATGGTTCACCAACTTATAACTTCTGTGTCGTGGTCGACGATTGGGATATGGAGATCACTCATGTGATCCGTGGCGAAGACCATATTAATAACACTCCTCGTCAAATTAATATCCTAAAAGCGATTGGTGCTGAAGTCCCTATTTATGCGCACGTCTCAATGATTTTAGGTGATGATGGTAAAAAACTGTCTAAGCGTCACGGCGCGGTAGGGGTGATGCAATATCGTGATGACGGCTTTTTGCCGGAAGCATTATTAAATTACCTGGTAAGAATGGGGTGGGCGCACGGCGATCAAGAGATTTTCTCTGTAGATGAGATGGTACAGCTCTTCCAACTTGATGCGGTAAGTAAATCGGCAAGTGCGTTCAATACCGAAAAATTACTGTGGTTGAACCATCATTATATTACCACTCTGGCGCCAGAATACGTCGCGACACAGCTCCAGTGGCACATTGATCAACAACAGATCGATACCCGTACTGGCCCTGAATTGGCAAAATTAGTTGTGCTGTTGGGCGATCGCTGTAAAACGCTAAAAGAGATGGCGGAAACCTGCCGTTATTTTTATGAAGACTTTAACGAGTTTGATGCAGATGCAGCGAAGAAACATTTACGTCCAGTTGCCCGCCAGCCGCTCGAATTAATTTCAACAAAGCTGGCGGCACTAACAGAGTGGACGACCGAAGCTATCCATAACGCTATCGAGCAAACTGCTGCCGAGCTAGAGGTCGGGATGGGGAAGGTGGGTATGCCGTTACGCGTTGCCGTCACTGGGGCAGGGCAATCGCCTGCTTTGGACGTTACTGTCGAAGCGATTGGTCAACAACGTAGCGTTAAAAGAATTGCTCAAGCATTAGCCTTTATTAGCGAACGCGAAAGCCAAGCTTAATTTGAGACGTTCCGGCAGTGTCGACTGCCGGAACGCTTTATGAGGTGATACCCAAACGAGTCAAAATACCACTGATCCCTTCTCGCAATAATAAAGAAGTTAGCTGGGCTTTTTCATCAGCACTCATTTGTTGAACTGAACTCAGTAAGATTTGGGTAAGTTGCTCTTTGCGAACCGTATAATGGCTTCGCGGTTCTGCCGCATGGCGAACAGACTTCAAAAATTCGGTTACCGATTGGTCTATATGTACTAACCTCGCCTTACCACCCTGTACTCCGGGCTTCGCAACGGTCGACCATCCTTCACGTTTAATCCATTTATTAATAGTCTGACGCGAGTAACCCGTCTCCTGTGCCAATTCTTCAGGTGTCATCCATTCCTTATTCACAATCAGTTCCTTCTAGTTGATTGTTTTACGTTAACTCGTAATGACGAAAATAACGTGAAGCGGAATAAAATAAAAGCGTTAATCATACAGATTATGCGTTTACTCATACTTTCTATAATTATCAGTGCTAACCACTTAAAAAAGGTCAATAAAATTGTAGAGTGATGGCTTTCATAGCACATTGCTGTAATTTTCAGCGATCGAGCAGGTAGAGAGAAAATGGCATTGACAGTTATCTGCCAGTTACCTATTATTCCGGCGTCAGTAACACCGACACCTTCATTGAAGGGGCTATAGCTCAGCTGGGAGAGCGCTTGCATGGCATGCAAGAGGTCAGCGGTTCGATCCCGCTTAGCTCCACCAAACTCCTCGAGTTTGTACAATGAAATTCCTAGATGTGGGGGTATAGCTCAGCTGGGAGAGCGCTTGCATGGCATGCAAGAGGTCAGCGGTTCGATCCCGCTTATCTCCACCAATTCTTGATCAATTTCTTTTCCTTTTAATCCCTTAAACAATTTTATTTCCCAAGTTAAGTGAAATTTATCACTTATTAAGCAATAATTACGCGGTAAGCCATTGATGGCTTTACGACATATATCTGAATTTTATTTGTTAATTGAGATTACGCTATGAAGCTGAAGGGAATTAATGAAGGTTTCTTCATTTTATTGCTGCTGTTAACGACTATCGCATTTTGCTTTGTCCTTAAAGCCTACTATTCATCCATTTTTTGGGCAATTATCTTAGCGGTACTGTTTTATCCGCTGAAAACCCGTATTAGAGCATGGTTGGGCGATCGTAATGCGCTTGCCGCTTTCCTTACTCTACTCGTAATATGCTTAATTGTTTTTATCCCATTAGTCATTGTCACCACTTCATTGGCGTATGAAGGCAACCAACTTTATCAGAGCGTCTCACAAAACCGTGGCAATCTTGCTGGGGATATCACACAGCTCATCCAGCATCTGCCGACCTTCGTGCAGAACTTCCTGGAGCGCTATGGATTGACTAATGTGAATACTCTGCAACAGAAAGTATCAGCGTTAGCCATGCAAGGTAGCCACACACTTGCCAACAGTGCACTTATGATCGGCCAAGGGACCTTTAGTTTCACGGTTGGGTTCGGCATTATGCTTTACCTCCTCTTTTTCACATTAAAAGATGGATCGTACTTAGTCAGTCTACTGCTAGATGCCGTTCCCTTAACTCAACATGCTAAACATCACTTACTGCTTAAATTTGCCGCAGTATCAAA
Organism: Tatumella ptyseos; assembly: GCF_030552895.1. NCBI lineage: Bacteria > Pseudomonadati > Pseudomonadota > Gammaproteobacteria > Enterobacterales > Erwiniaceae > Tatumella > Tatumella ptyseos. Next base: position 2,049,014 of record NZ_CP130649.1, on the reverse strand, counting down.
GGCGACTGTTAAAGGAACGGTGGTGGTTGCTATTGTTCAAGGTGCTTTGGGGGGAATTGCTTTCTGGTTTTTAGGCGTAGAGGGAAGTGTATTATGGGGTGCATTGATGGCATTCTTATCGCTTATCCCAGCCGTTGGTTCAGCAATAATCTGGGCACCTGTCGCGATCTATTTCCTTGTGTTAGGGCCGGTTTGGAAAGGACTATTCTTAATCGCCTTCTTTGTCGTAGTGGTAGGGTTAGTGGATAACTTCCTGCGCCCGCTATTAGTGGGGAAAGAGACTAGAATGCCTGACTACTTAGTGTTGATATCAACGTTGGGTGGAATGGAATTGTTTGGGATTAATGGCTTTGTAATTGGCCCACTCATTGCGGCACTGTTTATTGCCTGTTGGAATCTCCTCTCAGGAAAAGAGAATCAGGATAATGCTGAGGAGATCGATCCCGATTTCATTGCTGAAGGGAAAGATGAAACTGAAGCATTGAGAGCAAAACTCGCTGAACAGCATCCTAGCGATCACTCATCGAAAAGCTAATCTTAGTTACCGCAATACAAGAGCCCATCATTGATGGGCTTTTTTATTGTTTATTTACCACGCGGCAGGATTTCGGGGGAGGGCGAGTCAGAGATCCCTCTTTCTGTGCTAGGCTAAGGCCATGAAAAACTCACGAGCGAAGACAAATGAGTACACTAATAGGCTTTAGCCTGGTTGTAGGGATAGGATCGACCTTGCTGTTGGATTTATGGGGGCTGTTACTGTTTAAACTGAAGGGAATGACACCCACCAATTGGGGTAGCGTTGGACGTTGGCTACTTGGACTTCTAAAGGGAAGATGGGTTGCCACTCAACAGGATAGTCTGCCACCTTCGCTGATAGAAATCATCAGCGGCTGGACGTTTCACTACGTAGTGGGCATTGCCTACGCGGTAATTTTAGTGTTTGGCTGGGGAACGCCCTTTACTCAATCACCGACGTTGCTACCTATCTTATTAGTCGGAATTGTCTTGAGTTCACTCGCGGGTTTAATGCTTTTTATGCCCGCGATGGGGGCTGGGTTCTGCGGAAGAAAAATACCGAATCGGGCTAATGCCATTCTGATGATGCTCGTTGCCCATACCATCTTCGCCTTAGGTCAGTACCTTTTTGCACTGCTCTATACCCATATCTGATCTGAGTGGGAGAGTGCATACAAGCGGCTGTGTCAGCCGCTTGTATGGGGAATGGTTTAGAGAACCAAACCGACGATTGCCGCGGAAAGTAAGCTGACTAGCGTCGAGCCATAAATTAGTTTTAATCCAAAGCCAGAGACGACATTTCCTTGTTTCTCATTTAACCCTTTGATGGCGCCACTGATGATGCCAATGGATGAGAAGTTAGCGAAAGATACCAAGAAAACAGACAGTATACCTTCTGAACGTGGCGATAACTGTCCAGCCATCTTCTGTAAATCGATCATTGCAACAAACTCATTTGACATCAATTTTGTCGCCATAATGCTGCCGACGCGTAGGGCTTCATTGCTAGGAACACCAATGACCCACGCCAAAGGATAGAAGAGGTATCCGAGGATATTTTGGAAGCTGATGCCAAAAATTGCAGTGAATAGAGCATTTACGGCAGCAATAAGCGCAATAAAACCGATTAACATTGCGGCGACGATCATCGCTACCTTAAAGCCCGCGAGAATATATTCGCCCAACATCTCGAAGAAGCTTTGCCCTTCATGGGTGTTTTTTAATGAGAGGTCTTCTTCTTGCTTAGCGGAGTACGGGTTGATAATGGACAGTACAATAAAGGTGCTGAACATATTCAGGATTAAGGCCGCAACAACGTACTTTGGCTGCAACATCGTCATGTAGGCACCCACGATGGACATCGATACCGTGGACATTGCGGTTGCCGCCATGGTGTACATCCGACGCTCTGACATTTTGCCTAAAATATCTTTGTACGCGATAAAGTTCTCAGACTGACCCAGAATGAGTGAACTTACCGCGTTGAAGGATTCGAGTTTGCCCATCCCGTTGATTTTCGAAAGTACTGTTCCGATAAAACGAATGATGATAGGGAGAATTTTAAAATGCTGCAAAATGCCTATAAGCGCAGAGATAAAGACGATAGGACATAGCACGTTAAGGAAAAAGAACGCCATACCTTTGTCGTTTAAGCCGCCAAAGACAAAATTCGTACCTTCTGCTGCATATTTCAAAAGCATTGAGAAGAAGTTGGAAAAACCTTGAACCACACCAAGGCCAACGTTCGAGTTGAGAAAAAACCAAGCCAGCACAAGTTCGACTACCAGAAGCTGTAAAATATAACGATAAGCGATACTTTTACGGTCTTTACTAACAATCAGCGCTAGAACGGCTATAACTATCAGAGCGAGTACAAAATGGAGTGCTTGTGACATGCATAGTGCCTTAAAACTAAAGGGATAGATCGTAGGGCGTTATTCTAGGGTAGTGTTAACGTAAAAACGAGTAAAGTTACTCATTATAAGCAATGGATCTCATATTTTTTTGAAAACTCTTTCAAGAGTGGTTGATTTGTTATCGATAAAAGAAAATTAAGTAAAAAGTCATCGATCTTAGCAATTCTGAAGTAATAAAACTGTTGCTGATGAGCAAATGAACAGGTACCTTACTATAAAGTATAGCCTTTGCTATACTTTATAGTATTCGCTATCAGAGTGATTACTTATACCGATTTCTTTTCACCGAGGGGATCGCCTAGAGTTGGACATCATGTTAAACAGGATTCATTAATGTCTCGTCGCCAGAAAATGACAATGCCTATTATGACGCAACGCAAAGCCAAAATATCGCTATTGGGCCCGGCTTTTATCGCGGCTATCGGCTATATCGATCCCGGTAACTTTGCCACAAATATCCAAGCGGGGGCCAGTTATGGCTATCAACTACTTTGGGTAGTAGTGTGGGCGAATATCATGGCTATGCTGATCCAACTGCTCTCAGCGAAGTTAGGCATTGCGACGGGTAAAAATCTCGCTGAGCATATTCGTGATCGCTTCCCTAAACCTTTGGTGTGGTTCTATTGGGTGCAGGCAGAAATCATTGCAATGGCGACGGATCTGGCTGAATTTATTGGGGCAGCATTAGGCTTCAAACTGCTTTTTGGTATTAGCCTTCTTGAAGGGGCTGTCATTACTGGGGTCGTTACCTTTCTCATTTTGCTGTTACAAAGCCGCGGCCCGAAACCCTTAGAATGGTTAATTGGGTTAATGCTGTTATTTGTTGCCGGTGCTTATATTGCTGAACTGTTTTTCTCCCAACCTAATCCCAAAGGATTGCTTGTGGGCATGGCAGTGCCAACATTACCTGATACGAATGCGCTTTATCTGGCCGCGGGGGTGCTTGGTGCGACGATCATGCCACATGTTATTTACCTTCATTCCGCGTTAACGCAACAAGGTGATGATAAGAATAAAGCACAACGCTATGCCTCAACGAAATTGGATGTCGCGATTGCGATGACAATCGCAGGATTTGTTAATTTAGCGATGATGGCGACCGCCGCAGCCGTCTTCCATTTTAATGGTCACACTGGCATCAGCGAGCTCGATCAAGCCTATATGACGCTGAAACCTTTACTGGGTAACGCCGCAACCGTTGTATTTGGGTTGAGCTTAGTGGTTGCTGGCCTTTCCTCAACAGTAGTGGGGACTTTAGCCGGACAGGTGGTGATGCAAGGTTTCGTCCATTTTAGTATTCCTTTATGGTTACGTCGCTCTATCACCATGTTACCTTCTTTTGTGGTCATCATAGCAGGGATGGATGCAACGAAAATTTTAGTATTGAGCCAGGTGGTCTTAAGTTTTGGGATTGCACTTGCTCTGATCCCATTGTTGATGTTTACTAACCGGACTGAAATTATGGGTGATCTGGTTAATACCCGCTGGATTAAGTTAGCAGCGTGGGGGATCATTCTGATTGTTGTTTCGCTTAATTTAGGATTATTATTCGGCGACTTGATTGGATTATAAGAATAATTGTCCTCTTAACACTTTATTGAGTTCGTTCCTATGCACTAGTCTGGCGTTGGTAGAACGAGGCTCATTGAAACTTACCTTAGGTTGTTTAACGACTTAAGATAAATTATCCCGAGTGGAGCATTAAAAATAATGACTAAATATGCATTAGTCGGCGATGTAGGTGGTACCAATGCAAGGTTAGCACTTTGTGATGTCGCTAACGGTTCAATATCGCAGATTGACACTTTTCCAACATCAGATTATCCGAGCTTAGAAGCCGTTATCCGGCAGTATTTAGGTCAACAACACATTGATGTTGTTGATGCCTGTATCGCTATTGCTTGCCCAGTGAAAGGTGACTGGATTGCGATGACCAATCACCCGTGGGCATTTTCCATCCAGGAAATGAAAGAAAATTTACGCTTTGAGCACTTTGAAGTGATTAATGATTTTACCGCAGTGTCAATGGCTATCCCAATGTTAGGGGATAACGATGTACTGAAATTTGGTGGGGATGAGCCCGTAGCCGATAAGCCTATTGCCATTTATGGTGCCGGCACCGGACTCGGTGTGAGCCACTTAGTTCATGTAGACAAGCGCTGGGTTCCTTTGCCAGGAGAGGGAGGGCACGTTGATTTCGCGCCTAACAGTGAAGAAGAAGACCAAATTTTAGAGGTATTACGTGAAGAGATGGGGCATGTCTCTGCAGAACGCGTACTCTCTGGCGCAGGCCTTGTGAACCTTTATCGCGGCATTGTCAAAGCGGACCAACGTGAGCCAGAAAATCTCAAACCTCGTGAAGTGAGTGAGCGTGCGCTAGAAGATAGCTGTATAGACTGTCGTCGAGCGCTTGCTCTGTTCTGTGTCATTATGGGGCGCTTCGGCGGGAACTTAGCGTTAACTCTGGGCACTTTTGGTGGGGTATATATCGCTGGGGGAATTGTGCCACGTTTCCTTGAGTTCTTTAAAGCCTCGGGCTTCCGTGCAGCCTTTGAAGATAAAGGACGTTTTCGGGACTATGTAAAAGATATTCCCGTTTATATGATCACACATGAACAACCAGGTCTACTTGGGGCAGGCGCCCATATACGCCAAACCCTCGGTTCGGTTCTTTAGACTGATAACTTAACAGGGCTTACGCCCTGTTATTATTTTAGTAACAGAACGAAAGTTCCTAGCCACAGCACCACAAAAAATGAAATTCCCATCAGTGCATACTTCATAAGATATCCTCTATTATCATTTTATTCCGCTGAATACCTTGCTTACAGCTTACCTCGAGCGTACTACGTGATGTGTATCACGATATTGATCCCGCATAATGTACGTTGATTTAACGTTAAAAGAAACATTTCCTTACTGAGAATTAACATTGGCTGCGTTGTCCTGACATCCAATAAATGATTTAACAACGTTTATTTCTATTATGAATTGAGACATTATTTGTTATCGCAGCAGAGTAAACACTCTTCAATAAGGGGGTAAACTTATGAATACCGTCATTATGGCCATTGATCACCAAAATAATCTTTCGACGTCGATTAGCCACTTAACGTTGAGAGAAGCCCAGCTTCATCAGGCTTCCGTAATCGTTATTTGCTGTATACCGACAGATGGGGGGATTGAGGGGGAAGTGATGAATATTGAGTGCGGTGTTGATCAACAAGACTCCACACACAGCCAACCTAAGGATCCTTTGAACTGTGCTGAGCGTACCGTTCGTGCTGCATTAGTCCCTTTTCAACGGTCTGGGGTCCCAGCTCGCGGATTACTTTGTCGGGGCGAACCCGCTGCGGTAATTGTCGAGCAAGCGACTAAACTTTCCGCTTCAATGATCATCATGGGACGTCGACATCTTTCACCTTTCAATCGACTGTTTAAAGGTTCCATTAGCGCCGCAGTGCTTGAAACCGCAAGCTGTCCGGTATTAATTGATCTAAATGAGGCAGTGAATGAAAGTGAGTAGGTGAGATTTTACGAGCTAGCAGTAGAAAAGATTAACAATTTTGGGATTAATTAGTTAAGTAAATCAGCTATATTTCAGCCATTGAGAACTGGGCGGTTGATCCAGTTGGGTACTTATAACAACTGTCTGCCCTTTCTATAATAATTATCACTGTGAGTGATAAGCGGGGGCGAAAGATTGAAGGGATAAAAATTGTGCGTAAAGTCGCTCTTCTTCTCATCATCATCATCGTGCTCGCGGTTATCGGTCATCGATATAAACCCTCCTCAGCCGATTCGCGTCAGCTTGCACAGCAGCAGGCGTTAGCTCGCTTTGCAGCATTACCTGGCTATCGATTACTTAAACAGCAAGAGCCACAGTTATGGCAAGAGGTTAGTGAGTCTTTTGCCCAATCCATAGCAAAAGGACATAGTCAAGAGCAAGCGACGGGAGAGGTCCGAGGGCAACTGACTGCACTCGTGAATCTACGAATTGTGAAGGCAGATGACAGTGCGGTAACTCACTATATTGCGGTTGCGGTGAGTGAGATGCAGGCATTGAATAAAATCTCAGCTGAGAGCTGTTATCGTTTTCTTTATCCGCAAGTCTCGGGTGGCGTAAATATCGGTACTTTGCTGAGCCCGCAAATGAATCAAGCGGATCAGCAAGCTCTGGAACAGTTATTCTTGCATAGTCAGGGGGCTGATAAACCCCGCGATATTACTGAAGCTCATAAAGCACTGGGTGACGTGGTAAAAATATTGTATCCGCAATGGGGAGAACAATTACAACAACTGAACCAGCCAGAAGATACTGCGACTGATCATCAAAAGTTATGTGTGATGTCGATGGATCTTTACCAGACAATCCTCAAATTTCCTCAACCTAAAGCAGCTAATCTGATTCGTCAGATGGTGGTAGGGTAGGCCGTATTCAGATTATACCGATTACGAATAGAGCACAGCTAAGGATAATACTGTGTATAACAGTAGATTATCGGCAAATTGATTTCATCTATTTGAGGAATTTATATTGTATAAGGTAGCTTTACGGATAGGTCTACTGTGTAGTATTGGCGCACTAGTTAGCGGCTGTGCAGCAGGACAAAAGGGGGGCTTTACCGCAATAGACCATGATAATGTTGCCCACACTTATCAATTCCGTTACGAACCTCATAAGCTCGATCGCGCTGCGCTTAACCGCTTTATTACTCAACGGTGCGCGCAACAAGGTTTTGATAAAGTAGACCCTCTATCCGAAGAGTCTGCAAACTTACCAGGTTATAAAACGCAGTGGTTCCAATGTAACTATAAAATAAAAAGTTAACCTCTATCGACCGCCCTGAGTGGGTGGATTGTTGAGATTATTCACACTAAGATAACACCACAGCCTCCCTCACTTCTCTTTTGCTTCTTTCCAGCTACACTTTAATTACTTTTACTTCACTGTTCACTCATCGGTGACCGTCACGTCCCTAAAAACTCTTAAATTATTATGATTAATCCTGTTCATATTAGACGATAAGCGTAAAATAGTTCTATAAAAATCAATGTGTTAAATGATTTACTTAACTGTTAAGTAATTTCATTAATTGTCTTTTAATTGTAATGTAAGAGGTGGCAATGTTCGGGCTTGATGCATTTCATCTGGCAAGATTACAGTTTGCATTTACTGTATCTTTCCATATTTTGTTTCCGGCGATCACGATCGGGCTAGCGAGTTTTCTCGCCGTGCTGGAAGGGTTGTGGTTAAAAACGAAAAACGAAACCTATCGCGATTTGTATCACTTTTGGATTAAAGCGTTCGCGGTTAACTTCGGTATGGGCGTCGTTTCTGGGCTAGTGATGGCCTATGAGTTTGGGACTAACTGGAGTGGATTTTCCCAATTTGCGGGAAGTATCACCGGTCCAATGTTAACCTACGAGGTGTTAACAGCATTCTTCTTAGAGGCTGGCTTCCTTGGTGTAATGCTTTTTGGTTGGAATCGCGTAGGCCCTGGCTTGCACTTTTTCGCAACCTGTATGGTTGCATTGGGTACCATTCTCTCTACCTTTTGGATCCTCGCCTCAAACAGCTGGATGCAGACGCCGCAAGGCTTTAGTATTCAAAATGGTGTGGTGGTACCAGAGAGCTGGATGCAGATTGTATTCAACCCTTCATTCCCCTTCCGTCTGTTGCATATGAGCACCGCAGCCTTCTTGGCAACAGCGTTCTTTGTCGGGGCTTCAGCAGCTTGGCACTTATTACGTGGTAATAAAACGCCTGCAGTCAAGAAAATGCTATCAATGTCGTTATGGATGGCACTGATTGTTTCACCTATTCAGGCGTTCTTAGGCGATGCCCACGGTTTAAATACGCTTGAGCATCAACCTGCGAAAATTGCCGCGATTGAAGGTCACTGGGAAAACCCTCCCGGTGAGCCGACGCCGCTAATTTTGTTTGGTATTCCAGACATGAAACAGGAAAAAACCAAATATGCGCTGGAAATTCCTTATTTAGGAAGTCTGATCCTGACGCATAGCCTTGATAAGCAAGTCCCTGCACTGAAAACCTTCCCTAAAGAAGATCGTCCTAATTCAACAATCGTCTTCTGGTCTTTCCGTGTAATGGCTGGGCTTGGCATGTTGATGATACTGTTAGGCGTTGCGAGCTTGTGGATGCGTTATAAAAAACGTCTCTACGATTCACGTCCATTCTTATGGTTTACCTTGCTAATGGGTCCATCTGGTTTACTCGCAATGTTGGCCGGTTGGTTTACCACCGAAATTGGTCGTCAACCCTGGGTGGTTTACGGTGTTCTGCGTACGCGTGATGCGGTTTCACCTCACAGTGCGCTACAAATGACCTTTAGTTTAATTGCATTTATTGTTGTTTACGCATCAGTATTTGGAATTGGATATGTGTATCTGATCCGTCTTATCAAAAAAGGTCCAGTGGAAGGTGAGGGAAGAGAAGAGATCCATGGTGGTCCAGGTCAACACCACACCCCAGCTCGTCCATTATCTGCGGTAGATGCCTCTAAGAAACCAGAGGAGAAAAAATAACATGGGTATCGATCTGTCAATTATTTGGTTCACCATCATTATTTTTGCCATTTTGATGTATATCGTGATGGATGGCTTTGACCTAGGTATTGGTCTTATTTTCCCATTCATTAAAGACCCTGTTGAACGTGACATGATGGTCAATACTGTCGCCCCGGTATGGGATGGTAACGAAACCTGGCTAATCTTGGGCGGAGCAGCATTATACGGTGCATTCCCTCTAGCATACGCCGTGATTGCTGATGCGTTATCCATCCCTATCACTTTGATGCTATTTGGCCTAATTTTCCGTGGGGTAGCTTTCGAGTTTCGATTCAAAGCGACAGAGCATCACAGACCTTTCTGGGATAAAGCCTTTATCGTTGGATCCTTCCTCGCCACCTTTATGCAAGGGATCGCGGTCGGCACGCTTCTTAACGGCATTCAAGTTACCGGACGTGTCTTCACCGGCGATGTGATGGGATGGTTAGCACCGTTCCCACTCTTCTGTGGTGTTGGACTGGTACTGGCTTACGCGTTGTTAGGCAGCAGCTGGTTGATCATGAAAACGCAACATAACCTGCACGACAAAATGTCGCGGTTAACCAAGCCACTGACCATCGCGCTATTAATTGTCATTGCCATTATTAGTATTTGGACGCCGCTGGCACACAATGCGATTTCCGAACGTTGGTTTACTCGACCCAACCTTTATTGGTTCTTACCCGTACCGGTGCTGGTAGTCATCTGTGGATTAGGTATCTTGAAGGCTGTTAAGCGTCGTGCTGATTATGCACCATTCTTATTAACCTTATGCTTAATTTTCCTCGGTTTTACCGGTCTGGGTATTAGCGTATGGCCGAATATTATCCCACCTTCTATCTCTATTTGGCAGGCGGCATCCCCTCCACAAAGCCAAGGCTTTATGTTGATTGGTGGGTTATTAATCATCCCAGTAATTTTGATGTACACCTTCTGGAGCTACTACGTCTTCCGTGGGAAAATTTCTGAAGATGAAGGATATCACTGAGTTGGCGGATAAGCGTCAAGGCATAGCATCAGAGGGCTCTAAGCCCTCTGATAAACTGGCACAACTACGTTGGCTGTTGCTACTCTGGCTAGGTAGTATTGCTGCGTTGGGGGGGGTAGCCATTATCCTCTGGCTATTAATGCACAGTGCCGGAATGACCCGCTAAAAAAAAGGGCTCACAATGTGAGCCCTTTTTTATTGTCACCCCTAAACCACCTCCTAGGGAGGTGGTGATTGATCCTGTAAGGCTATAGCCTGAAGAATGCCCATGTTGGAATATTTCTGCTTACTCACCACAAGTAAAAAGGAGAAAACCGATATGGGACTTTACAGAAGTTCATCACATGTTTACTGGCGTTGTAAATACCACATAGTATGGACGCCAAAGTACCGTTTCAGGATCTTGAAGGATAAGTTGGGCAAAGAGCTTTACAGAACAATCTACATTCTTTGCGGGATAAAAGATTGTGAGGTTCTGGAGCTAAACGTTCAGCCAGATCATGTACATCTTATTGTGATAATTCCACCGAAAATATCGATATCAACTCTGATGGGGCATTTGAAAGACCGTAGCGCAATCAGGTTGTACAATCGTTTCCCACCTATAAGAAAGAAGCTATGGGGTAATTACTTTTGGTCACGTGGCTACTTTGTCGATACTGTTGGGGTAAACGAGGAAATTATCAGGCGGTATGTTAGGCATCAGGAGAAAGCGGAACAAACACATGAATAGCAGATGGAATTGCTAGAGTAGTAAGCGGAATGTGATAATAGCCCCCTTACAGGGGGCATTCTCGAAAGCCACCTTCTAAGAAGGTGGTCTTTTACTACTGTAAACTTAAATCGGTGTAGCGCTGCATCTTGACGAATTCCACGCCATCTTTAATAAAAGGTTCGCTACAAATTTGAAAGCCTGATTTCTGATAGAAACGAATAGCCGTACGGCGGCTATCAAGGCTGACTTTTTTGATTCCGGCTTGATCAACAATGGCTAGGGTTTGCTGCAGAAGTTGAGTGCCGTAACCGCGTGATTGATACTCTTCTAAAGTGGCGAATTTACGAATAACCCAGCAATCATTATTCGTCATGAATAAAGATACACAACTGATTAATTTATCCTGAACGAATAAGCCAAAATGCCGAGCCGTATCGTCATTATCTTCCGCTAGACGTAATGATTCCCGTGGGCGGTCCGGCCATAATACGTGTTGGCGGAGATCTAAACATTGTTCAAGAGTAATTGGCTCAATTTTCACAGTTATCTACCACTAGCAATGAGTTAAGGACACAGGCTAATGTGGACATAAGTGAGATAAAATTCAAGTAACTTATGCTGGGAAAAAGAAAATTTCATTGAAGCAGGGCAGTTAGGGGCGGAGAGAGACGATAGCAGTAGGATGGGGAGAATGCCTCCCCATCCTCAATAAAATTAGAAATCGGCCTTAAGTACAACACGGAAGTTCGCTTTGCCCGCACGCAGATGCTCTAAAGCATCATTGATTTTGGACATTGGGAAGGTCTCAATTTTTGGTGTAATTTTCTTGCGCGCGGCCAGTTTCAGCAGTGAACGTAATTCGCCAGGAGAACCGGTTGACGATCCACCAATGGATTTGTCGCCTGCAATAAGATCAAAAGCGGCCACCTGAATAGGCTTCATCACCGCGCCAACAGTATGGAATTTACCTTCAGGAGCCAGTGCATCGAAGTAAGGTTTCCAATCCAGATCGACAGCAACAGTGCTGATAATTAAATCGAAACGGCCAGCTTGCGCTTTTAATGCTTCTGCATCACGACTATTCACGACTTCATCAGCGCCTAATTCAAGAATTGAATCTTTCTTGCTTGGGTTTGAACTGAAGGCGACAACCTCTGCACCCAGCGCTTTAAGTAACTTAACCGCTAGATGCCCTAGTCCACCAATACCGATGACCCCAACGCGGCTCATCGCATTAATTTGGCTCATTAATAGTGGTTTGAAAACGGTAATCCCGCCACATAATAAAGGACCGGCGAGGGTTGGATCTAAGGCTTCAGGTAACGGAATGACCCACTGCCAGTCTGCTCTAATTTTTTCAGCGAAGCCGCCGCGATTCAGAATGGTAGGTGTTGTACCCGATTCACAATTGGAATGATTACCGCGAATACAGGCATCACAGTGTAAACAGCTTTTTGCTGACCAACCGATGCCAACGGCTTGACCAATCTTTAAACCTTTATTTTTGGCATTCTCACCCAAGGCTGAAACTCGGCCTGAGACCTCATGACCCGCAATCAGTGGATAGTTAGAAATTCCCCATTCGTTATCGATCATCGATAAATCGGAATGGCAAAGACCACAATAATCAACGGTTACTTCGACTTCTTCGTCACCGAGTGGTGCTGCATCGTATTCGTAAAATTCTAGAGGTTTACCGGCAGCAGGAGCAGCATAGCTTTTTATCTTCATCTCTTTTCCCATTTTGGTGATGCGTAGTAATAATTAGACAGAATAACTGGACTGATATTCTGCCACCTTGAAAGTGTAGCTGACAAAGCCACTTTGTGCGGCAAGTTGCGTAATAGCGATAGCTACACTAGCCTTAAAAGCGTTGGATTGATTTTTGAACGGCTACAATGGCTAAATTTGCCTAAGTCGAACTTACTTTTAAGGAGAGATCATGAGCAAGAAAACGGTATTAATTACTGGTGCGGGCAGTGGATTTGGACGTGAAAGCGCCTTCCTATTGGCTAAACAAGGATACGATGTTATCGCCACTACGGAAATTGTTGCTCAGATTCAACCCCTTAAGAATGAAGCTCATTCCCTAGGACTTAATATTCAGGTAGAGAAGCTGGATATTAGTGACGAAAATGATCGCTTACGTGCCGCACAATGGTCGATTGATGTATTGGTGAATAATGCTGGAATTTCTGAAGGAGGGGCGGTGGTTGACCTTCCAGAAGATAAATTCCGCCGACAATTTGAAGTTAACGTTTTCGGAACGATATTGCTAACCCAGCACTTTGCTCGTCAATTCATTGAGAAAAAGCAGGGCAAAATTGTCTTCATCTCTTCCGTCGCGGGCATTACTACTGATCCGTTCGCTGGCGCTTACTCTGCATCAAAACATGCACTAGAAGGATTTGCTGAGGCATTAAACAGTGAGTTGCAGGAGTTTGGTGTACAAGTCGCCACAGTTAATCCCGGACCTATTCTTACTGGCTTTAATGACAGGATGTTCGAAGCATGGACTCACTGGTGGCCGGAAGATAAACTCGACACTGTCTTTGACTATGAGGATATTGCATTCCCTCATGAACAATTCCATCCTTATCAAGTTTCAGATGTGATTGCTCGTGTTGTCAGCGGTGAAATTACTCAATACCGCAACGTCGTTCCCGCAGAGATCATAGAAGGTACTCAACAGCAGATGCAAGAGGTCTGGACTCGAGAAGTCACGACTGAGGCTAAGCGTCATCCATTGGTTCAGAAAGCTTATGAGATTGAGCCAGAAACCCCTAACGGCCGTTAAATTTCTGATCGCTTAAAACGGGCTTAGCCTTATCTCATTCTAATAGCAAATGATGTTAATACTTGTACGAAACTTAACGCTCTGATATAGATTAGATTTTCTTAAGAGGATGTCTAATGAGCGTTAAGATTCGTGCGGTGACTCGAGAAGATGCAGTACGTTTGGCTGAGATTTACGGTCAACCTGCCACGCAACAAAATACACTGCAACTGCCTTGCCCCTCAGTAGAACTTTGGGAACAAAAAATTCTCAATTATCCCAATATTGGACATATCGGTTTTGTCGCGGAATTGGATGGGGATGTGGTAGGAAACATTACGCTTTTTACAGAAAAAGCCGTGCGACTTAGACATGTTGTTTCTTTCGGGATTACTGTAGACAGCCATTTTACCCGTCGCGGCATTGCTCAGCAGTTGATCGAGTTTGGTCTGGATTATGCCTTCAATTGGTTAGCAGCACAACGCGTAGAGTTAAGCGTTTTCGCCGATAATCAGCCGGCGATTGCGCTGTATCAACGCTTAGGATTCGTAGTGGAAGGCACACAGCGGCAAGCAGCATTGAAAAATGGCCGCTACCAAGACACTATTATGATGTCTAAGTTGGCGAGCGAATATTTTGGTGAAGCCGCGGTTTAACGCTATGTTGCCATTTATAATTAAATAATAAATGGCTTATTCACTCTAGTGATTTGCTCTTAAGTGGCTTAGCCTGAGAAATGACAATTTAGTGACTATCAACTAAATCCAGTGTATTACGGACGCTGCAATAATCATAATGGCTAATAAGGGCAGCATCTCGTTGTAGCGACAAAAAATATAAAATATCGTTCTTAGAGATACAGCTATCGGCGCTAAGTAATTCAACGGTTGCTAGACCGATTAGTGCATTGATCCTACTTTTGCTGCGCATAGAATAACCCTTCATCAAGTCATATTATCAATGTTGGTTATACTTCTTAGTGAAGAACTATTACATAATGAGTAGTTATCGTAAACAGTTTTCATTATACCATTATGTTATTAGAGTAGTCGTAGAGCATTGAACTGTAACAGATTTAAAACGCTTTATATTTCCTTTTTTGCCAAAGAACAATTATATTTGGCGACTGAAATAGAGAGAAACTTCCGTTAATAGAGGTCTATTGATGAAAAAAAGCGAACTTCCAACTAAGGTCTGCGTGGTGTGTGGGCGTCCGTTTTCGTGGCGAAAAAAGTGGGAAAAGTGCTGGGATGAAGTAAAGAAGTGCTCAGAGCGCTGTCGACGACAATAAACAAAGGCCCTCTTAATAACATATTTTTTATCAATATAACGTAGCCTATAATGATGTTAGCAGGTAGCAAGGTAGTGCTTTAGATAGTTAAAATAATCAATAATTGACTGTTATGGTTTTTAACGACTAAGGAATGAGACGTTCTTACCCTCACTTTTCAGAATTGTTTAATATTCGGTTGTCAGCCTCTTATCTTTTACGCATAGGTTGCGTCATTTGTTTCGATATTCTATTAAACGCCATTCACCGACGGAAAAAATTCTATCAATTGTCACTGTGGTCAGTACGACTTCTTCACGAGTGGCGCATAATATTTATGCAAGATAATGCGCTGATACGTAGGTGAGTTGGTGGAAAAGTGTACTGTTGTTGGTGTTTTTTTATTCCAAAAGTAGCTAGTGCCAAAAATGGCGCTGTGAAGGATTGATAGCTTGACGGTAAACGCGCTATTATCAGCGCGACTCGCAGTACGTAGACTATTCGCGTGTGAGGTCTCCTTAGTTAAATGGATATAACGAGCCCCTCCTAAGGGCTAGTTGCAGGTTCGATTCCTGCAGGGGACACCATCTCCGCTTCTGCTAGACCCCGTCTTTCCATTTTTATTCATAATTAATTTCAACTTATGCCCGCCCATTTCCGTAGATAACAGCACTCTCTCCAGGATAAAAATTAGCCTAAGCAACCGCCAGAACCAGAGGGACACTATCTATAAATTTGTCTTAGGGGGGCGCGATAACTGTGCAATGTGTTTGTCATATTGCTTGGCAAAAGCTAATGAGTTGTGATTACGGTTTCGATTGGGAAGATCTCATTCATAATATCCACACCATCAAAACTTGTATAAATCAGACAATTTTTACTTACTTCACCACATACCAGCCTATAACTACCTCAATTTCTAATCCCCTCTCAATTATGGACTATACTCAGCAGCGAGGTTGTCATTAACTCGTATCAGGAGGTGTATTCAGTGTTCTCACACGACGACGATCAGGAAGAAATGATCATCGGAGAGGCAGCACTCAATCTTATAAGAGCTGAGCAGGAAGTCAATCAAGTATCCCTTTTAAGAGAACTTGTTTTGATGGCCAACAAAGCCAGCTCTGTGGTAAGGGGAGAGGAGATTAAAAGAGCTATTAATTTGTTCAAAAGTCTTTCTTCAAACCATAACCACGATGAGACAGTACTGACCTGGATGATGGCGTCTTTCCCGGACGACGACGGAAAACATCACTAACGTTGCCCGGCTCTGGCCGGAATACGACGAAGATAACTCAGCCTCATAAAACGGGCGCGCTTTGCGCGTTCCGGCTGGAGAAATTGTCAAGGACGACACCTACGACCCAGCTATCAAAAATGGGTATGGTATCTAGGTCACAGCATAAATAGATTTTTGGTTGATTCGCCCTGAATATTTTAAAATTTTAGTAGGGTTCAATCAGTGCTAGTTACTTTATTTGTAAATATTAAGCGATTAAAGTCACGATTCAAAAATAATTCCCCGTTCCTAATAGCTACTATTACTTTCCTTTATTAATAGTTAAATTTTATGATTACGATACCGTTTAAATTTGTAAAAATATCTTGTCCCTTAATAGTAAATATTGCTTACTTGTCTTTCTTGATAAGCCTTAAAGTAGATGTCCTTTCTACGTAGATGATAATCTAAAATTATAATATACCCTCCTCCGGCTGAGTAGAAATAGTAAAGGGTTTTATTATAGATGAAATACATGGGGAAGAGGGTAAATAGTAATTGTCATTTTCACTCAGAACCTCTTGGCTGTAAATTCCATCATTAACGTGGATATAAAATCTGTTCAATTAATAAGGCTTTGGTTTATTTATAACAAATAGGCTGTTAATTATTCTCAAAGTAAACATTAGCTACCTATATAAATATTTTACTTTATAACTTCTTTCTCATTTTAAAACTAAAACCCCTTTAACTTAAGACCACTCTTAATTCTCTAATGATTTCCTCACGTAATGGGATATTGAGACTATTTCAATAATTCTTCGATTAAGAATAATTGACTGATCTATAAGAAATAAATTTAACCCATAATTTAATGATAGATTTTCGTTATCAATAAATAGGATCTCATTGGTAAAAGTTCAATTGATGCTTGCTTTCATCACAGTAGAGTTTCTGAATTGAAATTTTACAATTCCGTGGTGTATGCGGAGTATTTGGGGGCAAGGATGATAAACCGTAATTCGTGGGATAAAACGACCTCATTCAGGAGGTGGCCAGCCTATTTATGCGTATTTCCGCTACTTATTCTTTCCGATGCCCAGGGCAGTTCTTACGACGAATTAATCGTGCGTGCAAGAGAAGGGCACACGGCTGAGCTGATGACTTACCTAGCACAAAGCGCGAGTAACAATTCCCTCACGGTCAACCAAATTGCGGATTGGCTTCAAGTTGCAGGCTGGCGGCAAGATAACGAAACGGTCCTGTCAGTATGGCAGCGTTATCATTCTATATCTGGGCTACCCGCCAGAGCCTTCGCAGCAGTAGCTTCTGCAGAGCGTGATCAGCATCACTGGCCACAGGCAATAGAGTATTGGCGAGAAGCGATAAAGCGTGATCCACAAACGATTGACTATCTTTCCGCATTATCGATGACTGAAGCGGATGCCGGGCGATTTACTGCAGCGGCTTTTACCGCCGAGCAGATCAAGCGTTTAGGTAAACCTATTGATTACCGACTTTCACTTGCTTATTTACGGCAACGTGAAAAGAAACCCTATGATGCCTTACTTATACTGACCGAAGCGGCGCAACACGCTCCCAACGACCAGCGTATACCGCCAAGACTTGCTGAACTCTACACGCTCAACCGGTTATCTCTACCAGCCTTACGCAGCGCGCCACAACGCTCGTTATCTGCGCAAGCATTGAGGGGGCAACAACTCGATAATGCAGCCGGCATAGTGCGTGATGCCTTAATACAAACGGATGAACCCCAACGCCGTTTTGAAGCTGCCGACCGGGCATTAGCGTATTACCGTCAACTGGCTACTCAGTGGCAGGATGTAAAGGATGCACAACCCGATTTATCTCGCTTACGGTCTGACCGATTAGGGGCATTGGTCGCGCGGGAACAGTACAATGAGGTTATTGACGAATATTCAACGTTTTTACACGATAAAAAGTCGCTTCCTGACTACACCAAACCCTGGATCGCGACGGCCTTATTAGCGAGTAAACAGCCGCAACAAGCCTTAAATCTTTTGTCATCGTACCCTGTCCCCATTGCGCAGCAAGATGACAACCGCTTTTCAACCGAGTTCTACGCTTTGCTGGAAAGTGATCAGACTCAGCGAGCAGGAGATTATCTAGCAGAACGCTCAGCGCATACACCGTGGAAAACGCAGGTCTGGGGGCTTTCTCTCCTACAACCTAATGATAGTTGGCTAGCGTTACAGTCGATGAAAATTGATTATCTGGTCGATACGCAAAATCTTGTGCAAGCGCAACAGCTCAGTCAGCGGTTAGCGACTTCTGCGCCGGGTAATCAAGGGCTGGCTATTCAATATGCCAGTGTGCTCTCTGCGCGAGGCGAAGATAGGCATGCAGAAAAAGTCCTTAAACGGGCGGAGAGCTTGATGCCTGATGATATTACGCTAGAAACTGAGCAAGCTTATACCGCCGCAACGCTGCAAGAGTGGCAGCAAATGGATCTGCTGACTGATGATCTTATAAAGCGATCGCCTAGTACACCGGCCATTCAAGAATTAAACGATTTGCGTAACATTCAGCATAGTTGGGAGTTACAAGTCGGCGTCAATCATGGTCTACATTCCAACAGCCCGGTAACGGGTAGCCGAGACGTCTCGACGACAAGTCGGCTTTATACGCCACCGATCGCGTCGCATTATCGACTCTTTAGCGGTTATCAATATGAACAGAGCCGTTTCGAAGAAGGTAAGAAACATGCCTCAACAGGTTCCGTCGGGGTGGAATGGCGAGGACGTGATTATCAAGCTGAAATGGAAGTTAACCATCAACAGATCTCTGGAGCCGGGCATACTGGATTCCAGCTCTCAGGTTGGCACGATTTTGATGACCATTGGCGAGTTACTGGCCAGGCGGCAAGATTCTCGACTGAAGCCCCCTTACGCGCGAGGGGTAACCACGTTACTGCCGACAGTGCTAATGTTGGCATTGAGTGGCGCCAAAATGAGCGACGTGAGTATCAATTAGCCTTGAGTCCCAGCCGCTTTTCCGACGGTAACCATCGTATTGAATATCAGTTCTCGGGTAAAGAAAGAGTATGGACAGCACCACGCATCACCCTGGACTTTACGCCCGAACTCAGTGGCAGTCGAAACCGTCGCCAAAATGTAGCGTATTACAGCCCTAAAAATGATCTCTCATTACTCCCAGGTCTTACCCTTACGCACCAAATCAGTCGACACTACACCCGTGTATGGCAACAAGAGTTGAGTGTAGGGACGGGGATTTATCAACAACATGGCCAAAAGACAGGTTCGACGACGCAAATAAGCTATGGCCATGAAATTGAATGGAACAGACGGTTGACCACTGGGCTGACCTTGAACTGGGGTCGCCAGCCTTGGGATGGACAGTATGAGAACACTCTGTCTGCACAGCTTGACATGACGCTGAGGTTTTAAGGATGAAAAAATTTACTTATTGGTTGTTGTGGCTAGTCTTTACGCTAATGGCTATCCCACGCGTTAGCATGGCGACGTCAGTCCCATTTTTACCACCTGCTGAACGAGCGCATCCGTTATCACAGCAACCATGGCCGGTGAATAGTTTTTTGACCCTCGCTTATCATGACGTCGAAGATGGGGGGGCCGATCAACGCTATTTAGCGGTCCGGACCAGTGCGTTGATTGACCAAATGAATTGGCTTCACGACAATGGTTATCAGCCAGTAAGTGTTCAACAAATTATAGACGCTCACGAACATAAGGGAACGCTTCCCCCCAAAGCGGTGTTATTCAGTTTCGATGATGGTTACAGTAGTTTTTATACACGGGTGTGGCCACTGCTTAAAGCATGGAACTGGCCCGCATTGTGGGCGCCAGTAGGAAGCTGGGTCGATGCCCCGATGCAAAAGCCCATTGATTTCGGTGGTCTCTCTACGCCAAGAGAGAAATTTGCAACCTGGCAAATGGTGAAGGAGGTTAGTGATTCTGGGTTGGTGGAAATAGGTTCTCATACTTGGAATGCCCATTTTGGAATTCCTTCAAACCCAGAGGGGAGCTTAGAGCCGGCAATGACGAGCCGCTTCTATAATGCAGAGAAAAAACAGTATGAAACGACAGCGCAGTTTCAGCAGCGGATTGGCGCAGACACCAAAAAAATAACGGATAAATTAACACGACTTATCGGTAAATCTCCCCGAGTTCTGGTGTGGCCTTACGGTGCTGAGAATGGATTAAGTCTAAAAATAGCCCAGCAGTACGGTTATAAGCTGGCTTTTACACTTAACGATGGGCTAGGTAATGCCAGCGACTTGATGAGTCTGCCGCGGGTATTAATCTCTGGGAATCCTTCTTTACAGAGTTTTGTGACGAATATTTCTCAAACACAGGATCCGTCAGCAGTCAGAATGATCCATGTTGATTTGGATTATGTTTATGATCCTAACCCCCTACAGCAACAGAAAAATATCGATAAGCTGATCCAGCGAGTCTTCGATTTACGGGTAACCCATGTATTTTTGCAGGCGTTTGCCGATCCAAAAGGTGATGGTTTGGTCAAGTCACTCTATTTTCCGAACCGCCATTTACCTGTTCGCGCTGATCTTTTCAACTTTGTCTCTTGGCAGCTGCAAAATAGAGCGAATGTTAAGGTCTTTGCTTGGATGCCGGTGCTGGCCTTCGACTTAGATAACAGTCTTCCTCGAGTAACAGGGCAAGGTAATCAATCTAACGCGAAAGGGACCTATCAGCGTCTTTCACCTTGGAGTGATGCAGCTAAACAACAAATTACCGAGATTTATCAAGACCTCGCAGCCAATACTTCCTTTAATGGGATCTTATTTCATGATGATGCCGTGCTATCTGACTTTGAAGACAATAGTCACCAAGCGTTGAAAGCCTATGTAGCAGCCGGTTTCCCGCCCTCGATCGACGCTATCCGCCATTCGCCAGATACATTTTCTCGCTGGAGTACTTACAAGAGCCAAGTGCTGATCGATTTCACCCTTCATCTGATGCAAGCCGTCAGGGAAATACGCGGACCACAAATCGAGTCGGCTAGAAATCTTTATGCGCAGCCTGTCCTCAATCCAGAGAGCGAACAATGGACGGCACAGAACCTCGCCCAATTTATCAAGAGTTACCGCTGGACTGTACCCATGGCGATGCCTGATATGGAAAACATACCTGCAGCTGAGCAAGCCCAATGGCTTGGCCAGGTGGTGAAACGTATTCAGCAAATACCTGATGGGCTGGATAAAACGATCATCGAGTTACAAAGCGTGGATTGGCGTCAGCCAGATTCAGCACAGGCGTTTAGCGACCGTAAATTGGTTGGATGGATTAAGGCATTACAGTTATTAGGGGTGCGGAATTATGGTTATTACCCTGATAATTTTTTAATTAATAAGCCGGCGATCTCCGTTATTCGCCCCTATATCTCTTCGGCTTGGTATCCTGCTCATGACTGATCGTATTCTGACTTTCACTATTCTCTGTCTAGTACTGAGTTTTCCTCTCGGTTTTGCAGCTGCCTTTACGGGTGAAGTTATGCTGAACTTTGTCTTTCTATGGCCACTTTTTATGGCAGCGTTATGGATTACGGGGGGCATCTATTTCTGGTTTCACCGCGAACGCCATTGGTCAACAGTACCCGATACTGAACTCGGAGTAGAAGGAGATACTCCTCTCATCTCTCTGCTTATCCCTTGTCATAATGAAGGACCTAATGTACGTGAAACAGTAGAGGCCGCGTTAAGACAGCGCTACAGCAACCTTGAAGTGATAGCGATAAATGACGGATCCTCTGATGACACTGGGGATATTTTAACTCAGCTTGCCAAAGACAATCCAAGTTTAAGGGTAATTCATCTTGCTGAAAATCAGGGAAAAGCTATTGCATTACGTACAGGAGCTGCGGCAGCTAAAAGTGACTTTTTAGTTTGTATTGATGGTGATGCCTTACCCGATCCAGACATGGCAACATTTTTAGTCGCTCCTCTTATTAACTACCCGCGTGTCGGGGCTGTGACCGGCAATCCTCGGATCCGTACTCGCTCAACGCTCGTGGGGCGAGTTCAGGTTGGCGAGTTCTCGTCAATTATAGGGTTAATTAAGCGAACTCAGCGAATTTATGGGCATGTGTTTACCGTCTCGGGCGTAATTACTGCCTTTCGTCGAACGGCATTGGAGGAGGTGGGGTATTGGAGTCCAGACATGATCACTGAGGACATTGATATCAGTTGGAAGCTTCAGTTACAGCACTGGTCGATCTTTTTCGAACCACGAGCCATTTGCTGGATATTGATGCCCGAGACGATCAAAGGGCTTTGGAAACAGCGTTTGCGGTGGGCGCAGGGTGGGGCAGAAGTTTTCGTCAAAAATATGAAAAATATTTGGTCATTAGAATACAAAAGGATGTGGGTGCTATTAGGGGAGTTTATGTTTTCAACCTTATGGGCTTTTTCCTACATGATGAGCGTTTTACTGTTTATTGTCGGGCAATTTATAACATTACCTGCCAATCTTCACGTCCAAACACTGTTTCCTCCTAACTTTACAGGCATTACGCTGGCAGTGGTCTGTCTTTTGCAATTTTTAGTCAGCATAGTTATTGAACACCGATATGAAAAGAACATATTTCAGTCATTATTCTGGGTGATTTGGTTTCCAGTTGTTTATTGGATGTTAAGTCTATTCACGACATTAGTTGCTTTCCCTAAAGTAATGTTGAAAAAACAACAGCAACGGGCGAGATGGAGTCAATCAGATCGCGGAATAGAGAGGACAAAAAAATGAATGATCAACCCATCGTTATTACAGAACCTCGTCTTCATATAAAGATAATCGATAGTATATTAACCTTCATTGCTTGGGGTGGTTTTATCTATCTAATTATTCATGAATATCAGTCGCTGCATGATGGAGGCTATAGTCGGTTGGACGATACGGCAAGAACACTCTTTAACTATTTTCTTTGTGCTACGATTTATATTTTCGTATTTATTTTGTGGGCTAAATATAATCAATTTTTTTTCAGTCAAGAGAGAAGAAGACGGAAAAAAACGCCTAACCAGGCAACACTAGCTGAGAGCTTTGCTATTACTGTCCAAGAATTGGAAAAGTTAGAGAGTCATAGGCTGATAAAAGTTTTTCATCACCCATCTGGGCAAATTAAGAGGTGTGAAATACTCTCTTTGTCAGCTAAAAGGCAATAAAATATAGAGTTCAAAGTTTTTCATATTTAATGAAAAGTGCTTAATCAAGCGATGGTTTATAAAATAAATTAATGATAAAATTTATTAATTATCTATGTGTTATAAGAGAAAAGTAAGTGTGATGAGCCGTTTTTTGATTTTTATTTCTCTTTTTATCTCCCACTTTGCTTTAGCTATGTCGGATGATAGAGATGCACAAGTTTCGACGAATAAAATAGTTGAAGGCATTGTGAGCTTTTCACATTGGCCCAATCTTACCGGCCAACCTTTACTCTGTGTATCTCAAAAATCTACCTATTTCGATTTCTCTAAAATAACTCAAAATCAAGTATTTAAAGTAGCTACTATCACTGATAAAAAAGATTATTTATTAAGTGACTGTAATGCAATCTATTTCGGTCAGGAGCCTGAGAGTGAACAAGCTGCGGTGATAAAATCACTGACCGGAGAAAATATTCTTACTATCAGTGAAAACAATGCTGATTGTGTCGCCGGTGCGGCATTTTGTATTAATAGGCATGAGAAAAAATTTAAATTTTCAGTTAATTTAGATTCTCTCTCTCGTTCTGGTGTGAAAGTTAACTCAGATGTTTTATTATTATCGAAGGATGGGGATGAGTAAAATGCTCTGTCTGAAAAAGTCATCAAAAAGTTCAATTAGGAAGAAAATAAGAAAGGTAAGCTTATTTAATTCGCTACTGAATCTTTTTGCTTGCTGGGTACTACTATTTTCTACAGCAATTTATTTTATTAAAGACTATGAACAGCGAAACATGGAGCTGCTCTCAACGAGTTTAAGTAGTAGTCTGACCGCTGCGACGGTGTTTGAAGATAGTTATAATGCGAATCGGAAAATTAATGCGCTAGGCGAACAGCAAATGTTTGATTCAGCAGTCCTTTATGCAAAGGATGGGCATATTATTACTCGTTGGGAACACCCACAAAAAACATCATGTTTTGGACGCTATCTACATAATTGGCTGTACCCCAACGAAAAAAAAGTAGCGATCATTCATGATCAGTCTGTAGTGGGGTGGTTATTTATCGTGGGGAATGACAGTTATTTACTTAACTTCATACTCTATTCTATTTTGATTTTAACCATCGGAATGATGTTGATTTTTATCTTCTCATTTATTTTAAGCTCAATAATGTATAGGAAAATTTTGGTCGCTATGAATCTAATTACGACTAAAATTAATCACATAATTCATACCAAAGATTTTACAAAAAGGTTGCCGGATAATGCACTGAAGGAGTTTCACTACTTTTCTGACAATGTTAACAGTCTAATCAGTGAAATTGAAAGGCTTAATGGTGATCTCATTGATGAGAATAAATCTCTTACTATAAAAGCTTATCAAGACTCTTTAACTCGACTTGATAATCGAGCAGCTTTTATTAATCACTTACAATTTATGTTGAGTGAAAATAGCCCATATCCTAGTTTTTATATTCTCTTTATGGATGGGAATAAATTCAAGCAAATTAATGATACTTGGGGGCATGCAGCCGGCGATAAGGTACTGCAAGAAGTGGGTTCTAGATTGAAATCCATGGTGAATGTAGAGGATTGTGTGGCACGCTTAGGCGGCGACGAGTTTGCTATGATTCTTTCTGATATGAAGAGTGATGATCACGTGGAACAGTTTATCGGGGAGCTTCATCAAACGTTTCGACCGCCTATTACTATTGCTGAAGGTCATAGGCTCTCTTTTTCGTTGACTATTGGCTTCACCAGGGCAACTCAGGACGAAGACCTGAATGATATTTTATTACGAGCTGACGCTCATATGTATCTCAATAAGAAAATGGAAAGATAGTTATGCGATGTCTATTGGTATTTTTTTCACTCCTTATCACAATTATGCTGTCAGGTTGCCAAACGGATGGCCCTTTTAATGCGGGTCAAAAAAAAGCATTACAGCAGGAAGGCTTCCAATATTTAGGTTCCCATTGGGAGCTGGGAATTAATGACAAGATACTCTTTGGTATTGAGCAATCTTCACTCACACCAGAGAGCCGACAGAAAATCAGCACCATTGCTAATAACCTAAAACGAGTTGGTATAGTTCATGTTGCCTTCAATGGTCATACCGATAATTATGGTAAGGCAGATTATAACCAACAACTTTCTTATCTTCGTGCCAAAAGTGTCGCAAGAGTATGGATGGAGAGTACTGGGGGTGATCTGAAGGATATTACTGTCAGGGGATACGGAATGTCGAAACCCATAGCCACCAATAGAACCGGGCAAGGAAGAGCCATGAATAGACGCGTGGCGATCGTTATTGAAGCGCCTTAGTGCTGTGAGGGGGAGTGATTATACTCCCCATCCAGGCGGGCTATGAGCTTGGGATCCAGCGTTGAGTTGTTGAGGTAGTCTCAACACCTGAGGGGAGAGAGACCAGTTCAATCAGTAGGCCGAACGGGGTTATGCCAAACCAAGTTTGATTACCTTTACCGGCTTCAGAGCTGAAACAGTCGTTAGGCCCCTCGAACATTGTTGCGCCATTCTGTCGCATCTTCTCACCTGCTGCGGCAATGTCGTCGGTATAGAGTGAAATATGATTGAAGCCAGGATGACCGATGTTACGATTCTGATTCGTCAGCGTCGGGGTGACGCCAATGATTTCGATGTTAGGGCCATTAGCTAAACGTAGCATTGTGACGGATGTCATCGCTAATTCAGGCGGAAAGCCTTGCAGCGGACTCAATTTTTCACCTGGGATATGCTTACTTTCATCCCCAAAAGGAATTACCCGATGCAGCACTTCCGCACCGAAAGTGTTTTTAAAAAAGAGTTCTGCTTTATCAGGATCTTCAACCGTTAACCCAATATGTTCGATACCTTTAATCATGACATTCACCTTTTTAAAGACTCTTTAGTAAGGCTAGCATAATAAATCGACGTTAGCGTAGTAGAGGAAGGTGTTATCGGACTAATGGTCGTTAAGACGAGATTTCAGGCAGATAGGGGAACGCATTATTCCCCTCAGTGTGAAGGGAATAATGTTCGGGCAGTTATTATTGTTGAACTGGCCAGTTAATCGCAGGAAGTTTACGAGGTAACACGCCTGCAAAGAGGTCGCCTTGGAAAGCTTTAATCCCCGCTAGTCGTAGCCAAGACCACTCTTCAACCTGAGAAATGCCAGAAGCAATCACTTGGATTTCTAATGATGAGCAGATCTTGATGATTGATTGATTTATA
This sequence comes from Tatumella ptyseos, assembly GCF_030552895.1. Lineage (NCBI taxonomy): Bacteria > Pseudomonadati > Pseudomonadota > Gammaproteobacteria > Enterobacterales > Erwiniaceae > Tatumella > Tatumella ptyseos. The sequence goes on along the minus strand of NZ_CP130649.1, from coordinate 2,022,629 downwards.
GCTTGTTTGGGGCCATTTTTGTGGACATCACGTAACATGTCGCTATCCACCAACACTAATTCGGGTTGAATACGGGTGAGTAGCAATAGTCCGGCCATCCCCGCACCAAAATTATCGATAGCTAAGCGAATTCCAGCGCGTTTGAGTTTTAATATTTCAGTATTGAAGGTCTCATCTTCATTGACCACACTGTCTTCATCAATAGATATAACGATTTGTTGTGGAATAAACCCGTTGGCATCAATGACTTTAATAAGGAAATCTACCGCATGTGGATTTTTCACTAAGGTCATCGGAAGGAGCTTTAACACCAAAGTAGAGTCGTTCAAACCCAAGGATTTGGCCATCTCCAATGCGGTCTGTTTTGACTCCAGATCCACTTGGTAAATCTCATCTCGCTTGAGACTTGCAAAGAATTTGAGTGGTGATTGGCCATCGGCAGCACGCATTTTAGCTTCGTAGCTCAAAATCTTACGAGTCGCGGGGTTGATGACGGGTTGAAAACCGAAGGTGTAAGGCAGTTCTTCAGAATGTTCCGCGATTCGATGAGGTTGTTCTTTTGTTTCGAACTGCCATTGTTCGCTTTCTGCTAATTCAAGGTAACTAGCTTTATTGTCGCATTCTACGAAAGTTTTAATGAATTGTAGGGTGCGATCATCATAAGTTAATTTGAATTTAGACGTTGCCCTATCGAGAACGGCGTCTAGCACAGCGGTTTTGTCGTAATTACGCAGGTCGAACAGTTCCATTCCTGCATTACCGAAATGACGTTCGATTGAGTAATCGCGTAGTAGTTCAGTTAAAGAAAAATGCCGAGGATCCCCGCAGATTTCACGATAAATCGTCTCGACTTCCTCTTCAGGTCCTTCAAGCAATTGTAAAAAATGCTCACCATCAAACAGTAAAATCCCTGTTACAGATGCGTCAGAGTTGCGTTGGTTAGCCTTTTCAATAAACTTTTTAACTTCAGGTTCAGAAGTATTTTTACCGATATGACTTCTATAGATGATGGTTGTAAGCATTCATTATCCTAGTGAAGGATGTTAATTAGTTAGCACTCTAACAAATTTTTAGCGAATAAGAAAATAAAGGTATAAATTACTTACCTAAGAGGCTTATTCGACCTAATGTTGAGGCGTAAATAGGGTCGCTTCAAGGCCTAATTGTAGTGCGATTTTTGGTCTTGCGCAAAATGTCTTAAGCGAGATTTCGCGATTGTATGAGATTACGTAACAAAACTTTAAAAGCGCCGATTTTCTCGCCAAAAGCACGTTATTTTTAAACTTCTCCGTAACATTTATGATGAAACAGGATTCGGCAATGCCACGGCTTATGGTATGATTCTGACCATTATCATAGTCCAGTATTAATTAAATCATGTTGCAAGCCCTTAACCTCAGTTGTTACCGCGATGAACGTGTCTTATTCAAAGACCTAACGTTTACGCTATCTGCTGGGGAAATCATGCAGGTAGAAGGGGAAAATGGCGCGGGGAAAACGACCTTGTTGCGTTTGTTGACGGGATTAAGCCGACCCGATGAAGGGGCTATCACTTGGAATGAAGATCCTATCGCCATACAGTGCGAAGGATGGCCTGAACAGATGCTCTATTTGGCTCATTTACCCGGCGTTAAACAAGTTTTAACCGCTTATGAAAATCTTCGTTTTTATCATCCCTTAGCGACAAGAGAAAGCATCTACCAAGCTTTAGAAGAAGTTGACCTAGCAGGTTATGAAGATATTCCTGTGGCCCAATTTTCAGCCGGACAACAACGGCGTGTGGCGTTAGCCCGATTGTGGTTAACGCAGGCAACACTCTGGATCCTAGATGAACCCCTGACCGCCATTGATAAATGGGGCGTGCAGAAACTGAATGAAAAATTTTCGCAACATCTTGCTCTGCAAGGCATTATTGTGTTGACGACCCATCAGGATCTCCCGGCTTCATCACTGCCTATCCGAAAATTGCGATTGAGTGGAGACATTGATTAATGCAACGTCTGCTACTCAGAGAACTGAAGATAGCCTTTCGCCGTCGTGCCGATATTATCAATCCGCTCTGGTTCTTTTTAATAATTGTTACGCTTTTTCCCTTAGGAATCGGTCCCGAAAGTACTTTACTCGCTCGGATCGCTCCCGGTATTGTGTGGGTAGCCGCGCTCCTTGCCTCACTTCTGGGGTTGGAAAGAATGTTTCGTGATGACTACCTTGATGGTTCATTAGAACAGCTACTCTTGCTCCCAACGCCTTTACCCATAGTGGCATTCGTTAAAGTCTTGGCTCATTGGATAACCAGTGGGTTACCCTTGATTATTTTGTCCCCTTTGGCATCGCTTTTTTTATCGCTTAATTTTTCCGGGTGGTGGGGGTTAGTTTTAACGCTTCTCCTCGGCACCCTTACCTTTAGCTTTCTTGGTGCCATTGGCGTGGCCTTGACGGTAGGACTCCGCCGCGGGGGAGTATTACTTAGTCTTCTCGTTCTTCCACTCGCTATTCCTATTCTCATTTTTGCGAGTGGTGCCGTGGATGCGGCCAGCCAAGGGCTAGCCATTTCAGGCTATTTGGCAATTTTGGCAGCCATGTTAGTGGTCAGTGTGGTGTTAGCGCCTTTTGCGATCGCCGCTGCACTTCGCGTCAGTTTGCAGTAAAAAAATAACATAATTATAAAGTGAGCAATGTTATGTGGAAATGGTTTCATCTTTTGGCAAAGCCTGATCGATTGTATCGACTTTGTGGCCAATGGTTGCCGTGGCTTGCGATTGGCACAGTGTGTAGTCTCGCCTTAGGATGGGGGTGGGGTTTCGTCTTTGCACCACCTGATTATCAGCAAGGTGAAAGCTATCGCATCATGTATCTCCATGTTCCTGCGGCAATGTGGTCGATGGGGATTTATGCAGCAATGGCGGTCAGCGCTTTCACTGGCCTAGTGTGGCAAATGAAAATGTCAGACCTCGTCGCCAGAGCCATGGCGCCTATCGGTGCAGCATTCACCCTAATTGCCTTAGTGACGGGTGCCGCGTGGGGGAAACCAATGTGGGGCACATGGTGGATTTGGGATGCTCGCCTGACATCAGAACTCATTCTTCTATTTATTTATATGGGTATCATCGCGCTCTATCATGCTTTCGACGATCGGCGGGCTGCTGGACGAGCGGCCAGCATTCTGATTCTGGTCGGTGTGGTCAATATACCCATTATTCATTATTCGGTGCAGTGGTGGAATACGCTACATCAAGGGTCCTCTGGCCTACTGCAGCAAGCCATCGCACCAGAGATGCGTACGCCACTACGTTGGTCGATTTTAGGCTATTTACTCTTCTTTATTACCTTAACGCTCAGTCGATTACGTAACCTACTGCTATTGACCGAGCAACATCGGCCATGGGCGAAGGAAATTGCACTTCAGGAGAGAAAAAAATGAGTCCTGCATTTCATTCTTGGGCGCAGTTTTGGGCGATGGGCGGTTATAGCTTTTATGTGTGGCTATCGGTTTTCGTTGTCCTCTCAATCATGATTATTTTAGTCGGGCACAGTGTTTACCAACGCCGTTATTTATTGGCAACGATCGCCAGCAAGCAAGATCGTGAGCAGCGAATGATGGCAGCCAAAAAACGTAAGCACAGTGCGGGAGCAAAATCATGAATCTTCGTCGTCGTAAAAGGTTGATTACGGTACTGGCCATAGTGATTGGACTAGGCATTGCCACAGCGTTGGTCATGTACGCTTTAAGGTCGAATATCGATCTCTTTTACACCCCGAGCGAAATTCTCAACGGTAAAGGGGAAGATCATCAGATTCCTGAACCGGGTCAGCGCCTTCGCGTTGGCGGTATGGTGATGCCTGGGAGTGTCAAGCGCGATCCTAACACCTTAGCGGTGACATTTAAGTTATATGATGCAAACGGCGTCGTATCGGTCAGCTATGTCGGTATTTTGCCAGACCTATTTAGGGAAGGGCAGGGGGTCGTCGCACAAGGTGTTTTAGCCCCTAATCATCTCATCAACGCGGAGCAAGTTTTAGCGAAACATGATGAGAAATATACGCCACCGGAAATTGAGGATGCGATGAAAAAAAATCACCAACAAGCGGGTGTAGCGCAGGCGGGGACAAAAGAATGATGCCTGAAATTGGTAGTTTCCTTTTATGTTTGGCTACCGGACTTGCCTTAATACTGAGTATTTGGCCTCTATGGGGAGCAAGAACCTTAAATTTACGTCTAATGGCTTTGGCTCGTCCATTGAGTTATGCGCTGTTCTTATGTATTGCAGCGGCATTCTTAATTTTAGTGAATGCTTTCGTCGAGAATGATTTTACCGTTGCCTATGTGGTCGAAAACTCGAACACCTTACTGCCGGTATGGTATCGGGTTGCAGCAACCTGGGGCGCACACGAAGGTTCGCTGCTGCTATGGCTGTTGATGTTAAGCGGCTGGACCTTCGCAGTAGCCTGCTTTAGCCGCAAAATGCCACTCGATTCCGTCGCGCGGGTATTGGCCGTGATGGGAATGATTAATCTCGGTTTTTTACTGTTTCTAACTTTAACGTCTAATCCCTTTATCCGTACGTTACCTAACTTCCCTGTGGATGGTAGCGATCTAAATCCCATGCTGCAGGATATTGGGCTGATTTTCCACCCTCCTTTACTGTATATGGGATATGTTGGTTTTTCAGTGGCATTTGCCTTTGCTATTGCGTCCTTAATGACAGGTCGTCTTGATACGGCATGGGCGAGATGGTCGCGTCCTTGGACCACGGCGGCGTGGGTATTTCTCACCATTGGTATTGTTTTAGGATCAGCATGGGCCTATTACGAATTAGGTTGGGGAGGATGGTGGTTCTGGGATCCAGTAGAGAATGCGTCACTCATGCCTTGGCTGGCGGGAACGGCATTAATTCACTCCTTGGCGGTTACAGAAAAACGCGGAACCTTTAAATCATGGACCGTATTGTTAGCGATCACCGCTTTCTCACTCAGCCTATTAGGGACCTTTCTCGTCCGTTCTGGCGTGCTGGTGTCGGTCCATTCCTTCGCGTCTGATCCAACGCGCGGCATGTTCATCCTTATTTTCCTTGTCATTGTTATTGGTAGTTCGTTGCTGCTGTATGCCTTAAAAGGAGGAAAAGTCCGTAGCCGTATCGATAATCAACTCTGGTCACGCGAATCGTTTTTGCTCAGCAATAACGTTTTACTGATTGCGGCGATGTTGGTGGTATTACTTGGTACGCTTTTACCGCTGGTTCACAAGCAGCTAGGACTGGGAAGCATCTCTATCGGTGAGCCATTTTTCAATACTATGTTTAGTTGGCTGATGGCCCCCTTTGCCTTGTTCCTGGGAATCGGGCCGCTGGTGCGCTGGCGTCGCGATGAACCGCAAAAACTAGTGAAGCGTTTAGTCCTCGCGATGGTGGCAACCTTTGCTGCAGCAATACTTATCCCATGGTGGTTACAAGACCGTATTCAAGGTATGACGGTTGTTGGGTTATTAATGTCTCTGTGGGTAATTATCTTGACTATTATGGAACTACACGAGCGGGCAACTCACCGACATCGTTTCTGGTATGGCGTGACGAAACTTTCTCGCAGTCATTGGGGGATGGTATTAGGGCATCTGGGCGTTGCCGTCACAGTAATTGGTATCGCCTTCAGCACGCAATATAGTGTGGAAAGAGATGTGCGGATGAAAGCGGGTGATAGCGTTTCGATTCATGATTATCAGTTTACTTTCCGCGGGGTCAAACCCCTGCTGGGCGCAAACTACAGTGGTGGCTCTGGGGTAATCGATGTCACGCGTCAGGGTAAGAATGAAGCTGTATTGTACGCGGAAAAACGCTATTACACGGCGGCTCGCACAATGATGACCGAAGCGGCGATCAGTGGCGGGGTAACGCGAGATCTCTATGCTGCACTGGGTGAAGAGTTAGATGATGGCTCGTGGGCGGTACGTATCTATTATAAGCCTTTCGTCCGTTGGATCTGGTTTGGTGGGGTATTTATGGCCATAGGGGGGATTTTCTGCATCGCAGACCCACGCTATCGCTCGGCGAAGAAAGCACAGAAAAAAGGGGAGAAATCATGAATAAAAAAATTCTTTTTATCCCATTGGTACTATTCCTGTTGTTAGCCGCCGCGCTTCTTTGGCAATTAACCCGTAATGCACAGGGTGACGATCCGACTCGATTGGAGTCTGCCTTAATCGGTAAGCCTGTACCGACTTTTCGATTAGAGTCTCTCTTTGAACCAGGGAAGCGTTTTGATCAACAGGCCTTGATCGATGGCAAGCCGTTACTGCTTAACGTATGGGCAACCTGGTGCCCGACTTGCCGAGCTGAACACCAGTATTTGAATCACTTGGCTGAACAAGGTGTCAGGGTGGTAGGGCTCAACTACAAAGATGATCGGACCAAAGCGGTAAACTGGCTAAATACTCTGGGTAATCCTTATTCGTTAAGTTTATATGATGGTGATGGGATGCTAGGGCTCGATCTTGGGGTTTACGGTGCACCTGAAACCTTCTTAATCGATGGCCAAGGTATTATTCGTTATCGCCATGCTGGAGATATCAATGAACGCGTTTGGCAGCAAGAAGTGAAGCCATTGTGGGATAAATATTCACAGCAGGGGCAACACTGATGTTCAGAAAATATTTAATGTTGATTGCCGGTCTGTTACTGACAACCTCCGCTTGGGCAGCCATCGATACTTATCATTTTTCGTCGGTAGAGCAAGAAGAGCAATATCGACAGTTGACGCAGTCTCTGCGTTGTCCGAAATGCCAAAATAATAGTATTGCGGATTCTTCGGCGATGATAGCCGCGGATATGCGTGAAAAAGTTTATCAATTGATGGAGCAGGGCCAATCACGGCAACAAATCATTGACTATATGGTTGCGCGCTACGGTAATTTCGTGACTTACGAGCCGCCAGTGACCCCTTCAACGCTGATCTTATGGTTGGGACCTTTACTGTTTGTGATTGGCGGCGGGGTTGTTATTTTTCTCCGTGCAAAACGACAGCCTCAAGCCACTACACTATCGGCTGAAGAGCAACAACGTTTAGCCAAAGTGACAGCCGATAAGGAGCAACAGTAATGGGTAATTTATGGTTAGTCCTGCTCGGTTTACTGGTAGTGGCCTGCGTGTGGATTGCTATCGCCCTTGGTCGTAAACCTCGGGATTATGCACAATTACGAGATGATTTAAATACGCTTTTCTATCAACAGCGATTAAAAGAGATAGAAGAGGACGATGCGCAAGGCGTAGTAACCGAAAAAGCGGAGCTGGTGACTGAGCTACAGCATTCATTATTAGCGGATTTACCTGAGCAAGCGTCACGCACTGTACGATTGGGGGGATCTTGGGTGATGGTGCCGATTATTCTGGTGGTTGTTGTGGTCTCTCTGACAATGTATTTGAAAACCGGCGGATTGATGCAACAAATGGAGTTAACTCAAGTTGAGCAAGATTACCCCCAGCTTCGAGATCGGTTAATGAACCCTCAGGCTGAGCATTTAACGATGGGCGAATTACAGCAATTTTCATTGGGATTGCGTGCTGCATTACAAAATGACCCGGAGAATGTCCAAGATTGGGCCATGTTAGGCCGTTTGGGAATGGTATTGAATAATAGTCAATTGGCCAGCCAAGCATTTGAAAGGGCCTTACGTTTGGCTCCAGATGACAGTGGATTAAAAAGTGATTACGCTGAAGTGCTAGTGCGCTCACCCGATCCGCAAGATAATCGTCAAGCTCAGTTATTACTTCAAGACATGTTAGTAAAACAGCCTCAGGACACACGATTACTGACCTTGTTAGCGGCAGACTTCTTTTCCCAACAGAAATATTCTGATGCGATCCACTACTGGCAACAGTTACTACCACATCTTGCTCCAGGCTCGGCACAAAGAGAAGCGGTAGAGAAGGGGATTGAGCAAGCGAAGACGAATGCCGGATTACAAACTAGTCAATTAACCGTTAATATCGATTTAAGCACTTCTGCTAAAAGAATGTTACCGCAAAATGGTGTATTGTATATTTCTGTAACTGATGGTGTCTCACCTGTCCCTGTCGCGGTTAAACGTATCCCGTTAAGCCATTTTCCATTGAGTTTAATACTGGATGACAGTAATGCTATGGTGCCTGAGCGACTACTTTCTACTCAACATCAGTTACAAGTACGTGCACGTATTTCTCGGGATGGTAGCGCTAAACCGCAAAAAGATGATTGGTTTGGCTTGAATTCAGTGGCGAACTTCACCGGTAAGCAGTCGCTGTCTGTCATCATTGATCAGCAAGAACCTTAAAATAATAACGGTGCGAAACATGGCAAATAACCTCTCTTACCGACTTGCAGCATTGAGTCTAGCTACGCTTGTTTTAGCAGGATGTGCGAGTTCTAAACCTGAGGATAGTCAGCAGACGTCACAACGTAGTGACCCGCTGCAAGGGTTTAACCGTAAGATGTTTAATTTTAACTATGATGTGTTAGATCCGTATATTCTTCGTCCGGTGGCGGTAGCATGGCGGGATTATGTCCCGGTTCCGGCGCGTACGGGGATTAGTAATGTGCTCGGTAACTTGGATGAGCCGTCATCAATGGTTAACTATCTATTAGAAGGGGACGTTGAGCGCGCTGCAATTCACTTTACTCGCTTCTTCCTTAACTCGACATTAGGTCTAGGCGGATTTATTGATGTGGCGGGTAAAGCCAACCCTCAACTGGCTCGTGAGCATGCTCATGGGTTCGGTAGTACGTTAGGCCATTATGGTGTGGGCTATGGTCCTTATGTTGAATTACCAGGCTACGGTAGCTTCACCATCCGCCAAGATGGGGGGGATTATGTCGATAGTCTTTACGCGCCACTAAGCTGGTTAACCATCTGGTTATCGGCAGGTAAATGGGCGTTAGAAGGGGTTGAAACTCGTGCACAGTTACTGGATTCTGACGGCATTTTACGTCAGCAAAGCGATCCTTATGCCTTCATCCGCAACGCCTACTTCCAGCGTTACGACTTCTTAGCGAATGGCGGTAAATTAAAGCCGGAAGACAACCCTAATGCACAAGCCATCCAAGGTGATTTAAAAGATATCGATTCAGAGTAACCTCCTTGTTTCTCAGCAGTGTTCAATCGTTAAAAAACGCCCTTATAGGGCGTTTTTGTTTTTTAAAAAGGTAATTTTTTTATTTGCGATTACAGCAGTTTGCAGAGCACCCCCATGCGCTAGGGTTGACTGGAGTAATGAGCTAAGGTAAAAAAGCAGATTCATGCGCAGGCAGTGACAGGCGCTGAATTAATTTCCCTTTCAGTAACGGTGCTTTATGCATGTTTATATAATGCGTCATGGCGACGCAGCGCTCGATGCGGCAAGTGATGCGCAACGCCCATTGACACACTGTGGTGTTGTCGAATCCCAACAAATGTCTCGTTGGCTAGCTTCACAACAGCCTTCATTTGATCTGACTTTAGTCAGCCCGTTCCTGCGTGCGCAGCAGACACTCAATGCTTTTTCTGAGAATGTGACCAAGAGTGGTAAAGTTGAAATCTTGGACATGTTAACGCCATCGGGCGATGCTCAAGCTGTTGGTGACTACCTCCAAGGGTTAGCGAGTGAAGGGGTGGATAATGTGATGATCATTTCTCACTTACCGCTAGTCGGATACTTAGTATCGACCCTTTGCCCAGAGCAGTGCCCGCCAATGTTTGCTACAGCAGGTATCGCGCACATCGATTACGATGCTAAATCGGCTCGCGGTACCCTGTGTTGGCAAGAAAGCCCGTCGCGTTTGGCCGCTGCAATGTGATCGTTCAAGCTGATCGGGGGGGGATTAAAAGAGGGGCATCGCCAGCTCGTCAACTTCGATCAGCATCAAAATTGCCGCATTCCCGCCGAACATCTTTGGCGCTTGGTGAAAAGCCATCACATGAGGATGCTGGGCTAACCATAAAGGTGTTTGCTGTTTAAGGATATGTTTGCCATGTCCGTGCATCACCGACGCACAAAAAAGACGCTCCCTTCTGCATGCTGCGATCATCGCACCCAACTCTTTTTTAGCTTGTTGCTGAGTCAGTCCGTGCAAATCTAAAAAAATCTCTGGGGTATAATCGCCCCGACGTAGCTTTTTAACCTCATAAGGGCTGACATCGGATCGGGTATATCGTACTGGGCCATCTTCCGCGAGCAATGGCTGATATTCATCAGAAAAATAGTGGCTGTTATCGACTTGTTCGCTGATCAGCCTTTTTTGAGGAAGGGCGCGTTCAATTTTTTTTGTTAGCGGGTGCAGGACGGTATCTTGTTTCATCCGAGGCGTATCCCCCATCAATGTTTTAAATAGGTCCAGATCGTCTTTATCAAGGGGGGCTTTCCGGCTCATCGTCGTTCCAGCTACTGAATTGTCATCTTGTCATTTTTAACGGCAATAGATTAAAAATCAAATTTCTCTTATCAATTATTCGGTATCGATAAAAATAGCCGTTTAATGAAGCTGAATTTAGCATAAGTTCGTGGCAAACTAGGTAAAGTTTTGTTAGTTGCCCTGGAGGGCATGTGGATAAATTTTTTGCCGAAGAGGTGGTAAGCGACCTGCATACCATCCAGGATATGTTACGTTGGACAATTAGTCGCTTTTCTGCCGCCGATATTTGGTATGGTCATGGGACCGATAACCCGTGGGACGAAGCGGTTCAACTCGTTTTACCTACCTTACACCTCCCCCTCGATTTACCTGAAGAGATGCTTACTGCAAGGTTAACGCGTTCAGAACGTGAGCTGATTGTTGAGCGTGTCACCCGTCGGGTATTTGAACGTATTCCGGTCGCCTATTTGACCAATCAAGCCTGGTTCTGTGGTCATGAGTTCTATGTTGATGAACGCGTGTTAGTACCACGTTCCCCCATTGGCGAATTAATCAACCATAGATTCTCAGGGTTAATTAATCGTTCGCCACGCCATATCCTCGATCTCTGTACCGGTAGTGGCTGTATCGCGATTGCCTGCGCTTACGCCTTCCCAGAGGCAGAAGTCGATGCGGCTGATATCTCGCCAGACGCTTTAGCCGTCACTGAGCAAAATATTGAAGCCCATGGCATGATGCATCAAGTGACGCCACTGTGTTCAGACTTGTTCGATAATATCCCACCGATTAAATATGATCTCATTGTTACCAACCCTCCTTATGTTGATGCAGAGGATATGGATGACTTACCTGACGAATATCGTCATGAGCCTGAACTTGGCTTGGCCGCTGGCCACGACGGCTTGATCTTAGTTAACCGTATGTTGGCACAAGCGACCGAGTTCCTGAGCGAAGAGGGCGTGATGATTTGTGAAGTGGGTAACAGCATGGTGCATATGATTGAGCAATACCCTGAGGTTCCCTTTACCTGGTTGGAGTTCGAGCAAGGAGGGGATGGGGTCTTTATGTTGGACTACCAACAGCTACTTGACTGTAAGCCTATTTTTGAAAAGTTTTCGGCGAAAAAAGTCGATTTTTCAGCATAGATCAACGATAAGGATAAAACATGGCTGGAAATACAATTGGTCAACTTTTCCGTGTCACGACGTTTGGTGAATCACACGGTATCGCACTAGGGTGTATTGTCGATGGTGTCCCGCCGGGCATTCCGTTAACAGAAGCTGATTTGCAGCATGATCTCGATCGTCGTCGCCCAGGGACATCACGTTATACCACGCAGCGTCGTGAACCTGATCAAGTCAAAATCCTATCAGGTGTATTTGAAGGTAAAACGACAGGTACGTCGATTGGCTTATTGATTGAAAATACCGATCAGCGTTCACAAGATTACGGTGAAATTAAAGAGTTATATCGTCCGGGCCATGCTGATTTTACTTACGATCAAAAATATGGCTTTCGTGATTACCGCGGTGGCGGGCGCTCCTCAGCGCGTGAAACGGCCATGCGTGTTGCTGCCGGTGCCATTGCTAAGAAATACCTGCAGCTTAAGCATAACGTGGTAGTTCGCGGCTATTTGGCGCAGATGGGTGATGTCTGTTGCGAGTTGAAGGACTGGTCACAGGTAGAACAGAATCCCTTTTTCTCTCCTGATAGTGAAAAACTCGAGTCGCTGGATGCTTTGCTGCGTGGCTTGAAAAAAGAAGGCGATTCAATCGGGGCGAAAGTCAGTGTGGTCGCTGAAAATGTGCCAGTAGGACTGGGCGAGCCGGTATTTGACCGTCTGGATGCAGACCTCGCTCACGCCTTAATGAGTATTAACGCGGTAAAAGGTGTTGAAATCGGCGATGGTTTTGAGGTCGTCGCGCAACGCGGCAGTCAACATCGTGATGAGATCCGTAAAGATGGATTTCAAAGCAATCACGCTGGTGGCATTTTAGGTGGTATCAGTAGTGGGCAAACTATTACCGCCTCTATCGCACTGAAACCGACGTCCAGCATTACCGTGCCGGGTAAAACCCTTACTCGACAAGGTGAAGAAGTGGACATGATCACTCGCGGTCGTCACGATCCTTGTGTCGGGATCCGCGCCGTACCGATTGCCGAGGCAATGACCGCCATTGTGTTAATGGATCATTTGCTACGACATCGTGCGCAATGCGCTGATGTTTCACCGTCAACGAAATAAGGTAACGATTATGATGAAACATTGGATGGCTGGCGGTGCGTTATTTATTGCTTCGACCTGTGCAGCCTTTGCGCAGACGCCGTGGCAAAAAATTCAGCAACCTATTGCGGGACCGGTACAACCGATTGGTAGCTATGCGAACGGCTGTATCGTCGGGGCGCAAGCGCTACCCCTCGAGGCGCAGCACTACCAGGTGATGCGCCAAGATCAACACCGCTATTTCGGTCATCCATTGTTGATTCAATTTATCCAACGTTTTAGCCAAGATATTGCGCAGCAGACGTCCGGTACGGTATTAATTGGTGATATGGGGATGCCAGCAGGCGGGCGCTTTAGCAGCGGTCATGCCAGCCATCAAATTGGCTTAGATGTCGACATCTGGCTACAGCTTCCTCGTCAACGTTGGACAGCCCAACAGTTGTTACATCCTCAGCCCCTCGATTTAGTCACCGCCGACGATAAATCCGTGGTGAACCGTCTATGGAGCCGTGATATTGACACAATGGTACGCCAAGCTTCAGAAGATCCTCATGTCGCACGTATTTTTGTTAACCCGGCGATCAAACAGCAGTTATGCTTGGACGCTGGGAGCGATCGTCAATGGCTGCAGAAAGTCCGTCCTTGGTTTGCACATCGCGCCCACATGCACGTGAGGTTACATTGTCCGGCGAATGATACCCAATGTGTTGAACAAGCTCCCCCTCCGGCAGGCGATGGATGTGGTGCAGAGTTACAAAGTTGGTTCGAGCCGCCAAAACCTGGCTACCATCCGGTAAAACCAAAACCACCGGTGCTTCCTGCCAATTGCCAAGCATTATTGGATAAACACTTACTGTAAGGAATCCGCATGGATTGGTTTATTGTGACGCCAGGGCTAGTCGTCATTCTATTTTTTGTGGCGGTCCTCGCGGCCTTTATCGACTCGATTGCGGGGGGAGGGGGGCTGTTAACGGTCCCAGCCTTGCTAGCCGCAGGATTATCTCCGGCTCAGGTCTTAGCGACCAATAAATTACAGTCAGTGGGAGGGTCGTTTTCAGCAAGCCTTTATTTTGTTCGCCGTAAAGCTGTTGACCTGCGTCGTCAGTGGCTGAATATCTTGCTTACTTTTATTGGTGCGGTTGTCGGAACCATTACTATCCAGCATCTTAAAGCCGATATTTTACGCCAAGTACTGCCCTTATTGCTCATTGGTATTGGGCTTTGGTTTCTCTTCATGCCGAAATTAGGTGAAGTGGACAAGGTTGCTCGCCTTGAAGGACTTGCCTATGCCTGTGTAGGCGGTGGCTGTGTGGGCTTCTATGATGGTTTTTTTGGACCGGGAGCGGGTTCCTTTTACGCTTTAGGCTTTGTCACTCTAGCGGGTTTTAACCTCGCCAAAGCGACAGCGCACGCTAAGGTACTCAATTTCACGTCAAACTTTGCCAGCTTACTGTTCTTTATGGTGGGCGGTAAAGTGGTTTGGGGCCTAGGTGCCATTATGCTAATCGGTGCTGTATGTGGCGCTAGATTAGGGGCTCGCTTGGTGTTGAGTCGCGGACAAAAGTTAATCAGGCCAATGGTTGTAGTGGTTTCGATGGTGATGAGCGCTAAACTGCTATGGGACAGCCATGGGGCCGCACTGATGCATAGTATCGGTTTATAATTACACGAAGAATAATTTATGACTCAGCAGCACGATTATCAAGACATGATCAGGATTTTTGATCACTGTTTTTACGATGATTTTAACACAAGACTGATAAAGGGTGAGGATGAACCCATTTACTTACCTGCAGATGAGCAGTGCGACTATCATCGCATTGTCTTTGCCCATGGGTACTATGCCAGTACTCTGCATGAGATATCGCATTGGTGTATTGCAGGGCCTCAGCGAAGGCTACTGGTCGATTTCGGTTACTGGTATTGCCCTGACGGGCGTGATGAAACGACACAGGCCAAATTTGAACAGGTTGAAATTAAACCCCAAGCGTTAGAATGGATATTTTCGGTGGCTGCTGGCTTTAGGTTCAATATTAGCTGCGATAATCTAGAAGGAACCTGTGAGCCGGATCGCGTTGCTTTCCAACGTAAAGTGCAGGCGCAAGTGATGCACTATCTCGAACAAGGACTACCGGAGCGACCTGCTCGACTGGTTGCCGCTCTACAGGATTTTTACCATACGGAACCGTTGAATAGCGAACAGTTCCCTTGGCCTGAGACGTTATAAGTTACGCCAACATTTTTAGGAAAACTCATGATTACAGATCTCGAAGAGCATATCCTCGATAGTATCGACAAGACGGTAGAACACGGTTCTGACGATGAGCTTTTTGCCGGAGGATATCTGCGAGGGCATTTAACTTTAGCGGTGGCGGAGCTGGAAGGTCAGTCGTGCGCCGAGCCCGAGGCTCTTAAAGCTCAAGTAGAGCAGAGTCTCTCTCAAGCCATCAAAGCCGGCGAGCTCTCGCCTCCCGACCAAAAACTGGTCATGCAGTTGTGGGAAGATCTCTACCACCGCGCGGTGGCAGAGTTAACGACGACTAAGCAATAGGTCTGCCCTTAATGCGTTTGCGTATCCAGAATCGGCCAGGATGTAAGGCATTTAGCGTAGATTGATCGAGCGGTAGTGCCTCCCCTGAAAGTTGTGAGGCGAGTAACTCGGCCGCTAACGGCGCACTGCTAAGTCCCCGTGACCCAAAACCACCCAGTAGATAAAGGCCTGGGTGGTAGCTTCCTTCCATCGCTTCTTTAACTCTCGCAGGCTCAGCTACGAATTGTTGATAATCACTTAATATTCCCGCCATGGGAAGATGATCGCGTATCGCACAACGTACAGCGATACGCGCCTGATCGCCGATGTTAAATGATGCTGCCCAGTCACTATCGGGTAGACATTGTGTTAGGCGTTGTTGATTGGTTAACTGCTCTTCCGGCGAATAGTCACAATCGTCCTTACCTCGACGATAACTCGCGCCAATACAATGACTTTGATAAGTATCACTTAATGGGGTTAAGTACCCCTCATAGCAAAGTACTGTCGCGAGCTGGCTTAACGGCTGTTGCTTTTCGACGTGGCTAACTTGCCCCGCTACGGGATAAACGGGTATAGCCTCAGTTTGTGTGAACTGGTTTAACTGATGGCCATTGGCAAGGACTACCTGATGGTGTTTAGCGTGGCCGCCTTGGGGTAAATCGAGTTGCCAATCGCCTTGAGATTGCCGTTTAAGGTTCTCTACATTGCACTCCCAGTGGCACTCCACGCCTTGAGATATCGCCCAATCAAACATTTTTGTGGTTAATTCGGCGGGCGATAACCATCCCCCTTCAGGATAGAAAATACCAGAATGTTCAACGGCCAAGCCTGCGAGCTTACTAGCCTCTTCAGCACTGACGAATCTCGCAAAGGAAGGCGGTAATGATAGGGCGACGAGTTGATCGATTTTTTTCCGACTTTTTTCATCCCAACCTAGTTGTAATACACCACACCATTGGTGTTCAAAGGAGAAAGGAAGGGCTTGATAAAATCGTTTCGCGAAAGTGAACGCGGCGCTAAAGAAGGTTGCAAGTTGAGGATCTTGCGCATGTAATAGCGGGTAAACCGCACCTTGCCGATTTCCCGAAGCATTTCCAGCGGGCTTTGCGTCGGCACAGTAGTGCGTGACCTGCCATCCTCGTCTAACCAACGCAATACAGAGACAGGCACTCGCAATCCCACCCCCGACAATGGCAATTTCTTTATTATTCGCCGATGGGCGAGGATACCAAGGCATGGGGTGTTGGTAATTTGGAGGAATGGCTAATTGTCCGATTAGCATCTCGCGTTTATGCGCAAAGCCTTTACGGCGTATCACGTTGAAACCTGCTTGCTCCAATCCACGCCTAACAAAGCCTGCAGCAGTAAAGGTTGCGAAGGTACCTGTTTGCTTAGCCGTAATCGCTAACGTCGAGAACAACTCATCGGTCCACATATCAGGATTTTTCGAGGGGGCGAAGCCATCTAAAAACCATGCATCAACCTTTTGAACTAAATTAGCGTTGAGATCCTCTAACATGTCGTTGATGTCGCCGAACCACAAGTCGAGAGTAATTTGTCCTTGCGCCAGAATTAGGCGATGACAGCCCGGCAGTGCATCAGGCCATTGTTGACGCAGCGCCTGCGAGAAGCTTGCGAGTTCAGGCCAATGCCCATGGGCAAGTTCGAGGTCTGCCAGGGTTAGTGGGTATTTTTCGCAGCTAATAAAGTGTAATCGCGGTAATTTTGATGCGCTATTCTGACGACCTAACAACTGATAGCTTTGCCATAATGTCAAAAAATTTAAGCCTGTTCCAAAACCAGTCTCGGCAAGGGTAAAGGTATCTTGCTGGGAATTGAGCAGACGTGTAGAGAGGTCATTGCCCTCTAAAAAGACATAACGTGTCTCTTCCAACCCGTTATCGTTTGAAAAATAGACGTCATCGAAAAATTGCGAAACAGGTGTACCTTGTTCGTTCCAAACGAGGTCTGCATGGTTAATAGTGGGTGATTTCACGTCGAGGGCTCTTTACGGAAGACTTGGGAATAGTCTAGCGATATCACAATTTATAGGCAAATTTACAAAGAGTTTGTGTATTGGGGGTTGTTCGGCGTACAACTGTACGCTAAAGTGCTCGCCATAAGATGATAGTTGTTATGAGGAATGTGAATGAAACGTGCAGTGATCACAGGCTTGGGGATTGTTTCCAGCATTGGTAATAATCAGCAAGAAGTGCTGGCTTCTCTTCGTGAGGGGCGTTCAGGAATCACTTTTTCTGATGAAATGAAAGATGCAGGCATGCGCAGCCACGTCTGGGGTAACGTTAAAATGGATACCACAGGCTTAATTGATCGCAAAGTTGTCCGTTTTATGAGCGATGCATCGATCTATGCTTATCTGTCCATGGCGGAAGCCGTTAAAGATTCGAAGCTGACTGAAGAGCAATATCAAAATAATCCACGCGTGGGCTTGATTGCAGGTTCAGGCGGCGGTTCTCCACGTTTTCAAGTCTTTGGTGCTGACGCAATGCGTAGCCCTCGTGGTTTGAAAGCAGTGGGGCCATATGTCGTGACTAAAGCCATGGCTTCAGGGGTTTCAGCTTGTTTAGCGACGCCATTCAAAATTCACGGTGTGAACTACTCGATCAGTTCTGCCTGTGCGACCTCTGCACACTGTATCGGTAATGCCGTTGAGCAAATCCAACTCGGTAAACAAGACATTGTTTTCGCAGGTGGCGGTGAAGAGCTTTGCTGGGAACTGGCTTGTGAGTTCGATGCAATGGGTGCGTTATCCACGAAATATAACGATACACCAGAAAAAGCTTCTCGTACTTACGACTCAGAACGTGATGGCTTTGTTATTGCAGGTGGCGGTGGTATGGTCGTGGTCGAAGAGCTTGAGCACGCCCTAGCACGTGGTGCGCATATCTACGCAGAGATCGTTGGCTACGGCGCAACCTCTGATGGCGCTGATATGGTTGCTCCTTCAGGTGAAGGTGCAGCACGTTGTATGAAGATGGCGATGGAAGGTCTGGATACGCCGATCGATTACCTGAATACACACGGTACTTCTACACCGGTAGGTGATGTAAAAGAATTGGGCGCTATTCGCGAAGTCTTTGGTGATAACACGCCAGCACTTTCTGCGACCAAAGCCATGACAGGCCACTCTTTGGGTGCAGCTGGCGTTCAAGAAGCCATCTATACTCTACTGATGTTGGAACACGGCTTTATTGCACCGAGCATTAACATTGAGCAAGCGGATGCCGCAGCAGAGGGGATGAACATCATCACCCAACCTACCGAGCGCGCACTGACTACTGTAATGTCAAATAGCTTCGGCTTTGGTGGTACCAACGCGACATTGACGATGCGTAAATTTACATCATAATCAATTTATCGTAGATAAAACGGCAGCCTAGGCTGCCGTTTTTATTACCTTAAATAAAATTCCCCGCAGTCATTAAGGAGTCAAAGTGATGACAGAGGACAAGAACCGTCCTGAAGAACGCTCGGTAAAACCGGTAGCGGTGACATCGTCAGCCGTATTTCTGACCTACCTTACTGCAGGTATCGCATTACCGGTCATCCCTTTATTCGTTCATAATGATTTGGGAATGAATAATGTGATGGTCGGCATCGCGGTGGGTATCCAATTTTTCGCGACATTAGTAAATAGAGGCTTTGCCGGAAAAAAAGCCGATCAGCAAGGGGCCAAGCAGACGACTCGATTGGGGATGGGCGTTATTGCTTTAGTCGGAGTCGCTTATCTCTTGTCGGTTTTTGCGAGCCACTCTATTTGGCTACAATTTGGCTTATTACTTTTGGGCCGTATTTTGCTGGGGTTGGGTGAAAGTTTTTTACTGACAGGAAACCTTACTTGGGGCCTTGGGCTGATTGGGCAGCCACGTTCCGGGATCGTCATGTCTTGGAATGGAATGGCGATTTACGGGTCTCTCGCGGCGGGTGCACCGATTGGTCTGTATCTCTACCACCATTTCGATTTTCTTGGGGTGAGTATTGCTTGCATCCTGTGTCCATTAATTGCGCTACTCTGTAATGCAAAAATTCCTGCGGTACCCATTAGTGGTGGCGATCGTCCTCGATTTACTACTGTACTGAAACAAATCTTGACACCCGGTGCGGTACTCGCGCTTCAGGGGGTTGGGTTTGCGGTGATTGGTGCCTTTATTTCGCTTTACTTTGCTGCTGAGCATTGGGGTAACGCAGGATATACCCTTACGATATTTGGACTTTCTTATGTAGTCATCCGCATATTCTTCGGTGGCATCCCCGATAAAATGGGGGGCGTGAGAGTGACTATTGTGTCGCTATTAGTAGAAACCGCTGGCCTATTACTGCTCTGTTTTAGCCAGCAAGCCTGGCATGCCTTAGTCGGCGCAGCGTTAACGGGGGCCGGGTGCTCACTTGTTTTCCCAGCCATGGGCGTCGAAATCATGAAGCGTGTTGATGCACAGGTTCGTGGGACTGCATTGGGATGTTTCTCCGCCTTTCAGGATGTCGCTTATGGTGCCACGGGGCCGCTAGCGGGTTTTCTAGCGAATAGTGCAGGCTACGGCGCCGTCTATTTAGCGGGTGCTTGCTGCGCCCTGGTTGGGGTTATTGTCAGTTTAACGATGCTGCGTGGAACAACACCTCATTCAACAGCGTGACCGCTTGACGTATCAGCTCAGGAAGAAGCTTGTTGATGACTTGCTCTTTGTAACGGCAGCTATCGCTAACGGACTCCTGATAACCTGTTATCCTGTGTGGTAAATACTATGAACGGGAAAATTACCGGCTTTGTATAGATGCATGAATATGCTGTCAATTACCTTGGCAAATTGCATCATGAGTACTGATGAATGCCGATAAATTTTCTTCCTGGGATAAGGGCGAGGCGTAGGGTGTGATGGTGTCCACTTAACTCCAACTCTGTTCAGTTATTTTCTTTAAAGAACGATTTACTGATTGATTAAAATAACTGAATAGATACTAAGTTTTTAAACTTTTCATTTTTGTTTAGTCGTATAACCATCGCCCGGCCTTTGCTGAATGGATAAGCATGTGGATAGTGAATTCAGGGACAGGTATTGACGGGCTTTTTTTAAATGGATTCCATGAGAAAGGCTTAGTAGGGAAGTAAGTTTCAAGTTTAAAATTACCTCGCGCGACATCGAATTTCTCGAAAAAATCATTCATTAGATCTTCAACTTCAAGCTCGTCAATGCATAAATCTGCATCGAGATCAGTTTCAGGCGTTAGCTCAACTTTTTTTATGTTAAAGAGATACGTGCCCGCATATGGTCGTACAAGTTCATAGACTCTTTGCTCAATATTGTCGTCTACCTGAGTTTCTATTTTTTTAATCATGTCTTTGACCTAATGGGGACGACTTTTCCAGAGTGACTATTTGTCAGCTCATGAATATTGCTGTAAAACTCTAGACCGTTAATTTAAATCTTATCGGAGCAATTTAACGATGCTGCGTGGGACAATACCTCGTTAAACAGCGTGACCGCTTGACGTATCACATATGGGCTGAGCGCCGCAAAACCGATTATCCATCCGTTTATGGGGGGAGAGGTTAAGCAAAGTGGCGCAAGCTCTGTGAGCATAACTCCCTTACGACTCGCCGAGGCTGTTATCGCTGAAGTATCGCCCTTAAGATACTCAATAGCCAGTTGAAGGCCACCTTCCGAGGGTAATACACGAACTGTCCCCGCCGGGCACTCCTCAAGTAATTCAAGCAGTAGATGACGTCTGGCAGCATAGAGCTTTTTCATCAGACGTAGATGACTCGCAAAATAGCCTTCCGAGATAAACCTCGCAACGACTGCTTGCGATAGCACTGCAGTATGACTGTCCAGCCGTTGCCGTGCATTAACCAACTGCGGCACGAGAAAAGGGGGGACGACCATATAGGCAAGCCGAATTCCTGGAAAAAGCGTTTTGGAAAATGTTCCAAGGTAGATGACTTTTTGAGTACGGTCGAGTCGTTGTAAGGAGGGGGGCGAATCCTTGCCATAATGATATTCGCCATCATAGTCGTCTTCAATAATCCAACTTTGATGTCGAACCGCCCACTCTAGCCACTGTTGGCGTCTTGATTCGCTCATCGTCATCCCGAGTGGATATTGATGACCAGGAGTCAGGTAAGCTAGCTTTGCGGGTTGGTCCGGAGGTAAGGCACCTTCATTATCTAAAAGCTGGGGGGCTACTATAGCGCCCGCCTGACGAAACGCATTAACCGCGCCCTGATAGCATAATGCTTCAGTTAGGATGGTATCACCTTCCTCCAATAGCAGATAAGCCAACCATTGTAAGCCTTGTTGGGAGCTATTCATCATAATAATTTGTGATGGCGTACAACTAACTTGGCGGGAGAGCGTCAAATAATGGCTGATGGCTTTACGGCACTCGGCCAGTCCCTGCGGATCGCCATAGAGTAATTGCTCAGGTGATAAACTCTCCATAACTTCTCGGGTCACATCGGCCCACTGTTTCAATGGAAAAGCCTTAACGTCGGGGACACCAGCACTAAATGGCTGTATGGTCTGAGGATCAAGGCATTGACGCTGGGCGATTAACGCTTGGCCACGTGATGATAACGTTAAGGGTAATCCTTGGTAAGAAGGTAGTGGTTTAGGTAGTTGATGTTGCGCGACAAAACTACCTTGACCGAGAAGGCGTGTAATATAGCCTTGAGTCGTTAACCGCTGATAGGCTGACTCTACTGTAGTACGTGAACAACCTAAATCATTAGCTAATTGACGGCTCGAGGGTAAACGTTCTCCAGCGAGTAACTGTCCTTTCTCTATTGCGGTTCTGAGGACTCGGCAAAGCTGTGTCACGCGATCCCCGCGCTTCGCCAGAGTGAGTGATAGCCAAATTGAAGAACGTTGCGTCATAGTGGTCTTATTGTTTGATGGAAATTGGTCTTATTCAGAACGGTATAGTGCGGTATTCTGCTATGACGACACAAGGAGATTATCGATGACCAATACCCCTTTTACTTTTGCCGAGCCGACTCAGAGCGCCGCCTATTTAGCAGCGAAATTGGCCTATTATATTGATGCTTGGGACTTAGCGGAAAGCTGCCAGCGTAAAACCGAAGAATGCATCGTACTCGATGTTCGTTCTGCAGAACACTATCGTCGCGGCCATATCCCTGGTGCGATTCATTTCCCCCATCGTGAGATGAATGCACTAACCTTGGCGAAGTTATCTAAAGACGCTAACTATGTCACTTACTGTGATGGAATAGGATGTAACGGTTCGACCAAAGGGGCGTTCAACCTAGCGCAAGCTGGATTCAGGGTTAAGGAATTAATTGGCGGCTTAGATTTTTGGCTACGGGATAATCACCCGATAATCGAAGGGAGTGAGCCAAGTTCTTGGCCCACGACAGCAAATCCAGTGCAATGCGGTTGTTAGATCATCACCAGATAAAAAATAAGAAAAGCAGGGCTACGCCAATCATTACTAACGTCAAGCGTGGAGAAATAGGCCACCAGCCTGTTTCTCCAGCTGTTGGCGGAGCAGGATGATAAATAGGAGTAGGGCCTGAGGTTAATGCGCCATGAGGTGGTCGCCAACCAAAACCGGCACGGTGGCTAAAGAGCACATTAAGTAAGTCTTGCGCTTGTACTCGTGATAAGGGCATGTCCGCAGTCAATTGATAATGTTGTTGGCAGTAAACGGCGGCTTGCTCTATTTCTTGGCCACTTGCTGGATGTTTTAAGCCTTGTAATAACTGTGGCAGAGGGAGGCTGCTTTGTCCCACTAACTGCTGGCGAGCTTGCAAATATTGGGTCAATAAAGGGTAGTGTTTCGCGGGAATAGGGTCGCCATCTTTTAAACCGACCAAATTATGCAGCGTTTCCCATACACTGATGGGTGACTCGCCGTTCGCGACAGATAACTTTACCACTTGCTGACTGAGTGTAGAGTGCTCTGCAGGCAGTAGGCTTCGTGCAGTGGTAGTCGTTTGCACCGGTTGGGGAATCGTGATCTGTCCTTGTTGAAGGCGCGTTAATACTTGTTCAAGTTGCGCCTGCGTCAGAGCACTTAATACTGTCTGCCCAAATTGATGACGAATATATTCACTCACAGCTTGCCGATTATTACCCTGAGGGAGGAGGTCGGTGAGCTGTTGTAATTGTCGGCGTGCCAGATGATTATTCTGTTCTTGTTTGAGGATACCTTGTAACCACTTTTCTGCTTCAGGAAAGTGAGACGAAAGCAGTTCAGCTTCCCCACTGACATTAACGTGATGGCGGATTCCGGCCCACAGCGCGGGGGCTTTCAAACTACTGATCGCCAGAATTTTAACAATGATGCGCTCTAGTGCAGTACGTTGTGCTGAAGTTAACGCTTCACTGTGCAACGGCTTAGCTTTTAAACTATTCGGGGAGGTTGAATCGTGACGGAGTGGACCGTCGGTAAATCCGCGAGGGCCGCTAAGTGGCTGCATGGCAACATCCTTACAAAAGCTTAAAACCGGATGACCGGGGAATAGCCGGCTATCATAACAACCCCCCCATGAAATCCCAAGCGACAATCTCGCTTTTCAGGCATTATTTATCACTCTGAGTGAGAATCAATCTCAGATGTTTTCAACTTGAGAATATGACAGAATATCTTAACACTCCCTTAATACCCACTAGGCCAAATAATGAAAATTGTTGTCGATGAAAATATGCCTTATGCGCAGGAGTTATTCAGCCGTAAAGGAGAAGTGATACGTGTGCCAGGGCGGCCTCTTCCGGTAAGTGAATTACAGGATGCCCAAGCACTTATGGTCCGTTCGGTCACACCGGTCAATACGCAATTGGTTACCAATACGCCTCTGACATTTGTGGGCTCGGCGACAGCTGGCACCGATCATGTGGAACTTGCCGATCTTGAGGCAGCAGGGGTCGCGTTTTCAGCAGCACCCGGTTGTAATGCGATTGCGGTAGTAGAATATGTCCTATCCGCGCTACTCCTCTTGGCTGAACGCGATGGTTATGCATTATGTGATAAAACAATCGGTATTGTAGGGGTAGGAAATGTGGGTAGTCGCCTACAAAGACGTTGTGAAGCCTTAGGGATGAGGGTCCTGTTATGTGATCCACCCAGAGCTGATCGTGGTGATGATGAAGAGTTCCTCCCCTTATTAACGTTAGCGAAGCAAGCTGATATCCTTACGTTTCATACTCCTTTGATTAAACAAGGCGCCTATCAAACCTGGCATTGCGTTGACCGAAGCCTGCTGGAAAGGTTACGCCCAGGTTGCGTACTGATTAATGCTTGCCGAGGCGCGGTGGTCGATAACCAAGCCCTCAAACAGGTATTGACCGAACGTGAAGATCTGAGTGTCGTACTCGATGTGTGGGAACCAGAACCGCATTTAGACCAACAACTCCTCTCTCACGTTGATATCGCCACCGCGCATATTGCGGGCTATACCTTAGAAGGCAAAGTTCGTGGTACCACTCAACTTTATGAGGCGTGGACCGCATTTATCGGACAGCCAGAGAACATTGCCCTGAGTGATCTACTCCCCCAACCTGATATCAGTGTTGTGAACGTTACCGGAGAGTTTTCGCAGTCACTTCTAAAACGTTTAGCTCATCTCGTGTATGATGTGCGCCGCGATGATGCATTGCTCAGGCTTCACATTGCTGATGAAGGTGGATTTGACCGGTTAAGAAAACAGTATCAAGAGCGCCGTGAGTGGTCTTCATTAACCGTTAGCTGTTCAAACGCCTCGACCGCCGAACGACTCCGTGAACTCGGATTTAATACCTTGTACTGTGCTTAGGCTCAGTTGTTGTTGGGGTGAGTACGACTCATCCCGTTAATTTAGTGTGGAGTACCCCATGTCCCAGGGTTGGAATATTGCTATTTTAGGTGCGACCGGAGCCGTTGGCCGTGCGTTAATTGAGTGTTTAGAGCAGCGTCAGTTTGCGGTAGGTGAACTTACCCTATTGGCCACTGAAGAGAGTGCAGGGGAAGCTATCCGTTTTGCTGGGAAAAATTATCTCGTTCAGGATGCGCGCAACCATGAGTGGAGCGACAGTCAATTAGCCTTTTTTGTCGCGGGACAACAAGCCAGTGCAGACTATGCGGACCTCGCCGCGGAAGCCGGATGTATTGTCATCGATAGCAGTGGTCTCTTTGCGTTAGCCCATGATGTTCCCTTAGCCGTGGTTGGCGTCAATGACAACACACTTGCCGATTACCGTAATCGTAACATTATTGCGGTTGCCGATAGCCAAGTGAGCCAGTTGATGAATGCGATCACTCCTCTTAATGAGGCTGCCAGCGTTCAATCCATCCAGCTGACTGAACTGTTATCAGTTTCTGCTCAAGGGAAAATTGCGGTCGATGCGTTGGCGGGTGAAAGCGCACGCTTACTCAACGGCATCCCTCCGGAGAGCTATCATTTTGGTCGTCAGCTCGCCTTCAATATGATGCCGTTAGCGATTGATGAGCAGGGTAGTGTCGCGGCAGAACGCCGTGTCGTGGACCAAGTCCGTAAGATCCTACAAGACGAAAGTTTCCCTTTAAGTGTGACTTCGCTCCAAGCGCCGGTATTTTATGGTAATGCGCAAAGTGTGCGGGTGATAACGGCGCGTCCCCTTGAGGTAGATGAAGCCCAACACGTCTTGGGTGAGCAAGCTGATCTGGCAGTGAGTGAAGAACACGACTTCCCGACACCAGTAAGTGAAGGCACAGGTCAAGACCAGCTTTATATTGGTGCTATTCGTCAAGATTATGGACAGCCTGAAGGGTTACAATTCTGGTCAGTAGCGGATAACGTCCGTTACGGGGGGGCCTTAATGGCAGTGAAAACGGCAGAACGCCTGATTGAGGATTATCTGTAATGTCGACAGCCGAAGCGCCGTACAAAATTGCACTAGGGATTGAGTACGATGGCAGCCGATATTATGGTTGGCAACGCCAACGAGAAGTACGTAGTGTCCAACAGGTACTTGAAAAAGCGCTGACCCAAGTGGCGAATCATCCCATCGATGTGTTTTGTGCGGGACGAACGGATGCAGGGGTACACGGTACGGGGCAAGTGGTCCACTTTGAAACACAAGCTAAGCGGGCAGATGCCGCTTGGACATTAGGGGTCAATGCAAACTTACCTGATGATGTTGCAGTACGCTGGGTTAAAGCGGTACCGGATGACTTCCACGCACGCTTTAGCGCGACTGCAAGGCGTTATCGCTATGTCATTTATAATGAGCGCTTACGTCCAGCAATCTTAGGGAAGGGCTTAACGCATTTTTATCATCCCTTGGACACCGAGAAAATGCATCGTGCGGCACAGAGCCTGCTTGGCGAGAACGATTTTACTTCGTTTAGAGCGGTTCAGTGCCAATCACGCACGCCATGGCGCAATATTTCACATATTCAAGTTTTACGCCAAGGTAGCTTCGTAATTGTCGACATCAAAGCCAATGCTTTCGTCCATCATATGGTGCGTAATATTGTTGGCAGTCTACTGGAAGTAGGGATGGGAAATCAGCCTGAACAGTGGATTGCCGAGCTATTAGCGCTACGCGATCGAACTAAAGCGGCGGCAACGGCGAGAGCGGAAGGACTTTACTTAGTCGCGGTGGACTATCCTGACCACTTCGACTTACCGACACCTGCGCTAGGGCCATTGTTCCTCGCAGATAATAATTACTTTCCTCAGTAAGGAGTTATGCAATGCTATCAATGATTATTGATTTTATATTGCATATTGATGTTCATCTAACAGCGTTGATCGCGCATTATGGTTTATGGGTTTACGCCATTCTGTTTCTCATTATTTTTTGTGAGACTGGGCTTGTGGTAACGCCTTTTCTTCCTGGTGACTCTCTGCTATTTATTGCGGGAGCGCTCGCTGTTTTACCTAGCAATGCGTTAAATGTGCATATGATGGTGGGATTATTAGTGATTGCTGCGGTACTGGGTGATGCACTGAACTACACCATCGGACGTTTATTTGGCGAAAAGCTCTTTAGTCGCCCAAATTCCCGTATTTTTCGCCAGAGCTATCTCGATAAAACTCACCAGTTTTACGATAAACATGGCGGTAAAACCATTATCCTCGCGCGCTTCGTTCCCATCGTCAGAACCTTCGCCCCTTTCGTCGCCGGGATGGGTCGGATGAGCTATCGCCAATTTGGATTCTATAACCTGATCGGCGGCGTATGCTGGGTGGCATTATTTAGCTACGCTGGCGCTATTTTCGGTGATCTACCGGTGGTGAAAAGCAATATCAACCTATTAATCGTTGCGATTATAGTGGTCTCGGTACTGCCTGGCATTATTGAAGTGATCCGCCACCGGATGAAAAAGAATAATACAGATCCTGCATCATAATGCTGATATCTGTATAATTGCTCCATATTTTTATCCACAGAACCTCGCGGTTGTGGTTTAATGAGCGCTATTTATTGGCTGTTGAGTAATCATTCAGCAGAAACACAGTGACTGGTAAAACCAGGTTCAAACAGAAAGGTCCTCAATGAGCTGGATTGAACGAATTCTTAACAAAACAAATGTTGCCCCTGCCCGTAAGGCGAGTATTCCTGAAGGGATTTGGACAAAGTGTACAAGTTGTGGTCAAGTACTCTATCGTGCTGAGCTAGAACGTAATCTCGAAGTCTGTCCTAAATGTGATCATCACATGCGTATGCATGGGCGTGATCGCTTGAATGCTTTTCTCGATCAGGGTACGACTCTTGAGCTAGGCAGCGAATTGGAACCGCGTGATTTACTGAAATTCCGCGATTCCAAAAAGTATAAAGACCGTATCGTAGCGGCGCAAAAAGAGACCGGTGAAAAAGACGCTCTGATTGCAATGAAAGGTCAGCTGCATGGTATGCCAGTTGTGGCGGTTGCTTTCGAATTCTCCTTCATGGGTGGTTCGATGGGAGCAGTGGTCGGGGCGCGTTTTGTAAGAGCCGCCGAACAAGCATTAGAAGAGGGGTGTCCACTCATCTGTTTCTCCGCCAGTGGTGGGGCACGTATGCAAGAAGCGTTAACGTCATTAATGCAAATGGCCAAAACGAGCGCAGCCTTAGCTAAAATGCGTGATCGGGGTCTGCCGTATATTTCGGTACTGACTGACCCAACAATGGGCGGTGTCTCAGCAAGCTTTGCAATGCTCGGCGATCTCAATATTGGTGAGCCCAAAGCACTGATTGGTTTTGCAGGCCCGCGTGTTATAGAGCAGACGGTACGTGAGAAATTACCACCGGGCTTCCAGCGCAGTGAGTTCCTCATCGAGAAAGGGGCGATCGATATGATTATTCGCCGACCTGAATTACGCTTCAAGCTGGCGAGCCTACTTGCCAAGATGATGAACCTTCCGGCACCACTTCCTGAAGAGCTTCCGCCAGCCCCTGAAAAGGTTGAGCAATCGCCTAGCGACGCTTAATTCTATATTGCACATTGAAAGACGCTCTGGTAGCGTCTTTTTTATCATTGTATTAGCGAAAAAATTCATACCATGTCTAAGCCTCAGTCTCCACACTCGTCTTCCTCACTTCAGGAATGGCTGGATTATCTTGAACAATTGCATGGTCAAGCCATCGAACTTGGTTTAGATCGTATCCGCCACGTTGCGACCAAGCTGAATCTGCTTAAGCCGGCCCCCTTTGTGTTTACGGTAGGGGGGACTAATGGTAAGGGAACCACGTGTCGTACATTAGAAGTCTTATTAATGGCGGCAGGATACCGGGTTGGGGTATATAGCTCGCCACACTTTATTCGTTACTCTGAGCGTGTGCGGATCAACGGCCAGGAATTGAGTGAACAGCACCACATCTCAAGCTTCCATAGCCTTAACGAAGGACGTGGTGAGACGTCGTTGACCTTTTTTGAATTTAGCACCTTGTCGGCATTACAGTTGTTTAAGCAAGCTGACTTAGATGTCGTGATCTTAGAAGTAGGGTTAGGTGGTCGACTTGATGCGACAAATATAGTTGATGCTGACGTCGCAGTACTCACCTCTATCGCACTTGATCACACTGACTGGTTAGGGCCTGACAGGGAAAGTATTGGCCGCGAAAAAGCCGGTATTTTTCGTCAAGGCAAACCTGCAGTGGTAGGCGAACCCGATATGCCAGTGACTATTAGTAAGGTCGCACAAGATAAAGGGGCGATTCTATTATCACGGGATAAAGAGTGGTCCTTTAGTGCCTCGTCTCAAAGTTGGCAGTTCCAAGATATTCAAGGAAAGTTGATAGAATTACCGCTACCGCAGGTACCGCTAGCGAATGCCGCGACTGCGCTTGCTGCATTGCGTGTCTCTGGGCTGACGCTAAGCGAAGCCGTACTCAGAGAGTCTATTGCAACGGCAACCTTACCGGGGCGTTTTCAGATCTTGCAACACTCGCCAATGGTGATTCTTGATGTCGCGCATAACCCTCATGCGGCGCGTTACCTGGTCGATAAAATTAAACAGCTCGCGCCTGCAGGAAAATTACGAGGCGTTTTGGGGATGCTTCACGATAAAGATATTGACGGTACTGTCACGATATTATCTGAAGTGGTCGATCACTGGTATTGTGCCAGCTTAGAAGGTCCCCGCGGTGCCACAGCACAACGGTTACAGCAGATTTTACCGGCTGCTAACGGTTATCAGACGGTAGAGCAAGCTTGGTATGCAGCCTTAGCACAGGCTGATGCGGCAGATGTTGTCTTAGTTTGTGGATCTTTTCATACCGTTGCGGCGGTAATGGCGTTGAGCGATAAGGAGCAGTAACGTGGCCAGTAAATTTCAAAATCGGATGGCGGGAACTATCATTCTGGTGGCTCTCGGTGTGATTATTTTACCCGGCTTACTGGATGGCAAAAAAAAGCATTATCATGAAGAGTTTGCGGCTATCCCCTTGGTTCCTAAACCAGGTGATCAACTGAATGATGAGATGGTTCCACCTGTTACTCAGCCAATCCCGTCGAAAACCATTCGTCAGCAGGCAGCCCAACACATACCCGCCGATGGTAGTGCGCAAGAAGCTTCCCGCGGGAGTGTTACGTCGCAACCTCAAGCAGGGATGAATAGCACACAGCTACAGATGCAACGTGCCCAAGAGCAGCTGGCGCAGCGCGAAGCGCAACGTCTAAAAGACCAAGCACGTCAACAGCAAGAAGCTCAGCGTCAGGCGCAAGCGAAGCAACAACAGTTAGCCGCACAGCAACAGCAGGCTGAGGCGCAGCAACGTCAACAAACCGCTGCACAGAGTAACGCCTCATCAACGCCGACCGGTCAGGCCTACGTGATTCAGCTTGGGGCCTTACGTAATGCTTCTCGCGTTTCTGAAGTGGTTGAACAGCTTCGCGGCGCAGGCTTCAAAGCTTATTCCATTCCCGCTACACCGGTACAAGGGCAAATTAACCGTATTCTCGTAGGGCCAGATACCTCGAAGAGTCATCTTCAGTCTCAGGTGGCTGAGTTGAAGGCTAAAACAGGACTATTTGGAGTGGTCATGCCTTACCGGGTGCATTAATTCTCCCAAGATTAACCTCCGTCATTGGGGGATGAATAGGGCAGGGCAATTCCTAAAAATCAGGAATTGCCCTTTTTTAACTTGGCGCAGGAAAACCATACGCAAACGTTTTCTTTTTCTGTTAGAATGCGCCGCGATAGAGGAAACACTGTCATGAAGTGGTATAGGTTACGCGGATGAATTGGATTGATTACGCCATATTAGGCATCATTGGACTCTCTTCATTAGTCAGTCTCATCCGAGGATTTGTGAGGGAAGCCCTCTCATTAATTACCTGGGGTTGTGCATTTTTCGTCGCGAGCCATTACTACCCTTTACTGGCAGATTGGTTTTCGGGTTTTGAACAACCCATGGTCCGAAATGGTATTGCCATTGCGGTGCTCTTTATCACCACGCTAATTGTGGGCGCTCTGGTCAATTATGTGATTGGTAGTTTAGTGGATAAAACCGGCCTGTCAGGAACCGATCGGGTATTAGGGGTCTGTTTCGGCGCGCTACGCGGCGGGTTAATTGTCGCAGCTATCCTCTTCTTTCTCGACACTTTTACGGGATTTTCCAAAAGTATCGATTGGACACAGTCACAGTTGATTCCACAGTTCAGTATTGTCATCAGATGGTTTTTTGACTATCTGCAGAGCACATCGAGTTTTCTACCCCGATAGTGAGTCGGGACAAGCGGCTATGAGGAAATGACACCATGTGTGGGATTGTCGGTATCAGTGGTTTTTTACCTGTAAACCAAGCAATTTATGATGCGTTAACGGTGCTGCAACACCGCGGTCAAGATGCGGCAGGCATTTGTACTATTGATCAGCTCAATTGCTTTCGCTTACGTAAAGCGAATGGACTCGTCAGTGATGTGTTCGAGGCACGTCACATGCAACGGCTTCAAGGAACAATGGGTATTGGCCACGTCCGTTACCCTACAGCAGGTAGTTCAAGTGCTTCGGAAGCCCAGCCGTTCTATGTCAACTCTCCATACGGTATTACGTTGGCACATAATGGCAACTTAACCAATGCACATGAGTTGAGAACACGGTTGTTTGAACAAGGGCGCCGCCATATCAATACAACCTCTGACTCTGAAGTTCTGCTCAATGTCTTTGCTCAAGAGCTCGATCGTTTCCAAGATTATCCCTTAACAGCGGATAATATCTTTACCGCTATCGAGTGTATGCACCGCCAGATTCGTGGCGCTTATGCTGTTGTAGCGATGTTGATTGGCCACGGTATGATTGCTTTTCGGGATCCGAACGGTATTCGTCCTCTGGTGTTAGGTAAGCGTCAATTACCTGATGGCCGTACAGAATATATGGTGGCATCTGAGAGTGTTGCCTTAGATACACTGGGCTTTGAGTTTATTCGTGATGTAGTGGCGGGTGAAGCGGTCTATATCACTGAGCAAGGTGAACTCTTTACGCGCCAATGCGCTGACAATCCGAAGAATAATCCCTGCTTATTCGAGTATGTGTATTTCGCTCGTCCCGATTCTTTTATCGATAAAATCTCCGTTTACAATGCAAGAATACGCATGGGGACTAAGTTAGGGGAAAAGATTGCTCGTGAATGGGCTGACCTCGATATTGATGTAGTCATTCCTATTCCTGAAACTTCGACGGATGTTGCACTGGAAATTGCTCGAATTCTCGATAAACCCTATCGTCAGGGATTTGTGAAAAACCGTTATGTAGGACGGACTTTCATCATGCCGGGACAGCAGTTACGCCGCAGCGCAGTCCGCCGTAAACTCAACGCCAATCGCGCAGAGTTCCGTGATAAGAACGTGCTATTGGTCGATGACTCCATTGTGCGTGGGACGACTTCTGAGCAAATCATTGAGATGGCTCGAGAAGCCGGCGCTAAGCGAGTTTATCTTGCGTCAGCGGCACCCGAAATTCGCTTCCCGAATGTTTACGGTATCGATATGCCAAGTGTGAATGAATTAATTGCGCATGGCAGAGAAGTGGATGAAATCTGTGAATTGATCAAAGCGGACGCGCTTATCTTCCAAGATCTTGATGATCTGATCGAGGCAGTTAAGGAAGAGAACCCGGATATTTCAGATTTTGAATGTTCAGTTTTCAATGGTGTCTACGTGACACAAGATGTTAATCAAGAGTATTTGGATTATCTGCAATCACTGCGTAAAGATGATGTGCAAGCGGTGGCCCGACAAAATGAAGTGGAAGGGCTAGAGCTTCATAACGAAGGTTAAGCACTTCTTCTTAAGATAACAGGGCGAATATCGCCCTGTTTTGCTTTCTGCTATACTGAGCGTTCGCAAAACAGCACTCAGTGTGTGGGAAATTCGTCATTATGACCAAAAGATTGATTGTCGGCCTTTCTGGGGCAAGTGGTGCATTGTATGGTGTGCGGCTACTCGAAGTCTTAAAAACAGTGCCAGAGGTTGAAACCCACCTTGTTGCAAGTATGGCTGCTCGGCAAACGCTCTCTTTAGAAACTGATTATAGCTGGCGCGAGGTGCAAGCCTTAGCCGATGAAGTGTATGATGTGCGTGATATTGGTGCATCTATCTCCTCTGGATCTTTCAAGACGCAGGGTATGGTGATTCTACCTTGTTCAATCAAAACACTCTCCGCTATTGTTCACAGCTACAGTGATACATTGCTGACGCGTGCTGCAGACGTTGTATTAAAAGAAGGTCGTAAACTGGTGTTGGGTGTACGAGAAACACCTTTACATCTTGGGCACTTACGAATGATGACCACCGCCGCCGAACTTGGCGCGACGATCATGCCTCCCGTCCCCGCGTTTTACCATCGGCCTCAAGCAATTAGCGATATTGTCGATCAGACCGTAAATCGAATTATTGATCAGTTTGATATTCAGCTTCCGGAAGATCTGTTTGCCCGCTGGCAAGGTCACTAATGGTGCATGCTCATTTTCTTGCACCTTATTCGCGCTAAACGACTTCTGAAATATAAGAAAAAGTAACGCTTTTTTTGGCATGTTTTATGCATTTCCAGTGAGAACCTTCTCTCACTGGTGATTGATATGAAAAAGTTGACGGTATTTGCTTCGCTGTTCTTAGGATTGACCCTTTCAAGCCAAGCCTTCTCTGCGCTACCCACGCATCTGCGCTTTGGTACAGACCCTAGCTATCCGCCTTTCGAATCGAAAAGCCCTGATGGGAAACTCGTTGGCTTTGATATCGATCTCGTTAACGAGATCTGTAAAAGAATTTCGACCAAATGTGAGTTTGTACCCGGTGATTTCGATGGTCTTATCCCTTCTCTTAAAGCAGAGAAAATTGATGCGATCATTTCAGCATTATCGATTACCGAGAAACGTCTTCAACAAATCGATTTCTCCGATAAGTTGTACGCGGCTAATGCACGTTTAGTGGCAGTGAAAGGGTCGCCCTTACAACCTACACCCGCCTCATTAAAAGGCAAGACCATCGGGGTCGAGCAAGGCACGACACAAGAGACCTATGCTGATAAATACTGGCGGGCTGCGGGAGTGACTATCGTTCCTTATCAGGCGCAGGACCAAGTTTATCAGGATTTAGCCTCAGGGCGTCTTGATGCTGCGTTCCAAGATGAAGTGCAAGCCAGCGAGGGCTTCTTAAAATCGGCGGGAGGTAAAGGTTATAGCTTTGCAGGACCAGCCGTAAAAGATAAGGCTATTTTTGGTGTAGGAACAGGAATTGGTCTGCGTAAGGGCGATACAGAATTGACGCAAGCGATCAATAAAGCCATTGCCGCGATGCACCAAGATGGTACTTACGATAAATTAGCGAAAAAGTATTTCGACTTCAATATTTACGACGAGTAAGCAAGACAGTGACAGAGCGTCGCGATAGTTGGCGCTCTGTTATCGCACGATAAGAGAGGTCGTAGATGCTAGAAGGTTATGGACAAGTGATTCTGCAAGGAATAGGGGTGACAGTCGAGCTTGCGCTCAGTGCTCTGATTTTTGCTGTGTTGATTGGACTTGGTGGCGCCGCTGCACGTCTTTCCCGTTTTACATGGTTACGGGCTATCGGTACTGCCTATACCACTATCGTTCGGGGGATACCGGATTTAGTATTAATGTTATTAATATTTTATGGTTTACAGATTGCGCTAAACCAATTCACCCATAGCCTCCATCTCGATCACATCGATATTGCTCCGCTGCCAGCAGGGATCCTCACCTTGGGATTTATTTATGGTGCGTATTTTACGGAAACTTTTCGTGGCGCAGTGTTATCCGTTCCTATCGGTCAACGTGAGGCTGCGATTGCTTACGGTATGACACCTTGGCAATGCTTTATTCGAATAACTTTCCCGTTGATGATGCGCTTTGCGCTTCCTGCTATAGGCAATAACTGGCAAGTTATTTTGAAAGCGACGGCATTAGTATCAATTTTGGGGCTGGAAGAGTTGGTTAAGGCAACGCAACTAGCCGGTAAAAGCACTTGGCAACCGCTGTTTTTTGCACTGATTGCCGGCGCCGTCTATCTATTATTTACGATAATTTCACAACTTGTTTTGGCAGCTTTGATGCGTTTTTATTCTGCTGGTGTGAAGAAGGTGACGTTATGAATGAAATCCTTCAACAATATTGGCAGTCGTTGCTCTGGACCAATGGTTATCAAATAAGTGGTTTGGCCATGACTTTATGGTTACTGGTCTTTTCGATGGTGGCGGGAGGAATTCTGGCTTTATTGTTATCGATTGCCCGGGTTTCATCTCGTCGCTGGCTATCTGCACCCATTGCAATGTTCACCTTTGTGTTCCGTGGAACCCCACTTTATGTGCAATTATTGATTATTTATACGGGCCTCTATACCCTACAAGTGGTTAAAGATCATCAGCTGCTGAATGAATTTTTTCGTAGTGGGTTAAATTGTACCCTTCTTGCTTTAACACTGAATACAGCAGCCTATACGACAGAAATTTTTGCTGGCGCGATTCGCGCCGTGCCTGCCGGAGAGATTGAAGCTGCTCAGGCCTACGGTTTTCGAGGCTTATCATTGTGGTGTTCTATTATATTGCCCTCGGCGTTTCGCACCGCACTTCCTGCATACAGTAATGAAGTTATTTTATTACTCCACTCAACCTCCTTAGCTTTTACCGCAACGGTTCCCGATATTTTAAAGGTGGCCCGAGATATCAACGCCGATACCTACCAACCCTTTACGGCCTTCGGTATTGCCGCAGTGCTTTATCTTTTTATCTCCTGCGTTTTAATTATGGCTTTTCGCCAGTTAGAGAAACGCTGGTTACCTCATATCAGTTCACGCTAAGGATTCGTGTATGCTGTCCAATGAAAAATTAAGAATTTCCCAACTCCACAAATCCTACGGTCAGCACGAGGTACTAAAAGGTATCAGCCTAACGGCTAACGAAGGAGATGTTATTGCGATTATCGGCGCGTCAGGATCAGGGAAAAGTACATTATTACGCTGCTTGAATTTCTTAGAACACCCGAACAAGGGGGAAATTTGGCTGAATCAACAACAGATCTTTTTAACCGCCGATCGCACGCAGCAGTTGCAGATTACGGATAAACAACAGCTGAAGTTATTGCGCAGTAAGTTATGCATGGTTTTCCAACACTTTAACCTGTGGAGCCACATGACGGTACTGCAAAATGTTATGGAAGCCCCTTGTAAAGTCCTGGGAAAAACTAAGAGTCAGGCACAAGAGAAGGCAGAATATTTCTTGCGTAAAGTCGGGATAGACGCGGTGAACTGGAAAAAATATCCTGTTCATTTATCGGGGGGGCAGCAACAAAGGGTCGCTATCGCCCGCGCATTGGCTATGGAGCCTGAGATTATTTTATTTGATGAACCGACGTCTGCCTTGGATCCAGAGTTGGTAGGGGAAGTATTGCGAATTATGCAGCAACTGGCCAAAGAGGGTAAAACCATGATTATGGTGACTCACGAAATGGCCTTCGCTAAAGAAGTCTCTTCACAGGTGATTTTTCTCCATCAAGGCAAGATAGAAGAGCAAGGTTCACCCCAAGATATTTTCAACTATCCTAAGTCAGCACGTTTGCAACAGTTCCTAAGCAATAACTTAAAATAAAATGAAAAGCATTTCTTCATAATGCTAGAGATTGCGAAATTATTTTTTACTTATTACTCTTAGGGTAAATAAAAGCATATAGCGCGTAGAGTCGCTACTCGCGTTGAAAAGGGTTAACCATGGTTGAACAAGTTTCTGCAGATCAGATTGAATGGGTTGATATAGTCGATGAGAATGATGAGGTCGTTGCGACGGCCGCTCGTCAACAAATGCGTGCTGAATCCCTACGCCATCGGGCAACCTATATCGTTGTGACAGAAGGGTCTGGCCGTATTTTGGTCCAACGCCGTGCTGAAAATAAGGACTTCGCTCCGGGTAAGCTCGATGCGACAGCCGGTGGAGTAGTGCAATCTGGTGAAGATCTTCTTGTGTCCGCTCGTCGCGAAGCGGAAGAGGAGTTAGGTATTGCAGGCGTACCCTTAGCAGAGCATGGTAAGTTTTATTACGAAGATGAAGGATGTCGTGTTTGGGGGAGCTTGTTCAGTTGCGTCTGCCACGGTCCTTTTGCGTTACAAGATGGCGAAGTGACAGAAGTATTCTGGATGACCCCAGAAGAGATTACCGCACGTTGCGATGAATTTACCGATGACTCGCTAAAAGCCTTAGCATTATGGCTAACCCGAAATGGTGAAAACCGCTAACTTTCACCCTTTTTACGCCACCTGTTATCACCACTAACAGGTGGCGTAAGGATTAGCCTCTTGTTTCAGCCTGTTGAGATTGAATAGCAGTTAGCGCAATGGTGTAAACAATATCGTCCACTAATGCACCTCGTGACAGATCATTCACCGGTTTACGCATACCTTGCAGCATGGGCCCGATTGAGATCAATTCTGCTGAGCGCTGAACGGCTTTATAAGTCGTATTGCCAGTATTCAGATCCGGGAAAATAAATACTGTCGCTCGACCCGCGACTCGAGAATTCGGTGCCTTAGACTTCGCGACATCCTCCATAATTGCGGCATCATATTGCAGTGGCCCATCAATGATCAGATCAGGACGCTTTTCCTGTGCAAGGCGTGTTGCCTCTCGCACTTTATCCACATCGCTACCGCTACCAGAATCACCGGTTGAATAAGAGATCATTGCGACGCGCGGTTCAATTCCGAAGGCAGCGGCGGAATCCGCCGACTGTATGGCAATTTCGGCTAATTGTTCGGCATTTGGATCAGGATTGATAGCGCAGTCACCGTAGACCAGTACTTGTTCAGGAAGCAACATAAAGAAGACTGAGGAAACGATGCTGCTATTTGGCGCGGTCTTAATCAGCTGTAGCGGTGGGCGTATGGTATTAGCAGTGGTATGGACCGCACCGGAGACCAATCCGTCGACTTCGCCTTTTTCAAGCATTAAAGTACCGAGTACGACGTTATCCTCCAGCTGTTCGCGCGCCACAACCTCCGTCATTCCTTTATTTTTACGGAGTTCGACTAAACGCGCTACATACTCTTCTCTGACCGCTTGTGGATCTACGATACTGACACCTTCTCCGAGTACGATTCCTTGTACTGAAGCGACGCGTTGAATTTCTGCTGGATCGCCGAGTAATACACATTGGGCAATTTTGCGTTCTGCACAGATCGCTGCGGCGCGTAAGGTTCTTGGCTCATCACCTTCAGGTAAGACAATACGTTTGCCCGCTTGGCGTGCCAGTTCGGTCAATTGATAACGGAATGCGGGGGGAGATAGAAGGCGGCTGCGTTCGGCAACCGAACCTAAGGAGTCAATCCACTGTTTATCGATATAACTCGCAATGAACTCCTGCACTTTCTCAATGCGCTGCGTATCATCCACAGGGATCTCTAAATTAAAACTTTGCAGGGTCAATGACGTTTGCCAGGTATTCGTTTTCACCAAGAAAACGGGAAGACCAGTTTGAAATGCCCGCGAGCAGAGCTCTTGAACAGCTGGATCCATCTGATAACCGCCAGTCAGCAAGATGGCCCCGATCTCGACACCATTCATTGCGGCTAAACAGGCTGCCACTAACACATCTGGGCGATCAGCCGAAGTCACTAATAAGGAGCCTGGACGGAATAGCTTGAGCATATTGGGAAGACTACGAGCACAGAAGGTTACCGATTGAATTCGACGAGTTGTGATGTCTCCTTCATTGATAATTTCGGCCTTGAGATGCCGACACATATCAATCGCTCGGGTAGCAATCAGATCGAAATTCCAGGGAATAGTCCCAAGCACCGGAAGAGGTGAGGCATGCATAAGTTGTTCAAACGTGAAATTACTCACGGTGGCTTCATTAGTATCGTCGAACATTTCTGATAAATCAGGTCTGGTACGACCTTCCTCATCAGTGGGGGCATTGATTTTATTAATAATCAGACCAGTAATGTTCTTATTTTTACGGCCACCGAAACTGTTAAGCTGGAGTTCAACTCTCTCTTTCAGTTGGGCTGGGGTATCCGTTCCAGGAGATCCGACAAAAATAATTTCAGCATTGAGCGTTTTGGCGATTTCATAATTGAGCGTTTGCACAAATTGGTTTTTACGTGTTGGGACTAATCCCTCAACTAATACGACTTCTGCATTGGCGGTATTATCATGAAAGTGTGCCAGAATCTCTTCCATCAGGGCATCTTGTTGATTATTACTGAGTAAGTTCTCGACATAACTTAATGCCAGAGGTGCTACGGCCGGAATGGAGGATGTGGCGTTGATGATTTCCGTGGTGTGGTCTAGTGACTGGTCGGTATCACGTGCTTGAGCGATAGGTTTGAACATGCTGATACGCATGCCTTTACGTTCCATCGCACGTATTACCCCTAAGCTCACACTGGTCAGACCCACGCTTGTGCTCAGTGGCACCAGCATAATAGTACGAGACAAATTAACCCCCTCTAATATTCTTGGTACTGATAGGTAACCATTAAGCCGTCAATCTGGCAGCGTCTTGTGCAATGACCCACTCTTCGTTTGTTGGAATAACGAGGATTGGACGGCTACCTTCACGTTGAATCGCCCCAGACTCACCAAAGCGTGCGGCTAAGTTCTTTGACGGGTCAACGGCTAAATTGAGTAGTGCGAGTTTCTGAATGGTTTGTTCACGGATTTTGGCAGAGTTTTCACCGATTCCGCCTGTAAATATTACCGCATCAAGTCTGCCGTCCATCAGCGAGGAATATGCGCCAATGTATTTGGCCAAACGATGACAGAATACGTCTAACGCGCGCTTAGCTTCTGGTTTTTTGGCGAAATTGTCTTCGACAAAGCGACAATCACTGGTGACGCCCGTGAGCCCCAGTAATCCTGACTCCTTGGTCAACAACTGATTAATTTGTGCGACGTCCATCCCTAAATTATCGTGTAAGTAGAAGATGATAGCCGGATCAATATCGCCACTTCGTGTACCCATGACTAATCCTTCCAAGGGAGTGAGTCCCATCGAGGTATCGACACATTTTCCTTGTCGAATTGCCGCCACCGAACCGCCATTACCGAGATGGCACGTAATCACATTGAGTTCATCTACTGGTTTAGCGAGTAACTCAGCGGCTTGTCGAGAGACATAGAAATGGCTCGTACCATGGGCGCCATATCGACGGATTCCATGTTGTTCGTAAAGTGCGTAAGGGAGGGCATACAGGTACGCTTCTTCTGGCATAGTCTGGTGGAAAGCCGTATCGAAAACGGCGACGTTCTTAGTCGTGAGATGAGGGAAGTTCTTAAATGCTTCGCGTATCCCAATCAAATGCGCTGGGTTGTGTAGCGGTGCAAAACAGGTCGCTTGTTCAATCGCGTCTATAATCTGATTATCAATTACGACCGATTGAGTGAGGTGCTCGCCGCCATGGACAATGCGGTGACCAATCGCACTAATTTTTTCAGACAGTTCAGGTGCGTCGGCGAGAATATGAGTCACAATAAAGGCTAGTGCTTCACTGTGAGCAGCTCCAGCACCGAGGGCTGCTTCCTGTTTCACCCCCGCATGCTTCCATTTGATACGCGCTTCCGCTAGTGAAAAACACTCGGCTAAACCGGAAAGGTATTCTGCGCCAGTAGCGGGATCAAGAATTGCGAATTTGAGAGATGAGCTCCCACAATTTAGAACCAGAACTAAGTTATTCAACATAAACGCACCTGTAAATGTAATGTGTCAGCAGCCAAAAAATTCCGCTTAATTGGCATTGCTTTCGATAATGCTACTATACACTGGTCATGAGGGATAACTATGTTCTGGGGCAATACTCTACTGAATTACAGGATTGCTCAGAATCTCAGTGTAAGTTTGTGTCATCTTTCTCATCGATTGTCGACGGGGGTGCTATCCTGTACCCATTCTTGCACGCTGAGAGTGTGGTGCGAATGGTACTCCCAATTAAAAGGGAATTAAAACTATTTAACTTCTGCGAATGTTGAGGCTGAAATTATGAATGACTCGCATCGGCCAGGGCTTTTTTTAACGCTGCGTCTTGGCAAAAAATATATGAAAACGTGGCCACAGGAAAAGAGTCTTTCTGCAATTTTCCCTGAGAATAGAGTGTGTCGAGCGACGCAATTTGGTATTCGTTTTATGCCGCCTATTGCCGTTTTTATTCTTTGCTGGCAACTGGCATTCCATGCACAAATCGGTCCGGCAATAGCGACGGCTGTGTTTGCTTGCAGTTTACCAATACAAGGTTTGTGGTGGTTAGGTAAGAGGTCGGTTAAACCGTTAACAGGTGGTACGCTAGAGTGGTTTCACACCATTCGTGAAAAGCTCAAAACCTCAGGGCAAGTCATCAACCTTCCTCAGGGCGAGGTGACCTATCAACATCTAGCCGAACTATTAATGAAGGCTTTTAAACAGTTGGATAAAGCCTTTTTGGATGAACTGTAGTGATAAGGTAAGTCATTATGTATCAAGGATTTCTTTTTGATTTGGACGGTACGCTAGTGGACTCTTTAGCCGTGGTTGGAACTGCATGGGCGAAATGGGGAGAGCGGCATGGCATCCCTGCCTCAGAGATCCTAGCCTTTATTCATGGTAAACAGGCTATCACTTCGTTGCGTCACTTTTTACCTCATGCAGACGAAGCGACCTTACGTGAAGAATTCCTGTGGTTAGAACATCTCGAGTCTACAACACTGGATGGGATAGTCCCGCTTCCTGGCGCGCGAACGTTACTGACTTATTTGACGGAACAGCAAATACCTTGGGCGATAGTGACTTCTGGTAGTTTTCCTGTGGCGTCGGCCCGTTTTGAGGTATTGGGTTTACCTCGCCCTGAGGTATTTATCACCGCAGAACAGGTCAAAAAAGGGAAACCAAACCCGGATCCTTATCTGTTAGGAGCTCAGCAACTCGGGCTAGCTCCCGAGCTATGTGTGGTAGTAGAAGATGCCGCAGCGGGGATTGAGGCAGGCTTAGCGGCGAAATGCGCCGTAGTGGCGGTTAATGCGCCGTTGGATGCATCCCACCTGAAGGCCACATACCGACTTAATCGCCTCACTGAACTCTCTATAACCCCCGTAGGCCAAGGCTTTAGATTGTAATCAGGCTAAGGTTCAGCCAAGACATCGGATAATCCGATGTCTGCTTGATATTATTGATAGTTCTCAGAAATGCGGTCAAGTGTCGTCGTGCAGCTCTCTGCAAAGATTTCTAAAAAGTCATTAACTTCTGGCATGGTACTGCGCAAGTAGTTAAGCCTTTCCTCTAGCCCTTCTTTAACATGAATAAATTCGTCGTTATTGAACCTCAGCTCATTCAACGTCTTAATATAGGCCGCTAAAATATCGGCTGCTTTGACGATTCTTTTATATTCACTGTCGACGTTATCTTGGATGATCAAATCGGAAAAGGCGTCACGTAAGTCATCAGGCAGGGTGGTTAAACACTCTTGCTCGGCAATCTTTTCAAGGTGCTTAAAGGCTTGGGTGAAAGCTGGATTGTGATATTTTGTCCGGGAATTGATATCTTGAAGCTTTGTTTCTGATACTTCATGGTACAGGGCAACGACTGCGGCACGTTCAGGATTCAATGTGTTCCCATAACGTTTATTACCAATAACGGTCAGTAGATGAGCAATGACCGCAACTTGGTGACTATGCTCTGCCACGTTTTCTTTTTGTACACAATGCATCAAGGCCCAGCGTTTGATCAGTGGCATACGGGTTATCCATGCCATAAAAGTACTTTGGATTGCCATGTTATCCTCTTTTTTGAGCCTAATAAAAAGACGCCTTGCGGCGCCTTAGTGAGTCATGATTATTGGTGGTAGTGACTGAGAAAACGACCGAATTTATTGATCGCCATCTCGAGATCGTCCACCCTCGGTAAGGTGACGATCCGGACATGGTCTGGCCATGGCCAATTGAAGGCGGTACCTTGTACCAGCAACACCTTCTCCTGTAACAAGAAATCTAAGACCATTTTTTGGTCATCGTAGATATTGAATTTCTTGATATCAATTTTTGGGAACATGTATAACGCACCTTGCGGTTTTACACAACTTACTCCAGGAATTTGATTAACCAGTTCCCAAGCGCGTTCCCGTTGTTGGTAGAGGCGCCCATCAGGGACGATAAACTCACTAATACTTTGGTAGCCTCCCAGTGCAGTCTGAATGGCGTGCTGCGCGGGAACATTCGCGCAGAGGCGCATTGATGCTAGCATTTCTAGGCCTTCGATATAGCCTTTAGCATGTTTCTTTGGCCCGTTCAGTACCATCCAGCCTTGACGGAAACCCGCCACACGGTAGGTCTTTGAAAGTCCGTTGAAAGTAACCGTTAACAGGTCAGGAGCTAACGCAGCAATCGAATGGTGCTGTGCAGCATCATATAGAATTTTATCGTAAATCTCGTCAGCGAAAATGATGAGATTATGTTCTCGCGCGATTTTTACCACTTCAATCAATAACTCTTTGCTGTAGACCGCACCGGTGGGATTATTCGGGTTAATAATCACAATACCGCGTGTGCGAGGAGTGATTTTGGCGCGAATATCGTCGAGGTCGGGGAACCAATCACTACTTTCGTCACAAAGATAGTGAACTGCTTTACCACTGGACAACGACACGGCAGCGGTCCATAACGGGTAGTCGGGAGCAGGAACGAGCATTTCATCGCCAGTATTCAGTAATGCTTGCATTGATTGCACAATAAGCTCTGAAACACCATTACCGATGTAAATATCTTCGACCGTTACATCGCGCATTCCCAACGCTTGATAGTGTTGCATAATGGCTTTACGGGCTGAGTAAAGTCCTTTTGAGTCTGAGTAACCTTGTGACGTCGGAAGATGTTTTATCACATCGACTAAAATTTCATCAGGCGCTTCAAAACCAAAAGGCGCTGGGTTACCAATATTTAACTTGAGAACTTTATTGCCTTCTTCTTCAAGACGTTTAGCTTCTTTTAATACTGGGCCACGGATGTCGTAGCAAACGTTCTCTAATTTGGCAGATTTTTCTATTTTTATGCTCATGCGCTTCGTCTCGGCTTAAGGAACAGTAAATGGCACTATCAATATAAGTAAATGTACTCCGGTCAGACACTTAAATGAAGTGTCACTGTGAACTGAGCGCCGATTACAGAAGGGAAATCTATGTTTCTAGTTTTTCGTGCTAAAAAATATCAATTATGCGATATTAAATCTCGATAAGCTAAGTTAACGAGGAGCAGTAACGCCAAATGGTCAGATGGGTACTCTTCTTTTCGATGATCGAAAGTTTTAATTTAAAATTAATGTCAGTAGCAAGTAAATTTTTATAAGAGTTTTTTGGAGTAATTATCAATAATAACACTAACCACCTCATCGATTGAATTAGCTAGGATTAGTGGCCTTAATTATTAATTT
Source organism: Tatumella ptyseos (assembly GCF_030552895.1). Lineage (NCBI taxonomy): Bacteria > Pseudomonadati > Pseudomonadota > Gammaproteobacteria > Enterobacterales > Erwiniaceae > Tatumella > Tatumella ptyseos. Next base: position 1,978,201 of record NZ_CP130649.1, on the reverse strand, counting down.
GTCTTAAAGATTTTTACTTTATTAGTTATTAATAGTGCAGCAAGAAAAATTAATCGTTAGATGATTTCTTATAATCGAGGTGGTAGGCGTATGGAAAGAAGGGTTAGCGTTGTATTATATGAACTAAGTCAAAGAAAGCTCAGTTTTATCGAAAAATAATTCCAATTTATGGCTAGAAATGATTAAGTCTAATTAACAAATAAAAACTTATCGTAGAAGGGGTGTTAACTTAATTTTATTGTCTATTATAGGTATTTTTTAATTCTTTAGGCCGATAACGATAAGTATGAATTAGTGTGACTTATTACAAAGTACGAGTCCACTTGATGAACTTTAGCTAGCGTTTGGTTTTTGGATAGTAATTCATTTAAAAATATAGAGTTATTCAATCAGTAACACACAACACCAGTGAACGTTAAAATAAAATAAAAAGTGAATAATTATGACAATCCATAACAATATATCGATTAATCTCGATCTCGACCTGCTGCGCACTTTTGTTGCAGTCGCTGATTTAAATACTTTTGCGGCAGCCGCAGCAGCGGTATGCCGAACACAATCTGCAGTAAGCCAACAAATGCAGCGATTGGAGCAAATTGTTGGCCGTGAGCTTTTTGCCCGCCATGGCCGGAACAAACTCCTCACAGAACATGGTATTCAATTGTTAGGTTATGCAAGAAAGATTCTTCGCTTCAACGATGAAGCCTGTGCATCGCTAAAATATAGCGATGAGCAGGAAAAACTTATCGTAGGGGTGACGGAAGATACTTCTGAAACGTTATTACCTTTTGTACTTAACCGCATCACAGCATTATACCCAAGCCTTGATGTTGAAGTTCGAATTAACAAGACAGAAACCTTATTAACGCTGCTCGACCAACAAGAAATTGACGTTGCGCTGACAACCCAAGGTGATGAGCGTTTTGAACAGCAAGTTTTACGGACGTCGCCGACACTATGGTTTTGTGCGGCAGACTTTGCGATCACTCCTGGAGAGGCCATTCCCCTAGTGATTCAAAATGAGGGTGAACTTTTCAGAGAGATTGCCATTAATGCGCTGGATGAACATCAAGTTCCTTGGCGATTGGCCTATGTTGCGAATTCCAAAGCAGCAATTAAGGTGGCGGTAAAATCTGGGCTAGGTGCAACAGTCAGACCTGCAGAAATGCTAAAGCCTGAACTGCGCGTGTTGGGTACGGCAGAGGGATTGCCACTGCTTCCAGATACTCAGTATTTGTTATGCCGTCATCCCAAGAGCGAAAAATTATTTGTCCAATCGCTGTTCAATGTTTTAGCACCCGTGCCAGATCTTGTTCATCGTTTATCTGAGTTACCCCATATCGATAAGCAGTCATGTGAGACGGTAGAATCACTCAATTGAAAGTGCAGGCCTTAGTAGAGATTTTTTGTCAGACAAAAGTCACTAAGGCCAAAATTCTATGGTGATGAGTAAACGCTCTGCCAAAGTAGCTCCTCCTGATAGATGGGGAGCTCACCGTACAGTAGGCATAAAATTGGTCAATACATGAGTCAGATCAATAAAACCTTACTTATTGTGCGTGAAAATTCTTATAAACCTGCCACACTTATTTGAGATTTCTTGAAAATTTGTGACAGAGATCCGAGGTTAAGTCTTTACATTTCATGTTTGTCAATTGTTAAAAAATATTTATATTTATTCGCTTAGGTTGACAAAAGGTTATGAAAAGGAGTAAAAAAAACCAATAAAAATACTGTTAATTTTTTATTTAACAGACATTACTAAAAGGTGTTACACCTTCCGTAAACTTTTGTGGTCACTCCTTGCACAGTTTTGCAAACTGTTATCCACACTTGAAGAGTAAGCATGAGTATGTCAACCACTACTGAAGTAATCGCTCATCACTGGGCTTTTGTCGTTTTTGTCGTCATCGCTTTCGGACTCTGTGCATTCATGTTAACCGGCGGTTGGTTACTGGGTGGGCGTGCTAAAGGTCGACACAAAGATACCCCATTCGAATCAGGCATCGAGCCTGTCGGTTCTACACATCTTCGCCTCTCTGCCAAATTTTATCTTGTCGCGATGTTCTTCGTCATTTTCGACGTCGAAGCACTATTCCTTTACGCCTGGTCCACCTCCGTCCGCGAAAGTGGTTGGATTGGCTTTGCTGAAGCAACAATCTTTATTCTTATTTTGTTAGCTGGACTAGTTTATCTCGTCAGAACAGGTGCACTTGATTGGGCGCCAGCACGTCGTCGTATTGTCGTTAAAACAGAGAACGGACGCGGCAATTCTCCTCATAAGTCATAGAGAGGCATTAAGATGGATTACACACTCACCCGCGTCGATCCCAATAGCAATGGTGAGAACGATCGCTATCCCTTACAAAAGCAGGAAATTGTTAGCGATCCTCTCGAACAGCACGTCCATAGAAGTGTTTATATGGGTAAATTGGAGCATGCGCTGCACGACATGGTGAACTGGGGGCGTAAAAACTCCTTATGGCCTTATAACTTTGGCCTCTCTTGTTGCTATGTTGAAATGACAACCTCGTTCACTGCGGTCCATGACGTGGCCCGTTTTGGTGCCGAGGTCATGCGTGCGTCACCCCGTCAGGCTGACTTCATGGTCATCGCGGGTACCCCCTTCACTAAAATGGCACCGGTTATCCAACGTCTCTATGATCAAATGTTAGAGCCGAAATGGGTCATCTCGATGGGCGCCTGTGCTAACTCTGGCGGTATGTACGATATTTATTCGGTCGTGCAAGGCGTAGATAAATTCCTCCCCGTTGATGTTTATATTCCAGGTTGTCCTCCCCGTCCGGAAGCCTATATGCAGGCCTTATTACTCTTGCAGGAATCTATCGGTAAAGAGCGTCGCCCACTTTCATGGGTGGTTGGGGATCAGGGAGTCTATCGCGCCAATATGCAATCGGAACGTGAGCGTAAACGCGGTGAACGCATCGCCGTCACGACGCTACGTACTCCAGACGAAATTTGACCCGAAAACCATTAGGCGGCGTTAGGAACGATAACAATAATTCTCACGCCTAATGGCAGCCTTCTTTGTCGTGCCACTACTGGCCGGAATGGTGAACAACGTATGACAGATATCAACACGCAACAGCAAACCCCCGCTGCTTGGCAGACTCAGGATCATCTTGATGACCCGGTGGTGGAAGAGCTGCGTAATCGTTTTGGACCTGACGTTTTTACGGTCCAACCTACGCGAACTGGGATCCCTGTGGTCTGGGTACGCCGTGAGCAACTGCTCGAAATTATCAGTTTCCTCCGTCAACTGCCGAAACCTTATGTCATGCTATATGATCTGCATGGCGTTGATGAGCGGTTAAGAACACATCGTCAAGGTCTGCCTGAAGCAGACTTTTCAGTGTTTTATCATTTTATTTCGATCGATCGTAATCGCGATATTATGCTGAAAGTAGCGTTGCTCGAGCGTGATCTCAACTTACCAACCTTGACCAAAATTTTCCCGAACGCCAATTGGTATGAGCGTGAAACCTGGGAAATGTTCGGCATTACCTTCGAGGGACATCCGCATTTAACGCGTATCATGATGCCCGATACCTGGACCGGTCATCCATTACGTAAGGACTATCCGGCACGTGCCACAGAATTCGATCCTTTTATGCTGACGAAAGCAAAAGAGGATATGGAAATGGAAGCGTTAACCTTCGATCCTGAAAAATGGGGAATGAAACGCGGCACCGCCAATGAGGATTTTATGTTCCTTAACTTGGGACCGAACCACCCCTCCGCGCACGGTGCGTTTCGTATTATCCTGCAACTTGACGGCGAAGAAATTGTCGATTGTGTACCCGACATTGGTTACCACCACCGTGGTGCTGAGAAGATGGGGGAGCGCCAATCTTGGCATAGCTATATCCCTTACACCGACCGTATTGAGTATTTAGGTGGTTGCGTTAATGAGATGCCTTATGTTCTCGCGGTGGAAAAATTAGCGGGGATTACAGTACCTGAGAAAGTCGACGTTATCCGGGTCATGCTCTCTGAACTTTTCCGTATCAATAGCCACTTACTCTATATTTCTACTTTTATTCAAGATGTCGGTGCGATGACACCGGTATTCTTTGCCTTTACAGATCGTCAGAAAATATACGATTTAGTCGAAGCGATAACCGGTTTCAGGATGCACCCAGCCTGGTTCCGTATCGGCGGCGTCGCCCATGATTTACCTAAGGGGTGGGAACGCCTGTTGCGCGAATTCTTAGATTGGATGCCAAAGCGTCTGAAAGAATATGACAAAGCTGCGCTTCGTAACTCCGTTTTAGTTGGCCGCTCGAAAGGCGTTGCCGCTTACAACCAAGAAGAAGCACTGCGTTGGGGAACCACGGGTGCAGGGTTGCGCGCAACCGGGCTAGACTTCGACGTACGTAAATGGCGTCCTTATTCTGGTTACGAAAACTTCGACTTTGAGATCCCTGTTGGGGATGGCATCAGTGATGCTTACAGCCGCGTTCAATTAAAAATGCAAGAGATGTGGCAATCACTGCGTATCCTTGAGCAGTGTCTGAAGAATATGCCAGAAGGGCCGTTCAAAGCTGACCATCCACTGACTACGCCACCGCCTAAAGAGCGCACATTACAGCATATCGAGACCTTGATTACGCACTTCTTACAAGTGTCGTGGGGACCGGTCATGCCTGCGAATGAATCATTTCAAATGATTGAAGCAACGAAAGGTATTAACAGTTATTACTTAACCAGCGATGGCTCGACCATGAGTTATCGCACCCGGGTTCGTACTCCTAGTTTCCCTCATCTGCAGCAGATCCCATCCGTGATCAATGGCAGTTTGGTATCAGACCTTATCGTCTACCTAGGTAGTATTGATTTTGTTATGTCAGATGTGGACCGCTAATTATGCACGATCAAACTATTTCCATTAAAACGATCGACACTCAAGCCAGTTTTACGCTGACCGATGTCGAACAGCAGGCGATTGAGCATGAGAAGCACCATTACGAAGACCCGCGTGCTGCCTCAATTGAAGCGCTGAAAATTGTTCAAAAACAACGGGGCTGGGTGCCTGATGGGGCGATTGACGCCATTGCTGAAGTTCTGGGTATTCCAGCCAGTGACGTGGAAGGCGTGGCTACGTTTTATAGCCAAATTTACCGCCAGCCTGTGGGTCGCCATGTGATTCGCTATTGCGACAGCGTGGTGTGCCATATTACGGGTTATCAAGGAATTCAAGCCGCGTTAGAGGAAACTCTCCAGATAAAACCAGGACAAACGACGGCTGATGGTCGTTTCACATTGTTACCGACATGCTGCTTAGGTAATTGTGATAAGGGGCCGACGATGATGGTTGGCGAACACACTCATGTGCATTTAACGCCTGAGTCCATCGCCTCGCTGCTGGAGCAATACTCATGAGTTTCAAAACCATTGTTCGTACTGCGGAAACGCATCCACTGACCTGGCGTCTGCGTGACGATAAACAACCGGTCTGGTTCGATGAGTACTGTGCAAAAAATGGCTATGCTGGCGCGCGCAAAGCGCTAGGCGGGATGTCACCTGACGAGATCGTGGCGCAGGTAAAAGACTCAGGTCTGAAAGGGCGCGGTGGTGCTGGTTTCTCTACCGGTTTGAAATGGAGTCTGATGCCGAAAGACGAGTCGATGAACATCCGTTATCTCTTATGCAACGCGGATGAGATGGAGCCGGGCACCTACAAAGACCGTTTATTGATGGAGCAAATGCCCCATCAATTGGTGGAAGGAATGCTGATCAGCGCCTTCGCCCTCAAGGCGTATCGTGGCTATATCTTCTTACGAGGAGAGTACGTCGAGGCGGCTGAGAATTTACGTCGTGCGATTGAAGAAGCAAAGCAAGCCGGCCTACTCGGTGAGAATATTTTAGGTACTGGTTTTAATTTCGAACTCTTCGTCCATACCGGAGCAGGACGCTACATCTGTGGGGAAGAGACGGCTTTAATCAACTCCTTAGAAGGGCGTCGTGCCAACCCAAGGTCAAAACCACCCTTCCCAGCTAGCGCAGGCGTTTGGGGTAAACCGACTTGTGTGAATAACGTTGAAACGCTTTCAAATGTTCCGGCCATCTTAGCGAACGGTGTGGAGTGGTACAAAGGTCTGTCGAAAAGCGAAGATGCAGGCACCAAGATGATGGGCTTCTCAGGACGGGTGAAGAATCCTGGACTGTGGGAGCTTCCTTTTGGGATCACTGCGAGGGAAATCTTGGAAGATTATGCAGGCGGCATGCGTGATGGCTTACGTTTTAAAGCTTGGCAGCCGGGCGGGGCAGGGACTGACTTCTTAACCGAATCTCACTTAGATCTACCGATGGAATTCGCCAGTATTGGTAAAGCGGGAAGCCGCTTAGGTACTGCACTGGCCATGGCGGTTGATCATGAAATCAATATGGTTTCCTTGGTGCGTAATCTGGAAGAGTTCTTTGCTCGTGAATCATGTGGGTGGTGTACGCCTTGCCGGGACGGTTTACCTTGGAGTGTCAAGATTCTGCGCGCGTTGGAGCAGCGTAAAGGTCAACCTGGTGATATTGAGACCTTAGAGCAACTCTGTCGCCAACTAGGTCCAGGTAAAACCTTCTGTGCTCATGCGCCCGGTGCAGTTGAACCCTTACAGAGCGCGATTAAGTATTTCCGTGAAGAGTTCGAAGCCGGCATTGCGCCGCAAGTTTTTGGTAATACACGCAGCATCAGCGGGATCCAACCGAACTTATTAAAAAGCCGTTGGTAGAACGCTGACCTGTTAAGGCTAGCGATCACAAAAAAATAAGTATTAATGTTTAACGCTCGCGTCAAACCGAGCCTTACTTGAGCATGTTGACTATGGCTACAATTCATGTAGACGGAAAAGAGTATCAGGTAGACGGTGCAGAGAACTTGCTACAAGCTTGTCTCTCCATGGGCCTTGATATTCCCTATTTTTGCTGGCACCCAGCACTGGGTAGCGTCGGTGCATGTCGTCAATGCGCGGTAAAGCAATATCAAAATGCCGAAGATACCCGTGGGCGTCTGGTGATGTCGTGTATGACACCCGCTGCCGACGGCACCTTTATCTCGATTGATGATGCTGAAGCGCGTGAATTCCGAGAAAGTGTGGTGGAGTGGTTGATGACCAATCACCCGCATGATTGCCCGGTGTGTGAAGAAGGCGGAAACTGCCATCTCCAAGATATGACCGTTATGACCGGCCATAACTTCCGTCGCTACCGTTTCACCAAACGTACCCACCAAAACCAAGATTTAGGGCCTTTCATCTCTCATGAGATGAACCGCTGTATTGCGTGCTATCGCTGTGTGCGTTACTACAAAGATTACGCCGGCGGCACCGACCTTGGGGTTTACGGTGCGCACGATAATGTCTACTTTGGTCGTACCGAATCAGGCACATTAGAGAGCGAATTTTCAGGCAACCTCGTCGAAGTCTGTCCGACAGGCGTATTCACCGATAAAACGCACTCTGAACGCTATAACCGCAAATGGGATATGCAGTATGCGCCTAGCATCTGTCACCAATGTAGTATTGGCTGTAATACCAGCCCCGGTGAGCGTTATGGTGAACTGCGTCGTATAGAAAACCGTTTTAATGGTAGTGTAAACCACTACTTCCTCTGTGACCGTGGCCGTTTTGGTTATGGTTATGTCAATCGCGACGACCGTCCTCGTCACCCACAACTCCGTCATGGCGAAAACTGGGTCACCATGAACGCTGAACAAGCGATTACGGCAAGTGCCGATCTGCTGCGTCAGGCAAAACGTGTGGTCGGTATCGGTTCAGGCCGCGCGAGCGTAGAGAGCAATTTCGCACTGCAACAACTGGTGGGAGCGGAGAATTTCTCTACCGGGATGACTGCTGCCGAGCAGCGTCGGGTTGAATTAATTATCGATATCCTGCAGAACCGTGGCCTCTATACACCGTCACTGCGTGAAATTGAAAATTATGATGCGGTGTTGGTACTAGGCGAAGATTTAACACAGGTCGGTGCCCGTGTCTCACTCTCTGTCCGTCAAGCAGTAAAAGGCAAAGCACGCGAATTAGCTGCGGCGCAGAAAGTCGCCGATTGGCAGATTGCTGCGATTCTGAATATCGGACAGCATGCAAAGCATCCTCTCTTTATGACCACGGCACAGCCGACCCGGCTTGATGATATTGCAGCGTGGAACTACTGCGCACCGGTCGAAGATCAAGCCCGACTGGGCTTTGCCATCGCGCATGCGATTGACGGTTCGGCCCCTGCGGTAAGCGATTTTGATACCCGCCTAACCGCCAAGGTCGATGTGATTGTTCAAGCATTGAGTGGCGCTAAAAAACCACTGATTATTGCCGGTACTCATGCTGGGAGTGACGATCTGCTCCATGCAGCGGCTAATGTTGCTCAAGCACTTAAGGCACAAGGAAATGAAGTAGGGATTACACTATTGGCTCCGCAAGCTAACAGTATCGGGCTTGGATTACTGGGTGGTCAACCGCTGGAGTCAGTGTTGGCTATGCTTACCGAAGGGGAAGCTGATGCTGTAGTGGTGATGGAAAATGATCTTTATCGTCACCTACCGGCTACTATTGTCGATACCGCCTTGAGTCGTGCTGATCAGGTAGTGGTGCTTGACCACCAAGCCACCTCAACATTGGCGAAGGCTTCTGTTATTCTCTCTGCAGCGAGCTTCGCTGAAGCAGACGGAACCTTGATCAACCAAGAAGGGCGTGCACAGCGTTTCTTCCAAGTGTATGACCCCGCCTATTACGATACTACTGTCACCCAACTTGAGAGCTGGCGCTGGCTTCATGCCTTAGAGCGTGCCGTAAATCGCCGGGAAACCGATTGGTCTCAGCTCGATCATGTCATTGATGCTGTGATTGCGGAAAAACCTTTCCTCAATGCCATCAAGGATGCCGCGCCGGATGCGTCATTCCGTATCCGTGGTCAGAAACTCGCCCGTTCACCGCACCGTTCCAGTGGCCGTACCGCGATGCGCGCTAACATCAGTGTGCACGAACCGCGTCAGCCACAAGATAAAGACACTATGTTTGCCTTCTCAATGGAAGGTAACAACCAGCCGCAAGCACCGCGCTCACAGATTCCTTTTGCTTGGTCGCCAGGTTGGAACTCGCCACAAGCTTGGAATAAATTCCAAGATGAAGTGGGTGGACACCTACGTCATGGTGATCCTGGTGTGCGTCTCTTTGATGGTCAAGGCACTGGTGGGGAGTGGTTTACGGCGATTCCGTCGGCGTACCAACCTCAAGCACAATGGCGTGTCGTACCGTTATGGCGTCTCTTTGGTAGTGAAGAACTCTCACAGCGTTCAGAAGTCTTTGCCCAGCGCAGTGCGCCTGCGGAAGTCGTTTTACATCCTGAGGATGCTCAGAAGCTAGGTTTACAAGCCGGGCAATCTGTCAATTTACATGCACTAGGGGTTGGCTTGACCTTGCCATTGCGTCTTTCTGATAGCTTAACGCAAGGATTAGTTGGCCTCCCAGTCGGGATGCCAGGCATTCCTCCTTACTTAAGTGGGGCAGAGGTGGAGATGTTGCAGGAGGCACAAGCATGAGCTGGTTCACACCTGAAGTGATCGATGTCATTCTGCAAGTAGTAAAATCAGTCGTGATTTTACTGGTGGTTGTGGCGTGTGGCGCATTTATGAGCTTTGCGGAGCGTCGTTTGCTGGGCTTATTCCAAAACCGGTACGGGCCTAACCGTGTCGGTTGGGGAGGCTCGCTACAACTTGCGGCAGACATGATTAAGATGTTCTTTAAGGAAGACTGGGTTCCTCCTTTCACTGACCGTGCGATCTTCACTATGGCGCCGGTTATCGCTTTTGTCTCCTTACTGCTGGCCTTTGTTATTGTTCCTGTCTCGCCAACCTGGAAAGTGACTGATCTTAACATCGGTCTGCTATTTTTCCTGATGATGGCCGGTTTGGCGGTCTATGCCGTATTGTTTGCTGGCTGGTCAAGTAACAACAAATACTCGCTACTGGGTGCGATGCGTGCATCAGCGCAAACACTCAGTTACGAGGTGTTCCTTGGGTTATCCCTGATGGGCGTTGTGGCACAAGCCGGTTCTTTCAATATGACCGATATCGTCAACAGTCAGACACATCTATGGAATATCATCCCGCAATTCTTCGGGTTTGTGACGTTCTGTATTGCTGGCGTGGCGGTCTGTCACCGACATCCTTTTGACCAACCCGAAGCTGAGCAAGAGCTGGCGGACGGTTATCACATCGAATATGCCGGAATGAAGTTTGGCCTATTCTTTGTCGGCGAATATGTAGCGATCACCACCGTTTCAGCACTGATTGTCACCCTGTTCTTCGGGGGATGGCATGGGCCTTGGTTACCGCCATTTATCTGGTTCGCCTTGAAAACAGCCTTCTTTATGATGATGTTTATCTTGATCCGTGCGGCGCTGCCTCGTCCACGTTATGACCAGGTAATGACTTTTGGTTGGACAGTATGTTTGCCACTGACGTTATTGAATTTGCTGGCGACCGCAGCCGTCATTCTCTATAGCGCGCAGTAAGGAATAACACCATGAAAATAAAAGATATAGTGGTGGGTTTTGGAACCCAAGTCCGAAGTATTTGGATGATTGGGATGCATGCCTTTGCCAAGCGTGAAACACAGATGTACCCAGAAGAGCCGGTTTATTTACCGCCACGCTATCGTGGGCGGATTGTGCTAACGCGCGATCCGGATGGTGAAGAACGTTGTGTTGCCTGTAACTTATGTGCTGTTGCCTGTCCGGTAGGCTGTATTTCACTACAAAAAGCCGAGATGGATGATGGCCGTTGGTATCCTGAGTTTTTCCGGATTAACTTTTCTCGTTGTATTTTCTGTGGCCTTTGCGAAGAAGCTTGTCCTACGACAGCAATTCAATTAACGCCTGATTTTGAGCTAGGAGAGTTTAAACGCCAGGATCTTGTCTATGAAAAAGAAGATTTATTAATTTCAGGACCCGGCAAATATCCTGAATATAACTTCTATCGCATGGCAGGTATGGCGATTGACGGCAAAGAGAAGGGCTCTGCAGAAAACGAAGCCAAACCTATCGATGTTAAAGGCTTATTACCCTAAGGAGTCGGGCATGGAATTTGCGTTTTATCTTTGCGGCATTATTGCCATTCTGGCAACGCTGCGTGTCATTACACATAGCAACCCGATTCATGCGTTGTTGTACCTTATCGTGTCGCTTCTCGCTATTGCAGGCGTGTTTTTCTCTCTTGGCGCTTACTTTGCCGGAGCATTGGAAATCATCGTCTACGCGGGGGCGATCATGGTGCTGTTTGTCTTCGTTGTGATGATGCTCAATTTAGGTAAAAGTACGGTACAACAAGAGCGTGAGTGGTTAAAACCAGCGTTATGGATTGGCCCAGGCGCCATCGCATTATTGCTGTTAATCGTTATCGTTCGGTCGATTTTAACCATTAACGATCAAGGCATTGATGGAACGGTCATTGCAGCGAAAGAAGTGGGAATTAGCCTATTCGGCCCGTATGTCCTCGCGGTTGAATTAGCGTCAATGTTATTACTGGCCGGTGTTGTGGTGGCGTATCACTTAGGACGCGAAGAGCGCCGGGGTGAAGTCTTGGCTAACCGCGAAGATGATCGGGCAGATAACGAGAAGGAGAACCGTTCATGATCCCGTTACAACATGGATTAATTCTTGCGGCGATTTTATTCGTCATGGGGTTCACCTCCATTATCTTACGTCGCAATTTGCTATTTATGCTGATTGGACTTGAGATCATGATCAATGCAGCAGCCTTAGCATTGGTGGTGGCAGGAAGTTATTGGGGACAAGCAGATGGGCAAGTGATGTATATCTTGGCCATCAGTTTAGCTGCGGCGGAAGCAAGTATTGGCCTAGCCTTATTACTCCAACTCCATCGTCGTCGTCAGACACTCAACATTGACTCAGTGAGCGAGATGCGCGGATGAACCTACTCTATTTAACCGTCCTTTTTCCCTTAATTGGCTTCGTATTACTGGCGTTCTCTCGCGGTCGTTGGAGTGAAAATCTTTCCGCAACAGTGGGGATAGGTTCGATCGGTCTGGCAGCATTAACCACGCTATATGTCGGGATGGACTTTTTTGCCCACGGACGCGCGGTATTTGAACAAACACTCTGGACTTGGATGAGTGTGCCACCCTTCAATATTCCTGTGCGCTTCACCTTAGATGGTCTCTCTATGACCATGCTATCGGTTGTCACTGGAGTAGGCTTTTTCATTCATATGTTTGCATCATGGTATATGCGCGGTGAAGAGGGCTATTCGCGTTTCTTCGCTTATACCAACCTGTTTATCGCGAGCATGGTCGTGTTGGTGCTTGCCGATAACTTGATGCTGATGTATTTAGGCTGGGAAGGGGTAGGGCTATGTTCCTATCTATTAATCGGTTTCTACTATACCAATCCTGATAACGGTAAAGCGGCCATGAAGGCCTTTATTATTACGCGTGTCGGCGATGTGTTCTTAGCCTTTGCCTTATTCATTATTTATAACGAATTAGGGACGTTGAACTTCCGTGAAGTTGTGGAACTCGCTCCACAACATTTCGCAGCGGATAACCATATGCTGCAGTGGGCAACCTTAATGTTATTAGGGGGAGCTGTTGGTAAATCGGCGCAATTGCCACTGCAAACCTGGTTAGCAGACGCAATGGCTGGCCCGACTCCGGTTTCCGCACTGATCCATGCGGCAACCATGGTGACGGCAGGTGTTTACCTCATTGCTCGTACACATGGTCTGTTCCTGCTCACCCCAGAAGTGCTTCATTTAGTTGGGATCGTTGGGGCAGTCACCCTAGTTTTGGCGGGCTTTGCGGCATTAGTGCAAACTGATATCAAGCGGGTATTAGCTTACTCAACCATGAGCCAAATTGGTTATATGTTTTTGGCACTGGGCGTCCAAGCATGGGATGCGGCGATTTTCCATCTAATGACTCATGCTTTCTTTAAAGCATTACTGTTCCTCTCTTCTGGGTCAGTCATTTTGGCCTGTCACCATGAGCAGAATATTTTCAAAATGGGTGGTCTACGCAAATCCATTCCACTGGTCTATATCTGCTTCCTAGTAGGGGGGGCGGCACTCTCTGCGTTACCAATCATTACTGCAGGTTTCTACAGTAAGGATGAAATTCTGTTCGGTGCCATGGCGAATGGTCATCACGGGTTGATGATTGCTGGCCTAGTAGGAGCATTCTTGACGTCCATTTACACCTTCCGGATGATCTTTATCGTTTTCCACGGTGAAGAGAAAATTAAGGCACATGCTGGTAAGGGGATCACTCACCATTTACCACTACTGGTGTTGTTAGTGCTATCGACTTTTGTTGGCGCCATGATTACTCCACCGCTAGCGGGCGTTCTGCCAGAGAATCATTTCTCTTCTGAAGGGAAAGAGATGCTGGAGATGGTATCCGGTAGCGTAGCCATTGTCGGTATTCTGATTGCAGCAGCGTTGTGGTTAGGAAAGCGTCGTTTAGTAAATGCCGTGGCAGCCAGTGGACCAGGGCGTTTCCTGTCGACCTGGTGGTTTGCGGCATGGGGATTCGATTGGCTCTACGACCTACTGTTTGTGAAGACCTTTAAAGCCGTGGGCTGGTTACTGAAGTCCGATCCGCTTAATGCGTTAATGAATCTCTTTGCTGTGTTCTCTCGGCTCTTCAATCGTGGATTAGTGGTCGGTGAGAATGGTTATGTGCGTTGGTACTTGGCGTCAATGGGTATCGGTGCAGTGGTTGTGCTAGCGTTACTGCTGGTGATCTAGGGTGCGTAGGTAAGGGCGAATACTTTATCGCCTTTACCTCCAAGCGTAATTTTTTTGAGCAATATGACTCAGAATCACTAAAAAAGGGAACTCTACGCCGTGTTACTACCTTGGCTAATTATCCTCCCCTTCGTTGGCGGCTTACTCTGCTGGCTGGCTGAACGCTTAGGCGTTAAAGTACCGCGCTGGGTTGCGCTCGTCACAATGGGGCTAACGCTAGCGCTTGCTTTGCAACTTTGGTCGCAAGGCGGGTTTTCATTTACTCAAACTTCAGGTGTTGATCACTGGCAGTCATCGTTTACTGCACAATGGATCCCGCGTTTTGGGATTAACTTCCACCTTGCTATTGATGGACTGTCGCTATTAATGGTAGTGCTTACTGCGCTGCTCGGTTTAATGGCGGTACTCTGCTCTTGGCAAGAGATACAGAAACGCCAAGGGTTTTTCTACCTAAATCTAATGTGGATTTTAGGCGGGGTAATGGGGGTCTTCCTCTCACTGGATATGTTCCTTTTCTTCTTCTTCTGGGAACTGATGCTGGTGCCGATGTACTTCCTCATTGCCTTGTGGGGGCATAAAGCCTCTGACGGCAAGACACGCATTTCGGCTGCGACTAAGTTCTTTATCTACACTCAAGCATCCGGTCTTGTGATGCTGATTGCGATCCTTGGCTTAGTATTTACGCATTACTCGGCAACCGGGGTATGGACCTTTGCGTATGAGCAACTGCTCAATACACCTATGTCCCATAATGTGCAATATTTGCTGATGCTGGGTTTCTTTATCGCCTTTGCCGTAAAAATGCCTATTGTTCCGCTGCATGGTTGGTTACCGGATGCACACAGCCAAGCACCGACTGCGGGTTCTGTCGATTTAGCCGGTATCCTGTTAAAAACTGCAGCTTATGGACTATTACGTTTCAGCCTACCACTGTTTCCGCAAGCGTCTGCAGAGTTCGCGCCTATTGCGATGGGACTTGGGCTAATCGGCATTTTCTACGGTGCGTGGATGGCTTTCACCCAAACCGATATCAAACGTTTGATCGCCTATAGCTCGATTTCACATATGGGTTTTGTAGTAATAGCCATTTTTACCGGCAGCCAACTTGCTTATCAAGGCGCAGTGGTCCAGATGATTGCGCACGGACTTTCCTCCGCAGCGCTGTTCATTCTTTGTGGCCAGCTCTATGAGCGTCTGCATACCCGTGATATGCGCCAAATGGGCGGATTATGGGCACGTATTAAATGGATCCCCGCGATGTCGCTGTTCTTTGCTGTGGCTAATCTTGGCATGCCCGGTACCGGTAACTTCGCAGGCGAATTTATGATTTTGACCGGTAGTTTCCAAGTGGTGCCAGTGATTATTGTGATTGCGACCTTTGGCTTAGTCTTTGCCTCGGTTTACTCATTAATCATGATGCAGCGAGCCTATTACGGCGCGCCTAAGTCCGAAACCCCGCTAGCGGCGATGAATGCACGTGAATTCACCATGATCTTGATTTTAGTGGTATTGGTAGTGTTGTTAGGAATATTCCCGCAACCGATTCTCGATACTTCTTCGTCAACCATGGGTGCCATACAGCACTGGTTTAACGCTTCACTTACAATGACAAGGCAGTAATCCGCCATGACAATAACTTCTCAACAATTGATCTCGCTGCTACCAATGTTAATCGTTGGATTGACTGTGGTAGTGGTGATGCTCTCCATTGCTTGGCGTCGCAATCATTTTCTCAATGCAACGCTAACGGTGATTGGGCTTAACCTTGCGCTATTTTCCATCTGGATCCCAGCGCATCAATCGGTGACGACTGTTACGGATTTATTAAGGTCTGACCATTACGCTTTCTTCTACAGTGGATTAGTGATCTTAGCGAGTTTGGCTACCTGTACTTTTGCCTATCGTTGGCTCGAGCATTATAGCGACCATAAAGATGAATTTTATCTATTAGTCTTGATTGCGGGCCTTGGTGGAATTGTCTTGGCGTACGCGGATCACTTCGCTTCACTGTTCATTGGCGTAGAATTGCTATCGTTGCCGTTATTTGGTTTAGTCGGTTATGCCTTCCAACAAAAACGGTCATTGGAAGCGGCGCTTAAGTATATGATCCTGTCCGCGGCAGCTTCATCGTTTATGCTATTCGGTATCGCACTGATCTATGCAGCGAGCGGTAGCCTTGGCTTCCCAGCCTTGGCAAAAGCCCTAGCGGATGGCGTCGTTGAGCAACCGTTATTGATAACCGGTTTTGGTCTATTAATTATCGGGTTAGGTTTTAAATTGTCCTTGGTGCCGTTTCATTTATGGACCCCTGATGTGTATCAAGGTGCTCCTGCGCCGGTTTCAGCTTTCTTGGCCACAGCCAGTAAAATTGGGATCTTTGCGGTATTGATTCGTTTGTTTGTCTCCATCCCAGTCGCCGATAATGAATCGATTCGAGTCGTACTGATTGTGATTGCCTTAGCCTCCATGCTAGTGGGTAACTTGATGGCGATTTCGCAAAGTAATATCAAGCGCTTAATGGGGTATTCATCGATTGCGCATCTCGGCTATTTATTGATTGCCTTGATTGCAACACCATCGCACCAACTCTCCTTGGAAGCGACAGGGATTTACCTGATTGGCTATCTGTTCAGCAGTTTGATTGCCTTCGGTGTGATAAGCCTAATGTCTTCACCGACCAATGGTAGCGATACCGATTCACTGTACTCATACCGTGGATTATTCTGGCAGCGCCCAGTACTGGCGAGTGTGATGGCAGTTTCGATGCTCTCTTTAGCAGGGATCCCGTCGACCTTCGGCTTTATCGGTAAATTTTATTTGTTAGCGAACGGTGTTCAGGCTCAGCTGTGGTGGCTCACTGCAGCGGTAGTCGTGGGGAGCGCAATTGGTCTCTATTATTACTTACGGGTGACAGTCAGCTTGTTCTTGAAAGGGCCAGAACAACGTAGTCGCGATACCAATAATAATTGGGCTTATACTGCTGGGGGGATTGTTGTACTACTCTCTGCCGTAGTGATCATTATTGCTGGCTTCTATCCTCAACCCTTAATTACCTTAGTTCAAATGGCTCAACCGCTATTATAAGGTTTTGTTTTGCACCGAAAAGCCCTCGGGCCGAGTAGGTGCTTGATCTACACTCTTTTCTTCCCCTTATAACACCTTTCCTCTGAACGTAGCACGCCGCTTGCGAGAGTTAATCGCTACTTTTTAATGCTATAAAATAAGGAAAAATCGATGTAGAGGGACAGCCCGGCTGCACCAGGCTGTGGGAGAGGTATTAGATGGATTTATTCTTCAAGTGATGGAGGGATTGGCCCACTAATTGTTTACACTGGTCGATTTTTTCATCGGACGGATTTTGTGCTAACTGTGGATTATTTTTCAATACATGGTTGAAGGCTAAACGCACTTCGTTACCGACGTTCATGGTATTAGCATCACTTTCAGCGATAGGGTGTGCATTCAATTTAATATGAGTACATACGCCGGCAATTTGTTCGCCTTCTGACTGACCAGCAGCCATGTTTGCCATAGCCGAACCACTCACTAACACCCCAATAATCAATAAACCAGCTTTACGCATAGCGATTTCCTTTTGTTATAGTAAAAAATTGAGCGAGAGTAAAATAATAGTAGGTGATAATTTCGAAGCTTGCCTATTTTTACTATAGCAAATACTTGTGGCTGGCGAAGGGCATCAAAGCGGAAGTCATGAGAGAGAAAAGTTGCCCGAATCACTGAGTTTGTGATTCGGGGAGGGGGATTAATTACCTGCCGTCATCTTACGGTCATCAACATATTTACGTTGATCGGCCGCTGGTGGGAAGTATTGATATAACCATGTTTCAGAGAGCGTTTGATCCTTAGTCCGTAGGAACATACGCATGTTAACTGGCGTGGTGCTATCACTATTTGGATACCAATCAAACAGAATACGATAAGTATTGGTAGGTTCGACATACAGGATTTCAACCTGCTTAAAGGTGCCGGAGGAGACGGTGATCACCGGTTCAATCCCTTTTGGTGCAGCGTCTTTTAATTCGGCGCCAGTAAAGTCGACAGCAAAACGACGACACCAAGTGTCAGGGAAGTGCTCGCCCGGTGCCCAGCCTTCCGGGAATCCACCCATACCAGTACGCGTAGCGACCACACGGGATAGATGACTCTCAACAGGTGGTAGGGCGCTCCAATAGAGATTATAAGAAAAATCAACTTCAGTTCCCGCTTTAATCGCGGCAGCGGGTTGCCAGAAGCAAACCACGTTGTCGAGTGTTTCTCCGGTCGTTGGAATCTCCATTAGGTTAATGGCACCTTTACCCCAACTACCAATCGGTTCTACCCACAGACTCGGTCGTTTGTCATACCAGCCGATAACATCTTGATAATCGTTAAAGTCATGATTGAGCTGTAATAACCCAAAACCTTTGGGATTTTCGTCTGTGAAGTCGTTAAAAGATAACTGGCGTGGATTATTTAGCGGCCGGCAAATCCACTCGCCTTTACCTGTCCACATTGCGAGACGATCAGAGTCATGAATTTGAGGATGATAGGTGTTACACATTCTACGCTCGTTAGTGCCGCAACTAAACATACTTGTCATCGGAGCGATACCTAACTGTTCGATATCCTTACGCGCATAAAGGCTATTTTCAATTTTCATTACGGTACGTTTATCTTCGCACGCAATGGTGAATTTGTAAGCGCCGGTTAGGCTAGCGCCATCCAATAGAGCGTACACTACGAAAGTGGTAGCATCGGCTTTCGGAGTCTCAAACCAGAATGCGGTAAAATCAGGGAACTCTTCGTGTTGAGTCAGGGTATTTACCGCTACGCCTCGTGCAGAGAGTCCATATTGGAAGGTATCATCCACCGCCCGGAAGTAACTGGCGCCTAAAAATGCCACGATATCTCGACGGGCTAGTTCAGGAGCTTTAAATGCTCGGAATCCAGCAAAACCTAAATCAGTTTTCCCTTGTAACTGTTTTACATCAACATTGGCGTCATGATAATTGAAAAGTTCTGGCCGAAAATGGATCTCCCGCGCATCTTGGCTGGCGGTATCAATGGAGAACATTCTAATACGACGTTTAAATCCCATCCCGACGTGGAAAAATTGCACGTCCAACTGTCGATGTGGGACATTAGCCCATAACGAATGTTTCGCGTCATATTGAATACTGTTATAGGCCTGCGGGGTGAGATTGGCTAGGGTAGCAGGGAGTGGGCCGGGCGCGCCGGACCAAGCAGTGCTGGCGAGTTGTTTAGCATGTGCTTTCAACTTATCAAAGCTAAATTGTTTTGCTGTGCCATCGGCAATCCCATCCGCTGCCCACACCTGATTTGATAACAATCCTGAGATCCCAGAAAGGCCACCTAACGTGGATAATGCAACTGAGGCTTTAACAAACTTTCTACGATTCATGCCAAAAACATTTCCTTAGCGCTATGAAAGAATGGAGGAAGGTATCCTCCGCGATAGAGTATTTCAGATACTATAACGTGCTTAAAATTCGTTTTACTACTGCTTTTAAGAGTAATCCTGTTAATCGATATTCTTGCATAAAATTAAGGGATAAGCAGCGTGTGCTAAGATTAATAAAGCGTAGCACCGATAAATAAAAAGCGTGCAATTCGTTGTCGGTCATTCACTTACTTAATCTGATGAGGAGATTCTATGTCTAAGAAGCATCAACAGGAACATCTACAACAGCAATTATCTGCGCTAGCTGAAAGTGTTGAGGCGTTATTGGCAGCGGAAGTTGACCTAACGGATACCTACTATCTTGGTTTAAAAGCTAAAGCAGAGCAGGCGCTCGACCAAGCGCGTGAGTCTCTCGAGTCCAGTAAAGAAGGGCTTATTGCAAAAAGTCGCCGAAGAGTGAAAGGCATCAATCAATTCGTCACCGAATGTCCATGGCGTTCACTCGCATTAGGATGGGCAGCTGGCATGATTTGCGGTATTGTTTCAGCCAAACGTTAGATAATATGGGGTTGGATCAATGAAGGTCGAAATGTTGTCCACGGGCGACGAAGTACTACATGGTGAAATTGTCGATACCAACGCCGTCTGGCTTGCCAGTACGTTTTACGAGGCGGGTTATGCGATGACGTTTCGTACAACCTCTGGAGATTGCTTAGCAACGTTGGTGGAAACGCTTCAGCAACGTAGCCAAGTTGCCGATGTGTTGATCGTGAACGGCGGGCTAGGACCGACCAGCGATGATTTTACCGCACAAGCGGCCGCGCAAGCGGCTGGTGTCGAACTAGTGCGTAACCCGCAATGGTTGCAAGAAATAGAGACCTTCTTTGCCCGTAGGGGACGGGAGATGGCGGCGATCAATCTTAAGCAAGCTGATATCCCTGAATCAGCGGAAATGCTACCGAATGGTAACGGGACTGCCTGCGGCTTTCGCCTCGAGTTAAATGATTGCCAAATCTTTTTCACTCCTGGGCCACCTGCTGAATTTAAATTAATGATCACCGAACAGGTATTACCAAGACTTCTTCACTACTTCCCTACGCCTAGAAAATTAACCTGCTTACGATTGACCACTTTTGGTCGTGGTGAAAGCGCTATTGCCGCCATGCTCAATGATATCACCTTGCCCGCCAACACAACCTTAGGCTATCGTGCAGCCGCTCCTATTGTGGAAATAAAACTTAGCGGTAATCAGCGTCAACAAGTCGAAATGGAAAATTGTTGGCAAGAGATTAAGTTAAGAGTTAAGGACTTTGTCCTCTTCGAAGGTAAGGGAGGCTTCGCGGCAGAAATCGCAACATTGATGGGCCCACACTATTACCCGTTGCAATTAAGTGAAGGGATCTCAGCCGGATTACTGAATTGGACATTAGCGAAGGGGGGCGTTCCACTCATCGGGGCAAGTATTCAGGCGAATAATGAAAAAGTTGATTTTCAGAGTTGGGCGACACAAATGACTGCTAAGCTGGCGGACCAGGCGCTATTCTTGGCGATAAGCCCTATGATAAAGGACCGTGAAGTAGGTTTGTTACTCGTTACTCCCCAGCAATCCTACTCTTTTCACGCGATAATTTCTGAAGCCTTACTGAACGTACCTCAACGTTTACAAGAGGTCTTAGTCTTGCAGGCCATGTATTTACTCCATCGCTGGTTAACATCACAACCTGTAACCCTGATCTATCAAGGGTTGGATCCTGTTCTGAAGTAAATCGTCGTCGATAACCTAAAGTTCGATCTCAATATCGCCATCGGGTTGGCAACAGCAGGGTAAAATTTCCCCCTGCTGAATAAATGCTAAGGGCTGGTTTGCATAACAAACTTGCCCCTTACATAACTTCACCCGACAAGATCCGCAGTAACCCTCGCGGCACTGATATTCGACGTTCAGTTGATGATGCTCTAAGGTTTGCAGCAGGCTGGAGTGATGGAGCTCTGGCTCCACCATCTTTCCAGAATGACTTAATGTTATGCGCGCGGGTTTAGTCGCCATAATTACAGTTCGAAGTCGTTGAAACCATCAGTATCGACAACGCTATCAATCTGGCCGACAAGATAAGAACTTACTTCAACTTCTTGTGGAGCCACTTGCACGTTATCGGAGACTAACCAAGAGTTAATCCAAGGAATTGGGTTAGAGCGCGTTTTGAACGGTAATTCAAGACCCACTGCATGCATACGAATGTTGGTAATATATTCGATGTACTGGCAGAGAATATCTTTATTCATACCGATCATGGAACCATCACGGAATAGGTATTCTGCCCACTCCTTCTCTTGCTCAGCAGCTTTCTTAAACAGTTCAAAACACTCTTGCTCACACTCAGCAGCGATCTCTTTCATTTCCGGATCATCTTCACCGCTGCGAAGAAGATTCAGCATATGTTGCGTCCCCGTTAGGTGCAGGGCTTCATCTCGAGCAATGAGACGGATAATTTTCGCGTTCCCTTCCATCAGTTCACGCTCGGCAAACGCGAACGAACACGCAAAGCTTACGTAGAAGCGAATCGCCTCGAGGGCATTTACACTCATTAAGCAAAGGTAGAGTTGTTTCTTCAGCTCACGTAGTGAAACGGTAACAGTTTTGCCCTCGACTTGATGGCTTCCTTCACCTAATAAATGCCAATAGTTGGTCATTTCAATCAGGTCGTCGTAGTACTTAGAAATATCTTCAGCACGACGTAGGATCTGGTCATTGGTCACGATATCATCGAAGACGAGTGCCGGATCGTTGACGATATTACGAATAATGTGGGTGTAAGAGCGCGAGTGAATCGTCTCAGAGAATGCCCAAGTTTCAACCCAAGTTTCCAGTTCAGGAATAGAGATTAACGGTAATAACGCGACGTTCGGACTACGTCCTTGAATCGAATCTAACAATGTTTGATATTTTAAGTTGCTGAGAAATATATGACGTTCGTGTTCAGGAAGTTTTTGAAAATCGATCCGATCGCGTGAAACATCAACTTCTTCTGGACGCCAAAAGAAGGAGAGTTGTTTTTCGATCAGTTTTTCAAAAATTTCATATTTTTGTTGGTCATAGCGTGCAACGTTGACGGGTTGACCAAAGAACATAGGTTCTTTGAGTTGATCATTTTTGTTTTGTGAGAAAGTGGTGTAAGCCATCGAGGTATCCCAATTTTAGCAAATAAGAAAATGTTGAAGGTAAGCAGGACGTTGCCTGCTTACCTAAAGTCGGTTCAGTAATTAGATCTTACATGCTCCGCCTGCACAGCCATCGTCTTCCGCTTCAGGTAACAGATCTTCTTGGGAGTCTTCGGCACCGTCACGGGTGTTTTGATAGTAAAGTGTCTTAACCCCAAATTTGTACGCAGTTAGCAAATCTTTTAACAGCTGCTGCATCGGGACTTTCCCACCGGTATAACGAGTTGGGTCGTAGTTAGTATTGGATGAGATTGCTTGATCGACAAACTTCTGCATAATCCCAACTAGTTGTAAATAACCATCGTTAGAAGGCATTTCCCACAGCAGCTCATACTGGTCTTGTAAACGTTCATACTCTGGAACGACTTGGCGTAGGATACCGTCTTTCGACGCCTTGATACTGACATAGCCGCGTGGAGGCTCAATACCATTGGTTGCATTAGAAATCTGCGAGGAGGTTTCTGATGGCATCAATGCGGAGAGCGTTGAGTTACGTAAGCCATGCGTCTTAATCTCTTCACGCAAGCTTTCCCAATCTAAATGCAGAGGCTCGTTACTGATCGCGTCCAAATCCTTTTTATAGGTATCGATCGGTAAGATTCCTGCAGCATAGGTGGTATCGTTGAACCACGGGCAAGCACCTGCTTCTTTCGCTAATTGGTTTGAGGCTTTCAAAAGGTAATATTGAATGGCTTCAAAGGTTTTATGCGTCAAGTTATTAGCAGAACCATCAGAATAGCGCTTACCGTGTTTCGCTAAGTAGTAAGCAAAGTTAATCACGCCGATACCCAGTGTACGACGACCCATCGCGCCGCGTTCTGCAGCAATCAGCGGGTAATCTTGGTAATCGAGTAGGGCATCCAGTGCACGCACGGCGAGGGTGGCTAATTCTTCCAGTTCACTCAGATCGTTAATCGCACCTAAGTTGAAAGCAGATAGCGTACACAACGCAATTTCGCCATTCTCATCATTGATATCGTTTAACGGCTTAGTAGGCAGTGCGATCTCTAAACAGAGATTCGACTGACGTACAGGGGCCACCGCCGGATCAAATGGGCTATGGGTATTGCAATGGTCAACGTTTTGAATATAGATACGGCCGGTTGAAGCACGTTCTTGCATCATCAAAGCAAATAGATCGACGGCTTTGATTTTTTGTTTACGAATGGTCTCGTCTGCTTCGTATTGAGTATAAAGACGTTCGAATTCAGCTTGGTCAGCGAAGAAGGCGTCGTATAAACCTGGAACGTCCGATGGGCTGAATAGGGTAATATCCCCGCCTTTTACTAGGCGTTGGTACATCAATTTATTGATCTGTACACCGTAATCAAGATGGCGTACACGGTTACCTTCAACACCACGGTTGTTCTTAAGTACTAATAAGCTTTCGATTTCCAAATGCCACATTGGGTAGAAGAGCGTTGCGGCACCGCCACGTACTCCACCTTGTGAACAGGATTTTACGGCTGTTTGGAAATGTTTGTAGAAAGGGATGCAACCGGTATGGAATGCTTCGCCACCGCGGATAGGGCTACCTAATGCACGAATTCTGCCCGCGTTGATACCGATCCCTGCACGTTGTGAGACGTACTTAACGATAGCGCTAGAGGTTGCATTAATAGAGTCCAAGCTATCGCCACACTCGATAAGCACACAGGAGCTGAACTGGCGAGTCGGCGTACGTACCCCAGCCATAATTGGCGTAGGTAAGGAAATTTTAAAGGTCGATACGGCGTCATAGAAACGGCGGATATAATCCAGTCGAGTCTCTTTCGGATAAGCAGAGAACAGGCAGGCTGCGACCAAGATATATAAAAACTGTGCACTCTCGTAGATATCACCAGTGACACGGTTTTGAACTAAATATTTCCCTTCCAACTGCTTCACTGCGGCATAAGAGAAATTCATATCACGCCAGTGATCAATGTAGCTGTCGAGTTCAGCGAACTCTTCTTCAGTGTAATCGTTCAGCAGGTGAGCATCGTATTTACCTAGCCCAACCATCTTTTTGACATGGTCGAGTAAAACCGGGGGTTCAAATTGACCGTAGGCTTTTTTACGCAGATGGAAAATAGCCAGGCGGGCGGCTAAGTATTGATAGTCTGGTGCATCACGCGAAATCAGATCCGCTGCCGCTTTGATGATAGTTTCATGAATATCAGAGGTCTTGATGCCATCATAAAACTGGATATGAGAGCGTAGTTCAACTTGTGAAACGGAGACATTGTTTAATCCCTCAGCAGCCCAATCAAGTACTCGATGTATCTTATCCAAGTTGATACGTTCTTGCTGGCCATTGCGTTTAGTCACGAGCAGACTCTGATTCATGCAGGATTTTCCTATTGTTACGGAAGGCTTAGGACGCTACCTATCAACAAAGTTATGCACAGTCGTATTTGTGAATAAGACTGTGGATAAACACTACATGTAGTGTCTTGCTGCTGATGAGGTAACAATATAGTGTTTTATTGTAGTGAGAATTAATCACTATACAAGTATAAATTTATACTAAGAATAGCTTGTTTTTTTCGAAAACCGCGTGGGTAAAGGGAGTGCGCCTTGTCAATAAACTCAGGCTTTTTTTTCATGCTTTATTCGTATGATTGTAATTCAGTCAAATTGATTATTCGCGCGACGATTTCCCTTCCTATCAAAGGAAGGGAAAGGACATTTAGCGAGGAAGTGGGAAGTGCGTATGGATCATATAGTTAACATCAACATTACCGCCTAATGAGAAACGGTTTGTGAAAGGGTTATAATGTAAACCAGTCATATCGCGCTCTTTTAGTGGGGTTTCATCTACCCAGCCTAATAATTCGGATGGACGAATGCATTTTTTGATGTCATGGGTACCTTTAGGGACCATACGTAAGACATATTCCGCACCGAAAATTGCCATGAGCCATGCTTTAGGGTTACGGTTGATCGTTGAGAAAAAGACTTCACCGCCTGGTTTAACTAATCGGGCACAAGCTAGAACGACAGAACGCGGATCTGGAACGTGCTCAAGCATCTCCATACAAGTGACCACATCGTAGTGCCCGGCGTACTGATCGGCATGTGCCTCTACGGTCTGTTGAACATAGTCGATAGTGACTTGACTTTCTAAAGCGTGCAGCCTTGCCACAGCGAGGGGTTCAGCCCCCATATCAAGGCCTACTACGTCAGCGCCTTCTTTTGCCATACTTTCGGCTAAGATGCCGCCACCGCAGCCAACATCTAAGACTTTCTTACCGTACAATCCTTGGCATTGCTGGGAAATGTATCCCAGACGTAAAGGGTTAATACGATGAAGTGGCTTAAACTCACCTTCTAGGTCCCACCAACGACTCGCAACCGCTTCAAATTTGGCAATTTCTTGTTGGTCAACGTTCTGTTTTTCGACTTCAAATTGGTCACTCATCGACACTTACTCCTAAGATATGTCAGCTCAGTATAAACGCTTCAACGCACTTCATCACCTAAGGATTACGATAAGTGGAGTAAGTGCTGTTGAGAGGTGCACCTGACGGGTGAAATGTGTTATGATTCCGTTCTTTATATTAGGTAATATTCTAGAGGGATAGCGGCTCCATGAGCGACCTTGCAAGAGAAATCACACCGGTTAATATCGAGGAAGAGCTAAAAACCTCTTACCTTGATTATGCCATGTCGGTCATTGTTGGCCGCGCGTTACCTGATGTCCGTGATGGATTGAAGCCTGTTCACCGTCGCGTGCTATTCGCGATGAACGAATTAAGTAACGACTGGAATAAACCATACAAAAAATCTGCCCGTGTCGTCGGTGACGTTATCGGTAAATATCATCCACACGGTGATTCTGCAGTCTATGATGCGATAGTTCGTATGGCGCAACCATTCTCCCTACGTTATATGTTGGTCGATGGCCAAGGTAACTTTGGGTCAATCGATGGTGACTCTGCTGCTGCGATGCGTTATACCGAAGTGCGCATGGCGAAAATTACCCATGAATTACTCGCCGATCTCGAAAAAGAGACCGTAGACTTTGTTCCTAACTATGATGGGAATGAACAAATCCCTGATGTTTTACCTACACGTGTCCCTAACCTATTAGTGAATGGGTCATCGGGTATCGCTGTCGGTATGGCGACCAATATTCCGCCCCATAACATGACGGAAGTGATTAACGGTACCTTGGCTTATATTGATGATAACGACATCTCCTTAGAAGCCTTAATGGAACATATTCCAGGACCTGACTTCCCGACCGCTGCGATTATTAATGGACGTCGTGGTATTGAAGAAGCTTACCGCACTGGTCGTGGTAAAATTTACATTCGTGCCCGGGGTGAAGTGCAGGCTGATGCCAAAACTGGCCGCGAAACGATTGTTATCCACGAGATCCCTTATCAAGTTAACAAAGCGCGTTTAATTGAGAAAATCGCGGAGTTAGTTAAAGACAAGCGGATCGAAGGGATTAGCGCACTGCGTGACGAATCTGATAAAGACGGTATGCGTATCGTTATCGAGATCAAACGCGATGCCGTAGGTGAAGTGGTTTTAAATAACCTTTACTCGCTGACGCAATTACAGACCTCGTTCGGTATCAATATGGTTGCCTTGCACCAAGGCCAACCTAAAATCATGCCGCTGAAGGATATTCTCGAAGCCTTCGTCCGTCACCGCCGTGAAGTGGTGACCCGCAGAACCATTTTTGAACTGCGTAAAGCGCGTGACCGTGCGCACATCTTAGAAGGCTTAGCGATAGCGCTAGCGAATATCGATCCGATCATCGAGCTAATCCGTCGTGCGCCAACACCTGCTGAAGCAAAAGCAGGCCTTATCGCGCAAGGCTGGGCATTAGGTAACGTTGCCGCAATGCTTGAAAAAGCAGGCAACGATGCAGCGCGTCCGGAGTGGTTAGAAGAGCAGTACGGTATTCGTGGAGATACTTATTTCCTCACCGAGCAACAAGCTCAAGCTATCCTTGACTTGCGCCTACAAAAGCTGACTGGTCTTGAGCACGAAAAACTGCTGGATGAGTACAAAGCGTTACTTGAAGAGATTGCCGAGCTTCTGCATATCCTCGGTAGCGGTGAGCGACTAATGGAAGTGATTCGTGAAGAGCTGGAAGCCGTACGCGAACAGTTTGGTGACGAACGTCGTACTGAAATTACCGCAAACAGCGCTGATATTAATATCGAAGATTTGATTAACCAAGAAGATGTCGTGGTCACCTTATCGCATCAAGGTTATGTCAAATATCAACCGTTATCAGACTACGAAGCGCAACGCCGTGGTGGTAAAGGTAAGTCGGCAGCACGTATTAAAGACGAAGACTTTATTGATCGATTGCTGGTGGCTAACACTCACGATACGATCCTCTGCTTCTCTTCACGAGGACGCCTTTACTGGATGAAGGTTTATCAGTTACCTGAGGCAAGTCGTGGCGCACGGGGCCGTCCGATCGTCAACCTACTGCCACTTGAGGCTAACGAGCGGATCACCGCGATTCTGCCGGTAAAAGAGTACGCAGAAGGGGTCAACGTCTTTATGGCAACGGCGAGCGGTACCGTGAAGAAAACGGCACTGACTGACTTTAGCCGTCCAAGAAGTGCGGGGATCATTGCGATTAACCTGCGTGATGATGACTCGTTGATCGGCGTTGCCTTAACTAAAGGCGAAGATGAGGCGATGTTATTCTCGGCTGCCGGTAAAGTCGTTCGTTTCTCTGAGCAAGCAGTTAGAACGATGGGCCGTACCGCAGCAGGTGTTCGTGGTATTAAATTAGCACCAGAAGATCAAGTCGTTTCATTGATTATTCCTGATGCAGAAGGAGCGATCATGACCGTGACGGAAAACGGTTTTGGTAAGCGTACCGCAACGCAAGAATATCCAACAAAGTCGCGGGCAACCCAAGGGGTTATTTCGATTAAAGTGACTGAGCGTAATGGTCCGGTGATTGGTGCGGTACAAGTTGTTGATAGTGACCAGATCATGATGATCACCGATGCAGGAACTTTAGTCAGAACCCGTGTCTCGGAAGTCAGTATTGTGGGTCGTAACACCCAAGGTGTTATCCTGATTCGCACTGCCGACGATGAGAAAGTCGTTGGGTTACAACGTGTCGCTGAACCTGTTGCAGAAGAGGAACTCGACGCAATTGATGGTTCTGTTCCTGAAGGCGAAGACAGTTTACCCCCTGAAGTCGATAACGAGGACGATGAAGTTATCGATGATGAGTGATAAACTCGCCCCATAAATAAAAAAGGCATCGTAAGATGCCTTTTTTAATCCTGCCATGGCCTATTATGTCAATGAGAGCGCTTAAACGTGAAATATTTAGTCTCATTTAGAACCGCATTACGCGTTTCACGTTATCTTTTTCGCGGGCTAGCCGTGACTATCTGGCTAGTAGGCATTTTAGTCTCTCTTTTTACCCTGACACAGGTATTGCACCAAAAAGAGAACCGCCTTCGGGAACAGTTATTTGGTTCATTCTCGTCTATACAATCGCATATCTCGCACCTTGCTGAAGCGACGCGCGGACTCAAATATGTTGCTGAAAACCAACTTAATAGGCCAATTCTCCCAGAGGATGAGCAAGCGTTATCGACGGTAGCAACTCCCGCACCCGCTACCAATACTGCCGAGGTTTTCGCTCTTTCAGCCGGTGCAAACTGCCAGCAGGTATTTTCCCCTTGGCAAAATGTACTGACTACACTCAGTCAATACTTGCATGTACTGAATACTCAGTATGCTTCGACCTATGAACTCAGTAATATTTATCTCGTTGACCAGCAGAGCAGTTGCGCCGGTAACTTTACCTTTAACGAGAGCAGTTTGGGTCAAGCGGGGAGTAAAACCATTTTACGAGATCACCAACTCGTCTTTCAAAGTGCTAACGACGAAGCCTTACGTAATCCACTCTACTGGATAGCGAGTGGGTCCGCGCGGGCCACTGGTAGCACTTTTATGAGTATGCCCATCTATTCTGGAAATCAACGAATTGCGGAGATCGTCGTTGAACAAAATCTGCGGCTTGACGATGGGCTATTGATAGGCAATATTCCGGTGGAGTCTTTCGTTACGGACCGCAATAATCGATTATTGCTCGCCAACAATGATTGGTCATTACAACCCGTTATCGCGTCGTTACCGAGTAGTAAACAGTGGTTCGGGTATGTCGATAACTACCGCTATCTCGCATTGAAAAATAGTCTAAGCCCAGGACCTTTCAACATGGTCTATCTGGTTCCTACCAGCATTATTTTTGATCAGATGCGACTCATGTTACTCAATACTCTGTTATTGAATTTATTTACAGGGTTATTTTTAATCTGTTTGACGTTGATGTTTGAAAAGCGAATGTTTGTACCAGCTTTCAACAATGCACTACGCCTTGAAGAGCATGAACAGTTCAACCGTAAAATTGTAGCCTCTGCCCCGGTAGGCATCTGCATTTTGCGTACTAGCGATGGCAGTAATATATTAAGTAATGAGCTTGCGCATAACTATTTGAACGTCTTAACTCCTGAAGATAGGGTGAGAATCGGCGAGATTATCAGAGGCCAAGAAGTGAACTTCATGGATGTGCTAACCGCCTCGAAAACGAATCTACAATTAAGTTTTGTCCATAGCCGTTATCGTAATGAAGATGTGGCCATTTGTGTACTTATCGATGTGAGTGCACGGGTACTAATGGAAAAGTCGTTACAAGAAATTGCTGATAGTGCAGAGCAGGCGAGCCAATCCAAGTCTATGTTCTTGGCAACCGTGAGTCACGAATTACGCACGCCACTTTACGGCATAATTGGTAATTTAGACTTATTACAAACCCGTGAACTACCGGAAAGTATTAGCAGTTTAGTACGGGGTATGAATAACTCTTCCGGACTCTTACTAAAAATTATTAATGATATTTTAGATTTTTCTAAGATTGAGTCTGAGCAACTTAAAATTACGCCGGTAAGCTTCTCACCAAGTGAAGTGCTCTCTCATGTGCAGATGAATTATCTACCTTTGGTTGTCCGTAAACGATTAACGCTTTGGTGTATGATTGAAGCAGACGTCCCGCAGACGATGTTTGGAGATCCAATTCGCTTACAGCAAGTTATCTCTAATATACTAAGTAACGCCATCAAATTCACTCATACCGGTGGTATTTTACTGCACCTTTGGTGTGAGCAAGGTTATTTACATATCAGGATAAGAGATACCGGTATTGGTATTCGGCAACGTGATGTCCAACAATTGTTTGATCCCTTTTTCCAAGTCGAAGGGAAAGCACAGCGTAGTTTCCAAGGAACAGGTCTGGGCCTTGCGATTTGTGAAAAATTGATCAATATGATGGATGGTGACATTTCCGTACTATCTGAACTGGATATCGGTAGTGAATTTACCTTAAGGCTCCCTATTTGGCAGGCAAGTTTTCAAGAAATTCCGGAACAGTTATGTGGCAGAACGGCAGTAGTATTAGTCGATAATCACTATTTCTCTGCCTATGTCGCTCGTCGGTTACGTTCCTTGGGGCTCGAGGTATTGCATCAACTCCCGGCAGCGGAGCAAAATGCAGATATAGTCATTGCAGATAATCTGAAATCATTGTCCTATCGGCAAAAAAATCAAGAATGGGTAGTATTCTCTGCATTACACAATGATAAACCACTCCGAACTAAGGAGGGGTATTGGCTCACTTCGACCGCAAAAGCTTATGAACTACCAATGCTCTTAACAACCATTTTAGAAAGTATCCCACAACCGGTTCACATTACATCGCAGGGAATATTACCACCGCTCGACGATCAGTCCGGTTATCTGGTGTTGGTCGTCGATGATCACCCCATTAACCGATTATTGCTAAGTGAACAATTGACAACGCTGGGATATCGAACGCGGACTGCCAAGGATGGGCTCGATGCAATTGAGGTGCTTAAAGTCGGCGATATTGATCTCGTCCTTACGGATATCAATATGCCTAATTTGGATGGCTATGGTCTGGCACGTCAATTACGTAATGAAGGAAAGAACTATCCAATTATAGGGTTGACGGCCAACGCTTTAGTAAAAGAGCAACAGCAGTGTAAGGAGGCGGGGATGGACGATTGTCTTTCTAAGCCTATTACTCTTGAAGAGTTGCATCAGGCTCTTGGAAGGTACTTGTCTAAAGCGAATAAAGAGTAGAGGACTAGCTTGCCTCTACTCTCTATAAAATTACTCTTCTATACTGGAATTACTGACGGAAGAGAGGTAGTTGAGTAACGCGATATCATTATCAACCCCTAACTTCATCATTGCTGATTTCTTTTGGCTGCTAATCGTTTTAATACTGCGATTAAGTTTCCGTGCGATCTCGGTAACTAAGAAGCCCTCTGCAAACAGACGCAACACTTCACTTTCTTTTGGTGAAAGACGTTTATCACCGTAACCGCCTGCGCTGATTTTCTCTAAGAGACGGGCGACAGAGTCAGGCGTGTACTTTTTGCCTTTTTGTAAAGCAGCCAGTGCCTTAGGAAGATCGGTTGGAGCTCCCTGCTTAAGAACAATCCCCTCGATATCAAGATCCAGTACAGACCCTAAAATTGCTGGATTATTATTCATCGTTAAGACAATGATCGATAAATCAGGGTAATGGCGCTTGATGTATTTTATCAACGTAATCCCGTCACCATATTTATCGCCAGGCATTGAGAGATCAGTGATCAGAACGTGTGCATCAAGTTTGCCTAAGTTGTTAATAAGGGTCGTTGAGTCTTCAAACTCTCCTACAACATTCACCCACTCAATTTGCTCCAAAGATTTACGGATTCCAAAGAGGACAATAGGGTGGTCGTCGGCGATAATTACGTTCATATTATTCATTTTTTTGGCTACCTTGCTGTAACAGTGAATCGACATAATTTTGTAATTCACTAATACTATTTGTAATGTTCAATTTTTGGTGTTGCTCAATTTCTATTTCAATCTCTTCACAGGTTGTCTTCCCAGGTTGCAGATTAAGCATGGCAAAAACACCTTTGAGTCGATGTGCTGTCAGCGCCAGTGCAGAATAATCCTCTTGCATCAATTCGCTGCGCAGCCTGTCCAAATCTTCTTTGACGGTTTGTTCAAAGATAGTGTAATACTCTGCATTTTCCCACAATGATGTCGATACAGATTCCTCTCCCTGTGATGATACATCCTCTTCAATTTGTTGTTCAATTAATGCCAAAATGGCATCAAGAATCGATTGGCTAACATTGACATTAGCTTGTCGGTGATGAGGATGACTGACCAATGATTCGCTACTGGTTGAAACTAAGACTCCCCAATCACTCAGTTGTTCAACGTCATCGGTAATTGTTAGATCGCATTGTTGACCTGAATAACGATCCTCAGGGAATTCATACTTAGCCCCCCAGCGCAGTAATTGCCGACAAATAATATGACGAATATCATCCGCCACGATACTGACCAGCACGCTCACTTCGTCAAGAATCTTTTCCCCACCTTCTACAACATCGTTTTCTTGCGGTAGAACAAATTGTAGTTGATAGCGCGTGCCCATATGATTTTTAGATTCGATGGTCAGTGTACTATCAAATAAAGCTAAGAGCTTTTTACATAAAAAAAGATCGAGGCTTGTTGAATAGTCTTTAACTTCAGCACTCACTGCGCTAATGAAGGGAAAGTCGAGATTTTCCTGTTCAAGTGCAGTGAGCCCCGGCCCAGTATCAACAATTTCAAGCAAAAGTCGATCAGCATATTCCGTACTTTGCGAAATCTTTAATTTAATTTTGCCCCATACTGTATTTTCAATTGAGTAACGCAGTATTGTTGTAATTATCTGGAAGATGAGCGTTGAATCTCCCAACCTCAACGGTTGAATTAACTCACTGTTATCTACCACTAAAAGTATCGCTTTATTGGTGACGATAGCTTGGTTTTCGGTCACGACATCGTCAAGAATTTGCTGTAGATCGATTCTTTTTTTCTCTATGAAGTACTCACCTGACTCTACTAAATTGAGTGTTTCAATATTTCGGATCAATCCCCTTAATGTACCTAAACCTTTTAGTAGATCAGCTGATAACATTGAGGAGTGAGAGGTTGTCAACGTGGTAAGTGCCTCATCAACTTGCTGCATAGAGTGGCTAAAGCTATTACTAATCTGTTCAAAAAAACGACGGCGTAAGGTATGGTTCTTTTGAAGTACCGCTTGAGCATTTTGTAATTGCTGACTAACCAGCTGTTCTCTGTTTTGCTCGCGGAAAGTAAATATATGGTAGTGACTTATCACTTGACTGGTGTGGTGGCGGACTTGATAGATTTCGTTGTTGACGGTGACCTGTAACAGCTCAAAGGGGTTAGCCGACATATCCACCATTTTTTTGAAGTTTAAATGTGGCACAAGGTGGTCTGACATTTCATTAGAAAGAAGGATTTTTTCTTGATTGGCGTCATAGATCAAATAGCCCATTGGAAAATTACGAACTAATTCTTGAGTAAATTGCTGAAGTTTCTCAACCCAAGGATCGATTTTGTCCGTGACGGGAGCTTTATTTTCACGAACGAAAATTAACGCGCTAGCAATTAAACTAATCAGTGATAGTAATATTATGTAGACGGGAAGCATCTCATCTATCATGGCCTTGAAGACCGTTACCAGAGGTAGACGATAACTCAATGTCAATGGCGCGCCGGCAACCGGACGGCTTAAATCAATACTCAATGATGATAAATTCAGCGAATAGCTCCCTTTATTACCCCTTTTCGAAACCATTTCATCATTATGAATTTGTAGCGCTGATAGGTTTAGTGAATTGTTATTCAGGTCGTCTAAGGGTAAGTCGAAGGCGAGAATGGTTGCTAGGTGTCCTGGCTGATTAAACGTTGTACGTAATGTGATGAATGCACCACTGGAAAATTGATGATTACGACGTAAGGCTGAAAAGCTCTCTTTTTCATCCAGAGTATTGGCCTGCTGTAACATTTCATTGCGGCGTCCAGCAATTGACGAAACAATATTTCGTCCTTCGTAGCGGTTCAGTGTATTGATCAAGTGACCATTAGTAATTACTGATAAGCTATTATCTTCGCCATTTAGGTAATATAACGCCCACGTTAACTTAGCTGAAGCCCAGAGGGTTTCTGTATATTGTGATACTTGCGCAGCAAGATTCTGCGTGGCAAGGTCATGCTCACCGAAGATCAACGTTTCGATTTTAGGAGATGACGTATTGACCGCAACAATCCCCGGCTGAATCGTCGACTGGTTTACTGGGCCAGGGGAGGTGGCCGATGTTCCCTGCGTGGCGGAATCGAAAATTTGCCAAGAGATATAACGATATTTGTCGATACGATTTTGTAATGAATGTGTAAAACTACTCAGTGCTGAACCATGCTGTTCAATGATTACCGAACTGTTACTGTAAACCAAGCTGACAAACGAGATAATCAATAGAGAAAGCAATACAATTAATAGCTTACGAAGGTTTCTCGGTGTCATTTCAGGGATTTTAAACAGCATAGTAATCTCAATTTGGTAATACAAAGAGGTTTGTTGAATTATGCCAGATCTCTTCGTATGTGTAACTGTTCGAGAACTACAAGCGTTGAAGTAAGATAGAAATAGCAGATAAAAAAATACCGAGCTGAAGCTCGGTATTAAGAAGGTAAAACTCATAAATGAGTTAAAAAACAATAATGAATATAAATGATGATAGCGTCACAATAATAATACTTAGAAAGCTAATCGTTTGAACATTCAGTGCGAAAGCGGAATGATAGAAAGAAATCACCAATGAAATTGTCAATTATTCTTATTTATTGTCTTCGGATTTAGGTATTCAAAAAAAATATACTACTAAATTTACATTTAGACATAAACACGAAACACATTGAAATATTTTCTGTGCTTTAGTAACTTCTGCATTGAGAATTTTCCGGTTCAATATTTTATTATAGTCATCAATGCGCCTTTTGCATAATTAGATGATTTTTTTTCAGGATTAATGGTTTTCGAGGAAAATATAGATGAAAATCCGCGCTCTTTCTTTGCTCGTACCAGCACTTATTATGGCAGGTTCCGCAAGTGCTGCAGAAATCTACAATAAGAATGGTAATAAATTAGATTTGTTCGGTAAGGTCGACGGCTTACATTATTTTTCTAAAGATGATGGTAATGACGGTGATCAATCTTATATGCGTTTTGGTTTCCAAGGAGAAACGCAAGTTACCGATCAACTGACAGGTTATGGTCAGTGGGAATACCAAGTTGCCTTAAATAATGCTGAGTCTGAAGGGACCTCAAACAACTACACTCGTATTGGTTATGCAGGTTTACGTTTTGGTGACGCAGGTTCAATCGACTACGGTCGTAGCTATGGCGTGATGTATGATATCGCTGGCTGGACCGATGTGTTACCTGAGTTTGGTGGTGATACCTACGGCGCGGACAACTTTTTATTCCAACGTAGTAATGGGTTAGCCACTTACCGTAACAATAATTTCTTTGGTTTAGTAGACGGACTAAACTTTGCGCTCCAATACCAAGGTAAAAATGGTAATGCAACTGAGTCACCTAACGGACGCGATGTCCTCGGCCAAAATGGCGATGGATGGGGACTTAGCTCTACTTATGACTTAGGTAATGGGCTGTCACTGGGTGGTGCACTCTTCTCTTCCGATCGGACTAACGACCAGAATGGTCGTGGTACTTATAGCAGCATCCAAGGAAGTGGTGATAAAGCGACAGCTTATTCCGGTGGCTTGAAATACGATGCTAACGGGGTTTACCTTGCTGCAATGTATACCCGTTCATATAATGCGACGAAATTTGGTAGCAGTGACTCTAAAGCTTACGGTTATGCTAACAAGGCGGATAACTGGGAATTAGTGGCTCAGTACCAATTCGACTTTGGTCTACGTCCATCTTTAGCTTACGTGAATTCACGCGGATCTGATCTGGGCCAATATGGTTCGCAGAATCTTAAAAAATATGTGGATGTCGGCGCGACTTATTACTTCAACAAAAATATGTCCACTTATGTTGATTATCAAATCAACTTAATGAAGAACAACGACTTCACAGAAGCTTCAGGCATTACAACCGACGATACTGTCGCGTTAGGACTTGTTTATCAGTTCTAATCTTGCCTCAAGCTATAAAAAAAGGATGCTTAAGCATCCTTTTTTTTCACGGTATTTTAATTTTGGGTGGGGGATTGTGAATCGATTTTTGCTTCGGAGGCAGATTCTCGTAAACAGTAATGTCCTTCCATAAACATCCCATTAGCACTGAATCCGCCCGCAATAAGCCATTGATCGTAAAGTGCACGACATTGGGTAAATAATTGCTGAAATTTTTGCATAAGCTATCTCCGCATCCAGGGGTGATTACACATCTCATCATCAAATCTGCAAAGACAGTGCCAACCTTAGCATTGCTCGACACGCACACTTACGCATTATTCGTAAAATAGAAGCCCAATTTCGGTGCAGGTTCAGGATGAGTTGCGCTAAGATCGCTCAATGACTAGAGAGTTGCTATGCAATTATTCACTTTTCGCTATTCGCTATTATTACTTCTTTGCGCTGTGTTAGTCGGCTGCGAGGGAGCACCTCCGTCGGACCAGGTCTTTCAAGGTAAAACGATGGGGACGGTATGGCGTGTCACCGCAAGTGGTTTAACCCCAGAGCAAGCAAAGCAGTTACCTCGTTTAATCCAACAGCGTCTTGATGCAGATGACCAAGAATTATCGACGTGGAAAAAGGATTCTTGGCTCACGCGCTTTAACCACAATCCCAGTTTAGAACCTCAGCCCATCAGTGATAACGTTGCGACGATTATTAGCAGTGCACTCTATGTTGGCAGGATGACAGAGGGAGCAATGGATATTACGGTTGGCCCGCTCGTTAACCTTTGGGGCTTTGGCCCCCGTGCTATACCGACCCATACACCTTCAGTTTCTCAAATTTCCGCGGCAAGAAATAAAGTGGGTTTACAACATTTAACGCTCAGCGATACGGTTAGTGGTAGTACATTACGTAAAGATATCCCCGACCTTTATGTGGACCTATCGACGGTAGGAGAAGGATTCGCCGCGGATCACTTAGCCAGACTCATGGAGGAGCAAGGCGTACGTAATTATTTGGTGTCGGTGGGGGGCGCGCTTATTTCTCGTGGCCAGCATCAGCAGGGGCAGCCATGGCGAGTAGCCGTGCAGAAGCCAACCGATAAATTTAACCAAGCTCAGGTGATAGTTGATTTACAGGGACATGGTATAAGCACTTCTGGAGACTACCGTAATTACTACGAATTAGAGGGTAAGCGGATTTCGCATATTATTGATCCCAGCACTGGACAACCTATTGAGCACCATTTGGTCTCGGCGACAGTCATTGCGACAACCGCATTAGAGGCGGATGCATGGGATACCGGACTAATGGTACTGGGAACCGAAAAAGCGAAAGCCTTAGCGAATAAACTACATCTTGCGGTATATCTTATTACCAAACAGGGCGATAACTTTGTCGGGTGGGCATCTCCTACATTTAAAACGTTTTTAGTCAATGAACCTGAGAAGTAACAGGAGCAAGAATGTTCGATTTTTTCGAAAACGAAGCACCTTGGCAAGAGCCACTCGCCTCTGGGGCAGTGATCTTGAGACGATTTGTGCAAGGGGAGGATCACCATCTTCTACAAGAGATAGGGCGTATCGCCGCGCACAGTCCCTTTGTGCATCGTATCACCCCTGGTGGTTTCAAAATGTCGGTTGCGATGACTGGCTGTGGTGCAGCCCAGTGGATCTCAGGCCGTGAAGGCTATTTGGCAAATACTGAGCACTTACCACTCAGTGATAGACTCCAGGTTTTTGCCAGAAGTGCGGCGACTGCAGCTGGCTATCGGGACTTCATTCCCGATAGCTGTCTCATTAATCGCTATGCCGTAGACAGTAAGATGACTTTACACCAAGATAAAAATGAACGTGACCTTAATCACCCCATTGTTTCAGTGTCCCTGGGGTTACCGGCGGTATTTCTTTTCGGCGGTCTACAGCGTAGTGATAAGACTCACAAAGTACTTTTAGAGCACGGCGATGTTGTAGTGTGGGGCAAGGAATCTCGTCTTTGTTTTCACGGGATCTCTCCCCTAAAAGCAGGCGTTCATCCACTCACCGGTCCGTATCGTTTTAACATTACCTTTCGTAAAGCATTATAATGGCGCTAAGGCTACCCAACTCATCACTTCCGTATCGTTGAACCAATAATGAATGTTCCATTCAGGCTCCAAATTTGGTTTAGGTTGTGCGACGGCAGATAACCGTGCCGTCATTAGTCCAAGAGTCGGCTCGATTGCAGTAATAGTGACCTGTTCGAATCCAAATAGCGTTTGGACTTCAGGGTAGACCGCTTTATAAACCGTTTCTTTTATTGAGAAAACTAGCGTGGTTGCCTGAGATAATGATAGCCCTGATGTGGTGAGTAAGGTTAGCTCTTCCAAGGTCATTATCATGGTTCTAAGTTCTGCTGCTTTTTGATCACTTAATATACGCTCAATGTCATTGCCAACCCATTTTGGTCTTTTATCAATAACGGCAAATACTTTATGATCATGATGCGAAAGTGAACCGATAATACCCGTCGGCCATATGGGTGAACGGTCAGGCCTATTTAAAAGTTGAAAATTATGGATGCCGACAGTTTCAAACAGCTTCGACACAAGCCAACGGCTAGCCACATACTCTGCTTGACGTTTTGTTACGGCGTGTCGTAATGCCTCAGGGAGTACAACGCCCAATTGGTCAGCCAGCTGCGGCGTGTAGGCGCGAGGATCAAACTGGCAGCAGGCTACGTGGAGCGTATCGATACTCATTTCGGCCTGGGAAATAAAAGGTTCGCAGGGCGCTAATTCTCCGCTTTGGAAAGTCGGGGGGAGGAGTTGAGGCATATTTCCTATCATCATGAGAGATCTCGTTTTAAGGATACCGATAAAATACGCTTACGGCGAGTGAAAGTGCTCAATGTACTATTGCGGAATAATCTGAAGGCGAACTGAAAAATTTTTGCCAAGCTTAAGAGATACCCAAAATCAACGATAGAGGAGTTATCGTAATGAGCGAAGTAGAAAAAACACAACTGGATTATTTTCGTGATGTCACCTCGCAATTAAAAGAGATGCGACACTATGCGCAAAATAACACAGAGACGCTTTCAGCACAGTGGTTAGCTTTTGATGCGGGTGAGTATAAGCACAAAGAATTTGCGGATCAGATTAATACATTGCTTAACGAGCAAGGTAAATTGCTCGACAACATTGATGCGACTATTCAAAACATTGAGATTGAAATCAACCATCAAGAACAAGAAAGCTAACGACCTCGAGAGCAGCTACGGCTGCTCCAATTCTTCCCTATCTTCGTATCGTTTATTCTTCGTTAAGATTCCGTAAGCAAACTCCATTCCTGTTGAGAATACGTTGAGAATAATCTTATTACTCTGTGCCAATACTGCGCGACCATGCGCCAATCTGCACAGAATTAGGATATTTCTATGGGACCTTATAGAACTTGGCGGGAAAATAATCCAAAGTGGAATGATGCGTTAAGAAAATTTAACTTTTATAAACGTGCTTGCCGGACCCTCCTGAGTCACCCATGGCTTTATTTTCGCTATTTTCGCGTGTGCCAAGGTTCACTGATTGCTCAGCAAGTTTCACAACGTACGGATGTCGTGAGCCTTTATGCACGACCATTTCATAAGTATTTAAATAAACGTTGGACTATCAAACAAAAGCTGGCTGCCATGTCCACCACACTGCAACGGCTGGAAAAGAGTATTGACCCACGATTTATTCCAGCATTATTTGGTGTTAACTCAACGGGATTGACAGTTGCTACCTTAGACTTGAAAAATGATGAACAGGCTACCCTTAAACTCATGCATTCTCGGTTTGTACGAGAAGGGGAGATGGGATTATACCTGTTTGCGCCTGATAGTGATTCGCCACTGTACAGCTTAACCTATTCCTTCGATTCTACAGGTAAAATTCTTTATCTATGTGGGCTACAAGGCCCGAAGCCGGGTGAAGGGCAAGATCAGGTTAGAGCGATAACTAAAGGGATGTTTGGTTTACGTCCCAAGAACTTGTTGTTGTCGGCAGCTTATGCATTGGCCGATAGCTATAAAGTTGAGAAAATCTGTGGAATAGCTGACAGTCATCACATCAAATCTCATCACCTCAAGTCGAGTTATGATAGCTTTTGGGCCGAAGTCACCACAGAGGTTGCTAAAGAGGGTTGGTATCAATTACCTCGCCATGAAGCAAAGCGTGATGTTGAGCAAGTAGAAAGTAAACACCGTTCAGCATTTCGTAAAAGAGAAGCTTTACGTCAACATATGGTGGAGGAAGTCGTCTATCAACTCCAGCGTCTGGCTGACCATTCTCAACCTCAAGAAGTTCCTTACACACGACAAGTACCCAAGGCCGAGTTGCAGGACAGTTTAATAGGGTAATAGTAAGCAAAATACTCAAGCCACCTCGTGTGGCTTTTTTATTGCTTAGCGTAAGCCCAGACGATTATCCAATTTTTACCTTATGAACCTGCTCTTGATGCTTTTCTTCAAGCTTATTCCTAATTGGGGGGCTTAAGTGATTGGCCATAGAGGGCCTTTAGCTGATAGTCATATACTGATAAAGAGAACATTCTAATACGCTGAGTGTCTTCACGAGGTCAGTGCCTATCAATTCGCCGAGTATTACCCAAGGCGCAATAAGCTACAGCCACAAAAAAAGCAGCCACAAGTGGCTGCTTTTCTTTGGGATTTTTGGTCGGCACGAGAGGATTTGAACCTCCGACCCCTGACACCCCATGACAGTGCGCTACCAGGCTGCGCTACGTGCCGACGACTACAAAGAATAGTATCTTAGTTTCACGAAAAATCAATATGTCACTGATCTAACTGGTTTATTAATAATCAATTTGCAATGAAACGCTTCTCTTCGGTTAAGACCTGCAGAAGTAATCCTAACTCCGGCGTTTCATCATGTAATCTACGACCTTTCACATCATAGCTGCTGTAGTGGCCGTTAGTGTTTAGTACGATGGAACGTGTCGGCGTTGTAATAATAAGATGATTATCTTCACTGCTAGTGACCCAGTTATTTCTGCCTTGGTCAGTGAAAAGATCTCGACCCTGAGTGTAGTCGTAACTTGGTGTCGTGACCTTTAACAAACGTTGCATAATCGTCGCCATGATATCTTGATGGTCAGTAAGATAATTAATCGACTGAGCAGGGGTATTTGGCCAGTGGATTACCAGAGGGACGTGCAGTGCATTGCGACGACTCTCAGAATCAGTATCAGAGTTAAGCGATACACCATGCGTACCGGTCACTACAACAATGGTATTTTTTAATGCTTGTGAGTGGTTGAGCTCATCAATAATCGCGGCGAGTTGCTCGTCAGTGGTGGCAGAGCCTTGCTGATAAAGTTGGCTTCGTTGGCGCTCATTTCCACTACTTGTGACAGCACCTTGTAGAGCTATCCATGAGAACCACGGTTGTGTCGAGTTTAGTTGTTGGCTATACCAATTATGCCATTGTTCGACCGTTTGACTATCAGTTTGGCGATGTTGAACCGGAATCGTATAGTCAGTTAAAAGCGCTTGGCGATAGAACGGTTGTTTAAATCCATCGGTTGAAAATAAACCGAATTGATAGTGGCGATTGGCAAGCGTAGTCAGTAAGCTTGAAGGAGTTCTCGACGCGAGGACCCCCTCTAAATAGGTAGATGAAATTCCATAAAACAGCCCAAATAACCCATTCTCGCTACTAGGCCCAGAGCTAAAGTGTTGGGTAAAGTTTACATTCTGCTGCGCGAAATGTGTCAGCGTAGGGTAAGCTTTATCCACAGCTGTACTACTCAGATTATCGATCGTGATAACGAGAAGATTGTAGCCGGGTGCTTGTGGCGCAACGGTAATATCACTGAGAGGATACGCCAACGATAGGGCATCTGGTTCCCCCTGTTGAATCAAACGACGCTGGTAATCTACCGAATCGAGCAAGCCGTGCTTTTCCAAGAAACGACGGGCAGTCATAGGATAAGAAAGTGGAAGATTACTTTTCTGCATGGTGATAGGGCGATAAAAGTTTGCATCGGCCCAAATATACATTATGTGGCTAGCAAAAAAGGTTGTGATAAATAAGATCACAAAAGGGCGTGCATAATGGCGCCGGTTGAGGCTGCGCAGTTTTTGCCAGCTCCAGGTTGCAAACAATAATTCGGCCAAGAAAATTATCGGCGCGGCAATAAACATTAATTGCCAATCTCGGGTTAGTTCACTCTGTTCTGGGTTGACTACCAATTGCCAAACAATAGGGTTTAAATGCAGATGGAAACGTTGGAAGACGGCACCATCGACCAACAGCAGAGTCAGTCCACACGTGGCAATAATCGAGCCAATAACGCGCAAAAGCCTTTGCGATCGAATAAAGAACGTAATGGGGAAAAGTACCAGTAGGTACAGCGCGAAAACGATAAAACTGAAATGGCCTAACCAACTACAGTAGGCATAAATACGACCAGCGAGTGACGCTGGCCAATCGTTGATTAATAAATAACGACTGCCAAGCACCAAGGCCAACAAAATATTAAATAGAGCAAACCAGTGACCCCAGCTAATCATGCTGGAGACTTTTTCTCGATACTGTGGTTGGTGATTGGCCATAAACGTCGTTTTAGTAGTTAGTGAGCCGAATCTTCGCTGACTGAGGCTTCAAGAGCCGCAGCGAAGGAGCGAGCCAACGCATGGCGCTGAGCAGGTGAAACACTGGAATTAATTAAATTCGTCACCATATTACCGAGCACCATTAAGGAAAGATCGGTCGGTGCCTTGTCCATTTCTAGGACCTTGGAAAGCTCGTCGAGAAGTTTCTCAACGCGTGAATCACTGTAACGAGATAACTGTGGCATAGTATCAACTAATATCATTGTAAAAAGTAGCTATTCTACTGTAAAACAGGGTTTATATCTGCAATTTTTCATCAAGATTTGCTCAGCAATTGTTGAAAACTGAGTCTATAAATCCGTTCATAATCTACTCATGCTCGAAATTACCTTCTTAAGCTTAGCAAATCTCATTGTCAGGTCGAGACCTGCATGATTCAATAGCACATCATTCGTTTAGGGAGTTATCTATGAGTCTGGATATTGACCAGATTGTGGTTCATCAGCTAATTAAGCGTGATGAGGATGAATTATCACTGATTTTACGTGATTCATTACTGTCTCCAACACACGAAGTTGAAGTGATGTTGGAAGAGTTACACCGTGTTTACAGCGCGAAGAATAAAGCTTATGGCTTGTTTAATGAAGAAAGCGAGTTACGCGATACGTTACAAGAGTGTCGCAGCGGGCAACAAGACTTCCTTTCATTTACCCGTGCCGCAACCGGCCGCCTGCGGGATGAATTAGCGAAATATCCTTTTGCCGAAGGAGGTATAGTCCTCTTTGCTCAATATCGTTATCTTGCGGTCGAATATTTACTTATTTCGGTATTAAACAGTCAATCAAGCATGCGGGTTAATGAAGCGTTAGAGATTAGTACTACGCATTATCTCGATATCAATCATGCTGATATTGTGGCTCGAATAGATCTAACCGAGTGGGAAACTCAGCCCGACTCTACGCGGTATTTGACCTTTTTACGTGGTCGAGTAGGGCGTAAGGTGGCCGACTTTTTCATGGATTTTTTAGGGGCTAGTCAAGGCTTAGACGCTAAGGCACAAAATAGAACGTTGCTGCAAGCCGTTGACGATTATTGCGAAGAAGTGAGTTTAGATAAACAGTCTCGGCAGGAATATCGTCAGCAGGTACATCAGTATTGCAGTGACCAGTTAAAGGCTGGCGACGAAATCACTATTACCGAGCTATCTCATCAGTTGCCCGAAGTGAACGAACAAAGTTTTGAAGGTTTTACCGCGCAACAAGGCTACGAGTTTGAAGAGAGTTTTCCTGCCGATCGTTCAACCTTACGTCAATTGACGAAGTTTGCGGGTAGCGGTGGTGGGCTGACGATCAATTTTGATGCGTTGCTGCTAAACGAGCGTATTTTCTGGGATCCCACGACAGATACGTTAACAATTAAAGGAACTCCCCCTAATCTGCGCGACCAGTTACAGCGTCGGTTAAAAGAGCAATAAAAAAAACGCCGCGAAAGCGGCGTTTTTTTTTCTCGGCTTCCGCGATTACGCGCGAACGAAGTCGATGTGGTGCAGTTTTGGCTTGAACGGGTGACGTTGAACAGCCTGAACTTTAACTTTAGTTTCTTTACCGTCGATAACCAGAGTCAGAACGTCAGTGTAGAATTCTGGCTTAGTTTGCAGGTTGTTAACGAAATCGTGATCTAAAACTACAGATGTTGC
This sequence comes from Tatumella ptyseos, assembly GCF_030552895.1. Taxonomy (NCBI): domain Bacteria; kingdom Pseudomonadati; phylum Pseudomonadota; class Gammaproteobacteria; order Enterobacterales; family Erwiniaceae; genus Tatumella; species Tatumella ptyseos. The sequence goes on along the minus strand of NZ_CP130649.1, from coordinate 1,933,405 downwards.
AGCTTCATTTCCGCCATAAACGATGGCTGGGAATTTATTAGCTAAACGCAGACGGCGGCTCGCACCCTTACCCTGCTCTGTACGGACTTGTGCTTCGATAGTGAACATAATTTTTCTCTTAGAGTAATTCCGCTACAGGCGACCCAGCAACGGAAGGATTATTCAATGACGCTTTATTTGAGATAAAGCGCGCGGCATTATAGCGGGTAAAGGGGGGCAGGGCAAATAATTAGCTGGCTGAATCGGCACGCCTAAAACGCCCTTGGTAATCGAAGACTTTGTGACGAATTTTCCAAAAGGCTTTTTGACGATGTGCCACGACAAAATCGGGGTGCCGTAAAAGCGCTTGTTGGGCAATGATATCGCTTGCTGACTGCCAAGAGAAAGGGATACCTGGCGCACGGCTGTGCAAACGAAGGAACTGTTGTTCAAAAAGATGACGCTGGGCAGGGGAGTGCAGTCGGAAGGTTTCAGGTACGTCAGCACCATCCTCATCGATATAGGTAATTCGTAACCATTCACCTTTCGCATCCTGTCCTGTTTGCAGTAGCATGCCTGAGCAACGTAGCACCGTGGCGTCACGTAGTTTAAGCGCTGCTTTTAACATGTCATCAGGATCGACCAGAACGGTGTCACACTGTTGACAGACTTTCGCTGCAATATCGTTTTCCGCATTACAGTGAGGACAGGATTTAAAGCGAAAGCGGAAATCACACTGTTGAAGCTGGGTGCCGATTTCGATGATCCCTTGGCAACGACGGCCAAAGTGCTCGATAACGGTGCCATCGTCGAGGGCTTTTCCCCAAAAGATATTCGCAAACTGACACTGTGGGCAAAAAACTTGTACTGGTTGATTTTCACTCTCACCCTTAGGGCTACCAATTTCTGGCAGATAAAGGTCATAGTCATTCCCTGCATAATCGAGGATGGCACAGGTGGTTTTACCTGGATAAAGACGTAGCCCTCGACCAATAATCTGTTGATAAAGGCTGACCGATTCCGTCGGTCTAAGAATAGCGATTAAATCAACATGAGGCGCATCAAATCCAGTGGTTAATACCGCAACATTTACTAAGTAGGTGATTTTTTGCGATGTAAAACGCTGTAAAATATCGTCTCGTTCGCCACTGGGGGTCATCCCGGAAACTAATGCACTCTCAGCAGGCAGGTAACTGAGGATCTCTTCTGCATGGCGTACTGTCGCAGCGAAAATCATGACGCCACGACAGCCGGCAGCATGTTGAATAATTTCGGCAACAATGGATGGCGTGACACGTTTTTGCTGAGATAAACTCAAGTTCAAAGCTTTTTCGGGAAAGAGCCCCTGTTGATTAGCGACCAGTGATGAAAAGTCATAACGTAAAATTGGCATATCCAACCGTTTAGGCTCAACAAGATAGCCATGCTTAATCATATAGCGCAGTGGCAGTTCATAAATGCACTGATAAAATAAGGCATCCTCAGTTCCCCGTACCATTCCGTGATAATGAAAATGGTATATCCATCCTTTTCCTAGACGAAAGGGAGTCGCGGTCAACCCCAACAGCCGCAGATGCTGATTGCGTTGAGTCAGATAATCCAATATTTGTTGGTACTGGCTTTGATCGCTATCACCAATCCGGTGACACTCATCGACAATGACTAAGGAAAATTCGGCATCAAATTGCTCAAGATGGCGAGCGACTGATTGTACGCTACCAAAAACAACTTTACTGCCACTCTTTTTTTGCGCTAATCCTGCAGAGAAAATATCGGCATTCAAGCCTAATGCCTGGTATTTCGCATGGTTTTGCCTGACTAACTCTTTAACGTGAGCGAGTACGAGGACTCGCCCTCGCGCGATGCGGGCGAGTTCGGCGATCACTAAGCTTTTCCCGGCACCGGTAGGTAAAACGATAACTGCTGGGCGGTGCTCTTTGCGGAAATACTGTACCGCAGCGTCAACGGCTTCTTGTTGATAGGGGCGTAGAGTAAAACTCATCGGTCATGAACTCGATTAACGGCAGGGTTACACACTGACAGTCGGTGTCGCTTCAAGGTATACTAACATAATTCTCTTTATAAACTCCCCAATAGGCTTACAGATCCATGCGACTCGATAAATTTATTTCTCAACAACTCGAAATTAGCCGTGCCATTGCAGGTCGTGAGATTCGAGCACGTAATGTCACAGTCGATGGAGAGGTGGTACGTGAAGCGGCTTTTAAAGTATTACCTGAGCATGAAGTGGCCTATGATGGCAATGTGCTTCATCAACAGCATGGTCCGCGTTATTATATGCTGAACAAGCCAGTAGGCTATGTTTGTGCTACGGAAGATGAACAGCATCCCACCATTCTCTATTTTATAGAAGAACCTATGGCATGGAAGTTACATGCAGCCGGACGACTCGATATTGACACGACAGGCTTGGTACTATTAACAGATGACGGCCAATGGTCACATCGCATTACGTCACCGCGCCACCATTGTGAAAAAACGTACCTGGTGACTTTGGCTGAAGTACTCGACCCAGCACTTATCACGCACTTTGCCGAAGGTATTATGTTACAAGGTGAGGCCGCCCCAACTAAGCCAGCAACGCTAGAGATTGTGGACTCTCATCAGGCCAGGGTTACGTTAAGCGAAGGTCGTTATCATCAAGTCAAAAGAATGTTTGCCGCATGTGGTAACCACGTGACGGATTTACATCGTGAACGAATTGGCGAAATTTTACTTGATGAAGATTTAGCTGCGGGGGAGTATCGCGAGTTAACGCAAGAAGAAATATTGAGTATTAACTTACCGCCGGAGTTGCAGCAGCCACTGAGCTAACTAATAAAAATAAAAAAACGCTGCGAAGGACAGCGTTTTTTTTGACGAACGTTTATCAGACCTTATGAAAATTAACTGTGCGAGTTACTCAGGACTCGACGTGCTTCGCGATAGCGAGCTTTCCAATAATTGTCATTAAGGTTTGAAATCATGACTCCACTGCTTGTTGAAGCATGAACAAAATCGTTATTACCTAGATAAATACCTACGTGGCGTCCGGTAGATCCCGATCGAAATAGTACTAAATCACCGGGGCGCAGCTTACTTTTATTAATAAAACGTCCGGTATCTTGCTGATCTGCGGTAGAACGAGGAAGCGATAAGCCAAACTGTTCACGGAAAGTACGCTGTACGAAGGCTGAACAATCGATACCACGGCGTGATTCACCGCCCATTCGATAACGAACACCTTTCCAACTCGCATATTGATTCATAATTTTCGATTTAATATCGACATTATGAACCAGTTCTTCAAATTGATCCTGAGAAGCTTGAAGTAAAAAACCATTCCGGTTGTTAACGTCATGTTTCTCTAAATTCGCTGTGGTAGTTGGGTGGCTACTACATGCACTTAGCAGTGTTGCTAAGGCAATTGCTGGAACAGCCCGCCACAAGTATCTCACAAGTGGTTGAGATTTGACCATATTAAGCAGTTTCCTTCGATGTCCTTACGACAAATACGTCGTTCGCCAATGAACAGATTAAGAGATTATCAGAGATTATCAAGAAGACAATTTATGAATTATATCTAGATGTAAATATCTTTGACACTCTTCTAAGCTGAGGCCCCAGATAACAAGGGCTAAGCGTTATTTGAGATTACCGTAGAAAATGTAAACTGGCGAGAGTTTTTAAGATTTTTTTTGATCTTAATAGGAAAAATGTCTGATAAGGCTATTTTAAAGGGAATTCTTGAGAAATAACCGGGAGATAATCCCCCGGAAAAGGTAGAAATGGCGCATAAGACTAATGCGTGCCAGGTAATTTCTGGTAGATCTTATTGATGAGTATATCGGTGAGAGGTGTTAATAAGCACCAGCTCATGCCTACTAAAACGACGGATAATGATCCTATTGATATATCGGTGAACCAGTGAGCACCCGCCATAACACGCGGTAAAGCAAATACCCCGAGAATTATGAGCCCTACAATAAAGGCTTTACGACCAAAGTAGCGTCCCATAAAGCAGCCATAAATCATTAGCATCATACCGTGATCCCCTGGAAAGCTGTCCGCGGAACCGTCTTTGGTCGGGATACCCGTGAGAAGTCCTGCACGCTGAGCATCAGAAAAAAAGAGAGAAGGGCTACGGTGGCTAACGGGGATGAGGTGGCCGAGTTGATTGAGAACGACTGCCGTGATGAGCATAGTGATCCCTAATGCGAGCATCCACATCCGACCTTTGTGATCTTTTTGTCGCCAAAAAGAATAGAAGTAAGCTGCCATCGCGAGGAATGAAACAATATCAAATCCACGATAATTCGTGATTGCTACAAATACGGCAAAGGCATGCGATTTCACCATCTCGTGGTTAAAATAGTAAAAAATCGACTTATCCAAGGCGAACCATAAACCATGATTGGTCGGTAGATACCAAGAGAAAAACAGGCAAAATCCCAGTAAATTCAATATTATTATTGCTGGAAAATTAGACTGGCGCATAGGTTATCTCCCTATAAAATTAATCAGCGCGGCTCATATAACGACGCTCAGGGATATGTACACGGATTTTATCGCCATTACTCAAATATTCAGGGACTTGGACAGTTAATCCTGTAGAGAGCTGGGCTGCCTTGGTACGGGCACTGGCTGAAGCGCCTTTGATACCGGGTACAGTATCGACTATTACTAGGTCTACGGTTTGCGGTAGTTCTAACGCTAAAACTTGATCATCCATTAATAAGACTTGCATCCCCGCCAAACCTGCTTCAGGGATAAAAAGAAGCTCTTCTTCAATTTGTTCACGATTGAAGCTGTAAGGCGTATAGTCTTCATCATCCATGAATACATATTCATTACCATCGGTATATGAAAAACTCACCGCTCGACGATTAAGCTGAATACTGTCGATGATGTCATCACCTTTAAAACGCTCTTCAACTTTCATTCCGCTACGAATATCGGTAAAACGCATTTTATATAATGTCGCGGCTCCTCGAGCACTCGGACTTTGAACATCGATATCTTTGACTAGAAGTAATTTGCCGTTCCAGCTTACTGCCATACCACGTTTAATTTCATTTGCTTTAGGCATTGAACACCTCGAAATAGGATATTTATAAGAATGCGGGGAAAATACTCGCCCGCCTCTGTGTACACAAGCTAAATAGTGCTGTGTAGGGTATTTTCGCTAATTTTTTTCATCTTCATTTAGTTGAAATTTATATTGCATAATAAAGATGGCACTCAGATACTCATGGCCATTAATTTTATTAATTCTTAGAGTGTTCATGGAATGCCGTAGCCACTGTGGAGCCTGCTGTATTGCTCCTTCAATATCTTCGCCGATTCCGGGTATGCCGAATGGTAAGCCAGCGGGCGTACGCTGCGTGCAATTAGATGACGATAATCTTTGCCTAATATTTACCTCGCCCCTGCGTCCAGCCGTTTGTGCAGGATTACAACCCCACCCTGAAATGTGTGCAGATTCGCGTGAAGAGGCGTTAGTTTATCTTCTCGATCTTGATGCGGCGACTGCGCCGTAGGTATCAGCGATACAGATTAAGTAAGCGCTGATTGAAATTTTTGAAAACTGTGCGTTGATTCAAAATTATTGACTTCATTTTTTGATATAAAATGCGCTAATTTAGTTGCTGAAACGATTCAATCACTGTGAGGAAAATTATGTTCCAGCTAGAAGTTCAGGCGATTCATACTGGCGCCTCAGCCACCGATAAAGAAGATGCGATTCGCCAAGTCGCGGCGGCACTCGCCACGGCGGGCAATGTGGGTGAGGGCTATGTGAGTGGAATGCTAGCACGTGAGCAGCAAACTTCCACTTATCTCGGCAACGGCATTGCTATCCCTCACGGTACCACTGATACCCGCGATTTAGTGCTCAATACTGGTGTGCAGGTTTTCCAATTCCCGCAGGGTATCGCATGGGGTGCTGATCAAACTGCCTATGTTGTGATTGGTATCGCCGCTAAATCAGATGAACACCTCGCCTTACTTCGTCAACTGACGCATGTGCTGAGTGATGACAGTATTGCTGAGACGATTAAAACCGCTTCTGCTGAGGACCTTCGCGCTATCCTGATGGGTGAAAAGCAGCCTGCTGAATTTCGGTTTGATACCTCGTTGATTTCATTGAATGTCAATACTGCTGATCTCATCACCCTACAAGCATTGAATGCTGGAAGATTACAAACTATCCAGGCAGTATCACCAAATTTTGTCGCGAAAACCTTAGCGCAAAAACCATTGCATGTGGGACAAGGTGTTTGGTTACAAGACTGCGCTGAGGGTAACCTTTTTAGCGCTGTTGCCGTTAGCCGTCCGTCCACCGCTGTTAGCTTGGAATCTGGTGAATCCGTCTCTTTACTTATCACTTGTTCAACAGCAGACGCGCAGCCTCTCACAGTGATGCATTACCTCACGCACCTCATCAATAACAATCAAGCCTCTGCACTATTTAGTGCCGATGCTGCAGGTGTGTTAGCGCTATTAACCAGCGAAGTAAGTTTAGGCGACGATACGGTTACCGAAGAGTTTGTGATTAAGAATGAACATGGCCTGCATGCTCGTCCAGGTACTGCATTAGTCACGGTAATTAAACAGTTCGACTGTGATGTGAGCGTTATAAATCTTGATGGCAGTGGAAAGCCGGCCAATGGTCGCAGTCTAATGAAAGTGGTGGCCTTAGGGGTGAAAAAAGGTCATCGTTTACGCTTTACAACCAGTGGACCTCAAGCCGCTGAAGCGATGAAAGCGATTGGTGAGGCTATTGCTAGCGGACTGGGGGAGGGGGCTGAATGAGTCGCCGTGTAGCTACTATAAGCTTAAACCCAGCTTATGACTTGGTGGGATTTACGCCAGAAATTGAACGTGGTGAAGTCAATTTAGTTGAAACGACTGGACTTCATGCTGCGGGTAAAGGGATCAACGTTGCTAAAGTATTAAAAGATCTTGGTGTAGACGTCACGGTCGGTGGACTGCTAGGGAATGAAAATAAAGAGGGTTTTGAGCAATTATTCGCTGAAATAGGATTACATAATCGTTTTCAGGTTATTGATGGCAGAACGCGTATCAATATTAAAGTCACTGAAACGGGCGGTGACGTCACTGATCTCAACTTTTCCGGCTTCACGGTTAGCGAAGAGAATTGGCAGCATTTCAAGCAAGACTCGCTGAGTTGGCTCGGCGACTTCGATATGGTGTGTGTGAGCGGAAGTCTGCCACAAGGCATTGCCTTAGAAGAATTTACTGATTGGATGAAAGCGCTTCGCCAAGTCTGCCCGTGCTTAGTTTTTGATAGTAGCCGCGCGGCATTGGATGCAGGGCTATTGGCTGGGCCATGGTTAGTGAAACCGAATCGCCGGGAACTCGAAATGTGGGCGGGTCGTGCGCTGCCGGAACTCAGCGATGTTATTGCTGCCGCGCATCAACTGCGTGAGCAAGGAATCAGTCACGTAGTGATCTCTTTAGGCGCGGAAGGCGCGTTATGGGTAAATGCTTCTGGCGAGTGGTTGGCCAAACCTCCGGCATGTGAAATTGTGAGTACGGTGGGAGCGGGGGACTCCATGGTAGGCGGCCTGATTTACGGCTTGCTTATGGGAGAAACTAGCGAACATACGCTGAGGTTAGCGACAGCTGTTGCGGCGCTAGCAGTCAGTCAAAGCAACGTTGGGATTACGGACCGTTCAGCCCTCGCGGCAATGATGGCTCGCGTCGAATTACACTCCGTTACCGAACAGCAGTAGAGGAAAGTAAAGATGAAAATAGCATTAATCACCGATGCCTCGTTGGGCTTAGCGTCGGCACAATTAATTAAACAAGCCTTTGAGAAAGCGATTAGTGAACAATCAGACTACGTACTTGCTCCGGTAACTGAGGCAGAAACGGTCATCGTTGCGGGGGATCCAGCCCTAGTAACAGAGCCTTTAGCAGGAAAACAAGTTGCTGCCGTTGAAAGCCAAGCGCTGTTAACCGATGCTAAGGCTTCAATTGAACAAGCCGTCTCCCAGGCTACAGCTTGGCAAGCACCAGTGGTTGCACCCATCGCCGCAAGCGCCCCTGCGTCTACGGTTAAGAAAATTGTTGCAGTGACAGCCTGTCCAACGGGCGTCGCACACACTTTTATGGCTGCAGAAGCGATAGAAGCAGAAGCGAAAAAACGCGGCTGGCCAGTGCGAGTGGAAACTCGTGGTTCCGTCGGTGCGGGTAATCCGATAACTCCTGAAGAAGTGGCTGATGCTGATATTGTGTTTATCGCCGCCGATATTGAAGTAGATTTAGCAAAATTTGCTGGAAAGCCGATGTATCGTACTTCAACAGGTCTTGCTTTGAAGAAAACGGCACAAGAGTTTGATAAAGCACTGAACGAGGCAAAACCTTATCAATCGGCCAATAGCTCAGCTCAGACCGCTTCAGGTAATACGGCTGATAAGAAAGAAAAATCGGGAGCCTATCGCCACCTACTTACCGGCGTTTCTTATATGCTGCCGATGGTTGTCGCAGGGGGCCTATGTATCGCGTTGTCCTTTGCCTTTGGGATCAATGCGTTCAAAGAGCAGGGCACATTAGCTGCAGCACTTATGCAAATTGGTGGTACCACCGCGTTTGCATTAATGGTTCCTGTGTTAGCCGGTTATATTGCCTTCTCAATCGCTGACCGCCCAGGTTTAACCCCAGGGTTAATTGGCGGAATGTTAGCATCAACCTTAAGCGCAGGATTTTTAGGTGGCATCATTGCTGGGTTTATCGCGGGCTATGCGGCGAAGTTGATTAGCGGTAAGTTGAAGCTGCCACAAAGTATGGAAGCGCTGAAACCTATCTTAATCATTCCATTAGTGGCAAGTTTAGTGACTGGTCTGCTGATGATTTATGTAGTAGGTAAGCCAGTTGCCTTTATTATGGAATCCTTAACTCATTGGTTAGGGACCATGGGCACAGCCAACGCTATTCTATTGGGTGCGATTCTTGGGGCAATGCAATGTAGTGATATGGGCGGCCCGATTAATAAGGTGGCTTACGCGTTCGGTGTCGGTCTGCTAAGTTCGTCCACTTATGGTCCAATGGCTGCCATCATGGCCGCTGGTATGGTGCCTCCTCTCGCGATGGGATTAGCGACCTTGGTTGCGCGTCGTAAGTTTGCTAAAGCGCAACAAGAGGGTGGTAAAGCCGCGATCGTGCTGGGATTATGTTTTATCACTGAAGGTGCCATTCCCTTCGCGGCACGTGACCCACTTCGTGTGCTACCTTGCTGTATTGCGGGCGGCGCATTAACTGGTGCAATTGCGATGGCAATTGGTTCAAAACTGATGGCACCTCATGGCGGTATTTTCGTTTTATTGATTCCGGGTGCAGTGACTCCGGTAATTGGTTACCTTGGCGCGATTATCGCAGGTGCGGTGGTAGCGGGTATTACTTACGCGATCATCAAACGTCCTGAGCCTGTTGCGGCCTAAGGGCTACGGTTGGAAAGTAAAAGGCCGTACCCTGTAGGGTACGGCCTTTTTTATTACACTCAACATTATTGCTGGGCTTTTAGCCAAGCGATCTCTTCAGCCCAGATATCTGGGTTAATCGTTTCTAGAATAAGCGGAATATTATCAAACCGAGGATCTTGCATTAGCCATTTAAAAGGAGTGTGGCCAATATTGCCTTCACCTAGGCTGTCGTGTCGGTCGACTCGGCTATTAAACTGGCTCTTTGCATCATTTAAATGCATCCCACGTAGATACTGAAAACCGACGATACGTTCAAATGCGCTGAAGGTCTTTTCACATTGTTCGACGGTGCGTAGATCGTAGCCAGCCGCGAAGGCGTGGCAAGTATCGATACAAACCCCAACCCGTGATTTATCTTCTACATGGTGAATGATTTCTGCTAAATGTTCGAATTCGAAGCCAAGATTGCTACCTTGACCGGCAGTATTCTCAATCACCGCCGTCACGCCTGAGGTGTTATCTAAGGCAATATTAATGGATTCGGCGATACGCTTTAGACACTCTTCAGTCGATATTTGCTGGAGATGGCTACCAGGATGAAAATTCAGTAAAGCAATTCCTAAAGCAGCCGCTCTCTCTAACTCATCAATGAAGGCTACGCGAGACTTCTCCAGCGCTTCTGCAACGGGGTGACCAAGATTTATCAAATAACTATCGTGGGGCAAAATCTGCTGTGGTCCATAGCCATAGTCACTACAAGCTTGGCGGAATAAATCAATTGTCGATTGCGGTAGAGGGGGGGCTTTCCACTGACGCTGATTTTTAGTAAATAAAGCAAAAGCAGTTGCGCCAATCTCATGTGCGCGCGTCACTGCATTGAATACGCCGCCCGCAGCACTGACATGTGCTCCAATATATTTCATGGTTTGTCCCTGACATTATGTGCCGAGTGGTAATTGCATAAATCATAAATTCGTTCATGATTCTATTATTAATCGGTAAAACTGGTAAACTGTTACTTTAATTGGTTCTGTAAAGGCTTATCTCATTAGTCAAGGTCAGGGACTTACCCTATGCATATCACGCTACGCCAACTTGCTGTTTTTACAGAGGTTCTTAAGAGTGGTTCCACGACTCACGCAGCGCAAGTCCTGGCACTTTCTCAATCTGCAGTCAGCGCTTCATTAACTGATTTAGAAGGGCAACTGGGCGTACAATTATTTGATCGTGCCGGAAAGCGTTTGGTCATCAATGAGCATGGCAGATTACTCTATCCTCGAGCAATGGCATTATTAGACCATGCCAACGATATTGAACTCCTATTCAAACAGGGACATGGGGCACTGTCACTCGCCGCGAGTAGCACCATCGGTAACTATCTCCTTCCCGCCGTTATCGCTAATTATCGTCGTGACCTCCCTGATGCGCGATTAGAGCTTACCGTAGGTAATAGCCAAGAAGTTATCGACGCGGTTTCTCACTTCAATGCAGACATAGGACTGATTGAAGGGCCTTGTCATCAGCACGATATCGTGAGCCAGCCGTGGTTACAAGATGAGCTGGTCATCTTTGCCGCTCCTTGTGCGGAGATTTTCAAACAGCCAATTACTTTAGAATCGCTAGCAGATGCACCTTGGATCTTACGTGAGCAAGGTTCGGGAACGCGGCAACTTGTTGATCATCTCCTCCTGAGTAAACTCAGCCATTATCAGGTTACGATGGAGTTGGGCAATTCCGAAGCGATCAAACATGCGGTACGTTATGGAATGGGGCTAAGTTGTCTCTCACGCCGGGTGATTGCGGATCTTCTCGATAGTGGATTGTTACGTGAAGTTCATGCCCCTTTGCCTACCATGACGCGGACACTTTACCTTATTCAACATCAACAAAAACAGCGGTCACGTGCGATAGAGCGATTTCTCACCTATTGCCATCAAGTGGTTGATTAGCGTTCGGCTAATGATCGCTGCACGATTATGAAGGTAACTTATAACAGTGAAGATAGTGCAACGCCTCTGCACTCCTCTTGTTACAATCGCGCACAATTTTAGCCAGGTGAGTTTCATCCTATGAATTCTAGTTCTTCCCAAACGGGCGCGTCGGGCTTAAAACGCTCACTCAAAGCTCGTCACCTGACAATGATTGCGATTGGCGGTTCGATTGGAACCGGACTATTTGTTGCATCAGGTGCCAGTATTTCACAAGCTGGCCCCGGTGGCGCATTATTGTCATATGCAGTAATTGGTTTGATGGTTTACTTCTTAATGACCTCTTTAGGCGAGCTTGCCGCTTATATGCCGGTATCAGGTTCTTTTTCAACCTACGGCTCGCAATATGTTGATGAAGGCTTTGGTTTCGCTCTGGGCTGGAATTATTGGTACAACTGGGCGGTTACTATTGCGGTAGACTTGGTCGCGGCACAATTAGTGATGGGCTATTGGTTTCCCGATGTACCAGGATGGATCTGGAGCGCCTCCTTCCTCGCGGTGATCTTTCTATTAAATGTTATCTCAGTGAAAGGGTTTGGCGAAGCCGAGTACTGGTTTTCTCTGATCAAGGTCGTCACTGTCGTCATTTTTATTGCGGTTGGCGTATTAATGATAGTTGGGATTTTACACGGCGCAGAACATGGCGGGATACAGAACTGGAAGATGGGCGATGCGCCATTTGTGGGAGGATTCCCTGCCATGATCGGTGTGGCAATGATCGTTGGATTTTCTTTCCAAGGTACTGAACTTATTGGTATTGCTGCCGGTGAGTCAGAAGAACCAGAAAAGAATATTCCACGCGCTGTACGTCAGGTCTTTTGGCGTATTCTACTCTTTTATGTCTTCGCGATTTTAGTCATTAGCTTGATTTTGCCTTATACCGATCCACGGTTATTACGTAATGATGTGGGGGACATCAGTGTGAGTCCTTTCACCTTGGTCTTCCAAAATGCGGGGCTATTATCCGCAGCAGCCGTTATGAATGCGGTCATTTTGACGGCAGTATTATCGGCAGGAAACTCAGGGATGTACGCCTCCACACGTATGCTTTACACCTTGGCCACTGAAGGTAAAGCACCTAAAATCTTTGCGACATTGACTAAGAACGGTGTACCGCGTAACGCGTTAATTGCGACCACGGTTATTGCGGCCTTATGTTTCCTTTCTTCTCGCTTTGGTAACCAAACCGTGTATTTATGGTTACTCAATACTTCTGGGATGACTGGGTTTATCGCGTGGTTGGGGATTGCGATTAGCCATTATCGTTTTCGTAAAGGCTACATTGCCCAAGGTTATGATCTAAACGATTTACCTTATCGTTCTGGCTTTTTCCCGCTTGGACCGATGTTTGCGTTTGGACTTTGTCTTATTATCACCCTCGGTCAAAACTATCAGGCGTTTCTTGCCGATAAGATTGACTGGTATGGTGTTGCCGCGACTTATATCGGCATTCCATTGTTCTTATTGATCTGGTTAGGTTTCCGCTTAGTGCGCGGTGGACATATTATTCGTTATCAAGAAATGCATTTCCCACGGTTTAAAGCGGGCAAACGTCTCGATAATTAATGGAAAGCGGCTAAGGCATGCAAGGTGCCTTAGCCTTTTTGGTCTGGATAGATTTCTGCCATCAATGTACTCAATGCCCTAACATTGGGTGACTCCCCTTCGTGACGCCAGATCAATCCTGTGTGTAAATGGCTAATGTTCTCAGGTAACTGATGAACAGCTACCCGTGTATGGTCGGTCAGTTTACTCAATAATGAGTGGGGGATAACCGCAAGACCCGCTCCTCCCGCTACGCAGGCTAACATTGCATGGTAAGACTGTATTTCCATGATCGGGCCAGGCGTTACACCAGCTTGCGCGAACCAATGCTCCAAGCGATGACGATAAGAGCAGCTACTTCTAAAGGCAAAAAAAGTCTCACCTATCACCTCTTGTGCCACAGTAACCGGCGGATGGCTGGGACTGGTGATCAGGACTAAGTGATCGCGATAATGATGGCCACAAATAATATCGGGACGGGGTGAGGGTTGATCGGTCAAGGCGACAGCCAGTTCACCTTTTACGACCTTATCAAGGATCTCGCCAGAAGTTCCCGTCACTAAAGAGAGCTGTACGGCAGGGTAGCGCTGGTGATACGCCGAGAGTAGGGCGGGTAAACGGGTTGCTGCCACACTTTCTAGACTACCCAGTGTTAAAGTGCCGGAAGGTTCTGCTGAGTGCGACAGCTGCAGAGCTTCTTCACTGAGTTGTAGAATTTTACGAGCATAGTGTAAAAAATCGTGGCCAATTGGCGAGAGTCGTAATCGCTGTTTTTCACGAATAAACAGTGCATTACCGACTTCCTCTTCAAGCTGCTTAAGGCGTGTTGTTAAATTGGAGGGCACGCGATGTAACTGCTCAGCTGCCTTAACAATTGAGCCGTATTCCGCCACCGCACAAAACATTTTTAATTGTACCAGATCCATTAGGGCGCCTTGCGTCGCGAGTAATAACCTAGTGTAGGAGTTGTTAACCTGGGACTCAAGCTATAGGTAAATGATAACAATTGATGTAAGGGCTGGATTAACCGCGCAGACTGCTTCACAATACGGCAAAAGATTACCCGCCCTAATAGTGGCGGGTGTAACACCTGCTGGAGAATGATGACGATGTCCGAATTAAGTCAAGAAGCGATGCTGGTCCATGACGCATTGCTGGCTCGTGGGCTTGAAACCCCGCTCAATGCGCCGGTAAACAGCCAAGATAGCCAACAACGTAAGCAAAAAATCGCGCAACATATGCGCGAAGTCATGCTATTACTGAATCTTGACCTGACCGATGACAGTTTAATGGAAACCCCTAATCGTTTGGCGAAAATGTACGTCGATGAGATTTTCTCTGGCTTAGATTATGCAAACTTTCCCAAGATCACGGTTATTGAAAATAAAATGAATGTTGATGAAATGGTCACTGTACGCGACATCACGCTGACCAGTACCTGTGAACATCATTTTGTGACCATTGATGGTAAAGCGACGGTCGCCTACATTCCGAAAGATAAAGTTATTGGTCTTTCTAAAATTAACCGTATCGTGCAATTCTTCGCGGAGCGTCCGCAAGTGCAAGAACGTTTAACACAACAGGTATTAGTGGCCCTGCAAACTTTATTAGGGACCAACAATGTGGCGGTATGTATTGATGCAGTCCATTATTGCGTGAAGGCACGTGGCGTAAAAGATGCCACTAGCGCCACCACTACAACGTCGTTAGGTGGACTCTTCAAATCAAGCCAAAATACGCGTCAAGAGTTCCTGCGCACCATTCGTAATAACTAATCCTACCGAGGCCAGGAACCTACCTGGCCTAAATGAGACGCTACTTACATGCCTCGTTATCCCCAAATCGATTGTCTACGCGGTCTCGCGATACTCGGTATTCTGCTATTGAATATCGTGAGTTTTGCACTTCCCGCAGCCGCCTATTTAAACCCGGCATGGCAAGGTCCTCCTTCCCATATAGATACCTTGCTGTGGGCGGTACTGGAACTCTTTGCTGAGATGAAATTTCTCTCACTACTCGGTTTATTATTCGGTGCCGGTATTATCTTCCAGCTGCCGCGTGGTATGTCGTGGATGACACATCGATTGATTTGGTTGGTGGTCCTTGGTGCGTTACACGGCATCTTATTGTGGCAGGGCGATATTCTGTTATCGTGGGGACTGACCGGACTTGCGGTGTATCGCATCATTGCGTACAGCGATCGAAGTGGAAACTTACTCCGTACTGGCGCGGTTTTTTATCTTTTTGGTGTGGGGTTGTTAGCCGCATACGGGCTACTCTCAGGGCATAACCCCGGCAGTGATTGGCTTCCTCAACCTGCCGATATCGCTGCTGAACGCACTCTTGCGATTAAGGGGGGGTGGTTAGCCATCCATGACCGTCTCGAGCAATTCGATGGCCGTTTAATTGCGTTAGTGACCCAGTATGGTTGGGAGTTAGCGGGTCTGATGCTGATCGGCGCGGCATTGACACGTCAAGGATGGTTACTCGGTCAGCGGTCTATTCACCATTATCAACGCTGTTACCGATTTTTACTGCCTATTGGGCTGGTACTAACAGGGATAAGTACGTATTTACAATATGCGACAGGTTGGTCATTCCGTTGGAGTGGATTTTGGTTACAGATCCCTCTTGAATTGGGGAGCCCATTTATTGCTTTAGGTTACATTGCCTTATTTCATGCCCATTGGCCGCGTATTTCTGGATGGCGATTAACATCACTCCTAATACAGGTGGGTCGCATGGCCTTGAGTAATTATCTCCTTCAAACCTTACTTTGCACCCTATTATTTTCGGTATTGGGTTACTTTATGGCATTGACGCGTGGTCAGCTGTTGGCGGTAGTGCCTCTGATTTGGGCGTTGAATCTGGCATTTTCTTATTACTGGCTCCGTTACTTTCGCCAAGGGCCGCTGGAGTGGTGTTGGCGTCGCCTGACTCGCTGGACGTCTGGTGTTTAGCCTGTTGCCGTTCAAGTTCGACCATCTGCTCTGGCGTAACAGCTGGGTAAGTCGGCCCATGCTTAGGTAACTGCGCTTGGCTTGGAATTGGGATCATTGGCCCCAGAAAATGGGGCTCGCTATTGAACAAATAGAGGTCGGCCAATGCCGCCAAGCGAGCACCGACTTCACGAATGCGAATGCTCAAAATATTCTTTGGAGAGGGGACGGCGAAACATTGGGCTTGGATCCCCTGTTGTAAGGCAATAAATAGCGCCCGTTCGCAGTGGAATCGCTGGGTGATGATTATAAAATCGTTGGTATCGAAAACTTTCCGAGTTCTTACGATAGAATCTAACGTCCTAAAGCCGGCGTAATCCAACACGATATCCGTCGGCCGCACGCCATTTTTAATTAGGTCTCGACGCATAGTACGAGGTTCATTATAGCTTTGTAAGGCATTATCGCCGCTAAGCAACAAATAAGAGACTTTACCGCTGTTATAAGCATTCAAAGCGCCTTGGATTCGATAAAGATAATACTGGTTTGGCTCGCCACCACGATAATATTTTGACGTGCCTAGCACGACGCCAACTTGACGCTTAGGAAGCTGTGAAACGGTATCATAAATGTAGGGGGCAGTTTTCCAACTGATCCACTGATCAAGTCCAATTGCGGTTATGCCAAGTAGCATTATTAGCGCGAGTAGACCGATAAGCAGTCGCTTTATCATTCCGTACAAAATCCTTTAAATATCACTTGCTGTAGGGTACTTGAGTGAACTGGATCAGGCAAGGAGAACAGGGTAAGCCACTATGACAGCTTACCCTGAGGGCGACTAGATTGATGCGCGACGATATTGGCGATAGTGCGGTTTCCAGAAGTTAGCGTCAACGACTTCCTTAATCTGTTCTTCGCTACTTTGTGGGGCTACTCCATCTTGCTGCGCAGCTAAAGCGACTTTTAGGGCAATATGCTTAGACACCGATTGGATCTCGGTAATCGGCGGTAAGATAGGCCCTTCACCCTGTTTAGCTTTTGGTGAGCAATCGGCCAAGGCTCTGCAAGCACTGAGCAACATGTTTTCTGTCACGCGCTTCGCGCCACTGGCCACGACACCTAGGCCAATACCGGGGAAGATATAAGCATTATTACATTGAGCTATAGCAATTTTCTTATCTTGCCAGGTTACCGTACCAAAGGGACTTCCTGTCGCAACTAAGGCTTTGCCCTCCGTCCAGGTTAAAATATCGGTGGGGGTAGCTTCCGCTCGCGACGTCGGGTTTGACAGTGGCATAACAATTGGGGTGTCACAATGTTTGACCATTTCACGAATAATCTCTTCAGTGAATAAGCCTGGTTGCCCTGATACGCCGATTAAGATTGAAGGGTGAGCATTGTGGACGACATCGAATAAGGAGTAGTCGTCGTTATCACTCTTCCAGTCACTTAAGGCCGAGGAAGATTGGCTTAAGCGTTGTTGAAAGTCGAGGAGATTGGTCAGCTTGTCGGTCAGTAAGCCATAGCGATCGACCATAAACACCCGAGCTCGTGCTTCTTTTTCAGACAGCCCTTCGTGTTGCATCTCTTTGACAATTTGTTCGGCGATGCCACATCCAGCAGATCCGGCCCCCAGAAATGCGACGCGCTGATCAGAAAGCTTAGTCCCAGCGGCACGGCTGGCGGCCACTAACGTCCCCACGGCGACAGCTGCTGTACCTTGAATATCATCGTTGAAGCAGCATAGCTCATCTTGATAGCGCTCTAACAATGGCATGGCATTCTTTTGGGCAAAATCTTCAAACTGTAGGAGAACATTAGGCCAGCGCCGCTTCACCGCAGAAATAAAGTCAGCAACAAAACTCTCATACTCTTCGCCGGTAATCCGCGGGTGACGCCATCCCATGTATAATGGGTCATTTAGAAGTTGCTGATTGTTGGTGCCGACATCGAGAACAATGGGTAGCGTATAGGCGGGGCTGATACCACCACAAGCTGTATAAAGAGAGAGTTTACCAATAGGTATTCCCATTCCACCGATCCCTAAGTCACCCAGCCCCAGGATGCGCTCCCCATCGGTGACGACGATAACTTTAACATTCTGTTTAGTGGCATTTTGCAACATGTCTTCAATATGATCGCGTTGCGGGTAGGAAATGAATACACCACGGGCCCGGCGATAAATTTCAGAGAAATGTTCACAAGCACTCCCCACGGTTGGGGTGTAGATGATGGGCATCATCTCCTCAAGGTGGTCATCGATTAAGCGATAGAACAGTGTTTCGTTGGTATCTTGGATATTACGTAAGAATACGTGCTTGTCGTTATCATTTCGAAAATCATTAAACTGTTGCCATGCACGCTCGGCTTGTTCATCAATGGTTTCAACATTATCCGGCAATAAACCATTAAGGTTAAAAGCGGTGCGCTCCTCTTGACTAAAGGCACTGCCTTTATTCAGCAACGGAAACTCTAATAAAATAGGGCCCGCGTAGGGGATATAGAGGGGACGTTCGCTTTCATACTCCAATTCCATGCTTTACTCCATTAGGGGATGAGTGTGTGGCGTGATGTCGTCTAACTATAGTCCCCTCGCTTGAGGTTTTCCGCGCATTGAGTCACTTTCTTACCAAATTTAACCGATCGTTATCACTTTAGGTCGATCCTCAGCGTTTCTAACGAATAGCCTCCTAAGGCGGTTAAAATGGCAGTGCTGGCTGACTGTTGAGATAGGACTGCATTGTTGACTTCAACCAGTACGGCTCGGGTAATGTCGTTCACCGAGTAACCCTGTAATTGCAACATAATGAGTGCGCTCTGTAACGGCGGAAGGCTTGGATTGAAAGCGGCATTTTCGGCATAGCGGCCAGTGACCCAGTGGTCATTAGCTATCTGTAATGCTATTCCACTGTAGGCATGCGTGTAAGGGGCATAGCTTAGGCTAGCCGCTTGCGCCGCAGCCTCTACCAATGGGTCCGATTGTACAGCGAATGCATGAACCTGCGGGTCGAACAGAGTATCGATAATGCCTAAGTCTTTTGGTCCAAAAGCGTTAGGGAGATAATCATGCAAGCGTTGTGGGGCACAATCCGGTAAATAAATCGTGAGCTGTTGTGCGCTATTTAGCTCATTCATAAATTGACGGCAATGACCGCAAGGAGTGTAGTTGACGGTTATGGCGGTTAATCGAGGTTCATTACACATCCAAGCATGGTTAATAGCACTCTGCTCGGCATGGACAGTTTGTTGGATAGGCGCTGAGGCGAACTCCATATTAGCGCCAAGATACCAGCGTCCACTTATTCCTTGTGCTATCGCGCCAACATTAAAATGAGAGAGCGGTGTGATGGCATAACTTGCGGCTAGCGGCAATAAGGCTAGGGATAGATCCGTCGTTGACAGGCCGCTAGCGTGTTTCAGCACGCTCACCTCTTCTGCACTGAAACTGGCCTTAAAGGTATCCGCCATAATATAAGGACGTAATGCTGCGGCGAGTTGAGGCGGGCAATGCTGAAGGGCATCTTCTAAGCGAGTTTTCATATTAGTTTTCTCATTGCGCAATGAAGAAAAAGTCCTCTCCATAATAGCGACTCTTAATTTATACGGTAGCAAAGTTTGATTGAGCAAAAACCTCTACTTTGGCCGCGTAAAGGGATAGTAAACTATTTACTGTCCAATTCCCGCATAACCTTATTAATGCGTTAACTTTTATGTGTTGAATCACGACGATAGGGGAGAATATTCGTCGAAAGTTGTGTGATCTTTAGCAGTGATAACCTTTTCGATCTCTCGCGGATGCTGACTTCTTGAACTAAGCTCAAACAATCGTTTCTGCTAAACAGGAGTTACTTATGTCCGCACAGAAGTTATCGATTATTGCTGTCGATAAACAAGGCGAAAATGTTCTCTTTGTCGATCCTGTTGACTACCGTGTACTGGAAACTATCACACAGCTTCCGTCCGCTCCGCATGAGTTAATTCTTTTGCAGGAATACGACAAGGCATATGTCCCCATCTACGGTGATGGTATCCATGGTGATAATCCCCATCCGCAACATAAGGTGGCCGTATTTTCACTATCCCAACAGGCACTCATTGGTTTTATTGAATTAGCACCGTTGGAATCTCCCCATACCGGACAGCTCGGCAGTGATGGTTTGGTCTATCTCTGTTGTGAAAACAGTGCCGCCCTTGCAGTGATTGATCCTACCACTGACCAACTCATTCGTAAGATAACGCTACCGACCACAAATTGTCACCGGTTAGCCATCGCTCCCTCAGGTGAAAAGCTCTATACCGAAAATGAAGAAGATAACAGCCTCTGTGTGGTAGCACTGAACGAGGGGCAAGGTAAATTACTTCATACCTTGCCACTCACTGAACCCAGTAATGGCATTACTATCGCACCCAATGGATCACGATTAATTCTTTCATCAGGCGAGACGCCGCAACTTTTCGTACTGGATCTTGAGACACACCAGTGGTTGGCCCCCATCCCGCTCAACGCACATCAACGTCCATGCCAAGTCGTGCGCTATCGTGACGATGGTAAGGTATTGGTTGCGATTGGCGATCAGGAACCTGTCATTACGTTATTCGATGAGCAGCTAACGCCACTTGCCAGCGTAACGGTCGGTGAAAAACCGATGGATGCGGCATTTAGTCCAGACGGTAATTTATTAATTGTCGCCAACGAAAGCGCGGGTAATTGGTCGGTAATTGAATTAACAACCTACCACGTTATCGCTCAACCCCCAATAGGTAAAGGCTGCGAGACACTCAGTTATTTCGTTAGCCACTCCTAGTCGACGCTTTGAGAGGGCGTTTACTGATGATAACTCGTTGATGGTAGGATAAAAAAACCGGGCATCGCCCGGCTTTTATTCAATAACGCTTATCGTACCGGCATACCTGGCGTCGCACCACTGTCGGCCGATAGAATAAAGAGATCAGCGCCGCCATTACCGGCAGACAGTACCATCCCTTCCGACACACCAAAACGCATTTTACGCGGTGCGAGGTTGGCGACAATAATGGTCAAGCGCCCGACAAGTACTGACGGGTCTGGATAAGCGGCGCGGATCCCAGAGAAGATCTGACGTTTTTCCCCACCTACATCCAGCACCAAACGCAGTAATTTATCGGAACCCTCGACCAGTTCAGCCACTTCGATTAGCGCGACGCGCATATCAACCTTAGCGAAATCGTCAATCGTAATGGGACCGGAGGTCGCTTCCTCGGTCACCACCGGTGCCGTAGATTTCTTCTCAGATTTCTCAGCTTTTTTTGCTGGCTGCGGGGCAGGAGCTGCTGCGTCGGCATCCTGTTTTGAAGCATTAATCAATGCTTCGACCTTTGCCATTTCAATGCGTTGATATAGCGCTTTGAACGGTGCAACGCGTTGGCCTAATAGTGGCTGAGCAATTGAATCCCAGGTTAATGTGCTTTGTAAAAATACCTCAGCACGTTCGCTTAATGCAGGCAGTACCGGCTTTAACCAGGTCATTAACACCCGGAACAGATGGATACCCATCGAGCAGATGGCTTGTAATTTCGCATTGCTATCTTCTTGTTTGGCCACAATCCAAGGCGCTTGCTCATCGACATAGCGGTTTGCTTCATCAGCCAATGCCATGATTTCGCGGATAGCACGGCTGAATTCACGGCTTTCCCATGCTTCACCAATTGACGTTGAAGCCTCCACGAAGCGTTGGTAAAGCGCAGGGTCATCGAGCTCTGCGGCTAATTGACCGTCGAAACGTTTTGTAATGAAGCCGGCATTACGAGACGCAAGGTTCACCACTTTATTCACCACATCGGCGTTAACCCGCTGAACGTAATCTTCTAAATTCAGATCGATATCATCGATACGCGAGGAGAGCTTGGCCGCGTAGTAGTAACGTAGGCTGTCTGCATCCAGATGTTCTAACCACGTGCTCGCCT
This sequence comes from Tatumella ptyseos, assembly GCF_030552895.1. Lineage (NCBI taxonomy): Bacteria > Pseudomonadati > Pseudomonadota > Gammaproteobacteria > Enterobacterales > Erwiniaceae > Tatumella > Tatumella ptyseos. Next base: position 1,911,565 of record NZ_CP130649.1, on the reverse strand, counting down.
TGATAAAGGTGCCGCGTGATTTAGACATTTTCGCACCGTTCACCGTGACGTAACCGTGGACGAACAGGTTGGTCGGTTTACGATGGTCGCTACCTTCGAGCATAGCTGGCCAGAATAAGCTATGGAAATAGACGATATCTTTACCGATAAAGTGATAAAGCTCGGTGGTTGAGTCTTTTTTCCAATACTCATCAAAATCAATATCGGAACGCTTATTACAGAGGTTGCGGAATGAGCCCATGTAACCAATCGGGGCATCCAACCACACATAGAAATATTTACCAGGCGCATCCGGAATTTCGAAACCGAAGTACGGCGCATCGCGAGAGATATCCCATTGCTGTAACCCCGTCTCGAACCACTCTTGCATTTTATTGGCGACTTGCTCCTGCAGGGCTCCTGAGCGAGTCCACGCTTTTAACATTTCTGAGAAAGAAGGTAAGTCGAAGAAGAAATGTTCAGAGTCGCGCATTACCGGTGTCGCCCCGGAGACGACGGATGTTGGATCGATCAGCTCGGTAGGGCTATAGGTCGCACTACAGACTTCACAATTATCGCCATACTGATCGGCCGCTTTACATTTAGGACAGGTACCTTTTACAAAGCGATCCGGTAAAAACATCCCTTTTTCAGGATCATAAAGCTGAGAGATGGTGCGGTTTTTAATTAAACCGTTGCTCTTGAGGCGACCATAGATCAGTTCAGAGAGCTGGCGATTCTCTTCGCAATGTGTCGAATGATAGTTATCGTAGCTAATATTGAAACCGGCGAAATCGCGCTGATGCTCGGCACTCATTTCCGCAATCATCGCTTCGGGTGTCACACCGAGTTGTTGAGCTTTCAACATAATAGGGGTGCCATGCGCATCGTCGGCACAGATAAACCAAGCAGTGTTGCCACGCATTCGCTGATACCTAACCCATATATCCGCTTGGATATGCTCTAGCATATGCCCAAGGTGAATTGAGCCGTTGGCGTAAGGCAGGGCACAGGTGACCAGTAATTTTTTTGTGGCTTGAGTCATAATTTGCGTAGCTTTCTGTAGATGAACAAAAGGAATAATGAATGGTAACTGAAGGCCCCGACAAGGTAAACGGTTAACATCAACTAACAGCATGGACGATAAGAATCTGATAAGATTAGCCAATGCGTTACTATCTTATTTGCCTAACTGCTGTCTTCTAGGAGCGATGCCATGTCTTTTGCCCCCTCATCCACGCCGTCCTCTGATTTGCGTGACATAGTGAATCCGCTTCTCGCTCAGTTTTCGTACCCGACCCTACGGCAATCGCTGGCCGACCTTCATGCTCTACAGCATGCCGTGCTGCTGGATCAGACTCTGCATATTGAATTACAACTCCCTTTTGCCTGGCCACAAGGTTTTAAAGCATTGCAGTCTTGGGCTACCCCGTTGCTAAAAGAGGCTACAGGCGCCAGCGAAGTAGATTGGCATCTCGACTATCACATCGCCACGCTAAAGCGCGTTAAGCAACTACCTGGCGCGAAAGGCGTAAAAAATATCATTGCTGTCAGTTCAGGCAAAGGTGGCGTTGGTAAATCCAGTACCGCGCTGAATGTCGCGTTAGCCCTAGCCGATCAAGGGATTAAGGTTGGGGTACTCGATGCCGATATCTATGGCCCCTCAATTCCCCAAATGCTTGGAACAGCAGATCAACGTCCTTCATCGCCGGATGGCAAGCATATGGCACCCATCATGAGTTATGGACTTGCGACCAACTCTATTGGCTATTTGGTCACTGATGATAATGCGATGATCTGGCGAGGCCCTATGGCCAGTAAGGCATTGTTACAGCTACTGAACGAGACGCTGTGGCCCGATTTGGACTATTTAGTGGTGGATATGCCACCGGGTACCGGCGATATCCAGCTCACCTTGGCGCAGAATATTCCGGTTACCGGTGCGGTAGTGGTCACCACACCGCAAGATGTCGCCTTACTCGATGCACGCAAAGGGGTGGTAATGTTCAACAAGGTCGAGGTACCGGTTCTAGGCATTGTCGAAAATATGAGTGTGCATATCTGTCAAGCCTGCGGCCATCAAGAGGCGATCTTCGGTCATGAAGGGGCTCAATCGCTCAGTGATGACTACCATGTACCGGTACTTGGAAAAGTCCCTCTGCATATTCAATTAAGAGAAGATCTGGATGCGGGTGTGCCGACCGTAATCAGGGACCCAGCGGGGCATTTTAGCGAACTATATCGTGAGATTGCTGAGAATATTGCAACCCAGCTTTTCTGGCAAGGTGCTGTTATTCCAGAAGATATATCGATTAGAACCCTTTAATAGGTATTACTGATTAGACCGATATATAAGAGTGATTGGCCTTAGCAAGGAGGGTACTTTAAGGTAGCCATAACATTCTAGCGGAGGCCAATCATGTCCATTATCAATACCAAAATTAAACCCTTTAGCAACACGGCTTTTAAAGCAGGCCGATTTATTGAACTGACCGAAAAAGATGTTGAAGGTAAATGGAGTGTCTTCTTCTTCTATCCTGCTGACTTTACCTTCGTATGCCCGACCGAATTAGGCGACGTCGCGGACCATTACGATGAGTTCCAAAAGCTTGGTGTGGATATCTACTCTGTCTCCACTGATACCCACTTTACGCACAAAGCTTGGCACGGGAGCTCCGAGACCATCGGTAAAATCAACTATGCGATGATTGGTGACCCAACCGGTACCCTAACACGCAACTTCGACATCATGCGCGAAGCGCAAGGTCTTGCGGATCGTGGAACCTTTATCGTCGACCCTGAAGGGATTATCCAAGCCGTGGAGATCACTGCAGAAGGGATCGGCCGTGACGCGTCAGACCTACTGCGTAAAGTAAAAGCTGCGCAATATGTTGCGACTCACCCAGGTGAAGTGTGCCCTGCTAAATGGAAAGAAGGCGAAGCGACTCTAGCCCCTTCTCTTGACCTAGTCGGTAAAATCTAAGCATCGCTAAGCAGTTTTTTTACGGGCGCGATTGCGCCCGTTTTGATATCCGGGGGAGAGCATTATGTTAGAGACTCAGTTACAAGCACAATTAAAAATCTATTTAGAAAAACTTATTCAACCTGTCGATTTAGTGGCCTCCCTTGACCACTCCGCCGCCTCGGCGGATATTCGCCAGCTACTGACCCAGATCGCGGGATTATCGGACAAAGTGAACTTCATTGAAGAAAATCGCACTGACGTCCGTCAGCCCTCTTTTTTAATTACCCCACAAGGCCAACGACACGGCCCGCGCTTTGCCGGTTCGCCATTAGGGCATGAATTCACCTCGTTAGTGCTGGCACTGTTACAAACCGGTGGACACCCGTCGAAAGAAAGTCAGGCACTGCTGGACCAAATTAAAGCTTTACCCGATGAGTTACATTTCGAGACCTACTATTCGCTGTCCTGCCACAACTGTCCTGACGTCGTCCAAGCACTCAATTTATTGTCGATTCTGAATCCTCGTATTCACCATACCGCCATCGATGGCGGGCAATTTCAACAAGAGATTGCTGACCGCAATATCATGGGCGTACCAGCAGTATTGCTGAATGGCGAAAGCTTCGGTCATGGCCGTATGACATTAGCCGAAATCGTTAATAAAGTGGACAGCGGTGCCGCCGCACGTCAAGCCGCCACCTTATCGGGACAGGCCCCTTACGAGGTATTAATTGTCGGGAGTGGGCCTGCGGGGGCTGCTGCCGCAATCTATACCGCGCGAAAAGGGATTCGGACCGGACTGATGGGCGAGCGTTTCGGGGGGCAGGTGCTGGATACGGTCGATATCGAAAACTATATCTCCGTACCAAAAACTGAAGGCAGTCGCTTGGCGACCGCGTTACGCACCCATGTCGAAGATTATCAGGTTGATATTATTGAAGCCCAACAAGCTAGCCAGCTTATTCCTGCCCGCGAGCAGGGTGGCCTTCACCAACTGACCACCGCTAGCGGTGCGACGCTACTCGCTAAAAGTATTATTGTCGCGACCGGCGCACGCTGGCGGAATATGGGGGTTCCTGGCGAGGACACTTACCGTACGCGCGGGGTAACCTATTGTCCGCATTGTGATGGCCCGTTATTTAAAGGTAAACGTGTTGCCGTTGTTGGGGGCGGCAATTCTGGTGTCGAGGCGGCCATCGATCTGGCAGGATTGGTCGAGCATGTTACCTTGCTAGAATTTGCGGATTCGCTGAAGGCTGATCAGGTGCTACAAACTAAACTGCGCAGCTTGCCGAATGTTGACATTATCGTTAATGCCCACACCCAAGAAGTGTTAGGGGATGGTCAACAAGTAACGGGCTTAGTCTGGAAAGACCGCGAAACGGGTCAACTTAATACCCTAGCCCTTGCGGGTATCTTCGTGCAAATTGGTTTATTACCGAATACGGCATGGTTAGAAGGGATCGTTGATCGTAACCCAATGGGCGAGATTATTGTCGATTCGCGTGGTGAGACTAACCAACCAGGTATTTTCGCCGCCGGGGATTGTACCACCGTCCCGTACAAGCAAATTATCATTGCCAGTGGCGAAGGTGCGAAAGCGGCATTAAGTGCATTCGACTACCTTATCCGTACTCAACCTGTGTAAATGAAATCCCTCATTGCTTAAGCCATTTGGCTTAAGCAATCTTTTCAGAATTGACCAGCATGACAACTTCCCACTTTTCGCGTTAACTACCAGAATTTAGTTAATGGAAAATAGAATGAATCCTCTCTGGCGCCACCGTTTTTCCTTGTTTATCGCGATCACTCTCTCCTTGCTTCCCGGTGCATGGGCCGTCGAAATGCCCCTCGATTTGGCGACTCAATCTGAGCAAACTACCTCGGCAGCCAGTCAATTACCTGTATTACAAAAGCCCGAAGGACTTCGACCTTGCTGTGCATTCGGCCATGACTTGCGCGCTGAACTGAAAGGCGCACCGGTTCCTTTCTATCGGCTCGATAACATCGTTGAAAGTCATCAGTTAGGCACTCATCGCTACAATGACAGCGTCATACGAGGATTGACCAGTATGGTGGGGGGTGGCAGTGAAAAGAATGGCATTGTCTACACCACGCAGGGCGGGTTTATCGATACGGCGCATGTGCGAGACAGTATGGATATGACGTACTGGATAGCCAGTCAATTATTGCAGCATCAAGGAACTGCTTTTCGTGTCAGCTTAAGTAATGAACTCGCTCGCCGAGAAATCGTTATTCGACCTTATCAAGTGCCAAGCGATCCACAGCAAGCCTTCAGCGTCGTGGTATGGACCGCTGCTCGAGTGGCATTCGATCTCGCCGCGTGGCATGAGATCGCGCAGTGGTACGGGTTCGAATCGGTGCCTGGCTTCCCAGAGGGTGTCTCCGCGTTCTCTCCAGAAGATCTCTATTCCAACCTTCTAGGGGTTCGTTTAGCTGCTTCGTTACTGCTGCAGGGGGAGGGGAGCGATATTAACCATTATAATTCTGGAGCGACCGCGATTATCACGCAAGCCCTTGATCAATTGGGGGCAGTCTCGAAACAGGCCACGGCACAACACTTTGACCGATTGGACGGACAATGGTGGGATAGCCAACGTCGGGTACCGAATAAATGGTTAGTGCGGCATCGAAATTACCTAACGAGCAATGCACGACGCCCTAGTGAGGTTCCTGAGGAACCTGAAGCGAACCACGCATTAGCCTTACCTGAGCAGGTGGCCGGGATCACTTTAGACAAAGTCGCCGCACTGGAATTGGTACCGATTAAGGCTTCTAAACGGCTGCCTGCTGTGAGCGGGAAGCTTACCCGTGAAGATTTCCAGCGCTTAGCGGAGCAGGCTGAAGCCGAAGACGCTCAACAACGACCTGCTCTTAACGGCGAATGAAGAGTTACACCGCGACGCGCATACCGCCATCAACAAACAGCAGATGACCATTGACGAAGTCGGAGGCTTTTGAGGAGAGGAATACCGCGGCACCAATCAACTCTTCAGGGTTACCCCAGCGGGCGGCTGGGGTACGTTTGGTTAACCAATCGGTAAAGGCTTGATCATCGACTAAGGCCTGAGTCATCTCTGTAGCGAAATAGCCGGGAGCGATGCCGTTAACCTGAATATTATAGCGCGCGAGCTCCACACACATTCCCCGTGTCAGCATGGTGACTGCACCCTTTGAGGCGGCGTAGGGGGTAATGGTGTCGCGCCCTAATTCGCTCTGCATCGAGCCAATATTAATAATTTTACCGGCTTTACGCTTTGCCATATAGCGAGCAACGGTTTGTGATACCAAAAAGACGGCAGTTTGGTTAACCGCAATGACATCGTTCCAATCCTGTTCGGCAAATTCTAGAAAAGGACGACGGCGTTGAATCCCAGCGTTGTTAATCAGGATATCGATTTGCCCTAAAGTCGATTCAATGTGCTCAATGGCCTCAGCTACTTTTTGGGAGTCAGTCACATCGAAGGCCACTGCATGAGCGCTATAACCGAGTGCACGGAGTTTGGCTGCTGCACTTTCGGCCCCTGCCTGCTGCGTGGCGTTAATAATGACCTCCGCACCCGCTTCCGCTAACCCTTTTGCCATAAGGAAGCCAATTCCACGTCCTGAACCGGTGATCAGTGCGCGTTTAGTTGTTAGCGAGAAGAGTTGGCTCATGCAAGTTTTCCTTATTCATCATTAAGTAAAAATTAATTGAGGCTTATTTAGCGAAATTAACCCCGCTGTTAATGTGATCTATATCACTCTTTTCTTATTTTACAAATTGATGATACGTAAAGCGTGCGCTAGGTAAGCTTTCTCCCTATACGCTAGCGCGAGGTGTTAAGAATAGGGCAGGTTACCCAAGGCGAGATAACGTTGCATTTCTTCCTCTGGTACCATACTGCCACCGGTGGCCCAAACCAGATGCGTCGTAGTATTTAACGTCGAGGGATCCTTACCGATCCATAATGGGCCTTGCATACCGGCTAAGGCTGAAGGTTCGAGTTGAACGCTTTCGCTATGATCGAGCAGCCGTTGTAAGTCAGAGAGTCGTTGATCGCTCAGTGTATAACAGCCATCAATTAGCGACGCCATTGCCCGCCCAACGAATCCCGATGCGCGGCCGACAGCCAAGCCATCGGCAATGGTGTGGTTGTCGAGGCCAATATCTTGTACCGAGATTGCCTCGTGGTAGCCAGTACTTAGCCCTAGCAGCATACAGGGTGAGTGTGTCGGCTCAGCAAAATAACAGCGAACGGCATCGCCAAAGGCTAACTTCAGCCCAAATGCTACGCCGCCCGGCCCGCCTCCCACACCACAAGGTAAATACACGCAAAGGGGATGAGTCTCATCGACAGTGACCCCTAGTGCCGCTAACTGCGCGGGTAAGCGTAATCCGGCGACGGCATAACCGAGAAATAGGGTAGAAGAATGCTCATCATCAATAAAGAAACAGTAAGGATCCTCTGCCGCCGTTTGTCGGCCCTGTTCAACCGCAACGCTATAATCGTTCTGGTGTTCGACAACCGTAACGTGGTGCGCCCTGAGTCGCTGTTTTTTCCACTCGCGGGCATCGGATGACATATGCACGATCACTTGAAAGCCTAAGGTTGCCCCCATAATCCCGATGGATAAGCCGAGATTTCCGGTCGATCCTACCGCTATTTTATAGCGACCCAATAATTGTCGAAATTGGGGGGTGAGTAGTCGACGGTAATCGTCCTGTTCGCTAAATTCCCCTGATTCCAGCGCCAGTTTTTCTGCCAAGACTAATACTTCGTAAATGCCCCCTCGGGCTTTAATCGATCCGGAGATCGGCAGGTGACTATCCTTTTTAAGCCAGAGCTTACCGGGTAAGTGACCTTGTTGTGCTAAGGCCTGCTGCATGACGGGGATGCCAACAATATCCGACTCAATAATTCCCCCACGCGCCCGGCTTTCTGGGAAGGCCTCGGCAATCAAGGGGGCAAAGCGTTGCAGTCGCTCGGCCGCATCCTGAACATCCGCTAAGGTAAAGCCTACGCGTTTCAACCCCTCGCTGGCAGGCAGTCGTTGCGGGTTATGCCAAAATAAAGGGGTCTGGGTTGAGAGCTGCTGAACAACCTTATTGTTATTCAGAGCGGGGTATTTATCCGTCATCGTTTTATTCACTTATTCTACACCTAGCGTTAGTCGGGGCGTGGTGACTTACCTTTGAGAGGCAGCATACTGTTGTAACCGGTAAGCTGACAAGTGATCGCTTTTCAGCCTAGGGTGAGGACAAATCATGTGAACCTATTATGAATTTATTGCATTATGGCCGCCTAGTGCCTAGGTCACATAAAACCTAGGCGTTGATCATGAGGCTACTATTCTGAACAGTTTTCAAGCAGGTCAGCTTAACCGCTTACAAACCTTCGCCTTGGTGGCGGAAAAAGGCTCTATTGCTGTAGCCGCAAGAATACTCTGCTTAACGCCCAGCGCCGTCAGTCACCGTATTCGTCATTTGGAGCATGAGCTCAACTTGCCGCTTTTTACTCGCTCGCACCGCAAAATTACCTTAACAACTGAGGGGGCTCGCCTTTTCCAGAAAATAACGCATTCTTTCGATTTACTGAATAAAGAGCTGCTTTCTCTAAAACACCAAGGAGTAGAAGGGCGCTTGAGTCTCTATACTCGCCCCTCTTTTGCGCAGGCATGGCTCGTTCCCCGGCTGAGTGATTTTTTAGACCGATATCCTGGTATCGAAGTTTGCCTCTCAACGGGCAATGACCCTATCCAGTTGGATGAGCTCGGCGTCGATATTGCTATCAATTTCGGCCAGCTTAATCTACCCGGGCTTGTCTGTACGCCATTGATGAACGAATCCATGACACCGGTTTGCTCAGCCTATTATGCTGACAAGTTTGGATTAGTGAATCATCCTGAGCGATTAAAAGAATGCCGCTTATTACACGACCATAAAGCATGGGAGACGAATAGCGGTGACCATGAGTGGCAGCAGTGGACAGAGGCCTTCGATATTAGCTTAGCGGCGGCCTCTCATCTCTATTGCGATCAAATGGCGTTATCGGTTACCGCCGCACTCCATCATGGTGGCGTTGCCATGGGGCGGATGCGTTTACTCGAAGATAGTCTTCAATCAGGTAACTTGGTGGCCCCCTTTCCCGATAAGATTTTAGTAAGCCCTTATGGCTACGCGTTATATACACAGCAAGGTACCCATTGGCCTAAGGTTAAACTGTTTATGGCGTGGATAGCCGAGCAAGCGGGTGTCATAGGATGAGACGGGATTGGGGATCGCTTTGTACGTTATACGCATTTTATTCGACAGCCCCAGACGACAGTTTCCTTGCACCGATACACAACATCTCTTAAGCTGGTCAGTTATAGAGAAACGCTTTCTCTTCGACTCGGGGTGCCTACTTAATCAGGCTGAGAAATACCCGTACTACCTGAACTGGATAATGCCAGCGTAGGAAAGTCACTCGCCTCCTTGGGGGCTGTCTTTCTACCGCCGGTGGGAGACAATATGCCCACAAATACCGCTATACCTGAGCTTGATGCAGCCATTGCCCAACAGGCTATCGCTCAGCTTGCCGAGCATCCCCCCCTCATTCACTGTATCACTAACACAGTCGTACAAAATTTTACTGCCAATCTGCTGCTTGCGGCTGGGGCGATTCCAGCGATGATTATTGATCCGAGTGAATGCCAAGAATTTGCGCAGATCGCCGATGGGCTGTTAGTGAATGTGGGTACTCTTCACCATGAACACTGCCCTACTTATTACCATGCCGCGGAAAATGCTAATCGTTTTGGTAAGCCTTGGGTACTGGATCCAGTGGCTGTCGGAGGCTTAACGCTGCGGACCGAATTTTGTCGCAAATTACTGTCGTTAAATCCGAGCGTAATTCGCGGCAATGCCTCGGAAATCAGCGTGTTAGCGGGTGAGTCGGCGGGTGGCCGAGGGCCAGAAACGCAACTCAGCGCCGATCAGGCACTCGACGCCGCGCAAAAACTGGCGATAACGATTGAGGGCATAGTGGTGGTCACCGGGGAAGTGGACCTGATCACTGATGGGGATCGGACCCTTGGGGTTTCAGGAGGTTCGGTGCTCGCGACTCGGGTGACGGGGGCCGGTTGTGCATTGTCGGCACTCTGTGCGGCTTTCGCCTCGTTAGAGGGGGACAGGCTTAGTAACGTGGCAAGTGCATGCTGGATGCTATCACGGGCGGCTGAGTTCGCGGCCCGACAGGCAGCGGGCCCAGGAACCTTTGCGCTGCATTTACTAGACGGTCTTGCGCAGCAGAAGGAGGCATAATGAGCCCTTATAATATTCTAACCATTGCGGGAACTGACCCTTCGGGTGGCGCGGGGATCCATGCTGATTTAAAAACCTTCAGTGCGTTGGGAGGGTATGGCGCGAGCGTTATTACTGCTTTAGTGGCGCAAAATACCTGCGGTGTACAAGGTATTTTTCCTGTGACGGCTGAATTTGTTGGCCAGCAGTTAGACTCGGTCCTCAGTGACCTTGACATTGCCAGTGTAAAAATGGGGATGTTACATCATCAAGGGATCATTGAGCAGGTAGCGGCAAGCTTGCAGCACTCGTCAATCCCATGGCGAGTTTTGGATACGGTGATGTTGGCAAAAAGCGGTGATCCCTTATTAGACCCCGAAGCGATACGTTGCCTACGTGAGGTCCTGATCCCCGAGGTTTCAATTATCACCCCGAATATTCCTGAGGCCGCAGCGTTACTCGATTGTCGACCTGCGGAAAATGAGACGCAGATGCGCGAGCAGGGCGAAAAACTGCTGACATTAGGCTGTGAGGCGGTACTAATGAAGGGCGGCCATTTGCAGACGGCAGATAGCCCTGACTGGCTAATGACGACCACAGGTGAGCAGCGTTTTAGCCAGCCGAGAATTGCGACACATAACACCCATGGTACAGGCTGCACCTTATCCGCTGCATTGGCAGCGTTGCGCCCACATTTTACAGATTGGGCGCAAACGACTTGGCAAGCAAAACAGTGGTTGCAAGGGGCGATTGCTCATGCCGATGAGTTAAATGTTGGACAAGGCCATGGTCCCGTACATCATTTTTACCAACAGTGGCCCGTAAGTTTACCCCAATAGGTCACAGGTCGCGGGTAGACGAAAACGGATCGCTTCGCCCAAGACCTTAAAGTGAAAGTGCGTGCCGCTTTGCGGTTCACCATCCAAGTTAAAGGTCATGGTATGTTCGCTCGTGAGGGTAAATTCACTGGCGCGTTGATTAATGATATTGGGATTTTCATCATCACGGGTCAGTGAGTGCAGCAGGGAAGGGAACAGCTCTTGCGCCGTAATGACGGTCAAGGCCAATTGCTGATCGTTAATCAAGGCCGTTGGACAGAGTCGCTGCCCGCCTCCTGCCATACGACCATTACCGACTGCGATAACTAAGGCATCGCCTTGCCATTGCCATTGCTCACTGGCGAGTGTGCAATGGTCTGGCTTTAAGCGGTCCATCCGTAACAGTCCATGCAGGAAATAGGAGGCCCCACCCAGTGCTGATTTCAATTTTTCTGGCGTCTCGGTGGTGATCCGTGTTCCAAAACCCCCTGTCGCCATATTGATAAAATAGTGCTGCTGATTGACGCAGACAAGGTCGATAGGCTGCGCCGTCACCGTCAGGGCTAACCTCAAGGCAGCTTCGATTTCCTGTGGTACGCCAATACTGGTGGCAAAGTCGTTAGCGGTTCCCAGCGGCAACACGGCAAGTGGTGGACGTTGTGTTGCCGCGAAACGCATTAGGCTATTAACGGCTTCGTTTAAACTTCCATCGCCACCGCCGATAATCAGGGTTGAACAGCCAGCTTCGATGGCCTCGGTAATGAAACGGTGGCAGTCACCGAACTCCCAGGTCACCCTAACTTCTAGGCTTATCCCTTCTTCTCTTAGAAGAGTGACAGCGTCACGAATTATTGGATCACTGGCTTTTTTGCCATGTAGAATCAGAAACGCTGAACCCATACTCTTTACCTTTACTCAATCAAATTGGCTCCTTTATACCACACCTGCGCGATGATTGTTGCGATGGGGTGCTTGCGTAGTCTGCCCCTGTTCTAAATGCCTAACGAGTAAGGCGTAGCCAAGCTCGGTATTAGGGGGGATCGGTATCCAGACGCGATAACCATCACCTGGGGCCACCGTGATGGGGCGGTGTTGTTTATCGTGCAGGATATCAAGAATAAAAGAGAAATTACCCTTAGGTGTCATCACTTCAAGGTGGTCACCACACTGGAATTTATTTTTAACAATCACTTCGGCGAAACCTTGGTCTTGGGCTTGACTAAACTCCCCGACAAACTGCTGTCGATCAGAAACAGAGTAACCTTGTTGCGTATTCTGATAGCTGTCATGGGTATGACGGCGTAAAAATCCTTCGGTATAACCACGATGGGCTAGCCCCTCTAAGCTTATGAGTAATGCTGGGTCGAAAGGCTTTCCCGTTTGCGCATCGTCGATGGCCTGACGATAGACTTGCGCGGTGCGAGCGCAGTAGTAAAAGGATTTGGTCCGCCCTTCAATCTTTAACGAATGGATCCCCATTTCGACTAAGCGAGAGACATGTTCAACGGCCCGTAAATCCTTAGAATTCATGATATAGGAGCCATGCTCGTCCTCGGTTGCACTCATCGGTTCGTCAGGACGCATTTTATCGGTCAATAATAAAGCTTGCTGAGTGGTGGGGCCGAGGCCAAGCGTTGGGGGAGGCGAAACGCTTTCTACCATATTGCCGAGGTCGTCCTCTTGAGCGGGGGTGATTTTGTAGTCCCAACGACAGGCATTGGTACAGGTCCCCTGATTAGGATCACGTTTATTAAGATAGCCGGAGAGTAGGCAACGGCCAGAGTAGGCCATGCAGAGCGCACCGTGAACGAAAACTTCGAGCTCCATCTCAGGAACGTGCTGGCGAATTTCGCTGATCTCTTCCAAAGAGAGTTCGCGGGACAGGATAACGCGATGGATGCCTTGTGTTTGCCAAAACTTAACCGTAGCCCAATTGACGGCATTGGCTTGGACGGAGAGATGGAGGGGGAGGGTAGGGAAATGTTCCCGCACCAACATGATCAACCCGGGATCAGACATAATGAGGGCGTCGGGTTGCAGGGCAACAATTGGTGTTAGGTCGCGGATGAAGGTTTTGAGCTTAGCATTATGCGGCGCAATATTACTGACAACATAGAATTTCTTACCAAGCTGATGAGCCTCTTGGATCCCGATAGCAAGATTCTCCAGTGTGAATTCATTATTTCTTACGCGCAAGCTGTAGCGCGGTTGCCCTGCATAAACGGCATCTGCCCCATACGCAAAGGCATAGCGCATATTTTTTAATGAACCCGCAGGTGAAAGTAATTCTGTTGCCATGGTCAACCCCATACTTAAGCAGGGTTGATAGTAACCCTGTAAAAAGTAGGGGATTGTACGGGCCGCCTGTTAGCCTAACAACCACTAACCTTTATGGAATTGATCTGACTACGCAAAAAGCGTATTGGCCCAGCGTGTTAGCCCTAAGGTAACTGAACCAAAATCATCCCCTTGGACAATTTGGGTATTAGGTAAAAGCTGCGCCAACGCTTGGCGTAGCAGTGGTGAGCGTGCGCTCCCCCCAGTCAAGTAAATGACTTCAGGTTGAACGGTAGCTTGCTGCATCACTTCGACAACTTGCTGTAACATTTTCTGCAAAGGTGAGTCGATCGCTTCCCGCAAGGTTTGCGCAGAAAGGTGCAGTTCCAAGGCCGTTTCCAGATACCCTAGATCACAACGGGTTTCCGCTTGTTCGGAGAGGTCAATTTTCGCTTGCTCAGCACTGCGCACCAGCTGATAGCTTTGTTTTTCTTGCCATAGGGTCAAAAGACGAGCGACTAATTCGGGCTGTTGCGCATCTTTCACCATCTGTTGGAGTTGTTTGCCGCCACTGGCACTGTAAAAGTCGCCTTGAGCCATCACATCATTGATGGCGATCGCATTCCACCAAGGCAGCATCGGTAAGGCTTTACCGGTTCGTGAAGGACTGCCTGCGCCTAACAGCGGCATTAGCTGTTTATAAGCCAGCATAATATCCAAATCGTTTCCCCCCACGCGACAGCCACTATGAGCCAGTAAGCTTTCGCTCCGCTCAGCTTTATGTCGCCACTCAGGACCCATCAGCAGTAGTGAACAGTCAGTGGTTCCGCCGCCGATATCGACGACCAGTACGCGTGTTTCGCGAGTGAGTCGGGATTCATATTCTAAGCCTGCAGCCACGGGTTCGAACTGAAACTCTACATCACGAAAGCCTGCGCGCAGTGCTGCGCGACGTAAAATGCCGACAGCTTGCTGATTTGCCTCTTCACCACCGATGCCTTGAAAGTTAACTGGACGCCCGATAACTGCTTGTTCAATTGGCATTTGGGTATGCTGCTCCGCCTGCTGGCGGATATGGAGCATCATGGCGCAGACTACATCATCAAAAAAGGCGATTTGTTGGGGTTTAAGTCCCTTTGCGCCGAGAAACGATTTCGGTGACTTTACAAACCACACATCTTGCGGGTCTGCAATATAGTGGTTTAACGCAGATAAGCCAAACTGCACACTTTGCGTCGAGACGGGCAGGTCTTCGTCGCGGTTTGCGCGTAAAGCGTGTTGTAAAAGGGCGGTCTCTTCAGCGGTGTGATAACTGACACCGTGATGACGATATAACCACTCACTGACCACTGAGCGAATGGGGGCGCTCATCATTGAGGGAAGTAATTTGTCAGTGCCGGCAAGTGGCAGTTGTTGAAACTGACCCTCACGTTCGATTGCTACCGAACAGTTTGCTGTACCATAATCGAAACCAATTACCATGCTGCACCCCCTTTAATAAAAGGGGCGCACTTTAACGGGTTACGGCGCAAAGTCAATCGTTAACCTTTATTGACCTAAGGAGAGTAATTGCTGACGTGTGTGTGGCTGCTCCATTCCGGCGAGTTTGGCTGCTAGCGTACCGAGAAAATGTTGGGTGGTAGCCGGTTTTCCCTGTGAGACCAGAAATAGCGGTAGCGCGACGATAAGCAGTAATTCAATGAGGCTAATCGGCTTAAATGCCACTTTTCGCTGCATGGACAGAAAAAATAGACTACAACCGCACCCCAATAAAAAGCCACAGATGACTTCACTCGGCGAGTGGGCATGCAGTACTAGACGAGAATAGGCGATAGTTAGCGCGAAAAGATAACCGAAGGCGACCCAGATAAGTGGGCGTTTGAACGAGAAACCCCGTGCCATAAACCATAGAAAGATTGGCCAAAATGTTGTGGACATCGTGGTATGGCCACTAAAGCCGGTAAAGTTATAGCGTGCACTGCCAATCAAAAATCCTAGAAATAAGACTTTTGAGATGCTGACCACTAACCCTGCAGTGCCAAAACTCAGCAGCCAGTAGAAAACTGGCGAGAATCGCGAGGTGTTATAGAACAGGGCAAAAGCCAAGACAACAGCACTTGGTAACAACAGCATGCTATCACCAAAATAGGTCAACATTTGCCAGTGCATAAATCCTCTACGATTGACAGGGATTGGCTGCCCGTCAGCCAATTCAGCGCGCTAGTGTATCCAACCGCCACCAAAAAAACAGTGTTAAACTCTTAAAAGTACGTCCTTTTTGCTAGCATCACCGCGGTGAAACCCTTATAATCGCCAGCGTTTATCCTCCCATTTTGCTAAAGTACTTGCTTCACAACGCGAGTATTACGGCTTCAGTTTCAGGTTGTAAAATAATGTCTGACCAGTCTCATCAATGTGTGATTATCGGAATTGCGGGCGCATCCGCATCTGGAAAAAGCTTAATTGCCAGTACGCTATATCGTGAAATTCGTGACCAAGTGGGTGATGAACATATCGGTGTTATCCCAGAAGATTGTTATTACCGCGACCAAAGCCATCTCACGATGGAAGAGCGCATCAAGACCAACTATGACCATCCCAATGCGATGGATCACGATTTACTTTTAAATCAGTTGCAAGCCATAAAAGCCGGTCAGTCGATTGAATTGCCAATGTACAGCTATTCTGAACATACTCGCATGGCAAAAACTCAAACCTTAAACCCCAAAAAAGTGATTATCCTCGAAGGGATTTTATTGTTGACCGATGCCCGCCTTCGAAACGAACTCAACTTCTCTATTTTCGTCGATACCCCATTAGATATTTGCTTGATGCGTCGGATGAAACGTGACGTTAATGAACGTGGACGTTCAATGGATTCGGTGATGAGTCAATATCAAAAAACAGTTCGTCCAATGTTTCTGCAATTTATCGAACCGTCTAAACAATATGCAGATATCATTGTGCCGCGCGGTGGAAAGAATCGTATTGCGATCGACATTTTAAAAGCTAAGATTAATCAGTTCTTTGAGTAAGTTTTTTTTGCGATATTTTATTAGGGATTCACTATGAGATTATGCGACCGAGACATTGAGGCATGGATGGATGAGGGGAAACTGTCTATCGACCCCCGACCGCCAGTTGAACGGATCAACGGTGCGACGGTCGATGTACGATTGGGGAATGGCTTTCGTACCTTTCGTGGGCACACCGCGGCATACATCGATTTAAGTGGCCCTAAAGACGCCGTGAGTGCATCCTTAGAGCGCGTGATGAGCGAAGAAATTGTCCTGCAAGACGATGAAGCCTTTTTCCTGCACCCAGGCGAACTTGCGTTGGCTGTGACTTATGAATCCGTTACCTTGCCCAACGATTTGGTCGGTTGGTTAGATGGCCGCTCATCATTAGCCCGTCTTGGATTAATGGTGCACGTCACCGCCCATCGAATCGATCCCGGTTGGAAAGGGCGAATTGTGTTAGAATTTTTTAACTCGGGTAAACTCCCCTTGGCCTTGCGCCCAGGAATGTTAATCGGAGCATTAAGTTTTGAGCCTTTATCAGGACCGGCTGCACGACCTTATAATAGTCGTCAGGATGCCAAGTACCGTGATCAACAAAGCGCGGTCGCTAGCCGAATTGATAAAGATTAATTACGCTTAAAAGGGAGATGGCATGAGAAAGCTGATAACCACCTTCGCCATTCTCATCGCGGTGTTGGTCGCAGGGATGTCTGCACTCGTCCTGTTGGTAAACCCCAATGATTTCAAACATTACATGGTTCAACAGGTTCAAAAGCGCAGTGGTTATCAACTGACGCTAAAAGGCGATCTGCGTTGGCATGTGTGGCCAAGACTGAGCATCTTAAGCGGACCGGTCGTCCTCACCGCGCCGGGGGCGCAACAGCCCGCGGTGACGGCTGACAATATGCGTTTAGATGTTGAGCTTTTTCCACTTCTTTCTCACCAGTTACACATTAGTAAAGTCTTAATCACGCATGCGGTAATACAAGCCACGCCGGATGCGGCAGCCAAAACAGCGTCAGCGGCGCCGATCGCCCCAGATGATAACACCGCACTGCCTTCCACCTTAGGCCACTGGACCTTAGATATTGCGCATGTTTCGGTAGCGAATAGTTTACTCATCTGGCAAACTCCGCAAGGTGAGCAACTTAATTTTCGTAATCTCAATCTGAGCTTACACCAAGATGCCTCACGTAGTGGGCAATATCATCTCAGCACTGCTTTAACGCGGAATCAGCAAACTTTTTCAATTGATTTCGAAGGAAAGATGGATGCCCGCCATTATCCTTACAAAATGTCCTTCTCTGTCGACCGGGGGAATTATCAATTACAGGGAGTGTCATTACCTGAACAAGGTATTAAGGGCGAGACCACATTTTCTGCGCAATGGTCACCGATGAGTAACAGCTTTGACCTAACCCATTTTACTCTTCAAGCCAACGATAGTGATTTCGAGGGGAGAGCAAACGGTACCTTAGCCTCTGCCTTAAAACTCAATCTTACCTTGCATTCACAGAATGCTAATTTCGATCAGCTGCTGGTATCAAAACAGTCTCAGTCTGCCACCATTGCGCAAAACGTGAACGAGATCGCTGTTCGTCGTGTTCATTCTCCGGTTGTGGTAGAAAAAAATAATCGAGGCTTCATCGATTGGCTCAACCAAAGTGAGATAACTAGCCAACTGACGGCCAACCGAGCAACCTGGCATGGTGTGACAGTCAAGGACTTGACGTTTGATACGCAAAATAACCTGGGGATGATGAGCCTGAACACGCTTTCCGGTAAGGTGGGTAATGGACAATTCGCTATCAAGGGTAACGTTGATTTTCGTCCAGAATTGGCGTCTGTCGAATTACACACCGATATACAACGTATTCCGTTACAGGTGGTTCAGCCATTATTACAAATTCCGCCAGTATTAAACGGGGATATAAGCTTACTTGGCGACTTCACGGGACAAGGACTGACCGGTCATGAAATCCTTACCCAGTGGCAGGGACGTTCATCAGTCGAGCTGATTAGCCTGGATATTCCGCAGATGAATGTCCAACAAATGGTCATTGATGCGGTAACGCGAGCCAGTAATCGCGTAAATTCCGACCCTTCATTACATCCAACTATTCCCAATATGCGGGGCTATTTTACTTTGGCTAACGGCGAATTACAGCTTAAACAGCTGGAAGGCGAAAATGCTCAAGTCTCATTGAATGCCCTCGGCGATATCAACTTTTCACAACGTCAACTTGATATCACCTTCAACCTGTTAACTCGTGGGTGGAAAGGCGATCGGGATATGGTGGCATTGTTGGCTAATCAACCTATTCCATTACGATTCTATGGTCCTTGGAATCAGTTACAATATTCGCTTTCTGTCGATAGGTTATTGAAAAATAATCTTAAGAATCGATTACAGCAGTGGCTGAAAGATAACGATAAGGCTAAACATCCCTCATCATGATGATATAGGGAGAGTTTCAGACTCTCCCTATGCTTTGAGGGACTAGGCTCATCGATACTATCGTGCACGTACTCTAACTAGTGGATAAGAGATGAAAAATTTGAAAGCGGTTATTCCCGTCGCCGGCCTCGGTATGCATATGTTACCCGCGACTAAAGCGATTCCTAAAGAGATGTTGCCAGTGGTCGATAAACCGATGATTCAGTACATCATCGATGAATGCGTTACCGCGGGTATCAAAGAAATTGTCTTAGTGACCCACGCTTCTAAAAATGCAGTTGAAAACCATTTCGATACCACCTACGAACTTGAAGCACTCCTTGAACAGCGTGTAAAACGACAACTTCTCAGTGAAGTGAAAAGTATCTGTCCCCCTGGTGTAACCATCATGAATGTCCGCCAACCGCAGCCATTGGGTTTAGGCCATGCGATTCTTTGTGCTAAGCCCATCGTTGGGGATAACCCATTTGTCGTGGTATTGCCTGATGTTATTCTCGATAACCAGAGTGCCGATCCACTGCGTTATAATCTGGCGGCGATGTTGTCGCGTTTCTCGGAAACTGGCCACTCACAAGTTCTCTGTCAAACGCTTCCCCGGGAAGAGCTCGCAGATTACTCGGTGATTACAACGGAACAACCTTTAGTCTCTCCAGGTGATACCTGTCGTATCGTCGATTTCATCGAAAAACCATCCAATGTTGACAATTTACCGGACACCGCACAGCTCGCGGCGGTAGGTCGTTATGTCTTATCCGAAAAAATCTGGGCGCATTTAGAAGCGACTCAGCCAGGGGCTTGGGGCCGTATTCAACTTACCGATGCAATTTCTGCCCTTAATCAATCGGAAGCGGTTGAAGCCAGTGAACTTCATGGCATTAGTTATAATTGCGGGCGCAAACTCGGCTATATGCAGGCTTTTGTTGCCTACGGCTTACGTAATGCTCAATCTGGACAAGCATTCAGAGACTCAATTAAAAAACTTCTTAATTCCTAATTAGGCTGAATAATTATGGCAATTTTAGTCACAGGTGGTGCGGGCTATATCGGCTCCCATACCGTCCTAGCACTGCTTGAACGTGGTGATGATGTCGTTGTATTGGATAATCTCTGTAATGCCTCACAAGAAGCTCTTGCACGCGTAGCAAAGTTAACTGGCCGGCAGGCAGCTTTTGTCGAAGGCGATATCCGCGATAGAGCCTGCTTGCAGTCATTGTTCGCTGAGCATCGTATCACCGATGTCATCCACTTCGCTGCCTTAAAAGCGGTGGGGGAATCGACGCGGATGCCGTTAGAATATTATGAAAATAACGTATCCGGTACCTTGGTATTGCTTGAAGAGATGCGTCGCGCAGAGATTTGGAACTTTATTTTTAGTTCTTCCGCCACTGTCTATGGGGCGGATGCGCCTGTGCCTTATGTGGAAACGACGGCGATCGGTGGCACGACGAGTCCCTATGGTACGTCGAAACTGATGATTGAGCTGGTATTACAAGATTTTGCTAAAGCAGAACCGCAATTTAATACTATCGCTTTACGGTATTTTAACCCAGTAGGCGCACATGAGTCTGGGGAAATCGGTGAAGATCCTTCTGGCATCCCGAATAATTTATTACCTTACATTGCACAGGTTGCCATCGGTAAGTTGCCGCAATTAGGGGTCTTTGGTGGTGACTACCCGACACCAGATGGAACCTGTCAACGTGATTATATTCACGTCATGGATCTGGCTGAAGGGCATTTAAAAGCTCTGGACCATTTACAACAGACTCAAGGTTATCGCGCTTATAATCTTGGAGCGGGTAAAGGCTATTCAGTACTCGACATGATCCGTGCATTCGAACAAGCCTCTGGTTGTACTATCCCGTTTGAAATTAAGCCACGTCGCGCGGGTGACTTGGCTGCGTTTTGGGCAGAACCTGCCTTAGCGGCGAAAGAATTGAACTGGAGCGTTTCAAGAGGGATTGATCAGATGATGGTTGATACCTGGCGTTGGCAGCAGAAAAATCCGCATGGATATCGTCAATAAGTGTAATTAATAAGCATCTGAGCGGCGTGGACTTGATCAAACGTGCGTTATGCATGGATTTCCCGCTCAGGTTTTTATATAACTTATAGAACAAGGTACGTGCTAACAAACCTAGAACATAATGTTCACATAGGTAAGCTTTCTACCAGACAGGAGAATGTAATGTCTAAGCAGCAAATTGGTGTTGTCGGAATGGCAGTAATGGGCCGTAATCTCGCGCTGAATATTGAAAGCCGTGGCTATACTGTCTCAATCTTCAACCGTTCACGTGAAAAAACGGATGAAGTGATTGCAGAAAACCCAGGTAAAAAACTCGCGCCGTTCTACAGCGTTGAAGAGTTTGTCGAGTCCTTAGAAAAACCTCGCCGTATTCTGTTGATGGTACAAGCCGGTGAAGCGACCGATAAAACCATTGCATCACTCACTCCACACCTAGATAAAGGCGATATCTTGATTGATGGGGGTAACACCTTCTATAAAGATACCATCCGTCGTAACAAAGAACTGTCTGACCAAGGTTTCAACTTTATCGGTACCGGCGTTTCGGGTGGTGAAGAGGGGGCATTGAAGGGTCCTTCAATCATGCCTGGCGGTCAAAAAGAAGCTTACGAGTTAGTGGCACCGATTTTCGATAAAATCGCTGCACGTGCAGAAGGCGAAGCCTGTGTGACCTATATCGGTCCAGACGGTGCGGGTCACTACGTTAAAATGGTACACAACGGTATCGAATACGGTGATATGCAGCTAATCGCCGAAGCCTACTCTGTACTGAAAGGCTCCTTAGGCCTGTCTAATGAAGAATTAGCGAAAACCTTTAGTGAGTGGAATCAAGGCGAGCTTAGCAGCTACTTAATTGACATCACAAAAGACATTTTCACTAAGAAAGATGATACCGGTAACTACTTAGTCGATGTGATTCTTGATGAAGCGGCTAACAAAGGTACAGGTAAGTGGACTAGCCAAAGTTCATTAGATCTGGGTGAGCCATTATCTCTGATTACTGAGTCTGTCTTTGCGCGCTATCTCTCTTCTCTGAAATCACAACGCGTTGCTGCCTCTAAGGTGCTAACCGGACCAAAAGTTGCTGCATTCAACGGTGATAAAGCTGAATTTATCGAGAAAGTTCGTCGTGCATTATACCTAGGTAAAATTGTTTCTTACGCACAAGGTTTCTCTCAGCTTCGTGCGGCGTCAGATCAATATAGCTGGGATCTTAACTACGGTGAGTTAGCGAAAATCTTCCGTGCGGGCTGTATCATCCGTGCTCAATTCCTGCAAAAAATCACTGATGCTTATGCAGAGAACCCAGAGATCGCTAACTTACTGCTTGCTCCTTACTTCAAAAATATCGCTGACGAATACCAACAAGCGTTACGTGATGTGGTGAGCTATGCAGTGCAAAATGGTATTCCAATGCCAACCTTCTCTGCAGCGATTGCTTACTACGATAGCTATCGTTCAGAAGTTCTGCCTGCTAACCTGATCCAGGCCCAACGTGACTACTTCGGTGCGCACACTTATAAGCGTACAGATAAAGAAGGTGTTTTCCACACTGAGTGGTTAGACTAAGTCCTAAGGTAAACGCGTTCATCAGCCAGTGACTCGGTCACTGGCTTTTTTTTAACCTTGACATCGTCCTTGCACTAAACGAAGTTGGCGATTAGTGATCCGTTGCGCCAGGTCTGCATCGTGGGTGGCGATAACTAAGATCGCTGCTTGTTGAATATACTGTTGTAACCGTTTTTCGGCTTTTTCTTTAAATCGTTCATCTCCCACACTTATCCACTCATCCATTAGCAATATTTCTGGCGATTTAGCCGTACAAATGGCGAAGGCTAATCGTAGTATCATGCCACTTGAGTAGGTCCTTACGGGAAGATAGATAAACTCCTCAAGCTCGCTAAAAGTAATCACCTCCTCAATCAGGCTTGATAATTGCTGCGTGGGGATCCCCATTAATAAGCTTCTGAGTTTGATATTTTCAATACCGGTTAACTCGGGTTCCATTCCAAGCGTCGCATCCAATAGTGAACTAATGCGGCCACAGGTTTTGATGTAGCCAGCTGTCGGGCTATAAACACCCGCTAAGGCGCGTAGTAACGTGGTTTTCCCGGAACCATTATGACCGATTAGCGCTAAGCGATCCCCTTCCTCTAGTCGGAAGCTGATATCTTCCAATGCAGTAATAGACACAGCCCCGCTGGTTCTATTGACTCTTCCCCCGGCAAGATTAAGCAGTGAGCGCTTTACGGAGCGTTGTTGAGCATTAAAAATGGGGAACTCAATCTTCAGTTGCTGGCAATCGATGTACATTATTCAAATCCAATAAGCGATACGTTTATGCGTTTGGGTGATAAGCCTACTGGCCAGTACCGCAGCGATAAGGGCCAACAATGCGGTGAGCGCCCATTCGGTTAACGATGGGGGATGGCCTAACATTGTTCCCCTTAGTAACTCGATAAAGTGCGTAAAAGGATTAAGTCGAGCGAAGTATTGCTGATCCGCTGACAGCAGTGAAAGTTGCCAAATGATTGGCGTAACAAAGAAAAGAAGTGTCATGACACTGTTGATAATAGGCGCGACATCGCGGTAGCGAGTACAGAGAATGGCGGAAATGAGCCCTAGGCTACTTAAAAATAGTAGAGTAATACCCAGCGCAGGCGCTAGCAAAAGCATGGACCATGACCAGTCCGGGGGATAAAACAGTAATAGGAAGGGTACCACCGTCAAATTATGTAATAAGATAATCAGCTGTCGCCACGTAACCCGTAAAATATAGAGTGGGAAAGGTAAAGGGATCTGTCGGATAAAGTGGGCGGCATCGGTAAAAGCCGTGCTACTTTCGTTAATCACCCCTGTGCATAGCGACCAGAAAATTAATCCCAAACAAAGATGCGGCAAAAAATCCTGTAGGCTTAGATGAAATAAGTTTCCATATAACGGGCCCATTGCCAAGAGAGTGGTCGCCATACTGAGGGTGATCCAAAATGGCCCAAGGATTGAACGTCGATAACGATTGAGCACATCGTTCCACGCCAAGGTTCGCCATAATGAGAAAAGCGTAAAGCTGTGTTTTATTTCAGAGCTAAGAGAATCCATTCACCGTCTCCCAAGAGGAAAGGTCGCTAGTATGCAGAGTTGTAATAGGATATGTGAATGGGAGTATTACCGTTGGCAGAGATTTGTTGAGAGTAACTCGATAGCCGGACGACAAATCGTCGCCCAGCTGTAGGGATTATGACTGATGACGCTGGCGCAGGTTGGTAATAATCGCACTGAGATCAAGATCCTGATCCTGTAGTAGCACAATCAGGTGATAGAGCAGATCTGAGGCTTCATTTGTTAACTCTTCACGATCATTAACGGTAGCAGCTAGCGCCGTTTCTACGCCTTCCTCACCAACTTTCTGGGCAATACGCTTCGTTCCACTTGCGTATAAACTTGCCGTGTAAGAGCTGCTGGGATCGGCGGATTTACGACTGGCCAGTAGTTGCTCTAATTGCCACAAAAATTGCCACTCTGTCTCGGCCGGAGAAAAGCAACTTGAGGTACCATTGTGGCAGGTGGGGCCATGAGGTAAGGCTAGAATCAATAAGCTATCGCGATCACAGTCGGCGGTAATTTGCTTCACCGTAAGAAAGTGCCCTGATGATTCGCCCTTGGTCCAGAGACGCTGCTTGCTGCGTGACCAAAAAGTGACCTTGCCGCTTTGCTGGGTCTGCATTAGAGCCTCTTGATTCATATAACCGAGCATCAA
Organism: Tatumella ptyseos; assembly: GCF_030552895.1. Lineage (NCBI taxonomy): Bacteria > Pseudomonadati > Pseudomonadota > Gammaproteobacteria > Enterobacterales > Erwiniaceae > Tatumella > Tatumella ptyseos. The sequence goes on along the minus strand of NZ_CP130649.1, from coordinate 1,886,980 downwards.
TACTTCACCGGACACGGCATGTTGAATAACGGCCGGGATCAAGTTATCTGTTTTTTCCCAATCAAGTGCGGTAATGGCTTCAGGCGTTAACATAGACGAACCTCTATCTGATTTTCTTTTAGGAACTGCTTGAGCTCACCAATATTGATAATTTGTTTGTGAAATACCGAGGCAGCCAAGGCACCATCAACATTAGCTTGGGTGAAAGCATCGAGAAAGTGCTGTGCAGTGCCTGCGCCGCCCGAAGCGATAAGGGGAACTTGGCAAATTTGGCGGATTAGTGCTAACTGCGTTAAATCATAGCCTTTGCGTACACCATCTTGATTCATCATATTCAACACGATTTCGCCAGCACCGCGCTGCTGTACCTCTTTTACCCACTCTGCGGTTTGCCATGAGGTATTACGTGTCCGAGCCTCATCGCCAGTGAATTGCTTGACTTGATACGTGCCAGTTGTCTCATCAAACCATGTATCGATCCCGACGACCACACACTGCACACCGAAGCGGTCAGCGAGTCGAGTAATCAATTCTGGGTCCGCGAGCGCCGGAGAGTTGATCGAAATCTTATCTGCGCCGAAAGAGAGAATTTCACCTGCTTCTTCTACCGATTTAATCCCGCCTGCGACACAGAAAGGGATATCGATCACTTCAGCAACGCGCGAGACCCAGCTTTTGTCGACGACTCGTCCTGCAGACGAAGCAGTAATATCATAGAACACTAACTCATCCGCACCTTCAGCGGCATAACGCGCCGCCAGTGGTACGATATCGCCAATGATTTCATGGTCACGAAACTGAACACCTTTCACCACCTGACCATCACGCACGTCAAGGCACGGGATTATCCGTTTTGCCAGCATGAGATTGCCTCCGAGACAGTAAACTTATCTTCTAATAATGCGCGACCGACAATAACGCCTTGCACGCCACTTGTGCGTAGGGCCGCAATGTCCTCAAGTGAACCTATGCCACCCGAAGACTGAAAGGCAATCGCTGGCCAAGTAGTGGTAATTTCTTGATAGAGCTCGACGTTTGAGCCCGCTAGGGTCCCATCGCGCGAAATATCGGTACAGAGCACATGGCGAAGGCCGTAAGGCTCATAGTCTGCAATGACTTGCTCTAATGTTACGCCAGAGGCCTCTTGCCAACCGCTGATAGCCACTTCCTTGCGTTGGTTTTCGTCGATACGAATATCCAATGCTAACACTATTGCTGCGGGTCCAAATTCCTCGAACCACGCCTTGACCATCTCTGGGTGACGGATTGCGGTGGACCCTACAACAACTCGACTTGCACCGGCCTGCAATAACGCCACAACGTCATCTCGTTGGCGAATACCGCCCCCTACTTGCACGGGAACCGAGACTCCGGCGAGCAGTTCAGAGAGTAAAGCGATCTGTCTGGCAGCGGGGTCTCTAGCGCCGGTTAAATCAACTAAATGTAGAACTTCTGCGCCTTGTTGCTGATAAGACTGCAGCCGAGGAAGTGGCTCGCGGCCATAATCACGCTGTTGGCCATAGTCGCCTTGATGTAACCGGACAACAGCGCCTTCAATCAGGTCTAATGCTGGGATAATCATGACATCTCCAAAAAGTTTTTCAGCAGCTGTGCTCCCGCAGCGCCTGAGCGCTCAGGGTGAAATTGCACCCCGTAAAAATTATCGCGTTGTACGGCAGCGGAGAAGGCTTCACCATAGTGGCACTGCGCAATGGTGAATTCATTAACCGGCATCGCGTAGCTATGCACGAAGTAGAAATACGCCTCTTTATCGATATCACGAAATAGCGGGTGACCGGCTTGAGCGGTAACTTGATTCCATCCCATATGAGGCGTGGGGAGTTCACCCGTCTCTAACGCGCGCACCTCTTCAGGGATTAAGCCCAAGGTTTTGATCTCACCCCGTTCCTTGCTGCGGCTCCCGAGAATTTGCATCCCTAGGCAGATCCCTAACACGGGTTGAGTGCAGCGAGTGATCAACGAAATCAGATCCCGCTCCTCAAGCTGTTGCATGGCCGCAGTGGCGGTCCCCACACCAGGAAGCAGGAGTTTGTCTGCCGACAGAACCACGTGTTTGTCACGGCTGACGACAGGCTGATAGCCTAGGCGTTGTACCGCCCATTTTACCGACGAGAGGTTGGCACAACCGGTATCAAGAATGACAAGGTCCATCACAATACCCCTTTAGAACTTGGCAAGGTGTTACCTTCTACACGTATTGCTTGACGCAAGGTGCGGCCAAACGCCTTAAACAGACTCTCTACACGGTGGTGGTCATTTTTACCTTTGGTCTTCAGGTGCAAGGTCGCTGCCATGGTGTAAGAGAGCGAACGGAAAAAGTGCTCAATCATCTCTGTACTGAGGTCGCCAACATGCTGGTGGGTAAACTCCGCTTTATACTCCAGCCAAGGACGACCTGAAATATCCAGTGCGCAACGAGCGAGACATTCATCCATTGGCAACGTGAAACCGAAACGACCAATACCACGCTTATCGCCTAAGGCTTTAAGGAGCGCTTCACCCAAGGCTAACCCGGTATCTTCTACCGTGTGATGATCATCAATATGCAGATCGCCTTTCGCCTGGATGTGCAAACGGCAGCCGCCATGGGTCGCTATTTGGTCAAGCATATGGTCAAAGAAGCCAATACCCGTCGAAATTTGATTTTCCCCTTCACGGTCTAACCAGACTTCGACTGTAATTTGCGTCTCGTGCGTATTGCGAATCACTTTAGCGTAACGATCTTTACGTCCTAAGCGCTTAGCGATAGCTGGCCAGGTTTCTCCCTCCGCGCCATAGCGGATCCCTTGAATACCCATATTCTCTGCTAGAGTAATATCGGTAGCACGGTCGCCAATCACATAACTCTGTGCTTTATCAAGAGTGTTGTCTGCCAGCCATTTCTCGACCAGCTGAGTTTTCGGCTTACGGCATGCACAGTTATCGGCGGGTAAGTGCGGGCAAATTAAGACGTCAGAAAACACTATGCCCTGTGAGGAAAATATCTGCATCATCAAGTTGTGAGGAGGATCGAAATCTGCTTGCGGAAAACTTTCTGTCCCTAATCCATCTTGGTTGGTGATCATGACCAACTCATAGCCAGCCTTTTGTAAATCGAGTAGTGCAGGGATCACTCCAGGTTCGAAGGCTAACTTATCAAGACGGTCAACTTGAAAGTCGAGAGGCGGTTCGCTGATAAGTGTCCCGTCTCGGTCGATAAATAAGGTTTTAGTGGTCATGAACGTTCTCCCTTCGGACCAAATTGTGTCAAGGCTTGATAGAGTGATTCCATTTCTGCTTCAGTACCAATCGATACGCGCAGACACCCACCGAGAAGTGGATTTTTATTTTGGTCTCGTAGGATGATCCCTCGATCCCACAGCGCTTTGAAGATAGCGGGAGAATCATGGAAGCGGATTAAGAAGTAGTTGGTGTCGCTAAAAAAGGCTTGTTCTACGCAAGGTAAGTCAACTAAGCGTGGAATAAAGCTATCACGAATCGTATTCAGCTCTGCGACGCGGTCGCGCATCGCGTTGAGGCCCTCATCGCTTAAGGCTTGACTGGCGATATCGGCCACGGGCGTCGACAGGGGATAAGGAGCGATCACCTTGAGTAGGGTCTGTATCACTTCAGGTTGTGCCAAGGTAAAGCCGCAACGTAATCCGGCCAGCGCAAAAGCCTTAGACAGCGTGCGTAAAATGACTAGGTGTGGAAATTGTTGCATCCAGCTAACGACAGAGGCTTCTGGGCAAAACTCAATATAAGCTTCATCCACCACCACTAAGGCTTTACCTTCGGTTGCCGTTAAGACTTGGCGAATATCTTCAGCGTTGAGTAAGTTACCGGTTGGGTTATTTGGACTACAGATATAGACAATCTTCACGGAGTCCAGTTGCTGAAGGATAGCGGGCACATCAAGTTGCCATGCCTCTGTAAGCCGCTGCGTCTTGGTCTCTACGCCATAGGTTTCGGCACTGACACTATACATCCCGTAGGTCGGCGGGCAATAGAGAACGGTATCTTGGCCCGGTTCGCAGTAGGCACGGATCAGTAGCTCAATCGCTTCGTCGGCACCGCGACTCACCAAGACATTTTCGGAGTGTAGCCCTGCGTACCGAGCATACCGACTGATCACCTCAGTTGGTTGGCATTCAGGATAACGATTCAAGGTCTGCTGCGTTAGACTAAAATTAACAGGTGTTGGGTATTCGTTCGCATTCAGCCAGACGTCACCACACCCCCCTAATCGACGAGCAGATTGATAAGGCGTTAACTCTCTAACATTTTGCCGGACAAGTTGGTTCAGTTGGCCACTCATAAGGACTCCTTAAGCGCCTTAACGCGAAGTGTCACCGCATTTTTGTGTGCATCTAACCGTTCTGCCGCAGCCAATAGTTCGATGGTCTCGGCGAGGGAGAGAAACCCTTGTGGGGTCAATTCTTGAAGTGTCATCCGTTTTTGGAAATCCGCTAAGCCTAAACTGGAATAGGTGGCGGTATAACCATAGGTGGGTAACACATGGTTGGTACCTGAGGCATAGTCGCCTGCAGATTCCGGAGACCAATCCCCCAAAAAGACGGACCCAGCACTAGTAATACTTTCTACCCAATCGCGGGGCGATCGAAGCTGTAAGATGAGATGTTCAGGGCCATAGAGATTCGAGATGGCAATACATTCAGCGACATCACCGGCAACGATGACTTGACTTGAGGCTAAGGCTTGTGCGGCGGTCTGTGAGCGGGGCAGTTGCGCCAATTGTTGCTCGACCTCAGCGACCACCTGTTCAGCAATGCTTTGATCCGGGGTTAATAAGATCACTTGCGAGTCCGGACCATGCTCTGCTTGGGAGAGTAGATCGGCGGCAACGAAAGCCGGAGTCGCGCCGCTATCAGCAATCACTAAAACCTCGGAGGGTCCGGCTGGCATATCAATGGCTGCACCATCGATGTGTTGACTTACTTGGCGCTTAGCTTCGGTTACCCAAGCATTACCGGGGCCAAAAATTTTATCGACACTGGTCAGTGTCTCGGTACCAAAAGCCATCGCTGCAATCGCCTGAGCGCCACCGATTTGATATATCTCCTCAATCCCACACAGCTTAGCCGCGTAGAGGATCTCATCGGCGATTGGCGGTGGCGAACAAAGCACACGGCGGGTACAACCGGCGATCTTTGCAGGCGTTGCCAACATCAATACGGTCGAAAACAATGGGGCGCTGCCGCCAGGAATGTAAAGGCCGACAGATTGAATTGGACGCGTGACTTGTTGGCAACGAATTCCCGGTTGAGTTTCCACGTCTACACTGGCTAATTGTTGAGCTTTGTGAAAGGTCTCGATATTCTTGCAGGCAGTTGCCATGGCTTGTTTGAGCGCAGGTGCAACGCGCTCACAGGCCTGGTCTACAAGCGCCTTGCTGACCACAAACTGTTCTATTTCGCAGCGATCAAACTGTTGGCTAAAGCGACGCAGCGCTGCGTCACCTTCTTCTCTGACCTGTGCCAAAATCTGTTGAACCGTCTGGCTAATGTTATTCGCAGCAGCCATCGCTGGACGCTGTAACATTTTTTGCTGCTCGGCGGGCGTCAGGCTTGCCCAAGAAACAATAGGATTAAGCGCGCTCATCGTTTACTCCATCATTTTCTCAATGGGGAGAACGAGTATGGAGCTAGCCCCTAACGCTTTTAGTTTCTCCATGGTTTCCCAGAAAAGTGTTTCGCTGCTGACCATGTGTAACGCAAGGCGGGACTGGTCACCAGCCAATGGCAATACGGTAGGGCGCTCGGCACCGGGGAGTAGATCGATAATTTGCTCAAGTTTCTCACTCGGCGCATGCATCATAATGTATTTCGATTCACGAGCTTGAATAACCCCTTGAATACGCGTCATCATCCGATCGACTAAGGCTTGCTTATCCTCTGAAAGCTCGCCTGCGCGTTGGATGAGTACCGCTTTGGAGCGATAAATCACGTCTACTTCGCGCAGACCATTAGCCTCTAACGTTGCCCCGGTCGAGACCAGATCGCAAATTGCATCACTAAGCCCTGCGCGTGGAGCGACTTCAACTGATCCATTGAGTAAGCAAGATTTAAACGTCAGGCCTTTCGAGTCAAAATATTTCTTTAATAGGTGAGGGTATGATGTCGCAATGCGTTTGGTGTCTAAACATTCAGGGCCGGTATAAACGCTATCTGCAGGCATTGCGAGTGAAAGTCGGCATCCACCGAAATCTAGGCGACGTAAAATCGTAAGTTGTGGATCTTCACCTTGTGCACGACGAGTTAATACTTCTTCTTCCAACACATTTTCGCCAATGATTCCAAGATCCACCACGCCATCCATGACTAAGCCTGGAATGTCGTCATCACGCACACGTAAGATGTCAATAGGCATATTCTCTGCGAAAGCGATTAAACGCTGCTGTTGTAAGTTAATTTTTATACCACAGCGGGTGAGCAGTTCGCGAGATTCATCACTTAAACGGCCTGATTTCTGCATTGCAATTCGTAAACGCGTGTTATCCAACATTACACCAATCCTCTTAATTTACTTTTCTGTCTGTCATTGTTTTGTCGTTGTTATGGGCATTAAAAAAGCCCTCGGAAGAGCGATCTTCCGAGGGCTTTATACGTTCAAACCAGAGGAAGACCTAATCGTCTTCCAGCCGTCATCGCCTGAAAGACTAGTCAGGGTGATGATGGTGATGATGGCGGGTTTGAACAAAATTCATAATTTTCTTATCCAAATATTGGAAAAAAGTGATGTCATTTAACCTAGCCGAGATGAATCGCCTTGGCAACCGTTTTTTCGACCCTAAGGTGAATTTTTTTTACAGCAAACTCAGATAACTTTACTGGAAGGGGAAGTAGAGTCGCGCTAACCTTGAATCACGATATTCGACGGCGAGATCAGTATGAAAAAAATAGCGATTATTGGATTAGGGTGGTTAGGGATGCCTTTAGCCTTAGCGCTCAGCCAGCGTGGCTACGATGTACAAGGGTCAAAAACATCGGAAGATGGGATTCTAGCTGCCCGACGCTGTGGCATCTCCGCGGTTAAATTAGTAACGACCCCTGATATCGAGTGCGATTTCGACGAGTTAGAGCAATTAATGTCAGTCGATACGCTCATAATCACCTTACCCGCATCACGGAGTGGTGAGGGGGGAGAGTATTATGTGAACGCGGTGCAAAATCTCGTCGATAGTGCGATAGCGAATGGCGTGAAACGGTTGATTTTCACCAGCTCCACCTCGGTGTATGGTGATCAACAAGGCGAGATGGTGGAAGCAAGTCCACTCCTACCGGTGACCCCCGCGGGCAAACGCCTCGTCGCGTTAGAGCAATGGTTGCACCAGTTACCTGGTATCGAAGTGGATATTTTACGACTCTCCGGGTTAGTTGGACCGAATCGCCACCCTGGCCGCTTTTTAGCGGGCAAGAAACAGTTAACGCAAGGCAATCATCCCGTCAATTTAGTCCATCTAGATGATGTTATTGAAGCGATCTCGCTGCTTCTTGCAGAGCCGCGCTCGGGAACAACCTTCAATCTGTCGGCACACCGACATCCTCGGCGCGATGAGTTTTATCCATTTGTGGCTAAACAGCTGGGCGCCGAGCCGCCGACCTTTGAATTTGTTGATCCACAAGCCACGGATGGAAAGTGGGTAAATGGTGAAGCGATTTGTCGCAGTTTAGGATTTCAATACCGCTATAGCGATCCTTTCACCATGCCTCTTGGCTAGCTGACCGAAAGTCGATCAAGAAAATTCTGAGGTTTTCCCCTTAAAGGCTTGTGTTGAAAGCTGGATTTAGGCACAATGCGCGGCCTGCAAAATTCGAGATAACCGACGTAAACTGTTTTAATTAACCGTGCGTCGGTTATTTTTTTGCAGTAAAACTTACTAGTAGTGTTTATCTGGTCGGCTACGTCGACTTAGTCACCCTTTCACGCTTGAGCGTATGTTTAGAGGAAAAGTAATGGGGCCATCAACTATTATGCAAGTAGCAGCTGCTGCTCGCTTTCGCGATGACTACGGCGCTAAGGCTATTTCACAGCCTATCAATGTCACTCCTTCCGTCTCTTCACGGAGTTTCCCTGTGGTGCAGTCCATGTCGATTGCGGCTATAGGGGGGCAACATCATGCAGACTAATGCATCTCCAGCACAATCACGTGCCAGCTTAAAGAAAACACTGACTCTCTTCCCGGTCGTTATGATTGGCTTAGCCTACATGCAGCCAATGACCTTGTTTGATACGTTCGGTATTGTTACGAATTTAACGGGTGGGCATGTTGCCACGGCTTATGCCTTCGCCCTTATTGCGATTCTGTTTACTGCGTTGAGTTATGGAAAACTGGTTCACCGGTTCCCATCAGCGGGTTCTGCGTATACCTACGCACAGAAATCGATTTGCCCACATGTTGGTTTCATGGTGGGTTGGTCGTCGCTGCTTGATTATCTGTTTATGCCGATGATCAATATTTTGCTGGCCAAAAGCTATTTTGAGTCGCTAATACCGGGGATTCCTTCGTGGATTTTCGTCGTACTATTAGTAGGCTTTATGACCCTGACCAACCTAAAAGGTATCCGTACGGTTGCTAACTTTAACGGTCTGATCGTTGTTTTACAGATCCTGGTGATGTTAGTGATAGTCGGTATGGTTATCTACGGTGTCTCGCAGGGCGTTGGTGCAGGGACATTAGTCAGCAGTAAGCCATTCTGGACGGAGAACTCACAGGTGGTACCGATGATAACCGGTGCGACAATACTCTGTTTCTCTTTCTTGGGCTTTGATGGCATCAGTTCGTTATCTGAAGAGACTAAAGACGCTAAGCGCGTAATTCCCAAGGCGATTTTCTTAACCGCGCTGATTGGTGGATTACTGTTTATTGCGGTGTCTTACTTCTTACAGCTGTATTTCCCTGATGTCAGCCATTTCAAAGATCCTGACTCTTCACAACCCGAAATCATGCTTTATGTGGCAGGTAAAGCCTTCCAATTTGGTATTTTGATTTTCTCTTGTGTGACGGTTCTTGCGTCAGGTATGGCGGCACATGCCGGGGTTTCACGCTTAATGTATGTAATGGGACGTGATGGGGTATTCCCTAAACGTTTCTTCGGCTACATCAGCCCGAAATTCCATACACCCGTTTTCAACGTGTTATTAGTGGGTGCTATTGCGTTATTGGCGATTAATTTCGATCTGGTGACGGCCACCGCGTTGATTAACTTTGGTGCATTGGTTGCCTTTACATTCGTTAACCTGTCGGTAATTTCACAATATTGGATCCGTGAAAAACTGCGCCGTACGCTGAAGGATAATATCCGCTTCCTGATCCTGCCACTATGTGGAGCAATCACGGTTGGTGCGCTGTGGGTTAACTTAGAGAAAAGCTCAATGGAATTAGGCTTAATCTGGGCGGCAATCGGTATTATCTATCTAGCGATTGTGACGAAAGGCTTCCGTCTCCCTGTACCCCAGTACAACGAAGAACGCTAACGGTACATTTTGTACGTTGCAAACCGACCTGAGAAGGTCGGTTTTTTTTTGCTTCCTGCAAAATTAGAAATAGTGACTATACTTAACACGAAGCCAAAAAAATTACATATTTCAAGGAGTGTCATATGAAGAAGTTGATTATCCCTGCTGTAGCAATGATTGCGGTTTGTGCATTATCAGGTTGTACTCGTACCAGTTATGCAATCCATACTGTTGATGGGCGCACGATAGTCAGCGATGGCAAGCCAAAAGAAACGGATGCCGGCTTAGTGGGCTACACCGATGCAAACGGTGTTAAGCAACAAATTAATAAGAGCGAAGTTAAAGTGGTTTCAGAGATTCCAAACAAGTAATTTCGCCCCTCTAATTGAAAAAGCCTGCTTAGCAGGCTTTTTTTTCAACTTAACATTTCTTGAGCATAGCGCGCCAAAGCCTGCAGTAAAGCAACTTTATCTGGAGCATCTTGGTGCTCTTGCAGTAACCCAGTGAGTTGTTCGAAATAGTCATTGACCTTCTCTGGCGTAAGCACTGAGCGTCGGTATTCTATCCAGCGTAGCTGTTCCACTTCATCCAATGTGCCAGGGTAATTCCTTGCCCGAAAACGGAATAGAAGCTCGTCGATGCGATTATCGCTCCAGCGTAGATCCATTGCGGGTAAATGCTGAGGATTGGTCTGACGAATCACATCCATCGTTTGTTTATCTGCAGCGGAAAAAAAGCCATCATAAAGCTGGTTATCGACATTGTGAGAGGGTGCAAAAGGCGCTTTATCGGCAAAGACTGCTACCACTTTTTCGCGAATCTCAGGATGCTGACGTAAAAGTGCTAAATTGTCCAAACAGGCTTGTCGATCAATCCCTAAGCGTTCAGCATCTTCAGGACGTAATACACTGGCAGGTGCTAGAACGGGGCATTTGTTGATGTGGACTAACTTTAACGGGATAGGGGCATTCTCACCGCGTTGCGCTTTATTTTGGTAAAGTCTTTCACGTAACGTATCACTATCAAGGGTCAGAAGTGGCGTTATTTCACCGGCTAAATCGACGGTAATCAGTGCATTTTTATTATCTGGGTGCCAAGCGAGCGGTACAATCCAACTTGTATTGCCCCGCGCAGCACCAAACATTCCCGACACATGCACCAAAGGTTTCATTTGTGGAATATCGATTAAACTTGTTAGACGATGCTTATTACGATGGGTAAACAGAAAGTCGAATAATTTGGGCTGTTTTTCTTTGACGAGCTGCGCCATAGCAATGGTAGCGTAAACATCTGACATCGCATCATGGGCTTGTGTATGAGCAATACCATTTGCTTTGGTGAGATGTTCAAGCTTAAAACTTGGCAAACCTTGTTCGTTTTCCGGCCATTCGATCCCTTCGGGACGTAATGCGTAGCAAGCACGCATCACATCCAACAGATCCCAGCGCGAGTTACCTTCTTGCCAGCTCCAGCCGTAAGGGTCATGGAAATTTCGATAAAAAAGATGTCGAGTGACTTCGTCGTCAAAACGTATATTGTTATAGCCGACTATGCAGGTATTTGGCTCACTAAATAGATGATGTATACGTTGCGTAAACACCGCTTCTATCATCCCTTTCTGTTGCGCTTCTTGCGGCGTAATATGCGTGATTAATACGGCCTCAGGCTCGGGCAGATAATCGTCAGCCAATTTGCAATAAAACACTTCTGGTTCCCCGATCACTTGGAAATTACCATCTGTCCTGACGCCTGCGAATTGTGCGGGCCTATCCAAGGCAGGATGTTTACCAAAGGTCTCATAATCGTGAAAGAGAAAGGTGGGCTGGGCAGTATCGTTGTTTTTCATTCACCATCATCACTTTTAATTGTTCTGTTTGAAAATCAATCCCTCAGCGTACTGTAGGCTTGTCTCGCTACAATGTTATCATTTCAGCTCAAGGTTAGCCCTTAGTATGTCTCACTAATTGTCTAACGGATAGGCTGGAGATGAACTTACTTAACGGCGTTGTGAAGATGCTTGACTCACTGTCCGTAGTTTTAAAATTTTTAAAGCGTTTAGGGTTTCAGTCTGTATGGGATGAAATGGGTAATAGCTTATTGCGAGCCTCACTTAAAAGGTCGCGGTATGGGGCAACACTACGAGAGCTAACTTAGCGTGGTGTTTCTCAAGACTAGGGTCAAATTAGACTTTATCGAGATATTTATAAAAGAAATCTTCAGCAGGCATTTCCACAATTTCAATTTTTCTTTTAAGAAGGCCTTGGTAAATACGATCCATAATATTGATGGCGAGCTTTTGTAACTCAACAACATTGATCAGTGTATAGGCCTCTTGACTCATAATCGGATAGCAGCCATCCCATGCAACAGCAGGGGGAGTAATCGCTTCTCTTTGGTGATGGTTGAATTTAAATACCGCTAAAATCTTTCCCTCAACGTTCTGAAGGTTAGCCAGGCTACCATCTTTCTGTAAACTTTCCTTCAAGGTATAGAGCAATACAGCTTGGTCCAAGGTCAGCGACGTAAAGCTCATAATAAAATTTATGAAGTTATTTGTTGAGCGAGTTTGCTTAAGGGTATAGAGGCTACATAATTCGTTTAACAGCGATATAACGGTAATCAGCATAACAAAGTGATGATCTTTTACCGGTGAGCTCATCAACAGAATTTCGTGCAAACCATAAAGCTTAGAGTTTACAGAGCAATCTTGCAGTTTAACCGCTGGACTGTTTGTATTGAGGTGGATATAAGATAGTTCGTGAAGATTGAGCTCTTTGAGGTTTTTTTCTGCCAAATATTTATTACGTTCAATCGTATTTTTTAAATGGAAAAAGCTCATTGCTTACATGCCCTCTATAATATTCCATTAGCGGGTGAATGAAATCAATAATTCGCTAGGTAAATTTAATTACACTCTTTTTACAATGTAGGACGTCTTCCCCACGTTAAAAGACCCTAGTTAATTTCATAAATTATAGTGTGATAGATTTAGCATTGTCTATTAACATATAAGAAAATATCATGTTAATGATGAATGTTTCTAAATTGTATCTAACTCATTTTTATTCAAAGTAATGAGGGTAAGATTAGTTTATTTGAAGGGATTTATCAATACTAACAATATGTTAGCGTATTATATCGGCGACTTGATCATTAATTGATCAATGTTTAATTATCAAAGCTAATTATTGCATTTGAAAGAAAAAGGCCGAACTCGGCCTTGGTTATTTTTTAAATGTTTTCTTGTGGGCAAGGACTTCAGTAAAATATGAAACCCCTAACCAAATAGCGATGATCCCTAGGATAATTCCAAAAACCAATAGTAGTAGATTACTCATTTCAGACCCTTATTGTTGTATGAATCAGTGTAGGTTTCCCACGCCCAACAAGAAAGTTCATTAATCCTATTTATCGTACTAAAGGGTAATAAAAAGGATTAATGAGGTGATGGTGGGGTTACCGCACCCCAAGTGAGGTGGGTATTATCAAAGTATTGAGGCACGGGTGAGCAATAGATCAGGGGGGATAGAAGTGACGGTCTATCAGTCGAATAGAGAATACAGCAGGAGAGTTGAGTGAAATCCGAGCAAACCAGAAAATATTCACAATTTCTCACAATTAACAGGTGATAGATGCTGAAAAATACCGTAAAAAGGCCAACTATTCGTTCAGTTAAGATTACCGAGGATTATTTTGAAAAGGCGCGCCACTCTAGTTGTTACTTCTTTAGTTCTTTATGCTGCGCATGCATTTGCGCAAGATGATGCATTACCTTTCTCTCTAGCGCCGCCTTCCATTGATGCAGCCTCCTGGGTTCTAATGGATGCGAAAACAGGTCAAATATTGACTGCTGGTAATCCTGATGAGCAACGTAATCCAGCAAGCTTAACCAAACTGATGACCGGGTATGTGGTTGACCGAGCGATTGATCAAAAACGTATCACGCGTGACGATAAAGTTACGGTGGGGCAAGATGCTTGGGGGGCGGGTAACCCAGTATTTAAGGGCTCATCCTTGATGTTTTTGAAACCGGGTGATGTGCTCACCGTTCGCGACTTAAGTCGTGGCGTTATCATTGATTCCGGTAACGACGCCTGTGTTGCCTTGGCAGATTATGTGGCGGGTAGCCAAGAAAACTTTGTTGGGTTGATGAATCAATATGTTGCGAAATTAGGTTTAAAAAATACTCACTTTGAAACGGTTCATGGCCTCGATGCACCGGGACAGCACTCGACGGCCCGCGATCTCGCGATTCTCTCTAAAGCCATTATCGATGGAGAGCCTGATTTCTATCAGATGTATAGTGAGAAAACCTTAACCTGGAACGGTATTACACAAAATAACCGCAATGGTCTATTGTGGGACAATAGCTTACACGTCGATGGATTAAAGACCGGTCACACTGAAACTGCAGGCTTTAACATCATCGCGTCGAACGTTGTGGGTAACCACCGTCTGATTGCGGTGATTATGGGCGGTAAAAGCTCGAAGGGACGTGAAGAGCAGGCACGTAAGTTGTTAGTCTGGGGACAGAACAATTTTGATACTGTGCAGCTGTTCCATGCAGGTCGTGCAATCGGTAACGAAAATGTTTGGTACGGTAATCCTCATACGGTTGCAGTAGGCAGTGATAAAGATCTTTATTTATCTTTGCCTAAAAACGAGATCAATAACGTTAAAGCAAAATATATTATCGATAAAAAAGAGCTTGAAGCGCCGCTGGCGGCTAATCAGCCTATCGGTCAAATCAAGGTTATGGATAAAGATAAAGAACTTGCTAGCTATCCTCTGGTTGCCCTTCAACCGGTGGCCGAAGCTGGGATCTTTACTCGCGCGATTGATTATATTAAACGTAAATTTTAAAAGTATAAGCCTCGTTCGCGAGGCTTTTTTTCGTTAAGGGTTAAAAAACAAGATAACTCAGGGTACACTGCCTAGTATCATTTTCTGACCCTTAGCGCGAGCTGTGAAAACCGACAAACCCCTCTCGAAATTAGAATATTGGCTCTATCGACATTATCGTTGGGTGCATGGTGTCCGTATTGCCATCGCGTTCTTAGCCTCCTTCATGCTCATCCGTATCTTAAATATTCCTGAAGGAAGTTGGCCCTTAATTACGTTAGTCGTGGTTATCGGACCTATCTCTACGTGGGGGAATGTCTTTCCTCGGGCAATACAACGGATTATTGGAACGGTTCTTGGGTCAATATCAGGGCTGATAGCATTGAAACTCGAAATGATTTCTTTGCCTCTTATGCTCGGCTGGTGTGGCATTGTGATGTTCTTTTGCGGTTACCTGACCTTAGGTAAACGCCCTTATATGGCGCTACTGATTGGGATTACGCTTGGGGTTGTCGTGGGCGCGCCCGCAGGAGACTTTCTTACCGCATTGTGGCGTGGGGGAGATGTCGTGTTTGGATGTCTACTTTCCATCTTTTTTACTGGCATTTTCACGCAACGGGCTTATGTATTCTGGCGATTACGCTTAGCCGATGCACTGGTAGACAGCCGAAAAATCTATCATACGGGATTGTCATCGAATCTGTTGGAAAAGCCACGGTTAAATAAGCCGTTACAGCAGTTATTAACGTCACTTATCAAGATGCGAAGCCTGCTTGAGCCGGCATGTAAAGAGACGCGTATCCCGCGTTCTGTATTTGAAGGGATTCAGACCATCCAACGCAATATGGTGAATACCATGGAGATGCAAATTAACGCATGGTGGTCTTCCCGCGAAAGC
The DNA here is from genome assembly GCF_030552895.1 of Tatumella ptyseos. Taxonomy (NCBI): domain Bacteria; kingdom Pseudomonadati; phylum Pseudomonadota; class Gammaproteobacteria; order Enterobacterales; family Erwiniaceae; genus Tatumella; species Tatumella ptyseos. The sequence goes on along the minus strand of NZ_CP130649.1, from coordinate 1,871,760 downwards.
CATTTGTTATTACTTAATGCTCCGACCTTACGTCGCACTCAAGCGACGACAGAACAAATGCTGGACGCATTGGCCGATATGCTGCGTAATGGTGTCAGTGAAAGTGATCAGCTGGCGTTAAGTAGCGCAGCCATGGATGAAATTACTGGCGAACTCACACAGCTACTTGCTCAAGCCGAACATGCTAAGGCAGAATTAACCCCAGTCTACGGTTACGTTTGGCTAAGTTTGGAACTAACGAAACAATTAGAAAGAATGCGAGAGCTTATACGTTTAGCGTTACGTCGTTAAACGGTTTTTAAATCCGAGAAATCTATCCCCTGCGTAGCAGGTTTAACTAAAGGTGTTGTCATGGAAAATGCAAAACAGTCATTCCAGGATGTGCTTGAGTTTGTAAGAATGTTTCGTCGTAAAAATAAGCTGCAACGTGAAATCACTGATAATGAGAAGAAGGTTCGTGATAACCAAAAGCGTGTGTTACTGCTCGACAACCTTAGCGAATATATTAAGCCAGGAATGAGTGTCGAGGCGATTCAAGAGATCATTGCAAGCATGCGAAGTGATTATGAAGACCGCGTTGATGAATACATCATTAAAAATGCTGAACTGTCGAAAGAACGCCGTGATTTATCGAAAAAATTGAAAGTGCTGGGCGAGAGCAAAGCGCAAGAGAGCAAATAAGAAGAGGGCCTGATTGATCAGGCCCTTTTTTTTGAAATCGAAAACAACAATATCGATAGATATCGGGAAAATCATGAAAATACTTGTTGTAGGGGCGGGGGCAACGGGAGGCTATTTCGGTGCCCGATTAACGCAAGCTGGACATGAGGTAACTTTTTTAGTTCGTAAAGGGCGCGCGCAGCAGTTAGCCGATGAGGGGTTGGTGATAAAAGGTTATCAAGAGATCTTCAGTATCAGGCCTTCTATCTTGACGGCAGAGGAGCTTACCGATGACGCTTGGCAATTGATTATCCTCGCCGTTAAACATCCCCATTTAGCCCAAGTTATTGAACAAATTCGTCCTGCGGTAGGGGATAACACTTTTATCCTACCGCTGCTAAATGGAATGGGCCATATCGCGACGCTTCAGCGCCATTATGGTGATCGCGTTCTCGGTGGTTTATGTCAGATATACGCGACGCTTAATTCAAAAAATGAAATTGAGCAGTTAACGCCGCTACACCGAATCAGTTTTGGTGCGCTCGCGTCAGTACAACAGAAAGACGTGGCATTGCTCGCCGATCAATTAGCAGGCGTAACGTTCACCTTAGATGCCAGTGAGGATATCACCAGTGAGATGTGGGAGAAGTATCTTTTCTTAAGCACTCTTGGCGCGGTCACTTGCCTTGCTCAAGCCGATACGCAACGTATTCTCTCTAAGGAAGGGGGAGCACACTATATTGAGGCGCTATATAATGAAGTACTGAGTGTTATCACCGCGTCGGGCTATCAGCCTCGATCGAAAGTGGTCGAACAGTTACTAAAGACGCTACTGAATAACGAAACACCTCTTGTCTCTTCGCTTTACCGCGATGTGATGGCCGGTAATCTCTCAGAGAGCCGTGCAATCATTGGTGCCTTAGTTAAGCTGGCTGAGACGACGCAGCAGGTAATACCGGTTTTGCGTGCATGTTGGGTACAGTTGCAGCTGGTGGGTGAAGAGGGTAAGCGTACCGAGCCATAGTTAATTTATGGTTAACCCGTAGTTTTATACTATTTTATTTACCTTAGTCCAATGCCTATTCTGAGTGTAAAAGACGATGAATAATGAGGCTGAGTGGATGAGTGAACAACAGGTCGATACGCTTGTAATCGGTGCGGGCCAAGCAGGTATTGCGATGAGTCAGCACTTATTGGAAAGAGGGATTTCCCACCGTGTGTTGGAGAAAAATCGTATCGCGGAAGCTTGGCGTAGCGGACGCTGGGATTCGCTAGTCGCCAATGGTCCCGCTTGGCATGACCGCTTCCCCGATCGTGAGTTTTCGAAGTATGAAGCTAACCACTTTGTGGCGAAAGAAGATGTGGCTGATTACTTCGTTGACTATGTTGAACAATTTAATCTCCCCGTAGAGTGTGGGGTTGATGTTCAGCGGGTCACTAAACGGGATAATAAACCGGGTTTTCACATTCAAACCTCTACCGGATCGCTGGTCGCAAACAACGTGGTCGTGGCGACCGGACCTTTCCATCATCCCGTGATCCCTTCGTTAGCCACGACAGTGACGGGTATTCAACAAATTCATTCCGCAGACTATTTCAATCCTCAGCAAGTAGCACCAGGAGCGGTCTTGGTGGTGGGAGCGGGATCTTCTGGTGTGCAAATCGCTGATGAGATCCAACGCTCAGGACGTCAAGTTTACCTCTCCGTTGGCCCGCATGATCGCCCACCAAGACGCTATCGAGGTCAAGATTTTTGTTGGTGGCTGGGGGTTCTCGGTTTATGGGATGCCACCGAACATGCACCGGGGAAGAGCCATGTAACCATTGCGGTCAGTGGCGCGAGAGGAGGGGAGACCATTGATTTTCGACGGCTCGCACAGCAAGGCATCATTCTTACGGGAATGACTGAATCCGTTGAGGAAAATGTCGTGACCTTTAAAAAAGATCTCCTGAAAAATATTAAAAATGGTGATGAAAGTTATCTCACCCTGCTTGATGCGGCTGATGCATGGGTTGAACGCAATGGGGTAGCATTTCCAGAGGATCCACGCGCGCGTGAAATCATCGAAGATGCTGAGTGTTTGCGCAGCCCCTTAATGGAACTCGATTTAAGGGCGGCAGGGGTGGGGACGATCATTTGGGCGACTGGCTACACTACCGATTATCGCTGGTTAGAGATTGATGTTATCGATGAACAGGGTAAACCGCGTCAGCAGCGAGGCGTATCTTGCGAGCGAGGTCTCTATTTCCTTGGCCTGCCTTGGCAATCGCGTCGCGGTTCTTCGTTTATCTGGGGAGTCTGGCATGATGCTAAATATATCGCTGACCAGATTGCTATCCAGCACCATTATTTATCAAACATTACCCCTACAGCCTAACGTGATAAGGAACAGACGATGAAGTCGCCCACTCATACGCGTATTAGAATGTTCAACACCAAAGAGACTTACCCCAATCAATCATTGGATAATGATTTATGCCAGGCGGTGAGGGCAGGGAATACCGTTTATGTAAGAGGGCAAGTCGGTACTGATTTTAATGGCAATCTGGTCGGCCTAGGTGACCCCGCCGCGCAAGCAGAACAAGCGATGAAGAACGTTAAAATACTCCTCGAAGAAGCAGGTTCTGATCTGAGTCATATTGTTAAAACCACGACCTATATAACCGATCCTCGTTTTAGGGAGCCGGTTTATCGAGAAGTCGGTAAATGGTTAAAGGGCGTTTTCCCTATTTCAACTGGCCTGGTTGTAAGTGGTTTAGCCCAGGCGGAATGGTTAATGGAAATCGATATTATTGCGGTTATCCCCGACGCTGAGGAAAACGAATGACGATCTCGATCAGCGGTTACTGCCCAAACACGGGGCAATTTGGTATTGCCATTAGTTCATCCAGTATTGCCGTGGGACAACGCTGCCCTTGGATCCAGCCCGGTATTGGCGCGGTCTCTTCACAAAATGTGACATTACCTTCATTAGGGCCTGCGGTACTGGCAGAATTGGACGCAGGAAGAAATGCTGAACAAGCGTTAGCAATAGTGATGGAACAAGAACCTCACCGCGATTTTCGTCAGGTGACTGTCATTGACGCTCTAGGACGTACTGCTGTATGGAGTGGTGCCAATACCTTGGGTATTTGGCAGTCTCGCCAAGGCGAATACTGTATCGCTGCGGGAAATATGTTGGCGTCAGAGCAAGTGCCAGAAGTGGCCGTACAGCAGTTTATGGCTCGGGAAGGCGAACTTGGCGAACGGCTTTTATCGGCCTTAGAGGCGGCTATTGCGGCGGGAGGCGAAGCTGGGCCTGTGCATTCAGCGGCGCTGAAAGTCTATGGTGAGCCGTCATGGCCGCTGTGCGATCTACGAGTAGACTGGGCCGATAATCCTACGGTAAGGTTACGTGAACTGTGGACGTTATGGCAGCCCCAGCAACAAGACTATTTAGTGCGAGCGTTAGATCCACGATTGGCTCCCCGATATGGAGTGCCAGGAAATGAATGATTATTTACCACTTACCTTGGAATTACTCAGCAAGTTAGTGAGTTTTGATACAACCAGTCGTGAGAGTAACCTCGCCCTAATTGATTATGTACAACACTATCTTGCCGAACAGGGCTTCCAAGCCGAGATTCTTTATAATCCAGAGCGAACTAAAGCCAATTTAGTGGTCTGTATTGGCCCTCGCGTCACAGGGGGCATCCTGCTCTCTGGTCACACGGATGTTGTCCCTGTTGATGGACAGCAATGGCACTATCCCCCTTTTTCTCTGATCCTCGATAACGAACGCTGTTATGGAAGGGGCACTACAGACATGAAAGGCTTTATTGCCTGTAGTCTTGCTATGATCACTGTCCTTGACGCTGACCAACTCAAAAAGCCTGTATGGCTGGGATTGAGTTATGATGAGGAAGTCGGGTGCTTAGGCGTGCATGATCTCGTGGCCTATCTTGACTCACAGCCGATCAAGCCCGAACTCTGTGTAGTGGGGGAACCGACCTCGATGCAGCCGGTTAACGGCCATAAGGGGAAAATTGCCCTTCGCTGTCAGGTTAAAGGTAAAGCTTGCCACTCCGCTTATACCCCTCAAGGGGTGAACGCTATTCATTACGCCTCCCGTTTAATCCATTTTATTCTCGACCAAGAAAATATCTTAACCACAGAGCGCAATCCGCGTTTTGACCCGCCGTTCAGTACACTTCATGTTGGGACAATTTCAGGGGGCGAGGCACTGAATATTGTTCCAGATAATTGTAAGTTCGATATGGAATTACGTTATCTACCCGGCTATTCAGCCTCTTTTCTAATTGAGGGAATAAAGGCTTACGCGCAGCAGCAACTGCTACCCAACATGCGGGAGAGGAGTCGTGACAGTAATATCACCTTTGAAACACTCGCTGCTTATCCTGGCCTTCACCTCGATGAAACAACGCCGTGGTTACAAAGATTACTAAAGTGGACCGACTGCTCAAGCCCACAGACCGTATCCTTTGGGACTGAGGGGGGGCTATACCAAGCATCGGGGATAACCTCAGTGGTGTGCGGCCCGGGTAGCATGGAGCAGGGGCATAAAGCCGATGAATACATAGAAAAAGGTCAGTTAGTACAATGCTTGGCGCTACTCGAAAAAATCATTCAGCATCTCTGTGAGAAGTCATCTTTGAGGTGATGTTTTCCACACAAAATTGTTTGAACAATTCGGCTGGCATCGTCAATGGATTCTGTTTTAGCCAGGCGGTCACTAATCCCGATCCTTCTACGACGTCTTTAAGTTTAAGGGTGACTAATTTTTGGCCATCATAGGTCGTATCACCTTGCGGACGCGTCACCAGAAACGCAAATCCAAATCCTTGGCCGACCATTCCCCTGACCATCTCGATTGAAGGAGAACTGAAAAGGATATTCGGTTCTAAACCCGCTTGCGTAAACAGACTGACGAAATAATGTCGGCTTGGTAATACATCTAACAAAATCATTGGTAGTGGGGCTAGCTCAGCTAAGCTTAACGACGCTTTATGGGCTAAGGGATGATCAGCAGGTAATAACACATAAGGGGCTTGTGGAGGAAGAAGGGGCATGGTTTCTATCGTGACATCAAGTTGATGTTGATAGAGCAGTACCAAGTCAAAGCTTCCCGCAATTAATCCTTTAACGAGTTCATGCTGTTCACCATCGCGAACCGTTATCTCCACGCCAGGATAGCGATCCTTAAAACCCCGTAATAATTTAGGCAGTATCAGCGGTGCAACGGTTTCGAAGCAGCCGATCTCGATTTTACCTGATACCACATTGTTATCAGCCAGTGCATTCTGCTCAAATTCATGAGCCGTTCTGATCAGTTTTAGTGCCTTATGATAAAACCTTGCCCCGGAAGGGGTCAGTGAAACCCCCTGAGCATGATGACGAATAAATAGTGTTACCCCAAAACTCTCCTCTAGCCCCTTAATGGCGGTCGAAATTGAGGGTTGGGCAATAAATAATTGGCGGGAGGCTTCAGCAACGCTACCGCATTCTACCGTGGTAATAAAATACTTCAGCTGCCTTAATGTATAGTTCGCCACAGACCGTCCCTCGAGCAGAGCTTATTAAGCGTTAATACGCTTATGTAAGCATAGTTTTTTTATCTTTTGAATGAATAAATTTAATATTTTACCTTCCTAGCTAATGGTCTGAAGATTGCAGAACTCACCCAGTGTTTCATGTAGATGCCGTGTGGTATCTAGCGATTAAGGGATTCGACTATGAGTTTTGATTGGGGCTATTTTTTCAGTTTATTCAAAGATAAAGATTTTTGGTCTGCAACCTGGACTGTGGTTAGCCTGAGCCTGTCTGCATGGGGGATAAGTATTGTTCTAGGGTTCTTCCTTGCTTTAGCACGGCAGCAAAAACATTGGATACCTCAAACCTTCGCACGGAGCTACATCTGGTTCTTTAGAAGTTTACCGTTACTCGTTTTACTGATTTTTGTTTATAACTTACCCCAAGCGTTACCTTCGACATCAATCGTCCTTAGTAATCCCTATTGGTCAGGGCTGATTGCCTTGGTGCTAAGTGAGAGTGCGTACATCGCAGAAATCCACCGTGGTGGGCTACTCTCTATTCCAAAAGGACAGTACGAAGCTGGGAAAGCATTGGGGCTTCGTTATGGCGTACTGCAGTATCGAGTGATTATCCCACAAGCTATTCGTGTCGCGTTACCCGCACTGGCTAATGAATTTATCTCGATTGTTAAATTAACCTCACTGGTATCGGTGGTGTCATTAACGGAGATTTTGTTGGTAGGGCAGCGTTTATACACCGAGAATTTTTTGGTGATGGAAACGATGTGTGCTGTCGCACTTTACTACATCTTGGTCGTTACCGTTTTCGATACCGCGCTTAAGCGTTTTGAAGTATGGTTAGACCTGTCCAAACGCACTCAACGTCCCCCTGTAGACCCGGTACTCTATGAATTGGCGACAACGCCTAGTGCCTCGAACGACCTCCACACCTCAGACTCACATTATGCTTTAGAAGCTAAGGATCTCCATAAAGCCTTTAATAACGTTGAAGTATTAGGGCGGGTCTCTCTAGCGGTCAAGCCCGGTGAGGTCATTTCGATCATTGGCCCTTCAGGCTCAGGAAAAACGACTTTTATCAGACTGCTTAATGGTATGGATAAAATCGATAGTGGAGAAGTGTGGCTTAACGATCAGCCCTTTATCAAGCTTGAACGTAACGGTCCTGCAAAAGAAACCTTTTACGAAAATACGCAGTTGAGTCAGCAAATCGGCATGGTTTTCCAAGGATTCAACCTTTTTCCGCATCTTACCGTTTTGCAGAATTTATTACTGGCCCCCACTTGGCATAAGTTAGGGAGTGCGGCACAACGTCGGCATAGTGCGGCCCTGATTTTATCTAAAGTTGGGATGCTCGATCATGCCAATAAATATCCCCATCAGTTATCTGGGGGGCAACAACAGCGAGTGGCTATCGCGCGTGCGCTGATGATGAAACCCCGCATTATGCTATTCGATGAACCCACTTCCGCTTTAGATCCGGAAAAAGTAGCAGAGGTATTACAGGTTATTGAACAGCTCGCGCGTGAAGGGATAACGATGCTTATCGTGACACATGAAATGAAATTCGCATTCAGTATCTCTGACCGTGTGGTCTTTATGGAGCAAGGAAGAGTGGTCTGTGATGACACCCCAGAAAAACTGCGTCAGGGTAGTCACCCGCGTATCCAACAATTTCTCAAAGATATCTCAGTAAACTAAAAGGTAATCATTATGAAAAAAACAGTAATAGTTAACGCGTGCGGGATGATGGTTTTTCTCAATATGGTAAACGCTCACGCCGAATTTTTACAACCCGCAAAAATTATTGCTGGGTCTGATGTCACCTTCGCACCTTATGAATATATGAACCAAGGGAAACCCGCAGGCTTCGATATAGAAATGTTGACGGGCATCGCTAAACAGCTCAATAGACAAGTGGTGACAGTAGACACCCGCTTCCCTAATCTAATTCCTGGGCTGCGGGGAAAACGTTTTGACGTTACCAATTCAGCGATGTATATCACGCCAGAGCGATTGAAAGTGATCGATATGGTGCCTTATCTCAAAACAGGCCAGCAAATCCTGTCACTGAGTAATAGTCACTACCAACCCAAGGCACCCGATGAATTTTGTGGGCATAAAATTGGTAGTATGGCTGGTTCATCGTTCTTACAGCATTTACAACAATTCTCAGAAAACCAATGTGTAAAACAGGGTAAACCCGCAATAAAAATCAGTGAATTCCCGACTGATCCTCAAACGACACAGGCGCTCCTATCTCATGCGATCGATGCGCAAATTACCGACGTTGCGGTAGCCCAAGCAGCAGTAAGCAAACTTCCAGGTAAAGTAAAAGTGAGCTCAACCCAATTGCTTTATCCGGTATTAATGGGGATTGGGGTCAGAAAGGATGCTCCAGATGTTAAAGCAGCAATTACCAAAGGGTTAGCGCAATTCCGGCAAACAGCGGAGTACCATCAACTGTTTGAGCGCTATCATTTCACTGCGCCCAGCGAACAAGAAATCCAATCTCTCGCCGCCAGCGAGTAAGAGGTCGATATGACAGAGCATGAATTACAGTTACGGATCGATTTGGCCGCTTGTTTTCGATTGGTCGCAGAATTGGGATTACACGAAGCCGTCGCGAACCATTTTAGTGCAGCGGTTTCAGCCGAGGGGAATACTTTTTTAATTAACCCTAAGTGGGTACATTTTTCGCAAATTACTGCGGAAAGTTTACTGTTACTGGACGCAAACAATCCTGAAGATGCTCTACGAGAGGATGTTGATCCGACAGCTTGGGCAATACATGGACAGATCCACCGTCGTCGCCCAGATATTCGGGCGGTGCTTCATCTGCATCCTATTTATACGACGACGATAGCCTGTCTCGAGGATCCGCGTATTTTACCTATCGACCAAACGACGGCGCGTTATTTCAACCGAGTAGCTTTTGACGAGCAATATGGCGGAATGGCAGAAACTGAAGCCGAAGGGGCGAGGCTGGTAAAACTATTGGGTCACCACTCGCGGTTACTAATGGGCAATCATGGGGTGATGGTGACCGCCAAAACGATTGGCGAAGCCTTCGATGATATTTATACCTTAGAGCGTGCTTGTACTTTTTTAGTGAAGGCTTATAGCACCGGTCAACCTTTACGAGTTCTCTCGGATGAGGTGGCTGAAAAAACGGCTCAAGGTTGGGAGGCTATCACTGATTTTTCGCAGGCGCATTTTGAGCAAATGAAAAAAATCTTAATGGCGCGTGAGTCACTGCACGCAAACAGCTAGGGAGGGACTGATGACATTGCGTGCAGTGCTGCTCGATGAAGCTCAGCTTATTGCAGAGAAAGCAGATATTGATAGATTGTTGCAAGCGTTTACGCAGTGTGAACGTTTTGCATCATCCTCGCCGCAAGAGTGTGTTACCCGTATCCGGTCCGCTGAGGTGGTGATCACCAATGGTACCCCTTTGACGCGAGAGCAACTTTTACAAGCTCAGCAGCTGCGTTTAATCTTAATTGGCGGGACGGGCTACGAATATGTTGATTACCACGCAGCCCGTGATCTCGGTATCGCGATTTATAATTGCCAGGAGTATGGTGTCGAGGCCATTGCACAGCATACTCTTGCATTAATACTGGCACTCTCTAATAGCATTCCACAGTTTCAACGTACGGTGAGAAGTCCCCTGTGGCAACAGGCAGGGACATTTTGTCTACTTAGCGAGCCAATTATTGAACTGAAGCAACAAACATTAGTGATCGTTGGTCATGGTGCTATCGGACAACGTGTGCAACTGCTCGCACAAGCTTTCGGTATGGAGGTAAAACTCGCCGAAATCCCTGGTAGGCCGACTCGCCCAGATAGAGTACCACTGGATGCGTTACTTCCTATAGCCGATATCGTGAGTCTACATTGCCCCCTTACCGAACAGACGCGTGGGCTTTTTTCAGCAGAACGATTAGGCTTAATGAAACCTAGTGCTTATCTTATTAACACGGCACGTGGAGCCATTGTTGATGAAGAGGCTTTAGCGCAAGCCTTGACGGAAGGGCGGCTGGCTGGAGCGGGAATTGATGTATTTTGTGATGAACCGCCGGCGGCCTCACATCCTCTCCTCGCTCAAGAACTCCTTAACAAAGTTATTGCCACGCCGCATGTGGCGTGGGGCAGTGCGCAAGCGAGGCAAAAAATGGTGCATCAAATGATTGAGAATGTCAGTCATTTTAGCAGTGGTAACCGTTTGCGGAGAGTAATTTAACCTTTTTTTCACCTAAGTTGGCATAAAACCTGCTTTGTCTATGTTGTAGGTCACAATAAAAACAAGACAGGGGTAACGCTTATGGCAAAGGGTGAATTAAAAAAAAGACTCAGCTTAATTGACTTATCATTACTCGGTATCGGGTCGATGATTGGTTCGGGTTGGCTGTATGCAGCGTTAAATAGTTCAGGGTATGCAGGCGGTAATACAGGGTGGGCGTGGACCTTAGGCGCTATTATTGTATTACTTATTGGATTAGTCTCGGCGGAACTCTCTGCGGCCATCCCTCGTGCAGGGGGGTTCGTAAGGTATCCTAATTACTCACATGGAAATATCGTTGGTTTTGTTATCGGGGTCAGCTCACTGCTCGCCTATACCAGTACCGCAGGGGTTGAAGTCGAAGCAGTGCGACAATATGCGCTGTACTGGTGGCCAGCACTCGGCCATAGCAACGGCAATCCCACTACCTTAGGGTTTGCTGTACAGATTGGCTTATTAGTTATCTTCTTTTTGCTTAACTATTGGAGCGTCAGCGTCTTTGGTCGGGTGAACACCATCATCACCACCTTTAAGTTTATCGTGCCACTTATTACTATCGTTACGCTACTCCTCTACTTTAACTCTGCTAACTTACAGGTTCCGCCGGCGCCTCCTGGCGGTGCACATGGAGTCTTTACCTCACTGACTGGTGCAGGTATCGTCTTCGCTTACTTAGGATTTCGACAAGCGGTTGATTTTGCGAGCGAGGCGAAGAATCCGCAACGTAACGTGCCTATCGCTATCTGTATCGCTATTGCGGTCAGCTTTATTATTTATCTTGCCTTACAATATGCGTTTATGGGGGCTGTACCTAGCGACGTGCTTACTGCGCATGGCTGGGCGGGATTAAAAGCGATTTTCCAATCCCCTTATGCCGACTTGGCACGTAGCCTAGGTTTGATGTGGTTGATCAATCTTATTTTGGTTGATGCCGTGATCTCTCCCGCCGGGACGGGTAATATTTATCTGGCTAGTGCGGCGCGAGTTCTTTTTGCCTTGGCGCGTAATGGCCATCTGTGGAAGAGTGCAGGTGAGATAGATGAAAAGTCAGGCGTACCGCGTGGCGCATTATGGCTGGCGTTAATCTTATCTATTGCTTGGACGTTACCTTCAGAATTCCAAGTATGGGGAGGGCTGATCGGTGCAGTAACTTCTGCTACGGTCTTCACTTATATGCCAGGACCGGTAACCTTAGCCGCATTTCGTACCCATCTACCGGAGTTACATCGACCTTTCCGTTTACCGATGGCAGCGATTTTGAGTCCGCTCTCTTTTGTCGCTAGCACGCTATTGATCTACTGGAGTGGTTGGCCAGTGAACGAAATTCTGATCCCTATCTTTATCGTGGCGTGGCTGGGTTACGCACTGTTAACGAGAAAGAGTCCTACTTATAAGCAAGACATCGCTTGTAGCTGGTGGCTCTTAGCCTATTACGTGGCGATGCTAATTCTTTCTAAAATCGGCACCTTTGATGGGCTAAACTTACTCAGTACCCCATTGGACATGATTATTGTGACGGTGGTAGCACTGATCTGTTATTACTGGGGAGCCAAAACCAGTATTGCAAAACCCATTATTGTCGAAGAGTAATCCTCGTTCCCCCAGAGAGCAGCCGCTCTCTGGGGGCAAATGTTAGGGGACTTTAGTAGAATTCCATTCCAGCGTAAGGGTGACGTCGACAATACTCCAAACGGCTTTCAAGATTTCCGCTATGAATTTCTAGTTTGTGACCATCCGGGTCACAGAAATAGAGTGAATCACCTTCACTTTGATTTATTTTCCACTCAGCCACTTTCTTTAATCGTAACTGTTCAACTAAGGGAGCAAAAACCTCGGGTGAAACAGTGAAGGCGTAGTGGGTATAGTCATTTTTAGTACCGACTGTATCTAGGCTGAGGCAGAGCCATAACTCCCCTAATGAGAGATAGGCCCCGGTATTCCATTTTGCCTTCGGAACGAAGCCTAATAATTCGGTATAAAATGCCCAGCTCCTGCCAATATCACTGACGGCGAGAGTAAGATGATTTAGGCCGGTTAACATGCCTTTCTCCTCTGACAAAACCCCTACAGTCCTAATTCCGATAATCCAGGATGATCTATTGGTCTCCGTCCCAAGGACCAATGGAAAAGCCGCTCGCTTTCGGTAATCGGCTTATCATTAATGGAGGCATGGCGGTGTGTCATCAGCCCCTCATCATTGAACTCCCAGTTTTCGTTGCCGTATGACCGAAACCAGTTACCTGAATCGTCTTGCCACTCATAGGCATACCTGACTGCAATACGATGAGTATCAAAGGCCCATAACTCTTTTATCAACCGATAATGTAATTCTTTCTGCCATTTTTGATCGAGGAAGTGAGCCGCTTGCTGCCGATTTTCAATAAAGGCTATACGGTTACGCCAGTGCGTATCCATCGAATAGGCTAAGGCGACTTGTTCAGCATTTCGGCTATTCCAGCCATCTTCAGCAAGTCGTACTTTTTGAATCGCCGTTTCCCGGGTAAAAGGCGGAAGAGGGGGGCGGATTGGCGTTGCCGTCATAACGAGTATTCCTGTGACAAGTGGAATCCTTATCCTAACGCAGAATGGGTAAATGGGGTCTAGAAAATGTTATAGGGTGGGCATAACAAGAGGTTATAGAACAAAAAAAACCAGACATCTTTCGATATCTGGCTTCTTAAATTTGGCTCCTCTGACTGGACTCGAACCAGTGACATACGGATTAACAGTCCGCCGTTCTACCGACTGAACTACAGAGGAATTGCTTGGTGCGTAATGTACGGTTTGCTGACAGGCTTGTCAAAACAATTATTAACGACTGCCGTCTGTTTGCCGCTTTTATCAGCAGAGTGATGAATAACTCAACACTCTGCTTTAGCATTACGATTAAGCCATCAACGCTTTAGCATGGAAACGGAGATGTTCCTCAATAAAGGTGCTGATGAAGTAGTAGCTATGGTCGTAATCCGGGTGGTAGCGGAAAGTGACGGGTAGTGCTTTTTCTTGGCAAGCCGCTTCTAGCAATTCCGTCGTCAGTTGCTGAGGATAGAAGGGGTCCGCTAAGCCTTGGTCAATCAGGGTTGAAGGTAACGAATAACCATTGTCAACTAACCATAAACTATCCCACTGTTGCCACTGAGTGGTATCACTCCCCAAATAAGCAGTGAAGGCCTTTTGCCCCCACTTAACCTGGCTAGGGGCAACGATAGGCGCAAAAGCCGAGACGCTGTCAAAACGGCCCGGAGATTTGAGCGCGACCATTAATGCACCATGCCCGCCCATCGAGTGGCCGGCAATCGCTTGTCGACCATTACTCGGAAAGTGGGCGGCAATTAGCGCAGGGATCTCTTCAGTCAGATAGTCGAACATCGCGTAATGCCTGGCCCAAGGCTGCTGAGTCGCATTGAGATAAAACCCGGCCCCTTGCCCGAGATCCCAGGCTTCATCGTCGGCAATCTGTTCACCTCTTGGGCTGGTATCAATCGCTACAACCATCATACCGAGTTCGGCGGCATAACGCTGGAATCCAGACTTGGTGATCAGGTTCTGCTCCGAACAGGTGAGGCCTGATAACCAATACAGGACGGGAACCGACTGATGCGCGGCTTGCGGGGGTAGATAGACCGCAAACTTCATATCGCAGCCTAGGGTCGCGGAGGTATGTTGCCATACCTCTTGCCACCCGCCAAAACTCGCATGCCGTTCGACACGGGTGAGTGAATCGGTAGCCATCTCTCCCCCTTAAAAACGAATAACGGTACGGATAGATTTACCTTCGTGCATCAGATCGAAGGCCTGATTAATCTCATCCAAGGGCAGGGTGTGGGTAACAAAAGGCGCAAGGTCAATCTTACCGACCATGGCTTGCTTGACCATATCCGGTAATTGACTACGTCCCTTCACACCACCAAAGGCTGAGCCTTTCCAGCTGCGCCCAGTAACTAACTGGAAGGGGCGAGTCGCGATCTCTTTTCCTGCACCTGCCACACCGATGATGATAGATTGTCCCCAGCCGCGGTGAGCGCTCTCTAACGCTTGGCGCATTACGTCGACATTCCCAATACATTCAAAGGTATGGTCGATACCCCATTTATTCTTCTCTAAGAGCACATCTTTGATCGACTTATCATGGTCTTTAGGGTTAATACACTCTGTTGCCCCAAATTGAGTCGCTAAAGCAAATTTTCCGGGGTTAGTATCGATCGCAATAATTTTACCGGCCTGCGCCTGACGAGCACCTTGGATGACCGCGAGTCCGATGGCACCTAAGCCAAATACCGCGACTGAGTCACCTGGTTGAACTTTAGCGGTATTGTGTACTGCACCGATACCGGTGGTGACCCCACAGCCCAGTAGACAGACTTGCTCATGATTTGCTTCAGGGGTGATTTTGGCTAAAGAGACTTCTGCGACCACGGAATACTCACTAAAGGTCGAACACCCCATGTAATGGTAGAGCGGTTGGCCTTGATAAGAGAAGCGCGTGGTGCCGTCTGGCATGACGCCTTTGCCTTGTGTCTCTCGCACCGCAACGCAGAGATTAGTTTTTCCTGACTGACAAAATTCGCACTCGCCACACTCTGCGGTATATAACGGAATGACATGGTCGCCGGGTTTTACGCTGGTTACGCCTTCACCCACTTCGATGACAATCCCCGCGCCTTCATGACCCAGAACAACCGGGAATAAGCCTTCAGGATCCTCGCCTGATAAGGTGAACGCATCGGTATGGCAGACACCGGTGTGGGTATTCTTAATCAATACTTCGCCTTTCTTTGGCGCTTCAACATCGATTTCGACAATTTTCAACGGTTGATTGGGTGCAAAAGCGACCGCAGCACGTGATTTCATTTTAGCGTCCTTATTAGGATTAAGCAGGGCAAAGGGTAAGTGTAGAGGGCGATGGCGCTGGTGAGAAGCTAAAATCTTCTTATACTTAACCTAAGGTGCTATCACCCGCTACTTAAGTCGCGGGTGATAGCTTAACCCTTAAAGAGGTTGGGCGCGTGAGGGGGCGGTGAGGGTGAATAGAGAGAGTAGCGTGAAAAGTAGGGCGATCAGCCCGAGCACGAGATAAGCCCCGTGGAAGCCTATCGAGTCATACATTTTTCCCGCCAAGACAGACATAAATATCATCGCTAATTGTTTAAAGAAACAGAAACAGACAAGGTAAACGGTCGCTGAAAATCTCACCTCAAATTGCGTCGTGATGTATTTGAAACAGCCAACGATAAGCATTGGTACCTCAAACATATGTAAGCATTTTAAAATAACGACTTCCCAGGCTTGGCTGGCATAAGCCGAGCCCAAGATACGGATAGACATAATCGATCCCGCAATCAGTAAAGCATTTTTGCCGCCGATACGGTTTACGATGGTGGGAGCGAAAAACATAATTAATGCATTCAGAAGTTCGCCCCCGGTCGTGACATAGCCAAACACACGGGTTCCCTGCTCCGCTGAGGAGAAAAAACCGGTAAAGAAGGTGGCGAATTGTTGGTCAAAGATATCGTAGGTACAGGAAACGCCGACCACATACAGCGATAAGAACCAGAGCTTAGGTTTTTTAAAGAGTTCAAAGGCCAGACGAAGGCTAAATAAAGAGTGGTTAGCCCCTAAAGAATTGATAACACGATTCGTTGCTGGCACGGTGGGCCGAGCACAAAACAGAAGCAGGGCTAAGATAACGGCACAGCCCGAACCAAGCCAAAATACAAACTCATTATTAATCGTGAACATTATCCCTGCGATCGATGCACAAATTGCCCACCCTATGCAGCCAAAGAGTCGTGCTCGCCCAAACTCGAAGGCACTATAACGACTGACCTTTTCGATGTAGGCCTCTATCGCTGGAGCGCCGCCATTATAAATAAATCCGAGATAGATCCCCCCAACAATGGCGGCAAGAAAGATATTGGTTTTCAGTAATGGACCAAAAAGATAAATAAAGAACGGCGCGAAAAGCACAAGCAGTAAGGTAATCAGCCACAATAAGTGTTTTTTTAGCCCGAGCTTGTCAGACAGCAATCCAAAAATAGGTTGAAAGACTAATGAAAAGAAAGAGATGGAGGCGAAAATAAGGCCGGTATCCCCTTTATTGATATGGTTAATATCGTGAAGCCAAATGGGAAAGAAAGGGAAGTACGCTCCCATGATAAAGAAGTAGAAGAAAAAGAATAAGCCGAAGATCCAGAAATTACTGTTTTTAAGATAGAACATAGTCACCGCCGGATAATGAGTCTTGCTGTGAGAGAGGGGCGCTACTCCACTTCAACTGATAATGGAAGTGGCTGGCGGTTAATAAGAAGGGGGCGGCGACGCTTGGGCTCCACGAATCATCGCCGCCAACCCCCATATGAAATCCATCGAGAACAAGCCAACTCCCTACCTCGGGCTTAAGCAGATGGCGATGACTCGTCATCGTTAACTGCTGCTGGCTGTAACGACTGACAGAGAAAAGGAAGTCTCCTTCTATCAGATGAGGACCATAAGTAAGTTGTTGGGTGCCCCCACGTAAGCCATTCTCACAAGGAAAAACGTAATCGGTATGCATTGCGGCGAGTGGTAAGGTCCAATGATCGAAGTGGGCAGCACGGCAACGATCGGGATAATTTTCGTGAGGCCCTAATCCTAGCCAGCTGACCTCAGGATAATGGGCGGCGAGTTGGCAGGTGAGGCCAATCCGCGCCGGAGGGGGGGCATTTAACGCGCGTTCCACCTCGACTGTTATAGTGACGTTGCCCGGTCCAGTGAACTTAAACGCTTTGCGGCTAATAAACAGTAAGGTCTCGCCAGAAGAATAACTATGCACAGTATTGACCATAATCCCGTCGTGGACAGTTGAATAACTCAATTCAAGGCATTCACTCGTTAACTGATACATTCCGGCGGCTTTCCAGCGCTCAATCCAGGCATTGGGATCAATACGCGTGACTTCACTCACTCCGATATCATTATCAATGGGGGCGCGGGTAAAGTTATCCGTTAACGGCGTAAGCAGCTGTTCTACGTTATCGCGCGTCCACTGAGTCAGAAAGCCGGTATCGCGTGAAAAAGACCATTTTTGCGCGGCACAACGCAGGATGATGGCTTTTTCGTTCTCTTCAACTTGGACCTGCTCGGAAGATGCAGCGATGATCGGTAATTGTAATGGCGTCGCTAATTGCCATTGTGCAGAAGCGGCGCAATGTCCGGCGTCACTCCATGGCGTAGCCTTCGGCTGTACGATCCTGATGGTTAACCACGCTTGGTCAATATTGGCTAAATCAGGCAGGTCCAGAACAAAGGAGCGGGTTTCTCTCGCGGCTAAAGTAAGAGGAAATGCTCCCTGACCGATGATCTTCCCACGCTGTGACACTGTCCAATTAAGCTGTTCATTATCACAATGACGGAACAGGTATTCACTGGTCACTGTCAGAGTACGTTGTGCAAAGCTAAACTGGAAAAACTGTTGGTGATACTTCGCTTCATACAAGCTGGGGTGGGGGCTGCGGTCAGCAAAGACTAAGCCGTTCATACAAAATTGACGGTCGTTAGGGGTATCACCAAAATCGCCGCCATATGCCGCATAAGGGTTACCCTCATCATCATAGGCTTGTAACGATTGATCCGCCCAATCCCAAATAAACCCCCCCTGTAAGCGCGGGTAGTGTCGAAACGCCTGCCAGTATGCCTCGAACCCCCCTAGGCTATTTCCCATCGCATGAGCGTACTCACATAGGAGCAGTGGCCGCTGCTCATCGGGTAAGGATATCCATTTAGTTATCGACCATTTAGGGACGGCTGGAAAGCATTGATCCTCAGTTACCCGCGCATACATTGGACAGAGTATATCGGTAGCAGGCGTATTCGCGCCGCCGCCTTCGTATTGCACGGGACGGGTGGGGTCAAACTTTTTAATCCATTGATAGAGGGCGTCGTGATTATGGCCATAGCCCGACTCATTACCCAATGACCAGATGATAATCGAAGGATGGTTGAGATCTCTTAGCACCATACGCGTGACCCGTTCCATCATCGCAGGTAACCAGCCAGGGTCATCACTCAATCGGTTCATTGGCACCATGCCATGGGTTTCAATATTCGCTTCATCCACGACATAGAGCCCATATTGATCGCAGAGATCGTACCAATCGGGATGATTGGGGTAATGGGAGCAGCGGACGGCATTAAAGTTATGCTGCTTCATCAACAAAATATCCTTGAGCATCCCTTCACGCGTAACAGTTTGACCGGTAATTGGATGATGTTCATGGCGATTGGTCCCACGAATAAGCAGTGGTTGGCCATTGAGTGTGAGCAGTCCATGCTGAATGGTTACCTCACGCAATCCCAGCGGGCTGATTTCGACCTCGATTAAGTGATCATCTTGGTATAAACAGAGCAATACACGATAAAGCGTTGGCGTCTCCGCACTCCATAAGCGTGGCGAGGGAACGGATAACTCAAGGATTGCCCGATCGCTATAGGCACCGCGTTCATCAACGAGGGTACTCCCTAAGGCGGAATGCTGTGATACCACGCACTGTGTGTCATCCCAAATCTCGATCGCGAGGGTGGTTAATCTGTCATAGTCACCCCCCACATCGACCTGAACCTTAACCTCAGCTTGAGTGTAATTGGCGGATAATTGTGAGGTGATTTTCCATTGTTTTACGTAGCAGCTAGGTTTGTGGAGTAAGTTCACCTCGCGGAAAATACCACTCATCCGCCACATATCTTGGTCTTCAAGATAGCTGCCATCTGACCAGCGAAGCACCAACACCGCCAAGCGATTTTCACCCCTCTGCAATACTGAGGTTAAGTCGAACTCGGAGGGTAAACGACTGTCTTGGGCATAACCTATCCATATACCGTTACACCAGAGATAAAAAGCCGAATTGACCCCTTCAAAAATGATTCTGGTTGATCCCGAGGTTAACCACGCCTCTTCAATGGAGAATGTGAGCGAATAACATCCGGTTGGGTTTCTATCAGGAACCTTCGGTGGGTCAACAGGAAAAGGATAGGTGACATTAGTATAGATAGGTACATCATCTACACCTTGCAACTGCCAATTACTGGGTACCGAAATCGGTCTTGCATCAGGTAAATCAGAGAACTGCCATTCATTGGGCACCTGCTGGGGAGCCTCGAAGAAGCTGAACTGCCATTGACCATTGAGCGATTGTAGAGAGGGGGAGGCTAAGTTACTGAGTGCTTGTGACCGATCACGCCAACTCCTGTATCGAGGGTGGGCAGGTAATTGATTGAAATGAGTGACTGCCGGCTGTTGCCAGTCTTGTCGGGAAAGCAGTGCTTGCAGTGAAAGTAAAGTCATGATCGGCCCTATATGTTATTCGCTCACATATAGGCTTATGCCGATTTTACTAAGCTGTAAAGTAGCCTAAATCTTCATCGTGAGGTTTATCACAGAAAGTGTTGCTAATTTATCCACCAGAAAGTTGATCGAGTTGAATGGAGACTTTTTTGAGTTGGCGTGCAAGTTGTTGGACTGAGAGCGTATTATTTTGTGTGACTGAGGCAATGGTATCGCGCTCGATGAAACTGACGGGAAGAATACGATTATAGGCGGCCCCTCCTGCCATCAAGGTGAGGAGTTGTTCGACACTCGAGTGACCCAGTAGCGAAAAATCTTGCTGTACCGTGGTTAAAGGCGGCGTGAAGAAGGCACTATCAGAGGTATCATCATAACCTGTCACTGAAATTTCGTTGGGGACAGAGAAACCGGCTTCAGTTAGCGCTCGCAACGCCCCCAACGCCATTTGGTCATTGCCGACCACCACCGCGGTAAAAGAATGCCTCTGCATCATTGCGAAAGTCATGGCATCGAATCCGGATTTAGCACTCCAATCACCGGCTACCGTCAATACCGGTTCTAATTGATGGCTGCGCAGTTGAGCTTGAGCACTCTTAGCACGTAAGGTTGCGGAGATAGAGTCCTGTGGGCCAGTCAGGAGAATAATTTCGCGGTGTCCGAGGGCAACCAAGCGATCAATGGTTAATTGACTTCCGAGAGTCGGATCAAAAATGACGTGAGGCTCAGCGCAGCTCGGTGAAACATCATTAAACAGCATCGGCAGTTGTGGTGCGAGTTGGCGTGCTTCAGCGGCTAACTTATCGCTTAATGGAATATTAATAATGATGCCATCGACGCGTTGTGCCAGAAGTTGCTTGATCGCATCATGGATAGCCTGCGGCTGTGGAGTGTCAACCATCGCAATCACCGTATTATAGTGTTCTGCAGTGGCACGCGCTTTTACTGCCGCGGCAATTTGTGATGGGGCATGCAAGGCAAGGCTGGTGGTCGCAAGACCAATGGTTCGACTTTGTTTGCCGGCTAATTGTTGCGCAACTTTATTCGGGACATAGTGCAGCTGATCAATGGCTTGAAAGACGCGCTGACGTGTTTCACTCGAAACATGGGCTGATTGATTGATTACGCGGGAAACTGTCTGGTAAGAGACACCCGCTTCGCGTGCCACATCATAAAGCGTCACTGCTCGCTTATTCATATTATGTTCCTGCTCACTCTATTCAGCCCCGATCTAAGACCCTTTTTAGCATAAAAGTAAGGGAATTACTGTAGTCCTGTCGTGTCAGGGCATGGCTGGTTTTATCCGTCGGGAAGGGGATAAGGGCTAAGCCGCTAACGCGTCGTAATATTAGGTCGCTGTATTACAAGAGGTTAACGGCAAAGCGGTAAATCACCTTTCTGTTACGTGGCAGGGTGAGTAAGCTAACCCCTTAGAAAATACTGTTGTACCGGGTGGTACGGATTTACACGAATTATCATTAATGCAGATAAGTTTAGCGTCAGTATACCGCTTTAACTTAAAGGTTAATTTGCCCATCAATACAGGTCACGGCACATCCCCCCACCTTGATAATATCGTGATCGATAATAAGTGATACCTTACCCTCTCGACCCAAGGCTTGTCCTTGAGAAGCCTTTACCTGAAGAGGCATTGACAGCTCTTTGCCGTGATAACGAATAAAGGCGGCTACACTGCCGTTTCCGCTGCCACAAACCGGATCTTCGTTAACGCCACAGGCGGGGGCAAAAGAGCGAACTTCAATCGTCATTTCTTCTTGTTGAGGATAATCACCGTAAAGGCATATCCCCGTAATCGCCATGGCGAGGTCATGCTGACGCAATCGTGCGTAATCAGGCGTGACATTGAGTACGGATGAGGCGTCAGATAACTGAGCAACTATCCATTTAGCGCCGACGTCGACCAAAGCGGGGCAGAGGGAGCGACTGATCTTGCAACCAATCATTTCCTCAATTGCATCTATTTGTTCAGGACTCAGTTCAGTGATGTGAGGCTTGGGTAGATCGAAGGCGATCGAGGTCTCCCCGTTATGACCTAGGGTAAGGGTCAGTCTAACCAGTCCAGCACCGCATTCTTGGATAAGATGACCTTCATGGGGCACGACTCTCCCCGCTTCCAGTAACGCCCAGGCGGTGCCAATGGTTGGGTGACCCGCAAAAGGGAGTTCACTTTTAGGGGTGAAAATTCTTACACGGTAGTCAGCTTCACTGTTTTCAGCGGGGAGAACAAAGGTGGTTTCTGATAGATTAGTCCAGTTAGCAATGGCTTGCATCTGAGCCGTTGATAAACCACGAGCATCCAGGATGACTGCCACGGGGTTACCTTTGAAGGGTGTAGACGTGAATACATCGACCTGCTTAAAATTAACCGCTAACGCTTGCATAACCAACCTCTTCTCAAGTGAGTAAGTAAACTATATTGTAATGATGATACGCATCTCGATATGTTGGTGACAGATACAGATGTTTGGAATACAGAGGGATACAATCGTTACCCAAGGGAGTCAGGCAGAGAAATACGATTATACATTCGTCTAGAGGCCGCTTAAGGCGGTGAGCTATTTTTGGCGGGAATTAACCATGGTGAGCCTATCGTTGCCATCTTCACGAGTCCTCTTTTACACAGGTCATCGGGTTCAAAATCAACTCATCTTTTACTAAAAGGTTATAGAACGCTGCACGGTGCTGAATAACTTATCCGATGTTGACAGTGAAGAGCCCGTTAACGTTCGGGAATTGGGTTTTTAGTGCTCTTCTACTTATACTATCGATACCATCTACTGCTTACACCCACTGAGGATCGATGCCTACAACTGTTGCACCTCACGCAATTAACACCTCTTCCAGAAGAAGTTCTACACGAGCCGCTTTCTTTGTGGCGGGCTTCGCCATGGGAGCTTGGGCTCCATTGGTACCCTATGCACAACACCGTTTACAGCTGGATTCCGGTTCACTCGGTCTGCTTTTATTGTGTCTTGGCAGTGGCTCACTGATCAGTATGTTATTTTCGGGTCGGCTCGCCGGGCGCTTTGGCTGTCGTGCGGTGATCATTGCGGGCTCATTGATGGTCTGTTTTGCTTTCCCCTTCCTCGCGACAGCCGAATCGATAGGGGTTATGATCCTGAGTCTCGCCCTCTTTGGGGCGGGGGTAGGGTTAACCGATGTGACCGTCAATATTCAAGGAGCGCTGATTGAGCAAACCTCCACTAAGCCACTGATGTCCGGGTTCCATGGGCTATTTAGCATAGGGGGCATAGTGGGTGCGGCAGGCGGGAGTATTGCCCTCAGTAGTGGACTGTCACCCATGATGATGTCTATCGCCGCGTTATCCGTGATTGTTTTGGTCATGTTTATGGTAGGTAAGCATCTACTGCCTTTCGCAACACATGCCGAAGCAGAACAGAGCCGTTTCAGACTGCATCCACGATTACTGCTTATGGCATTAATGTGCATGACATGCTTTCTTGCTGAGGGGGCGATGCTTGATTGGAGCGGTATCTGGCTGACTTCCGAGCGGGGGCTCTCTCTCGACCATGCTGGATGGGGGTATGCCACTTTCGCGGTTGCGATGGCCATTATGCGGCTAATGGGGGATAGACTGATTAGTGCAGTGGGGCGTAGAAAATTACTTATCTTGAGTGGTATTTGTGCGATGAGCGGCTACACCTTAGCCGTTTTATTGCCTGGGTGGGAAACCTCGCTTGCTGCCTTTATTCTGGTGGGTATTGGTGCTGCCAATGTGGCGCCGGTCGTCACAACCCTTGCGGGATTAGAAAAAATAATGCCTTCGAATATGTCTGTTGCCTTTGTCTCAACAGTCGGTTATCTCGGTATTCTTATGGGCCCTGCCGTAATTGGCTTTATCGCCCATTTAAGCAGTTTAGCGGCGGCATTTATTTTTATCGCGATTTCATTACTAATCGTTGTGTTGGGCGCATTGAAACTTCGATAAGGTTATTAGCTGTAAGCTGCGACTCGGTTTGAGAACTCAAAAACCTCTTCATGGGTTGTTGGACTCACTGGTCACCTATTCTGTATTTTGTTGAGAAGGCTGGGTATTTCGATACTGGATAACTGAGCCTAAGCACAATACCACTTAGAGAGTAAAGAGTGACGTAATCAGGGGGAAATGACTATCAAGTTGAAGATTTACCGAATACGAGAGATTAATGACTTTGCTGATTGATAGGGATTGCCGAAGAGGAGGGGAAGCTTGATAAAGTCCACCCTTAAACAAACAGGCTTAAAGAGTTAATTTTAGGTTCGAGGAAGGGATTGATAATACATTTTTCGAGTATGAAATGGAGAGTTTGGTTCCTCTGACGGGGATCGCCTCAGCCATTAACTCGCTGATTGACAAGCATTCGGAGAAAAAAATCTAGATACACTGGAACCTTTGTTGGCGCTACTCTCTGAGTCCGCTGTTGTGGTCTGGGCGACAGACGGTTAACCCACTTACGTGAAAAGACTGAAGAGAGAAATACAGTCTAATAGTAAGCGTTTTACTTAGCGTATTGAACGTCATAACCTAACCCTAAGGCAGCATATCTCAGGTCGAGATGGATCTTAGGGTAGCCATAAACGTAACCGGACGCCAGCCAGAGTTTTTTGATTTGTCCTGTCAGTCTGAAATCCGTCTGGTGCCGTGGCAAATATGGCTGCTGAACCGAAGTGTGTCACCCACTCGGATGAATATTCAGCTCCTGACAGAGGAGACGAACAGTCCAACACCAGGAGTTGTCACGGATAAAAGCGTTCCGCAGTCGGACAGCTTTGCGAGATACGCAGCGGCTTTTTTTTAATAGGTCCCGTTCGTCAGTAATCCGCTTTAACTCCTGCTGGAGTCGACGGATATCGGCCTGAGCATCTGACTGCTCTTTGTTGGTGGAAGAGGCCTGCTCGTATTTCTCTATCCAGGCATAAAGACGGTGGGTAGCGATATCGAGACGAGTTTCCTAGAAAGATGTCAGCCCTCAAGAATAGAGTATTGAGAGGACTTACTTATGATAAAGTACGTTTTCTTCTCAATACGGAAAAGTAGTAGAAGACACCCACAACTAAAGTTGGTGTGTAGTAGTGTAATACGCTGAGCGTAGTAGTTTTACTTGTATCTAGGAAAAAATTGTACGTTCCTAATAATGAGTTACAAACGCACAGAACCAATACTAATGTGAATAAAATGGTAGCTGTTTTCGTGAGCATTTTTCCCTCTATATTCTAGTCTGTTGAGTTATTTAACGACTCAGCAGTATCAGTATTTATAATATATCCTACTGTATCATAGGGTTAAGGTGTTACCTTTTTAATCTACCCAACAAAGATATATTTCATAAGCGCTGCGATACCTATGTATGCCATGGCGTTAATAACCGATTTCATGGCTTCAGATCTGCGCTCACGCTGATAATTTCGCCACACTAACTTCTCCATTAATGCTCTGGCTTTAAATTCTGAGTAAGGGATGCCTTTAATTTTCATCATCATATACCTAATAGGGTCGTTAGTGCCTCTACAGCCGCCAGCATTGTCCTTAACGGGCAGTTTTTACAAAGGGGAAGGTCAGGTATAGGTTTAGCCGGTTATATGGTCCTATTCTGTCTCGGCCTCTTTCCCTAGGGTGATCTCAGAGAGAGGGGTTTCTTCAAATCTCCCTTTCTCAGGACTTATATCAAAATCAGTCTGCTTGAAGTGATATGCATCATGCCAGATCAAGCGACAGGCTGCGCAAGTCATTAGAAGCTGCCCCGAACCAATACAACGATCTCATTATTATCATTATGTAGTTTAGCAAAACTAACTCCGCACAGCGTTTCAAGGCCCCGCACGTCAGTCATGATATGTGTAGCCGTCCTCTCACTAACGTCCCCTTTAGTTAAATATTGTTCGCGTAGGGTGATTGTTCTCATCATCTACCCTCTATTTTCTTGGTAATACCCTCTTAATTAAGGGCTTAACATTAACGGTAAAATTACTTCTTTCTACGGCTATTATGCTTCCAATTACGACTTAATTTAAGGGTGTCGTAGGGAATATCATCGTAGTGGTCGATAATATTTTTCCCACGGCAAGCTCTGATTCGTATTCCATAATCTGGGTAATCAACGAGATGGCCAAGTGTCGCTTCTTTCTCTGGAAGGTGATGAAGCAACGATAAATATGAGTTATTAACGAGGATGTGTATCAATCCTCGCATAACGCTTAGGTGTCGAACTACATCGACTAGATTGGAATTGGGGATAATGATACCAACTTGTTGATTCCATATTTTCACTGATAACAAGATCACTTGGTGTTACAAGGATTGAATGACTGCAGATTCAAATGGTCATCAACAGGTTGGCAGCATTATCTGAACCAGTAGGTTTACCGTGAAGATTCAGGCCGTGTGAATCGGATAATTTTATGGGGGGAACAGGTGGTGTTAAGTTGCGGATTTTTGAGTCGTTAAGAGACATAGGCGGGTCACTCCATTATCGAACCGGAAAGACCCCAAATCTGACCACTAAATTCTGCCGGTGCAGAGGGTAAACTGAAAATGCATCGGGAAGACTTTCACGCTAACCCAATGAATCTGGGACATATTAAGATTCGCAAACCGGCATGAAAGCAAAAATCCCGCTATCTTGCGATAGCGGGATTTTTAAATTTGGCTCCTCTGACTGGACTCGAACCAGTGACATACGGATTAACAGTCCGCCGTTCTACCGACTGAACTACAGAGGAATTGTCCTGAAGACGGGGCAGATAATAGTGTTGTGCTCAGCGCTTGTCAAAGCTCTTTTTCCTTTCCGATCTGCGTTTGCTGGCTTAGTGACCAAGCTGGGTAGACTGTGAACAATAAAGGCTGCACTAAAAGATCAGTCTTTGCTTTATAAGGGTGCAAAGTAGGGGAAAAGAGAAAGACCTATAAGAAAAAAAAGTAGGGAATAGGGTACTTAAGGAAATTGGCCTGATAATTGCTTACTTGATTCACTTGCGGCGAGTCTGACGCCACTTATCCTAGGTAGGAGTGAATCATGAATCTAAGACGCTTAAAATATTTCGTAAAAATTGTCGATACAGGAAGCCTTACTCGTGCAAGTGAAGTCCTGCATATTGCCCAGCCAGCACTGAGTCAGCAATTGGCCACCTTAGAAGGTGAGTTTAACCAACAACTCCTTATTCGCACTAAGCGAGGTGTCACACCTACCGACGCGGGTCAGGTCCTCTATCACCATGCCAAGTCAATTTTGAAACAGTGTGAGTTTGCTCGAGTGGCTGTATCCTCTACACCCTTGATGACGCAAACGGCCTAATCCATCGCTTAGTAGGCTAGCCGCCGGCAACTTTCTTGGACAAAGTGATAAAAAACTATTGCTCAGGCGGCTTCCCCCCTTTAGGATCCTTCGCCGGAACGAAAACGTTTACGTATGAAGCGTTCCAACACCTTGAGCACGCGATGAATGCCAGCATTGGCAGAGTATTGTGTATAAATGACGATAATTTGAGAAAATAACATGCTCGAAAAGCTCTTTAAATTAAAGGCAAACAACACCAACGTTAAAACTGAAGTCATTGCAGGCATTACGACCTTTTTGGCAATGGCCTATATTCTGTTCGTTAACCCTTCGATATTGGGACAAACCGGCATGGATAAGGGGGCTGTCTTTGTTGCGACCTGCCTTGCCGCCGCAATTGGCTCAGTATTGATGGGAATGATTGCCAATTTACCTATTGCTCTCGCACCAGGAATGGGGCTGAACGCCTTCTTCACTTATACTGTTGTGCTGCATATGGGCTATCACTGGCAAGTCGCTTTAGGCGCCGTTTTCATTTCGGCAGTACTGTTTTTCTGCCTTTCGATTTTCAAAATTCGAGAGTGGATCATCCGTAGTATCCCCCTTGCACTGCGCTCTGCGATCGCTGCCGGAATTGGACTGTTTTTGGCCATTGTGGCACTTGAAGGTGCGGGTATCGTCGTCGATAACCCTGCAACCTTGGTGGGCATGGGTGACTTGACTAAACCGGGTCCTCTGTTAGCGATTGCTGGATTTTTCCTGATCGTTATCCTCGAAGCACGTCGCGTTACTGGCGCCATCTTAATTGGTATTCTGGTCATCACTGCGATTTCCATTTTAACGGGTCTATCCCCTTTTGGTGGTGTGATCTCTTCACCGCCTTCGCTTGCACCGACCTTCTTACAGTTAGATATTGCAGGGGCCTTCAATGTTGGGCTGGTCAGCGTGATTTTTGCCTTCTTGTTTGTCGATGTGTTCGATAACTCGGGAACGCTAATTGGTGTGACACGTAAAGCAGGATTGACCGATGAGCAGGGGAATATTCCTTCTATGGGACGTGCGCTGCTCTCTGACAGTATCGCGGCGCTGTTCGGTTCACTACTCGGCACCTCAACCACCACCAGTTTTGTCGAGTCTAGTGCGGGTGCAGCCGTTGGCGGGCGTACGGGACTGACCGCAATCGTCGTCGGTATCTTGTTCTTACTTTCGCTCTTTTTCTCTCCGTTAGCCGGTAGTGTGCCGGTTTATGCTACCGCGCCTGCATTACTCTTCGTTGCGGTCCTGATGGCCTCTGGTTTAGCGGAAATCGATTGGAAGGATATCTCTACCGCGGCACCGGTCACCATTACCGCTTTAGCGATGCCTTTGACCTACTCGATTGCTAATGGTATTGCATTCGGTTTTATCAGTTGGACGGTGATTAAGCTCTGTACCGGTAAATATAAAGAGCTCAACCCAGCCTTAATCGTCTTAACCGTGCTGTTCGTGATTAAATTGGGTTGGCTGACAACCTAGAAAGATAAAAGCGTTAGGCCAAAAACCTAACGCTTTTTTTTTAACGGAAGGGGGGTTCTACGAAGGTGCGTAACTTGCGAGAATGCAGTTTATCTCCCTCCGCTCTTAGTAGGTCGACCGCACAAATCCCAATTTGTAGATGCTCAGAAATGGCTCCATCATAGAAACGGTTGGCTTGACCCGGCAACTTAATCTCACCATGTAAAGGTTTATCAGAAACACAAAGCAACGTGCCATAAGGAACACGGAAGCGATAGCCTTGTGCTGCGATGGTCGCGCTCTCCATATCCACGGCAATCGCACGGCTTAGGTTAAATCGCAGGGCCGACGCGGCATACCGTAGCTCCCAGTTTCGGTCATCGGTGGTCACTACCGTTCCGGTACGTAATCGTTGCTTAATACTGGTGCTGTCAGTCTCGCCCGAAAGATGTCGGGTTGCATCGTAGAGCGCGCGTTGCACTTCAGCGATACTGGGTACGGGAATATCCGCGGGTAACACGCTATCTAACACATGATCGTCGCGTAGATAGGCGTGAGCCAGCACATAATCGCCAATTCTCTGGCTCTCTCGTAATCCGCCGCAGTGACCAATCATTAGCCATGCATGAGGCCGTAGCACAGCCAGGTGATCACAGATCGTTTTCGCATTGGATGGGCCCACACCAATATTGATTAAGGAGATCCCTTGATTATCCTCTGTCACCAAATGCCAAGCGGGCATTTGATGTTTTTTCCACGCGTCTTGGCTTAACTCTTGGTCAACATTACTGGCATCTAATACGTCTCCGCCCGCACACACTAAGGCGATATAGGGAGAATTTGGATCGGCAACTTGCTCTTTTCCCCAGCGAATAAACTCATCGACATAACGGGTGTAATTAGTAAATAGGATATAGGGCTGAACAGTTTCCGGGGGCGTGCCGGTATAATGCTTAAGACGGGCTAATGAAAAATCGACCCGCAGAGCATCGAACTGGCCGAGGGGGAGTTCTTGGTCATGAGTGACTAAACCGTCAGAGATATCATCGCCAATATTGGCTAAATCAGTAGTGGGAAAGTACCGAGTAATAGTGGCCATTTGCTGGCGCTCAATGGTGAGCCCCAAGCCATCTAAAACATAGGGGTAGGGGATCTCAACCGAAGAGCGTCTTACCTCTAGGGTAAATTGGTACTCTTTGCTGAGCATCTCCAATTGCTCGGTCAAATAGTGACGAAAGAGTGCTGGTTGAGTAATGGTCGCGCTGTAAGTGCCTGCATGGGTGAAACGTCCCCAGGCCCGCACGCGTTGCACCGGAGTTTGTTCACCTTGCCAATGCAGCACCAGCTCAGGATAGGAAAAAGCGCCAGCTTGTCGTGCCTCGCTACTGGGTAATTCGCCTGAGGTAACATAGCGTTCTAACGCTGCTCTTAACGCGGTCACGGCACTCTCGTAGTCGGATTCTAATTGGTCTAGCGCTTGGTCGATGGCTAACGTCGGTTGTGACATGATGGTGAACCTCTCTTCATCAGGCGGGTACGTAAACATAGGTTTACTCTACCTCGTTTTTTATACATTACAAACAGCACACAGCATAAGCCAGAATTGTGTTAATTTTGTTAAATATTATTGAGTTATTAATTTTTAAACACTACAGTTAATCGATACCTATCAAGCAAGATGAAATCGTTGATACCCTCTGTCTTCTCCCTGTAGAAAAAAGGATGTGCATTGTGCAGCGTGTTATTCGTCCCCTTGCTCAAGTGATTCAACGAACGCCTTGGTATCGCCAGCGACGCCGCTACCGAACCCTTTTTTGGCGAGAGATTACCCCCTTCGCCGTCCCCATTTTTATTGAGAACCTCTGCGTATTATTGATGGGGGTGTTAAGTACTTTTCTGGTCAGTTGGCTTGGTAAAGCCGCGATGGCTGGGGTAGGGCTCGCCGACAGTTTTAATATGGTCGTCATTGCTTTTTTCGCGGCGATCGATCTTGGTACCACAGTGGTCGTCGCATTTAGCTTAGCGAGAGGTGATGGCGAACGCGCCCGTGCTGCGGCCCGGCAATCTCTCGGACTAATGACTGTCATGGGCTTTGCTCTCGCTGTGATCATTGAATTTTTTGGGCAAGATATCATTCAGGTGATAGCGGGTAGCGCCGAGCCTGAGGTCAAGGCGATGGCACTCAATTATCTGCATATCTCAGCATGGAGTTATCCCGCCGCCGCTATTGCATTGATTGGCAGTGGCGCATTAAGAGGAGCAGGCAATACTAAAGTCCCCATGTTAGTTAACGCTGGGATGAATATTTTGAATATTATCATCAGCTCAATACTCATCTATGGATGTTTAGGTTGGAATGGACTCGGTTTCAGTGGGGCAGGGTTAGGCTTGACACTTTCTCGTTATATCGGGGCGATAGTGATTATTATTGTGTTGGCCAATCGCTTTAGTGGGGCATTGTTAATCCCGATTAAAAGTTATTTCTCACGCTGGAATGCGCTTATTTTGAAAGAAGTATTGAGTATTGGTGTGCCCGCCAGTGTGGAGTCAGTACTCTTTAACGGTGGTAAATTACTGACCCAAATTTATGTAGCGGGAATGGGTACCAGCGATATCGCAGGGAATTTTATTGCCTTCTCAATCGCATCCTTAATTAATTTACCCGGCAACGCTTTGGCCTCATCATCGACCATCATAACGGGTAAGCGTTTAGGGCTCGATCAAGTCTATCAAGCAGAAAAGCAGATCCGTCATGTATTTTGGCTAGCCACGATTGGACTGACGCTCATCGCTTGGACAACTATCCCTTTCGCGGGGCTTTTAGCTCGTTTTTATACTGCTGACCCTGAGGTCATTAAGGTGACGCAGCATCTGTTATGGCTTAACGCCGCATTTATGCCAATCTGGGCATGCTCATGGGTATTACCGGCAAGTTTGAAAGGGGCCCGCGATGCGCGTTTTGCGATGTATGTATCGATGTTCAGTATGTGGGGCGCCCGTGTGGTAATGGGGTATGTTCTGGGTATCTGGTTAGGCTGGGGAGTGGTGGGAGTCTGGTTAGGCATGGTAATGGATTGGGCGGTTCGTGGCACGTGTTTCTTGTGGCGATTGTACAGTGGCACTTGGTTAAATAACTATCGAAAAATGATCCTGCGCACGGCAAAAGGAAAGTAATAGGGGTGGTAAGAATATTCTTATTGCAATCTGCTTTATTAGGTTTAATGTGAGATATTGGCAACATAATGTTTAAAACTATTTCACTTCTTCTACCGGTAAGCAAAAGCTCTAATTTCTGAGGATATAATGACAAATACTTTACCAACGGCTGCCTCATCGCCCATTCATGATGATAGCAAACACGATAAAGGTCATTTAGAGACTTTAAACGCTTACAAAGCAATGCTCGATGCTAGCATTGATTGTATCAAAATTCTGACGCCAGACGGTTGTGTCGTCAACATGAACCAATCTGGTTGTAATGCGCTAGGTGTCGATCCCCATTCCGGTTTTGGAATGGAGTGGTTACTTTTGCTACCAGAAGAAATTCGTAAAGCCGGTAAAAAAGCATTAGGCAGAGCACGTTTGGGAGAAAATGCTCAGTTTCTTGGAAAAAGTATCAGTGAACAAGGTGAAACGACTTTCTGGGATAATTTACTTACTCCAGTCCTGAATGAGCAAGGAGTAGTGGAGAGCATTCTTTGTGTCTCGCGAAACGTGACACAACAGTGTTCCGCAGAAACTAAATTACGTCACTTAAGTGAGTTTGATGAGCTGACGAATATCCCGAATCGCCGTCATTTTCAGTCTTATCTAAAAAGGGCGCTGCGTATCGCTAAGGCGACCGACCAATCTGTGACCCTACTCCATGCTGATCTTGACCAATTTAAACTGCTGAATGACACACGTGGCAGTTATTTTGGTGATCATGTTTTAAAAGTGGTCGCTAAAAGGATAATCAAAAAACTCTCAGGTCTAGGTTATGTCGCCCGTCTGGCAAGTGATGAGTTCGCGATCATTATTCCGCAGACAATAAGTACTGACGAAATTACGCAAATTGCCCAAAATATTATTAATACCGTCGCTAAACCTATTAGTCACAATGGGCAATCTGTACGCCTTTCAATGAGTATCGGATCAGCAACTTGGCCTTATTCCGTTGAAAATAGTGATATGTTAACGAAAGCTGCCAACGTTGCGCTCAGTGAAATTAAGCAGAATGGCCGTGGCGGCGTGTTGCAATATCACAGTCAATTGATGAAAAGCGTCACACGTATCGCCGAACAGTTGGAGTTAGCGCAGTACGCCATTGATCACCATAAGATTGAACCTTACTATCAACCTAAGGTGAGACTTAATGACGGTCAACTGGTCGGACTCGAGGCTTTATTACGCTTTACCACATCGACGGGCGAGCTTGCCTATCCGGGCGCAATCTGGGCGGCCTTCGAAAATAGAGCGTTGGTGGAAAAAATTGGCGAGCAAATGCGGACTCGGGTCTTCAAGGATATTAAAGCCTGGACCGAAAAAGGTCTAAAGCTTGTACCCGTTTCGCTCAATGCTTCACCCGTAGAATTTATGTTGGACGATTATGCAGAAAAATGTCTGGCGCAGATTCATCATTATGGCATTGACCCGCGTTTAATCGAAATTGAAATCACCGAGCATATGATTGTTGGACACGGGGCAGAGTTCGTTATCCGCGCGATTAAAGAGCTGAGATCGCAGGGTATCACTATCGCTTTGGATGATTTTGGCACCGGATACTCCACATTGAGCAACATCAAAGACTACTCTGTTGATGTAATCAAAGTTGACCGTAGTTTCGTCAGTAGCTTACACCAAGGACGCGAAGGTAAGGCAATCATCAAAGCGTTATTGTTACTGGCAAATTGCCTCGGCATGGATGTGGTGGCAGAAGGGGTGGAAGAACAAGAACAATGCGATACGCTGATTAACGAAGGTTACCTCATCGGGCAAGGTTTTTTATTCAGTCCAGCAGTGAGCAATAATCAAATTCAAAAATTACTTGAATCAGATCTCGTTACAGAGTGAAAGAATATTGGCTAAGCCGGATGGCTTAGCCAATTAAGTTAGTCATCAATTTTCTGGCTGATAAACCTGCCACCATAATGTATCTAAAGGCGTATCACGGTCCTGCTCGTCCGCATTTGGATGGCGAGGCTTTTGCCATGGTTTTTTAAGAATATAGTGAATATTCTTAACCTCATCGAATTTCCATAATCCACTATGCTGAAACGGTAATGTTTTTAGCGCGTTATAGCCATAGGAGAGCGGTTGCCAGCGATTTTCATAGATTTCGTTGAGCAAGTCTTGTTCTGAGAATGGATAACGACTTAAATCATCGATCCCCTCAACTTTATCCACTAAGTGTTGGGCCATCTCTGCATTAGGTGTGATAACTAAAAAGCCACCATTTAGATAGAGATCCAAGGTCTCTGGAGGCTGCTGATGCTTCTCTTGCCAAGTATAATGGCACGCATCAGGTTGCCAACTGTCTGGGTAACTGGCGATCTGATTAGGGTTACATCGGCACGCGTGACACGCAGCGATATGACCTTCAGGTAAAGGTAAGTCGAAAAGTTCGTCCATATTCTTAACTGCTAACATGTCGGCATCGAGGAAAACGATTCGACGATAATCCGTTAAGCCCCAAACACGTAGTTTCGACCACACTTCGCCGAATTGAGCAGAGGCATAATGTTGACTCAGCTCAGCTTTAGGATAGAGCGGAGTAATTTCTACCCAACGACAGCCTTCTGCTACCAGTTGTTCACGCGTTGCCTGACTAATGCTGGGCGTCACCATTACCACTAAAGGCCACTGGCTCTGTTGTTGCTTCAGTGAGCGTTGCAGCGCAATCACGCCAACTAAATAGTTGTCTTGTGTGAGGAGGGTTGCCCATGCGTTCATTCGTGATCTCCTATCATTGAGGGAAACAGCTGGTGGATATAGGGGTTACTAAAGCGCTGCTGTGGGTCAAGTTGCTGCCTCACCGCGGAAAAATCCTGCCACTTTGGATAGAGGGTCGACCAATCATAGTGTTGAGGATCATAGTATTTTCCCCAATGTGGTCGTCCACCATAAGTCGCCAGAATTTTTTCAACTTCGGTGAGAAAGTGCAGGCCATCTTGCGATAAGGAGCCGTCATCAGCGTAATACACGACAAAGCCGAAATAACAGGTTTCCTGTTGATAAGCAGGGCTTAACCACGCTTCTGATGCACCGGTGCAACGTAGAATAATGGGATAATGCATGTGTGGCTGTTGCTCGGCATACCACTGCTTTATATGGCGAATAATGGCCGGAGTTTGGTCCAGTGGTACGCCGATTTCAACATTAATCTGCGGAACGGCAATACCACGACACAGCAATTGGTAAATATCACCGGTCACATCGGTAAAGTCTTTAAAGCGAGCAACGGTACGGAACTGCTTCCCGCCGTGGCCATGAACTTGGGTATCTGCATGCATTAACGCCAAGGTTTGATCAATGGTCGCATTTAAGCTCTCATCTTGATCAGAAGAATGGCGAACGACTTGCTGAGCATTCTCGTGGTACTGCTGCAGCGCTGACTTATCCGCTGGGTCGATATTCCAGACATGCAGTAAGTTATCATCGACGAACCACCAAGCCTTACTAAAAAGGTGCTGGCGATTCCAATCGATAATATCGGTTTCGAGAGTGTCCGCACTAACGGCGGTTTTTTCGCAGGTAAAATAGCCTTCAGGCACAGTCGCTAACGTCACTTCCGTTACAATCCCTAAGCAGCCTAGGTTAACCATGACTGCGGAGAATTCGGCATCACCGCGTTGAAACGTTCGTTTTTCTCCATTCGCTAAAATCAGCGTAAAACTTAGTACTTCATCCGTGATGGCACTCTGTTGTAAGCCTTGACCATGTGTACCTGTCGCCAGCGCTCCCCCTACTGTTTGGACGGCAATCACGCCAGGGGAGCACTTTAGCATTCGTCCATTTTGTTGCAGGGTTTTAAAAAGCTCTTGTAGCGGAGTACCCGCGGCAACACGAACACTGTTATCTTCTAACGCTAAAATGCCACGGAAATGTTTTAAATCCAGCAGGATACCGTCATGTTGCGCGGACACCATACGTCCAGGTGAGAGGCGGCTACCAATAATTCTTATGGGGCCTGAACTCTCTTGCAGTAGAGCCTGTAGGGCTGCTTCATCTTTTGGCGTGTAGAGTTGTTGCTTGGATCCTAATTGCGCATTCCTTGCCCAGTTGAAGATCTGCTCTGCAGAAGGTTCATCCGTTGAACGCTGGGGATAAAGTATTGGGTTCTGTATCACTTTCGCTCCACTCGCTCGTTGGCATAAAAATGGTTGTCGTTTAAGCGTAGACGATTTTTGCTAAAAACATGAAATAGATCACTGTTCCAGAAGATCTTACCAAATTTTTTCGAGGCGAGGGGAAAGTAAAGGCTCAACTGGATGATTTATAAGCCTAATTGGATAGGAAAGCAGGGCGATTCGAGCGATGCTGTCTCGCTGAAGCACCCTTTAGTGGTCAGTAGCCGTGATCCTTATTGACCTGATGACGTAGGGGACGTTGCTGCTGAATTCGCTCGATGTTATCGATTAGCTGCGTCACAATCACTGAGACTTGAGCGGAAGAGGCCATATGCGGGGTGACAATGACCTTAGGATGTGTCCACATTGGGTCGTTGTCGGGTAGCGGTTCGACCGGAAAAACATCAATCAGTGCGCCGCTAAGTTGGCCGCAATCTAATGCTGCGGTTACCTCACTATTGACCATATGGGCTCCTCGCCCGCAATTAATTAAGGCTGCACCCTGCGGTAATTTACTGAGCAAGGGAGAAGCAATGATGCCGCGTGTTTGCGCTGTTAAGGGTAAAACATTAATCATGACGTCTAGTTGATCACAAAAGGCATCAAGTTGCCCCTCTCCGGCAAAACAGGTTACGCCCTCTAATGACTTTTCACTCCTTGCCCAGCCGGAGACCGCATAGCCGAGTAAAGCAAACTGACGGGCGAGATAACTCCCTATCTCACCTAGCCCCATAATGCCCACCTTAAACATGTTACTAGAACGCTGGGGGTAAAGTTGCCAATGCTTTTGTTGTTGGTGATGGATCGCGCGATCAAAATAACGTTGGAAATGCAATACTCCCCATAAGGCGTATTCAAACATACCATGGCGGAAATTGTCATCGACGACACGGCAAAGGGGAATCTCGCTCCTGAACAGGGCTTCAGGTAAGTGATCGACACCGGCGGAAGCGGCCTGAACCAGCTTAAGGTTAGGGGAGCGTGTCAAGAGTAGCGGGTCTGGGAACCAACAACTCGCATACTGTGCGGCATGCGCTCGGGAATCGGCAGGTAATACGGCCTCTACTTCACTGTAGTCGGCTAAAGCGGCACAAATTTCTTCTGCTAATAGGGGATCATCACAATCCACCACAACGATTGATTTATTCATAGTCATTAACTTTTATAAGAGTCATCAATACGGTCAAGTCGGCGTAACCAAGCTTGCCACACGAGTTGGCGTTCATCTTCACCTCCCATCAAATGCTGACACGCATGCAGGCTTAATGCTTTGGGAATCGTAGGAAGGCTACCTAGCGGAGCCAGTTGCGTCGCCGCCATTTGGATTTCACAGGCACGATTGAGGTAATACATAATATAAAAAGCATCGGCGATGGTACGCCCGACAGAAAGTAATCCATGATTCTTTAGGATTAGTGCAATGTTATCCCCTAAAGAACGTTGGATTCTTTCCAAATCAAAGGCTACCCCTTCATAGGGATGATAGCCTACACGCTGATAAAACTCTGTACTGATTTGGTTGAGCTACGCCATCTTCTTAAAAGCAATACCGTATTTCAAGCAAAATAGGGGGGTGAGGAAAGTAGAAAAGCAAAAAGCCCGCTTAACTTTCGTTAGGCAGGCTTCTTAAATATGGCTCCTCTGACTGGACTCGAACCAGTGACATACGGATTAACAGTCCGCCGTTCTACCGACTGAACTACAGAGGAATTGTCCTGAAGACGGGGCAGATAATAGCGTCTCGCACAGGCCTTGTCAAAGCGGTTTTTAACTTGGGTGAACTGACTGCCGATAAAAGAAGCAATGAGCAGAAATGAAGGAGATTTAGGGCTCGATTAATAAGAGGGGCACCTTACTGCAGTAAGGTGCCTTAAGCTTAAGCGTGGCGAGCTCGATAACGGGCTGCACCCAAGTAGTTAATGCCGACCGCGACGGCGATAAGCGCACAACCGGCTAGTAAACGTACTAAAGGGACATCACTGCCCCAGAACAGCAGGTTGATCACTAAACCGATGGGTACGTGTAGTTCATTGAAAATCGCTAATGCGGTGACACTGACCAGGGTACTGCCTTTTGCTAACCAAAGGCTCCCTAATGCGGTGGCAATCAGCCCGAGATAGACCAGTAATCCCCATTGTAGTGGGGTTTGCGGCAGTTGGTCAGCATGACCAAAAAGCGCAAATAGCACGGCAGAAATTAATACCGCCCCCAAAAAGAAGTGTCCGAATATTTTGGTCATCCCTAATTGAGGATGGCGTGCAAGCAATAAACGACGGCAGATCACCTGTCCGGCCGCGAAGGTGGCATTGGCCAACTGTAAAATCCAGAAGCCACGCCAAAAATCGCCGGTCAGGCCATGATAGTGAATAACCATTCCTCCCGATACCGCAAAGGCGGCGGCCAACAAGGTCCAAGGATTAAACTGACGATCCAGCACGTTATTGATTAACCCGATATACAGTGGCGTTAAGGTGGTAAACAGTAACATTTCTGGTACCGTCAATAAGCGGAAGCTCTGATAAGCCAATGCATAGGTAATCCCGAACTGTAATGCGCCGCAAAGCCAAAGTCCGGCAATCAATTTTGCTGGGAGCCCACGCCACGTCATCATCGGTACAAAGATAATGGCGGCAATCAGCGTACGAATAAATACCGAGAAGAACCCATCAACATGACCAGCAAGAATATGCCCAGTA
This sequence comes from Tatumella ptyseos, assembly GCF_030552895.1. NCBI lineage: Bacteria > Pseudomonadati > Pseudomonadota > Gammaproteobacteria > Enterobacterales > Erwiniaceae > Tatumella > Tatumella ptyseos. The sequence continues at coordinate 1,833,136 of NZ_CP130649.1, read as the reverse complement.
AGGCTGAATGATGACCCCCATAAAAGGGTGACTGCTAACATATACCACACAATAATTGACCTTTACGAAAAGAACATTGGCCTGACTTGATAAGTGAAAGGCAACGAGAGATTAGCGGGCGTCGGCCTGCTCATCGGGAACCGAGCCTTGCGAAGCCTTGAGTAACTGAATGTCGAGCATCACATACACCATAGTGCTGATGAACAATGAGATAACACTACCAATCACGCCACTGGTGGTGAAGGTGAAAAAGTTATAGAGCACCACCCAAGTCACACAGACGAATAATGCCAAGGCGCTCTGTAAGCCTGTGTTGGAATAGTTTTGTGGACCACAGTTTGCTCGGTCAATATATAGGTTGAGTTGATAACCCGTGCGCGCTTCTAAGGCAGTAATAGTCGTTTGCCAGCTTAAATTGCGACGGTATGCTCGGCGGGTTGAGAAGAAAAAGAGTACCGAGATAAAAAAGCCCGAAAACGAGATCAATACCGGAATAGACTCAATAGCATAGCGTAAAGCGGTGTGGGTGAAATCAATGGGTGAGGTGGGGAGGGTAAGCGACGCGCCGAGCATCAGATAAAGAAACATAAAGAGCACCATAAAGCCGCGGGTGCGCTTATCCGCTAAGGTTTCATCGTGACGCTGTTGTTGGCGAGCAATCGTTAACAGGGAATTAAGTTGTGGTGAACTTTCTGGATCCAGCGATGAAGGTGTAACGAAAAGCCCATCCATATTCGGCGTAGCAGCCGACTCTGTGTTAATCGTCATAGTGATAAATACCTGTTTTAAGGTGTGAACTGAATGTGGTCAGTGTAACACGTTAGCGAGTGGGCTAACTGGCGTTCACACCGTTACCACGTAGAGGGCGCTCTTACGGCTACCCTTTGGTTATCATTACATTGTGCTGCGGGGTGTTTTTTTAACAAAACAGACAGTGAATACTGAAAGCAGGCATCCCAAGGTTAAATAGACCGCAACCCCATGCCAGCTACCCTGTGTCAGGGTCACCAGTCCTGCAGCGATAAAGGGAGTAAAGCCACCGCCAATCACACTAGCGACTTGGTAACCGACCCCAGCACCGCTATAGCGATAGCTCGCGCCAAACATTTCGGTAAACATCGGCTGCTGAACGCAAACCACCATGTCGTGTGCCAGATTCGCCAACAGCAATGAAAAAAGAATGATCGGCAGGGTCGCGCCTTGTTCAAGCGCTAAGAAAAAGGGCCACGCGCTGATAGCACCAATAATTGCGCCGGTAGCGTAGATACGCCGACGACCAAATCGGTCCGCAAGCCAAGCAAAACAAGGTATGGTCAAGCAACTGACCGCTCCAACCATCAACCCTATTGATAGAAATAACTCGCGGGGTAAGCCAAGATTTTGCGTAGAGTAATTGAGTGCGAAGGTGGTAACGATGTACATCGTCAGTAATTCGCACAAGCGTAAGCCAATAATTAAGAAAAACGCAGAAGGGTGTCTACAAAGTGCTTCAATAACCGGTAACCGCGGTTTTTTCTCCACTGGAACGGCAACAGGCGATTCATCAATACCATTACGTAACCACAGCGTGACGGCCACAAGGATAACACTTAATAAAAAAGGTAAACGCCAACCCCAGCTGGCAAATTGACTTTCGTTTGTATAGGTACTAATCAGGCTGACGGAGCCGGTCGCTAATAATAAACCTACGCCATAACCCATTTGCACACCGCTACTGTAGAAGGCTTTACGATGTTGGGGAGCATGTTCAACCGCCAGCAAGGCAGCTCCTCCCCATTCACCGCCAACGGCAAATCCCTGTATGGCCCTTAGAGTAACCAGTAGCACCGGGGCCCACCATCCCAAGGTATCAAAAGAGGGGAGTAGACCAATTCCGGCTGTTGATATCCCCATAAGCCAGACGGTGATGATAAGCATTTTTTTATGCCCCAACCGATCGCCAAAATGACCAAATACAATGCCGCCCAATGGTCGGAACAAAAAGCCTACCCCAAAGGTAGCAAAAGCGACGAGCGTACCCATCGCCGGACTGATGGCAGGGAAAAATTGATGATTAAAGACTAAGGCGGCGGTAATGCCGTATAATAAGAAATCATACCAATCGACGACTGCGCCGGCGAAGCTTCCCCAAGCCGCACGTTTAGCTTGAGAAGATGAGGGTGACTGGGCGGGTGTTGAAAGGTTGGTGTTTGCTTGCATAATTATATCTATTATCCACGACGAAGCGTTTTTTATTGGCGGACAAATAATACTGAGTTCTCATTGAAAAACAATCGCCTGTTGCCGGCTTTACGCTGTGTTTTCGCTTGAAAATTGGCAGGATCCGAGGAATTGTGTAAAGCTAATTGAATGAATATCCCGACATTAACGAGGAAAGTTATGCCGAGAATACGTCTTACGGTTACCCGTCTCTATGCGTTAAACGACGAGCGGATGGTGGCGAGTAAAGCGACCGCAAAAATTTATGTGGGCGATGAGTGTATCGCGACTGAAGTGATTTCTGGATTAACGGAAACCCCTGTCTATAAATATATCCACCATGCTTCTCCAGCGGGAAAACCGATTCGTGTGGAATGGGATACTCCCGGCTTCGCTGATATGACGGCAGTCGAAGAAAATGACTGCCCGTGCTGTCAAGACAGTGCCATCATTTAACGCTACTGATAAGGATACCTATTGTGGCTGGAACAAGTTTATTGGCGTTATTAGATGATATCTCGACCTTACTCGACGATGTCTCAGTAATGGGTAAGGTTGCGGCAAAGAAGACGGCTGGTGTGCTTGGCGATGATTTGTCACTGAATGCACAACAAGTCAGTGGGGTAAAAGCTAATCGAGAGCTACCCGTTGTCTGGGGGGTGGCGAAAGGCTCGCTACTGAATAAAGTGATCTTAGTCCCACTGGCGCTGTTGATCTCCGCGTTTGCGCCTTGGTTAATTACCCCATTATTGATGTTGGGGGGAGCCTATCTTTGTTTCGAAGGGATTGAAAAAGTTCTTGATTGGATTTTTCCAGAAAAAGATAAAAAAAGCCCAGAAGCCCGCCAAGCGCGTTTAGCTAAGTTAAGCCAAGAAGATGCAGCCAAGTATGAAAAAGATAAAATTAAAGGCGCAGTACGCACTGACTTTATTTTATCCGCTGAAATTGTCACGCTGACGCTAGGAATCGTTTCCGAAGCCCCGTTACTTAATCAGATTGTTATTATGGCCGGCATTGCATTATTAGTAACGGTTGGCGTGTATGGGCTTGTGGGCGTGATTGTTAAAATTGATGATGCAGGCTATTGGCTTGAAGCGCGTCAAAATGGCTTAGCTCGTGGTGTGGGTAAGTTTTTACTGCTTTTAGCCCCGAAGTTAATGAAGTTCCTTTCTGTTGTTGGCACCTTAGCGATGTTTCTCGTCGGAGGTGGCATCGTCATACATGGTTGGCCGTTACTCCATCACTGGATTGAAGGGTTAACGCACAGTCTGACCCAGATGCTTCCCTCCGCGATCAGTAGCCTAGGTGAGAGTGTGATCACTAATCTCGCGAGTTTGGTGGTAGGAGCTATCTTGGGCGGTCTGGTTTTAATCGTTGTTAAAGCGGTGAGCAAGCTATTCGGTAAGAAAGCCGCAGCTGAACAGCCCAAAGAGTAATAGGTAACGTGTGATATAGCGTCTTTTTCCTCGATGCAAGCTGTCGAGGAAAGAGCAATCTAGCGAATTTCCACCAACACGTATAACCTTCTCCCATCAGTGACCGCATGCTCTCTATGCAATAACTCCATTGCCTTAACATCATATCATTTACAAACTTAGCGCTTAATCTCTATGGCCTAGGCAAGCGCTTATTCAATAACGTGGAAGATTATCGCTTCTGCTTAGCATTCACTGACTCCTCACTTTCTTTTTCGAACGCCAACACAAAGCGGTCCGTTTCGGCGATCACCGCCCTACGCGTGAGAACAACGTCATTGCACGGGTAAAGGTTATTAAAGAAAGCCATCCAGCCACGAATTTTTTTGAAATGTCATCCTGGGTTAAGGCGTAAGGAATAGTGGGCCAAGATGCTATAGACCGGCTAATGTGAAAAATCCGCCTAGCTTCCTCCATAATAGGCAAGGTCTACGTCCGACCAAGCTCAGTAAAAGGTATCTAAGAAAGTTGTGCTGTAGGAGGCCAATCAGTGTAGCGCAAAATATGTTGTGAGCAATTCGCAGGATGATGTTGTGTTAAATAGCTGAAAAACGCTTTCATTTCTGTCGAGCTAATAGGGGGGGAACTATGAGTTTCCTGTAACCAAGAGAAGACAGAAAACCACATTCCATGACCAAAGACGATACTATCGTCAACAATCCTACCCTCAGCCAATAGCGTGATAAATTCACCTACTTGAGCGCAAAACTCGTTAAAAGATTGCGCCCCTTGACCAAAGCTTGCATCGGGATCACAGGTCTTCCAGTAGCGCTTAGCCAAAGGTAAGCGCTGAGCCCCTGTCATTCCCTTCACCACATCAAAGCCGAAAACGTTGAATTCATTCAAGCAAGGCACTATGACGGGTTGTAATGAGAATTTATCAAGAATCGGCGCGGCCGTTTGATGAGTACGCAAAAACTCAGACAGGTAGACCTTGGTAGGGGGGGGAGAAATCTCGCTGGCCAGCGCGAGGGCTTGTTGGTGCCCGAGAGGGCTTAGTTCGATAATAGGGTTCGGCTTACTTACTCCCCCTGCATTCGCCTCACTTTGCGCATGGCGTATAAAGGTAATACTCATCAGCTGAACTCCTTAGCATAAGTCTGTCGCCACAAACTCCATGTACTCATTCGCAGTAAAAATACGATGAGCGAAGGAATTTCCAGTCATCCGCTCAGAAAATTCACTTAATAAGACTAAAGCTATTGTCATGAATCATACCATTGTTCAACGCAGCAGGGTTAGATCCCTGCGTTGCCTAACCAAGTCTTACTCAAAGCGTTACGTAAAAATCATAATGACAAACTTCTTTTTTTGGTAGGCCCCACCACTTTCCTAGATTGCATTCTTGAGGAAAAAATGAAGGTAAACCGTTGCCAATGGTTTAAGGAAAGCCTTATCCTCATAAAGCCGATAATGAGTTAATGATTGCAGGCTATCAAGCGAGGTAATCCCAATCGGTACTGACCACCGCTTTAATTAGCGGTAATCACGCATCGAGAACATTGAGGCAGACAATGAGCACTTCCCCCATAAATTACTATGCAGGTGACTACTTCTAGGTACTGTTAACCGATGAGGTAGTGTTGTGAAAGATAGAAAATTAAAATCTCACTTTACGTGTGGAAGACGTCCGACAACGCAACGTTTCGCGAGAACGGTTATCAACCCTCAGCTGAGGAGTCATATTTTCCGCTACTTCAGCACCTTTGCGGAGAAAAAAGCGACTCTTGGCCATATGGCTGATTACCCTGATTACCGGATACCTTTCAGAGCCTGTCGAGGTAAAAATATTATTGACTACTATGATGATATACCGACTGATGTTCTAAAATTAAGTCGGAGCTGGAAGCATAATAGCCGTAGAAAGAAACAATTTTACCGTTAATCTTTGGCCCCGTTGGGGCTTTTTCTACTCTATAGGAAGTTTATCGATGAAAGTGAAGGGTATCCCTTATTCGGAAGTCAAAGCCAAAGCTTTCTCGAATAAAGCCGTATGGCAGGCTTATCAGCGCGAGCGTCGGTCGGATAATCTGAAGGCGATTGCCACAGTCACCGGCGTTATTGTTGCCGTTGCGCTGATCAAATACCTTCGCACTCACTGAAGCTCAGCATTTTGGTGATGTTATCAGGGCACTAAATCTAGGTCGGGATATCCCCTAATGTCAGCTTGGTCTCTTTATCCCCTTTTTCTTTTTCAGCCCCACCGTTTCAAGCGGGGCAATAACCAGTAGGACTAACACGATATGCCTCAAAAGCCTCGTTACAAGCATCTGTCACAATCAGAATGGAATGTCCTGTCCGAGCATATTCCGAGTGGAATATCTGAAGAGTCTAAGCTAATCGCTTACGAGATATTAGTTAAACAGCGGGCGCCTAAGGAAATTACCGAACAGTTTGGGATAAGTCGCCAACAAATATCAGCACTCCTTATTCGTTTAGCCACTATCTATGATGAGATTATTGTTATTGATGAAGAAAAAAAGACGCTTGAATATGTTCAATGCTGGCTCCCTAAAGGTGAGTTACTGAATGCTGTCTTAGCCGAGGCTAAGAAGCACAGTATTAATAAAGACCTTATGTAGAGAGTCCTTTTTTAAAAAAACCTCTTACTCATCACCTTAATACTGACATTTTACTAGGTTGCACGGAAAACTAGCAGCAGTTGCTGGCTTAGGTCCAGTAGCATAGCCTGAATCGCATCCAACAGCAGTGGCATGCTTTGAGTGAGAGAGAAAATGCCAAGCAATAAGGTCAATGGGAAGCCAATCACAAAAGCGGAAAACTGCGGCGTCATACGATTGAGTAGCCCTAATGCGAGGTTTACAGACAACAGCATAAAAATAAGCGGTAGTGATAACTGCAGGGCTTGAGAGAAAATAGCGCCACCGAGTTGAGCAAGACTGGCAAATCGCTCGGTTAATGGGGCCAGACTCCCATAGGGTAACTGTTCGAAATTATCGGCGAGGTGCTCGATCATCCACACAATACCGTCCAGGTTCACAAATAAAAGTAAGCTGAGATAAGTCAGCAATCGGGAGACTACAGAAAGTGAACTGTGGCTGCCGCTATCAAAGAAAGAAGCAAAAGAGAGCCCCATTTGTAGGGCAATGACCTCGCCGGCTAAGCGGATGGCCGCAAGGATACATTGCATACTGAGTCCCAGTGCCGCGCCAATCACACATTGGTTGATGATTAGCAACACGCCTTGCGAAGAAAAAAGGGGGGGTGGCGGTGAGGGACTCGGCAGGGCAATCAATAGGCTGATAACCAAGGCGAGTGCGACCCGCAGGCGCAGGGTAATGGCTTTGTCAGAGAGCAACGGCGCAACACTGAAGAACGCGATCATCCGACAGAAAGGATAAAATACCGAAGGTAAAGGATTCAGTAAACCCAGTAGATGCTGCCATTCCATAGGCTAGCCGACCCACTGCGGAAAGCTTGTCAGAAGGCTCTTAATGTACTCAACCAGTAGGGTTAGCATCCAAGGGCCCGCTACCATTAGCGTGACCACGACGGCGATAATCTTAGGGATAAACGACAACGTTTGTTCATTCACTTGTGTAGCAGCCTGCAATAGGCTGATAAGCAGTCCGGTAATTAGAGCCGCCAGTAATGGGGGGGCGGCAAGAAATAAGGCCATTTTCATCGCCGCTTGCCCCAAGGTAGTGATCATTTCTGGTGTCATCATAAATTCCCTCTGATTAACTGATAAAGCTCTGGGCCAACGAGCCGATTAAGAGTTGCCATCCATCTGCCATCACAAACAGCATCAGTTTAAAGGGCAGCGCTAAGGTTGCCGGGGGGACCATCATCATGCCTAGCGCCATCAATACACTCGCGACCACCAAATCAATGATTAAAAAAGGAATAAAGAGCGTAAAACCAATTTGAAAGGCCGTCTTTAGTTCGCTCGTTACATAGGCCGGAACCAGTACGCGAAAAGGTACGGCGGCGGGAGTCTCTGGTGGCGGCAGATGTGCTAAACGAGTAAAGAGTGCTAAATCGGTTTCCCTTGTTTGATGCAACATAAAGTCCATCAAGGGCTTTTTCCCAATATCGACCGCTTCAACTAATGTCACTTTCTGCTGTTGGTAAGGAAGGTAAGCCTCCTGCCAAATACGATCGAAGGTCGGTCCCATAATGAACCAAGTTAAAAACAGCGATAAACCGATAATTACCTGATTCGGTGGGGCAGACGTCGTCCCTAGGGCGTTGCGCAGTAACCCCAACACAATGATGAGTCGGGTGAAACTGGTCATCAGTAATAAGGCTGCAGGAAGAAAACTCAACGCGCCTATCATGACGAGCGTTTGTACCGGCAATGCCCAGTCTGGGTCACGGCCAAACAGGGGTTGAGCCCAAGCGACATGTGGAAAGAGACCGGCTAGCATTACGATCATCACAGGGTAACGCATTACATACCTCATGGTGTTTTCCTTGCGCGATACTGGAAAAATTTCTCAGCAAAGCCTGAGGGTGCGGCAGAAGGCGGTACGCTTATCTCTGTTAACGGCTCCGTAACGGAGCAGAGAAACTGAATTGCCTGCGGGGTCACTCCGATAACAATCTGTTGTTCCCCGACTTGCGCGATTATCAGACGCTCACGCGGTCCAATGACTAAGGTCTCCTTTATCGCCAGACGACGTACGCCTTGGAATCGGCCGCCTTGTGGGAGGTGCTTGAGTAATTTTTTGATACCGAGTAGTAGCAAGATAATGAGGATCAAGGCCCCCCCCGATTGAAGCAACATCTGACTCGCAGAAAGTGTTTCCAGTGAGGACGCAGTGGTTACATTCATTGGCGACTCTCTATCGACTCAGGCGGCGCATGCGCTCGGAAGGAGTAATAATGTCAGTAATGCGTACGCCGTATTTATCATTGACGACCACGACTTCACCTTGAGCAATCAAGTAATGGTTAATCAGGATATCGAGCGGTTCCCCTGCCAAGCCCTCCAGAGGTACGATCGAGCCTTGCGTTAATCGTAATAACTCTTTGATGGTCATACGAGTACGGCCTAATTCAACCGTAAGTTGAATCGGGATATCCATAATTAAATTGATGTCTTGCAGCGGATCGACAGGCTCAGGCAGGTCGAGGACAGGGAGTGACTCCTTCTCAGCTGACGCATCATTTAGCTGTTGTTCAGCTAAGGCTTCGGCCCAAGGATCCGATGCTAATTCATTGTTTTCTGGGGTCGCAGGGGTATCACTCATGGGAAGTTCCTTCTTGTAAAGTAGAGAGTAATGGCGTAATCAGTTGGTTCACACTTAAGGCATATTGATCGCGATGGATACCGTGTGCTGCGGTGAAGACCGGTACATTGTCGACGGTCGCGATAATATTCTCAGGGGAGTCAATAGCGAGGACATCCCCAACTTGTAGGGTCATAATTTCGCGCAGTGTGATCGACAGCTCGGTGAGCCGAGCTGTCACTTCTAAGGGCGATTGTTGAACCTCGTTGACTAAATTCTCACGCCACAGACAATCTTCTTGCTGGCTATTCTCTAAAGGAGGATTCACCAATAGTTCACGTAGCGGTTCAATCATCGAAAACGGGATACAGATATTAAAATGCCCCACCAAATTACTGATCTCGACCTGGAAAGTGGTGTTAATGACGATGTCATTCGGTGAAGTCGTAATATTGGTAAATTTAACCTGCATCTCCGAGCGTACATATTCCATGGTCAAGGGGTAGATGGCTTGCCAGGCTTCTTGATAGTTATCTAATGCCAAACTTAATAAGCGACGGATGACTCGCTGTTCGGTATAGGTGAATTCGCGGCCCTCCACTTTGGTCGGAAACCGGCCATCCCCACCAAATAAGTTATCCACCACAATAAAGACTAAGCTGGGTGAGAAAACGATTAAGGCTGTCCCACGTAAGGGTTTCATGTGTATCAAATTGAGGTTAGTAGGCACCGGCATATTACGGGCAAATTCTTGATAAGGCTGGATATCGATCGATTCCACCGTGATATCAGGACTACGACGCAATAGATTGAATACCCCCATACGAAATTGGCGAGCAAAACGTTCATTAATGATTTCTAAGGCTTGTAATCGTTCCCTAACCACCCTACGCTGTGTTGTCGGGTCATAATCTCGAATGCTATTCGGGTCGCTGTTTTCGGTTGAGATTTCCGTTTTACCAGAGTCACCGTTAAGTAATTGGTCGATCTCTGCTTGAGATAAACTCGTATCTGCCATTATTACTACCTCAAAATAAAGGTGGTGTAGAGAATATCGGCGATATCTTGCTCAGGTAAGCCTGGAGCGAAAGGGGGCTTCAACACTTTTTTAATATCAGCGGATAGGGCTGTTTTACCTTCTTCGGTTTGCAGCGCAGATTGTTCTTGGTGGCTTAGCAGCAAGAGAATCCTGCTTCTCACTTCGGGTAAATATTTCACTAAACGCTCCTCGGTCTGACTATCCTTCAGCCGCAACGTGAATCCAACATAGAGCACACGTTCATCTTGGGAGGCGGATTCCACTAAGTTAACGGTAAAAGGATCGAGCGGATAGAAGAGGGGTTGAGGGACGCTAACTGCTTCATGGACTTGGGCGACCGGCTGTGATTGTGGTGAGGGGGTTAGCGCCCGTAATTTCCAGATCGCATAACCTGCTGCACCACAGGCGATGAGTACAATGACGATTAAGATAATGATCCACTTTTTAGCGGAATTTTTCGGTGATTCGGATTTGGTCGACATAAGTCCCGATATCCTTTCATTAGCAATTAAATAAGTGTGAGACGTATTATCCAAGGTTGAAGTAGGGCTAATTGGCGGAATAGCGGGGATTTATTTGGCGATATTAGCCTGTTTGCTCAGTCTTTAAGCGACTGAGCAACGTGTTAAACTCGCAACGATATTTGGCTACCGTCACGACGTAATGCTGGCGCATCATCTGCCTCAGAGACGGATTCATTGGCCTCACGTTGTGTGACGACTTGAGCGGGCTGTGTAGGGGAATGAGAGGATGAGGGAGATTGTTGTCCCGAAGACGGTTCCTGTCCAACTTGACTGTTACCCAGCTGGATACCGTTATCGGCCAGCGCTTGGCGCAGGTGGGGGAGAGCGGCTTCTAGGGCTGATCTGACCTGACCATGGTTAGAGAGCATAATCAATTCTGCATGATCCTTATTCACCGTCATGGTTATCTTCACATCCCCTAACTCTTCCGGATGCAGCTTTAGATGGATAGTCTGCTGTCCCTGCTTATGAAAAATAATTTGCTGAGACAGATCGTGCTGCCACTGTAACGAACCTAGCGGTGCGGTTAACCTTTGCGCACTTTCTGAGTGTAAGACGAGTTGAGGGAATGTAGGGGAGGAGGCGAGTGACAGCGGGGCGACCGAAGGGTGCTGAGCTTGGCTCTCGTTCAATGGGCGTTGTCCCAGTATTGCCGAGTGTGATACCTCTTGCGGGTCCACGGGGGCGGACAGGGTAGGGGTGAGAGTCGTCGACGGCTGCCGAGTATCAAGTGGCTGCTGTGCAGCGCCTTGGCTCAGACCTTCGCTGGGGAGATTTTTTTTCGCTGCAAAAGAGGGAGCCGAGTGAAAGCTAAGGCTAGTTAAGCGCTCAGTGACCGGCGCTATTACTGACTCAGTATGAGTCGGGGATAACGTTGCGCCTGTATGATTACCCGTCGGCTCGCTAGGCAGCATTGAGGTAACTAGGTTAACTAATACTGCCGCCGGTGGGGACTCAGAGAGGTCTTTATCCTTGAGAGCTTTTCCTTCAGGTTCAGATTTGCTAAGTGTCGCGGTTTTTATGGCGTGTTGAGGGGGAACGAGTAGTTCAGCAAAAGCAGGTACGACTGATCCCTGAGTGAGCTCTGTTTCAGGTTTAGTGGCTAACGAATGGGATAAATTCGTCACTTTCCCCGGAGGGGAGAGCAGCGTTAATAGGCTAATAGTCATGACGCTCTTCCTTGAAAACGACGGGTAGCAAATTCATCATTGGATTTCTGTTGAGCTCGTGCCTGGCACAGCGTATTGCGTCGATGTCGTCGCTCAATCAATACCTGTAGCGCGTTAACTTTTTTTCGTGACTGTTGCCAATCACCCAGTAGATGCTGTTGTTGTTGGTTTAGGCGCTCGACGGCAGCGTTTTGTGCACTCAGAGCCAGTTCAACCGTGTGGATAAAGTCCTGATAGTTATCGCGTCGGTAGCCATAGATCCCGCCTTCCACTTCATGGCGTAGCAGTTGTTGGTAATCTTTTCGGTAGTGATGTAATAACTGCTGCTGGGCGGCGGCGTCTTGACGTTCCTGTTGCAATGTCGCGAGTTGTTGGCTGACGTTATCGAGTTGAACCCTAGCTCGCTCTTTTAATACCTCTAAAACGTTGTTATGACGCATTACTGCTCCTCATGTAGTGACACCAGCGCGGAGAGTTCGGCACAGGCTTGGGGGTAATCACAGCGCTGATCAATTTCCTGCTGGAGATAACGGCAAATAGCCGGATAACGTTCAATAGCCCGATCTAAGCGTGGGTCCGACCCCATGCTGTAGGCGCCGACGCTGATTAAGTCTTGATTACGTTGATATAAGGCTAATAAGCGTTTGCCTTCGCGGGCAGCCTGCAACTGTTCCGGCGAGACGATTTCATGCATCACCCGGCTGATAGAGGCTTCAATATCGATGGCCGGATAGTGACCGGACTCGGCGAGTTCGCGTGATAACACAATATGACCATCGAGTATCGCGCGCGCCGCATCGGCAATCGGATCTTGCTGATCATCACCTTCCGTTAACACGGTATAGAAAGCGGTAATCGACCCATTGAGGCTCTCGCTATTACCTGCTCGCTCGACCAGCGCAGGAAGTTTGGCAAAGACCGAGGGGGGATAGCCTTTGGTGGCAGGGGGTTCGCCAATGGCGAGGGCTATTTCCCGCTGTGCCATGGCATAGCGGGTTAATGAGTCCATAATGAGAAGCACGTTGTTGCCTCGGTCGCGGAAATCTTCGGCAATCCGGGTGGCGTAACTTGCGCCTTGTAAGCGAAGTAAGGGAGAGACATCTGCCGGAGCCGCTACGACCACCGCGCGTGATAAACCTTCTTCCCCTAAGATATGCTGGATGAAATCTTTTACTTCGCGACCTCGTTCCCCAATAAGGCCCACCACAATCACATCGGCGCTGGTATAGCGAGCCATCATTCCTAGCAACACGCTTTTCCCAACGCCGGAACCGGCAAATAACCCCATTCTTTGGCCACGGCCCACTGTCAGTAGGCCATTGATCGCTCTAACACCGGTGTCCAATACTTGATCAATGGGTTTGCGTAATAAGGGATTGAGCGGTGGGGTGGTCAGCTTGCCCATCTCTGGCGTGGTCAGCGGGCGGTTATCTAATGGGCGACCACTGCTATCGACCACCCGCCCTAATAGGGCGGGTCCTAAGGGGAGGTTCCCTTCTGTCCCCGCCTTGCCTTGTGAGGCATAAACACGACAGCCTGGGCGGATTCCCTCCATGGCGCCGAGCGGCATGAGATACAATCGATTACCTTGAAAGCCGACCACCTGCGCTTCACATTTTTTATCTGCAGTGTCCTGTTCGCGCTCAATCCAACAGTGGCTACCCAAGGGCAATTGTAACCCGCTGACCTCTAACACTAACCCTGTTGCACGGGTAAGGTATCCATAGTGGCGCGGGGCTAGGGGAGCAGTAAGGCACTGTTCAAAGCGGTCTAAACGTGCCATCCAGCGATGTAGTGCTAGCATTAGTAGTCTCCTCGCTGTGCAAGCTCGCACAAGCTTTGCCAGCGCGTTGAGAGAGCACTTTCAAGCTCGCCTTCCTCACTCAGTAAACGGCAGTCACCACGGGGTAAAGTGGTATCCACGACGACTTCCCAGCGCGGATGCTCAGTAAGTGTCGAGAGGTGGCCGTGAAGAAATTGGTGATCCTGTGGATTGACTTTTAGCGTAAGTTTTCCGTTGAGTAACGCCTCTTGTGCCAACAACTGCTTGACTTGTGCCATGACGATTCTTGCATCGTGGCTGACTTCTTCCCCAGTAAGTTGGTGGGCAACCTCTAACGCGATCTGGACTAATCGATAACCGACAGTTTCTTCAAGTAGGTCAAAGGATAAAGTGACTTGCTGTACCAATTTTTCCACACTGGCTAGTGCTTGTTGTTGTTGACTGCCAGCCTGCTCGATAGCTTGCTGGCTGCCTTGTCGATAGCCTTCGCGTTCACCCTCTGCTTTCCCTTCGGCATAGCCTTCTTGCCAGGCTTTATCACGAACTGAAGCGCGGAATGCCTCGATCTCTTGTTGCGCTTCCAAAGGGGGCGCTGGCGACGGCATGATAACGGAAGGCGGCTCGGTCGGGACGAGAGTGGCAGTAGGTTCTGGCTTATCAAACTGTTGAGGTTGCCATTTCCGCCAGGCAATCGAGGGATCTTGTTTAGACATAGGCTTCATCGGCACCTCCAATTACCATATCGCCACTTTCGGCAAGTCGTCTTACTACAAGCAGAATGGCTTTTTGTGCCGTTTCTACGTCGGATAGACGAACAGGACCGCGATTCACAAGGTCATCACGTAAAATATCGGCAGCGCGCGTCGACATGTTATTTAAGAATTTGTCACGCAGTGCGTTATCCGCCCCTTTGAGTGCAATCAATAATTGCTCTGCATCGATCTCTTGAAGTAGGCGTTGTAGGCTGCGATCGTCGACATCCACCAAGTTTTCAAAGAGGAACATTTCATCGATGATTTTCTGAGCCAAGTCGCCATCAAAGGCGCGTACGGCATCGATAATGGTTTCTTCTTGCTGCGATTTCATCAAATTCAGGATCTCTGCTGCGGTGCGGATCCCTCCCATCTTGGCGCGTTTAATATTCTGCCCATCCAGTAGGTTGTTCAGCACTTCAGTAAGTTCGGCCAGTGCAGCGGGTTGGACACCGCCGAAGGTGGCAATCCGTAGCATGACATCCTGACGTAAGCGTTCATCAAAATACGCTAAGATATCGGCCGCTTGTGAACGTTTTAAATGGACCAAGATGGTAGCGATGATTTGCGGATGCTCCTCGCGGATTAAGTCTGCTGCAGAAGGGGGATCCATCAGGTTGAGGGTATCCATACCTGACGTGGTATCGCGCGTTTCCAATAAATCTTCCAGTAAACTACTCGCACGTTCCTCGCCCAAGGCTTTAACCAGAACGGTACGTAAGTAATCATTCGAGTTAATGGATAGCGCTGCATACTGTTCTGCATCGTGCTCAAATTGTTGCAGTACATGGGTCAATTGTTGATGTGACACTTGGCGCATGGTTGCCATGGCACTACTCAGGTGTTGAACTTCACGTTGATTGAGGTGTTTGAAAACCTCCGCCGCACGCTCCTCACCCAGAGTCATCATTAATATTGCACTGCGATCTGTGCCAGTCATTTTCATAGTTCGCTTCCCATCCAATCGCGGATTACTAAAGCCACCACTTGAGGCTCATTTTCTGACATTGTTCGAATACGCTGGCTCATCTGCTCGGCATTAATCCGTAACTGTGCCTTACGCGCTGCTTCGTTGAGACTAGGGTCAACCGTGCTGGTTTCTTGAGGTATCTCTATCGGCGCTGGATTCAGGGTTTCTTTAACATGCCGCAAGGCAGGGGACACTATTTTGCGGTAGAGAATAAAAGCGATAATCAGTACTACTAGCCAACGTAAGGTTTGTGTCGCCAGAGAAATCCATTGTGGCTGCTGCCACCAAGGTAAGTAATCGTCGGTAAACTCATGTGCGGTGAAAGGGGTATTGACCACATTAACGGTATCGCCGCGGGCCTCTGAATAGCCCATCGCTTGTTTGACTAAGCTGGTTATTTGGTTGATCTTTTCAGTAGAGAGCGCCGCTTCTTTCCCTTCTTTATCTGTTTGATAATTCACTACAACAGCTACGGACAAGCGTTTGATCCCCCCGGTGCTTAAAAGGGTACGCCGAGTGGTTTTATCCAACTCATAATTAACGGTACTTTCGTTGTTCATTTGTAATGGCGATCGCTTGGCTTTTGACGTCGAAGCATCCGACTTCTTATCCCCTTCGATATTGGCTTGCGCCGGAGGCGTTGGTTGATTCGATAGTGCCCCTGGAACCCCTTCAGCTTGCTGAGCTGTTAATTCACTTTGACTGCGCTGTGCGGAGCGAATCGCTTGTTTTGAGGGTTCGCTATTAGGCTGGTAGCGTTCGTCTGTCTGTTCTTGCTGGTCGAAATTGACCTCTGCCGTCACTTGTGCGCGGAGATTTTGTTGACCGACTATCGGGCGTAGTAACTGTTCGATCCGTTGTTGGACAGTTTTTTCTACTCGCTGGGTATATTTTAATTGTGTGGTATTTTGCGTTTGTGCAGCCAAGCCTGCCCCTGAAAGAAGTTCACCCGCCTGGTCGACGACAGTGACATTATCGGCACTCATCCCCGCCACGCTGCTGGCGACTAAATGCACCACCGCATTGATCTGTGAGGCATCCAGCACACGGCCAGGTTGCAGTGTTAGCGTCACGGCAGCCGTCGGAGGTTGCTTCTCGCGCACGAAAACACTGGGGCGAGGGATGGCGAGGTGTACGCGCGCACTCACCACTGGATCCAGTGTTTCGATAGTTCTTGATAGCTCGCCGGCTAGGGCGCGCTGGTAATTTACTTGCTCGTTAAATTGGCTTAAGCCGAATTTTTCATCATCTAATAATTCGAAACCCGTCGTACTACTTTTAGGTAAACCTTGGCTGGCGAGACGTAGACGAAGTTCTCGGACTTGCTGACTTGGGACAAGTATCGCGCCAGTATGAGGATCCAATTGATAGGGGACATTCATCTTGGTTAACGCGCTGACGATATTACCGCCTTCGGCTTCTGATAATGAACCATAAAGCGTTCGATAGTCCGGGCTTCGTGCCCATAATGCGAGGGCCGCAATGACCGCAAAAGATAACGCGGTCGTTACGATCAATATCACCTTCTGTTGGTCGCGCAAGGTCGCAACGGATTGCTGAACTCTACTCCAGAGAGACGTGGGTAGAGTGGCTGTGTTTAGGCTCATGCAAACACTCCTAACGTAACCCAGCGGTGGATGTGATGTGACAGCACATGGTTCTCCTCATTGACACAAATGAATAATGACTCTTAATCAGGCTTATTATTTGAGTTCTGAGAGGAAGTAATGGTCGAATGAGGCAATCTTTTCGTAGCTAATTATCAGATTTGAATCAGTAATGGACTGGTAAGGTGTCATCCTATCTTGATCTATAAGGAGACTTATCATGACATCTATCTCATCAGTTAATTGGCCTCAGTCGTCAGCCCACTCACCTTCGATAACGACTGGCGACCGTGGTGATCAACCCTTTTCCTCGGTATTCAATTCTCTCCTTAACGGAATCAGTCAGTATCAAGATCACGCATCACAACAAGTCCAAAAAATGGAGTTAGGTGCAAGTGATGTAGGGATTAATGATTTAATGGTTTCGATACAGAAAGCCACCGTTTCATTGCAATTCGGCGTACAAGTGCGCAATAAAATGATTGCGGCTTATAACGAAGTGATGAATATGTCGGTGTAGGGGGAGGTTGCTCATTTATACCGTTAAGGATTGAGCGTACTAATTCCTTAGGGTACTGATGGAGAAAAATCAGTTAATTTAATGTTAAGCATCTTATAACTCGCGGGGATAAGTATGGCAATATTGCTAGGTTGACTCTCCTTATCCCCGCTACCTTTCTGGTTTAAATAAAAAAGAAGTACCGACCCTGCCGCGGCTACCTTTTTGGATAATTTTTACTTCCTGCCCCCTGCATAAATTGAAGCCTATCCGGTTGAGTTGTACTCCCAATCAACTGAAAATAACGTTAATTATTCATTGTTAAATTAATGATAAATTTCAATAAGTTAATCACGGCTAGGCAGTTATAGAAATCTTTGTAAGGGAATTGAAAATCTCTTTGCCATTCAGCTATTTTGGATTGATCCTATAGACCCTTTCTTAAAAGATAGTTCTATGATCAGATTGACGACTTTGCGGGGCGATAAGCTCTGTATTTTACACAGCCAGATAGTTTCAGTAGAAAGTCATGGTAATAAATCAATTCTCAAATTGGGATACCATGGCGATAAGATTTACGTGCAAGAAAGCTTCACTAAAGTCATGGAGTTAATGGATTTAGCTAAAACCGCAAAGAATGCAAAATAAAATGGACCGCTAAATAATAACGTACCGGTAATATAATTTACCGGTACGAATTAAAATCCTTAGCTTCTTCACTGTGCCCTTACATTAGGTTTCAAGAGTTAATATAGTCCTACCACCATACTTTACTGCCCCTATTTTATACCTCCAAAGTGATGACTCAGAAGCGAGAATATTGACGAAAAGATTAAATTCAATTTAGAGGATAAAAGTATTGGTAATGAAAGACGCATTTTTAGCCGCAGTGAATTTATCTACCCAACGTTGAATATTTTTATGATGCTAAGTCGTGTAGCGCTGCAAGATGAACAGCAATCCTGCCTCCATTTTGAGGTAATCTCTCTAACCTATGCGTGTATTTTCACCAAGATGTACAGAGAGCGATAAATTTAAATCGCGACACTATCGGCAACCAGGCCAGTATTTAGTGAACGAAGTGCCTCATTAAACTCACACAAGGGATAGTGGTGATTATCCGTTGCAATACAGCGAACAGACCCTGTTCCCTGACTTATCAATGGTTCGACTTTCAGCACCAGTTCATCAGCAGGATCTAAAAAGGTAATCTGCGGGGCGGCATGGTTGAAAAAGGGTTTAAGCCAAGGTAGATGGGTTGAAGAGAGCGTCATCACGTCCAGATTAGGAAATTGCTGCAGGCTACGATCAATAAAAGCTGAGACTATGTTTTGTGTTCTTTCTTTGTGACGAATAAAGGAAAAGTTCTCAACCAGCTCTACCAGTGATGAAGCATTAATCCCGTAGACAGTACACCCCTCAAAGGTGGATTTTTTAATAAAACTAGAAAACTCATGACTACTTACCATGCTGTTAACCCCTAAGACAGCAATATGTTTCGATTGCGATAGGGAGCATGCTTTAGCGATGGGAGGTTCAATGCCAAAAATGGGAACAGTAAGCTTTTCCTTTAACGCATCCATTACCACAATAGAGGGGGCATTAGAGGCGAGCACTAGGCTACAACATCCCTGGGAAATTAGATATTGTGAAGCCGATAAGGTCGCGTCTAATAACTCCTGATAACTTTTTTCCCCATAAGGGAAGCTTCTTCGGTCGGCTAAGTAGATAAAATCCTGCTTAGGATACTTTTTGCGCAACCTTTCTAAAATAGCATAACTTCCAATTCCCGCATCGAATACACCGATAGGTGAGGCCGAAAAATGAAGTGTATTTTCAGTCATAAATTCAAATCCACAAAAAAGAAAGTGAGTATATTTATAACAGATTTGTAGCCTTATGGAATTGACTAGTGAGTGTTTATAATCATAAATAAGGATAATTGATTTTGTGATTCACATGTTCACTTTTTTGCTCTCAACCTATTACGAAAAATAGCGATAATTGGATTGGTTGGAGGGAATGATTTTTATTTTTACTGCTGTAAATCCTTGATAAATTATTAGCGATTTATTTGAAAATAGCGATTAGCCACTTTAGGAAAGGAATGTTGCATAATAGCCATGAGGTAGGAGACTAGGCTGTTTTATTCGCCTGATAATGCTAGTCGTGGCGCTATGACTATCAAATTCCCGATTACTATCACTTTTTTGACGGCTACAACCATTCCTGTATGGGGAGAAAGATCGTTTTTGTATCTAAAAGAATTTATAGCCTTAAAGCATCGATTAATAAACGAAATGCGGTAGAATTTTGACGTCGACTTGGGTAGTAAAGATAAAATCCGGGAAAAAAGGGCGTATAGTCACTTAACAGTTGCACTAATTCACCACTCGCTAAGTGAGGTTCGACAGCTTCTTTTAACACGCAGCCAATCCCTAAACCTTTCATCACACTGCCAATGGCGAACATTCCATTATTACAGGTGATCGATCCAGGTACTTTTATACGAAATTGTTTATCACCTTCCTGAAACTCCCACTGATAGAGGACGCCTGAAGAAACCATACGTAAATTAATACAATTATGAGCGAGTAAATCTTGTGGGTGAGCAGGGCACCCATGTTCGTTAAGATAAGCGGGTGAGGCAATTACGACCATTTGGGTTTCAGCACCAATCTTAACCGCGATCATATCCTTTTCCACCTGTTCGCCTAGCCGAATCCCTGCATCAAAACCCTCTGCGACGATATTGACCAATCTAGAGGTGGCATCTATCTCAATATTAATATCTGGATATTGACGAATAAAAGCATGCAACTTGGGAAGTAAAAAATAGTTAGCGGCAAAATCTGTCGCGGTAAGCCGGATATTGCCTTTGGGGAGTTGACGATAGTCATCAAGAGAACCCAGTAGGGTTTCAATTTCCATAATCGATGGCTGTAAGGTGTCGAGTAGGCGTTGTCCTGCTTCGGTACAGGTAACACTGCGGGTGGTGCGATTAAGTAGTCTGACACCAAGGTTACGTTCGACCTTACGTAATGTATGACTAATTGCACTTTGTGAAAGGTTTAACTTCGCGGCGGCTCGGGTAAAGCTTTGCTCTTGCGCGACAACCATAAAGGTCATGAGATCGCTCATCTCTTCTCGTTTCATCTCTTCTGCTCCTCAGGATATTTTTATGATGGGCCACGCTGCACGACCTTATTATTATATTCATTAATATCCAGACTAATTCATGAAAATAGCTCATGAGCTTAATCAATCTAGCCTGCTTAATTGAGGACTAAAATTTACCTATAGTAACGAGACTTAAGCTCTCGATAGGCGTCTGACTTGCCGTGTTTGCCATGATGACGTCATCACCCCTTATCTCGTCAGCGATAACTTTCTCTTATTGATTAGGCTACAGTATGCAAATCTTCAAAACGGGGCCTAACCTGCACTCCACGATAGTGCTGGGCCTACTTCTTATTAGTTATGCCATGATTGTTATTGATAATTCAGTGGTCATAACGGGTTTACCCAGTATTAAGCAGCAGTTTCAGATGAGTGATAGTGCCTTAGCGTGGGTTTCAAGTGCTTACTCATTAACTTTTGGTGGGTTTTTACTCCTTTGTGCACGGGCGGGTGACCTCCTGGGTAAGAAAAAAGTCTTAGTCACCGGACTGATTATTTTTGTTCTGTCTTCTTTAGCCATTGGTATGGCGACACAGGTTGAATGGTTGATTGGCGCCCGAGCGATTCAGGGCATTGGTGCGGCAATGTTGGCACCGTCTACGTTATCACTATTACAACACACCTTTCCGAGCGGTGAAGCGCGGACCCGAGCTATCTCTCTGTATGCCGCGGCGGGAGGGCTTTCAGCAAGTATTGGATTAGTGTTAGGCGGCGTTTTAGCACAGACCATTTCTTGGCGCGCAGGTTTTCTAATCAATGTGCCAATTGGCGCTTTATTAATTGTTGGCGTGGTGAAACAGGTATCAGAAACCCCTCGCCATCAAGGAACCTTCGATCTGTTGGGCGCGATCCTGTCTGCTATCACGATGACTGGATTAGTGTATGGCACTATTACCTCGGTCAATGTTGGTTGGGCAGCTGCGCAAACCCTGCTCTGTTTCTCTTTTACTACGCTGATGCTGATGTTGTTCATCTTCGTGGAATATCGAGCGGTTCAACCTATTATGCCCTTAACCTTATTCTGTCACCGAGAACGGAGTGGAGCCTATCTTACCCGCGTTTTATACATCGGTGCCGCGATGGGCTACTTTTTCTTCTCTACGCAAATGATGCAAAACACGCTGCATTATTCTGCCATCCAAGCGGGATTCGCTTTTCTTCCCGCAATGTTACTGAATTTTATTATCGCGATTAAGGTTCCACAGATCACTGAAAAGCTTGGTGAGCGAACCTTGATGCTGGTCAGTATGACGGCTCTGTTAATTGGGATGGGGTTACTGAGCCGATTGAACGCACAGAGTACGTATTTTAGCGATCTGTTATCCCCGCTACTTTTAGTTGGAGCGGGTATTGGTGGGGCAACCGGCCCCCTGACTCGTGTCGGTCTACGAGATGTTGCGAGTGCAGAAGCTGGAGCAGCATCCGGCATTATCAATGCCGCACATCAATTAGGGGGAGCATTGGGTATCAGTATTATGGTCGCCGCATCATCCCAGAAAAGCTCGCTGAACGGTGTGGCGTTAGCGGTAATGAAGAATCACTGGGCGTTCGTCAGTGGCACGGCGTTAGCGGCCTTAGCTATCGTGGTGATTGCCTTCACCATGCGCCCTGCGTAAATCCCATTGTTAATTTTAAAACTCTATTAGTTATTGATAGGAGAGGATGCGATGCAATACGTTAAATTGGGTAATACGGGTCTAGATATCTCGAGAATCGGTTTGGGTATGATGAGCTTTGGCAAGCCGGGAAGCGAAAATGGGCTATTTCCTTGGGCGAGAGATTTTGAGGAAGCTAAACCCATCTTTAAACAGGCCATCGATCTTGGTATTAACTACTTTGATACTGCGAATATCTATCAAATGGGCACCAGTGAGGAAGTAACGGGTAAACTGATCCGCCATTTTGGTTTGGATCGTGATGATATCGTGGTTGCCACTAAGGTTAGAATGGAAATGCGCCCAGGTCGTCCAAATGGCGGCGGTTTGTCGCGCAAGGCGATTATCAGTGAGATCGATAAATCCCTAAAACGTTTGAATCTTGACTATGTGGACCTGTATACCATACACCGTTTAGATCCTCTTACGCCTATGGAAGAGATTATGGAAGCCCTACACGATGTGGTGAAAAGCGGTAAGGTCCGCTACCTAGGTGCCTCAACCATGTTTGCATGGCAATTTGAACGTCTGCAAAATATCGCGCAAAGCGAGGGATGGACTAAATTTGTCGCGATGCAAAATCACTACAACCTTATCTATCGGGAAGAAGAACGGGAAATGATGCCTCTCTGTCAAGACCGTAACGTTGCGGTTACCCCGTGGAGCCCACTTGCGGGAGGACGCCTGGCTCACCCTTGGGGAACCATAACAGATCGCGTTCGCTGTGATGAGGTGTCGAAATGGGTGTGGGACGGTACAAACGATTTAGACCAGAAAGTGGTCAATACTGTTGAGTCGATGGCAGCCAAACGTGGTATCTCAATGGCGCAACTCTCGCTCGCTTGGTTACTGAATAAGCCGGGTGTTACAGCCCCTATCGTGGGTACCACCGCAGAGCGACATATTATTGAGGCAGTTTCTGCACTGGATATTACGCTTACAGAGCAGGAAATTACTGAGCTAGAAGCGGCGTATGTTACACATCCCGTTCTAGGCATGATGTAAGGTTCACTCATAGTATTCAGGCCCTTACCGGGCCTGAATGTTATCAAGAATCTTGCGACTGATGTTCAACTGAGGCGTGGCTCTCTTTCTGCATATCCATTCGAATCTGCGCGTGGCTAAGTAACGCAAAAATAAAGGTTCCGCCACAGATATTGCCCAACAAGGTGGGAACAGCAAAAGGCCAAACGAACGATTGCCAAGGTAATGCGCCTGTGAACACGAGATAAAGCACTTCGATGGTACCGACCACGATATGGGTTGTATCCGCGACGGCGATTAACCACGTCATAAATAAGATCACCAGAAATTTGGCATTCCCTGCCGAGGGCAGCATCCATACCATAGTGGCAACAATCCAACCGGATACCACCGCTTTAGCAAACATCTGGGTAGGGGTATTTTCCATTACCTTCATGCCAATTTCGTGGAAAGCCTGTTTGGTCGATGGATCAAAAACCGGCATATAGCCAAATGCCCAGGCTGCAATAGCGGTACCTATCAAATTCCCCAATAGGACTACGGCCCATAATCGGAGGAGTAAATAGAGATTATTAGCGGTAGGTTTCTGCATGACTGACAGTACTGGAGTGATGGTATTCTCGGTGAACAGCTGTTGGTGGGCCATAATCACAATGATAAAGCCGAAGGTATAACCGATACTTTCGATGAGCATACTACCGGAAAAATGGCCTAACTCTGCATGGAATATTCCCTTAGCCATTAACGATGCGCTCATGGACAGCCCCGCGGCAATCGCTGACCACAAGAGCGCCCAGACATCACGTTCGAGTTCTTTTTCCCCTTCTTGGCGTATATGCTCGTGGGTAGCCATTGCTTGAGAGGGAAGATTTTCCTCATCGACTTCAATATCTGTGCCCTGTTTATTCTCCTCACTCTCAACGTGTTTTGAGTGCGTAGTATTATTGTGTTGAGTCATCGGCTTTACTCTAAAAATAGCGTGGTACTTCAAGCCTAGCATCATTTAGTAAAATTGCTTCGGCCCTGCATATTCACGATTTTATTTTTATCGCACCGACATGGGAGTCATACGAGAGGGTTTGATTACTATTGAGTACAGAGGAGATAACACTGAGAAGAAGTAAAGATGGGTTAATTTATTCGCTCGCTATTCATCATTGCGATTTGGTGAAGTGAATAAGTTTATCAGTGCATGGTTCACCGTGAGTGTTGCAAGGGCCAGATAATGTGCTTCATCTAGCTCGTTGTAATACCGATAGGAGTAGAGTTCGATAATTTGAATATCGACAATGTCTACTTCAAAAAAAGGCTCAAGGAAGGCGGTTTTTGTCATGAACAATCTCCTAGTTACTAGGGGGTTCTCTATTTTCTAAAAGAGAGAAGCATTTAGTATAGTGTATTGTCGACAAGCTAAATGAAAAATTAACACAGAGAAGATGAAATTTTGATCTAGGATCGATTTTACGTAATGTTATTTGATTGGCGAGTAACAGGGGTCCGTTTTTTCATCATACCCTATCGAGTGCTAAGGTGATTCATATTGCATTGTTCTCTGATTATTCCCAGTTCGCGAAACGAAGGTTTTTTACCGGCAGGTGTTTTTTAGATAAAAAAAACCCGCACGAAGCGGGAAGTAGGAACATAACAGGATTTCGAATGAACATACTGTCAGTCATCGGGGGGTGACTGATCTTTTCCGGACGAAAAGAGTATGTCTTCAGTGATTAAGCGTAGTATCGACTTAGATGATAATCAATTTTCTAATAGTTAACTTTGTGATTATTTGTGCGATAGCTTTTTTTACCTGGTTGTTTAAGGAAAAAAAGATAAAAAAAACCCGCCAGAGGGCGGGAAAAATTTTATTGCAGTTTTCAGGATGTAACAGCATTGAGGTGCTATATCTTATGAGACTTGAGCTTTTCGATTAAGTTCACAAAATTTTCGAAAAAATCACGATCCGGGTAAATACGCACCACTCGCGATAAACCAAATCAGTAATGCCACACCGGCTATAATGATGGCAACGGGAAAAATATAGCCAAATTTCACGATACTGTATTCTCTGATGGGAAAACGCCCATTATCCCACAGTATGCACGCTAGGCAATCCTTTGGTTATGATAATGGGCAGAGGAGGTCAGGCTACTAATAGCCGCGAGCGGATCCTGCAGGGCGCCTAACGTCATTTGCGCCATACAAATAGCCCGAGCGAACATTCCCTGATACCGCACTGTCGTTGCCTGAACTCGGAATTCCAACGCCTGCAGCGCCCGGTAGACCAACCATAATCAACTCGGCTGCGCCCCAAGGGGTTTGTTCAACCATCCGATAGCCCATCTTATTCAATACATTTAAGGTATCGGCAGAGAGCCCATTCTTTTCGTAGTACACCTCATCTGGATACCATTGATGATGAATTCGTGGGGCATCTACGGCCTCTTGAGGCTTCATTCCAAAGTCGATAATGTTCAGGGCAGTCTCTAGCGTGATCGTAATGATTCGTGATCCCCCGGGCGAGCCGAGCACTAAGAAAATCTTTCCATCCTTTGTCACTAAACTTGGGCTCATCGATGAGAGCGGACGTTTACCTGGCGCAATACTGTTTGCCGTACCCTGTACTAATCCATAGAGATTTTTTGCACCGATTTTGGTGGTGAAATCATCCATCTCGTCATTCATCAAGACCCCAGTGCCAGGCGCCATGACAACGGCACCAAAACGTCCATTTACGGTATAGGTCGTGGAGACAGCGTTACCATAGTGATCAACGATAGAATAATGGGTCGTTTCAGGTTTTTCACCGGTGGCGACTAAGGGTTTAATCTGTGTGGACGGGGTCGCCTTATCGTGCTGAATTTTATCGCGTAGAGAGGCCGCATAGTGTTTATCCATCAGTTTAGCAACTGGATTTTGAACGAATGCAGGGTCACCTAAATAGGTGTTTCTATCCGCATAACTGAAACGAAGCGCTTCAGTCAGAGTATGCACCATGGCGGCAGAGTTGAAGCCCATCGCTTTAAGATTATAGCCTTCTAATATATTCAAGGTCTCACAAAGTGTTACACCACCAGAACTTGGGGGTGGGGCAGAGACAAAAGTGTAACCTCGGTAAGTACAGGTGAGCGGGGCGAGTTCGGTGGCGTGATAACGTGCAAAATCTCGTGCGGTAATAATACCGCCACCCGCCTTGGACGCTTGTTCAACAGCTTTCGGAAATTCGCCATGATAAAAGGCATCCGGCCCTTCTTTTGCAATACGTGATAATGTCCGTGCAAGATCGGTTTGTCGTAAGCGATCTCCAGGTTGTAATGCTGTGCCATCAGGGCGTAGGAAAATTTTTGCGACCGCCGGGTCTTGTTTAAAATGCGCTATGGTGGTGTCAAGGATATCGGTATCCGCGCGGGTCAGGATAAAACCTTCTCGAGCTAATTTGATGGCAGGCGCCATTACTGCTTGTCGACTCAACTTACCGTATTGGCGGCGAGCCATTTCCATCCCCATAACGGTACCTGGTACCCCTGTAGCTTTCCAGCCGTAGAGACTGCTCCCTGCAATCAGCTCACCTTGCGGATTTTGATACATTGCGGCGCTCGCAGCGGCTGGAGCCATTTCACGGAAATTAATAAAGGTATCTTTGCCATTGGCTAAATGGATAGTCATAAATCCGCCGCCGCCAATATTACCACAGCAAGGATTAACGACCGCTTGGGCGTAGCCCACTGCAACGGCGGCATCAATGGCATTACCGCCTTGTTTAAGGATATTAACCCCCACTTGGGTCGCGAGATCTTGAGAGGTGACGACCATACCATTTTTCGCTTCGACTGCAGGGGCCGATGCGGCGTGGACGAAGGGCGTTGGCACTAAAAAAGCTAACGCGATGGCAGAGAGTGTGTATTTGCTAAGCATTAAACGGCACCTATTTGAATTATTTTTCTTCTAACATAACCGTATAAGGAAAAATATCAAGTAATTCAATGAGCTATCATAAGCAAAAATAATATCTGTGATAACGCACAAAAAAACCACACCATAGCTGGAGTTGTGCCCCCGTAATCTTTATCATTAGCCCCCTTTTATTCGCTAATTTTTGACACGTTAAAAGTGTATTGAGCGAGGTTTATCGTGTTTGCAGAGTATGGTGTGCTAAATTTCTGGACCTATGTCGCAGGAGCTATTTTTCTAGTCTTGATTCCAGGCCCCAATACGCTTTTTGTTTTAAAAAATAGTATGAGTGGGGGAGTAAAGAGTGGCTATCAAGCAGCCGCCGCTGTATTTATTGGCGATGCTGTGTTGATGTTTCTTGCCTATGCAGGGGTTGCGACCTTAATCAAAACGACGCCAGTCTTATTTAACGTGGTACGTTATCTGGGGGCGAGTTACCTACTTTGGTTGGGCATAAAGATGCTCTACACCACTTTTAGTCAACGCGAAAAGACAGTTGTGGCGCCGAGTAAAAAAGTTCGTGGTGCCGTATTCAAACGTGCATTAGTGTTAAGTTTAACCAATCCTAAAGCGATACTCTTTTATGTCTCGTTCTTCGTGCAGTTTATTGACGTACAAAGTGCTCACCCAGGGGTGGCATTTTTTATCTTGGCCACGGTTCTTGAAATAGCGAGCTTCTGCTATTTAAGCTTTTTGATCTTTAGTGGATCCTCACTCACGCGTGTTATTGGCTCGCGCCAGCGTCTCGCTAAAGTCGGTAATTCGATGATAGGTCTGTTATTTCTAGGATTTGCCGCCCGTTTAGCGACGCTACAATAAATTTTTTCTTAAAAGCTCACTTTGAAAGTGAGCTTTTTTTTTGACTATAAATGGTTCTTTTCGCAGAACTCTTCCCATGTCATCCCCAGCGCTTCGGCGTGGCTGCGCAGGTAACTTTCGATCGCTTGGGCTGCGACAGCGTTATCCGTTTCGACTAATTGGATAGAGAAGATAATACCGTCTAATTGTTTTTGACGGATAAACGCTGCATAGATGCGTTCTGCATGAAGATTACGCAGTTGTTCAACGGTCATTCCATTATCACGCGCATCTTTTTCAGTAACTTCATCTAAGGCAACTTGAAAGTCAGGGTGGGCAGAAAAGAAGATATCGCGCGCTTGGGCATAATACTGTTCTGGGGTTTTCATCGAAAGGCCTAGCTTTTGTAAGAATCTGAGTGAATTATACCTATTTGAAGCAAAGATGTCAGGGGAAGTCATTCGCTAGCTTGCATTGTAATAGCGAAACATTATACCTTAGCGCCAGAAAAAATCTGTAGGGATGCCAAATGAAAATTCGATTACTCTTGTCTCTTTTTGTGCTTGCGGGTTGTAGTCCCATTACTAATTATCAAACCATCGTAAAAACGCCTGCTCCGCAATCTCTGGCAGGTGTATGGCGCACATCAGGCCCGCAATCAGGATTAGTCAGTAAAGATGCAGTAGGCTACTTAATTATTGATCCAGCAGGAAATACTTTGGATTGTCGCCAATGGCAACGGGTGATTGCCAAACCTGGGAAATTAAGCCGTATTGATGATCAATGGGTGAACGTTAATCATCAAGTTAGGATTATGCCCTTAATTCAGGACGCGGATACGCTACGCTATGATCACTTAACGATGGTCAAAGTCTCTGCTGCGAGCGAAGAGTGTCAAAAAGCCCTTGCCGAAGCAAAGGCTCAGCCTCAAGCAGAAACGCTACAAAATATCGAGATTAACGGTCAATAATCACTACTGTAGACGAGATCATAGTGCATGATAGGCATGATTGATTTTGTCCTGAGTGACCCGCTCGATCTGCCCGCTAACATCTCTCTGTAGCTGATGGAGAGATGTTTCCACAGTATCTTGAGCCGCTAACAACTGCTTTATGACGCTCGTGTTATCAATGTGTTTTATCTGCCTGACAGACTCAGAATAGGCCTCGACCATTGGCAGCAATACCGTGAAATTTTTTTCGGTAAGGGCCTCTTGGATCCCGTTCAACAATTCGAGACAGCCTTCAACTTGTGAATATGTTGTCATTGCTGTCACTCCGCCTGATTTATTGAGATCTGCCAAGCGCCTGCAATCGACTGCAGTAATTCGTGGCAGTGGTTGAGTTTCTCTTGATCATTATGAAGGTTGGCTAGCATTAATTGTTGCACCACGTAATGAAAAAGAGACAAGAGTTGGCCAGCCAAAGGGTCTTCTGCATAAGGTTCTATTGCCTGAATAAGACCGGTATCGATGATAGCAATGGCTTTCGCTATCATTTTGCCCTTATGAGTGATGTCGTTATTCTTCATGGAAATTGCGGCCTGTCCCAACGCATTTAGCGCCCCCTCGAATAGCAGCGTCGTTAATTGATGTTGGCTGGCACTCAATACCGAACTTTCCAGTCCCACTTGAGCATAGACGTTGGCGAGTTGAATTTTATTCATAAAATGACCTTAATCGTCCGATTTAGCGAATTGCGACGTCAGGTAATCTTTCGTCTGATTCATTTGTGAAAGGACTTTATTAAGTTGCGTGAATTGCGTTTTATAGCGAGCCATCGTGGCATCAATCCGTGATTGCTGCTGATCGTAACGAGTATTTAACTTATCGTAGGTGTCGTTTAGCGAATTCACTGCATTAGTTAATGTCCCCTTGGAAGAATAAGTGTCACTAAGAATATTATTCAATACATTGTTAGTTTGTGTACTAAAACCAGTGCTCTTACCATCGCCTAAAAAGAACTGATACACCGATTGCGGGTTAGCCGTTAAGGCTGTAGTAAGTTTAGATTCGTCGATATTCAGTGTGCCAATAGTCCCATCAGCCGCCTTAGTTGTACTCTGTGTGATACCCAGTTCAGCCATAATGGTAATTGCACCAGATTGAGTCGTGTTCAACACTGAACGTAATTGGTTTTGTATATCTCGTACCGTGCCATTGCCCATCAATGGACCATTCGCACTGGTATCGCTCGACAACGTACTGCCGCCGACATACTGGGTGATATTATTGATCACTGACTGTACATTATTGTAAGCCGTTGCCCAGGCCTTGATATTTTTAACCGCATCAGCGGTATTATTCGCAATCTCCAAACGTTCTTCATTATTTGAGACCGATTTTAGGGTTAACGTCACGCCATAGGGAGCGTCAGTGATGGTGTTTGACGAACTTTGTACATTAATGCCGTTAACTTCCAAAAGTGCATCTTGGGCCGCAGCCGTCTGATGCATCCCTGACGCGGAATCACTTTCCGAATAGCCTATTAATGCTTGCAGCTGGTCGTCACCCGATACGGTAATGTTAATGGTGTTATCTGCACCAGTCTCTTTAGATGAAAGTGAAAGATAATACTCCCCATCGTTCGACTTGATACTCGTTGCCACAATATCCGCGCCGCTTTTATTAATTGCGTTGACTAGTCCGTTTAAACTGGTGTCGCTATCGTCAAGGGGAATTGTGACAGGGTCACTATTTCCTGTAGAGAGGGTGATAGTACGACCTTCTGCTCCGGTTTTTCCTAAAGGTTGGTTATTACTGGAAATGCTAGAGGAAAGTAGTGTTTGTGCGGAAGCCAGTTGTTTAATCATAATTTGATAACTTCCCACACTGGCATCGCTATTACTCGTCGCGGAGAAAGATTGATTGGTACTCACAATGCTGGTTGCATTCAGCGCGGAAGCAGTACTGAGCGTCGTGGTCGCTTTTTGTAAGGACTCTAGTGCACTACGTAACTGACCGAACGCTGAGATTTGACTCTTAACGGTCGTCGCTTGTTGGGTGATTGGCGTTAGGCTTTGCGTCTCATAGGTTTCCAGTTGCGTATAGAGTGCATCCAAGTCGAAAGTACTGTTCCCGATGTTCAAATTACTAATAGCCGTCATAACGTCCTCTTTGTCACATAAATGGTAAGTTTCTTATCGGCAAAATAGAGTAAAGAGTGAGGCGATTAGAGATATTTTTAGGACCTTGGTAAAGTTCATACAGTGGCTGCCGATAATCCCTTTGACCACGTACTGACAGGCAGTACGTACTATTCACTCAGTGCAAAGGAATTGAATATGGCTGTTATTAATACCAATATCATGTCGTTAACGACTCAAAATAATCTGAATAAATCCCAGTCAGCGTTGGGGACGGCGATCGAGCGCCTTTCTTCTGGTCTTCGTATCAATAGCGCCAAAGATGATGCCGCAGGCTCAGCTATTGCTAACCGCATGTCCTCTAACATTCGTGGTTTGACACAGGCTTCTCGTAACGCAACCGATGGTATTTCACTGGCGCAAACAGCGGAAGGCGCATTAAATGAGATGAACTCCAACTTACAACGTATTCGTGAGCTGACCGTGCAAGCGAAAAACGGTACGAATAGTGCTGAAGACGTGAAATCAATTCAGGCTGAAGTGGATGCTCGCCTCTCTGAAATTACCCGTATCGGTACGGCGACTACCTTTAACAACATCAAACTATTCGATAGCGATCAAAGTATTAATATTCAAGTCGGTGCCAATGATGACGCGGCAGCAAACGTTATCACTATTTCATTGACCGATGATGGCTTCAAATCAAGCGCATTAGGTGCAGCGTTCTCTGTGAGTGGTGGTGGCGATGCGGCGAGTGCGGATGCGTCATTGGCTGAAATCGATAAGCGTATTGCTTCGGTTGACTCCGCACGTAGTAGCCTAGGTGCGATTCAAAACCGTTTCGAATCTACTATCAATAACTTGAACACAACCGTAAATAACTTAAGCGCTTCACAATCTCGTATCCAAGACGCCGATTACGCGACAGAAGTTTCAAGTATGTCTCGTGCTCAAATCCTACAACAAGCGGGAACTTCAGTTCTCGCTAAAGCGAACCAAGTTCCACAAACTGTACTGTCTTTGTTACAAGGCTAATCTTAGCTGTCGGGCGTAGTGGTATGCCCTGAAAGTATCCGCCGTGACGGCCCGAATTCGACGTAGAATTCGGGCCGTTTTTCTATTATTGATGGGATTTATTCTCGCGAAAATCTTAAGAAATCATTTTCTCGAGTTTATCGTAAAACACTGTTTTTTCTTGCGATAAGAAAGCGTTCTTAGCCTCGATAATAGTCAGTATGGATAAATGGAGAGATAGGAATCGCACAGTGGAGTGGCTATACAATCAAGATGGACGACAAAATGAAGAAATTGACTGGCAGCGCTATTTACAACTCGTACGTCATGAAGCATTGAGGTTACAAGTTCGGCTACCCGCCAGTGTCGATTTGGACGATTTATTGCAAGCTGGAGCGATGGGCTTGATGAATGCGATAACTCGATTTGATAGTCAGCAAGGGACTGCTTTTGCTACCTATGCTGCACAGCGGGTTCGTGGGGCAATGCTCGATGAGTTAAGAAACCTTGACTGGGCGCCGCGGCGTGTAAGACGCGATGCCCGCAATGTTGCTGCGGCTATCGCTAAGGTCGAGCAGCAAACAGGCGGTAATGCCACCGAGAATGAAATTATTTCGACCTTAAATATTAGTCGCGAGGAGTACCGTACAATCTTAAGGGAAACAAACAATAGCCAACTCTTCTCCTTAGATACTCTTTACGAAGATCATAGTGACGCTACCGACCACTTATTTGCAGAAACGGCAGATCAAAATCCACTTGAATCCTTGATTGATAACGATATGCGATCGCAAGTTGTCGCGGCAATTGAACAATTACCGGAGCGAGAGCAGCAGGTACTGAGCCTTTATTATCAGGACGAATTGAACTTAAAAGAGATAGGTGCGGTACTCGGGGTGGGTGAGTCGCGGGTGAGCCAAATTCACAGTCAAGCGATTAAAAGGCTGAGTAGTCGTCTGAGGGATTAAGCAAGGCATGGGGTCATGCCTTGCTGAGTCAGTAAAGGTTATCCAATCGTCATTAAGCTAGCATTGCCCCCAGCAGCCGCAGTATTGACACTGACAGAGCGTTCGAATAAGAAACGCTCCAGTGCAATATTGGTTTCGCCTTGGTCATAGCCTTGTACGATAGCGATTGGCCCAGAACGTTCGGCGACTTGTTGACACAACGCCGAGAGCTGATCGGTATCACCATGGTAAATTACCGCATCATAGCTATCGCTGATGGCTTGTGCTGAGAGATCAATACAGTTACGTACTGCATCCGGCAACGTACTGAGTAGTTGACGATGCTCGGTATCATCAGGCCATAGTGCACGACTACCACAAGCGGTGACGGCTGCTAATTGAAGCAGTCGATCAGAGGGCTGTTTAGCTATACAGAGTACCCTTGCACGCGGCAGGAGTTGGTAAGTGTTACGCTCACCCGTTGGACCTGGTAATAACGCGATACGGTTTGATACCGTCGTGTCACGATACATCTCACAAGCTTGCGCAAGCAGGCTATGTTGATTCTGCTCAGCCCACAACTGTAGTGCGCTAACTGGCGCGACATCAGAAGGTTGGTCTGCCGTAGAATGTAGAGGGAGACGTGACAGTGTCACTTTTGAGGCGTTATTCGGTGCACTGGATAATAAGCGGGTGAGATAGAGCGGTCCACCCGCTTTAGGTCCGGTTCCGGATAATCCCTCGCCACCAAAGGGTTGAACCCCAACCACGGCACCGACCATATTCCGGTTAACATAGAGGTTACCGGCATGCATGTGTTCAGTCGCTAGACTAATCGTTTCATCAATACGGCTGTGCACACCAAAGGTCAGGCCATAACCTAATTGGTTAATCTCGGTCAGTAAACGAGTCAGGTTTTTACTGCTGTAGCGCACAACATGTAATACCGGGCCAAAAATCTCGCGGGTGAGATCGGCTGCTGAATTAAGCTCAATGAGGGTGGGACGAACGAAGGTCCCTTGTGAAAGGGTCTGGGCGTCACTCTCGCCATGCCAACTGAACTGAGTTACTTTAAAGCCACGTTGTTGCATATCGTCGATGTGACCTAGGATGTTATCCCGTGCTTCTTCATCAATAACTGGCCCAATATCGGTAGTGAGTAATTCAGGGTTACCAACACGATATTCTGCCATCGCGCCCCGTAACATTTTCAGGGTGTGATCAGCGATATCTTCCTGCAAACAGAGTAAACGTAACGCTGAGCAGCGTTGGCCCGCACTATCAAATGCCGAGGCAACAATATCTACCACGACTTGTTCAGTCAGTGCTGAGGAGTCCACCACCATCGCGTTAATGCCACCCGTTTCGGCGATCAAGGGAATCGGACGACCTTGCGGGTCGAGGCGTTTAGCCAACTCGCGTTGTAACAGGGTAGCGACAGCCGTCGAGCCTGTAAACATGACTCCGCGGGTGCGTTTGTCGGCAACCAGTCGCGCACCGACACTTTCCCCATCACCTGGCAGGAATTGCAGCACACCTTGCGGAATACCGGCTTCTAGTAAGATGGAGACCGCTTGATAAGCGATTAGTGGCGTTTGTTCGGCAGGTTTGGCTAATACGGTGTTACCGGCTGCCAGCGCTGCTGCCACTTGGCCAGTAAAGATTGCCAGCGGGAAGTTCCATGGACTGATACAGACAATAGGCCCAAGGGGACGGTGGGTCTCATTATCAAAATCTTCTGTTACTTGATCCGCGTAGTAAGTCAAAAAGTCCACCGCTTCACGAACTTCTGCAATAGCGTTTGCATAGGTCTTCCCGGCTTCTCGAACCAGCAGTCCCATCAATGTTTGTAATTGACCTTCCATTAGCATTGCCGCACGCTTCAGAATCGCTGCACGCTCTTCAGACGGTGTCGCAAACCAGATTGCGCTGGCCTCATGGCTAGCATCTAAGGCGAGATCGACTTGTGTTTCACTGGCGTTAATGACTTCACCGACGATATCGTTTAAGTAGGAAGGGTTACGTACCGGTTGTCCGGCGTTGTTTTCGCTGTCAACGCCCAATACTGGTTTAGCAACCCAAGATTGTGATGCGGTAGTCAGGAGCGCGCTAGAGAGCGACGCTAATCGATGCTCATTCGCCATATCTAGCCCTGATGAGTTAGCTCGACTGCCGTATAGATCCCGAGGCAAGGGAATGCGAGGGTGAGGAAGCCCAACTTGTCCCTCTTCTCGGGTAAAAGCATTAATGGCCGCAACGGGGTCAACAATTAACTCTTCAACGCTTAATGACTTATCGGCCACACGGTTAACAAAGGAGGTATTTGCCCCATTTTCTAATAGGCGACGGACCAAATAAGCAAGTAACGTTTCGTGGGTACCCACAGGTGCGTAAATACGACATGGGCGATTAAGTTTTCCATCGGCAGTCTTCCCGACAACTTGGTCATAAAGTGGCTCGCCCATACCATGTAGGCACTGGAATTCGTACTGGCCTGGATAGTAATTATTTCCTGCCAGTTGATAGATGGTCGCTAAACTGTGTGCATTGTGTGTGGCGAATTGCGGATAAATAAGGCTTGGTGCCGCTAAGAGTTTTCTCGCACAAGCAATGTAAGCGGCGTCAGTATAGACCTTACGGGTATACACGGGATAATCTTCAAGACCTTCAACCTGCGCACGTTTAATCTCACTGTCCCAATACGCCCCTTTTACTAAGCGGATCATGAGACGTCGCTGGCTACGTGCAGCTAAATCAATGAGTTCGTCAATAACGAAAGGACAGCGCTTTTGATAAGCTTGAATAACGAAACCAATACCGTTCCAGCCAGAGAGCGCTGGTTCGAAACAGAGCTTCTCTAATAAATCGAGAGAGAGCTCGAGACGGTCAGCTTCTTCTGCATCAATATTAATCCCAATATCATATTCACGAGCGAGAAGGGTGAGAGACTTAAGAATAGGGTAAAGCTCTTCCATCACGCGATCGTATTGGGCACGTTGATATCGAGGGTGAAGGGCGGAGAGTTTAATCGAAATCCCCGGGCCTTCGTAAATTCCACGACCGTTTGAGGCTTTGCCAATCGCATGAATGGCTTGTTGGTAAGAGTGTAGATAGGCTTTAGCATCTTCAGCCGTAAGCGCGGCTTCACCTAGCATATCGTAGGAATAGCGGAAGCCTTTATCCTCTAATTTACGGGCGTTAGCTAAGGCCTCAGCAATGGATTCTCCCGTCACAAACTGCTCGCCCATCAAGCGCATTGCCATATCGATGCCCTTACGGATCAATGGCTCACCGCTCTTACCGATAATCCGGTTAAGCGAACGCGACATATTGACTTCATTATGAGTCGACACCAGTTTCCCCGTGACCAGTAATCCCCACGTAGCGGCATTGACAAACATTGAGTTGCTTTGTCCAAGGTGAGAGTACCAATCACCGTGACTGATTTTGTCGCGGATAAGCGCATCGCGAGTAGGTTTATCGGGGATCCTTAGTAAGGCCTCGGCCAAGCACATCAAGGCGACGCCTTCCTGAGAGGAGAGGGAGAACTCTTGGAGTAGACTCTGTACTAATCCTGAACGACCGCCTTGATTCTTTTGATTCCGAAGCTTTTCGCTTAAGTGTAGCGCTAAAGCATGGACTTTCTCTGCAACCTCAGGACTGACTTTCGCTTGTTCGAGTACCATTGGGACCATATCCACTTCTGGACGACGCCAAGCGGCAGTTACCGCAGAGCGTTTGACACTTTGTGGCAGGACATGCTCGGCGAACTCTAAGAAGGGCTGGTAAGGCGTGGCAACGTCTGCAGCATCTTGAGTAGACAGTTCATTGGGTGAGATAGAAGCAGTAGGGTAAATGGTTTCACCTGCTTCGACCTGAGCAAGCAGGTTAAAAATGGCCTGTTTGATTAGCCAATGTGGTGTGCGGTCTATTTTTACCGCAGCACGCTTCAGTCGCTCGCGGGTTTCATCATCAAGTTTCACGCCCATGGTGGTGTGTGCCATGCCAGTTCCTCATTAAAGAAGTCGATAAAGGTTGCACCTTGACTATCTCTTGAGTTGCACCTTTAGCGCAACCCATTTGTAGTAAAAAAGTGAACAAAATTAAATAAATGATAATTACTAGTGGATTTATTCAAAATAAAAGCCGTAATAAGTGCGATTTAGTTCAAATAAATCGCTTCACAGCATAAAAAAATATGACTGGGATCTCTGTTTTATAAATTGTGAAGTGAAGGCTATGGCTTTTATGTTAAAAGTTTGTATCTGTTGCAACCCCTGGTGCAACTTGTGTTGTTAGAAAGCGTGACAGGTAGCGATAAAAAAAGAATATCTTAATCAGGAAAACTCATTGATAATACTAATAAAATAGAGGATTAATCATGGTAAGCACTCCCTTATTAGTGACATTTTGCATCTATATTGCAGGAATGTTACTTATCGGTTTTATGGCTTGGCGGTCGACAAAAAATTTCGACGATTTCATTTTGGGTGGCCGTAGTTTAGGTAGTTTGGTCACCGCTTTATCGGCGGGCGCATCAGATATGAGTGGCTGGTTATTAATGGGTTTGCCCGGTGCCATTTTCCTCTCGGGGATATCTGAAAGTTGGATTGCCATTGGATTGATACTTGGCGCTTGGGTTAACTGGAAAATTATTGCCGGGCGTTTACGCGTACAAACCGAACATCATGGAAATGCCCTCACTTTACCTGATTACTTCACTCATCGATTTGAAGATCGTAGTAAGATCTTACGTGTTATCTCAGCACTGATTATTTTAGTTTTTTTTACTATTTACTGTGCTTCAGGAATCGTTGCGGGGGCGCGACTCTTTGAAAGTACCTTTGGTATGGACTACACCACAGCTTTATGGGCAGGGGCTGCAGCGACTATCGCTTACACTTTCTTAGGCGGTTTCTTGGCAGTCAGTTGGACCGATACGGTTCAAGCTAGCCTAATGATCTTCGCACTCATTCTAACCCCGGTCATGGTGGTCATTGCCGTAGGGGGTGTCGATACCTCGTTAGAGGTTATTCGTCATATTGACCCACAGCGCTTAAATATTTTTAATAATCTTAGCTTTGTAGCCATTATTTCACTTCTTGGATGGGGACTGGGCTACTTTGGTCAGCCGCACATTTTAGCGCGTTTCATGGCAGCCGATTCACATCACTCTATGCGCAGTGCACGCCGTATCGGAATGACGTGGATGATCCTCTGCTTAGCGGGCGCGGTGGCGGTTGGCTTCTTCGGTATTGCTTACTTTGCGGATAATCCTTCTCAAGCCGCTGAAGTCAATGGTAACAGTGAGCGTATTTTTATTGAATTAACGCGTATTCTGTTTAATCCATGGATTGCCGGTATTCTACTCTCTGCTATTTTAGCGGCGGTGATGTCTACGCTGAGTTGCCAACTTCTTGTCTGCTCGAGCGCATTAACGGAAGATTTTTATAAAGGCTTTATTCGTAAAAATGCAGGGCAACGTGAGAAAGTGTGGGTGGGCCGTGTAATGGTGCTTGTTGTTGCGCTTATTGCCATTGCCTTAGCCAGTAACCCTGATAATAAGGTGCTCGGTTTAGTCAGTTATGCTTGGGCCGGTTTTGGCGCCGCGTTTGGGCCGGTGATTCTACTTAGCGTGTGCTGGTCGGGGATGAGCCGCAACGGGGCGTTGGTCGGTATGATTGTTGGGACATTGACGGTTATTATCTGGAAACAGTTTGCGTGGTTGGGATTGTATGAAATCATTCCTGGCTTCTTATTTGCGACTGTCGCGATCGTATTAGTCAGTCTATGTGGCAAAGGACCTTCCAAACAGGTCCGTGATCGTTTCCATCATGCCAATCAAGAATATCTGCAATAACCACTGAGGGTTATCGCAGTACTATTAACTCCGACAGATAAGTCTCAATACGGTTATCTGCCGGAGTGTTAGCTAACTGAAAAGCGCTGCACCGATATAGCTCCCTTCCTTTGCTGCCGGAGGCACAAAGAACAGTCCGCTACCGATATGCGAAATATACTCGTTCAGCGCATCAGAAGCCCCTAACTTACGCTGCAACGACTCGAAATGAGCAGGGTTATTCTGATAACTAATAAATAGCAGTCCGGCATCGAGTTGTCCGTACGGGTTCAATCCATCGGTATAGTTATAAGAGCGGCGTAGAATTTTCACTCCCTGATTATTTTCATGTGCGGCTAAGCGAATGTGCGCGGTGGCCGGTATTACTAATTCGCCATCGCGATCTTTTTTATGAAAATCTGGGGTGTCAAATTCATGATCACCCGATAGCGGTGCGCCAGAGAGTTTATGACGACCAAAGACTTGGTTCTGATCACTGACGCGATCGGTATCCCAGTTTTCAATGTTCATCTTAATTTTGCGTACGACTTGATAACTCCCTTCTTGCTGCCATGCCGGACCCTCTTTGATCCAAACATGTTGAGCAAAATCGGCTGGCTCAACTAAATTTCGCGTCCCATCTTTAAAGCCAAATAAATTCCGTGGAGTTTCTTGTCCTTTCCCGGCGGAGGCACGTCCGAAACCCATTACCGTCCAGCGGGTTTGTGCCGCGCCTGTACTCTTCGCAATACGCGCTAAGACGCGAATAGCATGGTAGGCCACTTGTGGATCGTCGGCACAGGCTTGGAGAGAGAGATCGCCGCCACTGAGTTCAGGTTGCAAATTATCACTGGGTAAGGCAGCAAGCGGTCGTAAATAGGGAGGACATTTTGCGCTAAGGCCATAGGTATCGGTAAAAAGCGAGGGGCCCATTCCAACAGTGACGGTTAATGAGGCCGGATCTAAGCCTACGGCCTCGCCAGTATCCGTGCCTACACTGCCGATTCTGGAAGGTTCGACGGTACCCACTGCTGCGCCTTGTACCAGTTGAGCGATAGCGGCAGACCAACGGGCAAGCAAAATTTGTAGAGCTTGGGCGGTGGGTGTCGTCATATCAAACGTCATAAACATAATATGACGTTGGGGGGGCGTCGTAACGCCAGCTTGCCCTTTGTCGCCATAAAATGGCCATTGATGTGAGAGGTCGATATTGTCCTTCTCGCTAGCCTCTTTGGCAGAGGCTAGGGTTGGGGAGAGGGCAGGAAGCGTTAGCGCGCTGGCTAACGATCCTTTAAGCATATTACGACGCGAGACGAGGCCATGTGCAAACCGTGGCTTATCGTGACGACTCATCACTTAGGCTCCCGCATGGGTAGCAACTTTCTCAGCTATATGGGAAAGCGGCTCTTGTAGGGCTTGTATTGTACGGCTTAATTTTGCCGCATTTTCTGCTTTCAGCGCACTCGTATAAGAACGATAGCCGCCTAGGCTTTTACTGTCTCGGTATTGATCAAGTAATTTACGTACCGCGGTGAATTGCTCGCTAACCTGTTGGGTCAACGCTGGATCGATTTTCGCCAATCCAGGCTGTAAATAGGCAAAGGCTTGCATCGCTCCTTCAACGTTTCCTGCAAAGTCGACTAAATCGATATGACTGTAAGCTTCTTCCTCACCATTGATTTTGGTGTTTTGAACTTCTTCGAGAAGATCTGCTGCACCATTGGCTAAATCTTCCGGTTTATAGGTAAGGCCTTTCACTTGTTTATTTAATTCAGCAACGTGCGTCACTAAGCCTTGGGCGGTTTGCTTTGTTTTCTTGTCGATCTTTCCTTTTTCGAACAGATCGCGCTCAATAGCATGGAAGCCATGCCAGCCGACTGCTGGGTCGAGATTAGAAGCACGCATATCGATCAGGTAGTCTAGGTTGCCGGCATTGTCCGTCGCTTTGTAGCCTTGTAATAAGAAGCCATCCACGTCAGATTCAATCCGCTCGTAGAAAGGACGAGCTTGTGCGTAGGCAATTTTCGCTTGCTCAAGCTGCCCGGCATTGATAGCTTTTTGGAGTTTCGCTACGGCGTTCACCATCCCCGCAACAGTACTTTCTACATAACGACCATAGCCGTCTGTTCCCTGTTTTAATAGGGCGCTGATGCTATCGGAGGATTGCGCGCTACGTTGGCCATTAACGGTAAAGTTAACGAGTTCTTTTGCTGCGCCTGGGCAATAAAGTTGATAATTCCCGCCTTCCAGATTCAAGGTAAATTTCACTGCCGGTAGGCCGGGGGCGAGATTCTCTTTCTCACCTAAAATACGGTTGTTACTGAGCAGTTCAATCTCAGTGATTGCTGTAGCCGTTTTATTCACGATATTGAAGGTAACTGGACCTGCATTAACCTTGTCCGTATCGAGTTGGCATTGTCCGCCGTTATCGCCGGTTAGCGTAATATTCACCTGAGTGACGGCGGGTGTCGAGGCTGCATAGGAGGTGCCAACGCTCAGTAGAAGCAATGTAAGCGCGCTCATTTTGAGAGCGGGGTGACGTAAGAGTTGCTGTTTCATCATGGTCTTTATCTCATTATAGGTTTGGCGTTAGGAATGACGCTTTTTTTTACTACCCACGCTCAGCGCTAATGCACCGAGACTGATTAAGATTAATACAATAGGTAACTTATGCTGCAGGAAATCGTAGAGGTTCTCTGTCTCTTGATAAGCGGTCAACGCTTGGTTTACCTGCCGTTGCCAGGCTGCGCTTGTCTGCCATGGACAGCCTACGACAGCGGGGGATAACGTCACACTCAGTAATCTGGGCGATGACAAGCCACTCCCCCTTAAGGTTAATAGGCTATTTTCTGTGCTGTGTGCCGCGATAATCTCTCCCTGCTGCAGGGTCAGCGTGATCTGACAACTCAATTGCCACTGGCTCTGATAGGGCCCAGGGTGCTGTTGAGGATGCAGACCAGGCGGAACCCGCTGGTGATAGAGCGTAATGACTTGGTCCAGCGAGAGTTGAGTGGGGGCATCAGGCCATTGGCGCTTAAGTGTAATTATTTTCTCTTCCGGCACGGGTGCGACAGGCGGTGCACTGAACGGAATAAAGCGAGTAGATTGGTCGTTGAGGGTTAATTCCAATCCATCTGCTTTGCGTGTTAGCGTGCCGATAGGCAGTTCTTTGGTCGCTTGCTGACTCACCAGTGGCAGAGAGGGGGATAACTGGAATGGAGGAGGGGACAGCAGCTTCGCACAGAAAAATGCCCCGACGAGGGTGATGAAACTTACGCTTTGCAATAAGCGGTAAGCGACCTTCGGACTTGGCTTAAAGCGTTGCGGCCAGGCCAAGACGACGAGAAATAGGACGAGATAGCTTAGCCAGCCTAATACCTCTGCGCCACGAGGGTCGGCAGGGATCCCCATTACCCCAGTGATTAGCGCGGCACGAATCGATCCGGCAGGGAGTAACCAGTACAGGTCTAATACTTTGTGCTGGCCAATGAGTAGCCAACCTGCTTCATGGGCGCTGCGTAGAGCCGAGACCACTAACCCAGCCGCGACAAAAATTAAAAAAATACCAGTAATTTTAAAGAAACGTCCAAGATTAAGACGTATCCCCCCTCGATAAATTCCCCATCCAATCACCAGCGCCAATACCAAGCCAACCACTGCACCGACAGTGGCCCAGATTGATGATTGGGCAGCGGAGAAGGTCGCCAACATAAAGACGCTGGTCTCAAACCCTTCTTTAAGGACGGCTAAAAAAGCCATGGAGGGTAAGGCCCAACGGCTTGAGTGGCGTAAGGCTAGGCTTGCCTCACTCTCGAGTTGATGTTTCAGTTGTGGTGCATGTTGCTGCATCCAGATAATCATACTGCTGACGAAGATCACGGCGATGGTACCGATTATTGCCTCCATCGCTTCTTGTTCGGCTTGAGGGAGAGCCCGTTCAGTCAAACTGAGTCCGACTCCTACCACGATGGAAAGTAATACGGCGGCGACAACCCCCCACCACATGGGCGCTAAGGGTTGCTGATTTTTTCGTAAAAAGGTCGCGATGATACTGACGATTAGAACGGCTTCTAACCCTTCACGTAACGCGATAACCAAGGTGGCTAGCACGGTCACTGTCTCTAAGTAAATTAATGTAAATAGGAATAGTTAGTAATATCATTTCTATTAAGGTCTGTAAAAGATTTCCGACTTGTTACCTGATTCAATAACGCGATTTTTCGTATCAGAATATGTCGCTTGAGTGGTAGAGAATGGCGGGTGAGGTGCCACCCAGCCAGGTCATCGAGTGGCTTAATACGAGCGCTTTCCGTCGTTTGACGATGAGGCAGTGGATGCTAGGCAGGCAAGGTATTTATCGCTCGACTGTCTTACAATATCGTCCCCCCGCTGTAGAATATCTTGTCCGCTAAAGGCACCATAGATTTTGCTGAAACCTAAAGTGGCTAAGCGATCGCTGATTGAGCGGACACTCTGGGCGGGTAGTGGTAGTAGGTTAGGATAGCTCCACATAAAAGAGACTGCATCGGCACCAGGGGTAACTTGAATGATATCTCCGACTAACAGTACTCCTCCATCGGTTGACCAATGTAATACGCTTCCTCCCGCAAAGTGGCCTCCCAAACGTAATAAACGTATTTGGGGGCTAAGTGATAAGCTCTCTCCCTCCCATAGTCTAATTGCAGGGGAGCTACGCATAATCCATTGTTGATCATCGCTGTGCAGATAGATTGGGGCATTGAATTCAGCGGCCCAGTCTTGCATAGCGGTGTAGTAATGGGGGTGAGATAAGGCGATGTAACCCCCCTAGAGAGTGGACTAGGGCTTTAGTCGCTTCATCAAGACAAGCAATACAGTCCTATAAAATATTCGCTTCCGGAGTTTGGAGAATAAACGCGCGTTGACCGATGGCAAACTCCGGAACGGTTTGTAGACTAAAGAGTTTGGGTTGATGCAGCGTCCAGTGGTAACGGTGAGTAGCGACAAGTCGGTCGCGTTCTATCCATTGTTGGCCTTTTACTGGCACATATTGACGTTCGTCCAAACAGATTTTACAGCTATTCGGGGCCGTCGCGTCGACAGAGTAGGACGTCCCACAAGCATTGCACAAGGTAATCATTAACCTCTCCCATTAAGCAGTTCATGTCATCATGCTACGAGGATTGTTATTAATGATTTGTTACTAAGAGGGTGACAGTGAATGAAATAACCACCGCAAAGCGCTAATGGGTTATAAATTAGAGGATAACTCAATAAAAAATCCCC
Organism: Tatumella ptyseos; assembly: GCF_030552895.1. NCBI lineage: Bacteria > Pseudomonadati > Pseudomonadota > Gammaproteobacteria > Enterobacterales > Erwiniaceae > Tatumella > Tatumella ptyseos. Next base: position 1,789,213 of record NZ_CP130649.1, on the reverse strand, counting down.
CCATTAGCGGGATTGAGAGACTTATTTTTCCCAGTCTTGGCGTTGTTGGGTTTTAATAATCTCAATAAATTCTTCTGGGAAGACATTTCTAAACTTCGCTTTATCATCAACGATCACATCACACATTGCAGAGATATCTTGGTTTTCATCATACTGATGTAAATCAAAGCGTAAATCATTATGGTTAATATGGTTTTCTTGAAGTGAAGCCCAATTTTTTGATGCTTCCATAATTCTATCGTTAAACCCTGTGAGATAGGGACCAGGGTTGATGGTTGAAACGCTGATACCGAAGTCTTTTAGTTCAGAATGGAACGACTCGGCAACGGCTTCCAGTGCATGTTTTGATGCACAATAAGCTCCCGCTAATTCAGGGGTTATCAACCCACCGATGGAAGAGATAAAGACTACCCGACCTGAGGAATTTCTTTTAATTAAGCTATCAGCAAAGCGTTTTGCTAGTTCAGTGGTCGCAAAGAAATTCACTTCAAATTGCTTTCTTAGAATAGCTTGCGGCATATCGATTAGCGCACCGCCTTCACCAATTCCCGCATTATTAACGATAATGTCAGCCTGCTGCGCGATAGCATAATCAATATCCTCAGCGACACAGATATCTACCTTTATTACATTAATAGATAAATTATTTTTTGTGGCCTCTTCTCTTAATGGACGCATTTGACTCGGTGATTCAACGGCTGCAATAACGTCATAACCTCTTCTAGCCAGTTCAAATGAAAACAGTTTTCCAAATCCACTTCCTGCACCAGTAATAAGAACCTTTTTCATTGTGACCTCCTATAATAGGGATGAGATGTTAAGAGCGATCTCTTTATCGAGATCGGGATTATTTGTTGAAACGCCTAGGTAATAACGCTCGCCAGAGGTCTTCTGGTAAACTATCCCCCCAGCCAGAAAGCAATATTCCTCACCAATCAAATTTTGTTGCCCGATAGAGATTAATGACTGATATATCACATCGCTGTCATGGTTAAATTTATATGCTGTTTCTGCTTTCTTTATGCTTAATCTATAACTCGCTTTAGCGACATCCCCTGATTTTATACAGGCCAAGATATCCCCATTTTCGTTGATAACTGTGACATATAGCCCTAGCTGATACTCTGTTGCGACGGCATGAAGACCAGTTAGTACGCCAGCGGTTATTGATGTCATTATTATCCTCGAATACTGATTCATCGATACCCCGTGAAGAGGTTAGGCTATTCACTGTTATTGGCTGACGTTTTATTGAGTAAACGAAGAAGATAAAGGGTAACGTCAAACAACGTAGTAAATAATAACTTATCAAAATATAACTTACAATAAAATAACTTATATAATATTAAGTTATTTTATAAGTTATTAATAATCAAGGTCTTATTTAGGTATTAGGTACTGGTGGATAAGGGTGAATAGTATTTGTATGCTTGGTCACACTGTAAAAAAACTTCATAAGTAGTATTTGAGTCATTACTCGGTGATTATCACAAAAATGTCATTTTTGAATGTTAAATGTAATAAGTGTTGATTTGTTCTATAGTTTATAGAGATGATGTCTAGGCAGCATCGTTCTATCATAACAACCGTTGGGGAATCGCGAATGAGACGACCAGAGGCAGTGGGTAAACGACTTTTTTCACACTGTACTGCGTGTCTATCCCTCACTACGCTTTTCTCCTATTCTCCACCTCTAACCGCGATCTGCTCGCTTAAGCAGTGGTCTTGCATCAATGTACGTCATCGACTTCTAATCTCAGGCAGTAAGGCTCTTAAGGAAGCTAACCTCTAAAGCGTTCAACTATACGTCACCATTGGGTAGACGGTAACTGAAACCAACAGCAAGGTGCCATCATGGGAAGACAAAAAGCAGTAGTCAAAGCACGTCGTGAAGCAAAACGGGTTCTTCGCAGTGATGCGCGTAGCCATCGTTCACGCGAAGAAGAATCAGTCTCCTCTTTAGTTCATATGAGTGGCCTTGATGCCATTGGCATGGCACGGGATACCCGTGATCGCCAACCGATCGTCGCGCGTAATGCGTCACAAGCTCATTATCTGCAGGCGATAACTGCCAAGTCGTTAATTTTCGCTACCGGCGAGGCGGGGTGTGGTAAAACGTGGATTAGCGCAGCGAAAGCTGCAGAAGCCTTAATCAATAAAGATATAGAGCGTATCATTGTGACTCGCCCTGTATTACAAGCCGATGAAGACTTGGGTTTCCTCCCTGGCGATATTTCTGAAAAATTTGCTCCTTACTTTCGCCCGGTCTATGACGTATTAGTCAAACGCTTGGGTTCCTCCTTCATGCACTACTGTTTGCGCCCTGAAATTGCGAAAGTAGAAATTGCTCCTTTCGCTTACATGCGGGGGAGAACGTTCGAAAATGCCTTCGTGATCCTTGATGAAGCACAGAACGTCACCGCCTCGCAAATGAAAATGTTTCTCACTCGGTTAGGGGAAAACGTAACTGTGATTGTTAACGGTGATATTACCCAATGCGACCTTCCAGCAGGCGTTAAGTCTGGGCTTGCCGATGCGATGCAGCGTTTTTCTGATGATGAGGTAGTTGGGGTGGTACGCTTTGGAGCAGAAGACTGTGTTCGCTCAGAACTCTGTCAACGCACACTGCTTGCCTATCAATAATAAGTTATGTTGTCGACCGCCCAGTAGGGCGGTTTTTTATTGGTCGTTATCGAGGGAGAGGCATGACAATAAGGATTAGAAGAGCGCGGGGGGACGAGGCCGAGGTCTGTTGGCGTATCCGTAATCTAGCGCTAGTTGCACAGTGCCAAGCCTGCTACCCCTTATCTGCCATCACCGCGTGGACGCCAGAGGTAATGCCTAGTGATTATCGACAGGCGATATTGCACAATCCCTTTTATGTTGCAGAGAAAGAGCAAGGTCGGCTGCTAGCGACAGGATATTTGGATATCAAGACGCAGCGTGTTGAAGCGATGTTTACCTTGCCTGAAGCAATGGGGCAAGGGCTCGCTTCACGCATTATGACGCGTATAAAGCAAGAGGCGCTAGTGCAAGGCGTAGAAACTATTGCCCTCTCTTCTACCCCTAATGCTGAGGGGTTTTATCTTAAACAAGGTTTTCTACGCGTGCGCAATGATACCCACTATTCGCCTGCCGCCAACTATACTTTCGACTGTATCGAGATGCTTTACCGGCGAGATCAGTAAGCTATACAAGGACTCAGTATGTCGTTACTCACTCAGTTAGGCGTACGTTATCCGATTTTTTTAGCGCCGATGGCTGGCATAACCACACCGCTATTGGCCAGCCGGGTCTCTGAGGCGGGAGGGCTTGGTGCCTTAGGGCTAGGTGCTTGTGATGCTTTTCAGGCTGAGGCCGCAATCAGGGGGACGCAACAGCTGACCAGTCAGCCTTTTCAGGTCAACTTCTTTTGTCACCGTTCCGTACCCTTGGATCCGGTTAAAAGCCGAGCATGGTGCCAGTACCTTTCAGCGCATTTTACGCAATTTGAGCAGGCTGTGCCTTCGCAGCTTGTTGCCCCTTATGCTTCCTTTGCTGACTCGCCTGAGTTACTCGATGTCATCCTCGCCACCCGCCCAGCAGTCGTCAGTTTTCACTTTGGTCTACCACCTAAGTCTATCCTGCAAGCCTTACAGCATGCGAAAATCCCTTATTGGGTGAGTGTGACACGGCTCAGTGAGGCACTCTATGCCCAACAGCAGGGGTGCTCAGCGATTATTGCGCAAGGGATCGAAGCGGGAGGGCACCGTGCGACTTTCGACCCGCTTTGTGATGCGGGACTGAGTACTCAGCAGTTATTACAGCAATTAGCGCCACAGGTCTCGCTACCTATTATTAGCGCAGGGGGCGTAATGACGGGAGGACAAATTAATGAGCTGTTAGCCCAAGGGGCGAGTGCTGCACAATTGGGGACTGCATTTATTACCTGCCAAGAGTCTGCCGCGAGCGACTCGCTAAGACAACGTTTAGCCACGGCGACCGGGACGCAAATTACGGATGTCATTTCTGGGCGACCTGCTCGCGGGGTTATAGGGCGTTGGCAGCAAGATATTGACAGCCCGCTACGTCCTCCCCATGCGGACTATCCTTATAGTTACGCTCTTGCCAAGCAATTGGATAAGGTCGCCAGTGCGCAAGGCGTCGCCGATTACCAAGTGTGTTGGGCGGGGACGGGCGTAACGGCATTACGGCCCTTAGAGGCGATGCCGCTCATGAAGACGCTCATCACTGAATTGCAGTAGACGCCTTACTTTACCCAAGGTAAATCTTGGTAACGGGTCGTATAGGCAGGGGATAATTTCTCTCGCTTCATCGCCCACGATTTTTGAATTCCTTGCCCTGCAAACCAAATCGTTCCTCTGCCACTTTGATTGATCCCATCAACAACGTGCATTAATGCGTCGCTGTTAGCGTGAGGGGCTAGCGGATCAAAAAGATTAAGCTGCGCCACACCTTGCTGAAAAAAATCGCCTAAGATAATCCCTGCCTTCATATAGCGTGGGCCTTCGCGCCAAATTTGATCGAGTAGATAAAGGGCTAGTCGTACGATATCGCGCGTATCTTGAGAAGGCGTGAGGAGTTGACCGGTAAGTTGATTCGCATAATAAATTTCGCCGACAGCATGCGGACTGGTACGGATAAAAACGCCTACTTGGCGACAATACTGTTTTTCAATACGTAATTTTTCGGCAGCCCGGACGGCATAATTACAGACCGCTTCACGCATCTGGCGGTAGTCGGTAATACGCTGAGAAAATGAGCGGGAACAGAGTATCTGCTGCTTTACCGGTGCAAACTCCTCTAGGGCTAAGCATGGCTCGCCGCGTAATTCGCGTACTGTTCGTTCAACAATGACCGAAAAAGATTTACGGATAAACTGGGTATCTTGTTTGGCAAGATCGGCGGCAGTATAAACGCCGAGCTGTTGAAGTTTTTTACTCAATCGACGGCCAATGCCCCAGACTTCTTCTACCGGCACCAGCGGCAGTAATTTGTTTTGTCGGAGTGGCGAGGAGAGATCAACCACACCTGCGGTTTTTACCCATTTTTTTGCGGCATAATTGGCGAGCTTCGCCAGTGTCTTAGTGGGCGCAATGCCGACACCGACCATCAGATGTGCTTCATTTTTAATACGTTGTCGTACCTGTTGGCCGTACTGCTCTAGCGAGCCATATGCCGCCATACCAGTAAGGTTAAGAAAGGCCTCATCGATTGAATAAATTTCGACATGCGGGGCCATCTCCTCCAATAGCGTCATCACGCGATGGCTCATGTCCGCATATAAGGCGTAATTAGAGCTAAAGACCGCTATTTTTTGAGGAAAGGTTTGCTGTGTAAGTTTGAAATAGGGTTCACCCATTCGAATGTTCAGTGCTTTGGCCTCTGCGGAGCGAGCGATAACACAACCATCATTATTGCTTAGTACGACCACTGGTTTACCGCGAAGATCGGGACGAAAGATCGTTTCGCAGGAAGCATAGAACGAGTTGACATCAACTAACGCAAACATTAGGGATTCAGCGTTTTGATAACATGCTTTACGACACCAAAAATTTCGAATTGGTCGGCATCATCAATAGGAATAGCGGCATAAGCTGTATTTAATGGTAGGAGGTGCAGAGTGGGCTTTAGCATCAGCTGCTTAACGGTAAACTCTCCGGCTAAAGAGGCAACGATAATATCGCCCTGTTTCGCGGTCAAGGCGCTATCGACCACCAGCATATCTCCCTCACTGATCCCGCCATCAATCATTGAGTCACCGCTCACTTTAACAAAATAGGTCGCGCTGGGGTGGCTGATAAGAAGTTGGTTAAGGTCGATACGTTGCTCAACGTAGTCCAGAGCAGGGGAGGGGAAGCCGCAAGGAATACGACTAATAAACAAAGGTAGCTCAAGGAGCGCACGAATACGTGCAGGTTGATAACATAACATTGTCATCGCCTCTCAGATTAATACTGTAAATATATACAGTATCTGTATTTTACTGAAAGGTGCAAGTCCCAAACGCGTAGATTTGCATAACCCTATGATGGAAAGCGTTATTTAGGAAATATGGGGCGCGGAAGAAAGAAATTAAGTCAAAAAAAACCCAGTGCCAATAGCACTGGGTTTCGTCATTAGCATGGAAGTGCTAATGGGAAAAGAGTTATAGTCACTCTTTTACAGAATATGGCGGTGAGGGAGGGATTCGAACCCTCGATACGTTGCCGTATACACACTTTCCAGGCGTGCTCCTTCAGCCACTCGGACACCTCACCAAATTGTTTGTTAAGCTTTGCAGCGCTAACGGGGCGCTACTATAGGGAGTCGCCCCGCAACGGTCAAGTACTATTTCACGCTTTTTACTTATCCGCTCAAGAGCTGAGCGACTCGGCGGAATGTCGTGCTTTTTCAGCTTAATCCTTAACCCGATCTGCAAATTTCTTACGTAACTTCTGTAGCTTAGGTGGAATCACTGCCATACAGAAACCATTGTTTGCTCCTACGCGATCCCAATAATCTTGATGATAATCTTCAGCAGGGTACCACAGGGTAAAGGTTTCAATCGTGGTGACTATGGGTTGCGAGTGATCCTGCTGGGCCAGTTTGATCGCTTGTTCAGCGGTCTGTCGTTGTGCAGCATCCAGAGGAAAAATAGCGGAACGGTATTGCGTACCGATATCGTTACCTTGGCGGTTAAGCTGGGTTGGATCGTGGGTAGCAAAACTCACCGCGAGGAGATCGGCATAACTAATCTGCTCAGGATCAAAACCAATACGAATGGCTTCTGCATGGCCAGTCGACCCGCTACAGACTTGTTCATACGTTGGATCCGCTGACGCGCCACCGGTATAACCACTTTCGACAGACGACACCCCTTTCAAGCTTTGAAAGACGGCTTCCGTACACCAGAAACAGCCGCCTGCAATAATTGCATATTCAGTTGCCATATAGACCTCATTATTAACGTCATTTTTCATCCCCCTAGAGTAGCGGAATGTCTTCACGGTGACCATGAGCAGATTGTGCAGTCGGAGCCGTTCTTGCCCTATTAATTAGGTAACTTTCTGATTCGCCGCGCAATCGTCGAGATTGAGTCTATACTTAGTAACATTAATGAATCACATAATATTCTTAATTATTACATTTTTATAACTGAGTGAGAGGCGTTGATCCCACATAACAAGTAGGCTCTTCACCGCGATGCGCAACCAAAGAAAGCGAGTATTTATGAATGAACTGCGGCAACGATGCCGACAAAATCACTACGCATTTTTTTTTGATATCGATGGTACGCTAGCTGACCTTCAAGCGACACCAGAAGCCGTATCAATACCGTCTTCGGCAGTGGCTGATCTTAAACAATTAACCCAACAGTCAGGGGGAGCCATCGCTTTTGTTTCAGGGCGACCGTTAAGCCAAATTGATGCGTTAACCTACCCACTGCACGGGGCGGCGGCAGGTATCCACGGCGCCGAAATCCGCACACTCAACGGTGAACTGACGATAACGCATGTCGATGCGCAGCAGCTTGGCGACATTGAACAGTACTTATCACGGGAAATTACGTCGCTGGCGGGCGTACGTTTAGAAGAGAAAGGCATTGCGTTTGCCTTACATTACCGACAAGCGCCTAACGCGCAGGCGGCATTGCAGCAATTGGCCAAGAATATCGTGGAGCGTTACCCCGATTTTAAAGTCCAAGCAGGAAAGTGTGTGTGGGAGATCAAACCGCGTGCCTGTGATAAAGGTAAGGCGATAAATTTCCTTATGCAAACCCCTCCCTTTAAAGGCCGCATTCCAGTTTTTTTGGGCGACGATATCACGGACGAAGCCGGCTTCCAGTATGTGAACCAGCAACATGGGATTTCTATTAAAATTGGTAGTGGTGAGAGCGAAGCGATCCACCGATTACCCAACGTGATAGCCCTGCACCAGTGGTTAGATGATTTAGCCAACAATAATATTGATCTAGATAAAATGAGGAGTGTACAGCATGGGTAGATTAGTGGTTGTCTCCAACCGTATCGCACTCCCTGATAACAGTAAAAATGGAGCCGGTGGATTAGCCGTCGGATTATTGGATGCTCTACAAGAGCAGGGCGGACTCTGGTTCGGATGGAACGGAGAAATCAGTAAAATTACGGGGGAGGAGGAGCCTCTACAGATCGAGCAAGAGAAAAATATCACCTATGCCGCCTGCTCACTGACCCAAAATGATTACGACCTGTATTATAGCCAATTCTCGAATACCGTGATCTGGCCTGCTTTTCATTATCGCCTCGATCTCGTCGAATATCAGCGTGAGGCATGGGAAGGCTACTTACATGTCAACGAACTACTCGCAGCTAAACTTTCTCCACTGCTGCAACAAGATGATGTGGTGTGGGTGCATGACTACCATTTATTACCTTTTGCGGCGGCGCTACGTCAGCAGGGTAGCTCACATCCACTCGGATTTTTCTTGCATATTCCCTTCCCAGCCCCTGAAGTGTTGATGGCGCTACCGGACTACCAAGAAATCTTACGATTAATGACCGCCTATAATTTACTAGGCTTTCAAACAGAACGTGATGCGAAAGCGTTTTTAGCTGCGATTGGCCATGAGACGGAGTTGGTGACGCTAGAAGAGGGCGTTTATCAAGCTTATGGTAACACCTTCCATGTCCACGATTATCCAATTGGCATTGACCCCGAGAGCATTCGTAAATTAGCAGAAGGTCCACTTCCGCCGAAAATGCAGGCTATTCGACAAGAGCTCGGTGATGCCAAAAATATCATTGCCTGCGAGCGCTTAGATTATTCAAAAGGGATCCCAGAGCGGTTTCTTGCTTATGAAAGTTTCCTAGAAAAATACCCCGAGCACCGCGGAAATATCCGCTACACGCAGATCGCGCCGACCTCGCGCGGTGAGGTGCAAGCCTACCAAGCGATACGTCATCAGCTCGAAACGGAAGCAGGCAGAATAAATGGGAAATACGGCACGATGAGCTGGACGCCCCTCTATTACCTAAACCAGCACTTTGATCGCCGTCTATTAATGAAAATTTTCCGGCTGACAGATATTGCGCTGATTACGCCGCTACGCGATGGGATGAATTTGGTTGCCAAAGAGTACTTGGCTGCGCAAGACCCGTCTAACCCTGGTGTACTGATCCTATCGAAATTCGCTGGGGCAGCCTGTGAGCTGACCGAATCATTATTGGTGAATCCCTATGATCGCGATGAGGTGGCGAAGGCCATTTTACATGCGACGACCATGAGTAAAGAAGAGCGCGTTCGGCGGCACGCAATCATGATGGAGACTCTCAGCCATCAAACTATTACTCGTTGGCGCGAAACCTTTTTAGACGATCTCTACAAAATAGGGCGTTAACGAATTGCCATCTCCTATCACTGCGGTGATAGGAGATTCCGCTCTAATATGAAAAAATCTTAATATTCCCCCTATAAAATTATAAGGATTTTAACTTTTATTTTATGGTTTTTTTTTAGATATCACGTCCTAACCTTGCTCCTTAAAAAAACATGGGTCAATATTCCCATCAATGAATTGAACAGGAGCAGAAATATCACTTAGCTTATACTATTGATTACTTTATGTTTGTTAATTACTATTTTAATCTCGCAGATTGTGGTGTTTTATTTTATATATATTCAAGCTATTTTAATATAAGTAATATAAAAATGATCAGATATCTTTTACTGATGATTTAATTTCTACTCTGCTTTTAATATAACTCCATCTCGTGAACTTTAATGCCATTCTTAATCTATATGATCTAAATCAATATGAAACTTAAATGTTTAATAATGTGTATTGTGAAATTATTGATAACAAGGTAACTTCTAATAATATTATAAAGACCAATAAAATATCTTTATACTACCAGCCTGTATTTTATTTATTATTAGATAATTATTTGAGGAAAATATGGATAATTCAGATATTGTCAAACAAATCTATGGGATCAATTTATCATATCTTCTCTTAGCGCAAAGAATGCTTAAAGAAGATAAATATTCAGCATTTTATCGGCTTGGAATGGAAGGAGAGTTAGCTGAAAAAATAATGGGACTAAGTCTACATGAATTAGTCAAACTTGCCGAAACAAACCAACTTATATGTAAGTTTCGATTTGAGAAAATAGAAGTGGTTGAAAAACTGACGCAAGATTCTCGAGTCGATGACCTACAGCAGATCCACACAGGTATTATGCTAGCCAGTAATTTATTAAATGCGCGTAGTAATAATAAAAGAATAAGACAATAGTGGGGATATCATGAAAGAAAAAAGCGTACTCAGAGAGGGGCACGATATTCGTGTTGCAATGGAATTAATCAGATTGGGGGCAAGATTACAGCTACTGGAGAATGAGACGGTATTAAGTCGCGGACGTTTAATAAGATTATACAAGGAGATTAAGGGGACTCCCCCTCCTAAGGGTATGCTGCCTTTCTCAACGGACTGGTTTATGACGTGGGAACACAATATTCACGCCACCGTTTTTTATCATGCATGGCAATTTCTACGCAATCAGACTGAGAAGTCGGATGTTGACTGCCTTATCTTAGCTTATCGTCTCTATCTAGAGCAGTGTCCTGCCGATGAGGAAGGTGATGAACCGCTACTAGGATTAACTCGTGCATGGACGTTAATCCGTTTTGCGGAGAGCGGAATGATTGAACTATCCGCCTGCCGACAGTGCCAAGGGCAGTTTATTAATCATGCTCATCAACCAAAAGGAAGCTTTGTGTGTAGTCTTTGCCAGCCACCTTCTAGAGCAATAAAAAAACGTAAACTTTGTTATTCAGAAGCCGATAAAGGGTATGAAGAGAGTAAAGGGTTACGTTATGGAATATTATGAATAATTAAATTTACTTTTCAGCAATATCTCTATCAGTAACTCCTTTATTTCATATATCAGGGATGTGCCTTGTTAGGGAGTGACTGTGTTTATAATTATTGGCTATATTATAGTGACTGCATCGATCCTCGGTGGCTACGCGATGGTAGGTGGCCATATGGGAGCATTATATCAACCTTCAGAATTGGTGATAATTGGCGGTGCCGGTATTGGGGCTTTATTTGTTGGGAATAATGGTAAAGCCTTAAAAAAGACAATGGCGTCAATACCGATATTATTTCGTGGTTCAAACTATACTAAAAGTCATTATCTTTCACTGATGAGTCTATTATTCAATATTATGTCTAAATCGAGACAGCAAGGGCTGTTATCCATAGAGAAAGATATTGAAGATCCAAGTGCCAGTGATATTTTCAATCAATATCCCAAGCTGACAGCTGATTTATTATTAATGCATTTCCTGACCGACTATTTGCGATTGATGATTAGTGGGAATATGAGTGCCTTAGAAATTGAATCGCTGATGGATGAAGAGATTGAAACCTGTGAGCATGAAAGCGATATACCTGCACAAAGTATCGCTGCAGTCGGAGACGCGTTACCTGCCTTTGGTATTGTGGCTGCGGTGATGGGGGTGGTCCATGCCTTAGCCTCAGCAGATAGACCTCCGGCAGAACTCGGCGAACTGATTGCTCACGCGATGGTGGGGACCTTTTTAGGGATATTACTTTCTTACGGCTTTGTCTCGCCTCTTGCAACGGTACTGCGTCAAAAGTCGGCAGAAAAAATCAAAATGTTGCAGTGTATTAAAGTGACGCTATTGGCCAATTTACATGGCTATGCCCCGCAAGTCGCGGTGGAATTCGGTCGTAAAGTTTTATATACCACCGAACGTCCCGCTTTCACAGAGCTTGAAGATTTTGTACGTAATAATAAACCTGGGAATCGTAGCGCGGAGACTAGTGAAGAATGAAGGACTCTAGGCCTCCCATTATTGTTATTAAAAAGAAGAAGAAGCACGCACGGCATGATAGTCATGGTGCATGGAAGATTGCGTACGCAGACTTTATGACTGCCATGATGGCTTTCTTTATGGTGATGTGGTTGATCTCCATTGCCGACCCACAAAAATTAGAATCACTCGCCGACTATTTTCGCATGCCCTTACGGGTAGCGCTTGCGCCCGGAAAACACCAAAGTGATGCGACAACGGTTATTCCAGGTGGCGAAGCTGGACAAAAAAAGGAGTCTACTGAAAGTTACCCCAATCCTTCGATCGGTCGTAAAGATAAGGACCGTGACCGCAAAGCCTTACAGGGAATTAAACATAAAATAGAGCAACTCTTGTTGACTGATCCAAGATTGAAATCCTTACGTCCACACCTCTTCCTCACCATGATCAATCGCGGATTACGCATACAAATTGTGGATAGTCAGCAGAGGCCAATGTTTCTCAAGGGAAGTGCGAATATTGAACCTTATATGGCAGAAATTCTACATGCACTAGCCCCTATCCTTAATGATGTGCCGAATAAAATGAGTATTGCCGGTCATACTGATAATTCGCCTTATGCAACGGGAGATCATGGTTTTAGTAACTGGGAATTATCGACCCAACGGGCGAATTCATCTCGGCGTGAACTGGTCAAAGCCGGATTAGTTGAAGGGAAGGTGCTGAGAATTATCGGGATGTCAGACACCATGAATATGAAAGGGGTGGCTTCCGATGCACCAGAGAATCGCCGTATCAGTTTGTTGATCTTAACGCATGATGCTGAAGACGAAGTGGAGAAAGAAAACCATGAAGGACAAGCGCTGATCATCACTGCCGCAGGCGAACTGCAACCTGTGATAGCGCCATCGCTCAACGGGCAGGCTCAAAAAAACGAACAGCCGACGGAAAGGAAAGAGTAAAGAATGGATATCTCTGATTTTTCTCAGACATTTTTTGATGAAGCAGATGAATTATTGGCGGATATGGAACAGCATCTGCTGGCGCTCGACCCAGCCAATCCCGATTCAGAGCAACTTAATGCCATCTTTCGGGCAGCTCATTCCATTAAAGGAGGAGCAGGGACCTTTGGCTTTAGTATTCTGCAAGAAACCACTCATATTTTGGAAAATATTCTTGATAACGCGAGACGGGGAGAATTGTCGTTAACCAGTCAGCTCATCGATCTCTTTCTGGAAACCAAAGATATTATGCAAGAGCAACTCAATGCTTATAAAAGCTCAACACCACCCGATGAGGATACTTTTCAGCATATTTGCGACATGTTGCGTAAGATCGCGCTGAATCAATCACCAGAGGTCGAAGAAAAACCGCTCGTTAATGATGAGGTGAACCCCGATCGTTCTCTATCGGCCGAGCAAAGGGTACGAATAAGACTTACCCGTTTGAAACCGTCAGAGATTGAATTGCTACTGCAAGAAATTAATCATCTTGGCACCGTCACGCTACTCGATCGGGATGCGCAGAGTTTGGATCTCGAGGTAAAGGGGGTGAGTCGAGAGGCGCTTATTGCCGTGCTCTGCTTTATCATAGATGAGGATCAAATTAGTTTTCCCACACTAGACAGCGCAGCATCGGTACCCAAGGAGGAACCCAGTGTTGAAAGGGAGGCTATCCCACCGCCAACGCCAACGCCTGCTCCGGTGACTAAACCCGCCACGGCCACGACTAAGACACCAGATAGTGGCAGTATTCGGGTCGCTGTAGAAAAAGTGGATCAACTTATTAACTTAGTCGGAGAGTTGGTCATTACGCAGTCTATGCTTTTGCAGCACGTTTCTGAATTAGAGCCCACACTCCACGGCGCATTATTTAATACCGTTAATCAACTTGAGCGTAATGCTCGGGATTTACAAGAGTCGGTGATGTCGATACGGATGATGCCGATGGAATATGTCTTCAGTCGCTTCCCAAGGCTGGTCCGAGATCTTGCCGCAAAACTTGGCAAAAAAGTGGAGCTAACGTTACAGGGCGGATCAACAGAATTAGATAAAAGTTTGATTGAGCGAATCATCGACCCCTTAACCCATCTGGTTCGCAACAGTCTCGATCACGGTGTGGAATCGACAGAAAAGCGTCTTGCAGCGGGTAAATCAGCGGAGGGAAATCTCGTACTATCCGCAGAACATCGCGGTGGCAGTATCTGTATCGAGGTGACTGATGACGGTGCAGGGTTAAACCTTGAGAGAATTTATCAAAAAGCCTTAAGTTCAGGTATTGCCGTGCATGAATCGATGAGCCCAGAGGATATTGCGCAGCTAATTTTCGCCCCAGGTTTTTCAACCGCAGAGCAAGTCACGGATGTCTCGGGTCGCGGTGTGGGAATGGATGTCGTTAAACGGAATATTCAAGACATGGGGGGTCATGTCGACATTGCAACCCAACCAGGAAAAGGGACGACGATTCGTATTTTATTACCGCTAACATTAGCCATATTAGATGGTATGTCAGTCAAAAGCGGTAATGAGGTATTTATTGTCCCAGTGAATGCTGTGATGGAATCATTACAACCTCGGCAGAGCGAATTAAAGTATTTAGCCGGGGGGGAATGTGTATTGGAGGTGAGGGGGGAATACCTTCCGTTGATATCACTCGCTAGAATCTTCGATATTGAGGGGGCCAGAGAAGATCCTACAAAGGGTATTGTGATTATTTTACAAAACGCGGGTAAACGCTTTGCACTATTGGTCGATTATTTAATGGGACAGCATCAAGTTGTGGTGAAAAACTTAGAAAGTAACTATCGACGGGTACAAGGTATTTCTGCAGCGACCATTATGGGTGATGGAAGTGTCGCTTTTATTGTCGACATCCCGGTCTTACAAGCCATTAATCGTGAAAAAGTTTCATTACAGAGTGAAGTTAATATTCAGGGATAGCTATGGAAAGTAAAAATGAAGAGGGTCAGAGCCAAGAGTATCTTATTTTTACCTTAGGGAAGGAAGAATATGGAATTGATATCTTAAAAGTTCAGGAAATAAGAGGGTACGATCAAGTCACACGAATAGCAAATACCCCTACCTTTATTAAAGGTGTAACAAATTTACGTGGCGTTATTGTACCGATTATTGACTTAAGAATTAAGTTTGCTCAAGAAAATATTGCTTACAACGATAATACAGTTGTGATTGTGCTGAATTTAGCGGAGCGCATTGTCGGGATAGTGGTTGATGGCGTCTCCGATGTGCTTGCGCTGACACCGGAAGATATTCGTGCCGCCCCGGAATTTAGCGTGACCTTGTCGACGGAGTACCTGACTGGGCTGGGCGCACGTGGCGAAAGAATGTTGATTCTCGTTGATATTATGAAATTACTTAATAGTGAAGAGATGGCTTTAGTCGATCGACTGCATGCCGGATAAAGCGTTTTCGTCACCATTATCAAGAAAAGGATGCCATTACCGATAAGGTAATTCTCTACAAGGACAATAGGGGACCCTATGTTACGTAAGCTTAAAGTTGTTACGAGTCTATTATTAATTCTGAGTATTATGGGAGTGCTACAGATTGTAAGTAGTGCGCTTTTTCTACAAATGTCGAAAGGTAATCAAACGATATTTTCGCAAAATCAAAAGTTGAGAGTTCAACAGCAAAGTATCTCCGATGCCACCTCTTATTTATTAGAGGCCCGCTCGAATATTAACTTTGGGATGATTTATTCATTACAAAGCGCTAAAGAAGAAGGGTTTGATGAGAAAATAAAGAAATTTTTAAGTAGTGCGGAAGAGAATATTCAGCAAGCAGACGATGAGTACAAGATATTCTGGAATACCTTCAGCGATAAAGAAAGAGAGGAGGCAAAGCTTGATGCGATGGGACGCGCCTTTATCGATTATCGTAACGGACTGAATACGTTATTAGCCTTGCTTCGTGAGGGGAAAGTTAAAGAGTTTATGACAACTCCTGTTATGGATAAGCAAAAAACTTTCGATAGCAAAATGAATGATTGGTATAGCAAAAATGAGAAAGAGGTAGAAATTGGTATTGACCATAGCCGGGAACAATATGACCAAGCATTAATTTTAACTGCGGTATTTATTGTAATAACTTTATTTGTCATTTTCCTCGCTTGGATTGGTATTCATCGTGTATTACTCAAGCCGTTACATGCTTGTATTCATCATATACAAAATGTTGCGCGAGGGGATTTGACCCAATCTATAGAAGTGGTGAGTAAAAACGAAATGGGAGAATTACTGACCACGGTAAAACATATGCAGGATGAGCTGAAACATACTGTCGGATTAGTAAGGGATAGTTCTGAGTCAATTTTCAGTGGCGCCAGCGAAATTGCCAATGGAAGTAATGACCTTTCTGCAAGGACAGAGCAGCAAGCCGCGTCTTTAGAAGAGACCGCTTCCAGTATGGAGCAATTAACCGCGACGGTGAAACAGAATGCTGAGAACGCTCGTCAAGCCTCGCAATTAGCGTTAAATGCGTCAGAAACAGCACGTCATGGCGGTAACGTCGTCGATAACGTGGTGACCACCATGAAAGATATTGCCGATAGTTCAAAGAAAATTTCAGATATCACCAGCGTCATTGATGGGATTGCCTTCCAGACCAATATTCTCGCGCTAAATGCTGCTGTAGAAGCTGCGCGTGCTGGCGAGCAGGGACGCGGTTTTGCGGTGGTTGCAGGAGAGGTTCGTAATCTTGCTCAGCGCAGTGCCCAAGCAGCCAAAGAGATTAAAATCTTAATCGAGGACTCGGTCAATCGAATCGATTCAGGTTCACAATTGGTTGAGAATGCGGGCATCACCATGGGTGAAATCGTCAATGCCGTGACGCGTGTTACCGACATTATGGGAGAGATTGCCTCAGCCTCCGAAGAGCAAAGTCGTGGTATCGATCTGGTGAGCACCGCGGTGACTGAAATGGATCAAGTTACTCAACAAAATGCCACCTTAGTAGAAGAATCCGCTACAGCAGCCGCGACCTTGGAGGAGCAAGCGGGATTACTTAAACAAGCGGTAGCAGTGTTCCGTGTGGGTCATGCTTCGGCCTCTTTGCCGGTAACGCTTTCAAAACCAAAATATGTCTCTGCTACCACAAATGCGAGCAGTAGTGGGCCAATGCCAACTAATAACGACTGGGAAACGTTTTAATACGGATAGTCAACGGGGAGAACCTCTGTCAGGGGCTCCTCGCTGAGTTAATAAGCGAAGGGATTATGCATAAACAACCCCCCAATACGCCGTCCTCTGCGGTGGTAACAAAAAGTGGACGTTATGAGTTATCGGCACAAGATTTTCAAAAAATATCCGCATTGATTTATCAACGTGCCGGTATTGTGCTGGCAGCTCATAAGCAGGAGATGGTTTATAACCGCTTACTCAGGCGAGTTAGGGCACTGAATCTGACGAATTTTAGCCAATATATTCAGTATTTGGAAAAAAATCCGCAGAGTCATGAATGGCAAGAATTTACTAATGCCTTGACCACTAATCTCACGGCTTTTTTTCGTGAAGCACACCATTTTCCGATTCTCGCTCAGTATGCTCGGCAACATAAAGGCTGTTTCACACTATGGTGTTGTGCGGCATCCACCGGTGAAGAACCTTGGTCACTCGCGATTACCTTGGCTGAAACACTAGGGCTAGGCCCTGGCCGATTTCAAATCTATGCCAGCGATATCGATACGCAAGTTTTGGAAAAGGGGAGGCAAGGAATCTATCGACAAGAGAATCTATCGATGTTAACGCCTGAGCAGTTACAGCAGTACTTCTTAAAAGGCACGGGTGAACACCAAGGATTAGTCAGGGTCAGGCCTGAGTTGGCCGCGACGGTAAATTTTTATCCGCTTAATTTGCTTTCAGCGGAGTGGAAATTAAAAGAAAAAGTGGATGCGATTTTCTGTCGTAACGTAATGATCTATTTCGATAAAAAAACTCAACAAAGCATTCTCAGCCGGATGGCGAATAGTCTGCAGCCTGACGGTTTATTATTCGCAGGCCATTCAGAAAATCTCAGCCAAATTAGTACTGACTTTCAACTGCAGGGCCAAACCGTTTACCGACTTGCGGGGAGAAAAAAATGAGCAAAATAAGTGTGTTATGTGTTGACGACTCGGCATTAATCCGACAACTGATGACGGAAATTGTTAACAGTCAACATGACATGTTTATGGTCGCCACGGCGCCTGATCCCTTAGTCGCCCGCGAGTTAATTAAGCAACATAGTCCGATGGTACTGACGTTAGATGTTGAAATGCCCAAAATGGATGGGCTCGACTTCTTGGAGAAATTAATGCGCTTAAGGCCGATGCCAGTTGTGATGATTTCATCATTAACGGATCGGGGATCTGAAGTGACCTTACGTGCGCTTGAGCTGGGCGCCGTCGATTTTGTCACTAAACCTCAAATCGGTATTCGTGATGGCATTATGCAATATGGCGAAAAAATCTGTGAGAAAATCCGCTCCGCCGCCCAAGCTCGTCTCCCAAATCCTGCGCATCGCGCCACGGCAAAGCCAGTATCGTTGAAAACACTTATTGGGAGTGAAAAGGTGATTGCGATAGGGGCCTCGACTGGGGGAACCGAGGCGATTCGGCAAGTGCTTGAGCCGCTTCCTGCTGCCTGCCCAGCGGTATTGATTACCCAACATATGCCCGCCGGTTTTACCCATTCTTTTGCTGAAAGGCTTAACCGACTCTGTCAGATCACAGTAAAAGAGGCAGAGCAGGGTGAACGTGTTCTACCTGGCCATGCTTATATCGCACCCGGTGATCAGCATATGGAGTTAACGCGTTCTGGGGCGAACTATCTCATTCGTCTACTCGATAGCCCACCGGTTAACCGCCATCGTCCGGCAGTCGATGTGTTGTTTAACTCGGTGGCAGCCTGTGCCGGGCGTAATGCGGTCGGGGTACTTCTTACTGGTATGGGGAACGATGGTGCGGCTGGATTATTAGAAATGAAAAAAGCGGGTAGCTGGACTATCGCACAAAATGAAGCGAGCTGTGTCGTCTATGGTATGCCCCGCGAGGCGGTATTGTTGAATGCGGCTTCTGAGGTCACGCACCTTGACGACATCAGTCAGCACATGGTGAGTCGACTGGCCTCGGGACAAGCGATACGAATTTAAGGATCGCTAGGTTACAGGGATACATTAACGGAGATAAGGAAAAAATCATGGCAGATAAGTCTCTTAATTTTTTAGTGGTAGATGACTTCACAACGATGCGTCGAATTGTGCGCAATTTATTGAAAGAGCTTGGTTTTACCAATGTTGATGAAGCGGAAGATGGACAGGATGCTTTAACTAAGCTTCAAGCAGGAAAATTTGATTTTGTTATTTCGGATTGGAATATGCCGAATATGGACGGTTTAGATCTGTTAAAAACCTTACGTGGGCAAGAGCGTTTTGCCAACTTACCGGTATTAATGGTCACGGCAGAAGCCAAAAAAGAAAATATTATTGCCGCAGCACAAGCGGGGGCAAGCGGTTATGTCGTCAAGCCTTTTACTGCGGCGATTTTGGAAGAAAAACTCAATAAAATCTTCGAAAAATATGGAATGTAAGGAGTTATTATGAGCCATTCCTTACCCCCTAATGATAATGATCATATGTCAGACATTATCGTTCGCTTAGGGTCTCTCACACGGATGTTACGAGATAGCCTACAAGAATTAGGGCTAGAGCAAGCGATAGCGGATGCTGCAGACGCTATCCCTGATGCACGGGGTCGTCTCACTTATGTCGTTGAGATGACGACACAGGCTGCGAACCGAGTATTAACCTGTGTTGAGCAAGCTCAACCCGAACAAGATCAACTCACCTACCATGCTGAAAGCTTGCAAAAACGGTGGGATGAGTGGTTCGAAGAGCCGAAAAGTTTTGAGGAGGCTAAGTCGTTGGTGACGTCAACACGGGAGTTTCTCGCCAGCATTCCTGCCGCAACCGGTAGAACAAACCAGTTATTATTAGAAATTATGATGGCACAAGATTTTCAAGATCTCACCGGACAAGTGATTAAGAAAATGATGCATGTTGTTGAGCAAATCGAAACTCAGCTATTAATGGTGTTGCTCGATAATATTCCTGATAACGCACGCGTCAGCCCTACGCAAAAAAATAGTTTATTAAATGGCCCACAAATCGATACTACTGCCAGTGGGGTGATTGCCAACCAGTCACAAGTTGATGATTTGTTGGATAGCCTTGGATTTTGATTAAAGGTCGATAATGCCTAACGACTAGCCTTAGAGAGGTACTTATTATTAGTATAATAAGCACCTCTTCTCTCCTTTACTTCTTCAATAGCCTGCTTTCGGCTCTGGCACTCTACGGGTAATTATCCAACGAGGAAGTTGTGGTGTCTGAAGAAAATAAAGACGATAAGACCGAAGCACCCAGTAGCCGTCGTATTGAGAAGGCGCGGGAAGAGGGGGATATCCCTCGTTCGCGCGAATTGACCTCCATGTTACTGCTATTAACAGGACTCTTAGCGCTTAGCCTCACCTTACCAATGAGCTGGCAGGGCATGTTGCACATCGTTCGTTATAGTTGGCAGTTTGATTTAAGTCAGGTCAACGCCCATCAATGGGGGGCTTATAGTGTTGATATGATCCCGCTCAGCCTGTGGCTATTCCTCCCTTTCGGTCTAAGCCTATGGGTAGTGGCAATTATCGCTAACGTTATCATTGGCGGGGTTAACCTCAGCCCTAAGGCCTTACAGGTAAAATTTTCTCGGCTCAATCCGTTATCGGGCATGAAAAAATTTTACAGCGCTCAGACCGGGGCTGAGTTACTGAAGTCCTTGCTAAAAGCGTGCATCGTAATATCAATTTTACTCACGGTGTTGTGGCTCAAGCAGCGTGAAATCCTCGGTCTTATCCACCAACCTTCGCAGATAGCCCTTAAAGAAGGCGCTTATGGTCTCGTTAAACTTTGGCTATGGGTGGTGATGGGGATGATGCCGATGGTTGCGTTCGATCTATTTTGGCAACTCTACAGCTATCACAAAAAGTTAAGGATGTCGCGCCAAGAGATTCGTGATGAACATAAACAGCAGGAAGGTGACCCCCACCTTAAGGGACGTATTCGACAACAAATGCGTGCAGCGGCGCGGCAACGGATGATGGCCAATGTGCCGCGAGCCGATGTCATCCTCACAAACCCCACCCACTTTGCTATCGCACTGCTTTATCAAGAAGGCAAGATGCTTGCCCCACAAGTCGTGGCAAAAGGGCGCGGGCAGGTTGCCGAAAAAATACGGGCATTGGGGAACTCACACCATATTCCCACCTTGGAAGCGCCTCCTTTGGCCCGCGCGTTATGGCGACACACCGAGGTAGGTGACCCAATTCCAGGGGCTTTATATACCGCGGTTGCCGAAGTGTTGGCTTGGGTATGGCAGGTACGACGTTGGCGAAAGATGGGCGGACAAAAACCAGAGAGACCCCAGCAATTAGTGGTACCTGCTGAGATGACTTTTGACTTAGAGAGTGATGATGATGAATAAGCTTTATGCGCGGTTACGTTTACCTATCCATTGGCGTGAGGTGGATTGGCAAATTTTAGCTGGCCCTATCTTAATTTTACTGATTTTAGGGATGATGGTTCTGCCGCTACCCACCATATTGTTGGATCTCTTCTTCACCTTCAATATTGCCCTATCAATTATGGTGTTATTGGTTGCCATGTTTACGCGTAGAACTCTAGAGTTTGCGGCGTTTCCCACTATTCTTCTTTTTGCGACGTTACTGAGATTAGCGCTGAATATTGCTTCAACGCGGGTCATTTTACTTGAAGGCCATACTGGAGGAGCGGCAGCCGGTCAGGTCATAGAAGCATTTGGCCACTTTTTAGTCGGCGGAAATTTTGCAATCGGGATTGTGGTTTTCATTATCCTCATTGTTATCAACTTCATGGTGATTACTAAGGGGGCTGGACGTATTGCGGAAGTCGGTGCCCGTTTTGTTCTAGATGGTATGCCTGGTAAACAGATGGCCATTGATGCGGACCTCAATGCAGGAGTAATTGGTGAGGAGCAGGCAAAACAGCGGCGGCAGGAGGTGACTCAAGAAGCCGATTTTTATGGTTCCATGGATGGTGCGAGTAAGTTTGTACGAGGGGATGCTATCGCTGGAATTATCATTATGGTGATCAATATCCTGGGGGGCTTATTAGTTGGCGTGGTACAGCATGGCTTATCCATTGGTCAAGCGGCCGAGACCTATACGTTATTGACTATTGGTGATGGGCTAGTGGCACAAATTCCAGCATTAGTTATCTCCACTGCCGCAGGGGTGATCGTGACGCGGGTCAGCAATGACAGTAACGTCAGCGAGCAGATGGTCAGTCAGTTATTTAGCCGACCGCAAGTCATGGTATTGAGTGCCGCGGTGATAGGGCTGCTTGGACTAGTCCCTGGCATGCCGAATAGTATTTTCCTCCTTTTCACGACGTTATTGTTAGTCCTTGCTTGGTGGCTGAAGGGAAATCAGTCACGAATGGAAAGCCCTGTACTGGCTCCGAGCGATTCACACCAGGCCCAACCAGTAGAAGCGAGTTGGCAGGATGTCGTGATCGAAGATGCACTTTCAATGGAGGTTGGCTACCGACTGATCCCATTGGTGGATGAAGCCCAAAAAGGGGAGTTACCTGGAAGGATCCGCGGAATTCGAAAAAAATTCGCAACCAGTATGGGCTTCTTACCGCCAAGTATTTTTATCTCCGATAACTTAGCCCTAGCGCCGGCGCATTATCGGATCTTATTGAAAGGGGTAACCATCGGGATGGGGGACGTCTGGCCTGGGCGATGGTTAGCGATTAACCCAGGGAGTGCGCGGAGTGACTTACCTGGCGAAGTCACACGGGATCCGGCCTTTGGTTTACCCGCGGTGTGGATTGATAGCGCATTAAAAGAGCAAGCCCAAACAGTAGGTTTCACCGTTGTTGAAGCCAGTACGGTGATTGCAACGCATTTGAATCATCTGCTTAGTCACCATGCGAGTGAACTATTTGGACGCTTGGAGGCACAACAACTCATCGAACATGTCGCCAAAACCCTGCCAAGCCTTACCGATGGGATTATTCCTGACCTTTTATCACTCACTACAGTGCATAAGGTGTTACAGAATTTACTCAAGGAACAAGTCTCGATCCGCGATATGCGGACTATTTTGGAAACACTGACCGAGCATGCCAGTACGACGCAAAACAGTGTGGAACTTACCACTGTCGTACGGGTGGCACTAGGCAGAGCCATTACCCAACAGTGGTTTCAAGAGGATGAGATCATTCAAGTCATCGGTCTCTCCCCTGCACTGGAAGAGTTATTACAACAAGTGATGCGTAATGGTGGAGGACTTGAACCGGGACTTGCTGAGCAATTGGTGAGCCAAGCGGGTGAAGCGATCACCTATCAAGAATCGTTAGGCGTTACTCCCGTATTACTCGTTGATAGTGCGTTACGGCTGCTATTGGCACGATACCTGCGTCGTCATTATCGTCAATTGGTGGTCATGTCGACCGTAGAATTAGTCAGTGATAGGCCTATTAGGCAAACTGCAACGCTGGGGGAATAAAATGTGGCGGTGTATTACGGTCGCGCTATGCTTGGTCATTAGCAATGTTGAGGGGAGAAGTCCCATTGCTAGCGCCACGCTAAGCCAAAACGGACAAACCTTAGTTCGTCATGGTCAGTGGTATCGCTTTAGTTTAGGGCAATTACCGGAGGGTTATATCGGCACTGTTAGAGCGGTAAGCTGGCAGATTACCAGTACAGGCGTATGGCATCAGCCTCCGCGACTTTTTCTCTGTCTAAACCAATACTGCCAACCTGTGGATGGATTAGCGGGACGAAGTACGCGTTTTGCCGGATTGAACAGCGGAGGTAGCTGGCAGTTCACTATACGACTCGCCGACGGTGCTCCTGCGCAGCAGCCATTACAGGTAAATGGTATAAGCTTAACTGTCGATAGTCGCATTAAAAATAATTAAGGGAGCCGTCAAATTTCTTGAAATCAGTATCTAAAGATTCAGTAGGTTTCCCCAACCAGTTTGCGATAAGCTTTACCATCTCTCTTAATAAGTTAGAGGGGGGCTAGGGTTTCCGTTAATGAGTACGACCTAAAACATTAATTTATTTATCAATTATAAGAGGGTTGATGATTTCATTCATTAATTTCCCTTCCCTATTTATGGGTGGGTTATCCTTAATATTTATTCGGGGAAACAGAAAAGATATCATGCCGGCTTGTATTAACTGAGGGTTGTGAGTTTAGTGCTTGGTGATGTTTAATTACATAGTGATTAATTTTAGTAATCTATTCTGATATTGTTTTATAAAATAAAACATCTGATTAATTTCCCTATAATATAATTATATTTTACTTTTTGAGCCGGTAGCTATAAAGCGATTCAAAAGAATAGGGGGAGTGTGTCATTATTGTTAACTAATTTAAGATCACCACTCCACTTAAATTTTTCTAAACTATATCTTTATGGCTCCTTATATTAACTTAATATAGAATAAGTCCTTATCGTATGTGTCATTAGGACTTTCAATGTTTTTTGGTCAGGAGTTAATTAATCATCAGCTCAACGTCTCATCACTTGAAGAGGATGAGGAATTCAATATCGCTTACGGTGCAGATGATGAATTCATGTTCGGTGCTGGCGTGTCAATTGAATCGGTTATTATCAATAACAAGGATAAGAGGATTCATTTTCATATATTTACTGATGATATATCAGAGGGTAATAAAAGACGTCTTTTATTACTTTGCCAGAACCATCGAGTCGCTATCAGTATTTATAGTGTCAATACCGATTTTATCAGAACGTTACCTTCTAATAATTCTTGGAATTATACTATCTACTTCCGTTTAATAATTGCTGATTATTTTACTCATAAGCTTAGCAAGATATTATACCTTGATGCTGACGTGTTCTGTAATAGGGGGTTGAGTGATTTAATGAGTTTAGATTTGAAAGGGTATACTGTCGCGGCGGTACGGGACCCTAGCATCACTCATATTATCAATATAGACAAAGTTTTCTCTACTCGTTTTACTCAAGTCGGTTATTTTAATTCGGGAGTAATGTTGATAAATCTTGATGAGTGGAGTAAATACGATATTACTAAAAAATCAATGGATATTCTTACGGATGATAGCGTGGTTAATACGCTGACTTATTACGATCAAGATGCTATCAATATAGCAACCTGTGAAACTGTACTGTTTATCGATGATCGCTATAATTACATTATTGATCTAAATTATAAATATAAATGTTGTGACAACTTAGCAAAAAAGAAAGCCGCATTATTTCATTTTGTTGGATTAACGAAGCCATGGCATGCATGGTCTAAATTTTATGATGAATGCGAACCCTTTAGATTAGCCAAAGAGTCATCACCATGGTGTAATGAGCCATTAATTAAACCTAAAACAAAATACAATTACAAATATGCAGCCAAACATAATAAGTATAATAAGAATTTTATTCGGTCATTCTACAGCTATATAAAATATAAAATATCGGATGTGTAGTATGACTCTGCGTGACGGGTTTTATGGTATTAGTCTGTTATTGCTGCCAATCAGTGCATTTTTAACCTCTACAGAATGGATATTAGGGCGAAATGCGATGTTTCTCGCGCTAGGAATTCTTATTATACAGTTCGTTGTCAATAGGGAGAATTACAACACTCTGTCTACTAAGAGGTGGCTACTTATCGCATTAGCCGTAGGAGCTGTTGCGTTGAGCCAATGCTGGTGGGTGATGAAGTATGAAAATAAAGAAGAGAGTCAGTTATTGGCTAATGTCAATTATACTGTAACTTACCCATTCCTATTCTCTTTTTCGATATTAATACTCGCCACTAGCGCAATTCCTCGAGATGTCATTTATCGCTTTCGTTTCGTATTGTTGATGGTGATCTGTTTAGCCTTTGGAGTTAAAGTTATCCAAGGAGGGTATATTTACTTTAGTGAAAAAAGTATACGGGCAAATATAGGAGGTATATCGACAACAGCCGCCTATCTGATGACGCTTCAAGGTTTATTATGTCTCTATGCCATTAATAAAATTGCGACACACTATAAGCGTTTTTTAATAATCCTAGTCAGTATATTAACCTTCGCCATTATAGTAATGACTGGAACGCGTAGCGCGATGGTAATCTTCCCTATCATCTTAATTATAATGGCTCTAAACAGCCTGGCGGTTAAGGATTATCGCAAAGTTTTACCTGCGCTAGTTGTTTTATTTGCCATGCCACTATTTATCTCACATCAGATAAGGGAGCGTTTTGTTGAGCTATATTACGACATTAGTCAAGACAGTGTTAATAATAGTACCTCTATTGGTTCTCGCTTTAGTATGTGGCAATCGGGTTTTTATACGGCGGGTCGCCACCCGTTTGGCCAAAGTGCAGAATCGCGATTAAATGAAGTTACTCAGTATATTGAGATTAATGAGAGAGGGAATAAAGAGGCTTTACGTAATATACCTTATCATTTGCATAATGAACTCTTAGAGATTGCATCATTACAAGGTGTGCTCCCTGCAGTGCTGATGCTAATTTTCTATTTCATGACTATTATGGCCTTTAGAAAAAATGGTAAAAACGGTTTAGCCATTTATACCTTTACGCTACCCCTATTTTATTTTGGTGTTGGGGATGTACTAATGATTTATCCCAAAGCAATAGTCTGCGTATTGTCGATATTATGTTTGTATAGCGTACTCAGCAAGGTAGACAACGAAGTTAGGTCTTAACATGACTCGTTGATGAATAGTCCTCCACTTAACGTTGAACCAGTGGGTATGCGTCTGACCCGATATCCATACGTTATCTACCTTTCACATTGATTTTAAAAATAATTTCTCTAAAGCTTTACAGTGTTGGAAGGTGATGAGGTAGCAAAAATATCCTGGTCCGATTGATGAATGCAACGAGAAGACACCGATGATTCTTCAGGTGGGTTGGTTGTTAAAAAATGGGAGTTGCTAGGGCACACTGCGCTTTTGGTAGATAAGGACTAATATTGAGTCTTTACCGCAAGGAGAAAGTAATGTCATTTTTTAATACCAGTTCATCAATTAATACAGAGTTGGCAGGAAAACTCATCGCGGCGGGTGAAGCGAAGCTCCAGGAAATGGGTATTGCCTCGAATATTGCAGTAGTTGATTCAAAAGGGTTTCTCGTCGCTTTTTTACGGATGGACGGCGCGCCGCTCCCCAGTATTGAACACGCTATAAACAAAGGGTATACCAGTGCATTATTTAGCGCAGCGACGGCTTCACTTGGTAAAGACGCGCAACCCGGTGGATCGCTCTATGGTCTTAATATCACATTGAACCAGAGAGTTATCGTTTTCGCTGGCGGAGAGCCACTTATCCATAACGAACAGGTGGTCGGTGCAGTCGGTATATCGGGAGGAACGGCTGAGCAAGATCAGCAAGTTGCCGATCATGTTGTGAAGGCATTTAAATCACTTGGTGCAGCTTAGGGTTATTCTGTAAATAAAAACGCCCGCACTGCTGCGGGCGCCTTATCAATGTAAGCTAATGCTAATTATTACATGCGCTCGACGGTATCAATACCAAGCAGGTCTAAGCCGCTTTTAAGGGTTCTAGCCGTCAAGGCGGAGAGTTTGAGACGTGATTGGCGGCTATTTTCATCTTCAGCGGTTAATACCGGACAGTGTTCATAGAACCCAGAGAAGAGTACGGCTACGTCATAGAGGTAAGCACAAAGCACGTGAGGCGTTCCTTCGCGAGCGACTTGCTGTAAGGTCTCTTCGAACTGCAGTAGGCGAGTGGCCAAAGCGGCTTCACGGGATTCTGTTAGAGCAAGTGGGCCCTGAAGCGATTGCTCATCAATACCCGCCTTACGGAAGATAGACAGGACGCGGGTGTAAGCATATTGCAGGTAAGGTGCAGTATTCCCCTCGAATGAGAGCATATTGTCCCAATCAAACACGTAGTCGGTAGTACGGTTTTTAGACAAATCAGCATATTTCACTGCGCCAATACCGATGACTTCCGCCAGACGATCCAAGGTCTGTGGGTCCATCTCTGGATTTTTTTCTTTCACTAGTGCCAATGCACGATCGTGTGCCTCATCCAATAAATCCGCCAGGCGAATCGTTCCGCCAGCACGGGTCTTGAAAGGACGCCCATCTTTACCTAGCATCATACCGAACATATGGTGTTCTAAGGGTACAGACTCCGGTACGTAACCCGCTTTACGGACAATAGTCCAGGCCTGCATCAGGTGTTGATGCTGGCGTGAGTCGATATAATAAATGACTCGCTCCGCTTTTAACGTTTCATAACGGTACTTGGCGCACGCAATATCGGTGGTGGTATAGAGGTATCCGCCATCTTTCTTCTGGATGATAACGCCCATTGGTTCACCTTCTTTATTGGTGAACTCATCCAAGAACACGACAGTCGCGCCTTCACTTTCAACCGCTAATCCTTTTTGTTTCAGGTCAGCAACAATTCCGGGCAACATGCTGTTGTAAAGGCTCTCACCCATCACGTTGTCAGCCGTTAAGCTTACATTTAACCGATCATAGTTGCGTTGGTTTTGTTCCATCGTGATGTCGACTAACTTACGCCACATTTTTAGGCAATACTCGTCACCACCTTGAAGTTTGACAACGTAGCTACGGGCGCGCACCGCAAAGTCTTCATCTTCATCATAAGCAATTTTCGCGGCACGATAGAAGGCTTCGAAATCTTGCAAAGCGATTTCTGCGGCGTGATCGGCTTGCTGTTGTTCAAGATAGGCAATTAACATTCCAAACTGCGTACCCCAGTCACCGAGATGGTTTGCGCGGATAACATTATGGCCGAGTTTTTCAAGCGTCCGTACCGTCGCATCGCCGATAATGGTTGAACGTAAGTGCCCGACATGCATCTCTTTAGCAACATTAGGCGCAGAATAATCGACGACAATAGTTTGCGGCGTGACAGGAGCAATGTTGAGCTGTGCAGAGCCTAACGCTTGTTCGACTTCAGTGGCCAGCCACTGAGGATCTAAAAAGATATTAATAAAGCCCGGACCAGCTATCTCGATTTTGTTGGCAATACCCGTTAGAGAAAGTTGTTCAACCACCTTTTCGGCAAGCTGTCGAGGAGGCATACCCAGTCGTTTCGCCGCACCCATAATTCCGTTAGCTTGGTAATCACCAAATTGTGGCTTTGCGGATTGACGGATGAGGGGTTCGCTATCGGCGGGAGCGCCGGCAGCCACCATAGCCTGACTAACTTTGTCGCAGAGAAGAGCCTGAATATTCACCGGTATACCTTTATCAATTGAGTGTATGGCAAGCCATACAGCACGAGATGTCGAAACATCGAAACGTAGAAACTTTAATGGTCGAGCAGTATACGTAAAAAAGCTTAAGGCGTCAGCCACCATATTCATTTGTCGTGCAAAGTGGTTGAAATTAATCAGCTATTGACTTTACAGCGAGTGGGCAGAGGGCGAAAATGACGAAACCGTTATTCATGACAGCAGGGCATTATGCATCCACTCTTTATCGCTCTCCCCGAGCTAGCCGATGATCTCTCTCAGTTCGAACAAAAATTATCTGCGTTTGCACAGCAATTGGGACTTAACTTAAGTGAGTTAACGCTTGACCACATTTCGTTACGTTGTCACCAAGATCGAACAGCTGAACGTTGGGCGATGGTCCTATCACAAGTCGGTAGCTGTTTTTCCGACGCAGTGATCGGCGGGCGACCCATTCACCTTTATCGGCTAGAACAACCGTTACTGCTACTAAATCACCCTATTGATATCGTCGAGCTGCCTTGGCCGGGTGAGAAGCGTTACCGCCACGAAGGCTGGGAGCATGTTGAAGTGGTGTTGGCGGGGGAACCGGAACAAATCGGTCAACGCGCCATGGCCTTGATCGATGATCGCGGGTTAGTCATGCCGGGAATCAGTGTCAAAACCCGGCGTCCGCAAGCGAAAGCCGGGACATTGGACAATACGACGCTAGCGATTACTAACGGTGAGATTACACTCAAGTTTCATACCTATGCCATCGACAAAGTGGTAGAGAGTGAACGCTAAGATGGATTAAGCTTGGTCAATAGCGTGGCGTAGGCGGCCTAGGGCTCCCTCTAACAGCGATCGGCAACATCCAAAATTTAGCCGTACGGCTTGGGGATCGCCGAAAGCTTTACCCGAAGTTAACCCTACACCATGCTGTTCCAACCAGTGATGGGGATCCGCTTTTTGTAAGCCTGATGCATCAATCCAGGCTAAGAATCCAGCATCGGGTACAACCATCCGTAAGGCTGGATGTTGTTGTATAAATTCAACCAAAACGTCACGGTTTTTTCGCAAATAATGGCGCTGAGCAGTTAACCACTCCTCGCTCTGTTGCCACGCCGCACGCGTGGCGACAAGTCCTAAGCTGTTTGGTACTGCCATTCGTTGCGCAACAGCTTGACGGACACGCTCACGCATCATGTTATTAGGGATAATAGCGATAGCGCATCCTAACCCGGCAAGATTGAATGATTTAGCTGCGGAGAGTAATGTGATGGACCGTTGTGAGCTCTCCGCTGACAGCGAAGCAAAAGGAATATGTTCACGATCCGGTTCAAGCAATAAATCTGCATGGATCTCATCGCTGCAGACCCAGAGGTCGTAATGTTCAGCATACTCTGCGAGCTGTTGTAAGGCATCACGTGAATAACTTTTTCCACCTGGGTTGTGCGGATTGCAGATAAACAACAAGCGCTCTCGCCCCGTAAGCGCTGGAAGAGAGGCCGATAGAATATCAGGCTCATCAAATAATGGATAAGGGATTAAACGTTGGCCTCGCTGGGCATTGCGGGCACTTTGTGTAAAAGGTGGGTAGATTGGCGTATGGCAAATAGAGCGTTGCTCGGAAGAGAGGAGGCATTCCTGTAATAGACTAAATACAGGTTTTATCCCAGAGAGGGGGATGACCCAGTCGGGATCGATTGTCCAGTGATATTGCTTTTCAACCCACTGTGCCGCGGCCTGAGCCAATTTACCTTGGTCATCAGCATAGCCAAATACCCCCTGTGCAACCCGGTCAGCCAATGCTTGTTGAATAGCAGGGGCTACACGAAAATCAGTATCGGCTATCCATAATGGAATGATATCTTGATCGCTATATTTGAGCCATTTTTCACTATCAGTGTGATATCGCTCGACTCTTTCATCAAAATTAAATGACATCCGTACTCCAGGCAGGTATTTAGGGAGAGGCGCTATGCACAGTAGCATATCCATCAGGTCTGACAAAGGAATCGACTATGCCGACTTTAGAAATATGCTGTTATGGATTGGATTGCGCCCTAGCTGCGACGCAGGCAGGCGCGGACCGTATTGAACTCTGTGCCGCGCCCCAAGAAGGGGGACTCACCACATCGTTAGGGGTATTGCGTGAGGCCCGTTCTCAAATTTCAATTCCCGTCCATCCAATAGTAAGACCCCGCAGCGGCGACTTTTGCTATAGCGAGCAAGAATTCAAAATTATGCTATCGGATGTGGCGCAGATCCGCGATATGGGATTTCCTGGAGTAGTGACTGGAATTCTTTGCCCTGAAGGTTTGCTCGATAAGCCGAGAATGCAAAAGCTGATGACGGTAGCAAAAGGAATGGCAGTGACCTTTCATCGTGCTTTCGACCTGTGCAGTAATCCCTATCGTACCTACCATGAATTGGCTGAGTTGGGCGTGGCACGAATCTTAACCTCAGGACAACAGCAATCTGCTGAGGCGGGAATTAGCCTTTTACATGAATTGACAGCGATAGGGACGGGACCAATCATCATGGCAGGTGCGGGTGTGCGGTTATCTAATCTCCCGAAGTTTCTAGATGCAGGGATTAAGGAAGTTCACAGCTCTGCCAGCCGGCAGGTGCCTTCAGCGATGCGCTACTGTAAAGCCGGCGTCTCGATGTGTTCAGATAAAATGGCGGATGAATATTTGCGGACCGAAGTTGATCCTAACGTAGTGGAAGCCATGCAAACCCTCATCCGTTTACAAGGTGATGCACCGCCAACAGAAACGGCAGAACATCACTCTAGCCGCTTAGACTACTTCTCCGGGCTTACGGGCAATTAATACTGCACGTAACGGCGCATGGTACCCTTCCACTGTTTTATGAGAATCGTTCGGGTCTAAGAACTCCGCCAACGATTCACTCGTCATCCACGATGTTCGGCGTTGTTCGCTTACCGGTGTGACGGCTTGATCAACGATACGCACGTCAACGAAGCCGGTTTTCTCTAACCAACTTTTCAGGGCGAGGGCAGAAGGGAGGAAATACACATTTCGCATTTGGGCATAACGTTCACCGGGTACCAAGACTTGGTGTTCATCCCCTTCAGTCACTAACGTTTCTAAAACGAGCTCGCCACCATTGACCAACTGATTTTTTAACTGTAGCAAATGGTCTAAGGGGGAACGGCGATGGTAGAGCACACCCATTGAAAACACGGTATCGAAGGCTTCACTTGTCGGCAGCTGCTCAATACCGAGTGGTAAAAGATGAGCTTGTTGTGAATTACCCAGCAACTTACGTACCGCTTCAAACTGGCACAAGAAAAGTTGCATCGGATCGATCCCGACGACCATCTTGGCACCTTGGCCGATCATTCGCCACATGTGATAACCGCTACCACAACCGACATCAAGAATGAGACGATCGTTAAGTGGACTGATATGGGGTAATACGCGATCCCATTTCCAATCAGACCGCCATTCGGTATCGATATGCGTGCCGTAAAGATGATAAGGGCCCTTACGCCATGGCATTAGCTGACGCAGTAACGACTCGATTCCCTGACGTTGACGTGGTGTGAGGTCCGGATGTTCAGCATGAACTTGGTCGACCAAGTTCAGCGAAGCAGGCGTAAGGGCCGGTAAGTACTGGATCGCTTTGTGCCACTGACGAAAGTGACCATGTAAGTTCTCGCGCTGCCACTGGGCAAGCTGGGCAGGGATAACCTCTAGCCATGAGGCGAGGGGACCCGTTGCAATCTGCTGGTAAAAATTTCCAAAATCTATCATTTGATGGCCACTAAGGATCCGAAATTAAAACATTGAAACCACAGCTCAGCATGTTGAAAACCAACAGCCCGTAATCGTTGTTGATGGGTGCTTACGCTATCGGTAAGCATGACATTTTCGAGCATACTGCGCTTTTGGCTGATTTCAAGCTCGCTATAACCGTTAGCGCGTTTGAAATCTAGATGCATATCGAACAGTAACTCACCCATCGCTTGGTCGGCAAAACTGAATTTTTCAGAGAGCACTAAGGCGCCGCCAGGACGTAAACCCTGCCAGATTTTCGCTAGTAAAGTTTGACGGTCTTCAGGTGGAATGAATTGCAGGGTGAAATTCAGCACCACTAGTGAAGCGTTATCGATCTCGATATTTTGGATATCCGCCTCAATAACCTGTACCGGTGTTTGCGCACGAAAGGCGTCAATATGGCGACGACAGCGCTCAACCATGGCAGGGGAGTTATCAACGGCAATGATCTCACAACCGGAAGCCGTGATATTACGACGTACCGATAAGGTGGCCGCTCCAAGTGAACATCCGAGGTCGTAGACGCGGCTATTTTCCGTGACATAACGCCCCGCCAACATCCCAATCATAGAGATAATATTCGAGTAACCTGGCACAGAGCGCTGGATCATATCGGGGAAGACTTCAGCTACTCGTTCATCAAAAGTCCAATCGCCTAATTTATCAATTGGCGCGGAAAATAAACTATCGCGGTGGGACATAACGGCGTTCGCTAACTTTGCAAAAAAACTATTGTCGCAGAAACCGCTCATCCGCGCATCTATAAGACAAGTTTTTAGCGTTTTTAGACAAGCAAAAGTGTTAATTGCGCAGATATCGAGCGCTATTACACTCATAGGCTTATCCTTGACATTATTTTTCAGTATAATGCGAGCCATTTTGCAGCAATATCGCCAGATGGCGGCAGCTTACGTTAAACGCCTTCCGGGCCCAAAAGGATAATCAATGCGTACACTTTATTGCGGACAACTTAATGTGTCCCACATCGGTCAACAAGTGACTCTCAGCGGTTGGGTGAATCGTCGTCGCGACCTCGGGAGCTTAATTTTCATCGATATGCGTGATCGCGAAGGGATTGTACAAGTCTTTTTTGATCCGGATGAGCAAAAGGTGTTTGAGCGCGCGTCAGAATTACGTAATGAATTCTGCATTCAAGTCGTTGGAAAAGTACGAGCGCGTGATGAGCGTAATAAAAACGCTGACATGGCAACGGGTGAAGTAGAAGTTTATGCCACCGAGCTCACCATTATTAACCGTTCAGAACCTCTGCCTCTGGATAGTAATCATGTCAACAGCGAAGAAGCTCGGCTTAAATACCGCTATTTAGATTTGCGTCGCCCTGAAGTAGCCTCGCGCTTCAAAACTCGTGCGAAGATCACGGCTTTTGTTCGTCGTTTTATGGAAGAGAATGAGTTTCTGGATATTGAAACGCCAATGCTCACTAAAGCGACGCCAGAAGGTGCGCGTGATTATTTAGTGCCTAGCCGCGTTCATAAAGGTGAATTTTATGCGTTACCGCAATCACCTCAGCTATTTAAACAGCTACTCATGGTCTCTGGCTTTGACCGCTACTATCAAATTGTAAAATGCTTCCGTGATGAAGATTTACGTGCAGATCGTCAGCCTGAATTCACGCAGATCGATGTTGAAACCTCTTTCATGACGGCGCCACAAGTGCGAGAAGTTATGGAGCGTCTTATTCGTCAACTTTGGATCGCTATTAAAGGGGTCGATCTGGGCGAATTCCCGCAAATGACGTGGGCAGAGGCGATGCGTCGTTTCGGTTCGGATAAACCTGACCTACGTAACCCGATGGAATTGGTGGACGTTGCCGATTTATTGGCACAGGTTGAGTTCCAAGTCTTCTCCGGTCCAGCCAACGATGCGAAAGGGCGGGTGGCAGTCTTACGTGTACCGGGTGGTGCGCAATTAACGCGTAAACAGATCGACGATTATACCAAATTCGTTGGCCTCTACGGTGCGAAGGGCATGGCATGGATGAAAGTCAACCAACGTGATGCTGGCCTTGAAGGTATTCAAAGTCCTGTTGCTAAATTCCTGACTGCTGAGATTATTGAGCAGCTGCTTGAGCGAACCGCAGCAGAATCAGGAGATATTCTGTTATTTGGTGCTGATCAAGCGAATGTCGTGGCAGATGCGATGGGGGCATTACGTCTCAAAATCGGTCGCGATTTAGCCTTGACTGATGAAAATCGTTGGGCTCCGCTTTGGGTGGTGGATTTCCCAATGTTTGAACAAGATGATGAAGGGCGTTTAGCCGCCATGCATCATCCGTTCACGGCGCCACGCGAGTTAACGCCAGAAGAACTGAGTCAAGCGCCAAGTGATGCAATTGCCAATGCCTATGACATGGTCATTAATGGTTATGAAGTGGGTGGTGGATCGGTTCGTATCTATACTGGTGCCATGCAACAAGCAGTATTCAGTATTCTGGGAATCAGTGCCGATGAGCAACAAGAGAAGTTCGGTTTCTTACTGGATGCACTTAAATATGGCGCGCCACCGCACGCTGGATTAGCCTTTGGCTTAGACCGTTTGACCATGCTATTAACGGGTACGGACAATATTCGTGACGTAATAGCCTTCCCGAAAACAACTGCTGCGGCCTGTTTGATGACGGATGCACCGAGCGAAGCTAACCCGAATGCGTTACAAGAGTTGGCATTACAGGTAGTGAAAAAAGCTAAAACTGAGTCAGCGTAATGGCCTACAAGCATCCCGTTTCGGTGTTGGTCGTCATCTACGCAAGAGATACCAAACGGGTGCTAATGTTACAGCGTCAAGACGATGCGCAGTTTTGGCAATCGGTGACAGGCAGTCTAGAAAGCGGCGAACAGCCAGAACAGGCGGCCTTGCGTGAGGTGCAGGAAGAGACTGGATTTGTCTATACTCCTGCGCAAGACCTACTGGTTGACTGTCGTACACAGATTAGTTTTGAAATTTTTGAACAATATCGTCACCGTTATGCTCCGGGAGTGACCCATAATCAAGAACATTGGTTTACATTGGGTCTTGAATCCGAAAAGACTCCCTGTTTAAGTGAGCATACGGCGGCGCAGTGGCTCCCTTGGCAACAGGCTGCAGCGTTAACCAAATCGTGGAGTAATCGCCAAGCGATTGAGCGCCTTTTTGCCGAGGAATAATTAGAGGGGAATGCGTCTGAAGACGCGTTCCGTTTACCGTTATTTGTTTGAGAGAATAAGATTATGGCTGGACATAGTAAATGGGCGAATACCAAACACCGTAAAGCGGCACAAGATGCGAAGCGCGGTAAAATCTTCACTAAAATCATTCGTGAGTTGGTCACTGCGGCAAAACTCGGTGGTGGCGATCCTAGCTCGAACCCTCGTCTGAGAGCCGCGATGGATAAGGCCCTGTCCAACAACATGACGCGTGATACGATGGACCGTGCGATCGCACGCGGTGTCGGCGGTGATGATAACTCCAATATGGAAACGATCATTTATGAGGGCTATGGCCCAGGCGGTAGCGCCATCATGATCGAGTGTCTGAGTGACAACCGTAACCGTACCGTTTCAGAAGTGCGCCATGCTTTCACCAAAACCGGTGGTAACCTTGGGACTGATGGTTCAGTTGCCTACCTCTTTAGCCGTAAAGGGGTTATCGCTTATGCACCAGGCCAAGATGAAGATGCGTTAATGGAAGCTGCTTTGGAAGCCGGTGCTGAAGATGTGGTGAGCTATGACGATGGCGCCATCGATGTGTTTACCGCGTGGGAAGAGTTAGGTGCGGTGAAAGAGGCATTAATCGCAGCAGGTTTAACACCAGATGAAGCGGAAGTCACGATGATCCCTTCAACTAAAGCAGAAATGGATAGCGAGACGGCGCCAAAACTACTACGTCTGATTGATATGCTCGAAGATTGCGACGATGTTCAGGAAGTTTACCATAACGGTGAGATTTCTGACGAAGTGGCTGAGAGCCTGTAAGTGCAATCCACCCAGTTATTGGGTCCGTTATGGCCATAATTCTTGGTATCGACCCTGGGTCACGGGTAACCGGATACGGGGTAATACGACAAGTCGGTCGTCAATTGACCTACTTGGGGAGTGGCTGTATCCGGACCAATACGCCTGCTTTACCCGAGCGTTTGCGGCTCATTTATGCCGGTGTAACTGAGATTATCACGCAATTTTCGCCTGATTATTTTGCCATTGAGCAAGTGTTTATGGCGAAAAATGCTGATTCCGCCTTAAAGCTAGGGCAAGCGCGTGGCGCAGCGATTGTCGCGGCGGTAAATCAAACATTACCCGTTTTCGAGTACGCTGCTCGACAAGTAAAGCAAACCGTCACCGGGACCGGGGCAGCAGATAAAGCGCAAGTGCAACATATGGTGCGAACCTTATTAAAACTGCCCGCTAATCCTCAAGCTGATGCCGCTGATGCTTTGGCTATTGCGATTACCCATTGTCATATCAGCCAAAATGCGCTGAATATTTCTGATAAAGCACTGGTACTCACCCGAGGGCGGTTACGTTAGCTTTCTCTGCATAGGCTGGATATTCATCCAGCCTTTTTTATGGTATAAACGCATCATTAATCCTAGCGAACACATTGATAAAGGTAAATGTATGATCGGACGTCTTAATGGAGTCATCATAGAGAAGCAACCGCCATTAGTATTGCTTGAGGTCGGTGGCGTAGGGTATGAAGTTCACATGCCGATGACCTGTTTCTACGAACTGCCTGATAAAGATCACTCCGCCATTATTTTTACCCATTTTGTGGTACGGGAAGATGCACAACTGTTATTCGGTTTTAATCATAAACAAGAACGTACCCTTTTCCGGGAATTGATTAAGGTGAATGGGGTTGGGCCGAAACTCGCTCTTGCCATTCTCTCTGGCATGTCAGCGCAGCAGTTTGTGAATGCGGTAGAACATCAAGAAATAGCTGCCTTAGTAAAACTCCCAGGGGTAGGTAAGAAAACTGCTGAACGTCTTGTGGTCGAAATGAAGGATCGATTTAAAGGCATGCACGGGGACCTGTTTAATACAGAAAGCGAGTTTACGCTCACAGCACCGGCTACCGACCCCTCCACCACCAATGATGCAGAAGCTGAAGCGGTCGCAGCCTTAGTAGCATTAGGTTATAAACCGCAAGAAGCCTCCAAAATGGTGAGTAAAATTACCAAAACTGGGGCGAATAGTGAAACCTTGATCAGAGACGCCTTACGGGCGTCGCTATAAGGAAAAGTATGATAGATGCGGATCGCCTAGTCTCTGCGGAAGTGACTATTGATGAAGAGCGTTTTGACCGAGCCTTACGTCCCCGTTTACTCGATGAATATGTCGGTCAACCGCACGTCCGCGAGCAAATGGAAATTTTTATTCGTGCAGCGAAAATGCGGGGCGATGCCTTAGATCACTTGTTGATTTTCGGCCCTCCAGGTTTAGGAAAGACAACGTTGGCTAATATCGTGGCCAACGAGATGGGCGTCAATTTACGGACTACCTCCGGCCCGGTATTGGAGAAAGCGGGTGACCTTGCCGCCATGCTGACGAATCTTGAGCCACACGATGTACTCTTTATTGATGAGATCCACCGTCTTTCTCCTATTGTTGAAGAAGTACTTTATCCTGCAATGGAAGATTATCAGCTGGATATTATGATCGGAGAAGGTCCGGCGGCCCGCTCGATTAAAATCGATTTACCTCCATTCACTCTAATCGGCGCCACCACACGAGCAGGCTCGCTAACCTCGCCATTACGTGACCGTTTTGGGATCGTCCAACGTTTGGAGTTCTACCAAGTGGCTGATCTACAGTCTATCGTTAAACGCGCAGCAGACTGTCTAGGGCTGTCTCTCAGCCAAGAAGGGGCGCTGGAGATTGCTCGTCGTTCCCGTGGTACACCAAGGATTGCTAATCGGCTGCTTCGCCGTGTGCGTGACTTCGCTGAGGTCAAAGCCGCGGGCGATATGAACGGGGAGGTGACAGCAAGTGCGTTAGACCTTCTCAATGTCGACAGTGAAGGCTTTGACTATATGGACCGTAAATTACTGCTAGCGATTATCGATAAGTTTAGTGGTGGACCTGTAGGGTTAGATAACCTTGCGGCCGCAATCGGTGAAGAGCGCGAAACTATCGAGGATGTTATTGAACCTTATTTGATTCAGCAGGGTTTTATTCAGCGAACGCCACGCGGACGATTAGCCACCCAACATGCTTACCAGCATTTCGATCTGCTCGACCACTATAAACACCTTTAAAAATCCCCACGTTTACCTTCAATAGTTCGAGGAATGTCAACTTTTGACATTTC
Source organism: Tatumella ptyseos (assembly GCF_030552895.1). Lineage (NCBI taxonomy): Bacteria > Pseudomonadati > Pseudomonadota > Gammaproteobacteria > Enterobacterales > Erwiniaceae > Tatumella > Tatumella ptyseos. Next base: position 1,749,989 of record NZ_CP130649.1, on the reverse strand, counting down.
TCTACCTATTCCCGCTACGACTCATCACTTATACTTCCGATTCACTATTGGGAATCAGTGAAAAGTATAGGGATATCATGAAGAACGGCTATGTATTGTGTTGTGTTACTGCCATCGCACTCCTTTCTGGTTGTGCGTCAGTCAAACCCTCAGTGATTGAGGGAAAAAATAAAAGTTCGATAGGGGTGTTATACCATGCCGCCCCTGCTGAATTTAATGATGGGAATCTGTATTCAGATCCTTACTTACGCGAAGTGACACCTGTTCATAGTGCCACGGGGATTGGATTGGCGGTGCTCTCTGCTGCGTTAGGGAGCGTTAACACTTCTGGCTTTGATAAGGAAAGCTATAAGGGGAACGCTATCAAAACGTTGAAAAACCCCACCCTTGATTATTTTAAGACCAACGCGGACAACGCATTGGTGAAGTGGTTAGATGACAATAGTGCAGGCTATACCTACCAACAGCCGTTGCATATAGGTTATTCGACTTGGTCATTGATTTATAAAAACTTTAATAGTAGCGACTCCCTGTATGAGTTGAAATACAAAGTCTTCTTCTACAAAAAACCTGAGAAGGGATCGATCTTTAGCGGTTTTATTAAGCAAGCTTGTTCACCCGCCCCAGTCGAAGCTGATTTAGCGGAATGGCAAAAAGATCAGTATGCCAAAGTAAAAGTGGAAACCCAGCATCTGATGGATCAATGTCTTCAGCAATTCAGTCAGCAACTCCCGACGTTGTTGAAGAAATAGTAGTGTCTACTTGTTTTAGTTAACACAACTAGGCCTCGGTACTACCGAGGCCCAGCTGCTTAATGGGGCATCTTCTTCAGCCCACTGAGCATAAAGAGGGCGCTTGCGGTCAGAACAACAGATGGGCCAGCAGGGGTATCGTAATAGGCTGAGAAAGTTAGCCCACCAGTAACGGCGACCATTCCAATTAGGGTTGCGAAAATCGCCATCTGCTCGGGGGAGCGGGCGAAGCGACGTGCGGTGGCTGCAGGAATAATCAGTAATGAGGTAATAATCAGTGCTCCTACAAATTTCATCGAGACACCGATAGTAAGCGCGGTAACCAGCATCAATAACATCCGAGTACGGGCAAAATTAACGCCATCGACTTGGGCTAATTCTGGACTGACGGTCATCGATAATAGCGCGCGCCATTGCGAGATGATCACAGCGAGTACGATCACTACGCCACCTGCCATTAAGACGAGATCTTCGGGCATTACCGATAGAAGGTCGCCGAACAGATAAGCCATCAAATCGACGCGAACATTATGCATCAAACTCACGACGACTAACCCAAGAGATAAGGCGCTGTGCGCCATGATACCCAGTAAAGTATCGATAGCTAAGTGAGGTCGCTGCTCTAGCACGACTAACAGAATAGCGAGGATAAGGGTTACGGCAATCACTGCATACCAAGGATTAACGTTTAACAATAATCCAATCGCGACGCCTAGAAGGGACGCATGGGCGAGGGTATCGCCAAAGTAGGACATTTTACGCCAGACGACAAAAGACCCCAGTGGGCCCGCGGTGAGGGTAAGGAGTATCCCTCCTAGCCAGCCCGGTAGTAACAATTCTATCATGAAGTCTCATGCTCCTTGCGTAACACTATCCGACCCTTAAGGTCATGACGGTGATTGTGGTGATGTCGATAAATCGCTAATTGTTGGGAGGCTCTGGGACCAAACATTGCGGTAAATTCCGGATGTTGAGAGACGACTTCGGGTGGACCTGAACAGCAAACATGATGATTGAGACAGAGGACATCATCGGTTTTCGCCATGACTAAATGAAGGTCATGGGACACCATCAGTACGGCACACTTCAACTCATGACGTAACTGATTAATCAGATCATAAAGCGCCACTTGGCCATTCACATCGACCCCTTGCGTGGGCTCGTCCAGCACTAATAGTTCTGGCTGACCGAGCAGCGCGCGGGCGAGTAGCACACGCTGCATTTCGCCGCCGGAAAGCTTTTGCATTGTAGATAGGCGCAGGTGCCCGGCGTTTACCCGCTGCAAGGCTGCGTGGATATCCGCATTTTTAGCTTGGCGCGCTAACCGTAGGAAACGATCCACCGTCAGGGGAAGGGTGGTATCTAAATGTAATTTTTGTGGAACGTAGCCAATTCGTAATCCCGATTTCTTATTCAAGACGCCACGAGACGGTGTGACTAGCCCAAGAATCAGTCGCACTAAGGTTGATTTTCCCGCACCGTTAGGGCCAAGCAAGGTTAATATCCTACCCGGTTGCAAGCTTAACGAAATATTTTGCAGGACTTGTTTTTGACCGAATGAAACATCGATATTTTCTAAAGTCACTAAGTTCGATGGCATGGTTAATCAGTTTTCATTTCAAAAAGAGATGTTATATTATCACAACTCCATTTGAGGTTAATAGCTGAGACGCCAGGAATCATGAAAAGAAAAAAGCATTTCCCTAAAATCGCCTTGGGTTTATCTATCCTGTTAGGAATGAATGGCCTAGCGCAAGCGGATGTAGTGACATCGATTAAACCCTTAGGATTTATTGCCGCCGCGATTGCCAATGGCGTCACACCGGTAACAGTGGTGTTACCTGATGGAGCTTCAGAACATGATTATGCGCTACGGCCATCAGACGTGCGTCGGATAAAAAATGCTGACCTATTGGTGTGGGTAGGGCCTGAAATGGAATCCTTCGTAACGCGAAGTGCTTCACAATTACCAGCGAATAAAAACCTTGAACTCTCGGCTCTACCCGTGATTCAATCACATTTGGTGGGCGAAGTTGAAGATGATCACGATCATGCTTCGACGCATGCGGATAAGTTAACATCTATAAATTCTTCTGATAGGGAACTGTCTGATAGTCATTCTCATCAAGGAACGTATAATTTGCACATCTGGTTGTCTCCAGAAATGGCTTTGATGAGTGCTACGGCTATTCATGATCGGTTGGTGCAGTTGATGCCTGCACAAAAATCCAAATTAGATAATAATTTATCGATATTTAAAGTCAGTTTACAAGGTGCCGATAAAGAGATACGTCAACAGCTTAGCGCAGTGAAGGATAAGAGATATTATGTCTTTCATGACGCCTACACCTATTTTGAGAAACATTACGGCCTGTCACCACTGGGATATTTCACGGTAAATCCTGAAATACAGCCAGGTGCACAGAAATTAAACGAAATCAGAACACAGTTGACTGAGCAAAAAGTGCAATGCGTTTTTGCTGAGCCACAATTCAGACCAGCCGTCATCGACGCTGTTTCTCGAGGAACCTCAGTGCACAAAGGCATTCTTGACCCCTTGGGAAGCAATATCAGCTTATCGCCAGACAGTTATGTGAAATTCCTCTCACAATTGTCGAGCCAGTATGTGAGCTGTCTGAAGCCTATGAACTAATGAGGAATTTTTACAGTGCAACAGATTGCTCGTTCTGTCGCTCTCGCGCTTAACACATTACCCAAGCCCCATCGTGTTATGTTGGGGTCATTGACCGCTATGACGCTTGCGGTTGCTATCTGGCAACCGCTACTTAATCACCACGATGAAAATAAAGAAACCTTAGTTCGCAAGATTGAACTAGAAGCGACCCAACACTTAACCGGGACAGACGCTTCCGAGCCTGATGACCAAACTACCCCTTTACCTGATGAAGATCTGCCTGCTGACCAAAAAGAGGCGGAAGGGACTCAAGATGCTAAAGAGTATACCGTCGCGTCAGGAGATACCCTAAGCAGTGTATTAAATCAGTATGGCATTGATCTCTCAAATATCAATGCGCTGGTGGGAAGTGATGGTGCATTACGTAATCTCAATGTTGGACAAAGCCTTAATTGGCAAGTCAACGCAGACGGAGAGTTAGATACTCTGGATTGGGAAATTTCCCGTCGTGAAACGCGTCACTACGCGCGCAGAGCGAATGGCACCTACAGTATGGAGCGCCAATTACAGCAAGGAGAGTGGCAAGACCATACACTGGCTGGCACCGTTAAAGGCAGTTTTGCCAGCAGTGCACAGCAGGCTGGCCTCTCTGCGGGAGAAACTGCCTCGGTGATCAAAGCGTTACAATGGCAGATGGATTTTCGTAAACTCCGTAGTGGCGATCAATTCAGCACCATTTTCTCGCGCGAAATTCTGGCTGGTAAGCGCATGCAAAGCCAACTTCAGGCTGTCCGAGTTCGCTCGGGGGGGAAGGATTACTATGCTTTTCGCGCAGAAGATGGCAAATTTTATGACCTGAATGCCTCGGGATTAGCAAAAGGGTTTTTACGTTACCCAACGGCTAAAACATACCGGGTCTCTTCAAACTTTAATCCTCGTCGGCTTAATCCAGTGACCGGACGCATTACTCCGCATCGTGGTGTTGATTTTGCTGTCCCTATTGGTACGCCTGTTCTGGCTACAGGGGATGGAGAAGTAGTAGTGGCGAATGCTAAAGGCGGTGCAGCAGGGAAGTATGTTGCTATTCGCCATGGTCGACAATACATGACCCGCTATATGCATCTTAGCCGTGTAATGGTTAAACCTGGTCAAAAAGTTAAAAGAGGCGATCGTATTGCATTATCCGGTAATACTGGGCGCTCTACTGGCCCGCATTTACACTTCGAAATCTGGATTAATAACCAAGCGGTTAACCCCCTAACGGCAAAACTGCCGCGAATGGAAGGCTTAACGGGTAAAGAGCGTAAGACCTACCTTGCGCAAGCTAAAGCTTGGCAAAGTCAGCTGACATTCTAGTGGGTTATAGTCAGGCCATGCATCATGCATGGCCTTTTTTTAAATAACCTCTAATCGGGCGAGTAAAAGTCTGTTGCAAAACTCGCTTCCATCACTATCATTAGCCACTTCTTAAAAGAGGCGAGTGCATGATCAACGAGAAACGTAACCAGTCTGAGTTTATTCCTGTTTTCAATCGTTCTTTCTTCAAACCCCAGTTCTGGGGGAAATGGTTAGCTATTGGCGTGGCAGGTGCATTGGCCTATGTGCCGGCCACCGTTCGCGATCCGGTGTTAGGGAAACTAGGAAAATGGGTTGGTCAACGAGCAAAGGGTGCTCGCCGTCGTGCGCAAATTAATCTTCACTACTGTTTTCCTGACCTTTCCGTGGCGGAACGTGAAAACATTATTGATGAAATGTTTGCTACCGCGCCGCAGTCAATGGTGTTAATGGCCGAATTGGCACTACGTGACCCTCAACGTGTCCGGCAGAAAATTGTCTGGCACGGTAAAGATATTATCGAGCATTACCAACAATCGGGACAGAATGTCATTTTTCTCGTGCCTCATGGCTGGGCTGTCGATATTCCGGCGATGCTGCTGGCTTCAGAAGGTCAAAAAATGGCGGCGATGTTCCATAACCAAAAAGATCCGTTAATGGACTATATTTGGAACCGATTACGACGTCGTTTTGGTGGTCGCATGCATGCTCGTAATGATGGTATCAAGCCTTTCATTGCTTCAGTCAGGCAGGGATATTGGGGCTATTATTTACCCGATCAAGACCATGGACCGGAACACAGCGAGTTTGTCGACTTTTTTGCGACGTACAAGGCGACATTACCGGCTATTGGACGGCTCATGAAAGTATGTCGAGCTAAGGTTGTTCCGCTATTTCCGGTTTATGATAGTCGCCGCCATCAACTCGAAATTTTTGTGCGCCCAGCAATGGAAGGTCTCGAGACGGCTGACGATAGAACATTGGCGAGACGAATGAATGAAGAAGTGGAATTTTTTGTCGGACCAAACCCTGAGCAATATACTTGGATCCTCGAGTTACTGAAAACGCGGCAAGCAGGTGAAGAGAAGCCTTATCGTCGCAAAGACCTCTTTCCGTATAAATAAAAAAACAGCCGCGTCAGCGGCTGTATTATTATTTATTCAACGGTGATCACGCGTTGCGTGTTGGTGGTGCCAGTGGCGCCCATCACATCGCCTTGTGTAACGATGACTAAATCACCCGTCTGTAAATACCCTTTGGTCTTGAGCAATTTGACTGCATCGTGTACGGCTAGTAAGCCATCAGTGTAGCCTGAAATCGCAACCGGGGTCACACCACGATAGAGTGCTGTGCTATTGAGGGTAGCTTCGTGTCGTGACAGGGCAAAGATAGGTAGACCTGAAGTGATCCGTGAGGTCATCAACGCCGTACGCCCAGATTCGGTCATGGTAATAATAGCAGTGACCCCTTTAAGATGGTTTGCGGCGTACATCGCTGACATGGCGATGGCCTCTTCGATATTATCAAACTGAATATCTAAACGGTGGCGTGACACATTCACTTTTGGAATCTTCTCGGCACCCACACAAACATTGGCCATGGCCAGTACAGTCTCTGCTGGATATTGACCTGCGGCCGTTTCAGCAGAGAGCATTACCGCATCCGTTCCATCTAACACTGCGTTAGCGACGTCCATCACTTCCGCCCGAGTAGGCATTGGATTAGTGATCATGGACTCCATCATCTGGGTGGCGGTAATACTGGCACGGTTTAGCTGACGCGCCCGGCTAATTAGATTCTTTTGAATGCCCACCAGTTCAGGGTCACCAATTTCAACACCGAGATCGCCTCGCGCGACCATGACGACATCACTGGCAAGAATAATATCATCCATCGCTGCTTGAGTCGCGACGGCTTCGGCACGTTCGACCTTGGCAACAATTTTTGCTTGGCATCCAGCTTCTTCTGCTAAACGCCGAGCATAACGTAAGTCGTCACCACAGCGGGGAAAAGAGACGGCGAGATAGTCTACGCCAATTTTCGCAGCCGTAATAATGTCCGCTTTATCTTTATCGGTCAGCGCCTCGGCAGACAGGCCGCCACCCTGTTTATTAATACCTTTATTGTTAGAAAGCGGGCCGCCAACCGTCACTTCGGTATGAATATTGTCACCTTCAACGGAGGTGACGCGCAATTGCACGCGACCGTCGTCTAATAACAGAATATCTCCGGATTTTACATCCTGAGGTAGTGCCTTATAATCGATTCCCACCTGTTGATGGGTACCTTCCCCTTTAGGTAATGTCGCATTCAAAATGAACGGGTCACCGATGTTTAAGAAGATCTTACCTTCTCGAAACGTTGAGATGCGGATTTTAGGTCCTTGTAAATCGCCTAGAATAGCGACATGACGGCCCAGTTTTTTGGCAATCTCTCTGACATTATTCGCGCGTGTAAGGTGATCCTCAGGGGAGCCGTGAGAAAAGTTCAGTCGTACCACATTCGCTCCTGCCGCAATCACTTTTTCTAGATTATTATCGCGGTCAGTGGCAGGGCCTAATGTAGTCACAATTTTCGTACGTCTAAGGCGTGTTGACATGGACAACTCCAGTAAAATCATCAATAAAGAGAAAACTCAGTTGTTGAGAATAGGTATTACACTCAATATCGCAGAAAACGATAAATGCTCGCAATGGTTTTAGGGTACAACTTTAGGTACCAGTTTAACAACCGATTAACGTCTCGACGGTAGTCAACATTGATTTCACATAGCAAACTGTTTACCTCACTACTGTAATCGCAGTAAAGTGGGCAATAATATGAATCTAATGCACTTCTTAGCGGATTTTCGCGACTTTACGTTAGAACGAGGAGAATGAAATGGCGTCAACGCAAACAGTCCAGGCTTGCGACCTGGTAATTTTTGGAGCCAAGGGTGATCTGGCACGCCGTAAGCTATTACCTTCGTTATACCAGCTGGAAAAAGCCGGTCAAATCAACCCTGAAACGAAAATTATTGGTGTGGGCCGTGCAGAATGGGATAAGGCAACGTATATCCAAGAAGTTGATAAAGCCTTAAAGACCTTTATGAAAGAGGAGATCGATCAAGAGATCTGGGCAAAATTAAGCGCACGCTTAGATTTTTGCAATTTAGATGTCAATGAATCGGCGCATTTCACAAAGTTAGGCAAATTACTTGACCAGAAAAACCGCGTGACCGTTAACTACTTTGCAATGCCCCCGAGCACATTTGGCGCAATCTGTAAGGGATTGGGCCAGGCTAAATTAAATGCTAAGCCTGCTCGAGTGGTCATGGAAAAACCTCTGGGTACCTCTTTAGAAACTTCTCAAGAGATTAACGATAGCGTAGGTGAATACTTTGACGAAAGCCAAGTTTTCCGTATTGACCACTATTTGGGTAAAGAGACGGTTCTAAACCTATTAGCCTTACGTTTTGCTAACTCTATCTTTGTGAACAACTGGGATAATAAAACCATTGATCACGTACAGATTACTGTGGCGGAAGAAGTTGGGATCGAAGGGCGTTGGGGTTACTTTGACCAAGCAGGTCAGATGCGTGATATGGTTCAAAACCACTTACTGCAAGTGTTAACGATGATTGCGATGTCACCGCCATCTGACTTAACCGCCGCAAGTATCCGCGATGAAAAGATTAAAGTCTTACGTTCACTGCGCAAAATTGACCACACCAACGTCCGCGAGAAAACCGTGCGTGGCCAATATACTGCTGGCTTTGTGCAAGGTAAAAAAGTACCGGGATACCTGGATGAAGAAGGGGCGAATAAAACCAGTTCGACAGAGACCTTTGTTGCTATCCGTGTAGATATCGACAACTGGCGCTGGGCGGGAGTTCCGTTCTATCTGCGAACTGGGAAACGTCTCCCTGCTAAATGCTCTGAAGTTGTCGTGTATTTCAAAAATCCAGAAATGAACCTGTTTAAAGAGTCTTACACTCAACTTCCGCAGAACAAACTGACCATTCGTCTACAGCCGGATGAAGGGGTCGATATCGAGATTCTGAATAAGGTTCCTGGTTTAGACCACAAACATAAGTTACAAACGACTAAATTAGATTTAAGTTTTTCCGAAACGTTTAACGAAAGTCATTTAGCTGATGCGTATGAGCGTTTGTTACTGGAATCAATGCGCGGAATCCAAGCTCTATTTGTTCACCGTGATGAAGTCGAAGCGGCATGGACTTGGGTGGATTCGATTATCGAAGCATGGGAGAAGGATGGTGAGTCGGCTAAGCCTTATCAAGCGGGAACCTGGGGACCCGTCGCTTCCGTTGCGATGATTACCCGAGATGGGCGTTCATGGAATGAGTCTGAAACCCCGTTAGAGTAATTGATGACCGCCAGCCTAGCTGGCGGTTTTTTTTAGATACCATCCGAAACTTCAATGGCTGCAGCACTGGATAGCGCTACAGAAATAGCCTGTTCAACTGTCTCACCGATCGCCAGTGCCACGCCTAACCGTCGACGTCCCGCAATACTAGGTTTAGCAAACAATCGTACTTGTTGACCCGCTGCTAAGGCTTTTTCTAATCCAGCATAACTTATCGCTTCACTGTGGAGTGAAGGGAGAATAACAGCAGAGGCTGAAGGGCCATACTGACGAATTTGACCGATGGGAAGTCCCAAGAATGCACGAACATGTAAGGCAAATTCAGAGAGATCCTGTGAAATTAGCGTCACTAAACCTGTGTCATGAGGACGAGGGGACACTTCACTGAAGATAACGTCGTCCCCGCGTACGAAAAGCTCGACACCGAAAAGTCCGTAGCCTGAGAGAGCCGTGACGACTTGGCGAGCGATATCTTGTGCACGAGCTAGGGCAACATCACTCATCTGTTGCGGCTGCCAAGATTCTCGGTAATCTCCCTCTTCTTGTCGATGGCCGATAGGGGCACAGAAATGGATTCCATCCACGGCATTGATCGTCAGGAGCGTTATTTCGAAGTCGAAATCCACTAATCCTTCAACGATGACACGGCCTGCACCCGCACGGCCACCTTGTTGAGCATAGTTCCAGGCTGCTTCGCACTCATCAGGGTGACGAAGCAGACTTTGTCCTTTACCGGACGAACTCATGATGGGTTTAACGAAACAAGGGAAGCCAATGGCCTCCACCGCTTCTAAAAATTCATGTTGCTGGCTCGCAAAACGGTAGCGAGAAGTCGGCAGGGATAATTGTTCTGCGGCGAGTTGGCGGATACCCTCGCGATTCATGGTAAGTTGTGTGGCTCGCGCGCAGGGAACGACGGTTAAGCCAGTCGCTTCCAGTTGCACCAGTTTCTCGGTAGCGATAGCCTCGATTTCTGGCACGATAAAGTCAGGCTTTTCAAGATCGATGACTGATTTCAAGGCATCGCCATTCAACATATCGATGACATAAGCGCGATGAGCGACGTGCATTGCCGGGGCATTTTCATAACGGTCCACACCGACCACTTCAATGCCTAAACGTTGACATTCGATGGCCACTTCTTTTCCTAATTCTCCACAACCTAACAACATCACTTTAGTTGCATTTTCACGTAACGCAGTACCGAACTTTCGCATAACACTTTCCCAAACTCGATGAAGATAACTGCAGAGTAGTCTAAACGAAAACGTTTGCGTTGGCACGTTTTAAGCTGGGGAGCGGAAAGTAGGTAAGGGCGCAAGAAACATGCGATACTGGGATAATAACTTACTCTATCGGTATCGAACACCATGCTCACACCTCCTAAAGCCCGTCGACTTCCTTTCACTCATCAGATACATGGTGATAAACGAGAAGATCACTTTGCATGGTTACGTGATGATCAACGAGCTGATCCTCACGTCATTGACTATTTGGTCGCTGAGAATCAGTGGTGCGAACAACAATTGGCCCCGCTAGCAAGCCTTGAGGCAACCCTCTATGAGGAAATGACCGCGAGAATTCCTGGTAATGATCATTCTGTCCCTTTTCTGAAGGCGGGACATTGGTATCAACAGCGTTATCAGCAAGGGGATGATTACCCTCATTGGGTGTGGCGTAAGGATAGTGAAGCAGCATCGTGGCAAACTTTACTGGATTGCAACCAACGAGCTTATAACGCTGATTATTACGAACTGGGTGCATTAGAAATCACGACCGATCACCGTTATATGGCAGTGACTGAAGATTATCTATCAAGGCGGGAATATGTGTTACGTATTCAACGCTTAACCGATCAAACCTGGCTCGACACGGTCATTGAAGGGATCTCCCCTTCGATTGTTTGGGCCAATGATGGTCAGACTCTCTTTTATATCAAGCAAGATCCTCAGACTTTATTACCTTGGCAGGTATGGCGTCATACGCTGGGCACGGACCCTGCAAAGGATAGTTTAGTTTATGAAGAACAAGATGATAGCTTCTATGTTAGTTTGACGGGGAGTAGTTCTGAGCAGCGTTTGTTTATCGTACTTGAGAGTTCGACAACCAGCGAGGTGTGGGCCATCGATGCAGATAAGCCGGATTTACCACCGTGCTGCATAGTGCCTAGACGTGAGGACCATGAGTACAGTATTGACCACTTTCAGGGGCATTACTATATCCGTTCTAATCGAGAAGGGATTAATTTCGGGCTTTATCGTTGCGTCGAAACAGAGACGACCGAGGATTGCTGGCAACAAGTGGTTGCCGTCTCAAAGAATCGTATCGTTGAAGACTTCCAGCTCTTTAACGACTGGCTCGTCACTGAAGAACGTCTGCAGGGCAAAATGGTGCTCTGCCAATATACTCTCACCGGCACAAATCGGTTTGTTTTACCAAAGCAAGCGGAAAATGGCGTGGTTTGGATAGGGCATAATCCGGATGCCGATAGCACATGCTTACGTTTCGGTTACAGCAGTTTAATTACACCGACCACTACTTACGAATGGGATCTCGCTACACACCGGCTAACTCAGTTAAAGCAAGTGCATATTCCACGTTACGACGAGAGTGACTACGAAAGCGACTGGCGTTGGTTGACCATGCGTGACGGCGTTCAAGTACCAGTCTCACTCGTTTGGCGCAAGGATTGCTTACAACCTAGCAAAAACCCATTACTCATTTATGGTTATGGTGCTTACGGTGCAGCGCTAGAGGCTGATTTTAGTTTTACGCGTCAAAGTCTACTTGACCGAGGGTTTATCTACGTCATGGTGCATGTGCGTGGAGGGGGGGAGTTAGGTCGTGCATGGTACGACGCTGGACGGCTCGGTAATAAAATGAATAGTTTCTACGATTTTATTGATGCAACAGAGCAGTTATTGCAGCAAGGCGTGGGGGATCCGCAACGTTGTTACGCGATGGGAGGTAGCGCCGGCGGCTTACTGGTCGCAGCGGTAAGTAACATCGCTCCAACCTTGTTTCACGGTATTCTTGCGCAAGTACCCTTTGTCGACGTGGTCAGCACAATGTTAGACGAAACTATCCCACTCACTACCGGCGAATATGAAGAGTGGGGAAATCCTAATAACGAGGCCGATTATGCGATGATCAAAGCTTATAGCCCCTACGATAATGTCTGTGAACAAGACTATCCTCACCTTTTCGTGACGACAGGTTTGCATGATTCACAAGTCCAGTATTGGGAACCGGCAAAATGGGTGGCTAAGCTTAGAGAGCATAAAACCGATAATCATCAACTCCTCCTCTATACCGACCTTGATGCAGGACACGGAGGAAAGTCCGGGCGCTATCAAGCTTACGTTGATATCGCTCGGGAATGTAGCTTCCTGATAGGATTAGCTAGTGATTGTTGGCCTAAGTCTTGATCTTAGGCTCATAAGGTAAGCGTGACAACGTCACAGAAAGCTGGCGATAGGTCGTCAGCTTTTCTTGAAAGTGTGCACGTAATGATTCGGGTTGCTCATTTTCAACATGGATGGGCACGACCGGCATATTGTAGCGTTCCTTGAAGGCGACACCTGCCGCCGCTAATTCGGTATTGAGTTGGTTTTTCTCTTCTGCACTGAGTTTAGCGAGATTATAGGTCATGATGATGGGTTCCTTGTGAGCAGTGAAGGGGATACAATTCATGCTTTCTGCTGCCACTTAAATGCGTCATTTGCTACACTGTGCGGTAAGTCACATGGCAGTTTTATTATTACGAATTTAAGGCATTATTCCAATGAAAAAACTCTTATCCGTACTCTTACTTACCATCGTTAGTGGGCAATCCTTTGCATCTGAAGTGATTACGGTAAGCCGACGTGAAATCGGTAAGCAACAGTGGCCGCTAACTCGTGAAGAGATCATGTTACGTTGCGATAAAGATGGCGGGCTTTTTGCTATCAATGACAGCACGTTAATGCAATACCCCCTCAATACGATTGCACAACAGAATGTGGATCAAAAGAAAAGCCAAGGCCAACCTATTTCGCTTATTCAAGCTGAAGATCCACAACAACCCGGCAAAAAAATGGACCTCGCACCTTTGACGTCGCGTGCGCAAGCCTTGTGCGGACAATAAGCGAAGCGTGGTTTAACCGCTACGTGAAACGACTAATGACTTGATGTAATCGGAGATTCAAACAGGTCTCCAATTCTTTCCTAAAAGGTTGATCCTAGACAATATCTAGTGAGTTAAACCTCTGCCTTAGACTGACCAACCTCGTAGAATCTCTAGTACCGAGCACAGATAGGATGCTCGGTCTATTTAAGGGGATTTCTATGCGTTCTAAAGTTAATTATAAGATCATTCTCTGGGCGACTCTGCTGGCAGGGTTTATGAGTTCATTGGTGAAATGGGGTTCTGAAGTGAATATGCCGCCTCGCGTTGCAGGTGAAATTTCCCCACCTGGTGCCCATATTGATGCGTGGTTGGGGTGGGCGGGCATAAATCAACATTCTCTGGATTATCTTTATCAAGGAAATTCAGTATTAGGGGCGGTAACGCTTTACCATTGGCTCTTTAGTTTTGTATTTGCTTTTGTATACGTTGTCGGGGCTTATTATTGGCCAAAAGTTCGGTTGGGTTATGGTGTGGTTTACGGTGTCGTCATAACAGTGGTCATGCATGGTTTCTTAATCCCTGCCTTAGGTTTTCGTAATCCTGTTTATGATGAAGGACAAACGGGATGGTTGTGGAACCTCAATGGTTATGAATTATGGAGTGAAATCATTGGGCATATCTGCTGGTCAGTAAGTATTGAGTTCAGCCTCATTGCGGTACTAGCGCTTTTCGCTCAGCCGATTAAGGGAACGTGGCGTCGATGAACTGACTCGACACCGAATCGTCACACGGTTCGGTGTCAGAATCGGCTTTAAGGTTTGGCCGGCGGCGTGTTCTCTTCGAGTTTTTCACCGTTCTTTTCTTTCTCTTTAATCTCTTTTTTCACCCAAGCACGATCTTCGTCAGTTAGCTCTGAAGCATGGGTATTGCTACTGCTCAATAACCAATAGAGCATCGCCAGCTGTGTGAGTCGCACGCCACTATTACCACGGCTGTTGATAGCATTTTTTAGCCGCTGTGAAGGAGCCTGTTGGCTCAAGGAACGATACTGCTCTGCACCGGGTATCCCTTGTTTACCCGAGGAAGAAGCGCTCTGTTGTGCTGTCGGCGCTGGCGTGGCGGCAGGTTTGGTTTTTTGCTGCACTGGACGTTTCAACATCTTCGAAGACCCAAAGCCCCTTGACGAGAATGAACGCGCGTCACTAAAAGTGGAAACGGTCATTAAAAGAGCAGGCAATACGATCAGTAGCGGTCGGGCAATTTTTTTCATTATCGTTCCCAGAGGGTAAATAAAATAATTAACAAGGCCAGTAAGAGCCCTAAAAGTATGGGCGATGCGATTATAACAAGATAGGGTGAGCGGATGGAGATACCAATGTAAAGAATCAAAAGACTGCTCAAGGCTTAATTATTTTACTGACAAAAGTTTAATCTTATTGACATTCTACCCCCCTAACAGGTTCTAGCCGTGAGGGGGAGTGCCTTTATGTAAACAAGGGTCCGTTGCGGACAAGCTCTCTGGGTAAACTATTTTTAATCCGCTGATTAATAATCTTAGCCAAGCCCAACACCTGTTGCTGGTAACTCACCAAACATTCGCCTTTAGGCAATGGTGTATCTGGATAGATATCACGGCCTCGATACCATTCAGCTGCTTGCTCGGCAGTCAGTTCGATCGTTGAAATAGTGGGCGTAGCCAGAGCGGTTATCGCTTCATGATGCCAACGATAGCCTTTGTTATGTATCTCTGCTAATCGAAAACCGAGCCGTGAGAATTTGACTTTACCCATTAGAGATTCAACCATTTTAGGGAAGAGCCAGAGTTCTTTATCTCGCTGCCAGAGACTGAGCGAATTTTCCCATTGGATACCAATAGAAGCTGCTTGCTCAATGATCAGTTGTTGCGTTTTAGTTGGTACTGGTTGGAAAGGGAGTTTACCCACTTTAAAACCAGGGTGAGGGGGAGTCTCTAGGCTACGCGTTTTGCGCAAGCTTGCCACGAAGAATCCTTCACTATCAAAACGTTGTGGGAAAACATGAAGATACCCTTCTGGCGTCGCCACGCGTTCTGCGCCTGGGAAAAGTGAGGCTAAAGATTCGACCTCAACGGCACCTGGAAAAGCAGCGCAGAGTGACGTAATGACCTGTTGGTTCTCAATGGTATTAAGTGTACAGGTTGAGTAGATGAGTCGACCACCAGGTTTAAGAGCATGGAAAGCACTGACTAACAGTTCACGTTGAGTCTGGGCAATCTCTTCAGTACTTTCTAGGCTCCAATGCGTGAAAGCCTGAGGATCTTTGCGAATTACTCCCTCTCCAGAGCAAGGGGCATCTAACAATATTGCGTCGAACTGTTCTGGTAACGCCGCACCAAATATACGTGCATCGAAGTGGGTAAGCGCGGTATTGACCACACCACAGCGGCTAATGTTGGCATGTAAGACTTTGACCCGACTCGCGGCATACTCATTCGCAACAATAAGCCCTTGGTTCGCCATTTTTGCGGCAATTTGTGTCGTTTTGGAGCCCGGAGCTGAAGCCATATCCATCAACATCAGGGGCTGTTCCTGCGAAGCAAAAAGGGCTTGTACAGGTAACATCGAGCTAGGTTCTTGAATGTAGAATAGCCCACTCAGATGTTCTGCATAGCTGCCCAAGGGGGGTTGCTCATCGTTAACCTGAACCCAAAATCCTTCTTCGCACCACGGCACTGGCGTGAGTTGCCAAGGGTAATCTGCCGTTAATGCTAAGAATTCTGAGACACTGATCTTAAGCGTGTTGACACGAATAGCGCGTCGAAGAGGGCGTTGACTTATCGCGATAAAGTCCGCGAAATCATCTTCGTTGGGCAGCGCTTGGCGCATGAGTTCTAGAAATTGGGCGGGAAAATGGATGGCTTCAGCACTCACAATGGGATCCATATCGGTCAAAAGCTTAGTGTAACATGAACACGGGCAGTAATACTGCCCGTGTAGAGGGGATTATTCTTGGCGAGGGATAGCCGTTCCCCACTTCTGCCAACCGTCTGGCGCCTCATCACGTAATAAAAAGTGTTTATTCGATTCAGCAGCCGGGGCGAGAGGAACCGTTGGCGGCGTCGCAAATTGAATACCTCCACGAATAAATTGCTGGAAGGTACCTGTTTTAACCACACCACCGGTCAGACCAAAATCAAGTGAGTAGCCAGAGGCCAGCCAAAACACCGAATTATTCCGGACGAGATGTTGATAACGCGTGCTAATACGCATCGCTATCTGAACGCGATCGGCTAAGTTCCCCAGAGAGGTGCCAGTGACTGTACCGACTTCAACGCCACGGTAGAGCACTGGTGTACCGACGGTGAGGGTCCCTGCATCCGGAGCATCGACATAGACGTTCAAGCCATCTAAATAACGTGAGTCGGTGATCGTATCCTCTTGCAGTTCGAAACTGCGTCGTATACTCCCTGTTCCTGGATCGACATTGACATAAGGCTGCAACAGTGACTCTAAGTGGTTGACACCGTTTGATGAGATTTCCGGTGAGACCACTGAAAATTGGCTACCGCTGCGAGCGAAATGTTGATCATATTCAGGGTAGAGAACGGCTTTTGCCTCAACTTGATGTAAGTTTTGACTGAGCGACAGGCTCTCAACTTGACCCACATTAATTCCTAAATATTTAATCGGCATCCCTGCGGCCAATTTACTCCCATCAAAGGTATGGAAAGTAATTTGACTCCCGACGGCATTCGCCGCATTACGACTAGCAAAAAGCTCTCGGTAATTCCCTTTCTGTTTAGTCACTCCTGAGAGGCTATCGAAGCTGATTGCACCTTTTAAGGCCCGGTTAAGTGGTGTGGCCTGTACAGTGATGCCATTAGAGTTAAATTGAACTCTCGCACCGCCTTCTGCCCAGAATACGGTAGAGTCGGTAATTAGCTTTCGGTACTCTGGTGCAATGTGAACTGAGACAATAAAATTGTCAGCATTCGGAGTGATATCGACAATTTCACCGACTTGGTAACGGCGATAAAGCACCACGCTGCCCGCTTGTATATCGGGTAAACTTGAGGCTTTCAGCTTCAATGTCACCGAGGGTTTATCCCCTAGCGTATTATCCTTGGCTGCATCGTCATCTGCATAAAGAGGATAATGTGTGCTTGCCTGGCCTTTTTGCCCAGTATTCACGCGAATGCCGCCTTGAATCCATTGTTGGGGCGGAGCGCCCACCAATTTCAAGCCATCGAGGCCCATGCGAATACGAATCTGACTATCGGCAATAAACTGGCTGTCAGCATGAATAAAATGGCGGTATTGTGGTTCAACCGAGACCTGGAATATAACGCCGCGGTCCGTAAGGGTTCTTTGGGCGATTTTACCGATCGGTACGCCATTTAAAATCAAAGGTTGACCCGCGTCGATGCCATAACTTTCAGGGGCGGTTAATTCAAGCGTTAGGCTATTTGGCTCCTGTAAAAGTGACTGACTCGCTGGCAGTACGGTGAATTCTGTCGCGGCTTCTCCCTCGCCAGGAATTAATTGTAAAACGGTTCCCGCGAGTAACGATCCCACCGAAAGATTACCACCCTGTAGGCTAGGTTGCCGCATCTCGATACGCGTTCCTGTGCGCATCAACCCAACGACACTTGGGTCGACCGTCAGTTCGCCTGTCACATGATGTTGATCGGTCAAAGTGATATGGGTAAGGGTACCCACTTGCAAACCTTGATACATCAATGCTGTTGACCCTGCGGTGAGATTGTCTGCGCTGGGTAACTTCAAAATGAAATTTACGCCGCGCTGGCTTTCGGCAAGATTAGGATAGAGTTCATAACGTTCCTGATTGGTTGCAGACTCTGAGTCTTGAGGTGAGTCAAAGGCAATGGCACCGTTGATCAGTGCGGGGACACTAGTAAGATTTACATTTACCCCTGACGCCCCTAACTTAGCCTGTAGTCCTGAAACGTTCCAAAACCGGCTGCTTTTCTTGACCAGTTGCGTATAACGTCTTTCAATCAGTACATCTATCAGAACGCCTTTGCCTTGGGGCGCAAAGCTGTAATCATAAACGCGACCTACGGGAACTTTTTGATAATAAACCTGAGATCCAGTATTCAGTGAGCCCAAATCATTCGCATGGAGTTGGATAATCAGACCACCGTTATTAACGATATTTTTAGGCTGGCTATCAGACGCAGTGAAATTTTCAGTTGCAGCGCCATCTCCGGGCATCATACCAATATAGTTACCCCCGACCAGCGCATCTAAGCCTGAGACCCCAGCCAAAGAGGCTTGAGGGGTGACTAGCCAAAATTTTGTATTCGCTCGTAAGGCATCTTTCATACTACTCTTGATACTGGCTTTAATTTTAATGACGCGATAGTTATCAGTCAGGACGATATCTTGAACAGTTCCAATCTCTACGCCTTGGTAGCGAATAGGTGTGCGCCCGGGAACAATACCGTCAGCAGTATGAAAATTAATGGTAATAGTCGTGCCACTCTCTTGATAATTCTTCCACAGAAGCCACCCAGTAATCAGGATTGCCACGATGGGAAGAAACCAAAAAGGGGAAAGACGGCGCTTTTTTTTAACCGTAGCGCTAGTCGGTGTATTCGGCGTTTCCTGTTGCATGAGCATCCCAGAGTAAGCGGCTATCGAGCCATTCTACGGATAGAATAGTAAGAAAAACAGCGGAACCAAAATAAAGGGCGGCTGGCCCCATTGTAAAAGCAAGGAGTTGATCACGGTCCACTAAAGACATCATTAGCGAAATAACAAAGAGATCGAGCATAGACCATCTTCCAATCCATCTCACTGCCCTAAGTAATCTCACCCGAGTTTTCAGACCTTGTTCGCAGCCCATATGAATACTAATTAACAGCGCAAGTAAAATTATGACTTTGCTAACCGGCACCAAGATACTTGCCGTAAAAACCACCATGGCAATGGGAATGTTTCCGTTGGCAAGGGAGACAATGCCAGAAAAAATAGTGTCGTCTTGTCGAGCACCGTTCAAATAAATAATGGAAATAGGCAGCAGGTTAGCCGGGAAAAGAAAAATAATCGAGCTAATCAACGCCGCCCACGATTTTTGTAAACTGTAAGGAATGCGTGGCATTAATTTGACATGACAACGAGGACAACGCCCGCGTTCGTCCGTTTGACCGCTGTAATGACAGTAAATACAGCACTTGACCTCTTCTGGTTTTAAGGCCTGTCGCGGTTGCGGATAAAATCTATGCCATAAGCTTTCGACATCAAGATGAATAATCAGGAGCAAATAGAAGAGGGTAAGGCTGATAAAAGCGACTAGGCCATATCCCGCAAAAAGATCGGCATAATCCTTAACTTTGATGGCAGCAACCACAACCCCAATCAAGTAGATATCAAACATAATCCACTCTTTGAGTTTATCTAATACCAGAAGTACTGGGCGCAAATTCATTCCTAACCTTTTACCGACGGCTAAATAAACAAAGCTGAGCGCCAATGCCAGTGGTGTACCGATAATACAAAAGCAGACCATTGCGGCAGTGATGATGTCACCTTGGTTGACCATTTGCATTACACCCGCCAGCATGCTGGCACTGATGGTCATGCCAAGTAGACGAATTTGAATCAGGGGCAGAAACCATGCTAAGGGCATCAAGCAAAGCATTACACAGGCCAGGCAACATAGTCTTGAGAAAGACCAATCTCTACCAGTGGCAACCTTCGCCCTGCATCGAGGGCAGTAAGCGACTTCACCTTCCTTCAAAACAGGATGGTGATAAATATGGTCACATTCCACACAGCGCTTGAGGTCTGTAAAGGTTTCATTGGGACTAATAGCGGTAATTTTCATTGCGCGTTATCAGTAATTATCGTTACAAAGCATAAAATTTTCATTGTTAAGTAATTAGGTCTGCTATAGTCGTTGAAAGCGTAATGTATCAGAAGTTCCCTGAAGAAGAATATAAGCATAGTTGAGCGTCATACGATGTCTATTTCTTTCATTCATTCAAGGCCTCTTCCGGATTCATCAATGTCACTTTATGGTTGGAAAATGAGTAAGTCTGAATTTTATCAAGATATGTCCCGTGACCTCGGTGCCCTTAACAGTGGTGAGCGAGCGTTTTTGCCGATTCTAGCGAATTGTAGTGCGTTACTCTTCGAAAGAATGGCGGGGTTAAATTGGGTAGGTTTTTATCTGCTCAGTGAACAAGACACTTTAGTGCTTGGCCCATTTCAAGGCAAATTAGCTTGTGTTCGTATCCCCGTCGGAAAAGGAGTGTGTGGTACAGCCGTCGCTACCGGTGAAGTACAACGGGTGGCTGATGTCCATCAATTTAGTGGTCATATTGCTTGTGATTCAGCCAGCAATAGTGAAATTGTATTACCGCTACGTTGTAATGGTGAAATAATCGGTGTTTTAGATATCGATAGTCCCCATTTTTCGAATTTTGATCATGAAGATGAAGCTGGTCTCGAATCTGTCATAAACACTCTTGAGACCTTACTCTCAGCCACAGAAATTTCTCTTTTTTTACAACAATTAAAAGGTAATTTCGCTGAAGCATAGCAATTAGCGCTGTAGTCATTATAATGTCGCTTGTTCATGCCTGCGTTGGTCGGCAAAACCGTTGTAATCAGGAAATTTCATGGAAAATCAACCTAAGTTGAGTAGTAGTAAAGAAGTCATTGCATACCTTTCGCAGCAATTTCCAAGCTGTTTTATTGCTGAAGGTGAAGCTAAGCCGTTAAAAATCGGTATTTTTCAGGATTTAGTCGAGCGTATCCCCGCTGAAATGAGTCTTAGTAAAACTCAGTTACGTTCAGCGCTTCGCGTTTATACTTCGAGCTGGCGTTATCTTTACGGAATTAAAGCAGGGGCGACTCGCGTAGATCTTGATGGTAACGCATGTGGCACCTTAGAAGAGCAACATGTTGAACATGCTCGTCAGCAATTAGAAGAAGCGAAAGCGCGTGTTGCTGCACATCGTGCTAAACAACGCAGCGAAGCTAAAACTGATGACGCAGGCAAGGCGGAACGCCGCCCACGCAAACCAACAGCCCGTAAGCCTGCTGCACAAAATGCGTCTGCGACGGAAAATAAACCTCGTAAGCCTAAAAACGACTCGCGTCAATCATCCTCTGCAGAGGGAAAAGCCGTTACTGACACTTCAGTGCTGAAAGTCGGTCAACCCATTCGTGTTAAAGCAGGTCTGAGTGCCGTCGAAGCTACCGTCCTTGAAATCTCTAAAGAGGGAGTTCGAGTTCAATTAGCATCGGGACTGGCAATGATTGTACGCCCAGAACATTTGCAGTTCTGAAACGGAGAGTGACCCAGGCATGAACACCAGTTTTAAAGTCAGTTTACTTGTCGCCACTCTGTTTATGGGGCAAGCCTTTGCTGCTGATCCAATCACTCGTGAAGATCAGATCCCACAATTACAAGAGCAGCCGCAACAAGTTACAGTAAGTCAGCGTGTTACGGCACGCTTTACTCAGTCGCATTATCGGCAAATCACGTTAGATGCCGCCTTTTCAAATAAAATATTTGATCGGTATCTGAATATGATTGATTACAGCCATAATATTCTACTGAGTAGTGACATTGCTCAATTTGCCAGTAAGAAATCGCAAGTTGGACAAGAACTGGAGTCTGGGAATCTCGACACGTTTTATCAGTTATTCAACTTATCCCAGCGTCGTCGCTTTGAACGTTTGCAATACGCCCTGAGCGCATTAGCGAAACCAATGAATTTTACTTCTCATGATTCTATTGATTTGGACCGGAGTAAAGCACCGTGGCCAACGTCCACCGACGAGCTCAATAAATTGTGGGATGCCAAGGTTACCTACGACGAGCTAACCTTAAAGCTCGCAGGCAAGAATGAGCAAGAGATCCGTGATACCTTAACACGACGCTATAACGCAGCGTTACGTCGCGTATCACAAACCACCAGCGAAGATGTTTTCCAAACGGCAATGAATGCGTTCGCGCATGAGATTGATCCGCACACCAATTATCTTTCACCCCGTAATACTGAACAGTTTAACACTGAAATGAGCTTATCCTTAGAAGGGATAGGGGCGGTATTACAGATGGACGATGATTACGCGATGATTAACTCGATGGTTGCGGGTGGTCCTGCAGCGCGGAGTAAGTCGCTGAGCATCGGTGATAAAATCATTGGTGTCGGGCAGGCCGGACAGCCTATTGAAGATGTCGTCGGTTGGCGTCTCGATGACATTGTTGAAAAAATTAAAGGTCCTAAGGGAAGTAAAGTCCGTTTAGAGATCCAGCCTGCCACTAAAGGCAGCAAAACACGTATCATCACTCTAACCCGTGCGCGTATTAGGTTGGAAGACCGTGCCGTGCAAGGGTCTGTGCATCAAGTCGGTAAAAATAAAGTTGGCGTACTCGATATTCCTGGCTTCTACGTCGGCCTGACCGATGACGTAAAAGTACAATTACAAAAACTGCAAAAACAGCATGTCGATAGCATTGTTATCGACTTACGGACAAATGGCGGTGGAGCATTGACTGAAGCGGTATCGCTTTCCGGTCTGTTTATCCCTTCAGGTCCAGTTGTTCAAGTTCGTGATAACACGGGTAATATCCATCAAGATAGTGATGATGATGGGGTAGTTTATTATAACGGCCCATTAGTCGTGTTAGTGGATAGATTCAGCGCCTCTGCCTCGGAGATTTTCTCAGCTGCTATGCAAGATTACGGCAGAGCCTTGATTGTTGGTGAGCCAACTTTCGGGAAAGGGACGGTTCAACAATATCGCTCATTGAATCGTATTTACGATCAAATGCTGCGTCCAGATTGGCCTGCATTAGGATCGGTTCAGTACACTATCCAAAAGTTCTACCGTATCAATGGTGGCAGTACTCAGCGTAAAGGTGTCACGCCAGACATCTTGATGCCAACCGGGGTAGAGACCATTAAAACAGGCGAGAAATACGAAGATAATGCCTTGCCTTGGGATAGTATTAAAGCGGCCAGCTATTCTCCTATGGCTGATTTGCAGCCTTATGTGGCCCAGCTGCGTCAAGAGCATGAGGCGCGTATTGCTAAAGATCGTGAGTTCCAATATATCATCAAAGATATTCAACGCTTCGATGCGATGAAAGATAAGATGGATATAGTGTCACTCAACTTGGCTGAACGTCAAAAAGAGAATAAAGAAGAGGATGCTCTTCGTTTGGAACGTATTAACGCTCGTTTCCAAGCTGAAGGGAAAAAGCCTCTGGCCTCATTAGATGCGTTGCCTAAAGATTATAAAGAGCCAGATCCTTATCTTGATGAAAGTGTCGCGATCGCTAATGATCTCGCTACTGTGGAGAGTAAAAATCCGCCAGCATCAACCACCACTAAGAAGTAATGCTTAGTGGTAAGATAAACCCGCTACGGCGGGTTTTTTTATGTTTGCCTCTCTGCATGTCAGTTAAATAAGACAAAGTGCGAGAAGTGTATGACAAAATGTAAAGTTATGTCTTTTCAGTGGGATAACCTGGCGTACCTCTTGAAAACTCTTGGTAACAGCCTAGGATAGTGCCAAATAAGTTTTGGTTCAGTCTTCAAGGAAATATAAACGTCTATGATGCGTATCGTGTTGTTCCTAGGTACCAACCTCGCCGTAATGGCGGTGTTCGGTATTATTCTTAGCTTAACCGGTATTCGTTCGGCCAGCATTCCAGGCTTGATGATTATGGCGGGTTTATTTGGCTTTGGTGGCTCGTTCATCTCACTAATGATGTCCAAATGGATGGCATTGCGTTCCGTAGGCGGAGAAGTGATTGAACAACCGCGAAATGAGACCGAAAGATGGTTAATGCAGGTCGTCACCCAGCAATCGCAACAAGTTGGGATTACACCTCCGCAAGTTGCCATCTATCACGCACCTGATATCAATGCCTTCGCTACCGGTGCAAGGAAAAATGCGTCCCTTGTTGCCGTCTCAACGGGGCTATTACAAAATATGAACCGCGATGAAGCGGAAGCAGTCATTGCACACGAAATTAGTCATGTTGCCAATGGCGATATGGTGACCATGACGCTAATCCAAGGGGTTGTGAACACCTTTGTTATTTTCATTTCACGGATTATTGCGCAAGTTGCATCTGGCTTCTTAAGCTCCGATCGTGAAGAGGAGGGGAGCAATGGTAACCCTTTGGTCTACTTTGCCGTCGCGACCGTTTTAGAATTAGTGTTTGGTATTCTGGCAAGTATTATTACGATGTGGTTTTCGCGTCACCGTGAGTTTCATGCCGATGCTGGTTCCGCAAAGCTAGTGGGACGTGAAAAAATGATCGCGGCATTGGAGCGTTTAAAAACCAGTTACGAGCCGCAAGAACCTGGGACAATGGCCGCGTTTTGTATCAACGGTAAACAAAAAAGCTTAAGCGATCTCTTCCTGTCTCATCCGCCGTTAGATAAACGTATTGAGGCACTGCGCCAAGGTCAGTATATCAAGTAACCTAGTATCACATTTCCATGTCAATATTTGTTTTACGTAACAAGGGGCAGCGCTCAGGCGCTGTCTCGGAAGCAAACAGATATTCCGCGTTGATTAAGCCTCTACCCGTAAGATATTCACAGCGAAGGTTAAAGCCCGTTTTGTCAGCTTCTCGGTAAGTCAAAATCCCATAATCGGATACCATCATTATCGCCCAACCGCCGATTACAACAATTAACAATCTCGTTAACATGTTTGTCGATTTCCTGCTAGTGATGCTAGGGAACTAGCATGCCTTTGAGCGAGGTAATAATCGATAAGAGATAACTGAAAGCCGTTCCCCAATAATCCTGATGACCAAGTAACACAGACCGAGTAGAATAAACAGAATTTCAATGAAGATGAGTTGTGGGGTGAAAATGAATGAATTGGTTGCTGGCGGCGGGAGTTATATGTTACCTGCGCTATTCGGAATTGCGGTGGTATTTTTCTGTGTAGTGGTATTTATTTCAATGCGTAGAGCAGTTAGAGCTAACGACCAGATCTTATTATTGGAAGCTTTACTGCGTGAACAGCGTAAACAAACTAAAGTATTGCAACAATTAGTTGAATTAAGCTGTGAGCCAGAGGTGACAGAGTCTGAATTGGAAAGTCCACAAGAACTCGCAGTAGAAGAGCCTTCGCACTTAACTTTTAGGGCGGAACGATAAATATTAGCAATCGTTTTCCTTGATGAAAGGTGCTAATGGCTTAAGGCTTTTTTTTTATGTATGTGGAGCCTAAAATTAACGATAAATATTTAAAATGCTTATCATTAGATTTTAGTTAAAAAGCCCTTGCCATAAATAAAGTTATATGTGATAACAATTAATAGGATAAACGAGAACAGCACGTTGTTGTAAAGTTTTTGGTAAACCAGTTACGAGTCAGTCAAAGTTACTTAGTCTTGTCTGTTGCCATTTAAGAACACCACTTCATACACTATTTCTCGGTTTTCTGTCTTTACTGCCTGCGGGCAACTATTATTTTTAAGGAATTGGTAAAATGGCAAAGATTAAAGGTCAGGTTAAGTGGTTTAACGAATCTAAAGGTTTTGGTTTCATCACTCCTGCTGATGGTAGCAAAGATGTATTTGTACACTTCTCTGCAATCCAAGGTAATGGTTTCAAAACTCTGGCTGAAGGCCAAAACGTTGAGTTTGAAATTCAAGACGGACAAAAAGGTCCTGCAGCGGTCAACGTTACTGCTATCTAATTCTCGGTTTACCGAAGCAATTATGAATCCCCGCTCTCGCGGGGATTTTTCTTTGGTTTATCGCACTAAGACGGTAAACTGCGCGGCTCAGATTATGTTTGGAGCCAATTTTGTATATTTGTCCATTATGCCACTCTCCCTTAACCGCGGAATCACACGACTTTGCTTGTGAGAATCGTCATCGATTCGATAGAGCAAAAGAGGGATATGTTAATCTATTGCCAGTACAGCATAAAGGCTCCAAAGATCCTGGCGATAACCCCGCAATGATCCAAGCGCGTCGTCAATTTTTAGAGGAAGGGCACTATCAGCCATTACGTGACCAAGTATCGTCACTACTTGATGACTATCTCCCAACGACTTCAGTGCAAAGTATTGTTGACCTCGGCTGTGGTGAAGGCTACTACACGTCTGCATGGTTAAAAAACGATTGCGAAGTATACGGCGTAGATGTGTCGAAATTTGCGATAAAATCGGCGGCGAAGCGTTACCCACAGATTCATTTTTGCGTTGCCTCTGGCTACCGTCTCCCTTTCGCGTCTGCATCCCTCTCAGCAATAATCCGTATTTATGCGCCAAGTAAAGCTGAAGAATTGATGAGGACCTTAGCTCCTGGTGGAATCTTAATTACGGTGACTCCGGCAGCACGCCATCTCTACCAATTCAAAGCGTTGATCTATCAAGAGGTTCAACTGCATGAAGAGAAAGATGAGGCATTAGAAGGCTTTGAGTGTTTACTCGAGAAAAGGCTGCACTATCCGCTGACGCTCTCGGCCACGAGTGCCACGCAGCTACTACAAATGACCCCATTTGCTTGGAAAGCGAGTGAGCAAGTCTGGCAAACGCTCGCCCAGTGCGACAAATTTTCGTGTGAAACAGACTTCAAAATCACGGTTTGGCGAAGAACTGAAGGGTAATGAAAATCGTTAAAATGTAAATGTAAGCAAACATTTTGACGAATAGAATGCACCTGATAAAGTACAGTTTATTACGATAACTAGGAGTATAGGGTTAATCCCACATTATGGATCGTCACCGAGGTCTTTTTCTATTTCCCACGCCGCAGTTACTACTCTGCACCCACTCTTTATCTCATCAAGAGTCTGACACTCTTCTGGATACAACAAGCGAGAGGAAAGCCTAATGGAATTTTTGTTGGATCCATCGATACTGGCTGGCTTACTAGCCTTAATCGTTTTAGAGATTGTTTTAGGCATTGATAACTTAGTCTTTGTAGCCATTCTTTCGGATAAATTGCCTCCTGCACAGCGGGATAAAGCACGTATCATCGGGCTAAGTTTAGCGTTAATTATGCGCTTACTGCTGCTTTCGGTGATGTCTTGGCTTGTGACATTGACTAAACCGCTGTTCCATGTGGCGCAATTTGCCTTCTCTGCACGTGATCTGATTATGTTGGTGGGGGGGATATTTCTACTTTTCAAAGCCACCACAGAATTACATGAGCGGTTGGAAAGTTCGGCTGAGGTAGAACAAGAAAGCAAAGGGTATGCAGGCTTCTGGGCGGTGGTTATCCAAATAGTGATTCTCGATGCCGTGTTCTCTCTCGATGCAGTTGTCACGGCTGTGGGGATGGTAAGCCATCTCTGGGTAATGATGACAGCTGTGATCATAGCAATGATTTTGATGCTTATTGCCTCAAAGCCACTCACTCGATTCGTTAATGCCCACCCGACAGTGGTGGTCCTCTGCTTAAGTTTCTTATTGATGATTGGCTTGAGCTTAGTGGCGGAAGGATTTGGTTTCCACATTCCGAAAGGCTATCTGTATGCCGCAATCGGCTTCTCGATTATCATTGAATTTTTCAACCAAGTTGCGCGTCGTAACTTCCTTAAATCTGAAGCACGACGCCCAATGCGTGAACGGACTGCTGATGCTATTTTGCGCTTGATGGGAAGCCGATACCGTACAGCAAGTTCAGATGTCGTTGGTGATGCGACGGAAGATAACACTCATGCCTCGCGTACGTTTAAAGATGAAGAGCGTTTCATGATTAATGGGGTACTTACCCTGGCTTCACGCTCTATACGTAGCTTAATGACCCCGCGTAATCAGATTTCATGGGTCGATGCAGAGGCATCAGTCGATGATATACGCGTTCAATTATTAGATACGCCTCATAGCCTGTTTCCTGTGGCGCGCGGTGAGCTAGATGAAATTGTAGGCGTCGTTAGAGCGAAAGAGCTATTGATCGCTCTTGACCATGAACTCGATGTTGCCACCTTTGCGGCAAGGACGCCTGCGATGATCGTTCCAGAAACCTTGGACCCGATCAATCTTCTGGCCGTACTGCGTCGCGCTAAAGGTAGTATCGTGATGGTGACCAATGAATTTGGTGTCGTGCAAGGTTTAGTGACGCCCTTAGATGTGTTAGAAGCCATTGCTGGAGAGTTCCCTGACGAAGACGAAACCCCAGATATCGTGGCGGAAGGTGAAGGCTGGCTAGTAAAGGGGGGGACGGATCTTCACTCCTTAGAACAACACCTGAATGTCTATGACTTAGTTGACGAGTCGCACTCACATGCTTCGCTTGCGGGATTGTTAATTGGCCAAGCTGGTCAGTTACCGGTAGAGGGTGAAGTGATCAGTATCGGTGAACTTGATTTCACGATTTTGAAAGTTAAGGATTACCGTGTTGAACTTGTGAGAGTAAGTAAGCGGCTCTCTGAAATAGAGAGTGAAGAGACTCCATAAGGGAATAGTAAAGAGGCCGATTCGATCGGCCTCTATTGTTTTTAATCACATTGAACTTTTATTGCTAATCCACCGCGAGAGGTTTCTCGGTATTTAGCATTCATATCTTTACCCGTTTCATACATCGTCTCAATGACTTTGTCTAAAGAGACTCGTGCTTGACTTGTGCGACGTAGTGCCATCCTTGCGGCATTGATCGCTTTCACGGCTGCAATAGCGTTACGCTCAATACAGGGGACTTGTACCTGACCGGCAACCGGGTCACAGGTTAGGCCAAGATTATGTTCCATCCCAATTTCTGCCGCCACACAGACTTGCTCTGGGCTTGCACCTAGCAGTTCAGCTAGTCCTGCCGCTGCCATTGAACAAGCCACGCCAACTTCACCTTGGCAACCGACTTCAGCCCCGGAAATCGATGCGTTCATCTTGTAAAGAATCCCGATTGCACCAGAGGCCAAAAAGTAGTGTCTGGCAATATCGGGCGTGACAGGCTCTACGAATTGGTCGTAATAGGCGAGTACAGCTGGAACGATACCGCATGCGCCATTTGTTGGCGCGGTGACTACACGTCCACCTGCTGCATTCTCTTCATTAACGGCTAAAGCGAACATGTTGACCCAGTCAATAACATTCATTGGATCACTATTATGGCGATGGTTAGCTACCAGTAGACGGCGGAGTGGTGCAGCTCTACGGGGTACTCTTAAAGGGCCAGGTAAAACGCCTTCGGTATTGAGTCCCCGATCGATACAGGCTTGCATCGCAGCCCAGATAGCCGAAAAATACTCATTAATTTCTTGTTGCGTATGGAGTGCTAATTCATTTTTCATCACCAAACCGGATAAGGAAAGCCCTGTTTGATGACAAGCCTCCAACATCTCTAACGCAGAGTGGAAAGGGTAAGGTACTGATACAGTATTGAGCACTGATTGGCCAAATTGTGATTCTTCTACAATAAAACCGCCACCAACTGAATAGAATGTCTGTGAGACAATGGCCTTATCGCCTTGCCAAGCGGTGAAAGTTAGACCATTTTCATGTAACGAGAGTGCCGTCGAATGAAATAACAGATCATCCTGCTCAGTAAACCCAATCTCATGTTCACCCAGGGCTAAAAGGAGGCGTTGACGTGCACGTGCATCGGTAAGGAAAGTTGGAATCATGTCGATATTAACCGTATCCGGTGATTCCCCCGCTAACCCCATAATAATCGCCGTATCGGTATGGTGACCTTTTCCAGTCAAGGAGAGGGAACCGTAGATATCCACAGTCACTCGTGTCGTCTCGGTCAGTAACTGTTGGGCACTTAACATGTCGACAAAAAGCTTCCCGGCTTTCATAGGACCGACAGTATGGGAGCTCGACGGACCAATACCGATCTTAAACATATCAAAAACACTAATCACTTGACGTTACCTTGCATCGACGAGAGCTAAATACCCTACAATTAGGGCTGAATAGCGGTAATTATACCATTGCCGGAGTAAAAAGAGAGTGAAACGCCTCGCACCCGTCAATATTTCATTGAGATTTATTGTAGGACTTGTCACATCAGAAAGGGGAAAGCGATGCGTTAAGATGAAGGAGAATATTGGCGGTCATTCCCCAAATTAAGTGGGGTCCATAGGGAAGAAAATGCACCTGCCGCTGACCTAAAGGTAATGTGACATAATGAGTGGGTTGCATCAGGTACTCAAGAGGAACTTCGAATACCTCAGCGACTTCATCGCTGTTAGGATTTAGGGAAAAATTCGGCTGCACTAGGGCAAGAAAGGGCTTAACGCTATGACCGGTTCGGCTATTCACCGTTGGTAACTCACCCACCAATTGGATGAGGTGAGCAGGAATACCGACCTCCTCATAAGTTTCACGCAACGCGGTCTCATATAACGAGTGATCGGTTTCATCACGTTTTCCCCCTGGAAACGCCACTTGCCCGGGGTGATGACGAAGATGGTAACTGCGTTGTGTGAACAGTAAGGTAGGGCGCAGCGGACGGTTGATGATCGGTACTAATACCGCCGCGGAATGAGGCGTATTATCGCTCGAGTCTTGCATCAGCGGGGTGAATAAATAGCGGCTCAAGAAGAGAGACAAGTCGTTATTCATTTTCCTGCCTCAATGCTGAAAGAAGAGGGAGTATTTTACTGACCTTGTGGAAGGTTTCACGATATTCCTCTTGCCACTGACTGTCAGCCACGATACCGCCTCCGGCAAAACAATATAACTGTTGGTTTTCTGCCAGCAAGGTACGAATAGTGATACTGGTATCCATATTGCCGCAGCGACTGATGTAACCAATACTGCCACACCAAGCATTACGACGATGAGGCTCAAGTTCATCAATAATTTCCATGGCCCGAATCTTAGGTGCGCCGGTAATGGAGCCGCCTGGAAAGCAAGCTCGTAGTAATTCTGTGGCAGGGACGGCGTCAGGAAGTGTTCCTCTTACTGTACTGACCAGGTGATGTACCGCGGGGAAAGACTCTATCGCAAAAAGTGAAGGAACAGTAACGCTACCCGGTAACGCAATACGCCCTATATCGTTACGTAGGAGATCGACAATCATAAGATTTTCAGCGCGATTTTTGGTTGACTGAGCCAACCACTGCTGTTGGGCTAGATCGCGTTGGGGGTCGGGATCACGTGGGACAGTGCCCTTAATTGGCTTGGTTTCAATCTCACCGTCTTTAATTCTGATAAATCGTTCAGGTGATAAAGAGATGACCGTCGAGGTTGGTAGGCGGACGAATGCACTGAAAGGCGCGCGGTTAGCTTGACTGAGCGCTTGGTAGGCTTGCCACTCACTTCCCTGATAGCCAGCGCTAAAGCGTTGAGCCAAGTTAACTTGATAGCAATCTCCAGCCAAAATATAGTCTTGAATTTGCTGAAATTTCTGCTGGTAGTGTGAAGGGTCCATATTACTATGCCACTCACTGGTTAGCGTGAAAGGCGCTGTGGGTGAAGGGACTTGTGCCCTAAGCCAGGCTAAGCGTTGCGACGCGTCAGCCAAACTTACCAAGGTCAAGCTTTGCGCATGGTGATCGGCAATTAGCGCCCAGTCATAAATTCCTACGGCCATATCAGGACAAGCTAGGTCGCTTTGTGCTTGCGAGGGTAAGTTTTCGAAGCACCGGCCAAGATCGTAACCCCACAGACCAACGGCACCACCACAAAAAGGGAGACTATGTTGGGAAACTTCAGGTAAACGCGATAAGGCTTGCTGTACGAGTGATAAGGGGTCGGCAGAAGAATGGGTTTTAGTCCCTTTTTCTTCAATAACAGTCTGTTGACCCCAGGTACACAGGGTGACTAAAGGGTCGGCAGTCAGTATGTCATACTGCGCATCAGCATGAGACGACTGAGCTGAGCTTAACAGTATGGCCCAAGGTGACTGTGCCAATCTGGAAAACCATGTTTCTGCGACAGCTTGATGATAAGATAGCGAAATACATTCAGGTGATTTAAGCGTCATGACTCAAGAGGTTCTTAATGTTCAACGGATTACCGGCATTATCGCATCAACAACAACAACAAGCGGTCGAGCGAATTCAGCAACTCATGTCAGAAGGGTTGTCCAGTGGCCAAGCGATTTCTCAAGTTGCACAAGAAATTCGTGAAAATTATCAAGGCGAGCCGCAACTTGCTCGCTTTGAAGACGAAGATGATGAATAAGTTATCGGCTATAAGGCCGCAATGATTTTTATTTCAATTTTATAACGTGGATCGACCAGGCCCGCTAACACGGTACAACGTACTGGAGCATTGCCAGGGGAAACCCATGCATCCCAAGCTTCATTCATCGCGGCAAAATCAGCAATATCCGTAAGGAAAATAGTCGCATCGAGGACTTTCGATTTATCACTACCGACGCGTGCCAAGATCCGGTCAATGACCGCTAATGTGTTTTCAGTTTGAGCGAACGCATCAGCATCGAGATTTTCCGGTACACTGGTGTAATATATGGTTTGGTTGTAGATCACGGCTTCGGACATACGATGTTCAGGATCTAGGCGTTGAATAGTCATGAGTGTCTCCCTTTTGGGGTCAGCCTGACATAAGCGAGATAAAATGTCATCTTTAATCCTTAATCCAATCAGGACAACCTCGTCGAAGGAGCTAGTTTGACCGACGATTTTTCACAAGAGGGCACCCTAGCTCAGGCCATACCCGGTTTTCGTGCGCGCCATGCGCAGCAAATTATGGCCAAGGCGATCAGTGATGCGGTAAGCAATACCTCGACGCTACTGGTCGAAGCCGGAACAGGGACTGGTAAAACCTATGCATATTTAGTCCCAGCATTACGTTCGGGAAAGAAGGCCATTATATCGACTGGATCCCGGGCGCTACAAGATCAACTTTACCATCGTGATCTACCCACTATCGTTAATGCACTAAAGTTTCGTGGAAGAACTGCCATCCTGAAAGGACGCAGTAATTACCTCTGTTTAGAGCGGCTCGACGCTCAAAATAGTGCAGGGGGTGATCTGCCCGTCCGACAACTTTCTGAACTCGTCAATGTCCGTGCTTGGGCCAGTATGACGCAAGAGGGTGACACTAGCCAATGTGCGGCGGTTCCCGAAGATAGTCCCTTATGGCCTTTAGTCACCAGTACTAACGATAATTGTTTAGGCAGCGATTGCCCGCAATATGATCAGTGCTATGTGGTAAAGGCACGTAAACGTGCGCTAGACGCTGATATCATCGTGGTAAACCACCATCTATTCTTAGCGGATTTAGTGGTTAAAGAGGGAGGATTCGGTGAGTTGATCCCAGAAGCTGATGTGATGGTATTTGATGAAGCGCATCAGTTACCCGATATTGCCAGTCAGTATTTTGGACAGCAGCTAACAAGCCGACAACTGCAGGATTTGGCCCGCGACATCACTATCGCTTACCGCACAGAAGTGCGAGAGGTCACCCAACTACAAAAGGCGGCAGATCGTTTGGCGCAAGCCACTCAAGATTTTCGACTCGTTCTTGGAGAGCCCGGATTTAGAGGGAATCTGCGCACGCTAATGTCTGATCCTTCGCAACAGCGTATGCTTCGACTACTCGATGATGCACTTGAGTTATGCTACGACGTAAGCAAACTTAACCTTGGACGCAGTGCGTTACTTGATGCAGCCTTCGACCGAGCGGGGCAGTATCGTAATCGTTTAAAACGCTTGAATAATACGCAGGAACCTGGATTTAGCTATTGGTATGAATGCAGTCGTTATCATTTTACTTTAGCCTTAACACCTCTAAGCGTGGCGGAACGCTTTCAAGAGGTTATCAAGGCGCGTAAAACCAGTTGTGTGTTTACTTCTGCGACCTTGGCCGTTAACGGTGAGATGACTCATTTCGCTGAGCGGCTAGGGGTACAACAAGCTCAACAACTTATGTTGGAGAGCCCCTTTGATTACGCTCAGCAAACGTTATTGTGCGTCCCTCGCTACTTAGCAGAAACGCGGCAGTTACGCACTGCGCAGCAATTAGTGTCTCGATTAACTCCGCTGATTGAAGCCAATGATGGTCGATGCTTCTTTCTTTGTACTTCGTATCAGATGATGCGTGAGTTGGCCGCTCTTTTTCGAGAGACTATCGAACGTCCGGTTCTGCTGCAGGGAGAAACCAGTAAGGGCCAATTACTGGAACAATTTCTTGCCGCAGGTAATGCTTTATTGATTGCCACCAGTAGTTTTTGGGAAGGGGTAGATGTAAGAGGAGAAGCGCTCTCCATGGTCATTATCGATAAGCTACCTTTTGCGTCGCCGGAAGATCCGTTATTAAAGGCGCGAATGGAAGACGCGCAGCTTAAAGGCAGTGATCCGTTTTATCATGTGCAACTCCCTGATGCTGTCATCGCCTTAAAACAAGGCGTGGGTCGTTTGATCCGAGATGAACAGGATAGAGGGGTGCTGATTATTTGTGATAGTCGTCTGGTCACACGGCCCTACGGTGAGGTTTTTGTGAAAAGTCTACCGGATTGCCCACGTACACGTGACCTGGATGTCGTGCTTGATTTTGTTAAGCGGCAGTAAGCTGTCTTTCACTCTCAGCCAACTCTGTGTACACTTGCGGCCAAGAAATACGGTATATGATGAAGACAAAATTAATGACTGATTATTCTCTCGACACTCGACTTCTCGCTTTAGATACGGCGACAGAAGCCTGCTCTGTTGCTTTGTTACACCAGGGTAAGATCGATGCGCAATTTGCTCTGACCCCGCGTGAGCATACGCAGCGTATTCTGCCTATGGTTGAACAAGCGTTGCAAGACCAACAACTCAGATTGCAGCAGTTGGATGCGTTGGTCTGTTGCTTAGGTCCTGGTAGCTTCACCGGCGTACGTATTGGAATAGGCATTGCTCAAGGTTTGGCTTATGGTGCCCAACTACCGTTAATCGGGATTTCAAGCCTCGAAGCCTTAGCTGAAGGCGCTTGGCGTAAGCATCAAGCAAATAATGTTTTAGTTGCGATTGATGCGCGTATGGGAGAAGTCTATTGGGCTATCTACCAACGAGACGATCAGGGGAAATGGCAGGGTAAGGAGAGCGAACAGGTACTTTCCCCTCAAGCCGCGGTAAAGAAAATGAATAGCCTCACTGGTGAATGGATGACGGCCGGGACAGGATGGCAGGCATATCCTGAACTGCTCGAGGGACATAGGCTAACGCTCACGGCAAGTGAGAGCCTCCTACCCCAAGCAGAAGATATGCTACCCTTAGCTTATCGACAGTTACAGGCGGGGAACCTTGTTCATCCAGCGGAGATTGAGCCAATTTATCTTCGTAATGAAGTCACGTGGAAAAAATTACCTGGTCGTTAATTTCTTTTGGAAACTATTTAGCCATCAATCTGTCTATTGTGTCAGTCTGATTGGGAGTGCGTTATGAAATATTATCACCGTGCTGTGTTGGCTTGTCTTCTGCCCTTAGTTTTCTTAACGGGCTGTGTCTCTATTCCGAAATCGATCCAAGGAAATGCTCCACTCCCTCAACAAGATTTCACCCGCGTAATGAATGCGCCGAACTTGTATGTCGGCCAAGAATCACGCTTTGGCGGTAAAGTCGTTAAGGTCACAAATCACGATAACGTTACTCGTATCGAGTTAATGGTACAACCGCTAGACGATGGTGCTCGGCCGATATTGGGTGCGGCGTCTTTGGGACGTTTATATGCCGATATCCCCAGTTTTGTCGATCCGGCAGAGTTAACGAATCAATATTTGACCGTGCTCGGCTTTATTCAACGCGTGACGCCCGGTAAAATTGGTGAGCAAAACTATAGCTTCCTGGTCGTCAGCGTGACCGGGTATCAACGATGGCACCTTACTCAGCAAGTCATGACACCACCAATGCCGATGGACCCATGGATATGGTACGGTCCACGTTATGGTCGGCGGGGTTTTATTGATCCCTGGTGGGGGTACTCTATGCAAGGACCGATGCCTGTACAGACTTTTCTATCTGAATAGAGTCAAATGTGTGAGCCGGTCACCAAAAGTGACCGGTTTTTTTATGGACGAAGGGTTAAGCCTGAATTTTATCATTACTCTGCTTAACAATAAGGGGTTGTATCTTTTATGAACAGTCAGCAGTCTACAGTATTAAGTCGAGAAATCGCTTCACAACGAGGAATTTCTCAACTTAAGGCTGAAAATAGCGTTTCTCAACGTTATAACTCATTGTTAGATATGTTTGAGACAGCTGTTGCACGTTATCCGCAGCAGGTTGCCTTTTCTAACCTTGGTACGTCACTGAGCTATCACGAGCTTGATAAACGAAGTAGGGCGCTTGCGGCTTACTTTCAAAATGAGTTAGGCGTTACTGCCGGTCAACGAATCGGCATTATGTTGCCAAACTGCCTCCAATATCCTGTCGTGTTATTCGCCATCATTCGTTGTGGTGCCATTGTGGTGAATATCAATCCTCTCTATACCGCTCGTGAGCTGCGTTACCAGTTACAAGATAGCGGTATTACTACCTTGGTTATTTTGAGTAATTTCGCTCACACAGTAGAACGCGTGATGGTGGGTAGTCCGGTAAAACATCTTATTGTGAGCGAACTGGGTGACGAGCATCCTCCCCTGCAACGTAAACTGATTCATTTCATGTTGCATTACGTAAAAAAGAAGGTCCCTAAGTGGCAGCTCGCTCACCAGCGCTATCGTGACTGTGTGAGAAAAGGACGTGACCTTCCTTATCAACAACCCTGTTTACAACTCGATGATGTTGCACTCCTTCAATATACCGGCGGTACAACCGGAGTCGCCAAAGGGGCAATGCTGACCCATGGCAATTTATTGGCCAATATTGAACAAATTAAGGCGGTTTACGGGGATCTGCTTGTTCCAGGTGAAGAGCGAGTGATCAGTGCTTTGCCGCTCTACCATATTTTTGCCTTGATGATTAACTGTTTATTATTTGTCGAGCAGGGGGCAAGTAATGTGCTAATCACTAACCCTCTGGATATGGATCGCTGGGTTGCTTCATTGAAGAAAGTGAACTTTACCGTTATCTCTGGGGTTAACACCCTCTACGCACGCTTAATCCATCATTCTGGTTTTCGTCAGTTAAACCTATCCTCACTTAAAATTAGTGTTGCGGGTGGAATGGCGATTCAACCTCAAGTTGCCTCGGAGTGGGAACGCCTGACAGGCATTCCTATTATCGAGGGCTATGGACTCACAGAGTGTTCACCTTTGGTAGCCGTCAATCCACTATCAATAACTCGACATACAGGTACTATTGGTTTACCTGTTGCCTCGACAGAGATCACTTTAGTCGATGAATTTTTATCACCGGTGCCCGTTGGACAGCCAGGAGAACTTTGTGTCAGAGGGCCGCAAGTGATGAAAGGTTATTGGCAACACGCTGAAGAGTCTTTATCGGTATTTGATAGCGAGGGGTGGTTCCATACTGGTGATATTGCGCTCGTCACAGAGGAAGGGCTGTTAAAACTGGTGGATCGAAAAAAAGATATTATCATTGTGTCAGGTTTTAACGTTTATCCGAGCGAAATCGAATCAGTCCTTAATGAGCATCCTCTTATTAGCGAAGCCGTGGCGGTTGGGATCGCGAGCGAACTAAGTGGTGAAAAGGTCAAAGTTTTTGTGGTACGTAATGATCCGAATCTGACTGAAGCACAGGTTATCGCATATTGCCGTGAGCAACTAACAGGATATAAGGTTCCGAAAATTATTGAATTTCGCGATGTTCTACCTAAGAACCCGTTAGGTAAAGTTTTACGCCAAGCACTCACTTCAGCCTCAGCCTCTGAGGAATGATGCGCTGCGACTGGAGAACCCTGAAATAGAGAGAAATTATGCTAAGTTATCGTTTTATAGAGACCGATCGTCAACTAATTGACTGTTGTAAAGAGGCACGGGAAGTTGAAGCGATTGCTTTGGACACTGAATTCGTTCGTACACGGACTTATTATCCACTTTTAGGATTAATTCAGCTTTACGATGGTCGCCAAGTCAGCCTGATAGACCCATTACAAATCTCCGATTGGCAGCCCTTTATTGAAGTACTGACTGATGAAAAGGTGATTAAATATCTTCACGCTGGGGGTGAAGATTTAGAGGTTTTCCTAAACCGTTTTGACGTGGTGCCGACACCTATGCTCGATACGCAAATTATGGCAGCCTTTCTTGGAAACCCTTCATCATGGGGCTTCGCAGCTATGGTTGCGCAGTTTACAGGTATTCAATTAGATAAGAGCGAATCAAGAACCGATTGGTTAGCCCGCCCATTAACCGAGAAGCAGTGTCAGTATGCGGCGGCCGACGTTGAATATTTACTTCCTATCGCTGAAAAACTTCATCAACAAGCCCTAGATAAAGGGCAACTCGCTTACATTGAAAGTGAATGTGCGTTACAAATTCTAAGACGTCAGATCACTATCGACCCCGCATTAGCTTACTTAGATATTTCACAAGCATGGCAATTGAAGCCTAGGCAGTTAGCTATTCTGCAAGGTTTGGCCGAGTGGCGTCTGAATTACGCGCGGGCACATAATATGGCAGTGAATTTCGTGGTGAAGGAAGAATTACTCTGGAAGGCGGCGCGCTTTAGCCCATCATCTCTAGCCGAGCTTCGCGAGCTTGGGGCGATAGGACCTGAAATTCGTTTTCACGGGGAAACGATTTTAGCGCTAGTAAGGAAGGGAGCTTCGCTGAGTGAAGACGCCTTACCTAATCCGGTGAAAAATATTATTGATAACCCTCGTTATAAGCAGCTCTTCACGGAATTGAAAGAGGTAGTGAAACAGGTGAGTGCTCGTTCTGGTTATAGCCAAGAGATGTTAGCTTCGCGACGTCAGATTAACCAACTCATTAGCGCTCATTGGAAGTTAAAGCAGAGTGATGTGCAGCCAGAATTACTGTACGGATGGCGAGGAGAATTATTAGGCGATTCTCTTAACAAGGTATTAACCCAATATTGAGTTAAGAAGAGCGGTGAATAACCGCTCTTTCTAGTCGCTACTTTTCAGCTTCTTCTGCTTCAGGTAATGTCACATTGAGTTCAAGAATGGAGATATCTTCTCCTTTCTGATCCAATTGTACCGTTACCATATCAGGATCAATCTTCACGTATTTACAAATAACTTCAAGAATGTCGCGTTTCAACTGTGGTAAATAGTGTGGTTCGCTATCGCCACGGCGACGTTCTGCAACAATGATTTGTAAGCGTTCTTTTGCGATATTCGCAGTATTTTTTTTTCGGGATAAAAAGAAATCTAACAGCGCCATGGTCTATCCCCCAAACAGGCGTTTTAGGAAACCCTTCTTCTCTTCTTCAATAAAGCGGAAGGGACGTTCTTCGCCGAGCAAGCGTTCAACTGTATCGCTGTATGCGCGACCTGCATCAGATTCTTCATCGAGAATCACAGGTTCACCTTGGTTAGAGGCGCGAAGCACAGACTGGTCTTCAGGGATCACGCCAATCAGAGGAATGTGTAGGATTTCTAATACATCCTCCATGCTTAACATGTCACCACGATTAACTCGGCCCGCGTTATAACGGGTTAATAATAAGTGTTCTTTAACGGGGGTTTCACCCTTTTCGGCGCGACGAGACTTGGAGGCAATAATGCCTAAGATACGATCTGAGTCCCGTACAGAAGAGACCTCAGGGTTAGTCGTAATAATCGCTTCATCAGCGAAATATAACGCCATCAAGGCTCCAGTTTCGATACCTGCAGGAGAGTCACAAACGATAAAGTCAAAGTTCATCTTCTTCAACTCATTGAGAACTTTTTCGACACCTTCGTAATTCAAGGCGTCTTTATCACGTGTTTGAGAAGCAGGAAGAATATACAATGTTTCAGTGCGCTTATCTTTGATCAGCGCTTGATTCAAGGTAGCGTCACCCTGAATAACATTGACGAAATCATAGACCACACGGCGTTCACAACCCATGATGAGGTCAAGATTACGAAGTCCGATATCAAAGTCGATAACGACTGTTTTTTTTCCTTTACGGGCAAGACCCGTTGCGATGGCTGCGCTTGACGTGGTTTTGCCAACGCCCCCTTTACCTGATGTAACTACAATTATGCGTGCCATATTTCTTGATTTCCTTAACTTAAGAAAAGGGGTCTAATTAAGAGGTTCAATAGCCAGTTTGCCTTCACGTAAGGCCAACCGTGCTGCTTTACTAAAAAAATCGTTTGGAATTTGATCCATAATCCAATATTCACCTGCAATCGACACTAATTCTGCCGCGAGATGAGTACAAAATATTTGAGCCTGGGTATCACCACTCGCACCCGCTAATGCACGTCCGCGCATATTGCCATAAATATGTATATTACCGTCTGCGACCAACTCAGCACCGGCACTTACACTACTGGTAACAATCAGATCGGCATTACGAGCATAAATCTGTTGGCCTGACCGAATGGGGGTATCAACAATCCGCGTCCGTAAAGCTTTGTCATCGTCGGATATTTTTACTGGTTCAGGAGATTCTTGATTAACAGGGGGAGTTTTCTGAACAGCTGCTTTACCTTCATTGAGAAAGGGGATACCCAATGTCGCAATCTGAGTTTTGAGTTGTTCATCTTTACAACCACTAATTCCCACAATCTTTAATCCAGACTGTGAAATAGCGTGATACATACTTTTCCAATCTACAGTGCTATTTAACGATGCAACATTCACCACTACAGGCGCATTCGCCAAAAATGAGGGCGCTTGGGCAATCTTTTCCTGAAGCGCGTTTAATACCACATCAGGCTGTGAATGATTTATATGGACAACAGAAAGTGTGAAGTTGCTGCCTTTTAGTTCAATGGGCGTCTGTGACATCTATACTTGTTCAGTCCTGTGATTTTTTATACACCTTACCTGACTTTACGAAAGAGTAAAGTCCTGCTTAAGGCTAATATTTTGTTAACCTTAAGCATGTTATAATCCTCGTATTCAACAGGCAAGCAACCGAGTTAGATTATTCGGAGAAATTTATGATTTGTGCAATTTATCGTAGTTCTTTACGGGACCAGACGTATTTATATCTTAGTAAAAAAGATGACTTTAGCTGTGTTCCTGAAGCGTTAATGAAAGGGTTTGGTAAACCACTTTTATCGATGGTAATTTCTTTAGAGGGTAGGGAACGTCTGGCTTCTGCAGATATTGATAAAGTTAAACAACAGCTTATTGAGCAAGGTTTTTATTTGCAGATCCCTCCCCCGGTTGAGAACTTATTAACTCGCCACTTAGCAACAGAATCGAAAGCTAGCTAAGATTTATCTGTAAATATTTTGTACCCTCCTTAGGGGTGATAACGAGTCAGTGTAGTATGAACCTGTTATGTTGGATTGATTTATGACAATGCTTCCTTTTTGGCAAACAAAAAGTCTTGAGCAAATGAGTGATAGCGAGTGGGAGTCAGTGTGTGATGGCTGTGGTCAATGTTGCTTAAACAAGCTACAAGATGCCGATACCGACGAAATATATTTCACGAATGTCGCGTGTAACCTTCTTAATATTAAGACTTGCCAATGCCGTCACTACGATAACCGGTTTGCTTACGAACCGGATTGTATAAAGTTGACGCGAGATAACCTTCCTACATTCTCTTGGTTACCAAGAACCTGTAGTTACCGGCTTTTGGCTGAAGGCCAGGATTTGCCGGCTTGGCATCCGCTTAAAGTAGGGTCTGCAAAGGCCATGCATGCACAACGTATCTCGGTAAGGCATATTGCAGTAAGAGAAAGTGAAGTCAGGAATTGGGAAGATCATATCATTCCCAACCCTGAATAACAGTAGTCGCCACTAAGGCCTGTTAAGGACGATTTTTTCTAGGGCAAGGAAGCTGCGCGACAAGGATGATCACCCCTATCACAAACAATACCCCGCTTATCCCAACTAGCCACTGTGGCATTGTCATGGACAACCATTGCCAGCCTATGTCGGTACAGTTACCGGTAGGGGTAAAAAGAGTCGGGAACCATTGGTTTAAGGGTAACCATTGGGGGAATTTTGGAAAAAAATCACAGGTTGCAAAAAGCGGCGGGTGAAGTTGAAGCTGAGTTTGCTCCCAGGCTAAAGAGAAGGTTTTCGCAGCGGCAACCAACCAACCTAGAATAGCGATAAAGCGTAATGGCGTTTTGGGGGCAACGGCGCCAATCAAGGCTGCCAACAATAGTCCTGCCAATGCTGCGCGTTGATAGACGCAGAGCACACAAGGTTTTTGTCCCAAAAATAGTTGAAAGCCTACTGCGGTGAGCTCTAACACTACTACCCCAGCAGCCAGTAATAACCATGCGCCTCTATGTTGTGAGAGGTGTTTTAATTTCCGTAACATAACGTTCCTGTAGTCGAAAAGGGAAATAGCGGGAAGATAGTAGCAAAGAACGCGAAGGGATCCTATCGGACATATTTCTACTACCCATCCTAAACATATCAGTGCTAACGCTGCAGTCATTTCCTTACTGCATCTTTCCCATATCGTATTTTTTATAAAAATAAGCTATATATTCTATTTTTACATCCATATAAAGAATTTAACTCTATTCTGTATTTGAGGGGTAATGCAAAATTTAATATATCAGATAGTACAATAATTGATCAAATTGGATTCTTTGCAGTATATTAATTCAGAAAAGAAGCATAAAAATCTATGTTTTTAAATATGCATTTTATTTATTGTTTTTTTTCTTAAAAATAACGTGAAATAAAGGCTCATAAATTGTCAGTGAGCGGTAGGTCTTTTCACTAGATGATAAGGCAGTTTCAGGTTAAATGTTCTGCGAGGGTGTTATGCGTGTACTGATTATTGGTGGTGGTGTGGTAGGCGTGACAAGTGCTTGGTATCTTGCTGCTGCAGGTCATGAAGTGACAGTAGTAGAAAAACAGTCTGGCGTGGCGATGGAAACTAGCGCGGGGAATGCCGGTCAAATTTCTCCCGGTTACGCTGCACCTTGGGCTGCGCCAGGTATACCACTTAAAGCAATAAAATGGATGTTTCAAAAACATGCTCCCCTCGCAATTCGCCCAGATGGTAGCCGATTCCAACTGTCTTGGATGTGGTCGATGTTACGAAACTGTACTCTAGATCATTATCAAGAAAATAAAGCGAGAATGGTGAGGATAGCCGAATACAGTCGAGATAGCTTACGAGCATTACGTCAAGAAACGGGTATTGTTTATGAGGGGCGACAAGGAGGGACACTCCAGCTTTTTCGGACTACTCAACAGTTCGATAATGCTGCTAAAGATATCGCCGTGCTTAAAGATGCGGGCGTCCCTTTTAATTTACTCGAATCCCACCAACTCACATCGGTTGAACCTGGGCTTGCAAATAGTCTTGATAAATTAACAGGAGGTTTGCAATTACCTAATGACGAGACAGGTGATTGTAAGCTTTTCACGCAACGTTTGGCGCAATTAGCAGAGCAAGCCAAGGTTAAGTTTCTTTTCAATCAAAATGTGGAACGCTTAACGGTTGAAAATAACCGAATAACCTCTGTCATTGCCAATGGTCATCAGTTGCAAGCTGATGCGATTTTAGTGACCGCTGGCAGTTGGTCTACGTCGCTACTAAAGGGATTGGTTGATATCCCTGTGTACCCACTCAAAGGTTATTCCATTACTTTACCGATTACGGACGAGAGCCGAGCGCCTGTATCAACTGTGCTTGATGAAACTTATAAAGTCGCCGTGACGCGTTTTGAACAGCGTATACGTGTGGGGGGTATGGCAGAAATTGTTGGTTTTAACAACGAACTCCCTCAGGCGCGAAGAGAAACACTGGAGATGGTGGTCAATGATCTTTATCCTAATTCAGCTTCGCTGGGCGAAGCGCATTATTGGACAGGATTACGACCAATGACCCCAGACGGTACGCCAATTGTTGGTAAAACCCCACTCAGTAATCTCTATCTGAACACGGGGCATGGTACCTTAGGGTGGACCATGGCATGTGGTTCTGGACGATTGATTGCCGATATTATCTCTGGCCGTACACCGGATATTGCTGCGGATGATTTATCGGTTTACCGTTATTTACCGGGTTTTGAAGCACCGACGTTACATTTACAGTCGCAAAACGGCTGAGTTGAGGAGTAAGTAGCGATGTCTAGGCCGATCAAGGCAACTATTAATACAACCGCATTGAGCCATAATCTTCGCAGAATTAGAGCGTTAGCACCGACATCGAAGGTGTGGAGTGTGGTGAAAGCAAATGCTTATGGTCATGGCCTAGCACGCTGCTATCAAGCGCTAGCCGCAACGGATGGGTATGCCTTGCTCAATTATGAAGAAGCTATCCAATTGAGAGAAGCCGGCGTTACCCAACCGATCTTACTGTTAGAAGGTTTCTTCAAACCCACTGATTTATCGTTGATAGAAGCTTACCAACTGACGACAGCGATACATAGCGATTGGCAACTTCAAGCGCTTGCGAGCTACAAAGCTCAAAAACCCATTTCAGTGTATTTAAAG
Organism: Tatumella ptyseos; assembly: GCF_030552895.1. Taxonomy (NCBI): domain Bacteria; kingdom Pseudomonadati; phylum Pseudomonadota; class Gammaproteobacteria; order Enterobacterales; family Erwiniaceae; genus Tatumella; species Tatumella ptyseos. The sequence continues at coordinate 1,705,450 of NZ_CP130649.1, read as the reverse complement.
ATTAATAATGGAATGAATCGGTTAGGTTTTTCTCCGGACAAGGTTCTGACGGTCTGGCAACAACTCAATACGCTTCCTGCTGTTGGAGAGATCACCTTAATGTCTCACTTTGCTAGAGCAGACGAGGGGCCTGATTTTATCCGTGAACCGTCACAACGCCTTGATCAGGCCACCTCAGAACTTCAAGCGCCGCGCTGTTACGCCAACTCGGCAGCAAGTTTGTGGCACCCTGAGACCCACCATCAATGGATACGACCAGGGGTCGTATTATATGGTGCCTCGCCCACAGGGTGTGCGGCCGATATTGAATCGTTCGATCTTCGCCCGGTGATGTCATTAACGAGTGAAATCATCGCGGTTCAGCAGGTTGCCGCAGGTGAGGGCGTTGGCTACGGGCACCGCTATGTGACACCTTCAGCCCAACGAATCGGTATCGTTGCATGTGGTTATGCCGATGGGTATCCCCGCCACGCGCCGTCCGGTACTCCAGTGTTAATCGCTGGGAAATTATGCAAAATAGTCGGAACGGTTTCGATGGATATGCTGATGGTGGATATCACCGAGTGTCCTGAGGCAAGTATTGGAAGCGCTGTAGAACTATGGGGCTCTCAACTCCCAGTTGATACCATTGCTCACGCAGCTGGGACGGTAGGGTATGAATTGTTAACAGCAGTAACCCAACGCGTCCCGTTCACTATTATTTCTGATATTAGCTGAGTGAGATAAGAGAACCCTTAACCTTCAAGCTGGTCAACCAGGCAACAGTGGCCAGTGCTCCGCCTAGCAACATCATAATGGCAAGTGCAGTATAAGGCGTTAGCGGTAGCATTAGCATGATTATACTCCCTCCTGCGCCTCCAGCCATCTGGACAAAGCCTAGCAATGCTGACGCCACTCCAGCATTTTGTTGGAAAGGGGCTAAAGCGTAGCTCGTTGCCGGCCCCATAATAAAAGCCAAACCTGCCACGGAAATCGCTACCGGTATCATATAGCTTAACCAGTGCGAAAGGATAGCTGGGGCCAACAAATACGGCTCAGCGAAAAGAATAACCCCTGCAGCGATCATCGATATTGCGCCGAGCAGTAAACAGAATGGGCGACCACACTTTGGAATAATACGATTCGCTATTGCACTGACCGCCATTATCCATAAGCCGTTTATGCCAAATATAATCGAGAAGGTAAAAGGTGATAACGCATCATGCTCCATCAACACCGTTGGGGCTAAAGAGACATACGTTAATACCATACCCAACGCACTGGCAATGGAGAAGGTAAAAGCCAAGAATGCGGGTTGCTTTGCAATCGATGCATAGGTACGAATGGGAAACAGAGCACTGGGATGGGTAGTGTCTGGACGTGTCTCAGGTAGCCACTTATAAATAATGACCATCAGTACTAAGCCATACAGAAATAGAAAGCCGAATGGCGCGCGCCAACCCCAATAGTGCGCAAGCATCCCGCCTAGCAATGGCGCCAGTGCAGGGACAATATTCAGTGAACCATTTAAAAAGCTATAAGCACGTGCTGCTTCGTCGCCTTCAAGTTTATCTCGTACGCCACTAAAAGCCACCACTGCGGTACAACACACGGCCATACCTTGAACAATGCGAGCCACTAAAAAAATAGGCCAGTTAATAGCCAGGGCAGCCAGAGCACTTCCCGCTAAATAAAGCGATAATCCTATTAGCGCAATAGGTTTTCGCCCGTAATTATCGACTAAAGGCCCTGAAATTAATTGTCCAATTCCCATGACCAATAAGAATAATGGAATGGTCAATTGAATATGACTAACCGGCGTTTGAAGCCCAGAGGCGATATAAGGTAACGTGGGTAGAAATAAATCAATCCCTAAGGGGGAAAGTAAGACTAAGCATAATAATAAAGCAATAAAATAGCGCGGGGAATTCATTAATCTTCTTCTTCCAATAAACGTAAACCGACACGTGAAATTGTGTCATCATCTTTTTCTGCAACGGTCAGTAAGAGCTCAGACCATTGTAAGGCATCCCCCACTACTGGGTTACGGCCCAATTTTTCAATCATAAGTTGTGATAAGTTCATCCCGTGAAAGCTGCTGTCAGACAAGGTTAGTCCGTAAACCTCCGCGACTTGTTGTAAAGGCGCTTGGCCATCAAGGATAAAATCACCAAAGAAGCGTTGATCCAAATCGATCGGGGGGGTTTGACTAAACATATTTCCTAAGGCCAATAAGTCACGTTCTCGACCAATCACACATAAAATATCATTTTCGCGCAAGTGAGTAGAGCCACGAGGGTGCATTAGCACATTATCTCGGAATAAAGCGGTAATCCGGGTATGTTCAGGCATTTTCAGATCTTTGAGGGGCGCATTAATACACCAGTTTTCAGAACCCAGCTGATAAACGTATTGTTCCCAAGGGCTATCAGGATGGATATCTAAACTATTACGTTGGAACGGGTATACTGTGCGTGGCACGATCACTTTTGCGAGTTTCGCGGCAAAGGATAGCGTACTGCCTTGAAGGAGTAACGATACCATTACTACAAAAAAAGCGATATTAAAATAGAGAGAAGCGTTGTCGAGACCAGCCATCATCGGAAAAACGGCTAAAATAATCGGAACTGCACCGCGTAATCCAACCCAGCTGATGAAGAACCGTTCACGCATACTAAAACTTTTAAAGGGGAGCAGCCCAGCAAATACCGAAAGAGGGCGAGCGATAAAAATAAGCCATAGCGAGAGCAGCAGGGCTGGTAATGCAATTTTCCAAAGGTCACTGGGAACAACTAACAGCCCTAATACAATAAACATTCCAATTTGGCTGAGCCAAGCAAGACCATCAAAAATTTGTGTAATACCGGTTCGGTTGCGGATACCGCTGTTCCCTAACCAACAGCCTGTTAGGTACACTGCAAGAATCCCGCTTCCCCCTAGTAAAGTTGTTAAGGCGAAAACAAGTATACCACCACTCACTGCAAGTAATGGGTAGAGTCCAGCAGGTAGAGTAATATGATTAATCAGTCGTTGTAAGGTCATCCCACCAAGAAGGCCGATGACAATGCCTAGGCCAAATTCTCGTATCAAGTGAATAATAAAACTGACATCGAGACCCTGATGATGCTGTTGAATCATCTCTATTAACGTCACGGTTAGAAAGACAGCCATGGGATCGTTACTACCGGATTCGATTTCTAGGGTTGAACTGACCCGCTGATTTAACCCTTTGTCACCAATCAAAGAGAACACGGCGGCTGCATCGGTGGAACCAATAATTGCGCCAATGAGAAAGCCTTGCATGAGATCAAGGTGGAACAAGTACGCAGCCAAAGCACCGGTCAAACCTGCCGTAATCAAGACGCCAATAGTGGCTAAAGACAATGAAGGCCAGATGGCAATACGAATGGAACTCACACTGGTACGCATCCCCCCATCTAACAAAATGACGGCTAAGGCGAGATTTGAAACTAAATACGCGACAGGATAGTTGTTAAAGACAATTCCACCGATACCTTGTTCACCAGCTAACATCCCTAAAACTAGAAAGATAACCAGGATAGGAATCCCTAACTTCGACGAAAAGGCACTGAGTAAAATACTGGCGGTGACGAGTACCGAGCCGATGATAAACAAACTGTTGATTGTACTTGAATCCATAGTGGCTCATCCCTTACACCTGCTGAAGATATCAGAGTATTACATAATTTAGGCAATCTGTGTGGCGCTTATTAACGAAGTGGAGAATAAGAAAACCCTGATTTTTGGTGCGAAATGCATAACTTCAGAATAAAAAGCTAGTTTCGAAATGAATAAGCCCTATATGATCAAAATTCGATAAGAAGATATCGCTAAAATATCATTTTAGTGTGAGTAATCTTAGGAAGTTAGTTAACTCAGGATGTAAACATGATAAAAAAAACGTACTTATTAGCCGCCTCGTTGGTTGGCGCGAACCTCTTATTTTCACAGGACCTGTTAGCTCAACCTCTTTCAGTAGGAGTTGCCGCACTATGGTCCGAATCGCCTTATCATAATACAAAAGATCGGACAGTCCCGTTTCCGTTAATTAATTATCAAGATGAGAACGTTTTCTTTCATGGCTTAGAGGCTGGTTATTACCTCTATCATGGCGAAGCTGACCAATTTTCAATTATTGCGAACACGACTGGGCAATATTTTAATCCACACCGTGCCCATCATAGTGCGATGCGTGGCCTCGACAAACGTCATCTCACAATGATGATGGGTGGAGAGTGGACTCATGTTGCCACCTGGGGTGTAGTAAAAACTGCGTTGACGGGTGATGTACTTAATGAAAGTAATGGATTGGTATGGGACACTAATTATCATTATCCGTTACAATTCGGTGCGCTTTCTTTGATTCCTGGTGCCGGGGTAACATGGCAGAGTGCTAATCAAACCGATTATTACTACGGTGTCTCAGAAAAAGAATCTCGTCGTACCGGAATTGATCGCTACAAAGCCGATGATAGCTGGTCACCTTATGTTGATATCAGTGCAACGTATCAATTGACTCGTGATTGGACGATTGTGGCAGGTGCTCGTTATACCCATTTCGATAATGAGATTAAGCATAGTTCAATGGTCGATAAATCTGGTCAAACAACGGTTTGGACAGGCGTTAATTACCAGTTTTAAAATTAACTCTCCCAAAGCCCGCTTTGGGAGAGTTTTCTTACCAGGGTAGTGGGGTAATGGTGACCGTTAACTCGGCAGGGGTGGTAGTCGTTGTAACAAATGGCTGGCTTATCCGGGCAGTTTCCACACAAACCATCGTTTTATAGCCGTCATCGCTCATATCAGCCATCGAGTGACAAAGCGTTGCGCCAGGATTCCAAGTGACAACGTCACTTAAACCTTCGTGTTCGATTTTTAGTGCACGCTTAAGCTGAGGGTCTTTCAATAATGATTCAGCTGCGGGATGGGTAAAGATACGGTCCACTTCACCTTGATAGGTCTGCTCACCCTGCTGAGACGCTAACGTATTGCCCTTGACTTTATCAATGTAATATTCGCCTAAGCCGCTGACCCTTGCCGTTTCACTATCGCCGACGTGGAAATAGCTATGTAAAGCCGCCGTCGTTTCTATGTTTCCTGTAATGCGTAACGTAATCCGGCTAGACTCGGCACTCAATAGAGCGACTAACGTTAATTCAAAATCATGGGGCCAAATTTTGTGCGTTTCAGGCGTGGCAGTTAAGCGCATCGTCACTTTTACCTGCTGAGCAGATTCTTCGCAATTAATTAGCTGCCACTCAGACGTTCGTGCAAAACCATGGGATGGCTTGCCCGCTGGACCAAACCACGGCCAGCAAATGGGAATGCCGCCACGGATTGCTTTTCCTTGCGTAAATTCAGTCTGGTCGCTTAACCAGATCACCGCAGGTTGGTTATTAGGTTGCCATGCGATGAGTTGACCACCTTGCAGTGAGAAGGCGGCACGGAATTCAGTGTGTTCAATGATAAGCAGTGTTAACTCACCTTGTCGACGAAGAGAGCAGAAGGGAGAAAGTTGCTCCGAGATCGGGAGTGTAAAAAGGGATGATTGCATTGAAATTCTCCAAAAAAAAGGGCGACCTAAGTCGCCCTTATTCACAATACTTAGATTTTATTTGCCTGCAACCAGTGCAACTAAATCAAGAACTTTGTGAGAGTAACCTGTTTCGTTGTCATACCATGAAACCAGTTTGACGAAATTGTCATTCAATGCGATACCTGCTTTCGCATCGAATATAGACGTTAGGGTTTCGCCATTGAAATCGGTTGATACTACGTCATCTTCTGTGAAGCCTAGTACACCTTTCATTGCGCCTTCAGAAGCCGCTTTGATGGCTTGACAGATTTCAGCGTAAGAGGCTTTTTTCTCTAAACGTACAGTCAGATCAACCACAGAGACGTTAGGCGTTGGGACACGGAAAGCCATACCAGTCAGTTTACCATTTAATTCTGGTAATACTTTACCAACAGCTTTTGCTGCACCGGTAGAAGAAGGAATGATGTTTTGGCTTGCACCACGTCCACCACGCCAATCTTTGTGAGAAGGACCATCAACGGTTTTTTGCGTTGCAGTGGTTGCGTGAACGGTCGTCATCAGCCCTTCGATGATACCGAAGTTATCATTGATAACTTTTGCTAACGGCGCTAGGCAGTTAGTGGTACAGGATGCGTTTGAAACAATATCTTGACCCGCATATTTATCGAAGTTAGCACCACGAACAAACATTGGAGTGTCATCTTTAGAAGGGCCAGTCAAGACAACTTTCTTAGCACCTGCGGTGATGTGCTTACGTGCGGTTTCGTCAGTTAAAAAGATACCAGTAGCTTCTGCTACCACATCAACACCGACTTCGTCCCACTTCAAGTTAGCTGGATCTTTTTCGCTGGTAACACGGATTTTTTTACCGTTTACAATTAACGCGCCATCTTGCACTTCAACAGTACCGTCAAAACGACCGTGAGTTGAGTCATACTTCAGCATGTAAGCCATATATTCTGCGTCTAACAGATCGTTGATCGCGACGATTTCGATGTCTGAACGTTGTTGTGCAGCACGAAAAACAATGCGACCGATACGGCCAAAACCGTTGATACCTACTTTGATAGTCATATATTCCACCAGCTATTTGATAGTGAATAAAAGGTTGGCAGTAAAATTACAAAAACCGCTTCATACGTCAAGCTTAATCGTGTCAATAACTGTGGGAAATCAATTATCAGGTTTTTACAAAAAAGGGTTTTTGAGAAGAGTTTGGACGTTATGGTCGAAAAAAAAGACCAATTTGTTATGAGTTTGTTATAATGATGACTTGAACTGTTTAGTAGGATCAATTATGAGCAACGAGTCACCCTCTTTATCTTCACTCAATGAAATGCAACGCTATGTCACGCAGGAACGAGGAACAGAACCTCCGTTTAGTGGAGCACTACTACACAATCAGGAAGAAGGCTATTACCATTGTATCGTCTGCCAAGCACCATTATTTTACTCTGATACAAAATACGATTCTGGCTGTGGATGGCCAAGTTTTTATCAACCGGTTTCGGATGATGCTATACGTTATTTAGATGACGACAGCCACAATATGCATCGTATCGAAATTCGCTGTGGACAGTGTGATGCGCATTTAGGGCATGTTTTCCCCGATGGTCCTCAACCGAGTGGTGAACGATATTGTGTGAATTCGGCATCCTTAAACTTCACTGATACTCATGGTAGTCAAACGAAAGGATAGGCTTGAAATGAGTGCCGATTTACAGCGTGTATTAGCCGAGATGACCCCAGAAGTGTACCAACGCCTAGTAATGGCCACTGAGACGGGTAAATGGCCGGATGGTGTGGCATTGACGTCCCAGCAAAAAGAGCACACTTTGCAGCTTGTCCTGTTGTGGCAAGCTCGCCATAATGATAACCCCCAGCATATGTCAGTGGCTAAAGGGGGAGAGATGGTGATGAAAAGTAAGCGACAACTCAAAGAAGAGTTTGGAATAGTCGACGATATAACCCGTATCAAACTCGATTGAAAGAAAGGGTGCGCCAAAGCACCCTTACTTCTTAATCGCTGAGTTCACCGCGTAGGTTGCGTCGCATCAGCACTCGAATTTCTTCTGCAGAGAGTTGTTGAGAGAGTAAATAATGTAACTTAGTTAGTGCAGCTTCCACTGTTAAGTCGCTACCGCTAACGACTCCAGCTTGCTCCAAAGCATTTCCGGTCGCATATCCCCCCATATTTACCTTACCAGACATACATTGAGTGAGATTAACCACCACTATGCCACGTTCATAGGCTTCTGCTAATACCGCAATAAACGCTGCAGATTGCGGGGCGTTTCCGACACCGTACGAGCGTAGAATTAATGCTTTGACCGGTTGACGGAGGAAATTGCTCACAACATCGGGAGAAATTCCTGGATAGATGGTGACTACGCCAATCGGTTGAGGGGTAATTGGATGGACAATAAGTTCACCTTGCTGAGCCGGTACTGGTGTTGTATTCAATTTTTTTATATGAATACCTGCCTCTAACAATGGCGAGAGGTTCGGGGATGCAAAAGCATTAAAACCATCCGCATGGGCTTTGGTGGTACGATTACCGCGAAATAAGGTGTTATTAAAAAATAATCCTACTTCACTAATTGGATAATTGGCTGCGACATATAACGCATTGAGCAAGTTTTGCTGACCATCTGAACGCAACTCTGCGAGAGGAATTTGTGACCCTGTCACAATAACCGGTTTTCCAAGGTTTTCCAGCATGAAAGAGAGCGCCGATGCGGTAAAAGCCATGGTGTCTGTGCCATGAAGAATCACGAAGCCATCGTATTCGTCGTAATGGGTGCGAATATCCTCAGCAATGACTTGCCAATCCGCCGGAGTCATATCGGAGGAGTCCATTAACGGCGTATATTCGTGAATGGTGAAAGCAGGCATTTCTTGACGATGGAATTCTGGCATTAACTCTAACTGCTGCTGTAAATGCCCTGAGACTGGAATATAACCGTGAGCGGAACGCTGCATGCCAATGGTTCCACCAGTGTAGGCGACATAAATATTTTTTTTCTGCATAACGAATTCCGAATAGCGGGACAAAGTAAAAAATTATGCTGGAGTATAGAAACTTCAGGAGAAGAAATATAGCCCGACGAATGTCGGGCTATGAGTGTTAATTGATGACTCCGCAGTTGACGCACCAAGCGTAACGATTTTGTGGGTCGCCTTGCTGATTAAAAAGTCCAGGCTGTTGTTGAGCTTTACTTATCACTTCTGACAAAGGAGCCGGTAACCAAGCCTTCACCTGATCGGGAAGTCGGGCCGAAACGGAGGCTTGCATCTGTGAGAATAACGTATCCATCCAAGAGGGATCTTGTTGTACCCACTTGAGGGAGGCTTTTTGCAGGTGCGCTAAGGATTGTGCTTTGCTCACCGCATCATCAAAGTCACCTAAAGCATCGACAAGCCCGTTTTGTTTCGCATCTTCACCCGTCCAAACGTGTCCTTGGCCGATTTCATTGACCTGTTCTGGCGTTTTGTGACGAGACTGAGCAACCAAGTTGATAAAATGACGATAGCCGTTTTCAATGGTGAGTTGCATCATTTGGGTCACTTGATCCGGTAATGCCTTAGTCATTGAAATATCGGCAAGCGGTGAGGTCGATACACCATCAGTATGGACGCCAACTGAGCCCAAGGTATTCTCTACGGTATTAATTACACCAAAGATACCGATTGAACCGGTCAGTGTTGTCGGACTAGCGATAATGTAGTCGGCAGGGGTTGAGATCCAATATCCCCCTGATGCGGCTAGACCGCCCATTGAGACAACAATAGGTTTACCTGCCGTTTTCGCCGCAACTAACTCTTCGCGGATTTGCTCGGACGCGGTAACACTCCCACCAGGACTATTTACACGCAGGATAATGGCTTTGATTGCAGGATCGAGGCGAGCTTCTCTGATTTGTTGTGCAGTCGTTTCGCCTCCAACATTTCCATCACTGGCTGGCCCATCCATGATGGCGCCATTTGCGACAATTACCGCAATATTAGGTTTATCACTATTCGTTTTGGCAGGGGGGGTATAGTCATAGATACTGACTTGTTTAAACGACTTTTGCTGATTATCCCAACCGAAAGTCTTACTCAATTCTTGCTCTACGTCAGCATGGCTTTTTAAACCATCAACCAAATGGGTTGCTAACGCGTACTTGGCCGTATCGCCACCATTCGCTTTCAGAGCGGTGATGATAGCCTCAGCACCCGGGAAAACCTCCTGTGGTGTTAAATGACGATTTGCCGAAACTGTCTGCAGATAGCTTTCCCATAATTGAGTAATCCAACGTGTATCCGCGTCGCGCGCAGCAGGGGACATATCGTCACGAAGGAAGGGTTCAACGGCAGATTTGTAAGTCCCGACACGAAACACGTGTGAGGAGACTTTGAGCTTATCTAATAGCGCTTTAAAATAGAGACTATTGGTTGCCATACCATGAAGGTCTACGGCTCCCTGCGGAGAAAGATAGATATGATTAGCATAACTGGCGAGATAGTACTGTCCTTGGGTAAAATTATCCCCATAAGCATAGATGGGCTTACCCGATGCACTAAATTCCTTTAAGGCTTTACCGAGATAATTCAATGCTGGCTGATCGCCACCTGCGAAATTGTGCAGGTCGAGCACTATCCCAGTAATAGACTTATCACTTTTAGCTTCACGAATAGTATCCACTAATTCGAAGAGTGCATTTTCCTGACGAAGTTTACTATTTGTTCCCAGAAGCTCTTGCCCTAGAAGCTTGGAGATTTTTTTATCTTGCGACGGCTGTTCCACGATCACGCCATTGAGGTTTACTACTAGCGCTTGCGTAGTATTAACTGTACGGGTGGGTGTTGATTCGTGAGAAAACAGGCCCCAAAGTGCTATCCCGCATAAAATTAGCACGAGTAAGAAAAGATTTAGAATACACTCTCTTATGAAATTGATAACACGCCATAGGCTACTCAAAACCCTGACTATAATTCGCCACGCAGTGCGCATAAATTCTCCATTTATTAATAAAATCTAATACTTAGACGGTCCAAAGAAAAACTTGTCATCTATCCTAATTAGACCAGGGTGAAAAGTCAGCAGTTAATCATCAAATACTGTTACAAAGCCTATTGATATGTCAGACTTCAACCAACCACTACCGTTAAGGGGAATAGCATGGATTCATTAGAGTTACTCTTACAGCGCCGTTCGGTCTCTCGATTAACCGCTCCAGCCCCAGAGGGTGAAATGCTCGAGGCAATATTACAAGCTGGGGCCCGTGCACCCGATCATGGCGGACTCAAACCTTGGCATTTTTCACTGATACAGGGTGAGGGTTTACAACGTTTTAGTCACTTACTGCGTCAGCTTTCCATTGATGATCAGCTTGACGATAAAGCCATCGAAAAAGCTACTCAAGCACCTTTCCGAGCGCCTCTCATTATTACGGTTGTTGCTCGCTGCCAAGAAAATCATAAAGTACCGGTATGGGAGCAAGTGGTGAGTGCAGGCTGCAGCGTGATGGCGATGCAAATGGCTGCCCAAGCACAAGGATTCAACGGTATTTGGCGGTCTGGTGCATGGACTGATCATCCTAAGGTTCGCGAAGCTTTCCATTGCCAGCCTCAAGATAAAATAGTCGGTTTTCTTTACCTGGGTACGCCGCAGTTTTCCGCGGTATCCCCCGTACAACCTATTGATCTCGATCCCTATGTCAGCGAATTCTGACAGCAAATTTTTATAAAATCGGTAATAGTAGCCTGTTGATTGTCTGCTAAACGGTCACTCTTTTTTTACCAAGATTAAGGAATGTCTTTTTCTATGCGAGTGTTTATTGCGGAAAAGCCCAGTCTTGCCCGCGCCATTGCCGATGTGCTCCCTAAGCCTCACCGCCGTGGAGAGGGTTACATACAGTGTGGTCCTAAAGATGTGGTCACATGGTGTGTTGGACATCTTCTAGAACAGGCACAACCCGATCTATACGATCCGCGATACGCACGTTGGGCGCTCGCGGATTTACCCATTGTTCCTGAAAAATGGCAGTTGACCCCGCGTAATGATGTTAAGAAACAGCTCACCGCTATCGGAAAACTTCTAGCTGATGCCACAGAGGTTGTGCATGCTGGAGATCCAGATCGGGAAGGACAGTTATTAGTTGATGAGGTTATTGATTATTTAGGGTTACCGACAGAAAAACGTCAGCGTGTAAAGCGCTGTCTCATTAATGATCTTAATCCACAGGCCGTTGAACGGGCGATTACGCAGCTGAGAAATAATAGTGAATTTGCCCCGTTATGTATTTCTGCACTGGCAAGAGCGCGAGCCGATTGGCTTTATGGGATCAATATGACACGCGCTTACACTTTATTTGGACGTCAAGCAGGCTTCGATGGGGTTTTATCGGTCGGCAGAGTGCAAACCCCCGTGCTAGGGCTGGTGGTACGTCGTGATGAAGAAATAGCGAATTTTATCGCCAAAGACTTTTTCGAAGTGAAAGCGTTTGTTTTGGCTGATAACCAACCTTTTACGGCGACTTGGGTACCTAGTGATGCTTGCGAAGGCTGGCAGGATGAAGAAGGTCGTTTACTGAACCAAAGTCTCGCTGAACATGTGGTCGCGCGGATAACGCAACAACCGGCTAAGGTGACGCACTACCAAAATAAAACAGAGAGTGAGATTGCTCCATTGCCATTCTCGTTGTCGAGTCTACAAATTGAAGCAGCAAAACGGTTTAATCTCGGTGCGCAACAAGTTTTAGATATCTGTCAAAAACTTTACGAGACGCATAAGCTAATTACTTATCCTCGTTCAGATTGCCGTTATCTCCCCGAAGAGCATTTCGTTGGACGTCAATCTGTCATCGATGCGCTACAAACCCATCTTTCCGAATACCAGTCGTTACCTGATGAGATTGACCTCAGTCTTCGCAATCGCTGCTGGGATGATAAAAAAGTTGATGCACACCACGCCATAATCCCTACGGCTAAACGTAATACCGTCAAGCTTACTGAACATGAAAAGAATATTTATGGATTAATTGCCCGCCAATACCTGATGCAGTTCGCACAGGATGCGCAATACCGTAAATGTGTCATTGAGCTTGAGATAGCAGGGGGAAAATTCGTGGCTAAGGCGCGTTTTCTTTCTAGTGCGGGCTGGCGTGTACTCCTCGGAGCGAAAGAACGTGATGAAGAAAACGACGGGGCAGTTTTACCGGTCGTCGCGAAAGGTGACATTTTACAGTGTCAAGGGGGGGAAGTTGTTGCGAAAAAGACTCAGCCCCCAAGACATTTCACCGATGCGACTTTATTGTCTGCGATGACAGGTATTGCACGTTTCGTGCAAGACAAGGCGTTAAAAAAAGTGCTCAGAGAAACCGATGGTTTGGGAACAGAAGCAACGCGAGCGGGGATTATTGAGTTATTGTTTAAACGCGGTTTCTTAGAAAAAAAGGGCCGTTATATTCATTCTACCATTGTGGGCCGAGGTCTTATTCATGCATTACCTCAACCCTCAGCCGCACCGGACATGACCGCTCATTGGGAATCGACGTTGACCCGTATTAGCGAGAAACAATATCGTTACCAAGACTTTATGCAACCTCTGGTTGACACATTACATCAGTTAATTAGTCACGCTCGACAAACGCCACCAACGCGAGTGTTAAGGGAATTAGCAAAACACTCACCGGCAAAACCCGCTTATAAAAAGCGGGTGGCGAAAAAGGCTTAGAGATCAAACTCTGACCATACTGGGGCATGGTCAGAAGGTTTTTCCATTGAACGAAGGGGATAATCAATGCCACTTGCGATGAGACGTGCATCTAACGGTGCACTGGCGAGTAACAGATCAATGCGTAAACCGCGATTATCATCAAAGCCTTTTGAACGGTAGTCAAACCAAGAAAATTGGTCATTAACTTCAGGATTGATTCGGCGCCATGTATCCGTTAACCCCCAGCTTAAGAGAGTGTCCATCCACTCGCGTTCCTCAGGTAAGAATGAGCATTTACCCGTTTTCAACCAACGCTTACGGTTAACTTCACCAATACCAATATCGTCGTCAGTCACACTAATATTGACATCACCCATGACCAATACAAGTTGTTCAGGTTTGAGTTGCGTGCGTAGATGCTGGGTTAGGTCAGCATAAAACTTTTGTTTAGCCGGAAATTTAGTGGGATGGTCGCGACTTTCGCCTTGAGGAAAGTAGCCATTTATTACCGCGACACTTTCGCCAGATGGGGTGGGGATCTCAGCCATAATGATGCGACGCTGTGCCTCATCGTCGTCTGTAATAAAGCCTTTTTGTACAGAGATAGGCTTAACTTTCGTCATCAATGCCACACCGTAATGGCCTTTTTGTCCATGATAGAAAACGTGATACCCCAAGGCCTCAACGTCTGCAAGTGGAAACATATCATCGTGAACTTTGGTTTCTTGAAGCCCAATTACGTCAGGTTGGTGTTGGTCGACCAAAGCAGCAAGTTGGTGTGGGCGGGCGCGAAGGCCATTGATATTAAAAGAGACAAATTTCACGTCGACATCCTAATTGATTCAGTTTTCGTTATGGTAACGAGAATTGAGTGGAATGTCATGGAAGAGATAAGTGAAAAAGAGAAGTGGTGGTGGGAGAAGGATTCGAACCTTCGAAGTCTGTGACGGCAGATTTACAGTCTGCTCCCTTTGGCCGCTCGGGAACCCCACCTAATACTAAGCCACATCCGTTGCCGGATGTGGCGGCATAATAGCAAAAACGCTTACCGAGTAAAGTGGAAATCAACGATATTCAATCAAGTGCTTTGTTTCTGTGCGAAAGCCGACGCAATAATAATCAAATGATCTACTCTATAATATTATTGTACGATTTCCGTACACAAATACACGCTGTGCCAAGACTTTATCGACAGCACGGCTTAGCACATTTTTCTCAACATCGCGTCCAGCACGGATCATCTCTTCCGCGGTATAGCTGTGGTCAATGTTGATTACATCCTGCATAATGATTGGACCTTCATCCAAGTTATCATTTACGTAATGCGCGGTGGCACCAATGAGTTTTACGCCACGTTCATAAGCCTGGTGATAGGGGCGAGCGCCGATGAATGCAGGGAGAAAGGAGTGGTGAATATTAATAATTTGGTTAGGAAAACGTTTAACGAATTCAGGCGTTAATACACGCATATATTTCGCCAATACCACATAGTCAGGCTGATATTGGTCGATGCAGTCTGCCATTTGAGTATCGTGTGCTTCACGTGTCAGATTGTCATGACTAATGTGGATAAAAGGAATATCGAAACGCTCAACTAATGATTTCAAGGTGTCATGATTACCTATCACTGCCGCAATTTCCACGTCTAAACCGCCGAACGCGCTTTTCATTAACAGGTCACCTAAACAATGTGCTTCACGAGTGACCATAATGACAATGCGACGACGTCCCGCAGCATGCAGTTCACGAAGTGAGCCGCTTGGTAGCGCCCCGTCAAGATCCGCTAACAGTGTTGAGTCATTAAAAATTCCTTCTAACTCGGTACGCATGAAAAAACGACCAGTGCGGTGGTCGACGAATTCATTATTTTGAACGATATTTAATTCATGCTTGTAACAGATATTCGTAATTTTAGCGATTAAGCCCTTAGCATCGGGGCAGATGGTACGGAGAATTTTACGTTCAATATTTTTCGCTGACATTAAAGCTGATCCTGTGTTGCATAGTATAACTGTGTGCTAACAAAGCTTAGCGTGCACAGCATTTTTTAAATTTTTTTAGTGAGCCGCAAGGACAAATCTCATTACGGCCCGGCATTTTATGAACCCCGTCAATATAATACCAGCGATTATTTTCATGAACAAAACGTGAAGTTTCGTAAATCCAGCCAGGCTGCTGATCACTTTTATAGCGGGCGAAGAAGGTAACAAAGGCTTCATCAACGACGGGCCCAGCGTGAGTCTCAATAATTGTTAGCCCTTGCCACTGTATCCCCACGCTTTCTTGTTCAAGTAGGTGTGCTAACGTTGGATGACGAGTAGAGCTATGCCACGTCTCCGTTATATACGAATAAGCGTTCATTGCATAAGCAGTGTAACGTGAGCGCATCAATTGCTCAGCCGATAACGCGTGAGCATCGCCCCTGATTAGTGGACGACAACAATGTTCTAACGGGTTTAGGCTTCCACATGGACATAGGTCTGGTTGCACAATAATTCTCTTATGAAGGGGAATGATATCCAAAACTCTTAATTGTTTAATATTGAACAACGAGTCAAGAAACTTCAGCTATACTCACTTCAATATCTTAAGCTGAGTGAAGCTTTTCGCAGAAAGTTTTACTTAGCAAGCAGTATAAATGAAAGTGCAGGTAGATGAGTGTGGAAAATTTCTTAACCAATAAAATTGTGGTAATCATTGACAATGATCCCGTCTGTGACGCGGTACTGGCTGAATTTTTACACTATGCCGGTGCGCAAGTGATAAAAACTGACAGCGGTGAAGAAGGATTAGACCTTGTTGAGCAACATGATGTTACCCTGATTGTCTGCGGTCTCAATCTACTGGACATTCCAGCGGTTCCGCTCATCAAACAATTACATGCCGCGACGGTGCAGACGCCAATTATTGCGTTGACTGATACCCAAGACGTTAATCTTATTGCTGCTGTGATGCGGGCCGGGGTTTATGATGTTATCTTGAAGCCATTAACGGATGTTGTAGCCCTAAAAACCTTACTGGTTGAAGCCGTGTATCCCGATATGTTCAGCTCTCAGATAGATGAAAACGATAAGTTACAGCAAGAATGGAACCATCTGGTTTCTTTTCCTGAAGAATCTCTCGCCTTACTCAGAAATCTGCAACCTCCTGCCCATTTGACTGTTGCTGGATGCCATGTCGGTTATCGTCAACTCAATACTAGTGAAAACAATGGATTAATTATCGATATTGCAGAGTTATCAGACCATGAATTTGGCTTCTATATATTTGATGCAGAGTGGGTAGGAGAGTATGGGGCAGTTACCGCTCTGCTATTTAGAGCATTCTTTAATGATCTATTGAAAAAGCACATTACTTCCCATACTGATTATCTTCCCGCATTAACTTCAGTACTGCATGACTTACAACTTTTGTTAAAAAAGTCTGGGTTGCATGATGAATATCCCTTAGTAATTGGGTATTTTAATCGTTCCCGTGGTCATCTGTTAATCGTAAACAGTGGGTTATCTTGTATCGTTCATCATGACCAAAGGCACACCACTTTGATAAAGGATTTGGCCCTAGGGCGTTATTACCACGATTCTGTCCAAGAACAACGGTTATTATTACAAAGTGCTGAATGTGAAGTGTGGAATGGACCGCGGAAGTTATGGTTACGTTTTTCGTAATTAACTTGATGAACTCTTTTTATACTTAAACTATTTTTATTTTTTCTAGATAATTCTTACTAACTGTTATGATATTATTTAGTTTCTTTAAAGGATGTTTTGGCAATCTGCCAAACTAACGAGGTTTGTTTGATGTCTGCTCCCGTTTCTAAAATTAGAAAAGCTGTAATTCCCGTTGCAGGATTAGGTACTAGAATGTTACCTGCGACAAAAGCTATCCCAAAAGAGATGTTACCGCTGGTTGATAAGCCTTTAATTCAATACGTGGTGAATGAATGTATCGCTGCGGGCATCAATGAAATAGTGTTAGTGACACACTCTTCTAAAAACTCGATTGAAAACCATTTCGATACGAGCTTTGAATTAGAAGCAATGCTTGAAAAACGTGTCAAGCGTCAGCTGTTAGATGAAATTCAAGGGATTTGTCCTCCACACGTGACTATCATGCAAGTCCGTCAAGGCGAGGCGAAAGGGTTAGGTCATGCTGTAATGTGTGCACACCCAGTCGTAGGCAATGAACCTTTTGCGGTAATCTTACCTGATGTCATCATTGATGAATACGAATCTAATCCGAAGAAAGATAACCTTGCTGAAATGTTATCACGCTTCGAATCAACTGGCCGTAGCCAGATCATGGTTGAACCGGTTGAAGACGTGACCGCTTACGGTGTTGTAGACTGCCAAGGTGCGACATTACAACCTGGTGACAGTGCACCAATGGTAGGCGTTGTAGAAAAACCTAAGGCTTCAGAGTCTCCGTCAAACTTAGCGGTAGTAGGTCGTTACGTACTCTCTGCAGACATTTGGCCATTGTTGGCGAAAACCCCTGCGGGCGCGGGTGGAGAAATCCAACTTACTGACTCTATTGCAATGATGATGGAGAAAGAGACTGTCGAAGCTTACCACCTTAAAGGTGTGAGCCACGACTGTGGTAACAAGCTAGGTTACATGCAAGCTTTCGTCGAATACGGTGTTCGTCACCCAGTGTTGGGTGAAGACTTTAAAGCTTGGTTATCAGAGAACGTTAAATAGTTTTTTGAATGCATAGCTTATAAAAAAACCGCCATGAATTGGCGGTTTTTTTTAACTTTTAATTAGGAATTTTTCTAGAGAATCGCCATTATCGAGGGCTTTCTGGATAATTGAAGGGGTACGCCCTTGACCCGTCCAGGTTTGATGGATTCCCGATGAATCAGTGTATTCATATTTTGCCGGGCGTTTTTCACGCGTTTTCTTAACGGCTACTACACTTTTATCTTGTTGCATTAATTCACTGATATCAATACCCTCGGACAGCATCATCTCGCGGATTTTATCGACTCTTTTAGCATGTTCGACGGCTTTAGCGCCTTCACTTGCTTGCTCTTCACGACGTTCTTCGACGATAGCCGTAAATTTATCCACTATGTCGCAGAGAGTTTCTAAAGAGAAATTACGGGCTTCAGCACGTAACAAACGGTAGTTGTTTAAGGAAAGAAGTTGGCCACTCATTAGTGATCCTCGTCGGAAAATTCCATTAGTAATTTTTATGATATTACCTAGGGTTATCTTATTGCAACTTGTTCCCGTAGCGAAAGCATTTATTATCCGCCGAGATTTAATCCCCTGATGCAAAAGGGGCTATGGTATGATCGGGCTTTACATTTTTAATGAGAATCCTTCCGTGGCACAGCTCTATTTTTACTATTCTGCGATGAATGCAGGAAAATCTACGTCTCTATTACAGTCCTCTTACAATTATCAGGAAAGGGGAATGCGCACTTTAATTTTTACTGCAGAGATTGACGATCGATATGGTAAGGGACGTGTTGCGTCGAGAATAGGCTTATCCAGTAGTGCCGCACTTTTTAGTCCAGGTACTGATCTCTTTCATGAGATTAAACAGGCTAATGAAACACAAGAGCTTCATTGTATCTTAATTGATGAGTCGCAGTTTCTAACTCGTGAACAAGTGAAACAACTAACCTATGTTACTGACCATTTGAATATACCCGTATTGTGTTACGGCTTAAGAACTGATTTTCGCGGTGAATTATTTCAAGGGAGTTTATATTTACTTGCCTGGGCAGACAAACTCGTAGAGTTGAAAACAGTGTGTCATTGTGGCCGTAAGGCGAATATGGTGCTGCGGTTAAATGCTGAGGGTCGTCCCTTCCATGATGGGGCGCAAGTGGTTATCGGTGGTAATGATCAATATATTTCGGTATGCCGTAAGCATTATTGGCAAGCGATTGAGCAGGGCGGCGAAGAAGCTATTTTCGGTAAGATTTCCTCAGATTAATCGATAATTTTTATCATGAAGGTTGGTGCAGATAAAATAGTCTGCACTTTCTTAGTGCCATGTTGCTGGCTGAGTGAGGTTTTGCATTATTTAAGTGCATTATGCTGAAATGGTGCACTTATTTGGTGCTGATATTTATTTCATTAATAATACTTTAGTATCTATTCACGACTCTGATACATTCCTTCCTAATAGTTTAAACACTTTAATCAAATTTAAATATCGTTTAGGTTAATTACTTACCGCTCGATCAATAGTGGCGATTCTGGCATAAATATTGCTTATAGTTATTTATAGGGACAAATCCCGATCAATCAGTAGATGCTCTTATAGGTGCATGTATTAATAGTGAACAATGTGATGATTATCAGTGAGGTCCATCACATAGCGTTCACGATAGACTACTAACTTGACCGCTTAACGCGTAAAAAAATTGTCAATTGTCTGTAAGGTTGATGAAAGAGTGAGTCGTTGGACAGACAGGAATCGGGCCGGGGAAAAACCCTATAATTATAATGAAAATGTGTGGAGTCGTAACATGAAATTGACTAAGAACGTAATGGCTACTGCTGTCTTAATGGCGCTGACGGCGGGGCAGTCGGTAATTGCTGCACAAGTTCCAGCAGGGGTACAGCTTGCCGAAAATCAGACGCTAATTAAGGGTAATGGTGGGGAAGTTCAATCACTAGACCCGCATAAAATTGAGGGTGTGCCTGAAAGTAACGTCAGCCACGATCTGTTTGAAGGATTAGCAATTTCTAATAACCAAGGACAAGTGGTTCCAGGTGTAGCAGAGAGTTGGGAGCAAAAGGATAACAAAGTATGGACTTTCCATTTGCGTAAAGAGGCTAAGTGGTCGAACGGTAAACCGGTGACTGCGCAAGACTTTGTTTTTAGCTGGCAGCGTTTAGCCGATCCGAAAACGGCTTCTCCTTATGCGAGTTTCTTGCAATATGGTCATGTCGAGAATATCGATGCGATTATTGCCGGTAAACTTCCGCCAGAGAAATTGGGTGTGAAGGCTTTAGACGATCACACTTTACAAGTTACGCTCTCCGAAGCTATTCCCTATTTCTATAAATTAACCATCTATGCTGCGATGTCACCGGTTTATGCCCCAGCGATTAAAGCCTATGGCGACCAATGGACCTCTCCAGAACATTGGGTCAGTAACGGCGCCTATACATTAGCTAGCCACACTGTTAATGAAAGTATTGTGGTCGTCCGAAATAAAAACTATTGGGATAACGCTCATACTGTTATTAACAAAGTGACCTTCCTACCGATCGCTTCAGAAGTCACGGACGTAAACCGCTATTTCTCGGACAACGGTAGTGACATAACCTACAATAATTTACCTATTGAGCTATTTAAAAAATTACAGAAAAATAATCCTAAAGAGCTGCACGTCGACCCTTTCCTCTGTACTTATTATTATGAAATAAATAATAAAAAAGCGCCTTTCAATGACGTTAAAGTCAGAACAGCCCTTAAGTTAGGGTTAGACCGCGATATTATTGTGAATAAAGTCTTGGCCCAAGGGCAAACCCCTGCCTATAGCTTCACTAATCCGGCAACCGATGGTGTTCAAATCGATAAGCCAGAGTGGTTCTCTTGGAGTCAAGAGAAACGGAATGAAGAAGCCAAAAAACTTTTACAAGAAGCAGGGTATGGTCCTAATCATCCTCTTCAGTTCTCACTGCTATATAACACTTCAGATCTTCACAAAAAACTCGCCATCGCAGCGGCGGCGATTTGGAAGAAAAATATCGGTGTTAATGTGACACTGGTCAACCAAGAGTGGAAAACTTATATTGATTCTCGTCACCAAGGCAGTTTCGATGTGGCGCGCGCAGGGTGGTGTGCGGATTATAATGAACCGAGTTCGTTCCTCAATTATATGTTATCTAACAGTTCGAATAACACCTCGTTCTTCAAAGATAAGAATTTTGATAACGAGATGGCGAAGAGTGTTAAAGCGACAGATGAGGCCAGCCGAAGTGAGGCTTATCGCCAGGCTGAGAAAATATTGGACCAACAATCCGCAGATATCCCCGTATTCTATTATGCTAACACGCGTTTAGTTAAACCTTACGTCGGGGGCTATACGGGTAAAGATCCACTCGATAATGTTTATGATAAAGACCTCTATATTATTAAGCACTAATTTTACAGGCAATCCCGGTGTGAAAGCGCCGGGTTAACTCGTTTACTTAAGCCTGATAGGTGAAGCAATGTTAACATTTATTTTCCGTCGGTTTGTTGAAGCCATTCCGACTCTATTTATACTTATTACGATCTCTTTCTTTATGATGCGTTTGGCACCCGGGAGTCCTTTTACCAGCGAGCGCAGTTTATCTCCGGAAGTGATGGCCAATATTGAAGCTAAATATCATCTCAATGAGCCAATCGGCCAACAATATTTTAACTATCTCGTGCAACTCGCGCACGGCGACTTTGGCCCTTCATTTAAATACAAAGACTATTCTGTAAACTATTTAGTCGGCCAAGCCTTTCCTGTTTCTGCCAAACTGGGGCTAATAGCCTTTGTTTTTGCGTTAGTGGTCGGGGTCAGTGCCGGAATTTTTGCCGCATTAAAGCAAAATAGCTGGGTAGATTATACCGTAATGGGAATTGCCATGACGGGGGTCGTGATACCGAGTTTTGTGGTCGCGCCCTTACTGGTGATGCTGTTTGCTATATCGCTAAAATGGCTACCCGGCGGAGGTTGGAACGGTGGTCAATGGCAGTATGTGCTGTTGCCTATGCTGGCACTCTCACTGGCCTATATTGCCAGTATTGCCCGGATCATGCGTGGCTCGATGATAGAGGTAATGCACTCTAATTATATTCGTACCGCCAGGGCCAAAGGCCTCCCCATATCCAGAATCGTACTACGTCATGCCTTACGCCCCGCATTATTACCTGTTATCTCCTATATGGGACCGGCTTTTGTCGGCATTATCACCGGTTCAATGGTAATTGAGTCAATCTTCGGTCTGCCGGGAATTGGACAGCTGTTCGTTAATGGGGCATTAAATCGTGACTACTCCTTGGTCATGAGCCTGACGATTTTAGTCGGGGTATTAACCATAGTCTTTAATGCGATTGTTGACGTGCTCTATGCCGTTATCGATCCGAAAATTCGTTATTAAGCTGGAGACCCGCATGTTAGCAAGTAAAAAAAATAGTCAGGCGGTCGAAGCTTTCACCGAGCAACTCGATATTGAAGGGCGTAGTTTATGGCAAGATGCCCGTAGACGTTTCATTCATAACCGTGCAGCACTCTTCAGCTTAATTGTCTTACTGTTAATTGTTCTATTCGTCATCTTTGCTCCAGTGTTGTCATCGTTTACCTACGACGATACAGATTGGTCGATGATGTCAGCTGCACCCGATTTAGCTTCAAAGCACTACTTCGGTACCGATTCTTCAGGTCGTGATTTACTGGTCCGCGTAGCGATTGGTGGTAGGATTTCATTAATGGTAGGTGTTGCCTCGGCAATCATCGCGGTAATCGTAGGTACTTTTTACGGTTCCTTAGCAGGGTATCTGGGGGGAAAAGTCGATGCGATCATGATGCGCATACTAGAAATTCTAAACTCCTTTCCCTTCATGTTCTTTGTGATTTTGTTAGTGACTTTTTTTGGCCGAAACATTCTTCTTATCTTTGTGGCAATAGGAATGGTGTCTTGGCTAGATATGGCGCGGATAGTACGCGGACAAACGTTAGGACTAAAGCGCAAAGAGTTCATTGAAGCGGCACAAGTCGGTGGCGTTTCCACCTTCAAAATTGTTAGCCGTCATATTGTGCCAAATGTGTTGGGTGTTGTTGTGGTTTATGCTTCGTTATTAGTCCCCAGTATGATTTTGTTTGAATCTTTTCTCAGCTTTTTAGGTCTTGGCACTCAAGAACCGCTCAGCAGTTGGGGGGCTTTACTCAGTGACGGGGCCAATTCAATGGAAGTTTCTCCTTGGTTATTACTGTTCCCGGCGGGATTCCTAGTTATCACACTGTTTTGTTTTAATTTTATCGGCGATGGCTTACGCGATGCGCTTGATCCTAAAGACCGCTAGGAGGGACAATGACTTCATTAACACAGCATCCATTACTGCTTGATGTCAAAGATTTACGCGTCACTTTTAGTACGCATGATGGTGATGTCACTGCCGTCAATGATTTGAACTTCTCCCTAAAACCAGGCGAAACCTTAGGTATCGTTGGTGAGTCAGGTTCAGGAAAATCGCAAACTGCCTTTGCCCTGATGGGATTATTGGCTAAGAACGGTCGCATTGGCGGATCTGCTCGCTTTAATGGCCAAGAAATTCTTAACCTCCCTGAAGCTCAGTTAAATAGACTGCGGGCGGAAGAGATGGCCATGATTTTCCAGGACCCGATGACCTCGCTCAATCCCTATATGAAAGTGGGTGACCAACTCATCGAAGTGCTTCGACTGCATAAGGGAATGAGTAAGAAAGAGGCGTTTACGCACTCCCTGCAGATGCTAGATGCTGTTAAGATGCCGGAAGCACAGAAGCGAATGGCCATGTATCCGCATGAGTTTTCCGGAGGTATGCGCCAAAGGGTGATGATCGCCATGGCGTTACTTTGCCAGCCAAAACTGTTAATTGCCGATGAACCCACTACCGCCTTGGATGTGACGGTCCAAGCGCAGATCATGACCTTATTAAATGAGCTTAAACATGAGTTTAATACGGCAATCATCATGATTACCCACGATCTTGGGGTAGTCGCGGGTATTTGTGACAAAGTTTTAGTGATGTACGCGGGCCGAACAATGGAATATGGCAGCGCACGGGATATTTTTTATCAGCCGGTACACCCTTATTCTCAAGGATTACTCAGTGCCGTGCCACGTTTAGATAGCGATGAAGAGAGCTTGTTGACGATTCCGGGCAACCCTCCTAATTTATTACGCCTTCCTAGTGGCTGTCCTTTCCAACCACGCTGTGCTTACGCTACGGACATTTGTCGCCAATCGCCACAACTCGAAGCATTTGCAGAAGGGCGCCTACGCGCTTGCCACCATCCCTTGGAGGTCGCACGATGAACGATATCGCGCTACAAGATAGAAAAGTTTTACTCGAAATCGCGGATTTGCGTGTCCATTTTGAGATTAAAGAGGGGCAGCAATGGTTTTGGCAGCCTAAAAAGAGCTTAAAGGCGGTAGATGGTGTCAGCCTGCGTCTTTACGAAGGAGAAACCTTAGGAGTGGTCGGGGAATCGGGTTGCGGTAAATCGACGCTTGCCCGTGCGATCATCGGCCTTGTTAAAGCACAAGGAGGAAGAGTCACTTGGTTAGGTAAAGATCTTTTGGGTCAAGATGATAAAGCTTGGCGTGATGCGCGTACTGATATCCAAATGATTTTCCAAGATCCCCTGGCTTCACTGAATCCCCGCATGACTGTCGGTGATATTATTGCCGAACCATTAAGGACTTATCATCCAAAGATGTCAAAGCATGAAGTCAGTGAAAAAGTCCGGGCGATGATGATGAAAGTGGGGCTATTACCTAACCTGATTAACCGTTACCCACATGAGTTTTCAGGCGGACAATGTCAACGTATCGGTATTGCTCGGGCCTTGATACTCGAGCCAAAATTAGTGATTTGTGATGAACCCGTATCTGCCTTAGATGTCTCGATTCAAGCTCAAGTGGTGAATTTGCTGCAAAAATTACAACGGGAGATGGGATTATCACTTATTTTTATCGCGCATGATTTGGCGGTCGTAAAACACATTTCAGATCGGGTGTTAGTGATGTATTTAGGCCATGCGGTTGAGTTGGGAACCTATGACCAAGTTTATCATCAGCCGTTACACCCTTATACCCAAGCGTTGATGTCTGCCGTACCTATTCCAGACCCTGATAAAGAGATGACTAAGCAGGTACAGTTACTTGAAGGGGAACTTCCTTCACCCATTAATCCTCCTTCAGGCTGTGTTTTTCGTACTCGTTGCCCGCAGGCGGTAGCTGAGTGTGCGAAGACTAAACCCGTATTAGAAGGTAACTTCAGTCATGCAGTATCCTGTTTGAAAGCCGATCCCCTTTAACGAAAAACGCCCTAGTTTGAGCTAGGGCGTCCAACCGATAAAGAGTGAATTACTCTCTCCATAATATATGGCAGAGTTTATGATTTTTTTCTCTACAAAGTAGAATTCGGGCAAAAATATCGGTAATCGGGGCGTCCTCATCCTCCCCTAAGCCAATAATGACTTCAGAAAAAAAATCCGGATTTAAGTCAAAATCCACATGCTCTTCCCAATCTGCTGAGGGGTCGTGAAGCTCAGCGCCTCCACGAGATTCAAATTGTAAATTAAAGAGAATTGTGTCTGCAGGATCTAAGTTGTCAGCAGCTAGCTCCAAGAAAATATCATAGGCCTGCTCAAGTGTTTCATCTTCGGTAAGGCGATTATTTAAATCCATAAGTAACCTAGTTATTTTCAGTGAGAATAGAGTTCAACGCAGTTTTACAATAATGGACTCAAGAAGTAAAACAATCGTTCGACAATCCGTTTCCAGTAAGCACGGTGCGACCATGATTCCTTAGAAAGGAGGGTTGAACGCGCAATATAATCTTGTTGCACACAATCTAAATCATTCCCGAAATCCGCATCGTCAATGACTAAGGTAATTTCAAAGTTTAACCACAAGCTACGCATATCTAAATTGACGGTGCCGATTAAGCTGAGTTCTCCATCAATTAAGACGCTTTTCGTATGAAGGAGGTCTTCCTCGAAAAGATAAATATTCACTCCTGCATCAAGCAGTTCGGTGAAAAATGCTCGGCTTGCCCAGCCGACGAGTAGCGAATCATTTTTGCGCGGCACAATCAAGCTGACCTCAACACCACGGTATGCAGCAGTACAAATGGCGTGTAAAAGGTCATCACTAGGAACGAAATAAGGAGTAGTCATAATCAAGCTTTCACGAGCGGCATAAATGGCCGTTAACAGTGCTTGATGGATAAGATCTTCAGGAAACCCTGGGCCTGAAGCAATAACATGAATGGTGTGCCCTGAGGACTGCTCGAATGGCATACTTACACGCTCAGGCAAAGGGGGAAGGACTCTCTCACCGGTTTCGATTTCCCAATCGCAAGAGTAAACGATCCCTAATGTAGTCGCTACGGGTCCTTCCATCCGTGCCATTAAATCTACCCACTGGCCGACGCCTGCATCTTGCTTAAAGAAGCGCGGATCGACCATATTCATGCTACCAGTGTAGGCGATAGCGTTATCAATTAGGACGATTTTTCTATGCTGACGTAAATCTAGGCGACGGAGAAAAAAGCGGAAAATATTAACAGGAAGTGCCTGAATCACCTCAATACCGGCATGTCGCATACGTTCAGGCCATGCACTTTTGAAAAATTGGCGGCTCCCCGCACAATCAAGTAGTACTCGACAGACAACACCTCTGCGCGCAGCACTAATTAGGGCATTAGCAACATGGTCACTTTTCCCCCCGGGCTGCCAAATATAAAAAACCATTTCAATGGTACGGTGGGCAAGATTAATGTCCCGGATCAACGCATTCATCACATCTGGTGCGCTGGTGAGGAGTTGCAGCTGATTGCCTTTCACCCCCGGGATCCCTTGTCGGTTTTCACAGAGGTTAAAGAGACTACTGGCCACATCGCTGGTGTGGGTCGCAAAAATATGCTGACAGCTTTTTAACTCTTGTAGCCAGTGTGCAGTAGCTGGCCACATACTGCGTGCACGCTCAGCTCGCCGCCGGCCGAGATATAATTCACCGAAAGCGATATACGCAATAACGCCGACGAGGGGGAGAAAGAAAATAATCAGTAACCATACCATTGAGGAAGAGACGGTACGGCGTTTTATCAGGATTCGTATAGTAACACTCGCGATCAATAGCCAGTAGCTAAAGAGAATGACACCATTAAGTAGGCCATAGAAAGTCGCAGAGGTCATAGGCAGTATCGAATCCCCAAATAAAGTTGAGTGTAGTGTACGTGGAGTATTAGGAATGTAAACCAATTCCGGATTTTTACTCGGGAGGCGAATGGGAAAGGGCAAAGACTATGAAGCAAATCAGGCTAAGAAAAGATAAAGGGAAAAATTGGTAATAGTAAAATGTGTTTAAAAGCTAGCGGAGAGGTATTTAAATCATCCCCGCTCAGCAGAAATTAGTAGCCCATCAAAAAACGCGTTTAAACGGGCGCACGGTAACGTTTTGGTAAATGCCTGCAGCAACGTAAGGATCGTCATTAGCCCAGGTTTGTGCCTCATCTAAAGATGAAAATTCAGCAATGATTACGGAACCGGAGAAACCTGCATGACCAGGTTCTTCACTATCTGCAATCGGCATGGGACCTGCGGTAAGCAAACGATCTTCATCTTTTAAAATTTGTAATCGAGCCAAATGGGCTGCTCGTACACTTAAACGCTTCTCTAGCGAATCTTTATTATCTTCGGCATAAATGACGTAAAGCACAGGAATACCTTTGTCGGTAGGGTAAAAGATGAAAGTTACTGCAATATGACCTAGGGCGCAATTAAAAAGCATCGGTGACCAAATTTCTTTGGCTGTAATGAAAACAGCATTGAAACTGATTGCTATTTGCATTTAGAATATCGGTAATACATTGAGCGAAAGAATACTATGAGCAGTCTAACCGAAGAGTTACCTAAACGTGGATCGATTGCGACAATCGTCTCTATTGCATTACATGGTGCAGTCATTGCAGGATTACTCTATGCCTCGATGAACCGTGAATTCCAATTGCCGCCTCCCCAGCAAGCAATAAATGTTTCTTTGGTCGCACCTGAAGTTCAGCCGGAGCTTGCTGCGAAAAGTGCCGCGGCAACCCCGCAACCTGTCTCAACAGCTGAGTCAACGCCTGAGGTTGAACAGCCAACTGTAGAGCATAAGGTTGAAATTCCGGTTGAAAAACCGAAGCCCAAGCCGGTTAAAAAAGTCATCCCTAAACCGGTCCACCATGAGAAACCCAAGCCGGTGGTACATAAGCCAGTAGAAAAACCGGTCGAACATAAGGCGCCACCTGCACAAGATAATCCGTTTAATCAACAGAATACGCAGCCGCAAACACGTGCACAAACAGCGCCACAAAAATCAACAGACCAACAGAAAAGTGTGTCTGAAGGTAAGCCACAACGTTTGGCAACCGTTAATCCCGCTTATCCAGCACGTGCCTTAGCGTTACATGTTGAAGGCCGTGTTCGAGTTAAGTTTGATGTTGACGCAACAGGTGCCGTCGATAACATCGAAATTGTTTCGGCTGAGCCAAGAGGAATGTTTGATCGAGAAGTTAGAAATGCCATTAAACGCTGGCGTTATGCACCGGGGCATCCGGCTCAAGGTCAGACCTTCAATATTATCTTCAGAATTGATGGAAGTTCATCGATCGAATAGAAAACTAAAGCGTGAAGGCAGCTTCACGCTTTTTCTGTATTAACGACAGTGGGCGAGTCCTTGTGCATGCTCTGGAAGTGCACGTGATTTACCCTGTTCGTCCACGGCTACATAAATGAAAACCGCTTCTGTTGTACAATAACGTTGTCCAATCGGTTCGGAAGATACTTTCTTAATCCAGACCTCCACGTTAATGGTAATTGAACTATGGCCGGTCTTGATACAACTCGCATAACAGCTGACAACGTCACCCACTGCAACCGGTTTTAGAAAGGTCATACCATCGACACGAAGGGTGACAACGCGACCCTCAGCAATTTCCTTAGCCAAGATCGCGCCACCCATATCCATCTGTGACATAACCCAGCCGCCGAAAATATCCCCATTGGCATTGGTATCCGCGGGCATTGCCAGGGTACGCAGGACCATCTCACCTTGCGGGCTTCGTAAATTTTCGCTCATAACATTGCTCCAGATTACATCTATTTATAAGTTATTATTATTTGTCGGTTTGTGGCATATGACGCCAAATGAAAAGTCCATTCACTAAGGTAAAAACAACGGTCAAAATAGTTAAGCCGAACATTTTAAAGTTAACCCAAACGGCTTCAGGCTGCCAGAACGCAACATAGACATTCAGTGCGCCACAGAAGATAAAAAAGAGTACCCAAGCATAAGTCAGCTTGCGCCACAAACTATCCGGAAGTTGCACCTCTTTCCCTAACATTGACTGAATAATCGGTTTTTTCATAAAAAACTGACTATAAAGTAGTGCCAAAGCAAAGAAACCATAAATAGCGGTTACCTTCCATTTAATAAATTCATTGTTATGGAAAATAAGGGTCAATGACCCAAAAAGGGTAACCAAAATAAAGGTCACCCACGTCATTTTTTCTATTTTACGGTAGATAAACCAGGTTGCGATCAAGGCTAATGCTGAAGCGATAATCAATGCTCCTGAAGCCACGAAAATATCGTAGAGCTTGTAACAGATATAAAAAGCGACTAAAGGTAAAAAATCGAGCAACTGTTTCATTTTATTGTCCTAATGCAGCCTAAAAGTAGGCTGCATGGTGATTAACGAATCTGGGCAGTAATACGATAGAGATAGATCAATAACAATGCTGAGGTTAAGTGGGCTAATACATTGCTAATAAGCAGAATGATGCTGTTAGGCATTAAGCCAAAGCTACCAAAGATAAAGGTCAACGCAATCCTTACGACGAACCAGGCGATAACCGCTGGTGCGATAAGACGGATATTTTTCCACACTAACGGCACACTCTGTTTCATCGTTTTCAGTAATCCACGATCATTTTCGAGCAGGAGTACAGGGGATAAAGAGAATAACACCATGAGTATCACCCCAGGTACAATCAACACGTAAAAGCCGAGTTGTACAATGGTGGTGAGCAAAAATGTTTGAATAAGTAGACGTGGCCACACTGGTGCACTGGCACCGATAGCGCGAATTGCGCTCGTTGCTTGCCCTTGAGCCGTTGCAGATAAGTATTTGAGTACTCCGCCTACCAATAAAGTATTACCGATCAGAGCAGAAAAGGTCATTACGGCCGAGATGTGCATTAAAACACTACGTTGATCCTCACTCATGTCTTTAATTAGACCAAAAAGCGAGTCGGTACTTTCACCACTTTTTAAAAAGTCGCTTAGTGGGTCTGTTGAGGGGATGAAAGTTTTTAGTAACAATACTGTAACAAAGGCTGAGAGCAGTGAGATCAATATCAACGGCTTGAAATGCTGCTTAAACTGCTGGGCAGCGTCACGGTAAAATTGATTGGCCGTGAGGGACATGAAAACTCCTTGATGTATAGGGAAAACTTGACCCAATTGTACATGGATAAAGTGGGAACTGGCACAGGACTTACATAACTTTCTATTATATCGATTTTTGAGCATTAATGGGTAACTGCTTGATAAAAGAGTTAATTGCTCGAAGGGAAATACTGTATCTAAATTGATCTCGATCAAGGCATTGTTTTATATAGAATAATTGCTTCATTATTCACATGAATTTCGTCGATAAACGCGACAGAATAGGCACAATAATTATAGGTGTTTACGTTTCGTCATTTTTTATCGATAAATTCAGGAGTTATTATGGAAGCGCGTAAAATTATGTTAGCCATGGCTCTACTCTTCCCAGCAATGGCCTCTGCCCACCAAGCGGGTGATTTTTTTATTCGTGGCGGAGCAGCGTTAGTCCGTCCAACGGGAAATTCCGATAATGTATTAGGACTGGGTTCATTTAATGTCAGCAATAACACTCAACTTGGGCTAACATTTACCTATATGGCAACAGACCATATTGGTGTGGAGCTTCTCGCTGCGACTCCCTTCAGACATAAAGTCGGCTTACGCTCCACCGGTAATATTGCCACGGTGCACCAACTCCCCCCCACCTTGATGGCACAATATTATTTTCTGGATAGCAGCGAAAAATTCCAACCCTATGTTGGCGCAGGTATCAACTACACAACCTTCTTCGATAATAAGTTCAATAATACTGGCCGCCAAGCAGGCTTGTCAGACTTACGTCTCAAAGATTCGTGGGGTTATGCTGCGCAAGCAGGTATGGATTATCAATTAAATGATCATTGGATGCTAAATGCTTCAGTATGGTATATGGATATTAAAACGAAAGTTCGCTTTAAAGCAGCGGGGGAATCACACTCAATTGATACTAAAATCAACCCAGTGGTATTTTTCTTAGGAGCAGGTTACAAGTTCTAAATTTAAAAAAAGGCCGTATTAACGGCCTTTACCTTGCGGTTTACTTGATTTGCATACCATTCACGACCGAACGAACGCCAGGTACAGTACGCGTTACATCAACTGCTTTTTGTGCCGCTTGCGCAGAACTTACAAAACCACTTAATTGCACACGCCCTTTGAAGGTTTCAACGTTGATTTCCGTAGAACGTAAATCCTTCACACCTAATAGTTTGGCTTTTACTTTAGTTGTCACGACTGTGTCATCAATATAACCACCGGTACCTTCATGCTTTGGGGTTGGTGCACAACCCGCTAGAGATAATCCAAGTACGGTCGCTAATAAACCAGTTGTCACTATTTTTGCAAACTTCATTCGATGCCTCCCTGTTGAATCTTGATGATATAGTGATCAGACGATCAGCTCAAATTTAGCCTATTAATAAGAAATCTTCTAATATTTCTATAGTAAATCTTAATCCACGTCACGACTAAGCTGACTTATGGGTCGCCGCTTTGAGTTCGCTGACAAAATGTTTTAACTTCTGCAGTAAATGTTCAGGATCTACGGCATACTGCTCAATGATTTTGACGGTTGCTGAACCCGCTATGGCGCCAGCCGCACCCGAGTCGATCGCAGCACGCACTTGTTCAGGTTGCGAAATCCCAAACCCTTGAATTGCTGGTGGGGCACCATACTGATTCAGTTTTTCAACTAAGTGCCCAAGTGAGGTGGTCGCACGATTTTCAGCCCCGGTCACGCCAGCTCTCGAAAGGAGATAGGTGTAACCTTGTCCCCACTGACCAATAGATTCAATCAATGCATCGTCAGCATTCGGCGGGCAAATAAAGATCGGAGCAATACCATGACGCGTTGCCGCTTGACGAAAAGGTAAAGACTCTTCGATAGGGACATCAGCTATCAGAACAGAGTCTACACCCGCTTCGGCACAACGTTGATAGAACTCATCAATCCCTTGGCTAAAGACCAAGTTTGCATACATGAGCAAACCAATAGGCAGTTCGGGATACTTGTTACGAACCGTTTTTAAAATATCAAAGCATTTTTGAGTGGTAATACCGCCAGCAAAAGCGCGCAGTGTTGCCGTCTGAATAGTTGGGCCGTCGGCGAGAGGATCGGAGAAGGGTATCCCTAATTCCAAAGCGTCTGCACCACCGTCAACTAAGGCGTCAATGATTTGTAATGAAAGCTCAGGAGTTGGATCGCCTAAGGTTACAAACGGAACAAAGGCTCCCTGTTGTTGGTCAGACAACCGGGAAAATAGAGCTGCATAACGGTCCATTAAATTTCTCCCCGTTGTTGTAAGATGTCGTGAACAGTGAATATGTCTTTGTCGCCACGGCCTGAAAGGTTGACGACTAACAGTTGCGCTTTCTCAGGAGCGGCTTTAGCCATTTTTATAGCCTGCGCCAGCGCATGTGAAGATTCTAACGCAGGAATAATGCCTTCTGCTTTACATAATGCTTTGAAGGCCTCTAAGGCTTCATCGTCGGTAATTGAAACGTAATCAGCTCGACCAATGCTATTCAAGTAAGCGTGTTGTGGGCCAACTGAAGGAAAATCTAGGCCAGCTGAAATAGAATAAGATTCTTCAATTTGACCTTCTTCGGTCTGCATCATTGGCGCTTTCATACCAAAATAGATACCAGTTCGGCCATGCTTCAAGGGGGCACCGTGCTCACCACTTTCAATACCATGACCCGCGGGCTCAACGCCAATTAGCTGGACTTCAGGCGTATCAATAAAGTCCGCAAACATGCCGATCGCATTCGATCCACCCCCTACGCAGGCGATAACGGCATCAGGGAGGCGCCCCTCTTTTTCCATAATTTGTTGGCGTGTCTCTTCACCAATCATGCGCTGGAATTCGCGAACGATAGTCGGGAAGGGATGAGGGCCTGCGGCGGTACCTAACATATAGTGGGCGGTTTCATAACTTCCAGACCAATCGCGTAATGCTTCATTGCAGGCATCTTTTAAGGTTGCAGAACCACTATGTACCGGGATGACTTCTGCGCCCATTAACCGCATACGAAAAACATTGGGTGACTGACGCTCAACGTCTTTCGCGCCCATATAAATTCGACACTTCATACCGAGGAGTGCACAGGCTAAGGCAGATGCCACACCGTGTTGACCCGCTCCAGTCTCAGCAATAATCTCATTTTTACCCATACGCTTAGCCAACAGTGCTTGACCCAGAACCTGATTAGTTTTGTGCGCACCACCGTGCAGGAGATCTTCTCGCTTTAGGTATAGTCGAGTCTGTGTGCCGGCCGTTAAATTTTGGCATAAGGTTAGGGCAGTTGGGCGGCCAGCATAATCTTTGAGTAACTGAGTAAACTGTTGTTGAAATTCAGGATCACGCTGTGCGCTGACGAAGGCTTCTTCTAACTGCGCTAAGGCTGGCATTAAGATTTGTGGGACATATTGCCCGCCGTACTCACCAAAATAAGGATTTAATAATGTCATTTTCAGTATCCATTCATTGTTATTGAGCGTGGGTTGCGTAGGTATTGATCGCGTTAAAAACGGTCGTCAGTTGTTGTTTATCTTTAATCCCTGGCGAGACTTCAACACCGGAATTGAGATCAACGCCAGCACAACCTAGAGCTAATGCGGATTCGATATTTTCTGCATTGAGTCCTCCCGCCAAGATAATATCATTTAGCGGTTGGTCGGCTAATAATTGCCAATCAAAGCTTTTGCCACTACCGCCTTGTCCATTGTCGAAAACGTACCGATCAACGCCGATCCAGCCTCGATCTGGCAGGTGCCCCTCGATCTTAAAGGCTTTCCAAATCTGGCAGCTAGCGGGTAATAAATCGCGAAGGCGGCGGACGTAAGAAGGGTCTTCGCTACCATGAAGCTGTACAACAGATAGACCTAATGCTTCGACTTTTAAGACAATGTCGCCGACTTCGACATCACGAAAAACCCCAACATAACGAAGCGGGGCGCTTTCAATGATGCGCTTAGCTTGCTCTTCATTCACACAACGTGGAGATCCGTCAACGAATATCAGTCCACCATAAAGTGCCCCAGCTTGATAAGCGTCTTGAGCGTCTTGGCCACGGGTTAAGCCACAGACTTTATTTTCGCCGGAGAGCAGGCGCTTGACGGCAAAGCGCAGATCATCTTCTGCCATCAAGGATGAGCCAACTAAAAATCCTTGTGCATATTGGTTCAGATCTTTGATTTGTGAGTAGTGCTGAATACCTGACTCACTAATGACCAAGGTGCCCTCAGGCAGTTGACTTGCCAACTGGCGGGTTTTATCGGTATCTACAGAAAGGTCACGTAAATCGCGATTATTGATTCCGACGACTTCGGCTTGCAAAGCGATGGCTCTGTCTAGTTCTTCCTGGTTGCTCACCTCAGTAAGAATTCCCATCTTTAATTTCTTAGCCACTTCCGCGAGAAGGCGATACTGCTCATCGTCTAATACAGATAGCATTAATAGAATAGCATCGGCTTGATAGTACCGAGCCAACCAGACTTGGTAGGGATCAACCATAAAGTCTTTACACAGTACCGGTTGGTGAACGGCTTGTCGCACTATCGGCAGAAAGGCGAAGTCGCCTTGGAAATACTTCTCGTCAGTCAAGACCGAGATAGCTGAAGCATAGTCACGGTAGACCGTAGCGATGGCTGAAGGGTTAAATACATCACGAATTAACCCTTTAGAGGGAGAGGCTTTTTTACACTCTAAGATAAAGGCCGGGTTATGCTCACGTAATGCCTGAGTAAAGGAACGATCGCTGGGCGTGACCTCAGCTTGGAAATCTGTCAGTGGTTGCGCCGCTTTACGCGCCGCTATCCAAATTTTCTTATCATCAACGATCTTCTGAAGTACGGTACCCTGCATATTATCCTCTTGCGGCTAACGCTGTAACACATTGATAGGCAGCACCACTACGCAACACGTCGAGAGCTTTTGTGGCATTCTCGCGTAAGTTCTCTTGGCCAAAAAGCTTCATTAACATCGCGACATTGATAGCAATGGCGTGTTCATGGGCTTCCTTACCTTTACCCTGAAGTAATTGCGCTAAAATGTCACGGTTTTCTTCTGGAGTGCCTCCTCGTAGACTCTCAATGGAATGTAGCGAGAGGCCAAAATCATCTGGGCTAATTTGGTAGCGAGTTATCTCCCCATCTCGAAGTTCTGCGACGTTTGTTGTAGTGTGAATCGCGATCTCATCCATGCCGCCGCCATGCACCACTGCCGCACGCTGATAGCCTAGTACCCGTAACGTCTCTGCAATGGGCTGCACCAGTTCTGGACTATAGACACCAATTAATGCCAAGGGTGGACGAGCTGGGTTAATTAACGGTCCCAGCACGTTAAACAGTGTGCGAGTGGCTAGCTGTTTGCGGACGGGCATCGCATGTCGAAAACCCGTGTGGTAATGCGGCGCGAAGAGAAAGCATAAATTCAGTTCATCCAACGCTGCGCGGGCTTGCGCAGGAGGCATATCTAAGTTGATACCAAAGGCAGCCAATAGATCGGATGATCCGGACTTACTGGAGACACTACGATTACCATGTTTGGCAACTTTGTAACCGCATGCTGCCGCTACGAAGGCACTCGCAGTAGAAATGTTAATGCTATTTGAACCATCACCACCCGTCCCGACAATGTCCGCGAACAGGCCATCAGGGCGGGGGAAGGGGAGCGCATGATTGAGGAAAGCGGTGGCTGCACCTGCAATTTCTTGTGGCGATTCACCTCTTACTTTCATGGCAATCAATAGCCCTGCTAGACTAACAGAATCAATTTCACCCTTAACGACGGCAGAGAATAGTTGCTCACTCTCTTGCTGGCTGATCTGTTGCCCCTGATAGAGGCGCTCAAGTAATAATTTCATGAAAGTCCCTTATCGTGTTAACGCCCAAGTAAGCGTTTGTTCCAGTAATTTAGCGCCATGAGTAGTGAGGATAGATTCAGGATGAAATTGAAATCCACATACGCGGTCTGCGTCGTGCCTGACGGCCATCACCATACCATTAAAAGTAGCATTAACCGTTAAGCTGGGCGGCACATTACTCCCGACCAGCGAGTGATAGCGCGCAACGGGTAAAGGGCAAGGTAAATGTTGGAACATCTCTAAGTTATCGTGGGTGATATCAGAGGCTTTGCCATGGAGAATTTCACCTGCTTGCCCCACTGTCCCGCCGTAACTTTCGACGATGGCTTGGTGCCCCAAACAGATACCAATAATGGGGACTTTACCGCGTAGTTGCTTAAGCAACTCGGGCATACAGCCGGCTTCACTTGGTGCGCCTGGACCTGGCGATAACAAAACGATAGGCTGCTCTAAGCTATTAACCTTGGTAACTAATTGTTCTACTGGGACGTTGTTACGGAAAATAATAACGTTATGACCGAATGTCCGTAACTGGTCGACTAAGTTGTAGGTGAAGGAATCAAAATTATCAATTAATAGAATATCAGCCATTAGAAGATCTCCTGGCAATGGTGAGCAGTCGCGATAGCTCTTAATACTGCTCGCGCTTTATTTCGGCTTTCATCGGCTTCAGACTGTGGGTCTGAATCAAGTACTACTCCTGCGCCTGCTTGCACGCTAGCAATTCCGTTTTCTACATAGGCCGAGCGAATCACAATACAGGTATCAAAATCCCCGGTCCCAGTAAAATAGCCGACGGCACCCCCATAACTGCCACGACGCGTCTTTTCATGCTCTGCAATTAACTGCATAGCGCGTACTTTTGGCGCACCACTTAAGGTTCCCATATTCATACAAGCACGGTAGGCATGCAGTACGTCAAAATCATCATGTAAGCGACCGACGACGCGAGAAACTAAATGCATCACAAAGGTATAGCGGTCTACCTTGGTGAGGTCTGCGACATAACGGCTACCAGGTGTACAGATACGAGCCAAATCGTTACGCGCTAAATCGACTAACATAAGATGTTCGGACATCTCTTTCTCATCATTACGCATATCAAGTTCTATACGGCTATCGAGGTCAAGGTTCAGCGAACCGTCAGCATGTCGGCCACGCGGACGTGTCCCCGCAATGGGGTAGATCTCAATTTGCCGACTCTGGGCATCGTACTTCAGCGAACTTTCTGGAGAAGCGCCGAAGAGGCTGAACTCTTGGTCCTGCAAGAAAAACATGTAAGGACTAGGATTACTTTTCTTCAATACATCATAAGCCGCGAGCGGAGAGGGGCAAGGTAAGGAAAAGCGTCGAGAAGGGACGACCTGAAAAATTTCCCCTTGGCGAATAGCGGCTTGGAGCGATTTTACAATATCGCAATAGGTCGCATCGTCCTGGTTACAACTAAGTTGCATCTCGGGTACTGGGGCAGCAGAAACCTTGGTTGGCGTGGTTAACATTTGCTGATGAAGTTGATGTAATCTTGCTTGCAGACGTTGAAACTCATCGCTGTTATCGGTAAACAAACTAGCTTGAAGACGGGCTTGTTGAGTTTGGTGGTCGAGCACGAGTAACGTTTCAGCTAAGTAGAAGCAGTAATCCGGGCAGGCTTGATCCTGTTGTAGCGGGGGGAGTGTTTCAAATCCCGCAACTAAGTCGTAGGCAAATAACCCACCTAAAAATAGGGCGTGGCGCTGTTGATCACTATCGCCTACTAAGGTAGGCACTAAACGCAGTACATCGAAAACGGATGCGGATTTTAAACGGCTGTCTTCGTCTTGTAGCAACGGTGGAGTACTGAACGTAATAACCAACTGATCGGCGCAAAGCGTCGTGTCAGCCTCAGCGGGAAGTTTGTCAGATAGCAGCGGTAATAGGCTCCGGCCATTAGCGCTCAATGCTTGGACCTTAACGACGTTACCTAATGCACTAATACGTAACGCGCTATCGACAATCATTAGGCTCTGTAAATCGTCTTTACTACTCACATCTGCTGATTCGAGCAGTAAGGTAGAGGGCCTCGCACCGCAAAGTTGGTTAAACAGTGCTGTAGGATCGGCTGAATAGGGGGGTTCAACAGTGATGAGTTTGAGTTTGCTGGATATCATTAGTGTTATCTCTATTATTCTTCCAATAAAAAGCCCGCCGAGTGGGCGGGCTTAGAAATCTGCATAGCGGTTATTTAAGCTGGATGCATGACAACGTCGCCCGATTATGGGAGAGTGACGCGCCACCACTGTGAATGCTTTAATGTTATAACCATCATGAGATTGTGTCCTGTTCGAAGTCCTGTGTACTAGTTAACTAGTTCACGACGAGATTGTCAACACTCTAGGTTAACTAAAAGTGATTTATCAGTAGGGCAAATGTTGAACACGGCTGAGAGAGTAAATTTTGACCGATACTGTACGCGCGATTATCTATGATTTGCATACCCATACTCAAGCCTCAGATGGGGTATTGAGTGCGCGGGAACTCGTTCTTCGCGCTAACGAGCGAGGGGTTAAGGTATTAGCAATCACAGACCACGATACGACCGCAGCAATCGAAGATGCCCAAAATGCTATTCGTGAAGAAAATCTCGATTTGACGCTGATTACGGGAGTGGAGATCTCTACCCTATGGGAAAATCACGAAATACATATCGTTGGCTTAGGTTTTGATCCCCAACATCCAGCGATGGTGACTTTATTACAGCAGCAATATCAGCGCCGAGAAGACCGTGCAGTCATGATTGCGGAACGGCTTGCCAAGGCGGGGATTAAGGATGCGCTGAGCGGTGCACGTCACGAGGCAGGTGCTGGGCAGATTACACGAGCCCATTTTGCTCGTTACCTTATACAGCAAGGTAAAGCTGAGACGATGGCCCAAGTATTCAAAAATTATCTCGCTCGGGGTAAAACTGGCTACGTTCCAGCACAGTGGTGCACACTTCCAGATGCGGTTGAAGCCATTCATCAAGCGGGTGGTGTGGCGGTGGTGGCTCATCCTGCACGCTATCAGCTCTCCAATAAATGGCTCAAGCGCTTATTAGCCTACTTTGCGGACGTAGGTGGCGATGCGATGGAGGTCGCTCAATGTCAACAGGCACCGAATGAAAGACAGCAATTAGCCAAGTATGCAGTGGATTACGGCTTATCTGGTTCGTTAGGATCTGATTTTCATCAGCCCTGTGCATGGATCGAGTTAGGACGTAAACTATGGTTACCGAAAGATGTGGTTCCCATATGGGAAAAATTTCCAGCTTTAGCTGCCCCACCGCGTGGGTAGGAGACGATTATGAGCCAATTATTTTATATTCACCCAGAAAATCCTCAGCCGCGCATCGTCAAACAAGCGGTTGAGCAAATTAATCAAGGGTCAGTCATTGTTTACCCCACAGATTCGGGTTATGCGATTGGTTGTAAACTTGAAGATAAAGCCGCGATGGAGAGAATTATTCGCCTGAGGCAATTAGATGGCCGTCATCATTTTACCTTAATGTGCCGAGATTTATCGGAACTATCAACCTATGCTCAGGTTGATAATATTGCTTTTCGCCTATTAAAAAATAATACGCCTGGCAGTTACACGTTCTTATTAAAAGCGACGAAAGAAGTTCCGCGCCGTTTGATGAATGAAAAACGCAAAACGATCGGACTACGTGTAACGTCACACCCGGTCGCTCAGGCTTTATTAGAAGCGTTAGGTGAGCCGTTGATGTCCACAACGCTTATTCTTCCCGGTAATGATTTCGCTGAGTCCGATCCAGAAGAGATTCAAGATTCAGTCGGTCATCAAGTCGATTTGATTCTCAACGGCGGTTCCATCGGGCAGCATCCAACCACCGTTATCGATCTTTCTGATGGTGCCCCTGTTATCGTTCGTCAAGGCGCAGGTGATACGCGTCCTTTCGAATAAAAGTACTGGGCAATCGAAATATTGCCCAATCTTCGTTAGCGTGAATTACCATTAATGCGGATGATTTTTATTACTGGGATTGAACACGGCGTCTGTTGGCACACTCCGCTAAACCAAATTTCGCCTTGCTCGCCGATCATCACCCCATCGCTATTTGCAAAAAGTTTCTCATAACGTTGATGACGTACGACATCTTGTAGACTGTTGGTGAAAATTTTGTCATAAACCGCAAGAAAGTCTTTCTTGTTGAGCAGTATGCGATCCCGGCCCGCCACTTGAGCAGTAATGGGATAACTTAACATGGTAGCGACTTGTTGCTTATCTTGGTGCGACACTGCATGTTGAAAGGTTAAGAAGAATTGGTGGTACTGGTTATGGCTGTTGGCACCCATCAGTTGATCAAGGCGTTGGTCGATGCTGGTGGTTGGATCTGCATAACTAACACTGGCAAATAATAGCGCTCCACTTAGGATAAGGGAAAGGCGAGGTAAATGCATGGGCAGCTCCGTTACAATGTTAAATCCAAAGATTATATAAGGACCTTCACTCACTGATAAGGAATACTTCTTATTAGCGAGGCCAAGGGCGGTAGAAGATTATGCCAGCGAGTAATGATAGTCCAGCGATTTCCCTTAAGAAGAATCCCTTGAGTCGGGCAATAAAAAGGCGTTACATCCCTTCTCTCATCCTGTATAATGGCAATAGAGAATAACTTAAGTTATTGATTTTAAACGAATTTATAAACTGATGCCTGGGAAGGCGACAGCGAGGCAGTTATGAGCGAGAAGTTACAAAAAGTTTTAGCGCGAGCAGGTCATGGGTCACGTCGTGAAATTGAAGCCATGATCTCGGCCGGTCGTATCAGTGTTGACGGTAAAATTGCCACACTTGGTGATAGGGTCGAACCTTCTAATACATTAAAGATCCGAATTGATGGTCGCCAAGTGGCAGTCATTGCGACAGAGAGCGAAGTTTGCCGAGTTTTGGCTTACTATAAGCCGGAAGGGGAGCTTTGTACGCGCAACGATCCTGAAGGTCGCCCTACGGTCTTTGATCGTTTACCTAAACTCCATGGCGCACGTTGGATAGCTGTAGGCCGTCTGGATGTAAATACTTGTGGTTTACTCCTGTTTACCACCGACGGTGAATTAGCCAACCGTCTTATGCATCCTAGCCGTGAAGTTGAACGCGAATATGCGGTACGTGTCTTCGGTCAAGTGGACGATGAGAAGATCCGCCAATTAAGCCTTGGTGTCCAACTAGAAGATGGTCCGGCAGCCTTTAAAACGCTGAAATTTGGTGGTGGTGAAGGGATCAACCAATGGTATAACGTTACCCTAACCGAAGGACGTAATCGCGAAGTTCGTCGCCTTTGGGAAGCGGTCGGGGTACAGGTCAGTCGTTTGATGCGTGTGCGCTACGGCGATATTCATCTCCCTAAAGGCTTACCGCGTGGTGGCTATACAGAGATGGACTTAGTTGCGGTTAATTACCTGCGTGAGCTGGTGGGCATGAGCGAAGAAACAGTGACGAAACTTGCTGTTGAAAAAGATCGTCGCCGCACGAAAGCGAATCAAATTCGTCGCGCGGTGAAACGCCACAATCAAATATCCGGTAATACACGCCGGCAAGCGGCTCGGGGCGAAACGAGCCAGAAGGGGAAACCTGCTTCTACGGCGTCAAAACCGAGACCCAGCTCTAAGCGTCAACAGACTAAATAATAAAGGCCCGAAAGGGCCTTTTTTACTACTGAAAAACGTGAGTGTTATCCTGCTTCGTAATTTGTTGACGAGCCTGACGAACAAAACTCGAAAGCGGGCAGAGGGTTTTGTTGTCATATCGAAAACAGCCCTTATAGATATAGTCGGCTTGTAGCATCGGAGTATGTGAAGACAAGGGCGTTAGTTCACGCCATTGGTCAAGACTTCTGGTCAGGAAGCTTAGCTGGACAAATTGCTCACCCGTTTTCGCTTCATGGAAGCGAAAAAACACTAAGCTGCCGCCGGGTGGGGTATCGTTACGGGGATATTCTGCCAAATGCCAACTGAATCCCAACATGGTCTGTAATTGCGCGATGTTAGTATCATGGCCCACGAATATCACTATCGGACTCGATAAGAGTGAGGCGTATAGGGTCGATTTTCCCGTCAAGGCATCAAGGATCTGAGTCATGAGTAAGGACCCACCTTGTCTTGCATATTCTGGAGTATCACTCACCAGATCATATTTAGCAGCGTGCAAGGCTAGCAATCGTCCCACATCATCCGCATGACGAACATTGCCAAACGCTACCTCAGACAGGGGGAGGTTTTCGCTATAGGCAAGCCTAATGCTTTCCGCCATAGAGGCTGCATCTGCCACTGGCCCCGCTAATTTAGGCTTCCCCCCATCAGTAATAGTGATGCCCCAAGGTTTATTTAAAAAGGCACAGCTTGTCGAGTGTGGGGCACATACCGCTTGGCGAAACAGATCGACTGCCGCACGATAATGCTCTGATAAAGGAGCGTAGAGCGCCATGCGTGAACGGATTTGCTGGAGTATTAACGTATTATTGGGCAAACCGAACCCCATCTTAGCGGCGTCAAAAAGCGGATCAGCAGCTAAACGAGTGTGGCCTATTGGTATTCCGCAGCCAGGGAACAATCCATCGAGGAGCGCGCTACCGGTTGCTTGTGTGCGCTGGTCAGGTGCAGTCCAAACGCTGACTGTTTGCGGGTCGGGGCAACTATGATGTAAGGAAAGTGATAATCCAAGATGCTGCCATAGTTGACCAAAAAATTGACCTTGCTGAACCATGCCAGCATAGCCATGTCCCGTAAGATATCCTGGAGGCACATTCCATTTTGGCCATTGCTGACCAGTGAGTTCCGCATAATCATGACCATTAGTAGGCGAACGAACGCCATGGCGAGTTACCACAATAACTTTATC
Source organism: Tatumella ptyseos (assembly GCF_030552895.1). NCBI lineage: Bacteria > Pseudomonadati > Pseudomonadota > Gammaproteobacteria > Enterobacterales > Erwiniaceae > Tatumella > Tatumella ptyseos. The sequence continues at coordinate 1,662,351 of NZ_CP130649.1, read as the reverse complement.
GAGAATGTAGCTTGAAGAGGCGTGGCTCAGCGGAATATAACTCATCAGCCCGATAACGCAGGTAATCAACGTTTTTATTAGCGAATGGGGCATTTAATTGTGACCTTTTTCATTTTCATGATGTAGCTAGGTTACCATTAAGCCATTGTCTTTGCAGATTTTTGAACCGTTATGTACTGGTAGTAAAAAGGAGATATTATTACCAAAATGAAGAATGATAGGTAATTTAGAAAGAAATACTTCATAAGGGAAAAGATATCGGTCGAAGCCCCTTTTCAGAAATTAAGCAGTAATAAATTTAGAATGCTAATAGATATTAAAACAAAAAAACCAGTTACCTTTCGATAACTGGCTTCTTAAATTTGGCTCCTCTGACTGGACTCGAACCAGTGACATACGGATTAACAGTCCGCCGTTCTACCGACTGAACTACAGAGGAATTGTGTGAACGCCGTGAATCCTAACGATTCGCCGTCGCGATGTCAAAGGTAAAATCGCCGCTACATTACTGATTGGGTGATAAAGCGGCGAATTGGTTAAAAAGTAAATTAAGTTACTGATTAAATTGACCTAGTCCTAACGTCTCCATCCACTCTTCAACGGAGTCTTGACTACTCAAACCAGGTTGCACTAAGCCATTGACCATAAAAGTTGGCGAGACATGGATACCATTCTGTCGAGCATACTTCGTTTGGCGCTTTACCAAATCCTGAAGCGTTGTTTGGTCGAAAATTTCGCGGACATCCACACCACTATAAGAGACTAAACGCTGTAGGAGTTGTTCGGGCGTTGTGTGTAAGTTGGGGCCTCGACAATGGTCGATAAATTCAAACTCTTCACGGTGATCGGCCACACTCTGCATGACAGTCTTCACGGCATGCTGCCCTTCATTGAGCGTAGAGGCTGCAAGAATATAACGAACGATTATTCCGGAAAACATATGCCAAGGTTGCGACTGAAGCCGGATTTTGATTTGCATCTGCTCCGGCCCGGCCGCATTAAGGAGAGCAGGAAGTTTGTTAAAAGCTAGGACGGAAAACGGGCAAGTTGGTTCAAGAAAAACTTCCAAAACTAACTCACCCGCCCCCCAAGTTAAACTTTGCTCGCTTTGGCGAAATAGAATGTCGGTCATATGGCGTACCCTGAAGAGTGATCATTAATAGAACAAGCGTGGCAAAGATAAGTCATATTTTCCAGTACTAAGAAAAATTACTCAGCGGGTCCAGCTTTACGCCCAGGTTGTGCATCGAGACTTTGACCGTGAGTGGTTAGACTATCGTCACCCATCAACCATAAATACAATGGCATGATATCGTTAGGGGTTTTTAACTTCATACTATCTTCATTCGGATAGGCATTAGCCCGCATCTGTGTGCGGGTACCACCCGGATTGATACAGTTGACTCGAACGTTGGTAGTAGCAAGCTCTTCTGCCAAGACTTGCATCATCCCCTCTGTGGCAAATTTCGACATCGCGTAGGCTCCCCAGCCTTCACGGCCTTGGCGGCCAACGCTTGATGTAGTGAATATCAATGATGCTTTCTCTGCATTCAACATCAAGGGCATAAGCGCTTGGGTAAGATAAAAAGCAGCATCGAGATTGACCGTCATCACTTGCTTCCAGAGGGTAGCGGGGGTTTCCATCAAGGGGAGAATTTTACCCAACATACCCGCATTGTGTAATACACCGTCCAAGGTCGGCGCCACCAGCGCAATGTGCTGTGCTAACTCGTGATAGTCGTCGGGTTTAGCGGTAGCAAAATCTATCTTAAATAGTGAGGGAAATTTATCAAACTTATGGTGGATCTCGGCACCGACGTGGTCAAGCTTCTGTTGATTACGCCCAAGAAGAATAAGTCGGGCGCCATGACGCGCATAAGAAAGCGCTGCTTCGTGACCAATTCCATCTGTTGCACCAGTCACAAGTATTGTCCGGTTTTTTAATAGGTCGTTGGGTGCTTGATAGTGCATTGTGTTTTCCTTATGCAAAAGAGATGAGCAGTTATGCCGCTTTGATGGCTATGTTACAATTATAGGTGATGACGAACCACGACAGATTATTACAAACAATTAATTTTTACCGTCACTTACCCCCAGAGGAGAATAATGTGGGTTTTACAGCAGAATATGGCTTGTTCTTGGCCAAAAGTGTGACCTTACTAGTGGTTATTGTGGCCCTGATACTCTTTATCGTGAATCAACGCGGGAAAGCGAAACAGTCACCAGGTGAACTCCTAATTAGAGAGCCGGGTAGAGAGTTTGAACAACTCCAAAAACGTTTAGAGCTCGCTTTAGTTGAGCCTTCTGCTCAAAAACAGTGGCGTAAAACTGAAAAACAGAATGAGAAGGCGCGAGTAAAAGAAGAGAAAGCCAATTCAAAAGCAGGAGGCAAAGCGAATAAGCCGGTTCTTTTTTTATTGAGTTTTAAAGGAAGTATGGATGCTCATGAAGTTGAGACGCTTCGCAAAGAAGTCTCTGCAGTCTTATCTGTCGCAAAGACCGGTGATGAAGTATTACTTAAACTGGAAAGCCCTGGTGGAGTGGTGCATGGTTACGGATTAGCGGCCTCACAACTGCAACGTATTCGTGATCAGGGCATCACACTGACTGCAGTTGTCGATAAGGTAGCCGCAAGTGGCGGTTATATGATGGCCTGTGTTGCAAATCATATTGTGGCCGCGCCTTTTTCGATTATTGGTTCAATTGGTGTGGTGGCGCAAATTCCTAATATCCATCGTTTGCTTAAGAAGAATGATATCGATGTTGAGCTGCATACCGCAGGTCAGTACAAGCGTACATTGACCATGCTAGGCGAGAACAGTGAAGAGGGGCGGGAGAAATTTCGCCAAGATTTGGATGAGACTCATCAGTTGTTTAAGTCTTTCGTGGCCGAGATGCGCCCAACTTTGGATATCAATAGTGTTGCGACAGGTGAGCATTGGTATGGCAAACAGGCCCTAGAGAAAGGGCTAATTGATGAAATTTCGACTAGCGATGCACTGATCATCAGCAAAATGCAGCAATTTAAGCTGTTAAGTATCAGTTATACCCGTCGTAAGACATTGGTAGAGCGATTTACGCAAAGTGGCGCCTCAGTGCTTGAGAAGGCGATTCTTAAGGTTTGGCAACGAGGGCAAAAACCGCTTTTGTAACCTCTACTCATCTAGCTATAAGCCCCTTTTTTGAGGGGCTTTTTAATAACTATTTCGTTAATTAACTTGTCCAATTTCTTCTAGGCTTAGCCCGCAAGTGACTTGAATTAATGTTGCGAAACTGATTTTATCAGGTAGAGTGTGGCGATTTGGCGTAGCAGACTATTAGGTCCAATTTTTCACACGCGCTACGAAATAAATTATTTTAATCAGTTGGTTATTTCCCGTTACAGTGCCACAATTGTGCTATATAACATATTCTGTAACAGAATTTAGCGGGTAATGAATGTTATCCATCAAAGTTTTTCACGTTCTATGAACGTTTCTATTAGGTAGATTATTTATGGGTAAAGCACTTGTAATAGTGGAGTCACCTGCAAAGGCCAAAACGATTAATAAATATCTGGGCAGTGGCTACGTTGTCAAATCAAGTGTGGGCCACGTTCGTGACTTGCCAACGAGTGGTTCAGCAACAAAAAAAAGTGGAACCACCAGCAAAGCTAAAGGATCTAAAGCGGTAAAGAAAGATGCCACTGAGGCGTTAGTTAACCGTATGGGTGTTGATCCTTGGCATGGCTGGAAGGCTAACTACCAGATCCTGCCAGGCAAAGAGAAAGTCGTGGCAGAACTGCAGGCATTGGCTAAAGATGCTGATCATATCTACCTCGCAACGGATTTAGACCGTGAAGGGGAAGCCATCGCGTGGCATTTAAGAGAAATTATTGGGGGAGATGACAAACGCTTTAGCCGGGTTGTCTTCAACGAAATCACCAAGAATGCGATTCAACAAGCTTTCGAAAAACCGGGTCAATTAAATATTGACCGCGTTAATGCCCAGCAGGCGCGTCGTTTTATGGACCGTGTTGTAGGCTATATGGTTTCTCCCTTACTCTGGAAAAAAATTGCACGCGGGCTTTCCGCAGGGCGCGTGCAGTCGGTAGCAGTCCGTCTTGTTGTCGAACGCGAGCGGGAAATTAAAGCTTTCGTTCCGCAAGAGTATTGGGAAGTTGACACTAAGCTTAATACTCCGAGAGGTGATGAACTGTTAATGCGTGTCACGCATAAGCAGGACAGCGCGTTTCGTCCAACCCATAAAGCCGAAACTGATGCTGCCGTTAAATTACTCCAAAAAGCACGTTTTGAGGTCCTCGATCGCGAAGATAAGCCAACGAGCAGTAAAGCTAGCGCACCTTTTATTACCTCAACTCTGCAGCAAGCGGCCAGCACACGCCTTGGTTACGGCGTGAAAAAAACCATGATGTTGGCACAACGTTTGTACGAAGGGGGACATATTACCTATATGCGTACTGACTCTACTAACTTGAGTCAAGACGCTATCAGTATGGCACGTGACTACATCCAGTCTGAGTTCGGTGACAAATATTTGCCTGAGTCTGCGACCCTATATTCGAACAAAGAGAACTCCCAAGAAGCGCACGAAGCCATTCGTCCTTCTGACGTGTCAGTAGATGCTGAGCAGCTCAAAGATATGGAAGCTGATGCACGTAAGCTTTATCAACTGATTTGGCGTCAATTCGTTGCTTGTCAGATGACATCTGCGCGTTATGATTCGACAACCTTAACGGTAAAAGCGGATGAATATGTACTCAAAGCAAAAGGTCGTACCTTACGCTTTGATGGGTGGACGAAAGTAATGCCAGCCCTACGTAAAAATGATGAAGATATGACACTACCTATCGTCAAGGTCGGCGATGAACTTGATTTACAGGAAATTTTACCACGTCAACTCTTCACCAAACCACCCGCACGCTTTAGCGAAGCCTCCTTGGTCCGTGAACTAGAGAAACGTGGCATTGGCCGTCCGTCTACTTATGCATCGATCATTTCGACTATCCAAGATCGCGGTTATGTTCAGGTTGAAAATCGTCGCTTTTATGCAGAAAAAATGGGTGAAATCGTCACAGATCGTCTGGAAGAAAATTTCCAAGAATTAATGAACTATGATTTTACCGCGCGAATGGAAGATAACTTAGACCAGGTCGCTAATGATCAGGCCGAGTGGAAAGGGGTGCTAGATCATTTCTTTGGGGACTTTAGTCAACAGCTTACCCAAGCAGAAAAAGATCCTGAAGAAGGTGGGATGCAACCGAATCCTATGGTGCTAACCTCTATCGATTGCCCAACTTGTGAAAGGGCTATGGGTATTCGAACTGCTACCACTGGCGTTTTCTTAGGCTGTTCAGGTTATGCGTTACCGCCTAAAGAACGTTGTAAACAAACTATTAACCTCATTCCTGAGAGTGAAGTTCTGAATATTCTCGAAGGGGATGATGCGGAAACCAATGCCCTGCGTGCCCGCCGCCGCTGCGTTAAATGTGGTACGGCAATGGATAGTTATCTGATAGACGAAAAACGTAAGTTACATGTCTGCGGTAACAATCCATCTTGTGATGGCTATGAAGTCGAAGAAGGCGAGTTTCGTATTAAAGGTTACGATGGCCCCATCGTCGAGTGTGATAAGTGTGGTAGCGAAATGCACCTGAAGTTGGGACGTTTCGGCAAGTATATGGCCTGTACCAACGAAGAGTGTAAAAATACACGGAAGATTTTACGCAATGGTGAAGTCGCGCCCCCTAAAGAGGATCCTGTTCCGTTGCCAGAATTAGAATGCGAAAAATCAGAGGCTTACTTCGTTCTGCGCGATGGTGCTTCGGGTATCTTCTTGGCAGCAAACACTTTCCCTAAATCACGGGAAACTCGTGCGCCGCTGATTGAGGAGCTCCAACGTTTTAAAGACCGGTTACCAGAAAAATTTATTTACCTAACGGAAGCTCCTGCAGTGGATCCCCAAGGTAATAAAACCTTTGTCAGATATAGTCGTAAAACAAAGCAGCAATACATCTCTTCTGAGAAAGAGGGTAAAGCGACCAATTGGACGCTTTTTTATATCGACGGTAGATGGCAAGAAGCTAAAAAATAGATTATTCATGCACGTCTTAGCAGGCGTGCATATTTTTTTCCCTTACTCATTCCCCCAAAACTGTTATAACCAATTATTCTTTCTGAATATAAATAATGTTATCATTGTTATAGAAATGCACTCTCTCCGGCCTCTTTAAGCAGCCTAGCCTCTACGTTGTAGCGTGTTAAGGAAGATTAATGAAATTACAGCAGTTACGTTATATCGTTGAAGTAGTTAACCACAATCTAAATGTTAGCTCGACAGCAGAGGGGCTTTATACCTCACAACCCGGTATCAGTAAGCAAGTTAGAATGCTTGAAGATGAACTGGGTATTCAAATCTTCTCACGTAGTGGCAAACACCTTACGCAAGTCACGCCGGCAGGCCAAGAAATTATTCGTATCGCGCGTGAAGTGCTATCGAAAGTCGATGCTATTAAGTCGGTAGCGGGTGAACACACTTGGCCAGATCAGGGGTCACTTTACGTCGCGACCACACACACTCAAGCTCGCTATGCGCTACCTGAAACGATCAAAGGTTTTATGCTGAAGTATCCGCGAGTATCACTGCATATGCATCAGGGCTCTCCGACTCAGATAGCGGAGTCAGTCTCAAAAGGTAATGCGGATTTTGCTATTGCGACGGAAGCACTGCATCTCTATGACGATCTGATTATGCTACCGTGCTACCACTGGAATCGTTCGATTGTGGTACCACCTTCTCATCCTTTAGCGCAGAAAAAAGAAGTCACTATCCAAGAATTGGCCGAATATCCTTTGGTCACTTATACCTTTGGGTTTACAGGACGATCAGAGTTGGACACTGCGTTTAGTCATGCTGGACTTAGCCCTAAAATTGTTTTCACGGCCACAGATGCTGATGTGATTAAAACTTATGTAAGATTAGGCTTGGGGATTGGTGTGATTGCTAGTATGGCAGTTGATCCAATCTCTGACCCTGATTTAGTGGGTATCGACGCTTCGAATATCTTCACACATAGTACGACGAAGATTGGTTTTCGTAGTAGTAGCTTCCTACGCAGTTACATGTACGACTTTATACAGCGTTTTGCATCACATTTGACTCGCGATGTTGTCGATACCGCAATCGCTTTGCGGTCGAACGACGATATTGAAGCGATGTTTAAGGACATAAAACTTCCTTTTAAGTAGATTGACTAGGGATATATTAAAGTTCAGCACCTTAGTCACGTTGAACTTGATCGTAATCATGAGTAAGTTCTAAATTCTCGCCATACTGCACACTTTGTTAATGAGTAGACTGTAGTAGGCAAGAATTATGGAACAGCAAAGAAAAGCAGCCGTCGCACATTACCCGACTTTACGACTCTCGGTTAAGACCATATGGTTACTAAGTTTAGGGTTTTGTGTGGGCTTTTGGGCGTTGGTCGGCTATCTACTTTGGGCGATTTAGTGAAAATCGCTTATGAACTGGGGGGAAGAGCAAGACCGAATCCCTCTCGAACTCAGTCTTATGAATTACGTCATCTTGTTCAATTCTTAAGAGTGACCCAATAGATGCCCTAATTTAGCGGCTTTAGTATCAAGATAATGGCTATTTTTAGGATTACGTCCAACTTGGAGCGGAACTCTTTCAGTGATTTTGATACCAGCCTGACTGAGAACACTTACCTTTTTAGGGTTATTGGTTAAAAGACGTATTTTATCGACACCTAAAAGCGTAAGCATGTCAGCACAAAAAGAAAAATTGCGTTGATCCGGAGCAAAGCCCAATGCTTCATTCGCTTCAACAGTATCATAACCTTTATCCTGCAGCGCATAAGCTTTGATTTTATTAATCAATCCTATGCCTCGACCTTCTTGGCGATGATAAAGCAAGATCCCACGGCCCTCTTTAGCAATGGCATCTAATGCTGATTCGAGTTGAAATCCACAGTCACACCGTAAACTAAACAGCGCATCCCCCGTTAAACACTCTGAATGAACACGAGTGAGAACGGGCGTATCACCACTAATGTCACCAAACACTAGCGCAACATGATCTTTTTGCGTGGAATTTTCTTCAAAACCAACCATCAGAAATTCGCCCCATTGAGTGGGAAGCTTGGCCTCGGCAACACGTGTTAACTGCATTACATACCTCAGTATTTAATTTATACTCAATATTTTTGATGCTTGTCTCTATTCTGCCATAGTCTCAGCAGAAGTCTGTAAGATGTTCAAGAAAAAGCACACCAAGATACTAATGCTATGAGGACTTATGGGTAATCAGCTTAAAAAATTAACGGCCGGCGCCATTTTACTACTATTTCCAGCGGTGATTGCGCTGGTGTGTAGCTGGCATTGGACTGGGCCTATTCATACCGTCACAGCTTATCCCCTTTATCTCTTCACTCAGACAGTTACTCGTCCATGGGGGATCATCACCTCCATCATTCTTGCTGTGTTACTCTACCGCTTTACCCCTCCCTCACAACATAAATTGGGTAGCTTGCTTCTCTTGATTATCATAGTTGTATGGGGCGGGCAGGGGATTAAGTCCTTATTAAAGCCTTATTTTGCCGAACCCAGACCTTACGTGGTTGCGCTTACGGAACATATGCATCAAGCACCTGACTTGTTTTACCAGCAGCCTAAGTTAGCGCGTCAACAGCTAGTAAGCCAAGCCCACCTTTATTGGCCAACTCTGTCAGAATGGCAACAGAAACATTGGCAGCACGAAACGGGGTATTCATTCCCTTCAGGCCATAGTTTCTTTGTTGCCAGTTGGCTGCTACTTTTCTATGCGCTATTGAGTTTCAGAAAATATTGGCCAGTGATAATCATTGTCACACTGTGGGCATGGGCGGTGATGTGGAGTAGACTATCACTGGGGATGCATTGGCCTAGAGACCTAATAGCTTCTGTAGTCATTGCCTGGGTCTTTAGCTTCATGGTTATGATGATATTTAATACGTTAAGGCGGCAGCGATCGTAACAGGCTTTTTTTAGTAATTTCGATTGTAAAAGCGAGAATGATCCCCATACTATAAGCAGTAATTGGTAAATTTATTTAATTCAATTTGATTAAATGGTTGGTTCGTTAAATCAACGGTTTGAAGGGATGCCAAGTGAAATTCAAATATTTGCTACTATTTATCGTCGTTTTATTCATTTTCATTGTCTCTTTTACACTTGGAGCAAAGAATGAGCAATTAGTTACCTTCAACTTTTTAGTCGCTGAGGGGACATTCCGTCTATCAACTTTATTGGCATCGTTATTCGGTATCGGTTTTCTGTTAGGATGGGCGATTTGTGGCTTATTTTGGTTACGTGCGCGTGTTGCACTGGCTCATGCAAAAAATAAAGTTATTAAACTTGAACAACAGCTCAGTAAGTAAACGCCGTGCTATGTGCAATAAGACTCACTATTTAGGATCAGTCGATGCTTGAATTGCTGTTCCTACTATTACCCATTGCAGCTGCCTATGGGTGGTATATGGGAAGACGTAGTGCCCAACAGGGCAAGCAGCAAGAGGCCAATCGCCTGTCGCGTGAATATGTGACAGGGGTAAACTTCCTGCTTTCAAATCAGCAAGATAAAGCCGTTGATCTTTTTCTTGATATGTTGAAAGAAGATACGACTGACGTAGAAGCGCATTTAACCTTGGGTAATCTGTTTCGTTCGCGTGGAGAAGTAGATCGAGCGATAAGGATTCACCAATCTTTGATGGAAAGTACTTCCTTAGACTACGATCAGCGCCTCCTAGCTATTCAGCAACTGGGCCGAGATTACATGGCTGCTGGGCTTTATGATCGTGCAGAGTCAATGTTTAAACAATTAATCAATGAAAATGATTTTAAAGCAAGCTCACTCAAACAGCTTCTTTCTATTTATCAGCTGACTAGTGATTGGCAGCAAGCGATTGATACCGCAGAGAAATTGGCCCGAGCCGATAAGTCAACTCAAGGTACACACATTGCGCATTTTTATTGTGAACTTGCACTTCAGGCTATGGCTGGGGACGATTTAGAAAAGGCATTAGCCTTATTACGTAAGGCTGAATCAGCCGATAAGAGTTGTGCACGTGTCTCGATCATGTTCGGTAGAGTATGGACGGCTAAAAACGAACAAGATAAAGCGATTCAGGTTTTACAAAAAGTCCCTGAACAAGACCCGGAAATGATTAGCGAAGTCCTCCCATTAATCAAAGAGTCTTATCAACGATTGGAAGATATGAGTCGTTGGCGAGAATTTCTAGAGCAATGTGTAGCGAAATACCAAGGAAGTATGGCTGAATTATATCTCGCTGAAGAGATAGAATCTCAACAAGGACTGGAGCCCGCGCAACATTTTCTTGAAGCTCAACTACATTCTGCACCCACCCTGAATGGTTTCCATCGACTCGTAAACTATTATCTTGAAGGGACAGAAGATGGTCGCGCTAAGGAGAGCTTAGCGGTGCTTCGTGATATGGTTGCAGAACAACTCCGATTGAAACCTCGTTACCGCTGTCAAAAATGTGGGTTTACGGCCCATGCGATTTATTGGCATTGTCCATCTTGCAAAAGTTGGTCGACTATCAAACCCATGAGAGGTTTAGACTCATAAAAAAAAAGCGCACGTTAGTTACAACATACTAACGACAAATTCAAGCGAGGCACACATTGGCACTGTCACTGGCTTAGTTAAGTAGGTAAAATATGGCTAAATCGTTGCCTATCTATTGTAAGGAAAATTATGTCTGTAACGTCCCCCGTCATCGTGGCCCTTGACTTCGATAACTTGGATTCAGCCTTAACCTTGGCGGATCAAATCGACCCGAAAAGTTGTCGTTTGAAAATCGGGAAAGAGATGTTCACACGTTTCGGACCAGAAGTTATTCACGCCTTACATCGTCGTAATTTCGAGATTTTTCTCGATTTAAAATTCCATGATATTCCCAACACGGTAGCAAAAGCAGTTACTGCCGCTGCGGACCTCGGCATCTGGATGGTTAATGTCCATGCGGGTGGGGGGGAGCGGATGATGGAAGCGGCAAAGCTCGCCTTAGATAACTACGGAAGCACAGCACCTCATCTCATTGCCGTGACGGTATTAACTAGTATGGATCAATCTGATCTGACAGGGTTAGGAATTAAAGAAACGCCTTCACAGCATGCCGCAAAATTAGCACAGCTAGCACAATCTTCAGGTCTCGATGGTGTAGTGTGTTCTGCCCAAGAAGCGCTACATTTCAAGCAGGAGTTTGGTGAAGAGTTTCTACTTGTGACGCCTGGGATTCGTCCTGTAGGGAGTGAGCAGGGCGACCAGAGACGAATCATGACGCCACTTGATGCAGTGAATGCAGGGGTAGATTACATGGTCATTGGTCGCCCTATCACTCAATCAGTAGATCCAGCGCAGACTCTACAACATATCCTAGATTCCTTGGAGTCGACCAAATGAAAGATGACGCACCCTTAGTTTATTCAACTGATAGGGGGCGGATCACCCCTGTTAAAGAAGTTATTTCACGTCCGAAAGGCGACGGGATTGTACGATTAAGTCGTCAAACCAGTGGTCGAAAAGGTAAGGGCGTCTGTATTATCACTGGGTTAGATTTAGATGATAAAGCCCTAGGTCAACTAGCAGCCGAATTAAAGAAAAAATGTGGTTGTGGTGGGACTGTTATTGAGGGAAATATAGAAATACAGGGTGATAAGCGCGATTTTCTGAAAAGCTACCTCGAAGAGAAAGGGTATCGCGTTAAGTTAGCAGGCGGATGAAGTTGATGATGAATGCCGGTGCAGGCACCGGCATTAGTATTAATTGCCAGACTGATGTCCAATCACACCACCTAGAGCGGCGCCACCTAACGTCCCCAAGCCATCACCGTGTGTTAATACTGAACCACCAATGGCGCCAATACCTGCACCTATAGCAGTGTTACGGCTTCGTTTTGACCAGTTAGAACATCCACTAAGAACGGCTACAACCGTTAACGCAATCACTGCTTTAACCATGGCTTTATTATTAAATGTCATAAATTCTCCTTGTTGAATGTGAGTAACCCAGAGGTGCCATTCAACCAAATCAGACTGATAGTTATTTTGAGATCATTCGCTAGTATTAAGAATTTTAATTTGCATTACCTCTATAATATAGGCGAATTCTCTTAAATAGGCCAAAGCTGACTATATTTTACAATTAAGCACTATTAACTATCTGCGGTTCAGGATAACTGCATATTTAAACAAGGTTTTCTCAGCGAAAAAAAACCACCCTTCAGGGTGGTTGAGTAGTTGGGCGTGCCGTTAAGCAACGGGTCTTGCCACGACAGATCGGGTTTCCATGCGCACTTCAGCGATAGTTACTTCAATGATATCTGTTACACGATAACGCTCTTCACCTTTAATCATCGCAGTACCTAATTCTTGGCTACATACGAGTTCATCACGCACTGAGTGAATAAACGGTGCAGGAATAAAGGCAACAGCACCATTATCATTTAAACGGATACGCATGCCTCCTCGGCTGATATCGATGATTTCAGCAGTAAACTTATGCTCGGTTCCTGCGAAAGGTTGTAAATAGCGCGCATAGAGCCAATCACCGACATCACGTTCAGCCATACGATGCTGGCGACGCCGCTCAGACATACGTAAGGTTAAGGCGTCATCCGGTTTTGTCTCTTGTTGTTTCAAGATAATCGATTTTAGAAGACGATGATTGACCATATCGCCATACTTACGGATTGGTGAAGTCCAAGTAGCGTAAGCATCTAATCCTAATCCAAAATGCGGTCCTGCAGCGGTTCCAATTTCAGCAAAGGATTGGAAACGACGAATACGGCTATCCAAATATTGTGTGGGCTCTTCATCTAAGCGGCGACGCAATACTTTGAATCCATCGAGCGTCGCAATTGACGCAGGGTCAACAACGATCCCGTGGTTAGCCAGGATGGCACTCGCTTGTTCAGCATTTTGCTCATCAAACCCACTGTGCAGGTTATAGATACCAAATCCAAGCTGATCGCGTAATACTTCTCCCGCTACGATGTTCGCTGTAATCATAGCTTCTTCGACCATCTTATTTGCAACTCGGCGTTGCTCGGTAACTATCTCTAAAACTTCACCTTTTTCACCCAGTACAAAGCGGTAATCAGGGCGGTCTCGGAAGACAAGAGCATGAGCTTTACGCCATTGATGACGGGTACTACAGAAGTTTTGCAATAAATTAATTTGCTTAGCAATCGCATCACTTTCGGGTTGCCACTCACCTGTATTTTCTAACCAATCTGAAACGTTATCGTAGACCAGTTTCGCTTTCGATTCGATCCATGCTGCATAGAATTCAGGTGTTCCAGTGATGGCACCTTCGCTATCGATGGTGATATCACAGGCTAGGACAGGGCGTTTTACGTTAGGGCGTAACGAGCATAAATCATCGGATAGCTCGCGCGGCAACATAGGGATATTGAAGCCTGGCAAATAGTTTGTAAAAGCGCGTTCTGCAGCAATATCATCTAAAGGCGTATTAGGCACAACCCAAGCCGTCGGGTCAGCAATCGCGACGGTTAGGCAAAGCTTTCCATCATCAAGTTGGCGAGTCAATAATGCATCATCCATATCTTCGGTTGAGGCACTATCTATGGTCACAAAATCGAGTGCGGTGAGATCACGACGATCAAGTGTTTCAGGCTGAAATGCTGGTAAATCAGCTTCAGGCGCACCACGACCTAAATTATGACGTGACAGTGTCACCCACCAAGGAGCAAGGTGATCGTCACCGAACGTAATGTACTCAGTCAGTTCAGCGTAGAAACCCCGATCACCTTTGAGCGGATGGCGCTTCATCTCTGCAACAGCCCAGTCACCCGCAACGAATTCGTGATCAACATCACGTGCTGGACGGCATTGGATAGCATCTTTCAGTAAGGGATGGTCAGGAATAATGGATAGCCGATCATCTTTTTTCTGTACTCGTCCCACGAAACGACTGAGGAAAGGTTCAATCAGTTTCTCTGGCTCGGCGCTTTCTTTATCTTTATTTGTTTGGATCACCGCGCTAATTTTATCGCCGTGCATGACTTTCTTCATTTGCGGCGGGGGAATAAAGTAGCTTTTTTGGCCTTCAACCTCTAAAAAACCAAACCCTTTATCGGTTCCTTTAACTACACCTTCAACGCGTGGAGTCTGATCATGCAGTGTTTGTTTTAGCTGCGCCAGCAGCGGATTATCTTGAAGCATAATTTTCAGTCATCTGTGGCTAATTGGCGGCAACCAGTTTTACGCGAATCGATACGTTGCGGCAAGACATTAATCGCGCAATTAGCAGTGGGAGTGGAAGGATAGGAGGAATTAAGCAGGCACTGAGCGTGCCTGCTCAACAATATTATTTAAGTTCTAATTCGTTCATTGCTGCGATGCTAAAGCCACCGTCAACGTGAACGACTTCGCCGGTGATACCGCCAGCTAAATCAGAACATAAGAAGGCAGCAGAGTTACCCACGTCTTCAATCGTTACGGTACGACGGATTGGCGTTACCGCTTCACAATGGGATAACATTTTACGGAAATCTTTGATACCTGATGCAGCCAATGTACGGATTGGACCCGCAGAAACGGCATTAACACGTACGCTATCTGGACCCATCGCGTTAGCCATGTAACGAACGTTAGCTTCTAAAGAAGCTTTTGCTAGACCCATGACATTGTAGTTAGGGATTGCACGCTCAGCGCCTAGGTAGGAAAGGGTAAGTAAGGCTGCATTAGGATTCAGCATTTCACGGCACTCTTTTGCCATCGCAACGAAGCTATATGCGCTAATGTCGTGGGCAATTTTGAAACCTTCACGCGTTACCGCATTCACATAGTCACCGTCTAACTGATCGGCAGGGGCGAAACCAATTGAGTGCACGAAACCGTCGAACTTAGGCCAGGTTTTTGCTAATTCAGCAAATAATGTCTTGATGCTTTCATCTTCAGCAACATCGCAAGGCAGAACGATATCAGAACCGACTTCTTTAGCGAATTCTTCAACACGGCTTTTAAGCTTGTCGTTTTGATAGGTGAAAGCCAGCTCAGCACCTTGTTTGTGCATCGCTTGTGCGATACCCCAAGCGATTGATAACTTGCTTGCTACACCCGTGATAAGAATGCGTTTACCTGAAAGAAAACCCATAATATTTGTCCCTTAACTATCAGTATTGTTAGCAGAAACGATCTCTGCAAAAAAGTTGGCGCGATTCTAACACGACTTTTCTTAGATAGGCTAATTTGACGAGGATAGCGCCGAAATATTAGCCGAATTATCTAGTCGTTACGCCATGCATCCGACGTGAGTTCACTACCAAAGTGGCTATTGATTAATTTTCGAGTTAAATCATGAAGCGGACAAGCCAATACATCTGCAGTCCCGCCCCGTTCAACCACTTCACCTTCGCGCATCACAATCAGTGAGTCACTGACATGTTTCATCATGCCAATTTGTTGTGTGACATAAATATAAGATAGCCCATCGCGCTCTTGCAGCTCTAACATCAAATTAATCAATTGTGACCGCATAGTCATATCTAAAGAGGTCATGGCCTCATCTGCGATCAGGATTTTAGGTTGTAAGATGAGTGCTCTGGCGAGCGCAAGACGTTGACGTTGTCCTGGCGCTAACATATGGGGATATAACCCCGCATGCTCTTTAAGTAACCCCACCTTTTTCAAGGTAGCGATAATATGTTGGATACGGAGTTCATCGGTCAGTTCGCTGTTAAGCCTGAGCGGGAGATCGAGAATTTGGCTTACCCGTTGTCGAGGATTTAACGAGGCGGTGGGGTCTTGTAAAATCATCCGGATAAGTGGGCTTCGAAAACGATAATCGCCAAAAAATAAGGGCTGATTATTAATCAACATTTCGCCCGATGTCGGAGCAACCATTCCAGCCAGCATTTTGGCCAACGTGGATTTTCCTGACCCATTCTCACCGATAATGGCTAACGTTTGGCGCTCCTTCAAAGTAAAACTGACATTTTTAACTGCATCAACCTGTTGGGAGCGGAATAACCCAGTCTTGTATCGAAAGGTTTTGCTCAGATTCCTGACTTCTAATAGGGTTTCTAACATAACTAACTCTCGATATTAAGCGGGAAGTGGCAAGCGTATTGATGATGCTTAGTGCCGGTCAAGGGGGGACGCACTATACATTCCCGTTGGCCATAAGGACACCGAGGACCTAAACGGCAGCCAAGGGGTAAATGCTCCAAAGAGGGAATTGATCCATTCAATGTATTTAAGCGACTTTTATGCGGAAGTGGCTGTCCAAAATCAGGCATTGCCCGCATTAAGGCCTGGGTATACGGATGGTGAGGGGTTGCAATTAACTCTTTACTCGCCGCTGCTTCAACCGTTTGACCGCAGTAAAGCACTTGAATTCGATTTGACCATTGACTGACCGTTCGTAAGTCGTGGCTAATTAATAAGACAGTTGTATTGTTGTTTTGATTTAAGCGTCTTAGTAATCGAAAAATTTGATCTTGTGTAGTCGATTCCATCGCATTAGTGGGTTCATCAGCAATCAACAATTTAGGTTGACTGGCCAAGGCAATAGCAATCATTACTTTCTGACATTCACCCTCAGTTAATGCATAAGGATAACTGCGCATAATATCACGGTGGTCGCGAATTCCTACGCGGTGCAGGATATCGATCACGCGGGCTTTACGCCAAGGTAATAGGCGTTTATACCAAGGCCCCTTAAAGGTTTCACCCGGTATCGCTTGTTTTAATTGGCGACCGATTGAGGCGGACGGATCAAGACAAGCTTGGGGTTCTTGAAAGATCATTGAGATATGGCGGCCAATAATCTTACGGCGCTCACGGGGAGATAAGCGCAGCAAGTCGATATCGCCAAAGCGCATCCTATCGGCTGTGATTCGCCAATTATCCGATGTTACGCCGCAGATAGCTTTAGCGACCAAGCTTTTGCCCGATCCTGATTCTCCAACCAGGCCGAGTATTTCGCCTTCGTTTAATAACAGGTTAACGCGGTCCACCGCTTTAATAGGCTTGTTATCATTCACAAATTCAATGGTTAAATTACGTATATCGAGCAGTGGCATCTACTTAACTCCTGCATCAACAGCGCGGCGTACGCCTTCACCAAATAAATTGATCAGTAAAATAGCCCCCATAATCGCGGCACCGGGAAGCATCACTGTCCAAGGGGCAACATAGATCAATTCTAACGAATCACCAAGTATCGTCCCCCATTCTGGCGAAGGGAGTCGAGCCCCTAATCCCAGAAAGCCTAATGCAGAGATATCAAAGATAGCGATTGATAAACACCGCGTGAAGTCACTGACTAACACCGGTAAAATATTTGGCAAGATTGTTCCTTTCAATAATAAAAATGGGCTTGCACCATCCATTTTTGCTGCCACAACATAAGCTTCGTTCATCTCCTCCCGAATCGCCAAATAGAGCGTGCGGATCATTCTTGGCGTTAACGCAATCCATACCGCTAACATCGCGTGACTGAGACTTGGACCGAGAAATGCCACCACGATAATGGCGATCAGTAGAGAAGGTAGCGATAAGGCAATATCTAAAAAATGGTTAATGGTGGCTGAGCGTAAGCCGCGGGTCATTCCCGCCAAAATTCCCAGTAGAAAAGCACAGATCGCTGCGAAAATTGTCGCAACTAAGGCCCCCCCGACAGTAGGTAACGCACCGGCTAATAATCGGCTTAATAAATCACGGCCTAGATCATCAGTGCCAAGAAAGAACGAGACATCGCCATACCGCGACCAAGAAGGAGGTAATAACTGGTAGCTGATAAACTGTTGATCGAGCCCATAGGGGGCCAGTAACTGACCAAACACACAAAGCAATAGCAGGGCGCAGGTCCCATAGAAACCGATCATCGCAGAGGTATCGCGATAGAAAAAATGCCATGCTCGTCGAAATGCGCCAGGAAGTTTTTCCTCCTGATAAATCTTATCGATTGGCATACCATTCCTTATGTTTGAGTGGATCGATGATGGCCCCAAAAATATCGGCCAGCATGTTAATGAAAATAACCAAACTGCCCAGAGTCATGACACCAGCAGAAATGGCATTATAGTCTGCTTGCCGCACCGCGGTGATTAGCCAGCGACCAATTCCTGGCCAATTGAATACCGCTTCGGTAATCATCGCTAAGGTAAGTAGCGTTGAAAACTGTAATCCTAAATGGGGAACGATAGGCGGAAGCGCATTATGGATGACATGACGGCGAACAACAGTGAAACGAGAAAGGCCACGAATAATCGCTGCTTTGATATAACCTTGATTAATAATATCAAGCGTACTGTCGCGCATTAACCGGATCAACTCTGTCATCGGGACTATTGATAGCGTCACTACTGGTAAGACTAAATGCCGAAGGACACTCAATAACATCTCATGGCGTAAAGGCGACCGAGAAAGCCACGCGTCTAATAATGCTGAACCCGTCACTGCTGGAGCAGGATAAAGAAGATTGATGCGGCCTGATACCGGAAACCAGCCGAGTGAAAGCGAAAAGAGCATCGTTAGCAACAAAGCAAGCCAGAAGACTGGCAAAGAAAAACCGATTAAAGCAAAACCACTAATTAGTTTATCTTGCCATTTATGGCGGTTGATGGCTGCGACAATGCCAAGGGGGAGTCCCACCAATGTGGCGAGTATTGCGGCCAACAGGCAAAGTTCTAGGGTTGCAGGGAACACTTCTAATAATTGCTCACTAACCGGTTGTCCATTAATGCTAGAAACTCCAAAGTCAAAGTGCATCATGCCTTCTAGCCAGAAATAATAGGCATCAGTCATCTTTGCACCTTGAAGTGGTGCGTGGGGAGTATAGTAACAGAGACTAAAACTCACCCATGAAAGCAGTACCAAGGTCACCAAAAGTAAAAATAGTCGTCGCGCTATATAGAGACTCATGGTGTTACACCTTGCTTTGTGTCGCGGTATACACCCGCAAAGGAACTATTCCCAAAGGGGCTAAGAACCAGTCCTTTGATATCGTAACGATAAGCTTGTAACCGTAATGATGAGGCTAAGGGCAGAATAGGAAGTTGCTGCGCTAAAATCTGCTGAGCTTGATGATAATAGTCGATTCGGCCAGACAATTGTTGTGAAAGCAGGGCTAAGTGCAGCGTATCGTCAAATTGTTCGTCGCACCAATGCGCATAATTTGTGCCGGAATTGATGGCGGCGCAACTGAGCATAGGACGAAAGAAACTGTCCGGATCATTACTGTCCGTACTCCAGCCGCCCAAGGTCAGGTCATGATTCATTGCCATTAATTGGTTCTCTTGAAACCGTCCTTCAACCGGCTGAATCTCTACATGTACCCCGATTCGAGCTAGGTCAGCTTGGATCAATTCTGCTGTTTTCAATTGGCTCGGGTTCCAGGGTTCCGATGCAACAGGCACTAACATCTTTAAATGAAGATCGTTCAGATGCATTGATTTTAGTAGCTGCTTAGCTTTTTCAGGCGCGTATTCCGTAACTTGAGAATCGTTATCGTAGGCCCATGACGCCCTTGGCAGCACCGAAGCAGCGGTTTCCGCGGTACCGTAATAAATCGATGCCATAAGTCGCTCGTTATTAATAGCCAGCGATAACGCGCGACGAACATTAACGTTATCAAGGGGCGGACGGCGAGTGTTAAAGGCTAAAAAAGCCATATTCATACCGGGCCGCAGAGTCATCCGTAAACGGGGGTCATCTCGTAAGATAGTGAGTTGACTCGCGGCAGGGTAGGCGAGTACATCACACTCCCCGGTGAGTAATTTCGACAATCGCCCTGTACCGCCAGCCCCTAGGTCAATCACGACTTGACGAAGGCGAGGAACACCTTTCCAATAAAAAGGATTTCGTTGCAAACGAATGAATTGGCCACTGCGGTATTCGCTTAATTGGTAAGGTCCAGTTCCGACAGGTTGCCGATCTAACATCTCCTGCTGATGGTTTTGGCTTAAGTGGTCAGCATATTCAGCAGAAAGAACCGGCGCATAGTGGGTCGCCATATGCCACAAGAAGCTGGCGTCAGGGTGAGCAAGCTTTATCTCAACGGTATGGCTATCCACTTTCTTAACGGACTGGACACTGTCAGCAAATTGCAAGCTATCGAAATAAGGATAATGGCCACCATTGATTTGGTGCCAAGGATGATGCTTATCAAACATCCGTGCAAAACTGAATACCACATCATCTGCATTCATTTTTCGGCTAGGCATGAACCACCGCGTATGTTGGAATGAGACATCTGAACGTAAATGAAAGATGAAGGTTGCCCCCTCATCATGAACTTCCCAGCGTTCGGCCAATGCTGGTATGAGGCGAAAGGTGTAAGGGTCCACATCTAACAGACGATCGTAAAGCTGTGCGGAGAGCGTGTCGATCACCACACCACCACTCGCGAGTTGAGGATTAAAGGTATTCACCTCACCATTAACACAATAGACAATACCTGTATTATGAGTGGGCGAGGCGGTGCTTAGAGCAGGTGTTGCGCATAGCACACCAATACTGGCGAGCATAGCTCGTAATATTTTCGTCATAGTGGACTAAATTGATGAACCATTAAGTAATTTTACCCTAAGCCACCATTAAAACCAATCGCAGGGCGGTAATGAAGCAAGTGACCTCCTCCAAAAAAGAATGAGAAACATTTGCAATTGGGAATGATAACGATTACTATCAATGCATCTGGTGATGACAGGTTATCAGATACGACATTGCTCACATTGCTTCTAGTATTTTTGCCCGCTGACCGCGGGCTTTTTTTTATCCATTTTAGAGCGCACTATTTATATTCTGTGTTTCTTTAATAAAGCCCTAAACTGATGATAAGTCAGCCCTAGAGCCTTGGCGGCAAGGGTCTGTTGAGGGAACTGTCGCAGACTCGCTTTCACTAAGTCTGCTTCTTGCTGGTATTGCCACTCCCGTAAATCGAGCGGCAGAGAAGGGCGTATCGAGTCTACCCTTGGGAGGATGGGGTCGGTAGTCGAATTATGGAAAGGGGAAAGGATGACTTCGCTGAGTGGTTCGTCTACTTTTGTCGAGCGGTAGATAGAACGCTCTATCACATTTTTTAACTCACGCACATTGCCAGGCCAAGCCGCTGACAGCAATTGTTGTTCTGCAAAATCTGTGAAACCGGCAAAATAGGATCTATTGAGCTCTCGACACATCTGCATTGCAAAATGGTTAGCTAAAGGCAGAATATCAGCTTGTCGTTCTCGTAGCGGCGGTACGTAGATGACATCAAAGGCAAGGCGATCAAGCAAATCTGCTCTAAACTTTCCTGCCTTAACGTGGGCCGGTAAATCTTCATGTGAAGCACATATGACGCGTACATCTACCGACAGCGATGCAGTACCGCCAATCCGTTCAATCTCACCATACTCAATTGCGCGTAATAATTTTTCCTGTACGGCCAAGGGGGCATTGCCGATCTCATCAAGGAAAAGTGTGCCTTGATGTGCGCGTTCAAAACGACCTTGATGGCGTTTTTGTGCCCCGGTAAAAGCACCAGTTTCATGACCGAATAGCTCGGAATCTAATAAATTTTCATTTAACGCCGCACAGTTCAACGTAATAAAATTTTCTTGCCACCGTGTAGAGAGAAAATGCAGTCGTTGCGCCACCAACTCTTTACCGCTCCCGCGTTCACCTTGAATAATCACTGGTTTATTAAGTGGGGCCAGTGCTGAAACGTGATCGAGCATATTAAGGAAATTTTCAGATTCGCCAAGAACGGTATCACTTTTCATAATTGGTCTAATTCACTATATATTGGTCAATTTAACTATTTTAGAGGAATTTATCAAAATGTATAACCTATAAATTCCTTTAAAAACAATATTATAATAGTTGGCATGGGATTTGCTATCTAACGATTGATTATCTTAATTATGGTTAGAGGATTACGTTATGGGCATTTTTTCACGGTTTACTGACATCATTAATTCAAACATCAACACTTTACTCGAGAAGGCGGAAGACCCTCAAAAGATGGTGAGATTGATGATCCAAGAGATGGAGGATACCTTGGTTGAGGTTCGCACCCACTCAGCAAAGGCGTTAGCAGAGAAAAAGATGTTACAACGCCGGATTGATTCCGCTGCTGTTCAGTCTGAAGAGTGGCAGCAAAAAGCTGAATTAGCCGTCCGTAAAGATAAAGAGGAACTTGCTCGTGCGGCGCTGATTGAAAAGCAGAAATTGACGCAGTTGGCCGAAAAATTACAAGCAGACGCGGAAATTCTTGATGAAAATCTAAGCAAAATGAAGAATGAAACAGCTGAGCTTGAAACGAAGTTGACTGAAACGCGTGCTCGTCAGAAGGCGCTATCGCTACGCTATCAAACGGCCTCGACCAGTCGTCAAATTCGTCAACATATTGATAGTGGTAAAATCGAGAAAAACCTGGCGCGTTTCGAATCGTTTGAGCGTCGCATTGATCATATGGAAGCCGAAGCAGAAGTCTTAAAGTCGGCCAATACAGCCAGTTTAGATCAGCAGTTTTCTGAGCTCAGCGCGGACGACGAGATCAGTCAACAGCTCGCTAAAATTCGCCAACAAGTTGCTAAGCCTGAATAATGCAGCCTACGGTAATTGACTAATAAGGAGTGTTGATGAGCGGATTTTTACTTAGTGTACCCTTAACGCTGTTTATCGTGTTTATCGCGCCCTTATGGCTGTGGCTACACTATAACAATAAGGGCAAACTTTCTAATAAGCTCTCTGTTAAAGAAATCGCCCAGATCGAGCAGCTTAAGAGAGATGCCGACCGTATGCAGGATCGTATTCACGCTTTAGAAGCGATACTGGATGCCGAAAACCCTGAGTGGAGACAACCATGATCAAACTTCCCTTTATCAGTGATAAGCCCCTTTATCGTAACAGTGAAGAAGGTAAGATCTTAGGGGTCTGTGCTGGAATCGCCGATTACAGTGGCCTCCCTGTTAATCTAGTACGGATTATCGCTGTACTCTCAACGTTCGGACTATTTTTTGTCACGCTGTTGCTCTATGTTGCGTTGGGCTTCATTTTAGACAAAAAACCGCGGGGTTCCTCTACAGAACCCGCTACACTTTCTATTGATGAGGTATTGAGTCAAGCCGACCAAACCTTGAAAGAGAGTGAACAACGACTACGCAAGATGGAAGGGTATGTGACGTCTGAAACTTTCTCGGTTCGTAGCCGTTTTCGTAAGCTTTAAGTCATCTGTTTCAAGACAAACGGATTATAAAGTGAGGGTATGATGAATAAACAATGGAAAGACTCAGCAAAACGGCAGGTTAAGCCTGCCTTAAAATCAGTGGGTAAATTTGTACTCATCAATGCTGTAACTTTTGGTCCGGCGGGTGTTGCTGGCTGGGCGGTCAAATCAGTCAGTAAAAAACCCGTAAGACTGTTTCTTGGTATGGTGCTGGAACCAGTTTTAAGTAAAGTGATGAAAAAAATTTCCGCTAAATTACTGAAAGAGCAGCATGAAAAAACTCCAAAATGAGGTGATGTCTTGGGTACAACGCAGCGTAGACCAGCACCTCTGTCTCGCTGTAACAGGGTTGAGTCGTAGTGGTAAAACGGCCTTCATTACGTCTCTGGTTAATCAGTTACTCTCTACTCATCATGGTGCGCGTTTACCGCTCTTCACCCCACTGCGTGAAGGGCGGATCATTGGCGTAAAACGGGTTCCCCAACGCGACCTAGCTACGCCAAGCTTCAGCTACGATCGTGGGATTGCGCAGCTTTACGGACATCCCGCGAGTTGGCCTACGCCCACACAGGGGGTGAGTAAAATCGAGTTGGTTATTCGCTACCGAACTCAGCATGCGCTTAAGCGTTATCTTAAAGAAACCTCCTCACTGCGCCTTGAAATTATCGATTATCCTGGTGAGTGGCTGCTCGACTTACCGATGCTGGGGCAGAGCTATGCGCAGTGGTCTGCACAAATGCGTGAACTGCTAACGGGACAGCGTGCAGAGTGGGCATCGGATTGGCAGGCAGCCTGTGCTGACTTGAATCCTCAAGCGCCAGTCGATGAATTATTACTGGCAGAAATTTCCCAGCGTTGGACAGATTACCTTCACCGATGCAAAACCGAAGGTTACCACTTTATTCAGCCGGGTCGTTTCATCTTACCCGGTGAAATGGCGGGCGCGCCCGCACTACAATTTTTTCCTTGGCCATTTGACGAATTTCCAGCTGAACTTACCGATAGCCGTAAGGCTTCGATCTTTTCGACGTTAAAACAGCGCTATGATTTTTACTGCCAACATGTAGTGAAGAAATTTTATAAAGAGTACTTCGTAAAATTTGATCGCCAAATTGTGTTGGTGGACTGCTTACAGCCGCTAAACCGAGGAGCCAACGCCTTTAACGATATGCGCTTAGCGCTAACACAGCTGATGCAGAGCTTCCACTATGGCCAGCGCTCGTTGATCCGCCGACTGTTTTCTCCAGTAATAGATAAGCTGCTCTTTGCGGCGACTAAAGCGGATCATGTCACCAGCGATCAACATGCCAACATGGTCTCTCTGCTACGTCAGGTGACGCAAGCCGCTTGGCAGAATGCAGCATTCGAAGGGGTCAAAATTGAATGTTTAGCCTTGAGTTCAATTCAAGCCACCATCCCTGGCGTCATTGAACACCAGCATCAACAGGTGCCTGCATTAAGAGGGCGTCGATTACCCGACTATCAACCGGTCTCGCTCTACCCAGGTGAAGTGCCAACTCAGCTGCCTACCGCCTCATTTTGGCAACAGCAGGGCTTTAGGTTTGAGAACTTCACCCCTTTAGAGATGGACGCAGACAAGCCATTACCCCATTTGCGGATGGATAATGCGTTAGATTTTTTATTGGGAGATAAACTGACATGACGGGCAAGGACGTTAAGCCACGTATCGACTTTGTTGACACACCCGTGGAACCGAGCGCAGAAAAGATTAAAACCTCTCATCACTTTGATGAAGTACACGCAGAGCAGCATTTTATTGCGCAAGAATCTGACCCTGCGGAGGAGATAAATGAGGTTGATGAGATTAGCTTAGAACAAAGCTTACGCCCAAAATTTCCTGTCTGGGCGCGTCTATTGCTGTTCGGGATTCTTATTTTATTGGTCAGTGGTATGGCGCAGTTAGTCCAATCAATAATCACCGCGTGGCATGATAAACAGTGGTTTACGCTTGGGATGGCGACCGCGGGTGTGATGATCGTCTGCGCTGGATTGAGTGCGCTACTGGCTGAAGTCGCACGATTACGACGTTTAAAAAAGCAGATGCATATTCACCAACAAGCGCAAACATTGTTATCGAGTCATCGTCATCAACACGCTGTCGCGTTCTGTGAATCCTTAATTAAGGATGCCAGGTTGCCGGTTGATCACCCGGCAGTAATACAATGGCGGGCAGCGTTAGATCCCTCATTGAACGATAAAGAGGTCATCACCCTCTATTCGACGCTAGTCCAACCGACTTTCGATAACCAGGCACGTCGTTTAATTCGTCAAACGGCTACTCAGTCAGCCATCATGATTGCCGCAAGTCCTTATGCGTTTGTGGATATGGGGTTGGTGGCTTGGCGTAGCTTACGAATGATTAATCAAATCGCTAAACTCTATCAGGTTGAACCTGGCTATTTTGGGCGAATAAAATTACTCCGAGCCTTATTAGTCAATATGGCTGTCGCGGGAGCTACAGAGTGGGTGCAAGAAAGTAGTCTCGATTGGCTTTCACAAGATTTGGCCGCACGGCTTTCAGGGCGGGTCGCCCAGGGCGTGGGTATTGGATTATTGACTGCACGCTTGGGGATAAAAACCATGTCTCTCTGCCGCCCCATCCCGTGGCCAGAAGGAGAGGCGCCAAAAGTGAGTGAGTTCCGTCGTGGATTAATCGCCGATCTTGGTGAGAAATTTCGTCAACGTAAACCGAATCGACCATCTTAGGGTCAATACGCATAAAAGTGTCAACTTTTCCTGACAGAAAGATTCTGCTTTAATTCGTCCTGGCGTATACTTAAAGGATTAAGCTGTCGGGGAGAGTTGAAATGCGCTTAGAAGTACAATGCCAAGATCGTCAAGGATTGGTTCACGAACTGTTAAACTTATTAGTTAAACGCAATATTGATTTATATGGTATTGAAATTAGCGAAAGTTATACGGTTTATTTGCGATTTAGCTCAGTCAATTTCGATGATTTCAGTGGCCTCATGGCGGAAATCCGGCGAACCCCTGGGGTTGTCGATGTTCGTCGTGTGAGCTACATGCCCTCAGAACAGTCTAAACGCGCGTTATATGCATTGGTTAATAGCTTACCCGATCCCGTACTCTGTACAGATATAAAAGGGCGTATTGAGCTGACTAATGCTGCGGCTCAGCAATTGTTTTCGCTGACTCAGCAGCCTTCTCATCAACTTTTAACTCACCTTATTCCGCACTTCGAACTGTCCGACGTTGCCTCCAAAAAGTCATTACCCTTAACGTTACAGGGTCGTGATTTCTTAGTCGAAGTCTGTCCACTTTTCTTGCCAGATGATGATACGTCAGAGGTCCACCAAACAGGCACCCTGGTGATGTTTAAATCCGTAACCGAAACTCATCGCGTAGCAACCCTTACTGATTTCCAAGCAGAAGGGGCCTTTAATCATGTCATTGCGGACAGCCCTAAGATGCGCCAAGTTGTACAGCGTGCAAAAAAACTGGCTATGCATGATGCACCCTTATTGATTGTTGGAGAAACTGGTACAGGTAAGGATATTATTGCTCGGGCATGTCATCAGCTTAGTCCTCGTCACAATCAGCCTTTTTTGGCCTTGAATTGTGGTTCATTACCTGATGATGTTGCAGAAAGCGAACTATTTGGGCATGCGGCAGGCGCTTATCCTAACGCATTAGATAGCCAGAAAGGCTTTTTCGAACAAGCGGCGGGGGGATCAGTATTCCTCGATGAAATCGGTGAGATGTCGCCAAGCCTTCAAACTAAATTGTTGCGCTTCTTAAATGATGGGACCTTTCGACGAGTGGGAGACGAGCATGAGGTCCATGTGGACGTACGTGTTATCTGTGCGACGCAAAAAAACCTGCAGGAATTGGTTGATTTGGGCAAATTTCGAGAAGATCTCTTTTATCGGTTGAATGTGTTGTCTCTACAGTTACCAGCGCTACGTGAACATCCTCAAGATTTGATGGCGCTAACCAGTTTCTTTGTGGCGCGTTTTGCCCATGAACAGGGGATCGCAGTACCACGAATAGCTTCGACACTCGCTGCTCACCTATCACGATACCATTGGCCAGGGAATATTCGTCAGTTGAAGAACTGTCTGTACGCGGCAATGACACAATTTGAAGGTGACGAATTACGACCCCAAGATGTCATGCTGCCTAGTATTACACCAGATAACGATGTCGATATTTTACAACTTGAGGGCACTCTCGATGAGATTAATGGACGATTTGAACGTTCTGTCTTAACTAAGCTTTATGCCAATTATCCGAGTACTCGTAAGTTAGCCAAGCGCTTAGGTGTATCGCATACAGCGATAGCCAATAAATTACGTGAATACGGAGTGGGCCAAAAAAGTGGAGAGACTAAAGAGTCGTAAGTCTTTATCATTTAACGGCCATTAAGAAAAGCAGGCCAAGCAGAGGATGCTTGGCCTGTAAGACTATTTTAAGCTGCTTAATGCTGCTTCATAATCCGGCTCTTGAGCGATTTCAGGAACCAGTTCGCTGTAAATCACTACATCATTCTCGTTTAAGACTACCACGGCACGTGCAGTCAGACCTGCGAGTGGTCCCTCTTTAATATCCACACCCCATGCTTCTTTAAATTCTGGATGACGGAAAGAAGATAGCGAGGCGACATTATCCAGTCCATCTGCCGCGCAAAAGCGAGACTGAGCGAAAGGCAGGTCTGCTGAGATGCACAGCACGACAGTATTCGTTAATTCTGACGCGACTTGATTAAATTTACGGACAGATGCTGC
Organism: Tatumella ptyseos; assembly: GCF_030552895.1. Taxonomy (NCBI): domain Bacteria; kingdom Pseudomonadati; phylum Pseudomonadota; class Gammaproteobacteria; order Enterobacterales; family Erwiniaceae; genus Tatumella; species Tatumella ptyseos. The sequence goes on along the minus strand of NZ_CP130649.1, from coordinate 1,634,323 downwards.
ACAAACGCCGGTGTCGACGCTTGGAAAAATATTGAGTACCTTGCGTTGGCCTGCGTAGGCGCTTAAACCGACATCTCCGAGGTCTTTGTTGGTGAGCGTCAAAGCAGGAGCTTGACTGCCCGCGCTTGGAAATTGACCGGCGACAGCAATGGGTGAACCTTTTAGCGTAACGGTTTGCGACATGATAGTGTCCTTGAATCGAATGATATATTCCTAATCAGTAGGAACATTAATGAGTTAACCCTACTTTTATGACATACTTTTAAGGTTTAATCGAGAGCTGAAATTCGAATTGGTCCTTTGAACCCTGACAGTGAGTTTATCCGAGATTAAGGAATATCGCCTATGCGCCGTCAATTAAGTCTTACCACCCTCTGTGTCGTCCCGCTCTCTATGGTGTTGAGTATGTCGGTCAGCGCGGAGACGTTGGCCCCCCATCAAGAAATCGTGCGTCAAATAAAAGATGAGCCTGCCTCACTTGACCCGGCACAGGCCGTCGGGCTGCCAGAGATTCCTGTTCTGCGAGATTTATTTGAAGGACTTACCAACCAAGACGAGCAGGGGCATCCGGTACCAGGTGTTGCATTAAGCTGGCAAAGCAGTGATCAAAAAATCTGGCTTTTTACGCTACGAAAAGATGCTAAATGGTCTAATGGTGATTCTGTCACGGCGAAAGATTTTGTATATAGTTGGCAGCGCATGGTCGATCCGAAAACCAGCTCACCTTATGCTTGGTTTCCTGCACTGGCTGCAATTCAAAATGCTGCGGAAATCACTGCTGGTAAAGCGCCTTTAGCAAGTTTAGGGGTGGTCGCGGTAGATGACTACCACCTTAAGGTGACGTTAGCGCATCCCGTAGCGTGGTTTCCGGTATTAACGAGTAGTTTCGCGCTTTATCCTGTTCCGCAAAAAGCCATCGCTGAATATGGTAATCAATGGACATTACCGGGGCACCTAATCGGTAATGGGGCATATCAGTTAGATAAACACATTGTAAATGAACGAGTTGTCCTAACTCGTAATACCCATTACTGGGATAATGCCCATTCAACTCTCGATAAGGTAACCTTTATTCCGCTAAACGATTCCGTCACTGCAACGCATTGGTATCAGGCAAATAATATTGATGTTACTGAGTCTTTCCCTAAAAATCGTTATCAGAACCTAAAGCAAGCCCTGCCTGGCGAAGTCTATACTCCTGCGCAGCTGGGTACCTATTATTATGCGTTTAATACCCATAAAGGGCCCACTGCAAATGTGAATGTTAGAAAAGCACTCTCTTGGAGTATAGATCGGCAAATTATTGCAGAGAAAATATTGGGAACGGGGGAAAAACCCGCATGGTATTTTACCCCCGACATCACCCAAGGCTTCGCCGCGCCGACGTTGGCCTATCAGCAACTTAACCAAGCTGAACGAAACCGCCAAGCAAAATTGCTGCTAAACGCCGCAGGTTACGGACCGACTCACCCTTTAAAACTCAGCATTCTCTATAACACATCGGACAGTAATAAACAGATAGCAATTGCCGTGGCATCGATGTGGAAAAAGAATTTGGGCGCGGAAGTCAGCTTAGTGAATCAAGAGTGGAAAACCTATATCGATAGTCGTAAACAGGGTAATTTCGATGTAATCCGTGCTTCCTGGGTGGGGGATTATAATGAGCCTTCAACTTTTCTCTCATTATTGACATCACAGCATACCGGTAACATATCAGGTTTCGCTAACCCGGCTTACGATGCTTTATTGAATAACGCTAGCATGGCCACAACCCCAGCCGCACGACAAGAAATCTATGCTAAGGCTGAACAGCTGATTGCTGACAATGCGCCGATTGCACCCATCTATCAATACACTAACGGCCGATTAATTAAACCTTGGGTTAAGGGTTACCCGATTAACAACCCTGAAGATGTCGTCTATAGCCGGCAACTCCGTATCGATAAGCATTAATGAAATTTTACGTATTAGGTCACAAACGACACGTGACTTCACCTACACTCGAAAGAAACATGAGAGAAAGGGAACTGTTTTGAGCTCAATTGATATCAGCCAATTGCACGTGCCTGACGCCATCATTGCTTGTCAACTTGATGGTACAGGTGGAATGTTACCTATTGCCGCAGCCGGGGAGGTGGGGCCAACCAAACCCTGTTGGGTTCACTTGGATTATTCTTCAACCGTTAGTAGGGATTGGTTACAATCCACTCCAGTGATCCCTGATACGGTGCGTGATGCGTTGGCGGGTGATAGCCTGCGACCGCGTATCAGTCGGCTTGCCGACGGTTTTATGTTGGTATTACGCAGCATTAATCACAATGATAATGCGCGACCTGATCAGCTGGTAGCGGTACGTGTTTTTATTAATGGTAATTTGATTATCACCACCCGTAAGCGTAAAGCCCGTGCCATTGATACGGTCTGGGAGGACTTACAAAAGGGCAATGGGGCAGAGAACGCCGGAAATTGGATTGTCGAATTTTGTGATGCACTCACTGAGCAAAGCGGCGAATTCATCGAACAATTGTATGATCGGATTACCGCACTCGAGGATGCCTTACTCGATGGCAAGGTGCCAGCGCGCGGTGAAATGGCTTTATTGCGTAAGCAACTTATAGTCATGAGACGGTATATGGCCCCTCAACGTGATGTGTTTGCGCGTATTGCTAATGAGAAATTCACATGGATGGCGGATGAAGACAGACGCCTCATGCAGGATATTGCCGATAGATTAGGGCGTGGATTGGAAGATCTTGATGCGGGTATCGCTCGTACTGCCGTCATCAGTGATGAAATCGATGCGTTGATTGCCGAGTCGATGAACCGTCGTACCTATATTATGTCGTTAATGGCAATGGTCTTTTTGCCGGCGACTTTCCTTACTGGGCTATTTGGCGTCAACCTTGGCGGGATACCGGGGGGGAGTTGGCATTATGGATTTGCTGTATTCTGCATTCTCCTCGCGGCAATTGCTATTGCGGTAACGCTTTGGTTGAAGAGTCGTAAATGGCTCTAACGGAAGTCGGACTAAAAGGTGATCTGAATCAAAACGCTTGGGAGACCGTTGGGGCATACTTCTTTCCGCAGGTGAATGCAACGTCAAGCGATGGACGTTGTGCTCCACATTGTCTTACATTTTGAATTAAAGCATAGCGTAATTGATTCTCATGACCCCGGCACCTAGGAAACTAGGGCCGGTTTTTTTTTATGCGTAAAAAAGGGAGGCATCTGCCTCCCTCAATCATTTAGCTTAGCTCGATAATATCGAGTCGGTCGATTGACCGCGGCTCATCATCGTTATCTTCTGGTTGCCAGCCGGTAGGGGTGGTCGGTAAGGTATCGCGGTCAAAGGCTAAATCGCCGCCTTCCACGACAGGACTTCCATGCGTAACCGCCTGGAAGTCGAATAATGTCGTATCGGCCATATGCGAAGGCACGATATTCTGCATTGCACTAAACATAGTTTCGATCCGGCCCGGATAGCGCTTATCCCAATCACGTAACATATCGCCAATCACTTGGCGTTGCAGATTTGGCTGGGAGCCGCATAGATTACAAGGGATAATCGGGAACTGTTTAGCCTCAGAAAAACGAATAATATCTTTTTCGCGGCAGTAAGCGAGAGGGCGAATTACAATGTGTTTTCCGTCATCGCTCATTAGCTTAGGTGGCATCCCTTTCATTTTTCCGCCGTAAAACATATTTAGGAATAATGTTTGGATGATGTCATCGCGGTGATGGCCCAAAGCAATCTTAGTACAACCCAATTCGGTGGCGGTACGGTAGAGAATACCGCGACGCAGACGCGAACATAAAGAGCAAGTTGTTTTCCCTTCAGGGATCTTCTCTTTCACTATTGAGTAAGTGTCTTCCTCAACGATCTTATATTCAACGCCCAACGATTCAAGGTATTCAGGGAGGATATGGTCTGGGAAGCCAGGTTGCTTCTGATCGAGATTGACAGCGATGAGAGAAAAATTGATTGGCGCGCTTTTTTGTAAATTGCGCAGAATTTCGAGCAGGGTATAGCTGTCTTTACCGCCGGATAGGCAAACCATAATGCGATCGCCTTCTTCAATCATAGAAAAATCAGCAATCGCTTCACCGACGTTGCGACGTAAGCGTTTTTGTAATTTATTGAGGTTATATTGCTGTTTACTAGTAATTTCGGGATTGAATGACATTAAGCGAGTACCTGAATCAAAATTCTACGAGAAAGTCGTTGGGCAGTGGTTAAACGGGTCATAGTTCAACGCGCGGCGAAGTCTAGCATATTTCTGGGTCTAATCAGAAGTATTGCGACAAAACTCTTTTAAATTCTCGTTTAACGGCTAATTGTTAAATTAAATCGTAAAAAGTTATGTATTAGCTCGATTATTCGCGATAACTCTGACATATTTTCAAGCTCTTGCCTATCGTCCCTGGAGCTTACCGAATGAAAGTTGTTTCCTCACTGATTGCGGCTACCGTAATGTTATTGGCTGGTTGCTCGAGCCACCAGCCTGCAGAGCCTGAACAGCAAGCGACCGCTGCACATATTCAGCCAGTGCATATGTCCGTTATCGCCTCAGATAACTGTGCTATGGCAGGTGGGTCGCTCGCTTATGCTCGCCAACTCGATGGTAGCCGTGTTGGGATGTGCCAATTAGTAAACGGTAAGCGTTGCAGTGAAACGGCACTCATGAGTGGTCATTGCGCACGCTAAGAGTATCTCTTCGCGTGCAGGGGGTTATCGCACCGCGTTGTCGCACGATTGCCCGGAGAATATTTGCGATAGATTCGTCAATGTTGTCAGGGCAATACTGGAGAGTGCTTCTTGGGTAAGGAAAGCTTGATGTCCAGTAAATAAGACATTATGGCAGGCCGATAGGCGGCCAAAAATATCATCTTGAATGATTTCGTTCGACTTATCTTCAAAAAAAAGTTCCCGCTCATTTTCGTACACATCCATTCCTAATGCGCCGACTTTGCCCTCTTTCAACGCCTCGATCGCGGCGGAGGAATCAATTAAACTGCCTCGACTCGTATTGATGATCATTACTCCTTTTTTCATTTTTTCGAAGGCTCGAGCATTCAATAGATGGTGATTATCGGATGTCATGGGACAGTGCAGTGAAATGATGTCTGAGCGTTGAAGTAACTCCTCTAAGCTCGTATAGGTAGTCCCATAGGTCTCTGCTTCAGCATTAGGATAAGGATCAGTTGCCAGCAGCTCCATACCGAAACCACGTAAAATGCGTAAAGTGGCGAGGCCTATCTTGCCAGTGCCGATAATTCCTACGGTTTTACCGAACATATTAAAACCGGTTAATCCTTCGAGTGAAAAGTTACCTTCTCGAGTGCGTTGATACGCGCGATGGATTCGACGGTTAAGACACATCATCATACCGATAGTATGCTCGGCGACTGCTTCAGGGGAATAAGCGGGGACACGTACAACATCGATCCCTAATTGATGTGCGCTAGGCAAGTCGATATTATCAAAACCGGCACAGCGCAGCGCGACCACACGAATACCTAGACGATGTAATTCCGTTAAAATAGGTCCATCGCATTCATCGTTAACAAAGAGACAGACAGCTTGATGGCCTACTGCGTTTTTAGCCGTTTCCGCAGTGAGTCGAAAGTCAAAGAAACTGAAAGTATAACCGAACTGTTTATTCACCTCATTGAGTACTGCCTGGTCATAGCTCTTCGTACTATAAACCGCAATTTTCATAGTTTTTTCTCCAATAGAGACCGGTGATGTTATACTTCGAGCGGTATGATTATATTTTGCGCTACATCATACTATTAGACGTAAACTAGTAAAAATAATTAATGAGTTAATGGGATTTGTTAAAAGCGTTATAAGGGATAAGGAAATATGTCGTTAGCGTTACGCTATATCTTATTTGCTGTAGCAATAGTCATCATAAGCCTTGTAGGAATTGGGCTCACCATTAACCAATGGTCGACGTTGGTCGCACAACATTTTCTACCCGACGGCGTGACGATTGAAAGACAAAGTCGTTTTTCATTATCACTAACCCAACTTACCTTACCTTCCTTTACTCTGAACGTACAGGGATGCCAACTTGCCCAAGCCTCAACCCCCCGTGTTGCTTTAAGCCGTTATCCGTTAAAGATAACAGTGGGTAAATTGACCCTTAATAGTGATTGCTTTAAACAGTGGCCTTCTTCATCGAACTCTGAAAGTAAACCCTTGAGTCTTCACCAGTTACAACAGCAGATTCCAGGAATAGATGTTGATATCGCTTCATTAATCATTGAGCCTTGGCAAACCTATCAGGGCGCACTTCATTTCACATCATCTGGAGCCCATCAGCAACTGACTTATCATGGTGAAACGCTGAGTGTAGACGCTGAGCTGACTGGCCAGTTGCTTAACCTCAAAAAGGTTACCTTCGCGCATCCTCTAATGACTCAGCCCTTAAATTTGACAGGGAAAGTTAAACTCGCCGATGGGGTGACCACTATTCCTGATGAGGCAAATTTGCAGGGCAAGTTGGTCTTGGCAAGCTATCCTCATCCTCTTGACGTGACAGTGTCACGTAATTCGCAGCGAGGGGAACTCTTAGTCAAAGATTCAACGGCCGAGCAACCCTTATTAAATGCACCTTTCTCGATAACGCCTGATGAATTTCGAATTGAAAAAGGGACCTGGTCTTGGCCCGTACCTCAACAAAACCTTAGCGGCTTTTTCTCACTCTCTGCTCAACATTGGCAACAAGGTTTTGAACAGACGTTACTGACAGGGCGTGTCAACGTACTTACCCAAGGACGAGGGGGGAAAGGAAATGTTGTCTTGACATTGGGGCCAGGAAATTTATCGCTATCAGACAATCACTTCCCATTACGCTTAACCGGTACTGCAAAGTTACAAGACCTACAATTTTATGCGGGACTTCCGGCTGCATTAACGGGAGCACTACTTGACCCGGCGATTCATTTCCAACCCAAAGCGTTATTATTGATGCGCGGTGAAATTCTTCCAGGTTGGGAAGTTGATGAAGCGCGATGGCCTATAGCTGGCGTACGTTTAACTCAGCAAGGTTTCAGCGGCCTATTACAAGCTAACTTCATGGTAAGAAATGAACGAAGTAGTTTTTACCTTCTGCACCTTGCAGGTATGGCTAATCAATTTTTACCCGATAAGGGCCGATGGGATTGGCGTTACTGGGGTAAAGGCATGATATTGCCACTTACCGCGAATTGGGACGTACAAGGGCGTGGATTCTGGCATAACGAAGAGATTACGTTGACCTCTCTCTCGACGGGTTTCGACCAGATTCGCTACGGCAGCATGTTGATGCAAAAACCACGTATGACTCTGAAAGCGCCAGCACATTGGGTCACTCAACAGGATAAACGGCAGTTTACCGGTCAATTTGCAATTACTGCTGACCGTACTTTTTTCGGAGAGACGAGCCAGTTACCTACCGCGCAGCTTGATGTGAAGGTTGATGGGACGACTCCCGATCAGTTCGGTTTTAAGGGGCAACTGGTTGCCAATCCAATCGGACCTGTGCGAGTGATTGGCCGCAGGGATAATAGCCGCTGGTTAGGACGAGCATGGTGGCCGGAACAGCCGCTCTCAGTCTTTCAATCTCTAGCAGGCCCAACCAAAAGTGTTGCGCTGCGTTCAGGAAATATACGCGCCCAAGCTGCTTTTTCTCTCACAGAGAAAGAGGGTTTCCAAGCAGGTGGGCACTGGGTGGTGAAGGATGGCAATATCTGGCTGCCCAACTATCAGTTTAACGGCGTGAATTTTTCATTACCGTTTCGCTTCAGTGACCACCGCTGGCATTTTGGATTACGTGAACCGGTAGCCTTGTCGGTCGAAACCATCGATAATAAATTCCCGATGAGTCATCTGAGCGTTAAGTTGAAAGGAAGTTGGCCTTGGGATGAACAGAATCCGTTAACCCTTGACGATGCTTCGCTGGATATTTTTGGCGGGACGCTTTCCATGAATCAATTGCGCTTACCCCAGCATAAAAGCGCATTATTAGAAATAAAACATCTGGGAATGAGTGAGCTTATTACAGCTATTCATCCAAAACAAATTGCGATGTCGGGGAAAATTAGTGGCAAGTTACCTTTCTGGGTCGAAAATTCGCCATGGCTAATTGAAAATGGCTGGATCAAAGATGATAAAGGCTTAACGCTGCGGGTTGATAAAGATTTATTAGATCAAATTTTAAAAAATAACCTTGCTGCAGGGGCAGCCATTGATTGGTTACGTTACATGGAAATTTCTAAGTCCTATGCCACGGTCAATGTGAGTGCCAAAGGGGATATGGTGATGAAATCGCAGATCCATGGTACGAGTCGTTTCGATGACAAAAGACAGCGCGTTAACCTCAATTATCAACATACCGAAAATATCTTTATGCTATGGCGTAGTTTGAGCTATGGCGATAATTTACAGTCGTGGTTAGAGGAGCAAACTCGACTGCCTGCAAATAAGGAAAATGCACAATGAGATTAGGCTTCATTGTACTGCTTGGCGTTTCGACCCTATTAGTGGGTTGTATCCCAAAAATTGAAGTGGCGGCACCTAAAGAGCCGATTACGATTAATATGAATGTGAAGGTTGACCACGACATCACGATAAAAGCTGATCCAGAGGTGGAGCGACTTCTCAAGCAGCGACAAGCAGAAAAAACGCCTGAAAAAATGCAAGCCCCCGGTCAGTCCACAACAAAAAGCGCCAATTAAGGCGCTTTGTATTGGGAAACGACCGAATTACACTATTTGTTTAATTTCGGCTTTAGCTTCCTCAATCGCTTTAGCCGCAACCTCAGGACCATAGGCAATCCCTTCAGCTAAGATAGTTTTCACATCGGTAATACCAATGAAGCCAAGGAATAATGCAAGGTAAGGGGTCACTAAATCGGTCGGTGTATCTTTGTGGATGCCGCCGCGAGTGGAGAGTACAACCGCTTTTTTGCCAGTGACTAAGCCTTCAGGTCCGGTCTCCGTATAACGGAAAGTCACGCCAGCACGAGCAATCAAATCAAAATAGGTCTTTAATTGCGTTGAAATATTGAAGTTATACATCGGCGCAGCGAATACGATGATGTCATGAGCTTGTAATTCGGTAATTAACTCATCAGAAAGGGCTAGCGCCTGTTGTTGACGTTCACTCAGTGGCGCATCGCTTGGGCGTAAGGCACCTACTAATTCACCATCGAGCACGGGAATAGGGTTTGCCGCTAAATCACGAACTGTGACACTGTCACCTTTGGCGATCGCGGTTTCCGCATAATAATCGGCCAAGAGAGATGATTGTGAATACTCGGCGAGAATGCTCGACTTAAGGACTAATACTTTGCTCATGATATTTCCTTATGAAACGGTTAATTATCATTACTATAGGGGGAAAGGTGGCGAGAAAAAAGCTAATCTTTTCGATGCCTATCTTCAAAATTTCTGAATAATTCTCTTTATCGATAACCTCCGTCTCAGCGCCGTTACCGCCTGCCGTTTAACGCTGACTTATGCTATAATCCGAGCAATCGAGGCTTTTATTGCCTGGCACCAAATTGAACCCTACGTTGCTTACTTTTCAAGGTAATACCGTTCTATGTCTAAAACTGAATCGACGACTCTTTCCTCTCTGTGGACACGCAGCGAGCAGGTTTCATTTCGTGATCGTCAGCATTTGCGTCGGCGATTGAGGGGTATCGATAAGATTACTCGACCTGAGTCGCAACAGGCAGTCATTGATAAAATTGAGCAAGAACTCATTGCGGCTGAGCAGCGGATGGTGAGCCATGATGCCAGCCGTCCAGCTACTATTCATTTTCCCGACAATCTCCCGGTTAGCCAAAAACAACAGGCGATTGCTGAAGCGATCTCTCATCATCAAGTAGTGATTATTGCAGGCGAAACCGGATCAGGAAAAACGACACAGATCCCGAAAATCTGTCTGGCACTTGGGCGCGGACGCCAAGGCCTTATTGGCCACACACAGCCACGTCGTTTAGCGGCACGTACGGTGGCGAACCGTATTGCTGAAGAGCTTGGCACTTCCTTAGGGGGAGTCGTCGGCTACCGAGTTCGTTTTACCGACCAAATTTCGGATCAGACACATATCAAATTGATGACAGATGGTATTTTACTGGCCGAAATTCAACAAGATAAACGGTTGCTACAGTACGATACCATCATTATCGATGAAGCTCATGAACGTAGTCTAAATATTGATTTTCTATTAGGTTATTTACGAGAGCTATTACCCAAACGTCCTGATTTAAAAGTTATTATTACCTCAGCGACGATTGACCCAGAGCGTTTTTCCAAACATTTTGATGATGCGCCAATCATTGAAGTCTCGGGTCGTACCTATCCTGTCGATACCCGCTACCGGCCCGTTAGTGCGGAGAGTAGCGAAGGGGACCGCGACCAACTGCAAGCTATTTTCGATGCGGTGGATGAGCTCTATCGTGAGCCACCAGGCGATATTCTTATTTTTATGAGCGGAGAGCGAGAGATCCGTGATACCGCTGATGCGCTATCACGCCAGGGATTGCCCCACACTGAGGTTTTACCGCTTTACGCCCGCTTATCCAATAGTGAACAAAACCGTGTATTTCAAAGCCATACGGGACGTCGTATCGTTTTAGCAACAAATGTCGCCGAAACCTCACTCACCGTACCGGGTATTAAGTACGTGATTGACCCTGGCACTGCACGAATCAGTCGTTACAGTTACCGTACCAAAGTCCAACGGCTACCGATCGAGCCTATATCTCAAGCTTCTGCTAACCAACGGGCTGGGCGCTGTGGTCGGGTCTCCGAGGGAATTTGTATCCGTTTATACTCGGAAGATGATTATCTTTCACGTCCTGAATTTACAGACCCTGAAATATTACGGACTAATTTAGCCTCTGTTATTTTACAAATGACAGCGCTCGGTTTAGGCAATATCCAACACTTTCCTTTTGTTGAAAAACCCGATAATCGTAATATTCAAGATGGCGTGCGCCTATTAGAAGAGCTAGGTGCTGTTGAAAATTCGACGCAGAGTGTACAAAAACTCACAGCGTCGGGGCGCCAGTTAGCGCAATTACCCATCGACCCTCGTTTAGCCAAAATGGTGCTTTCGGCACAACAATTTGGATGTGTACGGGAAGCGATGATCATCACCGCCGCGCTTTCTATCCAAGATCCTAGGGAGCGGCCTGCCGACCGTCAACAGGCCTCTGATGAAAAACATCGCCGATTTGCCGATAAAGAGTCGGATTTTTTGGCGTGGGTCAATTTATGGGATTACGTTCAAGCGCAACAGAAAGCACTAACCGGCAACCAATTTCGCCGACAATGTAAAAGCGATTATCTTAACTATTTGCGAATTCGAGAATGGCAAGATATCTACACGCAATTACGGCAAGTGGTTCGCGAGCTCGGATTTTCTCTAAATAGTGAACCGGCTCCTTACCGCGAGCTGCACAGTGCCTTATTGAGTGGGCTATTATCTCGGGTTGGCCAGAAAGAGGTCGAAAAGGGCGAATTTATGGGCTCACGTCAAACCCGCTTCCACCTTTTCCCGGCCTCGAGTTTATTTAAAAAACCGCCCAAGTGGGTGATGGTAGCTGAACTGGTGGAAACCAGCAAACTGTGGGGAAGAATCGCCGCTAAGATTGATCCTGAGTGGATTGAACCGCTTGCGGGTCACTTGGTGAAGCACAGTTACAGTGAACCTCATTGGGAAAAGAAACAAGGCGCTGTCTCTGCTTTGGAAAAAGTCACGTTATATGGTTTAGCGATTGTTTCGCAACGTAAAGTCAATTATAGCAAAATCGATCCGGTGATCTGTCGTGAACTTTTCATTCGTCACGCCTTGGTTGAGGGGGAGTGGCAAACTACCCATCGTTTCTTTACTCATAACCAAAAGTTGCGTTTAGAAGTTGAGGATCTTGAGCATAAATCACGTCGACGAGACATCTTAGTCGATGATGAAACGTTATTTGCGTTCTACGAACAGCGAGTTCCGGCCGATATTATCTCGGTTCGTCACTTTGATAAGTGGTGGAAAACGGCTTATCGACAAGACCCGCATCAACTCGATTTTGATAAAACGATGTTGGTACGCGAAGGGGCGGGAAACATTGATGCGAACGACTATCCGAATAGCTGGCGACAAGGTAACGTGCAATTACCACTCACTTATCAATTTGAACCAGGTAAAGATGCTGATGGGGTGACAGTCCATATCCCGTTGCCGCTACTCAATCAGATCACTGAACAAGGCTTTGATTGGCAAATTCCAGGATTACGTAAAAGCTTGATCGTGGCGTTAATCAAATCATTACCCAAGCCAATACGGCGTAATTTCGTTCCCGCACCAGACTATGCTGACGCCTTTTTGGGCCGGGTAACGGACCTAAGCTTACCGCTACTCGAATGCTTGGAGCGTGAATTCCGGCGAATGAGTGGCGTCACTATTGAACGTGAAGCGTGGCAAGTAGATCAGGTTCCGGATCATCTTAAAATAACGTTCCGAGTTGTCGATGGGAATAAGAAAATCCTACAAGAGAGTAAGTCTCTAGCGGATCTCCAGCTGCAATTGAAAGGTAAGGTGCGTGAAACACTTTCTAAGGTCGCCGATGTAGGCCTAGAAAAGCAAGGCGTCACGGAGTGGAACTTTGGCGAATTGCCTCAAACGTTTAGCCGTAAACAAGCAGGTTTTACCTTGAAGGCGTGGCCAGCGCTGGTTGACGAGAAGCAGAGTGTCGCCATTAAGTTATTCGACACCGAAGCGGAACAACAACAGGCTATGTGGCAGGGACAACGGCGGTTATTACTACTCAATATTCCTTCGCCCATTAAATATCTGCATGAGAAGCTTCCTAATAAAGCGAAGCTTGGACTCTATTTTAATCCTTATGGTCAAGTCCTACAGTTAATTGATGATTGTATACACTGTGGGATCGATAAGATTATGGCAGAGCAAGGAGGGCTGGTGTGGGATAAGCAGCATTTCGAGGCGTTACGTGAAAAAGTTAAAGCCGAATTAAACCAGACCGTGGTGGAGATTGCCCAGCAAGTTGAGCAGATCCTCTCTACCGTGTTTGCGATTAATAAGCGACTTAAAGGGCGTGTCGATATGGCCTTAGCCTTAGCGCTGAGCGATATTAAGGCGCAGTTATCACACTTGGTCTATCCTGGCTTCGTAACGCAAAATGGCTGGGAAAAACTTTCCGATACCTTGAGGTACTTACAGGCCATTGAACGTCGCTTAGATAAACTTCCTGTTGATCCGCACAGTGATCGCGCAAGAATGTTACGGATACAGCAGGTTGAGCAAGCTGTTCAACGTTACCGAAATAAACTGCCTAAGGCTGAACAGCACAATGATACCGTCATGGCGGCTCGCTGGATGGTTGAAGAGTTAAGGGTGAGCCTCTTTGCTCAGCAATTAGGAACACCCTATCCGGTATCAGAAAAGCGAATCACGCAATTACTTGAAGAGACGCCGAACTGATACTCGCTGTGACTTACTGAACATTATTGGTCAGCGTCGATATTTTGCCATTAAAAGAGCTTACTGCGATGGCACGATTATCGGCGCGATAACGATCTTTAGCTGAAGGCGCTGAGCTCTGCACACCAATGATTTGCCACTGGTTATCGCGATTTATCATCAACGGTGAACCGCTATCTCCGGGTAGTGTGTCACACTGATGCGATAGTACAGCCGTTTGTGACCAGCCAGTAATTTTACAGCCAATATGGGCAAAAAGATTATCTAGATTATCGGCAGGATAACCCGCTTGCGTAACCTGGTTATTCACAGAATTTAACGCTGAAATCAACTTTTCTCTATCCCCATCGAAAAGTGGAATAGGCGTAATGGCAGAAGGAGGATTATGTAGGATGACGACTGCGTAATCAGAGGGTGCGGCTTTAGCCGGCACAATCCAACCATCACCAGCAGCCTTCAATTTCCCGGCCAAACCTGGTGCAACTTTGGCATCTATGTCATGCAATTCGTACACCCAGCCTTTTTTTGTCGTAATAAAACGCAAAGCCACTGGAGGATCAAATTTACCTGGTGGGGCGAGTAAGCAGTGTCCAGCCGTTAAGGCGATATGGGGAGAAATTAGGGTAGCAGTACAGAGATTACCACTTTCTGTTTCTAATTGTCCGATTGCATCCCAAGGATGATTCTGAGGTTTATCAATCTCTACACGATGATCTTTGCCGAAAAAGAGGGTTTTAATCTGTGCTGCACTAGGGGTATCGTCATCTGCATAGGCTTGAAAATGACAGCAGAACAGGGCAAAAAAACACAATCTTTTGAAGCGCATAATGTTCTCAATAGCAGCATAGAAATCTATAGCGACACTATAGACGTATCAACTAAGAAAAGGGAAGGTAATTGTCACAGAGTGGAAGATGTTAGACGAAACAACATGCAGCCATAATGCCGCAAACAATAACGGTTAGAAGAATTATTTCATAACGGTAGCGGCGCATCATGGACAAACTCCCGTAAAGAAACACCCGGCATAACCGGGTGTTTAAACACTTTAACGCTAGTAACGTTTAGGATTCACTTATTTTTTAGTGACTTTCTTAGCGTGGTGTTTTTTAGCTGCTTGCGCTTTTTGCGCTGCAGCAGGTTTTACTTTCTTAGCGTGGTGCTTTTTAGCTGCTTGCGCTTTTTGCGCTGCAGCAGGTTTTACTTTCTTAGCGTGATGCTTTTTAGCTGCTTGCGCTTTTTGCTCTGCAGCAGGTTTTGCTTTCTTAGCGTGGTGCTTTTTAGCTGCTTGCGCTTTTTGCGCTGCAGCAGGTTTTGCTTTCTTAGCGTGGTGCTTTTTAGCTGCTTGCGCTTTTTGCTCTGCAGCAGGTTTTGCTTTCTTAGCATGATGCTTTTTAGCATTGTGCTTAGCAGGTGCTGCAGTAGTTGTAGTCTTAGCAGCGGAAGCTGCTGGGGTAGCTGTAGTGTCTGCAGCGAAAGCTGCTGAAGAGATACCCATAGCCGCGGCAACTACCAGTGCGAAAAGCTTTTTCATTTGAATTTCCTCAATATCACATTATCGGATAGCCCACTGCGGAGCCGGTAGAATCACTATATGAGGAATCTCGTAAACTGTCCGTTGGTGATTGGTATCGGTATGTAACGGTATGTACATGTCAGCTAGATACCTAAGTAACGGCGTTCTAAATGCTGCTTAAACCATGTAGGATTCAGGGTTTCACCTGTCGCCTGTTGCATCAACGCATCAATAGAGTATCGGCTGCCTTGACGCCAAATATTTTGGTTAAGCCAAGCGAAAATAGGTTTTAACTCCCCAAGCGTGATCGCTTCTTCAATACTCGGGAGTTGTTGCTGAAGGCTATTAAAAAGCTGGGCAGCATACATGGCACCTAAAGTATAGGTCGGAAAATAGCCAAAGGAACCATCTGTCCAGTGTATATCCTGCATACAGCCATCACGATAATTGCCCGCAGTACTGATACCCAAATAACGCTGCATTTTTTCATCCCATAATTCAGGAATGTCAGAGACTTCAACCTCACCATTGATAAGTGAGCGTTCGATTTCATAACGCAAGATTACGTGAGCGGGATAGCTGACTTCATCGGCATCTACGCGAATAAAGCCAGGACTCACGTGTTGAACTTGTTTCACTAATTCGTCAAGGGAAAGATCAGTGGCGGCGGTTAAATGCTGGCAAATAAGAGGGTGCAGATGACGTAAAAATGACTGGCTTCTACCGAGCTGCATCTCTAAAAAAAGACTCTGTGATTCATGAATGGCAGTTGAACGTGCCAATGCAATAGGTTGGCCTGGCCATTGTTTAGGCAGATTCTGTTCATAGCGTGCATGTCCGGTTTCGTGAATGACCCCCATCAAGGCGCTCAAGAATTCACTGGTATCATAGCGCGTAGTGATGCGTACATCGGTCGGTACTCCACCACAGAAAGGATGGGCGCTAATATCGAGACGACCATGGTCGAAATTGAAGTCCAGCAGTTGCATGACCGACTCTGCTAGGGCCTTTTGCTGTGAAATAGGGTAGATACGCTGTGTGGGTAAGGATGTGAGAGAGGGCTGTTTTGCGACAACCTGTTGTAGCAGCCCGGGCAACCAACTAATAAGTTCTCCAAAAAGCGTATCGAGTCGTTCGCTGGTCATTCCTGGTTCATAGAGATTAAGCAGCGCATCATAGGGCGTACTCCCTTGTGCTTGCGCTCGCAGCTGTGCCTCTTGCCGTGATAATGCTACAACAGGGATTAAGTTCTTCTGAAAACCTTGCCAATCATTTTCAATTCGCTGCTGACGCCATGCTTGTTCGCAACGGCTTCCCGCTAGAGCCTTAGCTTCAACTAATTCTGTCGGCAGTAAAGCCGCATCAGTATAGTGGCGAATCATTTCATTAAGGTTTGCTTGCATATCGCTCTCTAAGGATTCTTGTTGAGCCTGAGCAATAAGCTCCGCCGTGCTATCTTGCACCAGAATTTCATGATGCATTACGCTAAGTTCTGCTAGTGCTTCGCCTCTGGCGTCGCTACCGCCACTTGGCATCATGGTTTGCATATCCCAACCGGCGATAGCGGCGAGATGATCGAGACGGGACAAGCGTTGAAAACGTTCTGTTAGAGCTTGATAGGCTTTCATAAATTATCCTTGCGTGCGGTAAGCAGTGAGGTATCTGGAGTAAAGGTATTAAGTGGCCAACTAAAGCGTAAACAGGCCCCTCCTAAGGGGCTACTTTCTGCGCGAATCGAACCTTGAAAAGCTTGCGCGATGGAATGGACAATCGCTAGCCCTAAACCACAACCGCCCGTAGCACGATCACGGCTCGGATCAAGACGTACGAAAGGTTCAAAGATCTTGGCTCGTTGCTCGGCGGGGATACCCGGTCCATCGTCTTCAACTTGTAAATAGCCATGTTGCGCGTCAAACCATAGACTGATACGTAATCGTTGCTCGGCATAACGTAGCGCATTATTGACTAAATTATCGAGTACACGTTCCATTAAACGATTATCAGTGACATGGTTTGCCGACTGAGGCGGGACGTCTAATTGAATCGTTTTATCAGCACGGATAACGCGAAGATCATCGACCCATTCTACTAACCACTCCCGCAAGTCGATCTGTTGTAATGACAAAGCCACTTGCGGTCGATCAAGGCGAGCAAAGGTTAATAACTCTTGGATTAAGGCCTCAAGTTGCCCGATATCACGGTTTAAGGCGGTCGACTCAGCTGATGATAAGTTGTCGCTCATTGCCAATCGATAGCGTAAACGTACTAATGGAGTCCGTAATTCATGGGCTATACCATCAATTAACAGTTTTTTACTCGCCACCAGGTCTTTAATATTATCGGCCATTTGATTGAAGGCGATGCCTAATCGATAAAGGCTGGAAGTACTCTCGAATTGTGTACGCGCATCCAAGTCACCGTCACCAAATCGTTGTGCCATTTTTTCCAACTTTAACATTTCTTGCCAGTGAGGCCGCATCCAGATGAATACGGGTAGGGCTAAAGACATCGCTATGAACGTTAATAATAGAACGTCTAGCATTCTCATCTGATGAAGAAAGAAGAGATAAGGTATTGGACCGACCGATAAAACATAATGGCTGCGAGGAATATGTTGAATGAAGGTATATTGGTCATCTAAGGCAACAATTTCCCCTGCATGCAACCGGCGCATCTCCGCATCCGGTAATTGATAGTTAGTAAGGGGTTCAATGTGAAGTTTAAATGAGAGGTTGAGGTCAAGATTATCGACAGTGCTATTCCAATCTTTAGGCGGTATTTCACGTAATTCACTGCGCATCAATGACAGTGAACTCGCCATCAGATCGTTCATGGATTGTCGGCCTGCACGCTCCGCTGTCATTTTATAGACAAGCCCTACTAATAAAGTCATGACAATGAAGCAAACAAAAAGCAGTAGGTAGAATTGAATGAATAATTTTTTCATTCTGAGTTGGTTTCCCACGCTTGGGGGGCAAAAAGATAGCCTTTATTACGAATCGTTTTAATACGAAAAGGCTCAGTCGCACTATCGTAGAGTCTCTTACGTAAGCGAGAAATGGCTACATCTATACTTCGGTCCATTCCGTCATAGCTTACCCCACGTAGGGTTTGTAATAATACATCGCGGTTCAATATCTGCCCGGCATGACTTGCCAACTCCCACAATAGATCGAAATCAGCGGTAGAAAGGGAGATAATTTCCCCGTCTAGAATGACCTGGCGGTTAGCCATATCAATGGTAAGCTTGCCAAAACGCATAACGCGACTTTGTCGAGCCGGGCTTAACCGTTCTTCTGTAGTGGTGATAGGTTGGCTTTGACGTAAATGCAATCGTAATCGAGCCAGCAATACCGCAGGAGGCGTCGTTTTGAGTATATAGTCATTAGCGCCAATTTCGAGCGCTAAGATGTGATTCATATCACTGTCTAAGGAGGTTAACAATACAATTGGGCCTTGCCATTGAGTGCGTAAATCTCGACAAACCGACATCCCATCCTTACCTGGCAGCATGATATCGAGCAACACCAAGTCAGGTTTTTCGGCGAGGATAGTCGCTTCAGCTTGATCACCACGTGTTTCGATAATAACCTCAATATCGTGTTTTTTTAAGTAGGCGGAAATTAATTCACCCACTTCAATTTCATCTTCAACGTAAACTATTTTATTCATTTTTAACAAAATTCTTTTTTATTTAACAATAAAACAACGTTACTGGAAATTATAGCTACGTTATCACGAAAAAGGCATCTCTTGCTGGTATAATAACGTAATTATATGCGACTATAAGCGCCGCAGAGATATGGTTTAAACGAAGAATACTGGGGGATGATGTGCCGACGCCATCAACATCAACAATCGATAATAATGATGCTATTTCATTTAATTACAGCAGCTTACTCTCAGCTTCATGTAAGAAGAAATGGCGTTTCGTCGATGCGATCTACGGTGTTCTTCCTATCTTTGGTGTAGTGACTCGTAAATCTGCCCATAATAATCTAGAAACTGCTGAATATTTTAAAGAACTGGCGCTGCAAATAATTTCGACACAAGTGAGTGACGAAATGAATATCTCTCGATTATTAGTGCTTGCTGAACAGCAGAATATTAAACACTTTACTATTCAATTGCCTTATTCACTTTCCGAACACCAAATTGCACTCATTTATGCGGAATATCGGAAATCAGTTTCTTTGCATCAAGAAAATGATTATTTGCACGTCCACTTCTAATTACCTTCAGAGATAAAGGCCATCCCTTTTGGGATAACCTTATCATGTTATAACCGACCTATACCGATAACTACCGCCAGTATGATAATCGCGCCAATCAGCACTTTATCTGCTTTGCGCAGTGTGTAATCCTGACGATGTTGCCATCCAGCATAAAGGAATACTAATAGCCCCGGCGCATAAAGCGTTAACGACATCATTAAATGTTCGAAGCCTGATGCGTAGAGCAACCAAATACCATAGAGGGTGGCACCAATACCGATAAGGAGTGATCGGTAGCTCTGCGTTTGATAACTGATTTTAGCTAAGAACAAGCCGACCAACAGATAGGGGACTAACACCATTTCTGAGGCGATAATTAATAGTGTGCTGTAATCAAGATGAAATAACGCAATTGCAATCAAACAAATCTGAACACTGATATTGGTCATCCATAAACTACCGATTGGCGCATCCGCAGCGTTCTGTTTTGCGATCGCTTTAGGAAATGCGCCGCGTTTAGCTGCAATAAAAGGTATCTCAGCTGCCATAATCGTCCAGCTTAAGTAAGCACCAGAGACCGAGAGAATAATTCCCCCTACAATAATCCAATATCCGTAAGGACCCACCATTTCGACTAATAATCCGCCCATCGAGGGATTCTTCATCGTGGCGAGCGTTTCTCTTGGAAGGATCCCAAGCGAGAGTATTGTCACTAATAGGTAGACAATCAGCGCTGAGATCACCGCAAAAAGCGTTGCCTTACCGATATCATTTTTATTTTTTGCCCGGCCAGAGACCACCACAGCGCCTTCAACACCAATGAATACCCATAGGGTAATCAGCATCGTCTGCTTCACCTGCGACCAGACAGGGAGGTGTAATTGAGAGCCTGAGAAATCAAACGTAAATTGATGATAATCGAAGTGAATGATCCCCAAGACGATGAAGAGGAGTAGGGGAATAAGTTTACCCAGGGTTGCGAGCAAATTGATACTGGCCGCGGTTTGTACACCCCGCGCGATCAATGCATGAATAATCCATAACAAAATAGATGCCCCGAGCATCGCTTGCCAGGTATTTCCGTCCCCGAACACTACATGTCCTGAAGAATCGGTGAAAAAGCTTAAAGCAGAAAATACGACAACGAGATAAGAGACATTGGCGATGACTGCGCACAACCAGTACCCCCAAGCTGAGAGAAAACCAATCGTCTTTCCAAAGCCTTCTTCGGCATACGTAAAGATCCCCCCATCCAAATCAGGTCGTAATCGTGATAAATAAAGCATCGCGGTCGCTAAAAAGAGGATACCAACACCGGTTATCGCCCAACCAATGATTAATGCTTCAGAGCCCGATACCTCAGCCATATTCTGTGGAAGACTGAATACCCCTGCGCCGAGCATGGAACTGAGGACTAATGCTGTCAGTGCGCCAACACCTATTTTCTTACCGGTCATAAATACCTACTCACTTGCTTAAAAGTCTCGATAAACTTACTAAAACAGCAGGTGATGCTAAGAAAATAAAACAACACAGCATATTTCGTGGATCGAGTTAGGGCGCTGATTCTACGAATTGAGGGGACACATTGCAATGAGTATAAATGCGAAAAAATGCTTATTTATGCAGAGGCTGTAGAAAAAAAAAGCACCCTAAGGTGCTTTAGTCGTTATTTGAACAGTTCTGCTGTGACAGTAAGATTACCGCCACTTTGGTTCTGCCATTGACGAGTAATATGGTAGTACTTCGCGCCTTTATCGGCTGCTCTGCGAGCGATAGCGGTCGACATCTCAGTTGGGTTACCAAAATGCGCTGTCATGGTTACTGTATCGAAAGGTGTCATCTGCGCTGCAGTGATATCGTTGACTTCTTGGATCTGGCCACCTTTAGGAAGGGGAACCGTATAGCGTTTATTGGTTGAGGTCTGTGTTTCGTAGAAACGGCCCACACTCTCACTTGCTGAATCTGAAGAAGCTACGCCTGGAATTTCGACTTTTTTGGCTGCTGCACCGCCTGCCGCAAGCGCTGCTTTACCCGCTTGTGAGTCGGCTGGAATCGCATCAGGGCTCTGTACGACACGTTGTGGTGCATCAGCTTTATAGACATAAGCAGTGACATATTGGTTGCCGCCGTTATTGGCAGCAATTTGTCGAATAATAAAGAAAGCATCGGCATTTTTGGCTTTTGCCGCACGAGAAATTGCATATTCAACCTGCGGCTGGCTAGGATAGAAACCTCGGATGCTGACCGTGTCATAGGGTTCTAAGCGATAAGCCTCTGCTTTAGGAAGCTCTTTGATACCGTTTATGTAACGGTATTGGGGCTCTTTCGGGGCAGGCGCTGAGTCAGGTAAGTAAAGGTCTGCAGTGATCCGCCAATTACCGCCATTACTGTTACTGTCGTGTACTGACACGACATAGAATCCTGCTGCACCAGCATCGTCTGCTCGTTTTGAGACGGCATTACTCACATCAACCAACGAATTAAAACGACCTGTGAAGTTGATTCTTTTGTAGGGCGCAAGTGATGCGGCTTTTTGAGGGCTAAATTCTTGAGCGGCGTAGGCAGTGGAAAGCCCGAGCGAAATGAGCGCTGTTGCTAAAACTGTAGCAGTAAATTTCATAAAACGTCCTTCAGCTTGCACAGAGAAAATTTATTGTTGATTGTTGAAGGGTGATTATTACATGGAAAGGACAAGCTGTCTTAGTCAATTGTTTGACAAATGTCTATAAAAAAGCGGCGAATCCACAGAGCCAATCATGACTCTGTGGAGAATGTGCATTATTCAGGGAGTGAATCAGGGCGCATTACTAGCAAATCACATCGCAAATGGTCGATAACTTGCTCAGCAGTATTTCCTAGAAAAGCCGCGGAGAACCCCGTACGACCAAAGGTTCCTAGCACCACGACGCCTGCGTTCAATTGTGTAGCAATCTCAGGGATAACCTCTTCAGGTTCTCCTTGCTCGACATAGGTGTGTTCACTATCGATAGAGAAAGGCTGACGAAGCGCTTTCATCGCGAGTAGATGTTGTCCTCTAACGGCATCGCTGTAACTTTGTGCATCGAAATCAGGTAATTCAATAGCCAGGTTGACGGGCGTGATGGGATAGGCACCGACCAATCGAACCGCGGTCTGATTCACCTGTGACGCAAGTGCTTGGGTTTCGCGTACTAGTTTTCTATTCAAATCGTCATGTTGCTGGTCATCGCTTGCTAGGTTAACGGCAACAACCGCTGTAGCTTCTTCAGGCCAAGGTTGATCTTTAACCATCCATACAGGACACGGACTTTTGCGTAATATTTGCCAATCGGTAGGGGTAAAGATTACCGACTCTAAACGATCATACTGATGCGCCATTTTCAGGACGAGATCGTAGTTTCCTGTTTCGATTTCTTGCAGGATGGCATCTTGTTGGCGATTATGCCAGATCACTTTTAGTGCAATGTCCACCCCGGATTCCAAATAGACGCGTGCTTGATACTTAAGCCACTCTGTGCGCTGCTGGATCATCTCTTGGCGCATGCTTTCCCTCTCTTCTGTTGCAAGCGCAGTAGTCAACTCATAAGAAAGATCATAAATGGCTAAGAAAGCAGTAATTTTGCCACCCAGTCGATGATTGAGATATACCGCGCGACGGAGAGCGGGTTGGTCATCCTGATCTGGGTCAATGGCCACGAGAATATTTTGGTACTGCGTCATATGACAACCCCTCAGTGCATGTAGTTAACCTAAGGATAGTCCGGAATCATTGAGTAAGGATTAAAAAAACCGGAATATCATTTTCAGTAACATAGCGCATCCGGTTTCGCTTATCTAGGTAATAGTTAGGCGCAACGTTGCGCATGGCCAGCCAATGTATTAAGCATATCGTGATTTTCTATAGTGATATATTTTCCTTTAACAGAAAGCATTCCGCTTTTTTGAAAACGGCCTAATAATCGACTGATTGTTTCAACAGTCAGCCCTAAATAATTGCCAATATCGCCACGTGTCATCGTGAGGCGGAATTCACGTTGAGAAAAACCACGTTGGCCAAAACGTTGCGAGAGATTCCAAATGAAAGCCGCTAAACGTTCTTCTGCATTCTTTTTAGAAAGCAGTAAAATCATCTCTTGGTCAGCTTTAATTTCGCCACTCATAAGTCGCATGATTTGGTGACGCAGGGCAGGCATTTTTCCGGCTAGGTCATCCAGCGTATCGAAAGGTATTTCACATACCATTGAGGTCTCTAAGGCTTGAGCAAACGAAGGGTGGTGGCCAGACGTTATTGCATCAAAACCTATTACATCGCCGGCTAGATGAAAGCCAGTGATCTGCTCATCGCCTTGCTCAGTGATGGTATAACTTTTTAATGTCCCTGAACGTAAGGCATAGAGCGATTTTAGTTCATCTCCGGCCTTGAACAACGATTGTGATTTTTGGATAGGTTTTTTGCGTTCGATGATGTTGTCAAGTTGATTGAGTTCATGGTTGTTCAGCGTAAAGGGAATACAAAGTTGGTTGATACTACAATCTTGGCAATGAATTGAGCTGCCATTAACAGGGGTGCGTTTAATTAATCTTTTTTCACTCAGCATGATGAATTCTCCACGTTATTTTCTGGGAGTACTTTAACATTTTTCGCGAAGAAAAAAAGGTTTTAACCGCGATCAATTTATCGTTATTTTTTTTCAAAAAAAACTGACATATGATGTGACTAAAATCAATAAGATAGGGTAATAATAGATATCATTTTCATTCTATCTTTACAAATTAATACATTAATTACACTTCACTTATAAACATAATTAATATTAGCAATCTAACATTATGTTAACGATACAATCTTGAAAACCCCTCTTTTTTGTCTATTTTACGTACGATTTAATTAATAACTATTATATCTTATTCGATAAAAGTCTTTTCTTTTTATTCAATAATCTATGTATTTTTTAAGTTACTAATATTAAAGGATAAAAGATATTTTCCAATTATAAAAAAGTATCGTTTATCAAGGTTTGTGATTGCTCTCTGATCGTTAGTCTTAACCTCTCAACTGTGGTGTTGAACAGGGCATCAGTGGGCGTAATGATCCCCACTGTCTCACCGGGGTCAGTAAAAATAAGGGGGAGTGGAGATAGCGCTTGATGTAATAAGTCTTCACGTACTGCTCCAGAGGGAACAAACCAAACATAATTATAATGAAGAGCGAGTTGACGTGCTAAAGAGGTGGATGAGGTCTCAATACGCGTTTGTGGTAATCGACAATGCTGACTCTCTAAAATTCGCTGAGCAATGCGCCAGGGTGCGGTCCCTTCAGGCGATATCACCACCGGCCAGTTCATGGCAGCCGCAAGGCTTACATTCCCCTTCAATAATGGGTGAGAGGGGTTCACCACAAGTTTTATTTTTTCCGTAAACAGTAATTCGTACTCTAGACCGTCCATAAAGGTCTTTTCGGCGAGGCGTCCAATACCAAGGTCATATTCACGGGCGCGTAAAGCCGCTAATAAAACGTTATTGTGCAGGGTGGAGACTTGTAATTGCACATTAGGATTTCGTTGGTGGAATGCATCAATAATTCTCGGCAGGATCCCCATAGCTACGGTGGTAAGGGCTGCTAAGCTAATAACTTGAATTGGTGAAGTTTCGAGTGAAAATAAACTATCGGTAGCATGCTGTAAGGTGTTGAGTATTTGTAAAGCGTGAGGGAGTAATTGCTGAGCTTCATGAGTCAGCACCACTCCTTTTCCTTGGCGAATAATAATTTCGTAGCCACATAACTGTTTTAATTCTGCAAGGGTTTTGGATAGTGCCGGTTGACTGATCGATAACGTATTGGCTGCGGCACTGATGGATTTTTGTTGAGCAACCGCCGCTAATGCATGAAAGTGTCTGAGACGGATTTTTTGATTAAAGTACTGAATATCCATCAGTCTATCCTATGTTATATATTCGTTTTTTATTGGTAGACATAATGTTATGACAGAAAAAAACCCGCCTGTAAATGCGGGTTTATAGAGAGTGTTAAAATGCTAACTTATTGATTTGAGCGCAAGATTGGGTAGCGTTTTAAGCTCCACGCACACCAAACTAAACTGACGACGCCGAATGCGGCACCGGCATAACCAATGACAGAGAGTCCCAATATATTACTTATTTGTCCCCCCAATAATGCTCCCGCCCCTATACCAATGTTGTAGATCCCAGACATCAACGACATAGCGACATCAGTAGCATCAGGGGCAAGTGATAACACACGGATCTGTAAGGCCAAGTTAATCATCATCATTGCAATACCCCATACCACACATAGCGCTATGGTCTCGAAGTTATGGCCTGCGGCGACATAAAGTAGCGCCATGCATAAGGTGATGAGAAAAATTGCACCAAGCAATAACCCAGAAGGGAATTTCTTACCCAGCGCGCTAAATAATGTACTTCCGAAAATCCCCGCTCCTCCAAAGAGTAACAAGAGTAAGGTAGTGAAGTTGGCGCTTTGCAAAGCTACTGCTTGGATGAAGGGTTCAATATAGCTATAAGCAGTATAGTGCGCGGTCACGACGATGGTGACAAGCAGATACAAGCATACCAATGGTGGGCGGCGGAACAGCTCTGGTACACTTTTAAGTGATCCAGTATGTTCACTCGGAAGCTTAGGTAGTAACCGGGCCAGCATAATCATTAAAACAAAGGATGATACGCCTATTAAGCCGAAGGTTGCGCGCCATCCCAGATATTGACCAATAATCCGTCCAATCGGTACGCCTAAGACCATGGCAAGAGCGGTGCCTGTCGCCAACATACTAAGTGCTTGTGTTCTCTTACCCATGGGGGCAATACGAATAACTAATGAAGCGTTAATTGACCAGAAGATTGCATGCGTGATTGCTATACCGACACGAGAGGCAATTAACGCATTAAAATCCCATGCGAAAGCCGATAAGACATGGCTGATAGTAAAGAGTATAAGCAGTACAACGAGCAAAAAGCGCCGTTCAATATTACGTGTCACTAACATCAAGGGTAAAGAAAGCAGCGCCACACACCATGCATAGATGGTCAGCATTATTCCGACATCGGCTGTCTTCATGTGATAAGAGGTCGCGATATCAGACAATAATCCCACCGGAACAAACTCGGTTGTGTTGAAGATAAATGCTGAAATCGCCAGCAAGAGCACACGCAGCCATGCCACTTTGCGTGGAACGGGAGGAATGTCCTCTGGTTGGGAGGAAGTCATTGAAGGTTCAACAATCATAGAAGTCTTATTTGCCCAAAAAAAATTAACGTGATTTGTATCACAGTATAGTGTGAAGGATGCAGATTCAATATCTACACCTCTCAGTATAATCAATATGCCTGTAGGCGCCATCTTTGTGCTTCAAGCAGCCGATAGTGCCCTCATGAAACTAGCAAAAGTTTTTAATCTTTTTATGGCCAGTCGCCCAGCACTCAGGTGCGTGTTAAGCCTAATACCTATCATTCTCTTAATACTCGCTTAGGTATTAATCCACGGAAACTTTGCGTTAACGCAATTTACGCTTAAGCAGAACTAATTAGACTAATAACCTCTCGATGAGTATGAAGGGAAAAATAACATAGTGAATAAAGTTTTCATCACGGGGACTGACACTGCCGTAGGTAAGACCATTGTCTCACTTGCATTTTTACAAATGCTACAACAGAACAAGGTCAGTTGTGCCGGTTATAAGCCACTCTCGCAAAATGCTCAACAGACCGAAGAGGGCCTACAATGTGCTGATGCGAAATTACTTCAGCAGGCATCAACCATCCCACTGCATTATGACAAAATAAATCCTTACCCTTTTACAGGAAACGAGGTGAGCACAGGCGCTATTACCCAAGTTAATGAACAGCAACTTACCACAGGGGTGTCTTATATTGAGGCTCAAGTAAAGCGTGTTGTCATTGAAGGGACGGGTGGTTGGCACAGTCGAATAAACACGCAGAATCCATTATCAGATTGGGTAATAAAACAGAAAATCCCCGTTGTGTTAGTGGTAGGGATAAAGTTAGGCTGTATTAATCACGCCATTTTGACCGCAGAGTCAATTTTACAGCAAGGTGGGGAGTTAGTAGGATGGGTAGCAAACCGTATTAATCCAGGATTGGAAGAGTATCAGCAACTCATTACTTTGTTGACACAGCATATCGCTGCACCAAAGCTAGGAGAAATCCCTTACATCCCGCATGCTCATCAAAAAAATCTAGTCAATTACTTTGATATCGGCCCGATTGAAAACTTCTTTAACGCTTAATTCTGAAACAGGGCCTTGGCCCTGTTTCTATTTCCAGCTTAGGGCGAAACGGAAGAGGATGTTGACCCTGAATTATCATCCCCGCTACGTTTATAAACGATTTTTTGCTGATCATTTTCACAATGACCGACCACTAACCCACCTTGTTGCTCTGCTTGATCGTTAGGAACGACGTCTAATGAAAAAGCTGACTCAGCAACACCATTCTGAATAATTTTCTGCTGGATATCCGCTTTGACCGACTCGCAAGAAGCATAAGAGAGGGTAGGCGCGATGATCATTGTAGCCAATAACGTTAAACTCAATTTTTTCATGACCTTTTCCTCAGATTAAGGTTGAACGGGGCGACCTGTTTGTCTGTCAAGACAACGTAATGTGGTAGGTTCCCAATAAGCATTAAGATTAAGACTTTGCTGACAGGCCTCTTTTGAATCCACTGCGCGATCTAGACGGTTGAAGTCTTTTTCATTACGAGTGTTGATTTTTTTTCTAAGAGACCGTGTGTCATCCCACTGCTCTTTGTGTTCGCGTGAAAGCTCGCTACTATAATTGGTATGGCCATTATCAATGATAAGGTGCTCTGTCTGAGCCACTACCGGCTGAGTCAATGCGCCTAAGCAGCTTAATAACATAGCTGCAGATAGCATCCTTGTTGCATTTTTCATTGTTTATACCTTTCAGTTAACACTACAAAGCTTTGTATCTAAGTTTAGCATATCAGCGCTCAATCTAGACTTCGGTCGCTCAAGATTTATCGACACGCAAACCAGCATAAGATTGACTCACTGGCATCATTTCAAGCGTATTGATATTGACATGTGCAGGGAGAGTCGCGACCCAATAGACAGCTTCTGTCACATCTTCAGGCGTCAGCGCTTGTGTACCCTGATAAACATTCGCGGCTTTATTGTCATCGCCCTTAAATCTGATATTTGAAAACTCCGTACCACCGACTAAACCGGGTTCGATATTGGTGACACGCACTGCAGTACCATGTAAGTCTGTACGTAGATTCAAGCTAAATTGACGAACGAAGGCTTTGGTCGCACCATACACGTTGCCACCTTCATAAGGCCAACTCCCAGCGGTCGAGCCAATATTGATAATGTGTCCTTTATTGCGTTTAACCATGGCGGGTAATACGGCGCGGGAAACATACATAACGCCTTTAGTATTTGTATCAACCATCGTTTCCCAATCTTTAGGATCAGCTTCTTGAGCGTGACCTAACCCTAAGGCTAAACCAGCATTATTGACGACAATATCGATATCTTGCCAAGCACCAGGTAATGAAGAAAGCTGCCGTTCAATTTCGTTATAATCTCTCACATCCAGAACGATAGGATAAAAACTTTCACCTAACTGCTCCTTTAAGGCTTGCAAACGCTCTTGACGACGGCCGGTACCGATTACTTTGTAGCCCTGTTTGATAAAATGTTTAGTAATCGCTTCACCGAAACCTGATGTGACACCTGTGACTAAAATAATCATGCGTGCTTCCTTGATGAATGAGTGATTAACTTACCTTAGCACTCCTTGCTCGAACGCGCTGCATTTTTGCTTTACAAAATATGGCGATAACGCAAGATGAGACGAGAGAATTAGGAATAGACATTGGCATATGGCTTGCAGGGTAGATTTTATTTAAATAAGGAATTTTTATGCGTTATGCAATTAGAGCCTCTTTCTTTGACTTTAGGTCGCGACTCGATGATGTGACGCTTGCGAGTCAGCATGCTCGTTATATAGAAGAAGGCGTTTTGCTGATTGATCAGGGGACTATTGATGCACTGTTTGAGTGGGAAAACCGTGATCAGTTCCCTGAATGGCAGGACTATACCTTTTATGATCTGCGCGGCAAGCTCATTATGCCAGGATTCGTTGATACGCATATCCATTTCCCGCAGATTGGCATGGTGGGTTCATGGGGGGAGCAACTGTTAGAATGGCTCGAAGAGTATACTTTTCCTGCGGAGAGTGAATATCACGATAGGGCTTTTGCCGAGCAGATGGCATCAGCTTTTCTCGATCAGTGTTTAGAAAATGGTACTACTTCAGCGTTAATCTTTGGGTCAGTCCATCAGGGGGCGACAGAAGCGCTATTTTCTGCCGCGGAACAGCGACAAATGCGGCTTATCGCCGGTAAGGTTATGATGGATCGTTTCGTACCCGAAGCGTTATGTGAGGAGGTCTCTCAGAGTTATCAGCAAACGAAACAGTTGATCGAACGTTGGCACAATAGAGGTCGTCTCCATTATGCGCTAACGCCACGATTTGCACCGACCTCAACTCCCGAGCTGTTAGAGGCGGTTAGTCAGCTTAAACGGGAATACCCTGATGTGTGGATGCAAACACATTTAAGTGAGAATCCGCAAGAGATTTCCTGGGTAAAAGAATTGTATCCCGAGCATCAAAATTATCTCGGGGTGTATCACCACTATGCGTTAACCGGACCTAAAAGTGTCTTTGCACACTGTCTTCATTTAGAGGAATCTGAGTGGCAATGCCTATCCGAAACACAATCCTCGATCAGTTTTTGTCCCACCTCAAATCTCTTCTTAGGTAGCGGTCTTTTTAATTTACGTAAAGCGCATCAACATAAGGTGAAAATAGGGATGGGCACTGATATTGGGGCAGGTACCAGTTTCTCGCTGTTGCGCACCTTGTCTGAGGCTTATAAAGTTCAGCAATTACAACGTTATGCTCTGACAGTTGCTGAAGCTTATTATCATGCAACGCTTGGGGGAGCCGCTTCACTTTCATTGGATGATAAAATTGGTAGCTTTATGCCCGGCAAAGAGGCCGACTTTGTCGTTATTGATTTGGCCGTGACGCCGTTACAAAAGCTACGCCAATCCCGTAGCCGCGATATATGGGAACGGCTTTTCGTCTTAATGACCTTAGGGGATGAGCGAAATATTCGTGAAACGTGGGTGAATGGGCGCTGTGCGTTTCAGCGCCCTGAAAGCGGTTGTTAACCTAAAGGTCCACCTTCAATCGTCTCACACAATCCGGCGAGAATACGTTCGCCGGTTTCCGAGCGTAACTCTTGGTACCAATCCTGTGTCTGTTGTGGATTCACCGCATGGGTAACGTCACAGCGCTTACGCGCTTTTAAAACTAAATCACGGGTCCTCACCGTGCGACGTTGCTGATAGCGTTGTAGGCTATCTTCGATACCAAGGGAATGACTCGCTAAAATTTCAGCTAATACCACCGCATCTTCAATGGCCGCACAGCCACCTTGACCAATATCTGGGGTCGTGCTGTGTGCTGCGTCTCCTAGTAGTGCTACACGACCTTTAACAAATTGATCGAAGGGATCAATATCATGAATTTCAACACGATTAGTCGTAGACGCATCAAGCGTATCAATTAATGTCTGGACGGCCGGACACCAACCAGAGAAGTAATTTTTGAGGTCAGCCTTTAATGTCTCTCTATTTTCGGCTAACCCTAAAGGCAGGGGCACGTCAAAGAAGAAGTAAAATCGCTGATGGCTTACCGGCATAAGTGATACTCGCTTACCTTCACCCACATAGGTGGTCCATTGAGAAGCGGGTGCGATGGCCTCGTCTACAGAGACCAATCCATTCCAGTTCACATAGCCTGCATAACGGCGCGGGGGTGGATTATCCACTACGTAAGCGCGGGCAACGGAATGTGTGCCGTCAGCAGCGATCAGAAAGTCGCCTTGTGCTTGGGAGCCATCTTCAAAGGTTACGGTGACGCCTTTTTCATCTTGTTCAATGCCGGCTAATCGCATACCAAACTCAATTCGACTTTTCCCATAATGGTCGATAAGCATATTTTGTAATTCCGCCCGTACGACGGGATAAGGTCTTTCTCCCACTCGTTCGACCAAAGGCAACATGCTAAATTGAGTGAGCGGGGCGCCATTACAATAATCGAAGTACGCCATAGTGCGCATATCGCCACCGATAGCTTTTATTTTTTCAGCCATCCCCAAAGAGTTAAGACATTTTACCCCATTTGGCCAGATAGAGATCGCAGCGCCGACCGGTTTCATTTCTTTAACCGCTTCGAAAACCTGTGTCGAGAATCCTTTCTGCTCAAGCGCGATAGCCGTCGACATTCCACCGATACCCGCACCAATGATAATTGCTTTCATAATAAACCCCTTGCTAACAGATAATTGTTCTTTGCAACTTTTGTACCAAGAATTGAATTGGTGTTTCATTGGTAACAAAGGCACATGCTCCCTCATCAGTAGCTTAGGGAGAGATATTCTTGCACCATTTAGGGACATTGCACTATTGTAGGGAGTGTTTTAGAGGAGACTGATAATGAATCGAGTAACGTTAGCGGGGTGGTTAGTTACCGCATTGGGTGGGCTGTATACCCTGTCCGCCAGTGCTAGTGATCCACTCAAACCTTATCCATCCACTTTGCCGGGGTTACAGCGTCACGTAATTCAACTACCGGCTCTATCTAATGAAGATGATCAGCAAGTTGAATTGATTATTGGCAAGGAAGAGCTGGTGGATTGCAACCTGACCTCACTGCTCGGTACGCTGAGCACCGAGACTGTTAAAGGGTGGGGCTATGACTATTACCAAGTGGCGATTAAGCCGGGTAGAGTGTCGACTAAGATGGCTTGCTTACCGCAAACGACGAGGAGAGCCTTTGTTAGCCTACCGTTAAAACCCGCACAACGCTTCATTCGTTATAACAGTAAACTTCCCATTGTGGTCTATGCCCCACAAGAAATAGAAGTTAAATATCGTGTATGGCAGGCCAACACCAAGGTGAAGACCGCAGAACAGAAGTAAGTCAGCGCCCTAAATTAGGGCGCTTTTTCGAACTAATGCGAGGAAAGAATTGCCTTAACTTGTGACGTTGTCACCTTTTCGCTTTCGTCTTTACCAGCGAAACGACCTCGCACATAGTTAGTTAATTCTGCTAGCTGACTATCGTCAAGGGTTTGACGATAGCCAGGCATTGACCAAGCGAGGTGCCCCTGGGTTTGAGGCGTTTCAGCACCATTAGCAATCACTTGAAGTAAGCTCGCTGGATTATCAGCCGTTACGAGTAAATTATTCTGAAGTGCAGGAATAACATTCGCTACGCCTTCTCCTTCTTTGCCATGACAGGTCGAACAATAGCGCAGATAATTTTTATCGGGATCAGTCATCACCTTTTGCGCTGTTACAGGTTGCCTGTTTTCATTGCTCCTTATTGACGCTAAGTACAGACCTATCGCCTTAGCATCATCGTCGGTAAGATACTGGCTACTGTGAGTGATGACTGAAGACATTGGCCCCGTTATCGCGCTGGTGGCATTATGGCCCGTCTTAAGGATGAGAGCAGTTTGTTCAGCATTATAAGGGAGTTGACGAAGTGAAGGGGCGAACCATCCTTCAACTTCCGCGCCAGAAAGGTAGTGTTCATCAGCCGCGGTCAACCCTTTCTCCTGCATCATCCAGCCGCGCGGGGTATGACAAGCACCGCAGTGTCCGGGGCCTTCCACTAACCATGCTCCACGTTTAATCGGATCGTTCTCCTCGTTTGACGGAGAACGGGTTACAGGTTTAGGCGCGTTAAGGACATTCCAAATACGTAATGGCCAGCGTGCGGAGAGATACCATGGAATATCATTAACAGGATTAGGTTGGTTAACAGGCGTCACTCCTTGCATAAAGTAGATATAAAGCGCGTGAATATCCTGATCAGTTAACTTGGCATAAGCAGTATAGGGCATAGCAGGATAGAGGCGTTGTCCCGCTTTGGTTATCCCTTCACGTACTGCACGGGAAAATTGTGCTTCGCTGTAATCACCAATACCATGCTGTTTATCTGGACTTATATTGGTGGAGTAAAGCGTGCCGATGGGTAAGGTAAATTTTACACCGCCAGCATAAGGCTTGGTACTATCTTGCGTATGACACGCCATACAGTCGGCTGCCCTCGCTAAGTATTCTCCTTGGGCGATTAAATCACTCTTTGATGCTGCATGGCCATACACAGAAACCAATAATAAGCCAGCTAAGACTAATCGACGTTTCATGATTTCGCTCCTTGCGGCATTAACAGTTCGCTGACTGCTCGCCAAGCTTGATCAATGGCAGCATGGGCATAAGGGCTCCAATCAGAGTCCGAATTTGCAATGACCACCTGACCGTAGGGCTGGCGCGCTAATTTAATCGTCTTTTCTGCGACGTCTTCATCATCAAACATAGTGTTAACGATATAGGAATAGCCATGCGCCCATCGGTTAACGGTAATACCTAGAATATCCTCTTGATGATCAAAACCGGCTTCCCCGAGCATGCCTTGTAACTGTTCGCGGATCATCGTTTCAAAGGTACTAAATGGCGTACCTAATAACCATGCACGGCCTTTACGCGATTGCTCTCGATTCGATAAGCCGCTACCCGCCAGTGTGGGGACATGTACCATATGTAGACAAATCGGCTTATTGGGATCACGTGGATGGCGGTAGTCGCCCATATCGACCGGGAAATCGAGCTTCACCATACTAAAGGGCGCAGCAGGGGAATAAACATCATGGACGCCTAATTTTTGAAAGGCACGCCACTGGCGGATGACCACATTACAGTAGACCAGAGGCGCTTTGACATTTTGGTGTAAAGCGGCCTTTTGCGCTTCGGGTAACTCGGGCATCAGCCAAGGAATAATCATGTTGTAGCAAGCCATGACCACTTTGTCGGCAGAGACCTTATGAAGTTCACCCTCCTCGAAATAGCTCACTTCAGCGTGGTCAGCCTGATTCGTTACGTTAACAACTGTGCTGTTAAGCCGTAAGCGCACCGGATGTGCTTCACGATCTAATTGTGAATAATCAAATTTTGCCGTGACACAATCGTGCATGGTATCGCCGGGGGCGACACTTGGGATCAGCCGACGAACCATCATTCGGGCCAGGCCAGCATTGCCATCTGGGAAATGATAGATATAGGGGTCGGAAAGTTCAGCTTGATCCTCAGGATCCAAGGCAGGCAGTCCCATCGCTTCAAAACCAGGTAAACCACAAAGTTGAGCATCATTACACGCGGTTGCATCGATGCCTACCGCTTGGAAATCATTGGTCATTTGCTGAAAGTAGGCAATTGCCGTTTGCGACAAGCCGACTTTATCTTTTAAAAATGTTAAATAGCTATTTTTCGCTAACCAATCGACTTTTTGCTGAGTATTCATCCCTGCTAGGTAATCTTTCGGTAAGGTATGTAATAAAATCAGAGCCTGACGATCTTCCGAAGAGAGGGGGAAATCATTGATATAGTCGGCAATAGGGCGGCCATTACGACGATTGGGTGGAATATCGTCAGCCACTACACCATCTGGATCACCACTCACCAACTTATCTTCACCAAAGTGCGCTTTATCGAAATAGACCCCACGGCTAAGATTAAGATCAGGATAAAAATTTACGTCAAAATCCTTCGCCATTTGCTGAATATCAACATTAAGTGATTTAAGTAATTCCAAGACAACTGGGCTATAGATGTGGGTAGGGGATTGAAAAGATTCACTCCCGCCATAGCCGATGAGAGTGCCTTCAGGGGTGGAAAATTCGTTCCGTTTGGCATGACCGCCAAAATCATCATGGTTATCCAGTATTAAGATACGCTGATCTTTACCCATTTTCTGTTGCCAGAAGAGTGCGCTCGCTAAACCACTCAACCCTGCACCGACGATGACCAAGTCATAGTGTTCTGTCGATGATAATTTTTTGACTGCTGGGATCAGCCCTTCACGGCCAATTTTATGTGCCATTTCAAAAGATCCGGGATGGTTACCCCGCATCCCCATCAAAGCGGGTGGATAATAGCGAGTATTTTCTGCGGTGACCGCCGCATAACTGAGTTTAAAAGGGGTTAAGCCAGCTGCTAAAGTGATAGCTGACCCATTTAAAAAATCACGCCG
The DNA here is from genome assembly GCF_030552895.1 of Tatumella ptyseos. Lineage (NCBI taxonomy): Bacteria > Pseudomonadati > Pseudomonadota > Gammaproteobacteria > Enterobacterales > Erwiniaceae > Tatumella > Tatumella ptyseos. The sequence goes on along the minus strand of NZ_CP130649.1, from coordinate 1,598,926 downwards.
AGTGATGGGCATGTCATTCTCCATTGCTCTTTATTGTAATAAGACTATTTTGCGCTAAGAGTACCGACTTTTCTCGCAGGCTTCCATGTTGGGCTGTCATAAATAGGAAGATTGGATAGAATCTCTGCACTGGAATTCTTATTTTAGAGAATTTAGCTTTTATCTCGGGCGATAGGGCACGAATTCCCAACTTATCGCCGCAATTTACCGGCCAAAAATGTTACCCTTAACATTACATGAACGGTCACGACCAGTGACGCATCCCCCTCAAATAAGGAGAAAATCATGACTCGTAAAGTTGCACTTATTACCGGCGGGAGCCGTGGGATTGGAGCAGCCATTGCTCGTCAATTAGCTGAGCAAGGGTTTGATATCGCCATCTCTTTTGCGCGTAACAAGGCGAAAGCCGATGAAGTCGCAGAGCAAATTACCGCCTTAGGACGTAAGGTTGCGCTGATTCAAGCTGATGGTTCGACTATTGAGGGAAATCTATTAGTCATTAAAGAAACCGTAAAACAGCTAGGTCGTCTAGATGCTCTAGTTTGTAATGCTGGTATCGGTAACGATAAAACCATTACCGAGGTCACTACTGAAGAAATTGATGCAGTACTGAACCTCAACCTACGTGGAATGATGGTTGAAACCAGCGAAGCCGCAAAAGTGATGAAAGAAGGTGGCCGCATTGTGTTAATAGGCTCAGCTTTTGCGGGACGAGCGCCATACGAAGGTATTTCAGTATATGCGGCGACGAAAGCTGGGCTACGCGGTTTTGCGCAGGGTGTCGCGCGGGATTTAGGTAAAAAAGGTATTACTATTAATGTCATTGAGCCAGGTCCTATCGACACAGATTTAAACCCTGCACATACCGAAGGTGCCAAATATCTCAGCAGCTTCGTGGCAACGGGTGCTTATGGCCAAGTCAATGATATTGCTAATGCGGTAGGCTTTTTAGTCAGTGAGAAGGCGGGCTACATAACGGGGATTGCAATGCCTGTGGATGGTGGTTTACTGGCCTAATGATTAAGACAAGGCATCCGAGGATGCCTTGTATAATAGGCTATTTTTCTACATGGCTGATAAGCTCATCCAGTTCAGCAATATCTATGTCTAATTTTTGGTACGCTTCGCTGCGTGGGTTGCTGATTTCGATAGTGTCTTTAACCTGGTAATCCACCACGGCATTAGCGGCTTTAAAAGATAATACATGCCCACTAATTTTATGGTCTTCACTGAGGAAGTGAAAATGGAAGCCAGGAACTGAAACGCGACCAAATAGCTCTGGCGTCCAAAAGCCAATTAATTGACCCGTTATCGCCTTATGCGTATCGACCTGCTGCACATCTGCCATCTCTTTTACAGTTCGTGTTTGAGACTCATCGCGCTGTGGGCGACGAATTACCATTTCCTCAAAGCAACTCTTTACATTGACGGCTAAGAAAATATTGTTGATGGGTAGCTTTTCCATTAACCGTTGTTCAAGGTTCTCATCGTCGATATCGGTGGTTTCGAATGAATTTTCTGCTTCAAATTCGGTGACTTGTAAAAAAGGGAGATGGCTATCCTTAAGGTGGTGTAAGGATTCTCCAGCGGTCGCTTCCCAGAACTCTCCCTTAGAAACGGTAATTTCTCCACTAATTCCACATGAACAGCCTAACCCGAACAGTTTAGGGCTGTGGCGGGTATTCAAGGAAAATTCGCCAGCGAAATGTCCCGACATCAGGGCACCGATTGTTGAATATTGTGTAATTTTACTCATAATTCTCCCGATTAATATCGAATCAACCCGCCATCAACATTTAGCGTTACCCCGTTGATATAGCTATTTTTTTCACTGACTAAGAGTAGTATTGCTTGGGCAATATCGCTAGGCCTACCAGGGCGTTTAGCCGGAATAGCTTGCACGGCATGCTGCACTTGCGCATCGCTCATCGCCGTAGTTAAAGGCGTTTCTACATAACCAGGGCATAGCGTATTGCAACAAATACCGTCTTCACCGTATTCGCGCGCAATACCTTTGGAAAGTGAAATCACCGCACCTTTACTGGCGGCGTAGCAGGTATTTCCTAAAAAGCCTCCGCCGGTTTGCGCGGCGACTGACGCGATATTAACAATACGCCCTGAACCTTGCTGTTGCATAATGGGGATGACCGCTCGGCATAAGAGAAAAGGGCCTTCAACATTGATTTTGAAGACGCGTTGCCACGCCTCTTGGCTAACTGACGTTAACTCGCCCTGGCAGACCACGCCGGCATTATTAATCAGTACTTCTACATGACCATATTGCGCCATTACCCACTCAACTAACGCTTTTACCGAGTCGGCATCAGAAACATCACATTGCTGATAATGGATGTTGGAGAGCTGAGCGGGTGTTAAGTCCGACATTGGCGCATTTAGGTCGGCGATAATGACGAAATAATTCGCGGCAACTAAAGTTTCGACGATGGCTAAGCCAATACCTTGCGAGCCGCCAGTGACTATTGCTAGAGATTGTTGTTCAGTCATATTTTCCTCCTGGTGTCTCATTAGTGTAGAAAAACCCGAGAAAGAAGCCATCGACCTTTTTTAAAAGGCTATTAAGTAAAACTTAAGGCAAAGTTATGCTATAAACGATTAATAACATATTTAGGATACCCGCGATGAAAAATGACCCGATTGTCCTTAGCTGCCTGCCTGCCTTTATTGCTGTGGCTGAAGCCAACTCTTTTACTGAGGCAGCTCATCAATTACATCTTACCGTTAGCGCCGTAAGCCAATCGATTAAAAAACTTGAAGCGCGTCTGGGGGTTAAGCTGTTCTTAAGGGAAAGCTCTGGGGTAACCTTAACGCAGCAAGGTGAAATATTCTCAGACTATGCCACTAAGAGTTTACAGATATTGCATCAAGGGCTACAAAAATTAAAAGAGCAGGGTAGTAAAATCCGGATCTATGCCCCCCCGGGGATCTCCTCGCTATTACTCAACCAGCGCCTTCTGGAAGAACTTAGTTATCACTTCGATAATATCGAAATGGTCTCCGAAGAACGGCCATTCGAAGGGGTTCTCAGTGATTGGGATGTCGTTGTCTATTTCCATGCTTTAGCGCATACCGTACCGGGAAATCACTACTTAGGGGATGATATTTATTATCCATTTGCTTTACCTGAGATTGCCGACAAAATAAAAACGGTGGAAGATTTAACAGAGCATACCTTGCTTTATAACCAGCATGGCCTTGCACATTGGGACGAGTTTTTTAAGGTTAATGAATTGACTACCCCTGATCATCGAAAAATATACTACAGCCGAGCCTCGCAGCTATTTACTGCAGTCGAGAGTGGTAAAGGCATCGCATTTGAGTCATCACGAATCATTTCCAGTAAATTAGCTAAGGGTAGCGTTAAACTCTGCCAGCTCAAGGGGTTACAGCCGGTAATCAAAAAATCAATGTGGCTATATATCAATCCTGAAACGGCAATCTATCAATTCAAAAAGGAGATAAAAGAAGAGTTAATGGCTGGCTTAATGGGGTAGGGAATAATAGGATGGAAGGGTGTTCAGGTTGAGTAACGTTAGTAGATGGCATATAGATACCTTATGGGACGATGCGTTTCGGAGCACGAAAGAATTTTCTTTGCCGAGAGTTATATGATGTTATTTATCTTTATCTAAAGGGGTTGCACTCCAAATCGCAGAAGTATTATTTTTCCGGGAGTCTTCATACGCCGCACGGCCTAGAAGCGCCAATGTTTTAGTGAGATTTTCAGCACTGACTTTTCTTCCATCGGTTAGATGGTGTCGCCAATGATCAAAATAAGGTCTTTCTCTATCGTAAGTAATATCTCTTCGAAGATTGAGTATGTCACTTTTATCAATTTCGGCTAAGTTGCACTTTGTAGGGGTCCCGTTGTCAAGATTATGAAAGAATTCTTTTGTCTTTAATTTTCCACCATTATTCCCAACATACAAAAGCTTCCTAAGCCTCTGAAATGTAGGATTATCTACCAATGTTTCAATTTTAAACCCTTTAGTTATATTGAATAGGAAAAACTCAGGGGTATTAGTTCTTGATGTCAATGTTAGTACGAAAGGGATTTCTGCAATAGAGAAACAAACATTAAATCCTATGGCCCCTAACTTAACATTATAAATTTGCACTTCGATATTATTTTTTCGCATCTCGTAATAGAGGTCTTTAATATTTTGCATAACAATTTGAGGCATGACTTTATCCTTTTCAAATTAATCCAAATTTTTACCAAGGAGCAATGTATATAGGTTATCGACACAGCGGCAGTATATTTATTTAATTATTCTAAATTACCATAAGTAGTGCTATTACGTACACCATCTATTACTAGTGGGCCAATACCTAATATCTCCAGGGCTTGCAGACGCAGACGAGCTGGAGGTATGAGTAAACCCAAGGCTTTATGAAAATTTAGATATTAGGCGTAAACTTATCTTGGTGCGCATAATGTATATTATGTTAAATTGTGGAAGTTCATGAGTATTCCTCTTTCAGCCACTCACCTATGAATCAGTCAGTGGCCTAAATTTCATTACAGACGTGCGATGACTTAACAATGCAAAAATTACGTGGCCTAGGAACAAACAAAGAATTCATTTTATCGTTGATAATGTGACTACCCTACCTATCATGTTCGTCACAATTTAAGGAATGGATGGACTGAGCAATATTTTGTGTTGGCGGCGTTTCGTTTACGTCTATCACTATAAGAAGTACAAACGTACATTTGACCCGGCCCGGCTACAATCTTTCCTATTTCATCGGACAGTTTAATGACTTTTTTACCTACCTGTTCGGTAAGCAGCACTTGAGTGACGAGCCTAACATAATCGCTATGGGCTTCGTCTATTATGGACTTTGCGGAGCCAATACATCCACCTACGTTAACCATGCCAGAAATCTTGGCCGATTCCTTAAGTATCTCAACTCTCGATGTGTGGCCTGTTAAACCTCACCAGATTAACCTGGTAAACTGACAAACATACAAATCCTCTCTACTCACTTTTTCTCGTACTTTTGAAGGATGGCACTGCTCGTCAAGATAAAGATAAAATCTAACTATTGATCCCAGATGACATTTTCGTCCAGGTATAGCCGCCCTTCCCTATAACTCAGAGAAGGAGGCGTTTTATCTGGATCCCAAAAGAGAAAGGCTCTTGCCGAGTATCTGTTTTTTTACACCCTCACTAAATGTTGGCTGGAGAAATCGCTGATGAGTGAATGCAACTAGAAGCAACAAACCACGTCCTTGAGTAGCATCCCATCTTAGGATATGAAATATCATTACAGATCCATCTCTGATACAAGCCTAACCAGCCCTCATCTAAATTAATGAAAAAACCTAATAAACCCTAGCTGATCACCCTATCTAATTGAATAAATCAGTTTGCGCTATGCTTTTTTTCAACACAACAGCTGAAGGATAAGGTCATGCAAACTGTAAAACTGAACAACGGTATTGAAATGCCCCTGCTGGGCTTTGGTGTGTTTCAGATGTCTGATGCCGCTGAATGCGAAAGAGCCGTTATTGATGCCATCGACACGGGATACCGCCTGATTGATACCGCGGCGTCTTACCAGAATGAAACACAAGTGGGTAACGCACTTAAACAGACTGGTATCGCGCGTAACGAACTTTTTGTTACGACCAAACTATGGCTACAGGATACTAATTACGAAGGCTGCAAAGCCCAGTTCGAACGCTCCCTTAACCGGCTACAACTTGATTACGTCGACCTGTATCTAATTCACCAGCCTTATGGCGATGTCCATGGGGCATGGCGCGCCATGGAAGAACTGCACCAGGCAGGAAAAATTCGCGCCATTGGTGTCAGTAATTTCCATCCTGATCGTCTGGCCGACCTTATCGCCTTCAACAAAGTTACCCCTGCGGTGAACCAGATTGAAGTTAATCCCTTCAATCAGCAGCTGCAATCGGTTCCATGGAATCAAAGCCATTGCATTCAGCCGGAGGCCTGGGCACCGTTTGCTGAGGGTAAAAATGGCCTATTTCAACATCCCGTGTTAACAGCAATCGGCCAGAAGTACGGCAAAAGCGTAGGCCAAGTTGCACTGCGTTGGATCTTCCAGCGTGGCATTATTTCACTGGCGAAGTCTGTGCGCAAAGAACGCATGGTTGAGAATATCAATATTCTCGATTTTGAACTCAGCCCTGAAGATATGCTGCAGATTGCTGCCCTCGATACCGCAACCAGCGCTTTCTTTTCTCACCGTGATCCGGCGATGGTGGAATGGCTGACTGGCCGAAAACTTGATGTTTAAGTCGATAAAAGAGGTATTCATTTAATGCAAAAACGTTATCTTGGTCAATCTCGACTCGAAGTCTCCTCCCTTGGGCTCGGCTGCATGGGATTAAGCCATGGCTATGGCCCGGCGACCGATGCTCATCAGGCTATTGAGCTCATTCGCGCAGCGGTTGAACGTGGCGTTACCTTCTTTGATACCGCTGAAGTGTATGGCCCTTTCCTTAATGAAGAGGTTGTCGGCGAAGCCTTAAAACCATTTCGTGACCGTGTGATTATCGCTACCAAGTTTGGTTTCACTTTTGGCGACGACAACAAGCAGCAGATTTTAAACAGCCGTCCAGAGCATATCCGTGAAGCAGTGGAAGGCTCATTACGACGTCTCAAGACTGATGTTATTGATCTGCTGTATCAGCATCGTGTCGATCCGGAGGTCCCAATTGAAGACGTTGCGGGAACCGTGAAAGACCTAATCGCTGAAGGCAAAGTCAAACATTTCGGTCTGTCTGAGGCGGGTGCGCAAACCATCCGTCGTGCGCATGCCGTACAACCGGTTACTGCGCTGCAAAGCGAATACTCCATGTGGTGGCGCGAGCCTGAGCAGGAGATCCTGCCGTTACTGGAGGAACTGGGTATTGGTTTTGTGCCCTTCAGCCCATTAGGCAAAGGCTTTTTGACCGGCTCGATTAGACCAGGAACAACTTTTGGGAAAGATGATTATCGCAGCACTGTACCGCGTTTTACTAAGCAGGCGATTGAAGCTAATGAAAAGCTGGTCTCATTGCTGGGTGAACTGGCGGTAGAGAAAGGCGTGACGTCTGCTCAAATCGCGCTGGCATGGTTGCTGGCACAAAAGCCTTGGATCGCTCCTATTCCTGGTACAAGCAAATTACATCGGCTGGAGGAAAACCTGGAAGCTGCCGACATCGTTCTTTCGCAGGATGACTTACGGCAAATAACTCAGGCACTAGAAACGATTAAAATCGTCGGCGAACGTTACTCACCTGAGCATCAGGCCCGCGTAGGCCGCTAATGTTCAGACGGGTCCACTGAGGTTGGTGGACCCGTTATTCCTGGTAGCGAAGTGCATCGATCATTAGCGCGAAAGCGGGCGGATGCTGCTTGCGGCTCGGATAGTAGAGGTAATATCCGGGAAAAGATGGCGACCAGTCCTGCAGAACCTGAATAAGCTCTCCTGACTTTATGTAACCCTGCACTCTGTCTTCAGGTATGCAAGCGATGCCAAAACCGGATAACGCCGCATCAATCCTTTCTGCCAGCAGATTAAACGTGACCTGCCCTTCCACTCTGACCCTTAACGGTTTCCCTTCCTTCTCAAACTCCCAGTGATAAAGCCCGCCGGCTGTCGGTAGGCGCATATTAATACACCGATGATTTTGTAGCTCATGCGGCGTTTGTGGTTCAGGGTTCGTAGAGAAATAAGACGGTGCTCCCACCAAAGCCATTTTAATGTCCGGACCAATTCTTACCGCAATCATGTCCTTATCCACGCTTTCGCCTAGGCGGATCCCAGCATCAAAACGCCCCTCAACAATATCGACAAACCCGTTATCAACCACCAGTTCGAGATTGATTTCGGGGTATTCCCTGAGGAAGGGTTTAAGCTTCGGCCACACCAAGCTTCGCGCGGCATGCTCCCCAGCAGATAATCGGATATTACCGGAGGCGGTGCCGTTCAGCTGAACCAAAGATTCCAGTTTCTGTTCAAGTTCGGCAATACGGGGTTCAAGACAGGCAATAATTCGCTCACCGGCTTCCGTCGGGGCAACGCTTCGGGTGGTGCGGGTTAAGAGGCGGATATTTAGTCTCTCCTCTAAGGCCTTTATCGCGTGGCTGAGTGCAGACTGAGAGACACCCAGTTTACCCGCTGCTTTGGTAAAACTTCGCTCCCTTGCCACCACCATGAAGATTTGCAGTTCGTTGAAGTTTTCTTTCAGCATCGGCGATTTCCTTACGCAGGCATTCCCTTCATCGCACACTAATGAAGGGTGTTCATAGACACAATCATTTTAGCCCTATTACTGACAAAAATGATAATTGATATGCTGACTACCTCGGAATAAATCTGAATTATCACAAGGTTTGTCATGAAAATACTCGTTGCAGGGGCGACCGGAAGTATTGGTCTTCATGTTGTGAATAGTGCTATCGAAATGGGTCACCAGCCTGTGGCGCTGGTCAGAAATAAGCGTAAGGTAAAATTACTTCCTCTGGGAACAGATGTATTTTACGGTGATGTTTCAATGCCTGAAACACTCACTGAATTACCGAAAGACATTGACGCCATCATCTTTACGCTTGGTTCCGATGGCCAAGGCCGTATTGGTGCTAGGGCGATAGATTACGGCGGAGTGCGTAATATCTTACGGATATTCAAGGATACACCTGTTCGTATCGGCCTGATGACTACGATTGGCGTGACTGAACGACTCAGCGCTTGGAATCAACGCACTGAGGCCCATGACTGGAAAAGACGTTCAGAGCGTCTGGTAAGAGCAAGTGGTCATCCCTATACCATCGTCAGGCCCGGCTGGTTTGATTATAACAATGATGATGAACACAGAATCGTTATGCTGCAGGGTGATCGTCGTCATGCGGGAACACCAGAAGATGGTGTGATATCCCGACAGCAAATCGCCCAAGTTTTAGTCAGCGCTCTGACTAACGATGAGGCAAAATCTAAAACGTTCGAACTGGTTGCTGAGCGAGGCGAAGCACAACATGACCTTACCCCACTGTTTGCAGACCTTAACGCAGATAATGAACAAAAAATTGATGGGGTTCTGGACATAGACAACATGCCTCTGCGAGAAGAACCTGATTGCATTATTAACGAGCTGGAGCTCTATTTAAAAAAATAAACCCTTCTACAACCCTGACAATTTTGTCCGATAGCGGGAGAACGTTATTTTTAACGAGTCTAGTTTCAAAGAAAGCGTTCAGAAGCGGTGTACCCGCGACATTGTAGCGGTGAATGTCGTGGGAAGACACTCAACGAGAACGGATAGGCAATGATGAATAATTCACTTCTGGTAGAGTACAGATACTCCCTCTCGCAACCATTGCCGCTAGCTTGCTGAGTAGTGTTATAACCTTTACACGAAAAAAATCCTGTCTTGTATCAGCCGAATTAAGGGCTGACTGACTTAAACAATTTTCAGATTTCTGCAAGGCACGACGCTATCCTAGTCAACAAAGCGCGACTCACCTCCCTCATCCCAGTCGCTCAATACGCTGGCGGGCATCCGTTAAATGCGCTTTTAATGCCTCTAGGCAAGGCGCAAAACTTGCCGAGAAGTCATTAGAGGCTCGGGCCAGTTGATAGAACTCTTCAGCCATCGCTAACGCCCGATGCCAACACTGTTCATCGATCACATCGAGTAACGTTGCCGGTCGTAATGTATTGACTCTCTCACCACCGGATTTTGGCGCAAAGCCCATCGGTAGCATATCGTAGGCAGGTGCTAACTGATATGGTCGCCCCTGATCACTAATAAAAGATAAATTACCATGATGCATATCGGTATTACCGATCAATATGCCATATGCCCACAAGGTTGCCGCTTTTTGAACGGCTTCCGGAACGACATGCTGCTGAGCGGCGAGCCATTTTACTAAACTTGGCCAAGGTTCGCGGGCTTTACCGATAAATTCTGCTTCTAATGCACGCAATGAAAAAATACCTATTCGCCCTAATGCATCTTTGCGGTCAAAACGAGGAATTTCGAGAAAACGTTGACTGCCTAAATCCATTATAGTTGTATCAACGCCAAGTACTTGCAAGGCTAGATGTTCTGCCAAGAGTAAATCGCGCCACCTTTCACTGACAGGGTTATCTTCGCGTGCGGTGAACTTCACCAGAACATGGCCGCGAGCACTAAAAGTACAAAACTTGGGTTGTTCGCCCCCTGCCGACGAACCAGGTACTTCACCTAAGCTGGAGGACAATGCAAGCTGAGGATAATGTTGGACAGGGTCTATTGGCGTCGGGGTTGGCATCGCTAAAAATTGTTCTTTCGCCTTTTCACCAATGAGTAAGTTACCCACGCTATCTTGCCCATGAGTTAACAAGGCTCTGATGACATCGTCGTCTTGCCAATTTTCTGGATTCGAAGATATCCCCAATTCTGATGAAAAGGCACTTGCAAAGGCTCGGCCAAGATACCCCTGCGGACGCATATCAAATAGCCACCAAGGTAAACCATCGCTATGAAGAACGATGCCATCAGTCTGACACATCGCAAAGCCGCTGGGATAGACTGGGATCATCACGCCCAAGCATTTTATTTTGCCTGATTCAGATATTCGATATATCGGGGCATCGCGAAAGCCGCGATAAGGGTGTTTCAGTGCATAATGAATAGAAGGTCCCGCACCTATTTTAATGATATCGCTTTCCATCACTTTAAGCGCACGCGAAAGCGTCGGCTGACTAACTTCAATCTTTTCAGCAAGTTGTCTTGCTGTCATCGGTGATTGTTGAAGCTGTAGGCGTATAGCTTCAGTACGCTCTCCCATCAACATGCCCTCTTTTGAATAGATTTATGAATAGCTTTTTGAATAGATAATTTATCAGTTAGAGGCAGAAATGTCACCCTGTTGGCTAACTTTTACACACAAGGCGCGTAACCAACGATGAGCAGGAGCCTGATGGCGGCGGGCATGCCATGCCATACTTTTGGTATATACGAGAGAGAAGAACAATCAGCATTGCTGATATCGACTATTAGCGCTGCTGATTGTGATAAGCTGGAAGTGATTACTGTGCCGGCATTTGTGAAGGAAGCTTGAGTGCTTCTCTTCTTGCGCTAACCTCTTTTACCGTGACGGGATTAGCGGCATTTCCCCAACTATTACGGATATAGGTTGCCACGGTAGCCGCTTGTTGATCGGATAATTTCCAAGCAAAACTAGGCATCGCTCCGCTAGTTGGATTGGCGTGGGTAACCGCTCCGCGCCCCCCTTCAAGGATTGTTGTCAGTAATGAGGTGGGATCAGCTGCCATGATGGCTGGGTTATCCGCTAAACTCGCAGCCAAATGCGGAATGCCTTTTCCATCACTATTGTGACAAGCGGTACAGTTTACAGCATACACTTGCTCACCCTGCCGCATCATTTCTCCCCCACTAACAGCCTGTGGTGAGCGTGTTGCAGAGCCTGGATGAGTGCTTAGATAAGTCGCAATGGCTTGCAGATCATCATCTGTTAGATATTGAGTAGAGTTAGTCACTGCCTCAGCCATCGGTCCGGATGCTACGGCAACATGATTACTCCCCTCTTTGAGATATTGTACAATCTGCTCGGGGGTCCAGCGGCCAATCCCTGTATACTTATTATTCGTAATATCTGGTGCAAACCAATCGCCAATATTTCCTCCCTGTAGGGTCTTATTGCTATCACCACCTAAAGCATTCTTCGGTGTATGGCAGGAGGCACAATGCTCTAATCCTCGCACCAAATATGCCCCACGATTCCATTGTGCTGAACGTGTGGGATCGGCCTCGAAACCTTTATTACTAAAGAACAGTAAGTTCCACCCCATCATTGCCAAACGAATATTATAAGGGAAAGGAAGCTGTGTTTCGGGAACAGCATTGTGGATAGGTTTAACAGTACGCATATATAACCAGAGATCATGCATATCTTGATCACTGACTTGAACGTAAGCGTTATAAGGCATAGCAGGATACAAATTTTCTCCCTTAATACCTTTACCGTGACGAACGGCGCGATAGAAATCACGCTCCGTCCAATCTCCGATTCCTGTCTCTCTGTCAGGGGTGATATTACTGGTGTAAATTCCTCCAAAAGGCGTTTTAATCGCATAACCTCCTGCGAAAGCGTCTCGACTCCCCGGTGCAGTATGACAAGCAACACAATCCCCCGCTATCGCTATATAACGTCCCCGTTCGATCGCCGCGGGATCACTCTCTTTTGCCTGTTGATAAAGAGGAACCACTGAATCGGCAACATTATCTGTATGGGTATTTCCGTTGACATACAAGAGCGTGCCGCCGATGGCAGCGCCTACAATAGCCAAACTCCCAACAATCGCTTTAATTTTCATTTCACACCTTCACCAAAGGACCAGGATTTTTTAAATACTGTTCAAGGATCGCTTTAGCAGTCCATAGGCTCAGTGCGCCAATGGTGCCTGTGGGGTTGTAGCCAGCATTATTGGGAAAGGAAGATGCACCTAAAACGAAGAGATTATGGGTATCCCACGATTGTTGATATCGGTTTAGTACACTTGTCGCAGGATCTTCTCCCATCACGGCACCACCTATAGTGTGGTCACTGGCGAAATTATAAGGAGAGTAATGCCCCGAGGCAGAGTTTGTCCCAATCACAATCTTGGCACCCATTGCTTTGCCTAATTCAACGCTTTTCTCTTCAATGAATTTCGCTGAGTTGCGATCGTTTTCATGGTAATCAAAGGTTACTCGTAACAGTGGATCACCGTAATGATCAGTATATTCCGGGTCTAAATCGAGATAGTAGTCTTCATGAGAATAGCTGGTACCTTGGCCGAAAATAAAGGTGCCATTTTGAAACGCATGTGTGTAAGCCTGTTTCCAGCCTTTTCCCCAGCGTGGACTCCCCGGCGGGAGTGCGTCCGCATTGCCAATAGGCCTTGCGCCGCGAGCTACCACTAAAATACCCGCCCCACCAATAAAGTCGAGGTCACTATGATCGAAGTTATCGCCATTAAAGTCGTCGACCTGTTGTGATAACGCCCCTGCGCCAATAAATTGATTAAGGTGTTCATCCTCGAAAAATAGGCTTGCACCGGAAACGGTTTGAAAACTATAGGCACGACCAACTACCCCATTTTTAGTGATGGGGTCATAAGGGCGACCAATTTTGGACAGCAGTAACAAACGCACATTTTGCATTTGAAATGCGGATAGGATCACAATATCAGCAGGCTGCTCCCACTCTTGTTTATTTTTGTCGATATAGGTAACACCAGTCACTGTTTTGCCGTCATGCGCTTTGTTAACTCTTACCACTGCTGAATCAGTTAAGACGGTAAAATTGTCCCTCTGCATCAAGGCGGGAATGACGCAGGCATTCGGGCTAGATTTCGAGAAATTGCCGCAGCCGTAGTAAAGACAGTAACCACAGTAGGTACAAGGCCCCATTCTCACACCAAGAGGATTAACATAGGCCCGAGAAGCTTGACCTGCTGGAACCATAAAAGGATGTTGACCTAGTGATTTAGCGGCATCTCTAAAAATATCGGTTAAACGCATTCCTTCTAATGGTGGTAGAGGGTATTCGCTAGAACGGTCACCTTCAAACGGATTACCGCCCTCGATTATTTTTCCCTTTAAACGCCCTGCTTTCCCCGATACCCCAGCAATCTTCTCAAAGCGATCGTAAAATGGCTCTAGCTCTTCATAGGTCACGCCCCAGTCTTGTAAGATCATACCGGGTTTGATTTTTGCTTTACCGTAGCGTTGAACGGTTTGGGTGTAGGGTTGTAAATCGAAAGGCGTAAAGCGCCAGGCCATACCAGCCCAGTGGGTGCCAGAACCGCCAACATTATAGCCGAGTTCATTCAGGTTCCACTCCCGGCTGGGTAAGGCTTTTTGCTGAATGTTATTACGAAAAGTGGTGGTTTCGATGGCGGGCGGCAGTAACATACTGCGACGAGTATCCCAGCGTAGTTCATCGGTGTCCACCGAGGGGGGAAAGTCAGTAGCAGTTTCAAACCAAGGACCACGTTCGATAGCGACAACGTTTAACCCTGCACGAGTAAGCTCTTCTGCGATCAACGAACCGCACCAACCTAAGCCGACGATAGCAACATCAGCCTTGGGACGACTATTTTTCATATTGGACTCTTATTACGGTGAGTAAAGGATATGATTACAACGAGTTATCAATAAGACTGGTGGGAATAATGTTAAGTTTTTGCCCTTTCTTATCGAGTAGGTCGCGAAAATCGTAGCGCGCCCCGGGAAAACCAATCATTTTCCAACTAGCCATACCCTTGTTGCCACCGTAAAGCGGGTCAGAAAGAAAACCTTCGCGGATATTTTGTAACAACAGTTCAAAAAATGCTTTGGTATCGATCTCTGAACCTAAGGGAAAGTCATCCGCTTCCATTGCCCGCAAAACCGTTTCTTGTTGCGCGTCAGTCAGGGAAATAAAGTCCGTGTGATAACGTTGTTGAACCGCTTTATCTAATGCGGCTAATCCCAGCCGATAACGCTCTGCCGGAGTATGGACAAATTGTGGTCCCTGCTCAGGGGTACCTGGTACAAATCGTCCTAAACGATACAATGCGGTTGCTTGCCCAAAGTCGCCAGCAAGTTGGCGATCGATAAAGATTGCGCAGCCTGCTTCTTTACCACTAATACTCATTTCATCATGGGGAATAAAACGTTCGGCAATGATCGCAACAGTATCAAACTCATGTTGAGTTAAGTACTGACGCCCGCCTTGTCGAGGAGGACTCGGAGGAGTACTGATGGCACCCGGCTCCCAAGGTTGGCCGCCTGATACTTCTTTCGCATTGACTAAGGGCACGCTGGCCCCAAGTACGGCGAGAGAGGATAAAAAATCTCTTCTTTTCATAAGGTTCTCACCTGCCACACAATAAAGTCATTCAAGTTTTTTCAAATTGCCCACCCCCTGTTGTTATATCCCAACAACCTAATCTGCTTATCAAGCAGTAGCGTTAACCTGTTAGGACCAAAAAAGCGATATAGCGGGGATGATCATGGCGATAGTAGTGTTTTTTGGCAGGACGAAATACAAAATCGTTGAGGGTTTTCCATCAAATTTAAATTAATGCCAACATTTACTAATCGTACTTTTAACACTTAACGTTAAGCTATTAACCCCGGCATCGAGGCGCGTGCAATTAAGCTAGCGCACTGAAGTAGAGTAAATAACGGATTGAACAAACAATGAAGAAAGTGACGATGGATAAAATTGCCGCCATGGCGGGTGTAGGAGTCGCAACAGTTGATCGAGTATTAAATGAACGAGGGGGTGTTTCACCTCATACGACGCTGAAAGTTTTGCAGGCAGCAAAATTAGCGGGACTGAAGCGTATTTTACCCGACAGTTACCGTCAAGCTTG
The DNA here is from genome assembly GCF_030552895.1 of Tatumella ptyseos. Taxonomy (NCBI): domain Bacteria; kingdom Pseudomonadati; phylum Pseudomonadota; class Gammaproteobacteria; order Enterobacterales; family Erwiniaceae; genus Tatumella; species Tatumella ptyseos. The sequence goes on along the minus strand of NZ_CP130649.1, from coordinate 1,583,536 downwards.
GCAGATTGAGGTCATCTTAAGCTCTAACGATACCTACTTCTTTCAAAAGCTTGCCGAGGATTTTCGTAAAGTCGCCGATTTAATGGGCTATCAACGCATAGCTTTACACCGAACACTTCTATCAGAAGCCTATCCTGAGAAAGTGGCTCAGCATATTAGCCGTTGTCGAACAAGTCGCGACGGAATAATCGTTTTTGCGCAAGATAACCCTGAAATTATTGCTGCGATAGATGCCTGTCAGTCGAGCGGCGTACCCGTTATCACCGTTGCTTCAGATTTATGCCAAGCAAAACGACTCTGCCATGTAGGTATCAACCAATATCAAGCGGGACGCACTGCAGGCTTGTTAATGTCTAAAATCGTGCCAGCACAGGGCGACGTCTTACTGGTAACTGGCCGACATGAATATACTGCTCATCAACAACGAATCGCGGGTTTTAAATCTGCATTACAGCAACGAGGCCCCCATATTACTATACGAGCAATATTAGCTGGCGAAGATCAACGTGAACGATTGAGCAGGCTACTCGATAATAGCCTTTCAAACTTACCGCAGTTGGCAGGTCTTTATAATACTGGGGACGTGAATGCTGAGGTAAGTCGATTACTTGCTCGTTACCGGTTATTAGGTAAATGCGCCTACCTCACACATGAATTGTACCCGATCACTTCACAGTTGTTGATGGCGGATCAATTGTCTTTCGTCATTGACCAAAATGCCTATCGCCATGCGGATATCGCACTCAAGTTAATGACCCAGTATCTTGAAGATCTTAGCGTACCGGATACTTACCAAGAAGGTGAAGTACCCTTCAGCATTTTTACGGCTGAGAACTGTTATTAGCCTCACTCTGCTTGGTGGCGACGTGTAATTCTTGCCAATAGTTTGCCAACGTCGATTGGTAAGCGACTATCGCTTCGGTGGGGGGATGAGAGATGACTAATTCCATTAGCAAGCGGTTTGCCAGACTAGTTTCCTGTAATTCCATCGCACAGAGTGCATAAAAAGGCACCACCTCACTGCGCGCAGGGTATCGCTGTAAAAGTGATTCAAAGTACCCTTTCGCCTCGGCCTGTCGGCCTAAACAGCGAGCCGTACAGGCCAAACCGAATATGGCCTCAAATTCATCTTCTGCACCAAGGGTTTCCCCCAGCGCTTGGTGATAGTACTTGAGTGCTTGCTCTTCACGTCCTTGATTATCATAGGACCACGCAATATGGAGATAGAGTGGTCCCTTGTCCTTGGAGGTCTTTAATAAAGAAAAGAGCCTCATTCTGCTTTGATCGTGCTTTTTATTTTTTCGTAACGCTATCGCATAAGACAGTAAATGGGCATCACTCATAGTATCGATAACTCACTGAAAGGTAAGCAGCCGGTAGCCTAACGCGTTTACCTCTTTTTTGTCGAGCTGAATGGAATTCAAACAGAAATTCGGCTAATTAATCGTTGCAGTTTTTCGCTGAATTCCCCTGCATGGATCTCACTAATCTCTCTTCCCACAACCACGGTTTCAGCGAGAGTCTGCATGGGTGGCCAGCGGGTTTTAAAATTAGAGTACACGGCTAAAACAGGAACTTGGTAAGCACTGGCCATATGGACGATAGAGGTATCAGGAGAAATCGTTAAAAAGCATTACGGACTACCGCGGCAGTACGAAGAATAGAAGGCTCGAGCGTTAAGCAATAGACATTTTGCCATTCAGCCACACGTTTTTTTATCTGTTCACGCATTTTCGGGCTATGCACTATTACTATTGGTAAGTGAGTAATCTGTTGAATAAGCGTAAGCAATTGATCAGCGGCCTCGGGTGAAAAGGTACGTTCTGCCACGCTTCCCTCAAAATTTAATGCAATATAAGGTCCTATTGCGTGAAGTTCTGACTCTACCTCCTGTAAGGTTGTTGCGGGAATGGGCAATTCAAAACCAGCATTCACGACAGGGAAACCGGCTTCGCGCATTAAAATAGACCAGGTCATGGGGACAGGAGCACGAAATTTCTGATCCATACGGGATGCCACACGACAACAAGAGGAAAAACAACGCATCTTCAGACCTACAGCTTGTAAATTCGCCTTAGCGCGTAGGGTTTTCACAAATAATAGCGTTTTAAGATTCTTTTTACGCATTGCCTCGATACAGAGGTCGGGGACGCCGTATTCGGCACGGATCTGCCTCGCGAGCGCTTTGATTTCGCGGTAGCCAGCGACGTCTTGGAATGAAGTCTTGATCACCGTTAAGCGAGTATTTTCCAGCGTCAGGGCTTCGAATACGTGATAATTAAGGGTGGAGGCGATGATAATGAGATGGTCAACCTGCTGCTTCTCTAATGAACGGATCAGGGGGTAAGTCGCCATAGCATCGCCGATTTGATCTGGGATATGCAACACGACGGTTTGGACATTATTGGCAATCAACGGCTGCGTGCTGTAGTCGAAAATACTACAGGCTAGGGTTCTTAACATGGACATTTTTTATGCTACCAAGCTATATCATTTATATTTTTAGTATCGGAATTATATAATTGACCCTATAAAGCATAAATTGTTCATGATCGTAAAAAGTTTAATTTTTCATGGTAATAGTTGTAATGCTGACATATTCCTAATATTGACAGTAAGGGTAACTACAAAAAGCAGAGCCTTGAGTCATTACCCTATAAATATAAATGATCAGATAGACGAAGTGAGAGAATCGGTATGCTATTGATGTAGCTGGCGGGTGGCGGCTTTCTGCCCTAGCACGCTGGCTAGGGTAGAAAAGACTAGGGTTGAACTTTAATCACAACTTTGCCAAAGTTTTCACCGCGCAACACCTTATTTAAGGCCTGCGGTGCTTGTTCAAGTCCTTCAATCATTTGTTCACGATAGTGAATCTCACCATTCTCCACCCAAGGTGTCATGGTTGCTAAGAAATCCGAATAGTGATCAGCATAATCAGCAAAAATGATAAAGCCCTGCATTAAAATACGCTTCTTGATCAATTGCATGATGATATAAGACGTTCTATCTGGACCTTCTGGTAGTGATTCTTGATTATAGTAAGCGACTGCCCCACAAACCGGTACACGTGCACGCGGGTTCAGGCGTGGGAAGACGGCATCAAATACTTTTCCGCCCACGTTCTCAAAGTAAATATCGATACCGTTAGGACAGGCTTTCGCCAACTGTTGCTCAAAATCGTCGGCGCGGTGATCAATGCACTGATCGAAACCTAGTACTTCTTCTGCATGACGACATTTGTCTGCACCCCCTGCAACTCCTACAACATGGCAACCAAAACGTTTCGCTAACTGCCCTACTGTTGCGCCAACGGGTCCCGTGGCCGCCCCCACGACTAATGTTTCACCTGCCTTAGGTTTACCGATATCGGTCAGCCCCATATAGGCAGTAAAACCGGGCATACCGAGTATTCCCAGTGCATAAGAGGGATGGGCTAATCCATGATCGAGCTTAATCACCTCTTCAGGTTTAGCGAGTGAGTAATTTTGCCACCCCCCTTGAGATAATACCCAATCACCTTCTTCGAAGCCTTGTACTGTAGAGTGTACAACCTGAGATACTGTCCCCCCTACCATGACATCACCGAGCTGTACTGGCGGGGCGTAAGATTCACCGTCATCCATTCTGCCGCGCATATAGGGGTCGATTGACAAATATTCCGTGCGTAGAAGTAATTCACCCTGCTTAGGCGTAGGACGTTCACCCGTGACCCAGGCAAAACACTGTTCAGTCGGTTCTCCGTTTGGCCGCTGGTTAAGCTGCCAGCCTTGATAGGTTTGTGCTGCAGTGGACATGTGATTCCTTAATAAGATGAGACCATTTACTAGAGCCTAGCTAACTTTCTGCAGCGTCGCTAGCCTTAGGGCTTAACCTTTGATGCGACGGATGGCCTAATAAGGGAGCGTATTGCCTATGGTGACTTGGCGCATGCCCATAATAACGTTTAAACACGACGCTAAAGGTACTTTCGTTCTTATAGCCTAATTCATAAGCAATCGTCTTAATGGCTTCACCACTGAATCTCAGGGATTTACTCGCTAATCGCATACGCCAAGCGGTAAGATAACGCATTGGGGTGATACCCATCACTTCATGAAAATGTTTCGCGAAAGCTGCCCGCGAGAGCGACGCGATTGCGGCTAATTCATTAAGCTGCCAGGCTTTAGCCGGATGCTGATGCAAATGATGCAATACTCTTAAAATTCTCGGATCGACTAAGGCAGCAGCGATACCGGAGGCAGAGGTTTGTCGTTGTAGCCAATCACGAAATACTTCAATGATGGCGAGATGCATTAGGTGATCGCAGGCTAAACTATAGCCGGGGGCTAATTGGCGTTTTTCACTATAAAGTTGTTGCATTAGCCAGGCGATTTTGTGACTGCGCTCTGTGCGACTGTCGAAAGTAAGTAATCCAGGCAACATCGCTAATAATAAATCTGCGCCACTGGTATCGAGCTCCATCTTACCTGCCAGCAACATGTTGGGTGATGCGGCACTAATTTGTGGGTCATTTTCCGCTTTGGGTGAAACATTGGCTGGCTTTACCGCGAGCTGCGTATCGGTCGCCATTACAAAGGGCCTATGTCGGGTCAAAATAACGCCCTCACCTGCCGAAAGGGATACCCATGTTTGCTCGTCATCGAATCGAAACCAAAAATGGCCTGACTGAATGAAAATAAATTTCAGTCCATCAAAGCCGAAAAATTGTTGACTCCATTGATCACTAGCAGATAACCCAGCCGTGGCGTAACTGCGCGCCGACAGTAACGTTAAAATATCTGAGAAAGGATCCATAACCATTCCGTACTAAAAGACTTTTACAAAAGTATTGTGGCGTTTTAATTATTTATTTTCCACCCCTCTCTGGTTACCGTGGGAGTACTGCTTACCTTCCTGTCATGAGGACCTGAAATGTTAACGACTGAATTATCAAATGGTATCGCGATGCCACGTCTTGGATTTGGTGTTTTTCAAATACCGGATCTTAACCTCTGTGAGGAGGCAGTCATCAGCGCATTAACCTGCGGCTATCGGTTACTCGATACCGCCTCAGCGTATGAGAACGAAGCGGCGGTAGGCAGGGCCATCCTTCGCAGTGGCGTTGCGCGCAAGGAGATTTTTCTCACCACGAAACTGTGGGTACAAGATTATGGCTACGAAAGTACTAAAGAAGCGTTTTATCGGTCGCTCGAACGACTCCAAACGGATTACCTTGACCTTTATCTTATCCACCAGCCCTATTCGGATATACATGGGTCGTGGCGAGCGATGGAGGATCTTTATCGTGAAGGCGTGATCAAAGCTATCGGTGTTAGTAACTTCTCGTCCGCCCAGTTAGCCGACTTGATAACCTTCAACCACATTGCGCCAATGGTTAATCAAGTCGAAACTCATCCATTTTGCCAGCAGAACCATGCGGCGGAATTTATGCAGCAGCATCATATCGCTATCGAGGCTTGGGCACCCTTTGCAGAAGGCAAAAACGAAATTTTCACTCAACCGTTACTCACCACTATTGCTCAACGCCATCAGAAAACAGTGGCACAAGTCATATTACGTTGGTTGTTACAACGAAATATCGTAGTGATCCCTAAGTCTGTTAATCCTCAGCGTATCGCCGAAAATTTTGCGGTATTCGATTTCAGCCTAACAGAGCAGGATATGAAGGAAATTTCTACCTTAGATCTGGGTAAACCCTTGATTGCCAATCACGCAGACCCTGAGCGGATTAAATTTATTGGAACACGCCGTTTTGCCACCTAAAAACGGGTAATACCTTGAACGATAATCTTTTTTACATTGTCGAAGGTTTGTTGAAAAAATTCGGGATCATCAAGCGTTTTACCACTGATCGCTGCAACCTGTACCCCAAAATCGGCATAATGCTGAGTCGTCGCCCACAGCGTAAAAATCAAATGGAGTGGATCGATCGGGGCAAGTTGTCCCGCATCGACCCAGCCCTGAATAATCGCCGATTTTTCTTCTACTAATTGCCTTAAAGCAGTATGCAGGGTTTGGGTTAATAATGGCGCGCCTTGGAGCATTTCCAAGCAGAAGAGTTTAGAGGCGGCAGGATGGTCCCTCGACACCGTTAGCTTCAACAAAATATAGTGCTCAATCGCCGTGATAGCATCTTGCTCCACGGCGAAGGCTTTTAGTGGTGCCAGCCATACTTCGAGCAAGTCTTCCAGTAAGGCAATATATAACGCTTCCTTTGAGGGAAAATAATAGAGCAGGTTAGTTTTTGAGACATCTGCGCTTTCGGCAATCCGTTCTAATGAAGTGCCATGTAGACCGAACTGTGAAAATAGCGGCAATGCTGCAGATAGGATAGTCCGGCGTTTCTGATTGGCGGCACGTGATCGCCGCGACGCACTGGATTGGGTTTTGGTCTCACTCACAAGTACTCTCCTCTCTTTCATCGGTCCAGCGGTTGAAACGACTGCACCGCCCTTGCCCATGGCTGTTCAACAATTGTGCACCAAATGGTCTACTTTAGACCATTTACTCCAGTGTTTTTCAGTATAAAGGATTAACCTCCTCATCAATAAAGCTTTTTTAAAGTTGGCACCCTGCTTGCACATCTCTTTCTACCGGGTTCATTTCTCCGGCTCGCTTAGCACCATCGACTATTTTGAAAGAGGTGGCAAAGATGAAAATTGGTGTCTTTATACCTATCGGCAATAACGGTTGGTTAATTTCAGAGAACGCTCCGCAATACAAACCGACATTCGAGCTGAATAAAACTATCGTTCAACGCGCTGAGTATTACCATTTCGATTTTGCATTATCGATGATTAAATTACGTGGATTCGGCGGTAAAACGGAATTCTGGGACCATAATCTTGAATCTTTCACACTCATGGCCGGACTCGCCGCGGTAACGGAGCGCATTAAGCTCTATGCTACCGCGGCAACCTTAGTGATGCCTCCGGCAATTGTCGCGCGAATGGCGGCAACCATCGATTCCATTTCGCCAGGACGTTTTGGGGTGAATGTGGTGACCGGATGGCAAAAACCGGAATATGCCCAGATGGGACTCTGGCCGGGTGATGAGTATTTTAGCCAACGCTACGCCTACTTAACCGAATATGTATCAGTATTACGTGATCTTTGGTCAACCGGACATTGCGATCACAAGGGGCAATTCTTCACGATGGACGATTGCCGTGTCAGTCCCCAACCAGCTTCCAAAGTGGAAATTATTTGTGCGGGGCAAAGCGACGCTGGCCTAAATTTCTCTGCACAATACGCTGACTATAATTTCTGTTTCGGTAAAGGCGTTAATACCCCTTGTGCTTTCAGTCAGACGGCCCAAAGAATGAGCCAGGCTGCAGAGAGTGCGCAACGCGACGTCCCTTCTTTTGTCTTATTTATGATCATTGCTGAAGAGAGTGAATCCTTGGCTCGTGAAAAGTGGGAGCACTACAAGGCCGGAGCAGATGAGGCCGCGTTAAGCTGGTTAACCGATCAAACGCAGCAAGATAAACGCGCCGATGCCACAACCAACGTTCGGCAAATGGCCGACCCCACGTCCGCAGTAAACATTAATATGGGGACCTTGGTGGGTTCCTATGCGCAAATTGCCACGATGTTAGATGAGATTGCCACCGTTCCGGGCACGGGAGGTGTGCTATTAACCTTTGATGACTTTGTGACAGGCATCGAGAAGTTTGGTCAATTCATCCAGCCACTTATGACTACCCGTCAACACCTCTCCACCACAACCAGCCGCGAGGTCGCATAGATGACATTATCCTCCCCCACAACGGTTCGCCGTGACAATACTGTTTATGATAATGAGTTATTACTTAATGCTCGACCTGAGCAGATCGCCATGCCCTGTGACCAAACCGCATTGATCGTCATTGATATGCAAAATGCCTATGCGACGCAAGGCGGTTATCTGGATTTGGCGGGATTCGATATCAGTCACACCGGACCTGTTATTGCTAATATAAAACAAGCGGTAAAGGCAGCCCGTGCTGCAGGAATTAAAGTGATTTTTTTCCAAAATGGATGGGATCAACACTATGTTGAAGCAGGTGGCCCCGGTTCCCCCAACTTTCATAAATCTAATGCCTTAAAAACCATGCGTCGGCAGCCAGCTTTACAGGGCAAGTTATTAGCAAAAGGCGGTTGGGATTACGCATTGGTTGATGAACTGACGCCGCAGCCGGGTGATATTGTATTAAGTAAACCGCGCTACAGCGGGTTCTTCAACACCCAGCTTGACAGCTTATTACGTAGCTACGGCATTCATCACCTCATTTTCACAGGTATTGCTACTAATGTCTGCGTGGAATCAACGTTAAGAGACAGTTTCTTCCTCGAATATTTCAGTGTGGTGCTTGAAGATGCGACGCATCAAGCAGGCCCGGCTTTTACCCAACAAGCAGCCCTCTACAATATTGAGACCTTCTTTGGCTGGGTGTCAGATGTTGAGACATTTTGTCAGGCCGCTAGTGACTGCCAACGGCCGCTAAAGCAGACGGCGTAAGGAGAACGTTATGCCTAAACAAGTGATCAATCTTGCTAATAGCAGTAACCCAATAGCCCCTTTCGTTCCCGGTACGTACGCCGATGGTGTGGTGTATGTTTCAGGCACCTTACCTTTTGATAGCGAAAACAATGTTGTCTTTCCTGGTGATGCCGCGGCGCAAACACGCCATGTGTTAGAGATAATCAAAAGCGTGATTGAAACGGCAGGCGGCAGTTTATCGGACGTCACCTTCAACTCTATTTTTATTACAGACTGGGCCAATTATGCAGCCATTAATCAGGTTTACGCTGAGTATTTTCCGGCTGACCGCCCTGCACGTTACTGTATCCAGTGTGGCTTAGTGAAACCTGAGGCACTGATTGAAATAGCCAGTGTTGCCCATGTCGGACCGTCAACGCAATTTACGCGAGGATAATCATGACTTTTCCCATCGCTTATCGCGTTTCGGGCCGTGACGAGCCAGACGTTCCCACAGTCTTACTCTCTTCAGGTTTAGGAGGTGTCGCCAGTTATTGGCGGCCACAACTTACTCGTCTAGAGCGAGATTATCGTGTGATAGTTTATGACCAGCGCGGTACTGGTGGCAGTTCGGCGCAATTACCAGACGACTACACAATGGACATGATGGCCCAAGAGGTTGTGCAGTTACTGGATCACTTGGGGATCCAGTCTTGTCATCTGGTTGGACATGCTTTGGGCGGTATCATAGGCCTCACCCTGGCTGAATTATACCCGCAGCGGTTACTCAGTTTAGTGGTGATTAATGGTTGGGCAGCACTTAGCCCGCATACTCAACGCTGTTTTGAGGTACGACGTAATCTCTTATCGATAAGTGCGGAAGCCTATCTACAGGCTCAGCCCTGTTTCCTCTATCCCGCTGATTGGCTCGCCCAGCACGTAGAAGAGATGGCGGAAGAAGAGCTATTGCAGCGACAGCATTTTCAAGGTGAGCATAATTTGCGGCGTCGGTTAGCGGCGTTGATGGCAGTTGATCTGAGTGCGAGTCTACAGAAGATTACTCTACCTTGTTTTGTGATGTGTTCGAAAGATGATTTACTGGTTCCTTGGATGTGTTCCGAACAGCTGGCAGAAGGGTTAATCAATAGCCAATTTTCTCTAATAGCCTACGGGGGACATGCCATGACAGTGACTGACCCTGTCCCCTTCACCGATCAACTTATCCATTGGCTAGAAAGCGTGACAACGTCACAATAAGATCAAGTGAGATTATAATATTGATCGACCTGCTTCAATGGCGGTAAAGGTGTTTGCTCCGTCATCTCTAATAGATTGCGTTCGATACCGGTACAGATAGCATCGAGCGCAAGGTTATTAGCGCCTTTACCAAAGGGATGCTCCATCTCTTCCGCCACCGCATCCCATGACAAGAAGGTATATGACACAAAACCGGAGACAAAAGGCGTTAACCAATGTAAATCTGCAACCAAGGCCCAAGGTAGCAGAGTACAAAACAGGTAAACGGTTCGTTGTAAGATCAACGAATACGCAAAAGGTACAGGAGTATTCGCGATACGCTCACAGCCTCCCAAGCAGCGCGATAATTCATTGAGATTTTCGTCGATGTTACGATAGTTAAGTTCGGATACCTTTCCTTGCCGCAGCAGATCAGCATAGAATTTTCCCACCTTCAATAGCAGCATATTTGCCATCGATTGGCGATTCACTAAGTCGTCAATGTGTTCTGGGGTAATCAATCGCTCTAAGTCCTGCCGCGCAGAGCTACCTCGTAAACTGTGGTTTAGTGTCCAAGCATAAGCAATTAATAATTTGGCGGCTAATTTTGGGCTTTGCCCCTCATTTACAGCACAGAGTGTTTGACGGATAAGGCTACGGCTCGTAATCATCATGGAGCCCCAAATTTTTCTGGCTTCCAAATATCGGCTGTAGCTGGCGTTATTTCGAAAACCTAAGAAAATAGCAATGGCGATGCCTAATAAACTGAAAGGCGGTAAGGTCAAATGCGCATTGTGCTGACTAAGCCAGGGGTAAAACGCTAGGGCAATCAGCGACATCCCTATATTGAGGAGTAAGCGAAACAGGATTTGGGGCATGACGGAACCATGCCAAGTAAAAAGGCGGACAAACCAGTGTTGTGCGGGGCGGACAATCATTACGGGTTCCTAAACTTAAGTGGAACTAAAGGTTAACGCTAGCAGCCCTAACGCTTATCCTTTATTATTGACCCATTAGCTTAACTGATGGAGGGCTTGCATGAAATCGAAAGATCTCGCGAAGTTTCTCGCGGAAAGTTATGGACTGCAATTTCTCAAACCCTCGAACGTTACGCTAAGCGAGGAGAATGAGTTCTGTACTATTCATACGCCCAGCGCAATATTTTCTCGTTTCGATGGGTTCAAAGACACGCTCACCGCCTATCCCCAGCAGGGAACTTCCGATCAGGTTATATTCAAATTAGTAACCGAGGGTGAAATTCATATCGCCAATCGTTTTGGGGAAATATCATTGCCCCATGGATCACTTTCGTTAATGCCTTGGCATAGTCAGTTTGAGGAAGTATTTACTCGACCTACCTCTCTTTATGTTATTGGTTGTGACCGCAAATTAGCCGAGCAAGTCTTACCGATGACACGCCAAAGTGGTGGCTATTCGACGCAACTTTGTGCAGAGGATTTTCACTATTTGAGTACGTTGATCGACCACTATGTTGCTCAAGCTACGCAGGTAACGCCGATGATGGCGACGGTGGGTAGCCGAATGATTATTACCTCTCTTGGTGAGGTGTTATTAAACAGTGAAACCTTAACGCGCACTCGAAAAGCATCTAAGGTCCGTAACATCATGGCGATTAAAAGCTATATCAGCCAGCACCTACACGAGAGCCAACTCACGGCGCAAGAAATTGCTGACCATACCCACCTAAGTGTGAATTATATGAACCGGTTATTAGCGGAAGAAGGCTTGTCCTTGATGAAGCTAGTCTGGCAATTACGGCTTGAAGAATCTCGCCGCTTATTGGAGAAGCCTCTTGCTAATACCTTACAGCTCGCAGAAATTGCCTGGCAATGTGGCTTCAGCAGTCAGTCCCACTTTTCACAAGCCTTTCGCCGATATTTTGGTATGACGCCTAAAGAAATGCGGGCGCAGCGCCCGCACTGAGGGGGTTAAGCTTTTACGGTACGAATAGAACGTTTGTGTGAGTAAATATCAAAACTGGTTTTACCATGATATTTTCCCATTCCCGAAGGACCGATACCACCGAACGGCAGTTGTGGACACATGGCGTGCGTCAACATATCGTTGATCTGCGCATCGCCGGACTGAATAGTGGTAATAAAGTCTAAGGCAGCCTGCTCGTCACGGCTGAAAGCATAAATAGCCAGAGGCTTTTCATGATGAGTAATAATCTTTTCACGTACTTTTGCCAAATCGGTGTAACTCAGGATCGGTAAAATGGGTCCAAAAATCTCGTCTTCCATCAGCGCATCATCCCACTCCACATCGGTGACAACGGTTGCGGCGAATTGACGCTTTTGTTCATCATACTCTCCCCCAGCAACCACTTTTCCTTTCGTCGCTTGAAGATAGCTGGCAAGTTTTTCAATTTGTTTGGCGTTGACAACTTTACCAATACTTTTGCCTTGATAATCAGCACTAATTTTCGCTAAAAGCTTACTCACGACCTGTTCTTTTATTGCTTCGGGAACTAAGAGATAGTCAGGGGCTACACAGGTTTGGCCACTATTTAAGTACTTGGTGTAGGTCAGGCGTTCAATAAGGAGATCAATGTTGGCATCCTCGAACACGACCACCGGACATTTTCCGCCTAGCTCTAAAACGACTGGAGCTAAGTGGTCGGCAGCGGCCTTCATGATGATTTTTCCGACATTCGGGCTGCCGGTAAAGAAGAAGAAATCAAAAGGTTTAGCCAACAGAATCTCGTTCTCTTTACGCCCTCCTTCGATAACTGTCACAATTTCGGGATCAAAGCTCTCTTCAATCACTTTTTTGATGATAGCTGAGGTGGCTGGTGTCGACTCTGAGGGTTTAAGAATCGCCGTATTACCTGCAGCAATGGCTCCAACCAATGGCGTGAGGGTCAAATTGAACGGATAGTTAAACGGCCCGATAATATAGGTTAAGCCATAAGGCTCGGCACGAATACGCCCTTCTGAACCGGTAAAATGGCCGGCTAGAGGGAAAACATCGTCCTGCGCCCACGTCGCGAGGTTCTCTAACATGACATCGATTTCTTCGGTGACGGCACCGATCTCAGCCATGTCGACAACGTCTGGGGTTTTCCCCAAATCGCTATCCAAAGCCTGATAAATCGCTTCTTTATTAGTTAAAATAGCTTGCTTAAAACGGCGTAAATTTGCTAAACGGCCCTCAATACTGGTAGTTTTCCCGGTTAAAAAAGCTTTTTTTTGTGCTGCAAAAGCTTGGTCGATCACAGTTTGAATAGTCATTACGTCCTCTCTTGATCTTAGAATAAATACAGCAGTCTCAGGTTTAGACCGGTATCTTTTTTGTAGCCGCTCTTCACATCGAAATCATGAATAAGCTGCGTACTGACTTGAAAATGGCCAGCAAATAGCTGTTGGTACTCGATACGGGCTTGTTGGCTCGCCGTCTTAGTTTGATTATAGTCGCCATCTAAATGTTGACGTCCGCCAGTATAGATTGCGTAACCCACCGCCATTTTTTGCGTACGGTTAAAATCGTATCGTAGATTAGTTTGTAGTTCGTAAGTGGGATGTTGCTTAAGGGTTTGGTTACCATTACCCGCATCATTATTGTGGCCATAAAAAACGCTATCTTGGAACATCTCAAGGCTTAGTTGTTTATAAAGCGGTTCAACCCACCCAATCTGTAAGTCAAATTTATAGCGATTCTCACCAATATTAATGGCTTTATGCCGATCGTAATTGCCTAATGGCAATGTTAATAGCGGTGTGATCCCTACAGTACGTCCAACGTAGCCTGCTTGCGGCTGGTTAATCACCCAGAAAGTTGCTCCAATAATCGGATCACCAAATCCTGTGGCATTTCCTAAGGATTGCCCGTTCACCGAAGCCCCCCGCACACTGCCATAAGGCAGCAAAATTTGCGGATCCACCAGCATACCGTTGATATCGGTATAGTGAATTAGACGGGTAATCGACATTTCGGTGCGCAGATAGCCATCTTGTCGATTACCTTGCTGATAATAGTCATTGGCTTCGCTGTACTGTAAATACACCATTGCTAGATTGGTGCCAGAGGGTAATGCATCGTAATCGCCGGTATTAACATCCACGGCATGCCCATAACGACTTAAGAGCAAAACCGCCGTTAATAAGCTGGCTCGGGTTATTGATTTTTTCATTATTATATTATCCTGTAGGGTCAGAGGTCATACGCTAATAAAGGTTTGACGACAGATAGATAATCTAACAATTATGAAACAATATTTTTTATTGAGTGGTGCATTTGACTATTCTATATTGTGCATGAAAAATAAATACCATTAAAAACAACAATTTAAAGATGACTCCTCTTTTCCATTTACTGCATTTTGTTAATCCTTTGTATTGAAGTTTTTTACAAATTTAATAAAAATAAATAACAGTAATAACGATATTTAATTATCTCAGGTATATCTCTCATTACTCTATTCTGAGGGTGACCTGTAAGGAAAAGACATGAGTCAAGCAAACTATGATGTATTAGTGATTGGTAGCGGCGCGGCAGGATGTGTGATTGCCGGCTATTTAGCGGAAAATACTTCAGCCCGGATCGCCGTACTGGAAGCGGGAGCAAAAGATAAAGACCCAATGATCCACATCCCTGCGGGTTACGGTCAGATCCTTGCAAAAGATCATCATGTTTGGGATTACGATACTATCCCGCAACACGGCTCGGTGCGTCGTTTCCGTATGGGAAAGGTCGTCGGCGGGGGGACCTCGATCAATGCCATGTGTTATGTGCGCGGGCAAAAGCGTGATTTCGACCATTGGCATGAGGCAAGTGGTCATGACCAAGACTGGTCGTTTGAGAATATTTGGCAGACGTTTATCGAACAAGAGAAAAACGACACCTTCCATAATAAACATCATGGCGTTAAGGGAAATCTTGCCGTCCAGTTACCGCATGGGATAAATGAACTTAATCAATATTGTTTGAAGAGTTTCCAAGAGTATGGGCTACCTTACAACCCTGACTATAATGGCGATAGCCAAGTGGGGGTTTCGCCAGTACAAAGTAACGTTGGGGGACAGAAACGCTGTAGCGCCTATGTCGCTCACCTCCAACGTCATGTTGAGTCAGGCCGTGTCACCCTCCTTACCGATCACACTGTGCGTAAAATCTTGATGGAAGGAACGACCGCCACCGGTGTTGAGGTGGATCATAATGGTAGCTTGAAGGTTATTCGCGCTCAGCAAGTGATCCTATCGGCTGGGGCCGTTCAATCGCCTAAAATTCTTAAGTTTTCGGGGATTGGCCCAGCGGCTGAACTGACGCAATTTGGTATTGATGTTGTGGTTGACTTACCGGGGGTGGGCGAAAATTTACATGACCACCCTATTATCCCAGTCAGTGCATACGTTAAAGGTGTATTAGGTTATCAAAGCGCTGCTTTAGGCTTCGGTACCATTAAAGCGGGTATGCGATATTACCTGACCAAAGATGGCCCGGCATCAGGCAATGGTATTGAAACGGTATCTTATTGGAACCCGTTAGATTTAACCGCCGAACCAACCGTACAGTGCTATCACGAACCGATCATCTCGACCAATGGCTTAACGCCAACCGGTACGCGTTCGGGGATTACTTTCGCCCTCGTCGTTCTTCAACCCCGCAGTCGTGGGTCAGTGAAACTTGCTAGCCGTGACCCGCTTGCTATGCCGTTGATTGACCCAAATTTTATCGGCGACGACTACGATTTAGAAGTGGGTGTTCAAGCGGTAAAATCTATGCGTGAAATCATGCAACAGGAGTCCTTGGCAGAAGTTATCGAAGAAGAAGTCATGCCAGGTGCGAAGGTTCAATCGGATGCGGAAATCGGCGAGTTCGTTAAACAAGTGGCGACGACTATGTGGCACCCGGTCGGTACCTGCCGGATGGGTAGTGATCCACTTTCCGTAGTGGATGCCAATCTGCAAGTCCATGGCGTACAAAATCTACACGTTATCGATGCCTCGATCATGCCGACCATCACCAGCGGTAATACTAATGCGCCGACGCAAGCTCTAGCGCTGATTGCTGCCAAGCGGTTTGCTAAACGTTTCTACGCATAAGGCGTCAGCCATGAATCCTGTACACTGCACTGTGTACAGGGTTACTGTTTTCTCGTGGCACATTGCTGTCGCTACCTTAAGGGCAGATGTTGCATTCCTGCTTGCCTCTACAGCACTAACGATAACTCCATGGCCGCACGCTGCAAGCGCGGTAGAATTCGCTGTTTAAGTTCACCAATTTCGCTCTCGCTACTGCTCATCCCGACATTCATGGCTGCCACCACCTTCCCTTTTGCTGAATACATGGGGACGGCTAAAGACGTTAACCCTAGCTCAAGTTGTTGATCATTAATCGCGTAACCCTTGCCTTTAATCTCGGCTAGACGTTCCCGCAGTGCCTGAGGGTCGGTGAGGGTAAACTCAGTAAAAGGCAAGAGTGGCGTGGTCGCTAAATAGTGGTCGAGTTGCGTAGCAGTCAATTCACTCAGTAAGACCTGTCCCATAGAGGTGGCATAGGCCGGTAACCGACTCCCCCGACCTAAATCGATTTGTAGAATTTTCTTCGCTGAGGACCGCGCGACATACAAGATCATGCCTGCATCATAAGTCGCTACTGAGCAAGAGTGATTTAATTCTTTAGCCAGATAGTCAAGTGCCTTTTGCGCGTGACGTGCGAGGTCAGAACCCTGTAAATAGGCTTGTCCCAAGGTGAGTACTTTGGGTAGCAGATGGTAGTGGCGATTATCGTTACTATCGACAAATCCAAGTGCATTAAGGGTATACAAACAGCGACGTACTGCGGCGCGATGCAGGCCAGTAGCTTTACTAATTTCGGCGGTGGAGAGCGCTTGGTAGGCTGGACTGAAGGCTTGTAGCACCATCAGACCTCGTGCCAGCGAAGACATAAAGTTTGGATCGCCCTTATAACGGTTTTCCGTCAGTGCCATCAGCTCGGCAATCGCGACATGGGCTGGATGCGGGGTTTTTTCGGCCATCATCGACCTCCTTAACAGTAAAGTAATGACGCTTTTTTAACATAGCTCACAAATATAACACTCAGCTTACACTCGTTACGATAATCGCACAAAGGTTTGTTATTCGCACTTGTTTGAGGTGATTGACTGCGCGTAGAGTAATTTCACTCACTTGCAGAAGGTTACACCATGATAACTAAACTCTACGGCTCCGCCATCGAGGCGATCGGTGACATTAAAGACGGTGCGGTCATTATGATTGGCGGTTTTGGTCCCGCAGGACAACCCGTCGAACTGATCGATGCACTGATTAGCCACGCACCCAAGCATCTAACGCTGATAAGTAATAACGCAGGCAACGGGGATTTCGGTTTGGCTGCGTTACTGAAAGCCGGCTGCGTGGATAAGATGATCTGTTCGTTTCCCCGCCAGAGTGACTCATGGGTCTTCGATGAATTATATCGCGAGAAACGCGTCGCCTTAGAGCTGGTACCGCAAGGCAATTTGGTGGCTCGTATTCAAGCTGCTGGTGCTGGAATTGGCGCGTTTTACACACCAACGGGTTTCGGTACCGCCCTAACTGAAGGTAAAGAGACTCGAGAGATTGCGGGCAAACACTATGTTTTAGAGTATCCCTTAGCCGCTGACTATGCCTTGATTAAAGCGCATCGCGCAGATCGTTGGGGAAATTTAACCTTCAATAAGGCCGGACGTAATTTTGGTCCGATCATGGCCGCCGCAGCCTCCTGCACTATCGCGCAAACCACCCATATTGCTGAATTGGGCGACATTGACCCTGAAGTAATAGTCACACCCGGTATTTTCGTCAATCGTGTCGTCCATACACCTGACGCTCAAACACGGCTTTCGGCCTAGGGGATCTTTATGACATCGTTAACCCATCATCAACTCGCCCAACGCATTGCTGCCGATATCCCCGAAGGGGCCTATGTTAATTTAGGCATTGGCTTACCGACGCTGATTGCTAACTACCTGCCTAGTGACAAAGATATTTTCCTGCACAGCGAAAATGGTTTGTTGGGAATGGGTGCTTATCCTGAGGCGGATGCCATCGATCCTGACCTTATCAACGCGGGTAAAGAGCCGGTTACTTTACTTGCCGGGGGCGCGTTTTTTCATCATGGTGACTCTTTCGCCATGATGCGTGGCGGTCATTTGGATATCTGTGTACTGGGCGCCTATCAAGTTTCCGCTAAAGGGGATTTAGCCAATTGGAGTACCGGCAACCCCCAAGCAATTCCCGCAGTAGGCGGTGCGATGGATTTAGCTACTGGGGCGAAAAAAGTCTATGTGATGACTAACCATCTCACTCGCGATGGGCAATCCAAGATTGTGGAGCACTGTACCTTTCCCCTAACGGGTTTAGGCTGTATAGACCGGATTTATAGTGACTTAGCGGTAATGGAGGTGACTCACCAAGGCTTAGTCGTGACCGAAATTCTTGCCGATATCACTGCCGAAGCATTACAGGAAGTGACCCCTGTTCCTTTGAGTTTTCAGTTAACATTCCAGGAGGTTGCTCATGGCTAATGCTTACCTTTGCCATGGCGTACGTACCCCTTTCGGACGGTTAAACGGTGCGTTGGCAGCAATTCGAACCGATGAATTGGCTGCGCTGCCGCTGGTCGCCTTAAGTGAATTCTATCCCGATTTGGATCTTGCCCAGATTGATGATGTGATCCTTGGTTGTGCAAACCAATCTGGGGAAGATAACCGTAACGTCGCACGCATGGCGACATTATTAGCCGGATATCCTGCAGCCGTTCCTGGCGTGACGGTCAATCGTCTATGTGCCTCCGGTCTTGAAGCAGTGGCAACTGCAGCGCGGGCGATCAAATCCGGCGAAGCCAATCTGATGATTGCCGGTGGGGTTGAAAGTATGTCTCGTGCACCTTTTGTGATGGGCAAGGCAGAATCACCTTTTAGCCGTTCCATGCAGCTAGAAGATACCACCATGGGCTGGCGCTTTATTAATCCCCGCCTCACCGCACTGTATGGCACGGAAACTATGCCGCAAACAGCAGAGAATCTGGCAAAGCGTGATGCAATCTCACGCGAAGATCAAGATGCCTACGCCCTACGTAGTCAACAGCGTACAGCCGAAGCGCAGGCACGGGGTTTTTATGACAATCATCTAATTACGGTGAAACAGCCAGCCAGCCGCTTACATAAAGAAGTCACTATGAGTATTGATGAGCACCCTCGGCTCACCAGTATTGAGAAGCTAGCTGCACTAAAACCGGTGGTACATCCGCAGGGCACTATCACTGCAGGCAATGCCTCAGGCTTAAATGATGGTGCTTGCGCTCTCTTGATGGCGAGTGACGATGCGATTAAAACCCATCAATTACAACCTTTTGCCCGTGTGGTAGCTAGCGCCTGCTGTGGGATTGAACCTACTGTGATGGGTTTTGGTCCAGTGGGCGCAGTTCATAAAGTCTTGAAATTAGCGGGCCTCACACTCAAGCAGATGGATGTTATTGAATTAAATGAAGCCTTTGCCGCTCAAGTCATTAGCTGCGCAAGAGCCTTGGGGATCCCTGAAGAGGCCCCTTGGTTAAACCCTAATGGTGGCGCCATCGCCTTAGGTCATCCCTTGGGCGCATCCGGAGGCCGGTTGGTATTAAATGCAATTCACCAACTGCACGAACAAAAAGGCCGCTATGCCCTCTGCACACTCTGTATTGGTGTGGGACAAGGGATGGCAATGATTATCGAACGGGTTTAAGGAGCAAGTGATGGATTTAGAATATCGGCTGGATGGCCCTGACAATGCTCCCGTCCTTGTGCTCTCCAACTCATTGGGGACACTGTGGAACTTATGGGATGGGCAGTTTAGTGAGTGGAGTAAGCAATTTCGCGTACTGCGTTATCAAACCCGCGGTCATGGCGGCAGTCCTTCGAGAGACACGCCTTTTACCTTGGCGCAACTGGGGCAAGATGTGGTGGCCCTCTTAGATCATCTGAATATCGCTCGGGCCCACTTCTGTGGGATCTCGCTCGGTGGTTTAACGGGATTATGGCTGAACCGCTACGCGCCTTCACGTTTTGACCGGCTTATCATCGCCAATACGGCCGCACGGATCGGACAACGCGACACATGGTTGACCAGAGCCGACCAGGTACGTAAACAAGGGCTGACGGGGCTTGCTGCCAGTGCCGCACAGCGCTGGTTTACTGAGGGGTATGTCCAACAGCGTCCCGGTATTGTTGAAAATTTCACCGACCAATTACAGCAGCTTTCTCCCCAAGGCTATGCCGCTTGCTGCGAGGCATTAGCCTACGCAGACTTACGTAATGAACTCGACGCGATGTCACGACCCTTGTTGGTCATTGCCGGTGAACAGGATCCTGTCACTACTGTAGAAGATGCGCAGCGGATTGTTTCCCATTGTACGCAAAGTCAATTAGTGACCCTGCCAGCATCACATCTTTCCAACGTGGAATGCAGTGTTCCCTTCTGCCAACACGTTTTAAAATTTTTAACCGAGTAGGTGCAACATGGCCCTAATTATTGAAGAAATTCGTTGCTGGTTAGTCGATATTCCTACTATTCGGCCACATAAACTTTCGATGACCACAATGGGTAACCAAACCTTGATGCTGGTGCGTGTACGCTGCCAGCAGGGCATTATTGGATGGGGAGAAGGAACGACCATCGGGGGGTTAAGTTATGGTGTCGAAAGCCCAGAATCAATGAAGATAACCCTTGAACGTTATATTGCGCCACTGCTTGTCGGTAAACCTTTAACTGGAGTCAGTGCACTGCATGATGTACTGGCGAGCCTCCGCGGGAATAATTTTGCTAAATCTGCAATTGAAACCGCCTTTTTGGATGCTTTCGGTAAATGGGTCAATCAACCGATCAGTACCCTGCTAGGTGGAGCAAAACATCACGCTTTACCTGCACTCTGGACACTCGCCAGTGGCGATACACAGAAAGATATAGAGGAAGGTCAACGCCTACTCGATTGTGGCAGACATCGTGCCTTTAAGCTGAAAATCGGCTCAAAGGCGGCCGACGCAGATGTGCAGCATGCGGTGCAAATTAAACATGCCTTAGGAGAAAAGGTTCATGTCCATGTAGACGTAAACCAAGGATGGACGCTAGCCCAAGCACTGTGGGCTATCCCACGGTTACAAGAGGCAGGCATTACCCTGATTGAGCAGCCTATTGCCTTAACTGAAACTTCACAACTCGTCGACCTCTCGACCCGTTTTACCACCACTATTTTGGCGGATGAGGCAGTGACTGATGCGACGCAAGGCATGGCCCTCATTCGCCAAGGCTTCACGGGTGCCTTTGCACTGAAAATCGCTAAAGCAGGTGGGCCTTATCAGGCACTTAAGCTAGCGCACGTGGCGCAGGCTGCGGGAGTGAGTCTCTACGGCGGTACCATGCTCGAAGGAACGATTGGTACCGTCGCCGCTTTACACGCCTGGTCGACCTTAACGTTGGAATGGGGAACCGAGATGTTCGGTCCCCTGCTTCTTAAAGATGATGTGGTCACCCAGCCTTTAGTCTACCAGTCCGGCTGTGTCACGCTTCCGCAAGGTCCAGGTCTTGGTATTGAGGTCGACGAAGATAAATTATTGCACTATGCACGCCCTGAATGAGGAGGTAAGCCATGTTATATCACGTAGAAATGATCGTTCATCCGCCAAAAGAGTTAGATGCTGAGGCTTTCGAAGCGCTTAAGGCAAAAGAAAAAGCCTATTCTCAGCAGCTACAGCAACAAGGTCAATGGCGTCATATTTGGCGAATTGCTGGACAATATGCCAACGTCAGTATTTTTGACGTAGAAAGTCACGAAGCTTTACATAATTTATTATTAGCTCTACCGCTTTATCCTTATATGGATATTAAGGTGACCGCATTATGTCGCCATCCTTCTTCCATCAAGGACACCGATCACTAATAACAAAACCTCTACCCTACAAATAAAGGTGTGCGCTATGTCAAAGAACATTATAAATAAAGAAACCTTAGAGACATTCTTAGCCCTAACCTGTGGTGAATCTCACTCTCAAGGTAATCATCGTTATCAACAAATTATTCGTAAAATAGTTAGCGATTTATGTCAAACCATCGATCAGTTTGATATTAGTGACGAAGAGTTTTGGCAAGCGGTTAATTATATTAATCAGCTAGGTGAACGTAAAGAAACGGCATTATTAGCGGCAGGTATTGGTTTAGAACATTTTTTAGATTTACGCGCTGATAAAAAAGAACAACTTGCTGGTGAAACAGCGGGTACGCCACGTACCATTGAGGGGCCGCTGTATGTCGCTAATGCCCCATTAAGCGAAGGTTTTGCACGGATGGATGATGGTCTAGACAAAGGGGAAGTGATGTGGCTTTCCGGCGTGGTCAAGGACCTGGATGGTAATCCTATTCCCGGTGCAACCGTTGATGTGTGGCATGCTAATACTTTAGGGAATTACTCTTTTTTTGATGCCTCGCAAACAGAGTTTAATCTACGTCGTCGGATCCTTACCGATAGCGAAGGTTCCTATCAGGCGCGCAGTATTATTCCCTCAGGCTATGGCTGCCCGCCAGACGGCCCAACGCAGCAATTGCTTGATCTTCTCGGTCGGCACGGTAACCGTCCTGCCCATATCCACTTCTTTATTTCGGCCCCAGGTTATAAGCATTTAACCACACAAATTAATCTCAATGGCGATAAATATTTATGGGATGATTTCGCTTTTGCAACACGGGATGGATTAATTGCAGACCCGGTTAAAGTCACTGATAACGCTATTATTGCTGAACGTCAATTACCCGGTGATCACACTGAAGTGACATTTAATTTTCTATTACAGAGAGCACACGACCATGAGGAAGAAGCGAAAATAAAACGACCTCGCGTCGGTGAATAATAATGTCATTTCGATAAACCACTTAATTTTGATCGTTAAGGAGTTATTATGACTCAGCCATCGCTCAGCCAAAAAACGGTTATTGATAAAATTAACCAAGCATTAATCGTCGATAAAGAAAAAGGAATCTATCAATGTCATCGCGGTATTTTCACTGACCCTGAATTATTTGAATTAGAGATGACCCATATTTTCGAGGGGAATTGGGTTTATTTAGCTCATGAAAGTCAGATTGCTGACCCTGGTAATTTTTATACCTTAACGATTGGCCGTCAGCCGGTAATGATCACCCGAGATAAAGAGGGTCAATTACATGGCCTTATTAATAGCTGCTCGCATCGTGGAGCAATGTTGGCCACTCGTAAAAAAGGGAATAAGAGTTCCTTTACCTGCCCATTCCACGGCTGGACCTTTAGTAATAATGGCAAATTATTAAAAGCCAAAGATGAGAAAACAGGCGACTACCCGCCTTGCTTTAAGAAAGAAGGCTCCCACGATTTAAAACCCATAGCGAAATTCGAAAATTACCGCGGCTTTCTATTCGGTAGCCTCGAGCCCGATGTCTCTAGTTTAGAAGCGTGGCTGGGGGAAACGCGAAAAATTATCGATTTAATCGTCGACTCTGCAGCAGATGGGCTGGAAGTTCTGCGTGGTAGTTCCTCTTATACTTACGAAGGGAACTGGAAGTTACAAATGGAAAATGGTGCGGACGGCTACCATGTCAGCGTGGTGCATTGGAACTATGCCTCGACCATGTCTCGCCGAAATTATGAGGAAGATGGCGTTAAAACGGTGGATGCCAATGGCTGGTCAAAAAGCGTCGGTGGCGTCTATGGCTTTGAAAATGGTCATATGTTGCTCTGGACACAGGTATTAAATGCCGAGGTGCGCCCGATTCATCGTCACTTTGCCGCATTAACATCGCAGTTTGGTGAGGAACGTGCCAGCATGATGGTTAATCAGACTCGTAATCTTGCCCTCTACCCTAACCTCTATTTGATGGACCAGTTTTCCACACAATTACGGATAGTGCGTCCTATCGCGGTCGATAAAACTGAGGTCACCATTTTCTGTTTTGCGCCAAAGGGAGAGCCGTTAGAGGATCGCACACTGCGAATCCGCCAATATGAAGATTTTTTCAATGTCAGTGGGATGGGAACTCCAGACGATTTGGAGGAGTTTCGTGCCTGCCAACAAGGCTATCAAGCGCGTACCCTGCCATGGAGTGATATGAGTCGTGGAGCGATGCGTTGGGTGGAAGGTGCTGATGACAATGCACAGCGCATTGGCCTTCAACCTAAACTCTCTGGGCCACGTTCCGAAGATGAAGGTTTATACATCACTCATCATCATCACTGGCAGACAACGCTGCTTAATGCCCTTCAAGCCCGCACGGAGGTGAAGTCATGAGCCACGATTATTTAGCCTTGTGCCAATTCCTCTATCGCGAGGCACGTTTACTGGACACTCGGCAGTGGGATGAGTGGTTAACATGCTACCACCCAAAAGTCGTCTATTGGATGCCGGCTTGGGGTGATGATGATTGTTTAACTAGCGACCCGCAGCGCGAAATGTCGCTGATTTATTATCCCTCTCGTGACGGATTAGAGGATCGCGTGTATCGCATTAAAACCGAGCGTTCTGCCGCCAGCACTCCCGAACCGCGAACAACCCATTTGTTGTCGAATATTGAAATAGTCGCGCAAGACGATGATTCCTGCACTCTCGGTTATAACTGGTGTACCTATAGTCACCGCTATCAACAGAGCGACCACTACTTTGGCCATACTCTCTGTAAGCTGATTAAGCAGGAAGACAGTTGGCAAATCATCGATAAGAAAATTCAGTTGAATAATGATTACATTAATCAAGTTATTGATATTTACCATCTTTAAGGAGGCACCATGTCTTATACCATTGCCCTAAATTTTGAAGATGGCGTGAGCCGTTTTATTCAATGTAATGCTAATGAAAAAGTCCTCGATGCAGCCTACCGCCAAAAAATTAACCTCCCGATGGACTGCTCGGACGGGGTGTGTGGAACCTGTAAATGTCATTGCGAATCCGGACAATTTGATCTCGGTGATGATTTTCTTGATGACGCGTTATCGGATACCGAAGTCGCTCAACAAATGGTGCTAACCTGCCAAATGGTACCTGAATCCGATTGCGTCATTAACGTCCCTATGGCTTCGACACTTTGTAAAACGGCTTCGCAAAAGTGGGATACCACTATCAGCCGTATCACTTCCCTGTCAGAAAGTACGCTGGAGCTGGAGTTAGCGTGCGATGAGGCTTGCGGTATCGATTTTCTGAGCGGCCAATACGTAAATTTGACAACTCCACAAGGAGATATTACTCGTGCCTATTCTTTCAGCTCACTACCGGGTGCCAACTATCTCACCTTCCTGATCCGTAATGTCCCCAACGGAGCGATGAGTCTTTATCTCAGTCAACACGCAAAAACTGGGGATAAAATGACACTTGCCGGCCCACAAGGCAGTTTTTATCTTCGTGAGGTCCAGCGGCCACTACTGTTATTAGCTGGCGGAACGGGGCTTTCCCCCCTACTGTCTATCCTTCATACCTTAGCTCGGCAAGAGAATAAGACGCCTATTCATCTCATCTACGGCGTCTCACGAGATACCGACCGAGTAAAACTTGATGAACTTCAAAAATTCACCGAGAAATTATCGAATTTTAGCTTTCAGCTCTGTGTTTCAGATCCCGCCACAGCCGAGGCGCTTACCGGTCATGTCACGGATCATATCCATCCAGACCATCTTTACGCAGGTGAGGTTGATATTTACCTTTGCGGCCCCCCACCAATGGTAGATTCCGTGATGGACTGGTTACAACAACAGCAGATCACGCCGACACATTTTTACTATGAGAAATTTACTCCACAAGCGGCGGAGGTCCCGGCATGAGCGGGCGTTTTAGCGGAAAAGTGATGGTAGTGACGGGGGCGGCGCAAGGAATCGGCAAAAGTGTTGCGCAGCGTGCAGTGGATGAAGGCGCGAGTCTATTTTTAATTGATCGTTCGCCGCTGGTTTTCGATATCGCTGATCAATTGAGTCGAGGCCACATCGTCTGTACTGGGATCATTGCCGATCTGGAGCAATGGTCATCAACCCATCAGGCTATCGAGCAAGTGGTCCATGCCGCAGGTCGTATAGATATTCTTATTAATAACGTCGGT
This sequence comes from Tatumella ptyseos, assembly GCF_030552895.1. Classification (NCBI taxonomy): domain Bacteria; kingdom Pseudomonadati; phylum Pseudomonadota; class Gammaproteobacteria; order Enterobacterales; family Erwiniaceae; genus Tatumella; species Tatumella ptyseos. Next base: position 1,557,754 of record NZ_CP130649.1, on the reverse strand, counting down.
GGGACCATCTGGGCCATGCCTTACGCTGAATATTTAGCAGAGCAGATTGAGGCCGAGGTCCGCCGCTCGTTATTCCCCACCCTCTGGGGCTGTCGGGCAGTATTACCCACAATGATTGCGCAAGGCGGCGGTGCTATCGTTAATGTTTCATCAGTAGCCACCCGAGGCGTGCATCGCATTCCTTATTCCGCAGCAAAGGGAGGGGTGAACGCATTAACCCAATCTCTCGCCTTTGAATACGCTGAACATGGAATAAGGGTCAATGCCACCGCACCAGGCGGCACCGAGGCTCCAGAGCGCAAGATCCCTCGCAATCGAGATACCAGCGAATTGACCGCTCAACAACAACGATGGGGGCAACGTGTGGTAGAGCAGACTTGTGAGACCAGTTTTATGCATCGCTATGGTACCCTATCCGAGCAAGCTGCAGCCATTCTGTTCTTAGCCAGCGACGAAGCCAGTTATATCACTGGTACTGTGCTACCGGTAGCGGGGGGAGACTTAGGTTAAAAGCGGACCACAGGGACGTGGAGTCTCCTAGTAACATTTCTTTACACATAGCCCTACGCAATAGCGCTACTTTCATGTAATGTTATATTGTTACATTAAAAGAGCGCGCTCATGATTCAGTTTACTCAACTTCATGCCGGCTATGCTGGACAAAGTATTACCCCTGCGATAACGGGTTCACTCCCCCGAGGCAGCCTTACCGCCCTTACTGGCGATAATGGCTGCGGTAAGTCGACACTACTTAACACTCTCGCTGGATTACTTCCTGTTTGTGGTGGCCATTACCACTGCGACTCAGACAACATTGCGTTATTACCCCAGCAACAAGTCATAGATCGTAGCTTCCCCCTGAGCGTGAAGGATATTGTCGATATGGGCGGATGGTCGCAACGTACTTGGTATGGTCGACTTCCCCGTGCGGTCAACACACGTATCGAAGAAGCGATAGCGTTAACGGGAATGAGTGATCTGGTGAATACGCCGCTCAGTCAGCTCTCTGGCGGTCAACTGCAGCGCACCCTATTCGCCAGAATGTGGGTAGAGAACAGCGATATTTGGCTTTTAGATGAACCTTTTACCGGTGTTGATCAGTCCACAATACTGCGATTGATGGAACTTGTTGCACAGGCCAGTGAGCTAGGTAAGACCATTGTCGTTGTGCTGCATGATGAGCAGTTAGTTCACCGCTACTTTAGCCGTCAATTGGTCTTAACACCTCAATCCGCTCATTGGATCTCCCCTAATCTGTCAACGCCTTCTCTCTACAGAGTCAGTTAATGAATATTTTCCAACCTTTTGTTGAATTCGATTTTATGCGCCATGCGCTACTAAGCTGCATCTGTTTATCATTCAGTGCTACACCGCTTGGAGTGTTACTCTCTTTACGGCGGCTATCGTTGGCCGGTGATGCGCTTTCTCATGCAGTACTGCCTGGCGCAGCCGTAGGCTATCTTTTTTTTGGTATGTCGACATTGGCGATGGGAATTGGTGGCTTAGTCGCAGGACTCATTGTCGCCCTGCTGTCGGGACTTATTAGCCGTACCACTATGCTTAAAGAGGATGCAAGTTTTTCTGGGCTCTATATGGGGGCATTAGCGCTAGGGATTACCTTAATTTCCCTTAAAGGATCCGGAATGGACCTCTTAAATATTCTCTTCGGCTCATTGCTCGCCGTAAGTCATCAAGCTCTGATGGTCACTGCGACGATTTCGCTAAGCTCGCTGGCAGTGCTGATAACGATTTATCGCCCGCTAGTCATCGACACTTTTGACCGAAACTTTTTACGAGTACGACATAAAGGCCTTGCACTCTTCCTGCATGCGTTGTTTCTCTTTTTAGTCGTGTTAAATCTGGTGTCCGGTTTTCAAATCCTTGGTACCTTGATGTCTGTTGGGCTCATGATGGTTCCCGCGATCAGTGCGCGGTTCTGGGCTAAACGCTTATTGCCTACCCTAATTATCGCGGTATTTATTGCCCTCTTCTCATCAATTGTTGGTTTACTGCTTTCGTGGTATAGCGCGCTTCCGGCAGGGCCGGCGGTCGTGCTATGCAGCGCCGTTATTTTCCTTTTTTCATGCTTTGCGGGCCGTACTAACGGTAGCCTCGCTCAATTTATTCGTCATCGCTCAGGAGGATCACATTGAAACTTTTACCTTTAACTACTGCACTGTTATTGGCTAGCCCTCTTACTTTCGCCGCTCCGGTTAAGGTGATCACCAGTTTTACGGTGTTAGCTGATATGGTTAAGCAGATTGGTGGACCCGATGTCGAGGTGAAAAGCCTCGTGGGCCCAAATGGAGACCCGCACAGTTTTGAACCTACCGCCCAAGATAGTCGTGCTTTAGCACAGGCACAAGTCGTGGTGGTTAATGGATTGGGGCTAGAGGGTTGGATGGACCGCTTAGTGTCAGCATCGGGCTATCATGGCGAGATCACCATCGCCTCACAGGGGATAACTCAAGATTCGATGCAAGAAGACGGTAAAACGGTAGTCGATCCACACGCCTGGAATAGCCTTGCCAACGGCGAAGTCTATGCCAAAAATATTACTCAGGCGTTAGAAAAAATCGACCCTAGTCATGCTAAGCAGTATGCACAGCGTGGTGCTGACTATCTAGAGCAAATGAAGAAGCTAGATGATTGGGCGGTAGCAGAGTACAAAACTATACCTCAGGCTAGAAGAGTTGTTCTTACCAGCCACGATGCTTTTGGCTACTACGGGAAGCGTTACGGTGTCACTTTTAATGCGCCGCTTGGGCTGTCTACTGAATCGGAAGCCTCGGCTCAGCAAGTGGGTGCCTTAATTAAAGAACTCAAGCAACGTCACATTAAACACTATTTTACTGAGAATCAGACTGACCCTCGCTTAGTGACACAAATTGCTCAGGCCAGCGGTGCGACACCCGGTGGTGAACTTTATCCAGAAGCCCTGTCGACGCCACAGGGCCCTGCAGCGCATTACTTGTCGGCTTTTCGCTATAATACTAAGCAACTGCTAGCAAGTATGCATGAATAATTAAGCTTGCCGTGGTTGACCATTTGACGCGTGAATCCCACCATCGACCGGTAAATTTACTCCAGTGATATAACTGGCTTGGTCACTCGCTAAGAACAATACCGCATGTGCAATATCTTCTGATTGTCCAGGACGTTGCAACGGCGTGCGGTCTTTAAACTTATCAAGGGCTTTAGTATCAGAGGTGATCCCTGCGGTCATCTCAGTTTCCGTCATTCCGGGGCAGACTGCATTGACTCTGACGCCCTGCTGCCCATAATCCATTGCTAAGGAGCGTGTGAAGTTGCTAATTGCACCTTTGGAGGCGTTGTAGAAGCTCATCCCCCAATCGCCTCCGAGACCTGATACTGAGGAGATATTCACAATGTTTCCTTTCTGCTTTAGGATACCGGGTACGAAGGCACGAACCATATAAAATACCCCGTTCAGATTCGTACCCATCTGTTTATCCCAATCTTCGACAGATAGTTCATGGGCTAAACCTTGTACCACCACCCCAGCATTATTAACGAGAATATCAACATTTCCCCACTTCTGCTCAACATGAGCGGCTAGTGCCGTGACCGCGTGGGGGTCAGCGATATCTGTAGGGGCGATCAATACTTGTTCTGCAGGCAATTCTGCAGCCACTTTTTTTAACTTTTCATCCGTGCGGCCTACCAACACCACTTTAGCGCCCTCATTGACAAATGCCTTCGCTGTTGCGGCACCCATCCCCGAGCCTGCACCTGTGACAACGACAACTTTGTGAATAAAACGAGACATTATGCGCTCCTTATCGGTGAAATTACCTAAAAGTGTGGCACACAATCGCCAAAACGCAATTCTGACTATTTCACAAAAAATGAAACTCTTTTCTCTAAAACTGTCACTTTCGTAAAATGACATCCTGTCCTAAGCTTTTTTACATAGTAAATATATATCGACTTTAACAAGGAGTCTTCATGGGTTTAGCGACACTGTTAGAAAAATTTTCTTATGACGGTAACAAAAGTGCTGAGTCGGCGGGATATCAGTTTAACCACACCATGATCCGAGTGAAAAGCTTGCAGAAATCGGTAGATTTTTACTGCAATGTACTAGGGTTCACACCAGTTTACGAGTCAGTGAATGATGATGCGGCATTTACCATCGTGTACCTAATTCGTACCCCGCTCTCTGCAATTCCTGATGATGATGAAGCCCGTAAAGAATGGGTACTTAGTCAAACTGGGGTACTTGAGTTGACCTATAACCACGGTACCGAGAATAAACCTGACTTTCATTATCACAACGGTAACGATGAGCCACAAGGTTTTGGTCATATCTGTGTGTCGGTACCGGATGTGCAAGCTGCCTGTGAACGTTTTGAAGCTTTGAATGTTACGTTTCAAAAGCGCTTGAGTGATGGTCGTATGAAGCACATTGCTTTCATTAAAGACCCAGATGGTTACTGGATCGAAATCTTACAACCTACCCCACTGAATGCTTAATGCGACGAAATTTTAGGAGAAATTATGTCTACTGATTTTAAAAAATTACTTCCAGAAAATGCTGCGCACTTTATTAACAACACGTGGGTAGCGTGTAAAAGTAGCGATGACGTCCTCAATCCCGCGACTGGCGAAACTATTTCTAAAGTCGCTATGGGTAGCAAGACTGATGCTGATAAGGCAATCAGTGCAGCTAAAAATGCCCAACAAAAGTGGGCAGCACTGCCACAGCCGCAACGTGCAGAGCACCTTTATGCCTTCGCTCAACAAATTGAAAAACACAAAAAAGCGCTTGCCACGTTGCTGACCACTGAACAAGGTAAGCCCTACACTGAATCGATTGGTGAAGTCGATATGGCAATGACGATGCTACGCTATTATGCGGGGTTCGGTTGGAAACGCACTGGCCATGTCTTAGCCTCGAACCATCCACAACAACAGGCTATTACCAAAGAAGCCCCGTTAGGCGTGGTGGCGGCAATTATTCCGTGGAACTTCCCACTGGCGATCTTTGCGCGTAAAACGGCTCCTGCCTTACTTGCCGGCAACACTATCGTGGTAAAACCTAGTGAGAACACCCCTCTCTGCTCACTTGCCCTCGCAACGCTTAGTAAAGCGGCAGGCATTCCAGACGGTGTGATCAATGTTCTGTGCGGCGAAGGGAGTAAAGTGGGTGATGCATTAGTGAAACATCCCGATGTGCAACTGGTCACCATGACCGGTTCAACCCGCGCGGGGAAAATCATCGCTAAAAATGCTGCAGAGAAAGTTATTCCGGTATCATTAGAGTTAGGGGGCAAAGCACCCTTTATTGTTCTCGCCGATGCTGATATCGACAAAGCCGCTCAAGATGCTATCGATGCGCGCATGGCCAACTGCGGACAGGTGTGTATCTGTAATGAACGCACCTACGTACAACGTGACGTCTATGACAAGTTCATGAAAGCGTTAAAAAAAGCAGCAGACAAAGTCGTCGTGGGCGATCCGATGGCGTCTAAAACTACGATGGGTCCTAAAGTCTCTGCAGCAGAAAAGTCTCATGTTGACGAGCTGCTGGCGAAAAGCCAACAAGAAGGTGGGACTATCTTCTGGCAGGGTAAAATACCGAACGATGCTAAGTTCAAAGGCGGGAACTGGGTTGCGCCAACGATCGTTACCGATCTCCCTGCTGATGCGACTATCTTAAAAGAAGAAGCGTTCGGCCCAATTTTACCTGTGGTGGTGTTTGATACTATCGACGAAGTGATCACACTGGCGAACGACTGTGAATACGGGTTAAGCTCCTATCTTTATACCCGTGATTTGCATGCGGCAATGCAAATCAGCGACGCCCTCGAATACGGTGAAGTGTACATTAACCGTTATGGCCCAGAAGAGATCAATGGCTTCCACGCTGGTTGGAAATTATCAGGAATTGGCGGCGATGATGGCGAACATGGCTATCAGCTGTACGTTAAACAGAAAACGGTCTATCTCAATTATAAGTCTTAAGCCTTTCACCGGTGCCTAGGCACCGGTTATTCCCTCTTCCCCTCGGTCTTAATTATGAATCCTTTACTCATTATCTGCCTTGTAATGGGCATTGCTGCACGCCGCTATCTCACTTTTCCTGAACAATTGATTCCTTCGATTAACTGGTGGTTAATTACTATTGCCTTACCTTGCCTGATTTTAACATTGATCCCGCACACGACGTTCAATCGTGAATCGTTGATACCTGTTGCAGGGATGTGGTGTGTGTGTCTGGGTGCGTTAGGGGTGGCCGTTATCGTTGGGAGACTATTAGGTTGGTCGCGTTCGGTGATTGGCGTCGTAGCGTTGGTCGCAGGCATAGGTAATACCTCGTTTATGGGATTTCCCATCGTTCAAAGTTATTATGGTGCAGCAGGGCTTCAAGTGGCAGTGATCGCCGACCAAGTAGGGAGTTTCATTATTCTCTCCACATTAGGCGTCGTGGTAATAGCACTCTGTTCTGGTCAGACACCGACGTTTAAAATGATTATCAAAAAAGTGATTACTTTCCCGCCCTTTATCGCGTTATGCCTAAGCTTAGCGATAAAACCTTTAGGGGGATTACCCGCTTTTTTAGAGACTTCGTTTAGTCAAATTGGCGCAACCTTATCGCCCTTAGCCTTATTTTGTGTTGGGCTCCAAATTTCACTACGCCCACCGCGGGAATCCCTTTCACCGCTGCTGACCGGCATAGTATGGAAGCTCATTGCAGCACCTGTGATCGTTTGGGCTATGGTAAGTTTAAGCGGTGCCTCTGCATTAACTCAGCAGGTAACGGTGATTGAAGCCGCGATGGCACCGATGATTGCGGCGGCGATCATGGCACAACGTGCGGGGTTACAACCGATTTTGGCCAATGCCATTCAGGGATATGCTATTTTATTCTCTTTTATCACTATACCTATTTGGCATCTGTTTTTGACGTCGTAATCAGCAGGAGCATTGAAATGTTATTAAAACTTCCACAATTGCGTATTTTTTGTGCTCTAGTTGAAACAGGAAGCGTAGTGCAGGCCGCTAAAAAAATGCACTGTGTCCCCTCGAATATTTCCACCCGCATCCGTGAATTAGAAGAAAGTCTGGGGGTCGCATTGGTCAATCGCGATAAACAACGATTAACCCTTACCCCTGAAGGCAGAGCTTTTCACCCTCAAGCACAACAATTATTGAAGCAGAGCGAAGATTGCTTAAACTTTTTTAAACCTGAATCTTTAAAGGGTAATTTACGTCTTGGTGCCTTAGATGTCGCGTTAAATAGCCGTCTACAGCAGATAATGATAAGGTTTATGCAGCAACATCCTGATGTGACGTTGTCACTTTCTAGCCACTCATCTCTCCCCCTGATGGATAGGTTACTCGCCGGTGAAGTTGATATGGTGGTTGTCGATGGACCCGTCGATCACCCTGTTCTAGAAAGTCGTTTGTTCGGTCCGGAAAGCCTATGCTTGGTGACACATTGTGCGAGTTTAGACCAATTTATTGAACAAGTTAACGAGCTAACCTTATTTACCTTTGGCGAACACTGTTTTTATCATGTGTTAATCGAAGATTGGCTTGCCACCCAACAGTTGACCTCGCGTCAACAGTGCGATATCGAGTCTTACCCCCTCATATTAGGGGCTATTCGCGAAAAACTAGGCTTCACCGTAATGCCAAAGAGTTTTATTGAGAATAATGATGAGGTGAAAGGCCTGTATTGCTATCCCCTTGATACCCTCACCTCCTGCGATATCTATTTAGTGTGGCATCGTTACTCTGCATCGCCGGTTGAAAACGCATTTTTATCTCTGGTGAATGAGGTGTGCCAATAAGTAACATTGGAATATTTAAAAAATTGTTAAAAAAGTTGTTAATTTGTAAATCATTAGCCATGCTGAATAGACTGTCTATGGTGCTAGGAGCATGCTATGCCTACTGCAACACCCCCTCGCTCGCCCTCGCGGTTAGCGATTTTTCTCATGTATTTATTCGATCCGGCCGCTTATGGTGCTTTTATTGCGGGCTTCTGTTTCGATATTATTTATTTTACGACACAAGAGATTTTTTGGGTTAAAGGGGCCAGTTGGTTAAACTTTTTCGGTCTTTTATTTGCCATCATCCCTCGCCTCATCAATCTCTATCAGGTCTGGATTTCTCGTTCCATTACCCGAGTCAACGCCGCACGCCGAAGTTTTTGGCTAAACGCCGTCGCCATTGTCGTAGCAGTATTTAATGCCTTTATACATAGTCGAGATGCATGGGGCGTCATGCCAGCTGGACTTATTCTATCTGGAGTGACGGTAGTATTTTTGGTACTGGCTGTACTCAACCAAGTGCTAAGCGCTCCTCGTTATCAGGAGGAGAGATTATGATAAACCGACAATTTAGTATTCTGCTGCTTTGCATCCTGTTAGCAGGGTGTGATAACAGTGAATCAACCACTATCGCAGAACAGATTGGTGCCCATCCTAAGCTTGATAAGCCTAGTGCATTTTTACTTCCCCCTATTAGTGTGCCGACTCAAGTTAATTGGGCACAGGGACAAAGCCCCCATCCTGCAGCGGGATTGAAGGTTGAGAGTATGGCACAAGGTTTAGCGCATCCCCGGATGGTCTATACCCTCCCCAATGATGATATTTTGGTTGCAGAATCTAATGCCCCGAGCAGTGAAGCCGTCACCACGCCTAAACAACTTATCGCCGGTTTAGTAAAGAAAGATTCAGGGAAAGGTGCTAAAGGTGGTAATCGAATTACATTATTGCGAAAAGATGCACAGGGTCGCTGGCAAAAATATCCGTTTATTCAGGATCTGAATTCCCCCTTCGGTATCGTACTGATTGGTCAATCGCTTTACATTGCTGATGCGGATGCATTGCTGGTCTTCCCCTATCAGTCTGGCGATTTACGTATAGATGCAGCCAAAGGAAAGCGTCTTACCGATTTGCCCTCAACGATCAATCATCACTGGACTAAATCGTTAACTGCTTCACCGGATGGTCAACATCTATATGTAGGGGTAGGTTCAAACAGTAACATCACCGAAAATGGCTTAGAGGCTGAATACCGTCGCGCTGCTATCCTAGAAATCGACCCGCAGACCGGCGCAAGTCGACTCTATGCCAGTGGATTACGTAATCCCACCGGCGTAGCGTTTGATCCTGCTACAGGAAAATTATGGACCATCGTCAATGAACGTGACGAGATCGGCGCCAACTTAGTCCCCGACTATCTAACGCAAGTCAAAGAGGGCGCATTTTATGGTTGGCCATATAGCTACTATGGTCAACATGTTGACCGCCGGGTCCAACCTTCCGCGCCTGATAAAGTCGCCAGTGCGGTGGTGCCGGATTATGCCCTCAGCTCTCACGTCGCACCATTGGGCATGCAATTCGCTCAAGGTAGTCAATTGCCTGGTTTCGCCACCGAGGGACTGTTTATTAGCGAACATGGTAGTTGGAACCGTAAACCCCTCAACGGCTATCGTGTCAGTTATGTACAGTTTTCCCAAGGTAAACCAGTAGGCCAACCTAAGACTGTTTTAGATGGTTTTGTCTCTGACGATCAGAAAACAATTTTCGGCGCACCCGTTGGGTTAACCCTCGATCATCAAGGCGCATTGATTATCGCTGATGATGTGGGAAATCATGTGTGGCGAGTCAGTGCCGCTCAATGATTTAAGCTTGCAATTACTAGGTGGGCAACGCATCATGCTCACCTTTTTAATTGCGATCGGAGCGAGTCGTGCCGCGTTTAGATAATGCTTTTCTTGAATCCATCCTCGATGAGGTGCGTCCACTATTAGGCCAAGGTCAGGTTGCATCCTATATTCCCGCACTCGCTCAAGTTCCTGCAAACCAGTTAGGGGTAGCAGTGTGCACCCATGATGGACAATTACTCACCGCCGGGGATGCTACGCAACGCTTTTCTATCCAATCTATTTCTAAAGTACTGTCATTAACGGTGGCGATGACCCGTTATTCAGAGCAAGACCTTTGGCAACGAGTGGGAAAAGATCCCTCCGGTCAGCCCTTTAACTCATTAGTGCAGCTAGAAATGGAACAAGGTATTCCTCGCAACCCTTTCATTAATGCGGGGGCATTAGTGGTCTGCGATATGCTACAAAGTCGATTATCTGCACCGCGCCAACAGATGTTAACCTTGGTTCGTCGGTTAAGTGGTGTCGAGGATATTCACTATGATCGTCAGGTCGCTAGCTCTGAACTTGCCCATTCCGCCCGTAATGCTGCCATCGCTTGGCTAATGAAATCGTTCGATAACTTTCATAATGATGTCAACACGGTATTGGAGAATTACTTTCATTACTGTGCGCTATCGATGAACTGTGAAGAGTTGGCACGGTGCTTTCGCTATCTTATCTCACCTGAGTTATGTAAGGTTTTGTTTAGACAGGAACTTAATCATCGACAAGTAAGTCATATCAATGCCCTAATGATGACAAGCGGGATGTATAATGCCGCGGGTGAGTTTGCCTGGCGAGTGGGATTACCTGCAAAATCAGGAGTCGGTGGCGGGATTGTGGCTATCGTGCCAGGAAAAATGAGTATTGCTGTCTGGTCACCCGCTCTTGACCAGTTTGGTAATTCATTAGCCGGCACGGCGGTGTTAGAACATATCTCGGATCGATTGGCTTTTTCTGTTTTTTAACACAGACTTTTGTGGTTAAGCACGCGAACACCTTAAAGGTTTTCGTTTTTCCTTAATACCTGCACCTATGTGGAATAAGTATGAAAACAATAATTGATGGCTTCTTGAATTTCCAGAAAGACATTTATCCTGAAAGAGAAGAACTTTTTCGTAGTCTTGCTTCAAGTCAGAAACCGAAAGCGCTTTTCATCTCCTGTTCTGATAGCCGCTTAGTTCCTGAGCTCGTGACTCAACAGGAACCTGGGCAGTTATTCGTTATCCGTAACGCTGGTAACATTGTTCCTTCTTTTGGTCCTGAGCCTGGTGGTGTTTCAGCGACCATTGAATATGCGGTCATGGCACTTGGCGTTACCGATATTATCATTTGTGGTCACTCTAACTGCGGTGCAATGTCAGCCATTGCTAGCTGTGCCTGCCTAGATACCATGCCAGCGGTTGAACATTGGCTGCGTTATGCTGATGCGGCAAAAGCCGTGGTCGAAAAGCATGAGTATGCATCGCCTGAAGATAAGCTGAACGCAATGGTTCGTGAAAACGTCATCGCTCAGTTAAATAATATTAAAACCCACCCTTCTGTGGCGGTTGCGCTGCGTAACAAAAAGATTAATCTTCACGGTTGGGTTTATGATATTGAAACGGGACAGATTCATGCGTTGGACAGACATGGTGAGCATTTTGTGAGCCTAGCGGACAACCCTGAGACTTTCTTCGAATAATTCTACGCCCCAAGTCAATTGTTGAGACTTGGGGCGGTTTTACTACTCTGCTTCGTCTTCGTCTTCCCAACCAAAACGTTCAACGAGGAACTGGGTCGCGGACTCAACCCCTGCCGCTGATATCGTATGTACCAGTTCCGGCTCAATGATTGTTTGGCAAGAAAAACCGAGCTGGCGTAAGGCTGCCTGAGCATTTAGTGCCTCTTGCGCGGGAACAACTTCATCGGCTTCACCGTGGATTAACAAGACTTCAGCAGTGGTCGCAGGGACCTGTGAAGGCGTTTCAATTAGCCTCCCTGAAAAGCCTACCACACCGATAACGTTATAGTTGCTGCGCAGTAGGATATCGAGTGCAATCATTGTACCCTGTGAAAAACCAACCAACACAATCTGATCTTCAGTCGCCTCGATATCATGTTGTTGCAATATTTTGCTAAGAATTTCATCAACGGCCTGGCGTGCAGCATTCAATCGTTGTTGGCGATTCTGCGGAGTAATATTGGCTAAGCTAAACCACTGATACCCTATTCCAGCTTCACACGGTTCTGGGGCATTAGGTGAGGCATAGCGTAAGTCAGGTAGTGAGTTCGCCCAGAATTCTCCAAGCCCTTTCAGATCGTTACCATCACTACCGTAACCGTGTAATAAAATGACTAATTTCTTCATTCAAACCCTTCATTAAGATTGCGAGATCACGGCACGAGCCGCCTGGCGACTCTCTTCTGCGCTCAGTAGACGCAGGTGACCTTGTTGCATTTCGTAGACGCGATCGGCGACATCAAAATAGTCATCGTCGTGACTGATAATTAATAGTGTTTTCCCCAGTTTTTTCAACCACGGGAGTAACTCGCGATAAAAATAGCGCCTAAACTGTGGATCCTGTTCTGCAGCCCACTCGTCCAAGAATAGGATATCGCGTTTCTCCGCCATAGCAAGCAGCAGCGCTACGCGTTTACTTTGCCCTGCCGACAACGACAAGGTATTAAGTTGGTGGTTATCAATACTGATCTTATCCGTTAGCTGTAAGCGCGCCAACCACTCATCGGCTAGCGCATAGTCAGCGTCGCTCGGCTCAATAAACACGGTTTCAAAAAGATAGGGTTTAGTGAAGACCACTGAGAACAGGGACATCAAGTTCTTAGTATCGATTGGTTGACCATCGCAATAAGCCTGGCCTTCGGCTGGGGGATAGAGGCCGGTAAGGAGTAAACTGAGCGTCGACTTTCCTGACCCGTTAGCACCAATAATAAATAGCGTCTCGCCACGTGTCACCGTCATGGACAGTGGCCCTACTTTAAAGCCTTGATCTGGGTATTGCCAGGTTATGCCATCCCACTGCAAACGTTGCCAGCTATCTTGTTTCTCGTGGACCTCGCGCTGCTCTGGCAAAAGCTTCTGTGGTAACACTTCATTGATTTTCTTAAAGGCCAACTCCCCGGATAATAATGTCGGGTAAGCGCCTATTGCTTGTAACAATGGGGTACGCATAAAAAGAATAGTTAACGAGAAGGAGGTAGCCACTGCCATGGATATCCAACCTTGCGTCTCGGCAAGTAAAAATATTACGCCGATTAACCCGAGCATCATGATGTTTGACCAGTTTATTGCCGAGAGATGGTAACTATCTGCCTTAATAATATGTTGTTTATACCCCAAGGCTGCCGCCTGATAGTGGGTATCATAAAAATGTTTCGCCCGAGCAGGATTTAATGCCAGCTCTTTTCTGCCATGAATCACGACTTGGAAAGTCGATTGTAAGTCACTCTCATAACCTCTGACTTTCGCAATATGCTGATAAACCTTGCTCACCATTTTATAGCCGAGAGTAAAGGTAACGGCTAACCAGCCTATCGTGATCAATAAAACAGGAATAGAAAGATAGCCGAGATAGCCAATCGCCACGAGAGCGAGCACGACTCCTTGGATCAGCTCAGGTAATCGAACAAAAGCTAACGTAATATTTCGAATATCAGGCCCTAACAATGCCAGCAGCTCACCCTCTCCTTTGGCTTCAAGCGTGGCAATTGGCGTATTCATCATCTGCCAAATCATTGCCGAACGTTTACGCCAAATAAAATGGTGGCCGAGCGTCGTCAGGCCCCACTGAGCGCCAAGCGTAGTGGCTAATAATAAAATGAGTAAGCCCAACATTTTACTTATTCCAAGTGCGAGGGAGTGTTCGGCTAAAAGTCCATGATTAATCCAAGATATGATCCCGATGCCTAATCCCGCGCTGAATAGATTGAGAAAAATAATCGCGATAAAGGCCAGTTTATGCTGGCGCAGAATGGTTTTCAGTAGTTGCATAATTGACTTAGGTTAGCTCTCGGGAGTTAACTCCCGAGAGATCGTTGATTTAAAAATCGAGGCTCATAGAGAGTTTATAAGTACGGGGATCACCCTGTGTTAAATAGCCATTATTGCTGCCAACGGTGTCCCAATATTTTTCGTTCGTGACGTTTTCGACCCCAGCACGCCAAGTAATAGCGCTGACGGTTGCCGACTTAATCGGCATTTGGTACTGCACGCCCATATCAAGACGGGTCCAACTTGGGATACGTAATGTGTTCGAACTATTGACATATTGTCGGCTGGTATGAAGTAAATTGGCCTGCACCATTAACCCTTCTACACGTGGAATATCCCACTCGGTACCCAAGGTCCATTGATTGCGCGGCACCCCAACGGCATCATTACCATCGTAGCTCACCCAACGCTTATTCTCATAGCCATTGGCGTTAGACATTTTTGGACGCAGCCAAGTCGAGCCCGCATTTATCCGCCAACCTAAGACTGGTTCACCAAAGACATTGACCTCTACGCCTTGATTCCGCTGCTCTCCGGCAAGACGGTAAACATTATCACTCCCCGTCAAGCCAACCTGACGACGCATATCGAATAACGCAATATTACCGCCGAAACGACCTTTTTCGACTTTGACACCCACTTCGTTCTGGCGAGTCCGGCCGAGTCCAACAATATAACCCGAGTTAGCCGTCGTTGACGGCGCAGTCCCTGAGGCCTGTAACCCTTCAATGTGGTTGGCGTAAAGCGATAACCAATCCGTCGCTTTGAAGACCACGCCATACACCGGAGACCAACGATGGGCTTTTAGCGCGGCGTTCTTATCTTCGACACCTAAATAGCTGTAGTTTCTGACATCAATATGCTGATAGCGCGCCCCAGCCGTGACCAAAATTCGATCGCGCCAAAAACCTAACGTGTCGGACAGGGCGATACCATTATTGACATTTTTACTACGGATATGGGGATTCGCCATATTTCCACCCGTCAAAAATGTGGCCGGAGAGGATTGCGGGCGCGGATCATAAATAGTGCCGAAGTCTTGCGCTCTAGACATAGTGTATGCACTAGCACTACGATTATAAATCCCCGAATAATTCATATTCAGTTGATGGCTAATAGGCCCAGTGTTGACTTTACCACGCAGTCCAACCATTCCGCTCGTGGTATCTGACTTATAGTGGGTGGTTAAACGGGTCACGGTTGAGTGGCCAGCGGTATCACTCACCAGCGGCGCGCCACTTGCCGACCATTCATTGTTATGACTGCTGCCAATGGCACTGTAAGCGACCCATTGATCGTTAAGGTGATAGTCGTTTTTCATCATCACATAGCGACTTTCAAGATCGGCGTAATTCCACGCAGAGCTATAATTGGTACGGTTATCGGGGACACTTGGTACACTAGGCAGGGTAATCACACTATTCACTGCATTGAGCCGAATCCCCACACGGCCATGGTGAATGGTGGATTTAACATAGCCCAAATCTAATGAACTCTCTAACTTTTCGCCATGATAGTCCAGCCCTAGGAAAGCGCCGGTAGTACGATCACGCTCTTTATGAATTTGGGTTTCGCCCTCACGATGCACAACATTGGCCCTCACCCCAAATTGCTCGTTGTCACCGAAACGACGTCCGACGTCGGCACTTACCCCGGCTTGACCTCGCCCAGTATAATCGACACTAACTCGCTGGGTCGGTTGTGAGTCAGCACGTTTGGGTTCAATATTTACGTTTCCACCCACGCCACTTCCCGCAGCAGGTACACCATTGAGGAAGGCGCTAGAGCCTTTAATTACCTCAACACGCTCGACCGCTTCAAGGGGTAAAATTTGACGAGGCAAAATACCATAGAGACCACCCAGTGCAATGTCGTCGGCTGATAGATCGAAGCCTCGAATACGAAAACCCTGCGAGAAGTTGCCATAACCTCTCACGTTCTGAACTGAGGCATCATTCTTCATCACATCGGCGAGATTTCTCGCTTGTTGATGTTCAATTAATTTCGAGGTGTAACCCACGACATTAAAGGGAACATCAAGCGCTTTCTGTTCGCCTAATGCACCCAATCGTCCACCATTAGCAATATTACCATCAAGGAACGCTGGAATAAGATGCTGGCCATTCGCATTATCTGTGGCCGCTGGCGTGGCAGTAACCACCAACGTCTCAGGGGAAGTGGCCGCTTGTACCATGAAAGTTATAGGCAAGAGACTTAAAGAAATTGCCTGAGCAAGGCGATGTTGAGGATAGGTCGGTAACCACTGAGGCATTAGGAGTCCAATTTTCATAGAGTTAGTGTTAGCATGTACATGGTTGCTTACAAAATTCCGACAATAGTAATGCAAATATCTCTCATTTGCATTACTATTGATCAATTTCCTGATGTACGAGCGAGAGAATGTCTAGAGCAGCCCCTATTGCCAAGGCACTGCCAACTGAGTATCCCCTAGCCACTCTTCGTTATGGGGAGAACTTTCGTGCCATATTGCCACAGGAGTGGAATTCCTACCGATCACCACAACAACTGGCATGGCTTTCCAAATGGTCTCAATGGTTTTTCGCCGGCTCACTATTGTCTTGGGGCGAACAATTACTGGTGGAACAGCGTGTATATCCTCTGTGGCAATGGACAGGTAGCTTCTCGCTTAATCACCAAGGATTCCCCGAACAGATATCGGTCAGTCATCTTTCTCTCTTCGCCCAGAGCGAAGTCGCCCAACAACAAGCCCTTACTCAGCTTATCACAGGCTTTATCTCGCCAGTCTGTACGACCCTTGCGGGTGTGTCGGGCCATCCTTTAGCGTTATTTTGGAGTAACGCGGCCGTGCGTTTGCACCAAAGTATGCGGCGAGCGGCACAGAAAAAGGTTTCTACACAGCTGTTACAAGACTTATTCGCGGCGACGCACTTAGAAAATGGCGAGCGAAATCGTCTCTATCAACCATTCATTATGCTTGACCAGGCTGATAAGCCCGCGATAATGCAGCGACGCCACTGTTGTATGCGCTTTCATTTGGATAATGAGTTGTGTCATTCCTGCCCACTTGATCGCTGCCCCACTTCAAAACTTTAATGGAAAGATTGTGAACAATGTAAGACCTAGCGCGTCGGTACCGCTGTTTGAGCTGCGTGACGCGGCAGTGCAGATCGCGGGGCGTCAAATTTTGCAGCCTGTAACCCATACTTTCACCCCCAGCCGAGTGACGGGACTGATTGGCCACAATGGGTCAGGTAAGTCGACTCTACTGAATTTACTGAGCCGTCAAAATACCCATCACACAGGTGAAATTCTCTGGCAGAAAAAGCCTGTAGCGAGTTGGCCATCCCGTGAATTTGCCCGCCATGTGGCGTATTTACCGCAGCAATTACCGCCGGCTGAAGGTATGACCGTCAGAGAATTAGTTACCTTAGGTCGCTACGCTTGGCATGGTGCGCTGAAAAGGGTGAGTGTTGACGATAGGGCATCGGTAGATGAGGCTATTCGTAGTGTCGATTTAGAGTGGGCAAGTAACCACCTTGTTGAGCAACTTTCTGGTGGTGAGCGGCAGCGGGCATGGCTAGCGATGTGCGTGGTCCAAGCGAGTCATTGCTTATTGTTAGATGAACCCACCTCAGCGCTCGATATCGCTCACCAAAAAGAGGTGCTACAGGTTATTCATGACCTGTCCCGTACCCGCAATCTTACGGTAATCATGGTGCTGCATGATATTAATATGGCCGCACGATTTTGCGACGAGTTTGTTGCGCTACGGCAGGGGCAAACCCTATTTAAAGGTGACGCACAAGCCTTGATGACTGCCGAGCAACTTTCCGCGATTTACCATGTTCCAATGGGTGTCACTCACCCTGATCCTCAGTTACCGCCTATTAGCTATGTCAAATAACTCCACTCTTTTCACGCGGCGGCGTTTACTGCAATGCGGCATCGGCCTTAGCTTAGCCGCAAGCCTCTCCCCTACACTGCGCGCGGCGACTCCGCGACAACCGCGAATTGCCGCGCTGGATTGGACTGCCGTCGAGCTTATCGATGGAGTAGGTTTGCAGCCCTACGCGGTCAGTGATATCCCTAACTATCGCCAATGGGTTGTGACACCGTCACTTCCTGCAGCAACGATAGAGCTTGGACTGCGTAATGAGCCGAATATGGAGCTTTTAGCTCAGCTGCGCCCAGACATCATGATTCTGCCCTATTATTCCGCTTTACCGGAAGCAACGTTAAAACAATTCGGCGAGGTAATTCGCTATCCCTTTACATTGCCCGGCAAGAAAATTCTTAGTGTTGCGCACGATAATTTGCTACAGCTTGGTCAGCACCTCGATCGTGAAGCCTTTGCGAAGCGTACGTTGGCGCATTGGCAGGAGAAGATGACACTTGCGCACCAGCTGCTAGAACCTCATCAAGGAAAGCGCATTTTACTTTATAGTTTTCTGAGTCCACGCCAAGTATTAGTAATGTCACCGACTAGTCTATTTGGTGAAGTATTAAATGACTTAGGGCTTCAGTGTGCATGGCAAGGTAGTGCAAACATGTGGGGAAGCGCAGTGATAGGGGTCGAACAACTTTACCCCACCAAGACGGATATTGCGATTGAGTTTATGCACGGTGAACGTGGCGCGACTGGTGCTGCCCCCCAATCAGGCCTTTGGCAGAAAATGCCCTTCATGCAACAGCATAATCATTATCAGGTAGAGGGGGCTTGGATGTACGGCGGACTTCAGGCCGCTTTACGCTTTACTGAACAACTTCTTCATTTGTCAGGAAAATGGTATGACTAAACGACGAGTGGGAGTCACATTTACCCTGCTATTTTTAATTACTCTCCTGCTTATCGGATGGAACACCCAGCATTTGTTCAGCTCTTCTGCAACCCAACCAGGGATGGCGGCACTGCTTTGGTCTCAAAGCTATTTGCCACGGATAACGGTCGCTTTATTAGCGGGTGCAGCATTAGGGCTTTGTGGGCTGTTAGCGCAACTGGTGTTGAAAAACCCACTGGCTGAGCCTGCTACTTTAGGTATTGCTTCCGGTGCTCAATTGGGTACCACGCTCGCCTTATTTGCAGGATTATCCCCTTGGATGAGTCAAAGTTTCGCGCTAACCGGCGGGTTTCTCACTACAGCCATCATCTACGCGTTAAGCCGCCACCGCGGCATGTCACCCTTGACCCTACTCTTGACAGGAATGGTGATCGGGCTTTTTTGTTCTGCTTTACAGAATGGACTGGTTTTATTCCATCATGAACAAATGCAATCACTCTTTATCTGGAATAGTGGTAATTTAGCGCAAAATGATTGGTCGGTCGTCAATCAATTGCTCCCCGTTTTACTGCTTGTTGCGTTATTGACCTTTGTCAGCGCACGCGCCCTCACCTTACTTAAATTATCTGATGAAGTGGTAGATAGTTTAGGCGGTAATAGCCGGCTATATAGATTATTCGCACTTGCCATCATGGCGTTATTAGCCGCCTGGACGGTTAGCCTGGTCGGCTTAATGAGTTTTATTGGCCTATTTGCTCCGCAGATAACCCGCCTCTTTCCACGTTTATCCTTGAGAAAGAGTATGCTGCTAGGAATGGGTTTTGGTGCAGGGCTCTTGTTATTTTGTGATCAATTAGCGTTAGCTGCCGAGGCATTTAACTGGCAAATCAGTGCAGGAAATATTACCGCAATTATCGGTATACCGGTGATGTTGTTCATTATAATTAAAGCGCGTTTTCCGCATCCGCCAGCTTTGGGCAACTCTGCTGTGAAAGCCCTTCGACTCGCCAAGAGTATTAAGGGGTTACTGATTATCACGACGCTAGGACTCTTCTTTTTAGCATTTACCCTGACGCATACGCCACAAAGCTGGCAAATAACGTTAAGTGATCCCTTTAATTTACGCTGGCCTCGGGCGTTAATGGCCCTAGGCTGTGGCGGCTTACTCGCTAGCGCTGGGGTCATTTTACAACGTTTAACCAGTAATCCTCTGGCAAGTCCTGAAGTATTAGGCATAAACAGCGGTGCGGCCTGCGCTGTAGTGTTACTGTTAGTGCTGATGCCCAATGCAAGTGGTCTGTTACTATTCCCTGTCGCCGCACTGGGAGCGGTGATAAGTTTAGTGGTAATCATTTTATTTGCCCTGAACGCCAGTGATCAGACCTCAAAAATTCTACTAGTAGGAACGGCATTGGGCGCATTTTCCCTGGCATTAATTACGCTGTTTCTCGCTTCAGGCGCACCGAATAGTAGTGTCATTATTAGCTGGTTATCGGGTTCTACTTGGGGTGCGACGCCACAGAAAGCCCTGGCTGCTCTCGGTGCTTTACTCCTCAGCCTACCGATTAGTTTACTTTTCACGCGTTGGTTAACCTTATTACCCTTGGGCAAAACCGTGGCGTCATCACGAGGTTTATCACTGCGTTGGAGTACCACGTTATTAATTATATGGTGTGCAGCGTTGAGCGCAGGGGCAACACTGCTACTGGGCCCAATGAGCTTTGTAGGCCTACTCGCCCCACAAGCGGCTCGGCATTTAGGAATTTATCGTTTTGGGCATTCTCTTAGTATCAGCGTTATCTGCGGCGCATTATTGATGCTAGCCGCAGATTTTATAGGTCGGATGGTGATGTGGCCTTTTCAAATTCCTGCGGGTATTGTCGCCGTTATTTTGGGTGCCCCTGGATTATTATGGCTACTGTATCGTCGGCGTTAAACATAAAGGCTAGCCCGGTTAGGGCTAGCGTGGAAGTTAAAAGGTGACGGTAGTTTTTAGACCCATAACCCATGCATCAGGGGTATCGCTCACCGCACCGGGATTATGCCAATATTGTAAGCTTGGCTGTAATTGGAACCAAGGCGTCACTTGGAAACGATAGAATAATTCAGTATTCACCGCAGAACTGCCGAGAGGCCAATAGCCTTCGATATTCTGCGCAGTGGCTATGTCCTGTTGTTGCTGCTGGTCCCTATTAGCCCAACTCCCTACTTTCACATAACTGACCCCCAGTCCAATCCAATCGTTAGGACGCGCGTCAAACATTCCGCGGTAGCGTGCGGAGACTGAACCTACTACAGGTAGGCGGATTGTTCGCTTATCACCTAGCCCCAAACTGGCCGATACACTCATTCCACGTAAAGGATCGTTGTGATGGCGAGTAACTTGCTGGTTTGCGGCCGCCCATAAGTAATAGGAGTTATGGGTTTTTGCATAGCCATTCGGATCACTGGCTCCCCAATACTGACTCACCCCACGAGCAAGGTGGGTTTGCTCGGAATTCGTCCAGCTCAAGCCCAGCGTATAGATACCGGGTAACTGATTAACCGTTGTTTTCCACTCTGCTTCTATCGGTAAAATCACACCTTTACTGTGTTGCGTGGATACACTCCACGCATGGCCACGGCTTGCAGCTTGAGAGTTTTGTTCCATTAAGGCGACTTTAATTGCCAGTTCTGGCGTGGCTTTCCATTCAACACTGGTTCCCCAGGTATGAACGTTCCAGTTATTCCAAATCATGGAGTAAGCCGACTTTCCGCCGCATAACGAAAGGATTTGGAAATCACAGGGAATAGCTTGATCAAAAACTTGGACTTTGTTCATGAGTCCCACGCGCCAAAAGAGATCTCCATCAAAAAAGGTTCTTCCAGCCGTTAACCAGCCGAGACGAGTGATGGATTGACCGCCCCAACTTTCCTGCGCTAAATCAGTCATTGGCACGGACTTATTTTGTAAGCGTTGTGTTGCTAGGTTTTCATTGTGGTTACGATTGACAATATTTCCCTCGATAACCGCGCCGGGGATACCAGTTAAGGATTCGAGGTGTTGAGTGAAGGTTAAAGCGAACTGATCGATGTAAGCGGTTTTGTGTCGCGAGTCATCACCACCGTGCAAATTACTGGCGGTCTGCGATAAGTAACCTAAATTATAGTTAAATCCATCTTGCGTAAGCCGAGGTCTTAAACCGAGCATATCCCCCAACAAACCTTGTTCTGGAGGCGCTTCAAAACCCAGCACTGTAGGATTGAACGGCGCGGCGGTAACTGAGGCTGAGATCGAAATTCCGGCGACAAATAACCAACCGTATAGCGGTTTTGCTTCCATGCATTTTCTCCAAGTCCATCATGGACTCTCTGTAAAGTGATTCGGGTTTTTCCCACCCGCTTGAATACAACCTGACAAATCTCTTTTATCGAAATGGGTGAACCATAGCAATAAGTAATCACACCTCTCTCTCGTACATTTGATAAAGATCATTTTTGGCTAATGAAAAGTTAGCCAAGCTGCTATACCCTAGTCCTTCAATAAGAAATTTACTGTTTGCTCTGATAATGGCAGCCTCATGACCCCTTGGCAGAAAAATCTAGTTTCACTATGGCTGGGATGTTTCATCACTGGACTCGGTACCAGTCAGTTACTCCCTTTTCTTCCGCTCTATATTTCGCAACTGGGGCACTACACCACAGCGCAGCTCACTCTGTGGTCTGGCGTCGCCTTCAGTATGACTTTTTTAGTCTCAGCAATCGTTTCACCACTCTGGGGGAAATTAGCGGATAAGCGCGGCCGTAAACTGATGCTTATTCGTGCCGCAGTGGGAATGGCTATTGCTATCGTTTGCCAAGGGTTAGCGCAATCTGTGTGGCAGCTGTGTCTGTTTCGCGGCATCATGGGACTAGCTTCTGGTTATATACCTAATGCAATGGCCTTAATTGCTAGCCAAGCACCCAAGGGCCGTAGTGGATTTGCCTTAAGTATGTTATCGACGGCACAAATTAGTGGATTTCTTTGCGGCCCACTACTTGGAGGATACTTAGCGGATCATATTGGTCTGCGACCCGTATTTTTCGTCACAACCGGACTTTTGGTGGTGAGTACTTTTGTTACGCTATTCTTGGTAAAAGAGTCTCCTAGGGATACGCTACCTAAACGCCATGTAACGGGTGCTCAAGGATTTTGGTCGACACTGCCGGCTAAACCATTAATTCTCTGTTTACTCTGCTCCACCCTCGTTGTGCAACTCTGTAATGGTTCTGTCAATCCCATACTGTATCTCTACGTAGAGCATTTAGCCCCTAGTCGCGATAACTTAGCTTTTATGAGTGGATTTATTGCAGCCTTACCCGGGTTTTCTGCATTGATTACTGCACCTTTATGGGGAAGGATCAGTGATAAATATGGCGCTCAATGGGTGATTGTTATCGCTTCATTACTCTTCACCCTATTCTTACTGGCGACCACTTGGGTGGCAACAGTGTGGCAATTTTCTCTCACCAGATTATTGATTGGCTTTGCCGATGGCGCGATGTTTCCTGCGATTCAGTCCTTAATCATAGCCTGTTCCTCTACTGCCGTATCGGGACGCTTATTTGGTTATAATCAATCTTTTATGAACTTAGGGAATGTTTTTGGTCCGATGCTTGGCGCGGTCACTTCATCTTTATTCGGAATGGAATGGGTCTTCACTTTCTCGGCGTTGATAATGCTAATGAATGTTGCCGTATTTTACCAAGTGTTGAGACGTACTCCTATACCGAAGTCATGTGAATAATATTTATAACATTGGCCTAAAAGCAGAAAAATACTTGTTAGGTACCGATTTCAGTAAGTTAATTTTAATTAAAAGCTCAACTATTCTTTATTTTTTTATTGTGAGTATTGCGACGTTTCTCTCAGAATAACACTACATTTAGTAGTGTTATATCACTGATTTGATTAGGATTACTTGGTAAAAATTGTTTAAAGGTTATTAACAATTATAAATAAATTGTTTAAAATCGGTCACACTATTGGTTAGTTTCTTATCAGGGTTAGTTATGCAACACTTCAAAAAATCGGTATTCAGTTTATCGCTGATCGCCGCATCACTCTTTACTCATACCGCACAAGCACGTACCGAAAATACCGATGTTCTACTCATCGGTGGTGGCATTATGAGTGCATCGTTAGGGACCTGGTTACACGAGTTGCAACCAGAATGGAAACAGACGATGGTTGAGCGCTTAGACGGTGTGGCAGAAGAGTCTTCCAATGGCTGGAATAATGCTGGCACGGGCCACTCTGCTAACATGGAGTTGAACTATACGCCGCAACGTGAAGATGGATCGATCGATATAACTAAAGCGATCGAAATCAACGAAGCTTTCATGATCTCCCGCCAGTTTTGGGCGTCTCAAGTACAATTAGGAACCCTGCAACAACCACGCAGCTTCATTAATTCTACGCCACATATGAGTTTTGTGTGGGGCGATAAAAATGTCGACTATTTAACGCGTCGCTATGCAGCACTGCAAAAAAGCCCTCTTTTCCAAGGTATGCAGTTCTCCACCGATCAACAGCAGATTAAGAAGTGGGCGCCATTAATTATCGAGGGGCGTGATCCGGCGCAGAAAGTTGCGGCAACTTGGACCCCGCTCGGTACAGACGTAAACTATGGCGAAATCACGCGTCAATTGGTTCGCACATTACAGAAACAACCTGGCTTTACCCTAGAGCTTTCTACTCAAGTGACCGAGTTTACCCGTGAAGACGATAACTCTTGGTTAGTGACTGTCGAGAACCGTTCCACCGGTGAGAAACACAGCATTCATGCTAAATATGTCTTCATTGGTGCTGGCGGTGCTTCCCTGAAACTCTTACAAAAAACCGGCATCCCAGAAGCTGAAAACTACGGTGGATTCCCAGTAGGGGGATCATTCTTGGTAACCGAAAATCCAGCGATTACTGCTCAGCATACTGCTAAGGTCTACGGCCAAGCATCAGTAGGTGCCCCACCAATGTCTGTTCCTCACTTAGATACCCGTTATTTAGACGGTAAAAAAGTGGTACTTTTCGGACCTTTCGCCACTTTCTCAACCAAATATTTGAAGAACGGCTCCTTGTTAGATCTGTTTAGTGCAACCACTACCCATAATGTCATGCCAATGGCGCATGTTGGCGTGGATAACTTCGACTTAGTGAAATACTTGATCGGTCAAGTTATGTTATCTGATGAAGACCGTTTTAACGCCTTGAAAGAGTATTTCCCAGAAGCAAAACAGTCTGATTGGAAACTATGGCAAGCGGGTCAACGCGTGCAAATTGTCAAAAAAGATGCTGAGAAAGGCGGTGTCTTGAAACTCGGTACTGAGATTGTCACCGACCAACAGAAGACCATTGCTGCGCTGCTGGGTGCATCACCGGGGGCCTCTACTGCGGCACCTATCATGCTAAATGTGATCGAGAAACTGTTCCCGCAACAGGTCAAAACACCGCAATGGCAAGCGCGTATCAAACAAGTGGTACCGAGTTACGGTCAGAAACTCAATAACGATCCAGCTTTAGCGCAACAAGTCTGGGACCACACTGCTGAAGTATTACAGTTAACCCCTCCTCCGCGTATTCAGATGTCTACGCCAACAAGTACTCCGGCTCCTGCCTCGACGACGTCTACCCCGAATCGAGATATGGCGCTGTAAACCACAACTCCCTTCAGCCTAACAGCTGAAGGGAGTATCGTTATTCTATAGACTGCGTCAATTGTTGACGACGACGTAAACTTGGAAATAGCTTCATCCAAACCGCGACAACGATCAAGGTTCCCACTCCCCCCACGACTGCTGCCGGAACCGTCCCTAACATGCTCGCCAGCACACCTGTCTCAAATTCGCCGAATTGATTGGATGTATTGATAAAGATTGAATTGACAGCGTTGACTCTGCCGCGCATAGCATCGGGTGTATCCAGTTGAACCATCGCCCCTCTTATCACCATGCTCACCATATCGAAACCACCGAGTGCCACCAGTGCTATCAACGATAAAATAATAGTGTGAGATAGCGCGAAGACAAGCGTCGCAACCCCGAAACCGGCAACACAACCAAACATGATTAACCCAGTATGGCGGGTAAATACGCGACGGCTGACCCAGATGCCGGTCAATAAAGCTCCCACAGAGGGTGCTGCGCGCAGCGCCCCGAGTCCCCAAGGGCCGGTATGCAAAATATCTTGTGCGAAAATCGGTAATAATGCCGTGACACCACCGAGTAACACCGCGAAAAGATCTAACGAAATCACGCCCAAAACATCTTTCCGCTCAAAGATAAAATGTAATCCAGCAAAGAGATTTTTCATCGTCATGGGCAGACGTGTTAAGGCAACAGGAACATAGCGGACGGTCGCAATCATTACCAAGGCAATTAAATAAGCCAACGCAGCGACCCCGTATGCGGCTTGTGGTGAATAGACATATAGAAGGCCCCCAATCATGGGTCCTGCAATGACCATCGCCTCACGAAAAACTTGGTTAGTCGCCATGGCTTTTGAGAGTAGTTCAGGCGGTAACAGCGCAGGTAATAACGAAGTATTGGCTGGACCTTCCACTGCTTTCGCAATGGAGAATAGCGCTACTAAACCTAATAGCGCTGGGGTAGAGAGCCAAGACATCAACGGTAATACAATGAGCCCCACTACTGCGAAACACTCGACCACTTGCCCAACAACAATCAATGTTTTGCGATTATATTGATCGGCAAGATGACCTGCCGGTAGCGCTAATAACACCGAGGGTAAAAATTGCATTAGACCAATCATCCCCAACATAAAGGCGCTGTGGGTGATGGCATAGATTTGCCAACTGACAGCCAAGGAAACGATTTGAAAACTCAGCGATGAACAGGTTTGTGCGATCAGGTAATGCCGAAAGCCGCTGTGACTAAATGGGGAGGATTGGGAGGCTGCAGGATTCAAGAATTAGCTCCAAGCTAAGCGTACTGATAATAAGGATGCTTAGCATATCACGAACTTTGCCTTACCATTGATAACACTTATCGCAGTGAAAGGTGAAATAAAATGTCTTGTCGGCGGATTTTTGTCTACGCTTAAAGTGAGCAATGTAAAAAATAAAAAATCATGAGGGTAGTGATGAGCGATCAAAAAAGAAACATAACAACCACCGATGCTGGAATTCCCGTTGCAAGTGACGAACACTCTTTAACTGTTGGCCCTGATGGTCCAATTGTTTTGCACGACCATTATCTTATCGAGCAAATGGCGAATTTTAACCGTGAGCGGATTCCAGAGCGTCAGCCCCATGCCAAGGGTAGCGGCGCGTTTGGCCATTTCGAAGTTACAGAAGATGTAAGTCAATACACTAAAGCTGCCCTCTTCCAACCTGGCGTTAAAACTGACGTACTTATGCGTTTTTCAACGGTAGCAGGTGAACGCGGTAGCCCAGACACTTGGCGTGATCCACGGGGTTTTTCGATCAAGTTTTACACCACCGAAGGGAACTACGATATGGTCGGCAACAATACGCCGGTCTTTTTCGTACGTGACCCGATGAAATTCCAGCATTTTATTCGTTCGCAAAAGCGTCGCGCCGATAACAATCTACGCGATAATGATATGCAATGGGACTTCTGGACCTTATCCCCTGAATCCGCTCACCAAGTCACGTGGCTAATGAGCGACCGCGGCATTCCGAAAAGCTGGCGCCATATGAATGGCTACTCTAGCCACACTTATATGTGGGTCAACGCTGAAGGCGAGAAGTTCTGGGTGAAATATCACTTCAAAACGGATCAAGGGGTCGAATGCCTGACTCAAGATGAAGCCGATAAGTTAGCCGGAGCAGATGGCGACTTCCATGTTCGTGACCTGTATAACGCGATTTCCGAGGGCAACAACCCCAGCTGGACGCTGTATATGCAAATTATGCCGTTCGCTGATGCTGATGATTATCGCTTTAACCCATTCGACTTAACCAAAGTATGGCCGCATAAAGATTATCCGCTGATCAAGGTAGGTAAACTTACTTTAAATCAGAATCCTACCGACAACCATGCACAGATCGAACAGGCCGCGTTCGAACCCAATAACTTAGTGCCCGGTATTGGCCTCAGCCCAGATAAAATGCTGATGGGTCGTATCTTTGCCTATGCCGATGCTCACCGTGCGCGGTTAGGCGTAAATTACAAGCAAATTCCGGTTAACAGCCCGCGTTGTCCGGTTAATAGCTACAGTAAAGACGGTGCGATGCGTATGCAACCGGTAAGTGACCCGGTCTATGCCCCGAACAGTAAAGGTGGCCCGGCTGCGGACGGGGAGCGTTACCCTACCGACTCCACCTGGTCTGCACAGGGTGAACAACTCCGTGCGCCCTACTCTTTACATGCAGAAGATGACGATTATGGGCAAGCGAACGCTCTGGTTAACCAAGTACTGGACGATGCCGGCCGTGATCGTTTAGTGAATAATGTTGCAGGTCATTTGCTTAATGGTGTGAAAGAGCCGGTGCTCTCTCGTGCCTTCAACTACTGGCGCGCCATCGACCAAACTATTGGTGACCGTATCGCCGATAAGGTGAAGTCCTCTCAATAGTTGAGATAACGCCCCGCACAGCGGGGCTTTTTTTACAAAGATCCTTTTTCTACCCTGTAGAAACTTAACTGCCCTTGAGCAATATTTTTTCTAACGCCTCTTTGGCACGTTGTGCAACGTCTAAGCAATTCTGCTCAGCAGCGTGATCATTAAATACTTCTAACCCAATCGGACCCGAATAGCCAAGTTCATCTAGGTAGACGACTAATTCCGTTAACGGGAAGTTACCCTCACCCGGCAACATGCGCTGATGCCGCGCGATCTGTTTAAGCTTATTAGTGTCTTGCGGCATCTCAATGTCGGATAACTGAACCAAGAAGATTTTCTTCACCGGAATGTCTTTCAGGTCTTGAAGTGTCCTGCGCAAGGCAAAGATATGGAAGGCGTCAATAACTAATCCGAGATTCTCCTCATCAACCTGCTGAATAATCTGCCAAGCTTTATCACACTGGTCAATCTCGGTACTCCATGACATTGCTTCATATGCTACCCGTAACCCCCGCTCACTCGCTTGCTGGCAGAGCCACTTAATATCCTTAATAATATTTTGCTTGTCACACTCTGCAGTATTCGCCGCCACCAAAATCATCGGGCTCCCTATCGCGTGTGCCGTCGCTAACATGGTCAAGGCTTCACGGCGTTTCTCATCACGCTTGTTACCTACGGCCCCATCGAAGTCTATTAATACCTGATAATCAGTAGGTGTAAGCGATAAGGCATCTAGCTGTTGTTGCGTTTCAGCTACCGCTTTTTCAGCATCTTGTTGCCATACTTCAACCCCATCAAATCCAGCTTTTGCAATAGCATTAAGTTTCTGCGTAAAAGTCCCCCCGAGCAGAACGGTGTTCAGAAAACGCGGATTGGATCTCATGAATGACATGTCTCTCTCCTTTCAATAACGTGTCATAATTATAGACCTTAGGCGTGGCTTAAGATTATCTTAAGGTCAATCAGCGATAATCCAGCTTTCGATGATAAGTCCGGATTTCAGCTATGAAGAGTTGGTTCACCACACGCTTAACGCACCCCGTAATCAATGCGTTGACGGCAGCTGCCATCACGTTGTGTTTAAATATTCCTTATTTCGAACAGGCTTATCGGCTTGTTCACCCAACTAACAGTCATACCTGGCTTTTCTTGCTAAGCATGCCCTGGGTCTCCTTTTTTGTATTATTTAGCCTATTAATGTTGGCCGAAGTGGTTTGGCTGGCTTTTCCTATCGCGGTACTGTTTATCTTGCTCGCGAGTAGCGCCCAATATTTTATGAGTAGTTACAGAATTATTGTCGATAGATCGATGGTCGCAAATATGGCGAATACCACCGCGGCAGAGAGTTTCGCGTTGGTAACGCCGCAGATGGTTGGCTATTTTATTGTGACCGCCATTATCCCAATTATCGTATTGTTCATCGTACGGCGTTTGACACGCCAACCGTTTCTGCGGCGCATCAGCTGGGCATTAATCGCATTGTTAGTCTCCGCAGCCGGAACCTATTTAATTTCAAACAGTTTCTATAAAGATTATGCTTCGCTGTTTCGTAATAATCGCGAATTGATTACCTATCTAAGCCCATCAAATGGTATCGCGGCAGCGTTATCTTGGTATAAACACGAGCGGACGGCGAATCTCCCTTTAATCCGTTTTGGGGAAGACGCTCACCAACTCTCTACCCACTTAACAGGTAAGCCGACGTTAACCATACTCATAGTGGGCGAGACAACGCGTGCGCAAGATGTTGGACTTGCGGGATATTCACGGCAAACAACGCCTCTTTTAGCTAAAGATAAAGTGATTTATTACCCAAACACTATGTCTTGTGGTACGTCGACTGCCGTGTCAGTGCCCTGTATGTTTTCGGGAATGGGCCACGACCACTATAATGATGAACTCGCAAATCATCGTGAGGGACTGCTGGATATTGTACAGCGTGCTGGCATCAACGTGCTATGGCGTGAAAACGATGGCGGCTGTAAGGGCGCTTGTATCAGAGTTCCAACCGAAGAGATGACCTCGCAGAATCTACCTGGTATGTGTATCGATGGCGAATGTTATGACCAACTGCTGTTTCATAACTTACAGAGTTATATTGATAAACAAAACGGTAATACGTTAATCGTGTTGCATACTATTGGTAGCCACGGACCAACCTATAATCACCGCTACCCAGATTCCTTTAAATATTATACTCCGACCTGTGATACTAATGAGGTACAACACTGTTCTACCGCACAGCTGGTGAATACCTACGACAATACTATTCGTTACATGGATGCGATGGTTGATCAAGGTATTCATCTTCTCCAAGCAAATTCACAACGTTTTACCACTAATTTAGTCTATTTATCAGATCATGGCGAATCGTTGGGCGAAGATGGCGTTTATTTGCATGGACTGCCTTACATGATTGCACCGATTCAGCAGAAACATGTGCCATTATTAATTTGGCTTTCCCCAGACTATCAGCAACGTTATGCTGTCGATCAGAAATGTATGGTTGATCAGGCTAAACTTATGCAAACCTCACAAGATAATTTGTTCCCGACAATTTTAGGGTTGTTTGGTGTCCAAACCCAGGAATACCAACCCCAACTCGATTTACTTACCCACTGTCGAGGTAAAGCGTGAGAGTCTTAATCATCGAAGATGATCCCCTGCTCCAGCAGGGGATGTTACTGGCCATGCAAAGCGAAAACTACCTGTGCGATGCCGTAAATGGCATAAAGGGTGCCGAACAATTTTTGGAGACATCATCTTACAGTTTACTCCTACTGGATCTTGGGCTTCCGGATGGGGATGGCTTAACCTTTTTGAAGCGTTTACGAAGACAAAAAAATACACTTCCCACTATCATCCTGACCGCTCGAGATACCTTAGAAGATCGTATTGTGGGGCTGGATAGTGGCGCTGATGATTACCTTATCAAACCCTTCGCACTGGAAGAACTGTTGGCACGGAGTCGAGCATTAATCCGTCGTTTTCATCAACAATCGGATAATCGACTTGAAGTCGATGATCTCACTATTGATATAGGTCATAGGCAAGCTTTTCTAGCGGAACAACTACTCGAATTAACCCCGAAAGAATATGCCATTTTATTGCGGTTGATGCTGAAGGTGAATCAACCTGTCCATCGCGATGTGCTTTATAGTGATATTTACAGCTGGGATAACGAACCCTCTACTAATTCTCTTGAAGTCCATATCCATAATTTACGGGATAAAATTGGCAAACAGCGTATTCAAACCCTACGAGGTTTTGGGTATTCCATAAGGACACAGGAGATATTGTGAAATCCTTCACCCCGACTACCTTACGTTGGAAACTTATGCTGACGGTGGGGTCAATCATCGTGATTTGCCAGGTGGTTAGCATACTCTGGCTGTGGCACGAAAGCCGTGAACAAGTGACAATCTTGGTGCAAAGTGCTATCAATCATCACGACCGTCATCGCCACTATGAGAAAGAGGTGCATGAAGCGGTGGCAAGTCTAGCCGTCCCCTCGCTACTGATTATCATTGCTTGCTTACTACTCTGTTTCAATGCCATCAGACGAGTCACCAAACCCTTAGCCGATTTAAGTAATGCGTTAACTCAGCGTTCGGAAGAAAATCTCGAACCGCTCTCCGCAATCAGTGAGTATACTGAGATTAGCGCCGTCGTTGAGGCCATCAATACTATGATGGCAAGACTGACCGTTACCTTAGAACGAGAAAGACTTTTCACCGCTGACGTAGCTCACGAACTGCGCACTCCCCTGGCCGGGCTACGATTGCATCTGCAATTGATCGAGAAGAAGCATCAACTCAACTTAGAAGATTTGCTGTTGCGATTAGATCAAATGACCGAAAGTGTTGCTCAATTACTTAAACTGGCTCGGGTTGGCCAGTCTTTTGCCGCCGGCAGCTATCAGTATTTCGATATAGTGGCGGCGGTTATAGTACCTATGTTGCCCGAATTTCAACGCCAATTGGCCCAACGACATCAATCTTTAAAAGTGGAGCTTCCAGATAATACACCTCAAGTGCGGGGAGATATCACCCTGTTGCAGATGGTAATACAAAACCTTATCCAAAATGCTCACCGTTACAGCCCTGAAGCGTCGGTAATTACTTTAAGGGTTACCTCTCAGCAGCAACGTATTGTTATTGAGATTGATGATCAAGGACCCGGTATAGATCTCAACAAGGCAACTGAACTCAATAAAGCTTTTGTCCGAATGGATCGTCGATACGATGGTATCGGCTTGGGGTTGAATATTGTACAGCGTATCTGTCAATTACACCGTAGCCAGTTCAGCCTGACGAATCTAGTCCCTACCGGTTGCCGTGCCAGTGTCGTCATCCCTCAGTAAACGCCACATGTCGAGGGATGAGGCTAAGTTTTATTAGCGTTTTTTTCTCGTCGTAATAGCGCCTCTTTACGGGCGACTCCCCACCGATAACCTGATAGCTGGCCATCGCGTTTGACCACGCGATGACAGGGGATCACAATAGCCAGTCGATTGGCCGCACAAGCTTGCGCAACAGCCCGTACAGATTTAGGGGAACCCAGTTTCTCGGCAATATCGGTATAACTCACCGTTGTACCGAGTGGAATTTCCTGTAACGCTCGCCATACGCGCTCTTGAAAGACGGTACCTTTGATGTCCAGAGGCAAATCCCACGCCGTACTAGGCTGCTCGATAAATCCAATCACTTGTGCCACAAGATGTTCGTAATGCGTATCCCCTCCCATCAAAGTAGCATGAGGGAATTGTTGTTGAAACTCAGTGATTAACGACTCTGGCTCATCCCCTAAACTAATTGCACAAACGCCTTTTTCACTTTGCGCGACCAGTACTGAACCCAGACTACATTGGCCCAAAGCGAAGTAAATGGTCACGCCTGCAGCACCACGTCGATAATGCTTAGCGGACATTCCAAGACGTTGTGAGGCATTTTCATAGAATCGACTGTTTGCGTTAAATCCAGCTTGATAAATTGCCTCACAGACCGATTGCTGCGGCTTATTAAGTTCCTCTCGTAAGCGAGCAGCACGTAAGCCTTCACTGTAGGCTTTCGGCGTTAGTCCCGTTACTGATTTGAAAATACGGTGAAGGTAGCCACCACTCACTGCGCAGTATTTGGCAAGCGTCGAAAGATCCGGTAACTGCTCCGCTGATTCAATAAGAAAACAACTTTTTTTCACGATCCTCAGCCATTTTTCGGGATAAATCTTGGGCGAGGAAAGGACTTCGCTGAGCGTATAGCCGGCCGCTTCTGCTGTCTCACCATCCCTGAAAAATTCAACATTATCCCTCGCGGGTAAAATCAGTATCTGACTGGGGGGGGAATAATAGCCAGTAGAAGGTACCGCGACGACAAAATCGTTATCGGCGGCTAAATCACGAGCTTTCAAGGCTTGCCAGCGTGCGTCATCATCAAGGTAGTGTGATGTATCCATAACAGCTTTACTCTTGGCGAAGATTGATTGAGATAAACGATAGAGGATTGTATGGCTCAATAATATCCGTTTTTTACACCACCCAACTTTTTGGTTAACTATTCACCAATTTTTTTTCTAGGTCGCATTTTTTTAGTGTTCATCTTCCAATGGGATCGGTTCACTGATAATAATATCGCTATATATTATGACTAGGACTGAACGATGCTTAATAAAGACACCCAACTTTGTATTTCTCTTTCCGGCCGTCCCAGTAATATAGGCACCCGTTTTCATAACTATCTTTATCAAAAACTCGATATTGATTTTATCTACAAAGCCTTTTCAACTACCGACATTGAGGCGGCTATCAAAGGTGTTAGGGCGTTAGGTATTCGTGGTTGTTCAGTCTCTATGCCTTTTAAGGAAAGCTGCATCCCCTTTATTGACCATTTAACGGATTCTGCCAAAGCGATCGATTCAGTAAACACCATCGTTAATGATAAAGGTGTACTCACCGCTTACAACACTGACTTTCTGGCGATCCGTCAGTTAATTACCGACCATCTGCCAGACCCTTCACAAACTGTTTTGGTACAAGGTGCTGGCGGGATGGCTAAAGCGGTAGTTGCCGCGTTTCACGATGCCGGATTTACACAGCTCAGTGTTATGGCGCGCAATGAACAGAGTGGTAAAGCGCTCGCGGATAAATATCATTACCGCTATCAGTCGCCGAATGACACGACACCTGCGGATATTATTGTCAACGTCACGCCTATTGGTATGAGTGGTGGTACAGAAAGTGAAACGCTGGCTTTTGCAGAGTCAATCGTTAACGCGGCTGAGACGGTTTTTGATGTGG
This sequence comes from Tatumella ptyseos, assembly GCF_030552895.1. NCBI lineage: Bacteria > Pseudomonadati > Pseudomonadota > Gammaproteobacteria > Enterobacterales > Erwiniaceae > Tatumella > Tatumella ptyseos. The sequence continues at coordinate 1,523,461 of NZ_CP130649.1, read as the reverse complement.
TTGCTTTTCCCGCACAGACGCCTTTGGTAAAAAAAGGGCAAACACTTGGTAAAAAAGTGTTGAGTGGTGATCAAGTGATCGCACTGCAGGCGTTGGAGCAGTTTGCGCTTTACACGGGGGTCAGACCCAGTGATGCATTAATGCAAGAAGCCTCCGCTTTCTCCCGTCAATAAAAAAACTTATCCCTTTACCGGCACGGGAAGACTTTTTTCCGTGCCCGTTATGGCATATTATCTGCCGGTTTCGTCGAGGCCATTTTTTTGATGGTACTCCCTAATCTGCTATGAGCGATTAAGCCATGACTGTTCTTCTACATTTCATTGATGTATTTGGTACTTTTGTTTTTGCACTAAGTGGCGCGACAGTCGGCGTTAGGCATCGCTTTGACTTGTTTGGTGTATTTGTTTTAGCTTTTGTAACAGCGGTAGGTGGCGGCTGTGTGAGAGATATTTGCTTAGGTGCAACACCTCCAGCAGGATTAATCAATGTCGAGTACCTAGTGTGTGTTGTCATCGCCATCATGCTTATCAGCTTTTTTCAAAAAATTGTCTTTTCCTTCGAAAAGCCCGCACTGTTTTTTGATGCGTTAGGGTTGGGATTCTTTGCTGCTTTTGGTGCAAATAAGGCGTATATGCTTACCCATGAGGTCTTTTTCTCTATATTGATGGGATGCATAAGCGCCGTAGGGGGCGGATGTATTCGGGATATACTCACCGGTAGGTCCCCTGTGATCCTAACGAAAGAGATTTATGCCAGCGCGGCGCTGATTGGTGCCAGCATCCAGATATTAGGTTCTTCTGGTATCATTCCACCTCAATATAGTATTTGGCTTGCGATAGGTAGTTGTACGGCGATTCGAATGGTTTCCCTTCGCTATAACATCACGCTGAAAACCATCGCCAATAAATATCTCGATTAATCAGTTAACCCTATGTGCTTGGTGTATTGCTCTACACAAGATAAATCATTAACGTATTGAGAAATTCTCGCTTAAGGGTTTCCTACACCATGAATATTACTGAACTGGCTGCTAACCGTTTTACCACAAAAGCCTACGATGCCTCACGGTCACTGAGTGACCAACAGTTAGCGGATGTCCTGTCGTTATTACAAAACAGTCCTTCTACGCTCAATCTACAAGGTTGGCACTTTCATGTCATCACCACTGAAGCTGGCCGCGAGAAAATCGCCCCTGCTATCTTTGATCTGAATAAAGCCAAAGTGGCGCAAGCGCCTCTCGCCATCGTATTTTCCAGTATTAATGGGATCAGTGAGCAACACTTAGACGCGTTAGTGGCACAAGAAGCGCAAGATGGCCGTTTCCGCGATACGGAAGCTCGCCAGAAAAATGACGCTGGTCGTCGGGGTTATATTAATAATGTCGCGCATTCACCTGAGTTTCAGCATAAGTGGATGGAACGTCAGCTTTACATTGCTCTAGGCTTTCTACTATTAGGTGCCCCTGCATTAGGGCTGCACGCCACGCCAATTGAAGGCTTCGATACTCAAAAAATGGACAGTATACTTGGGTTAGAAGCGCAAGGTTTGCATAGTGTCGTCATGGCAACTGTCGGGTACAACAGTGATGCTGATTTCAATGCTCAGCTACCTAAGTCTCGTTTTCCTCTCGATAAAATTATCACTAAGCTATAAGTTTTTTCGGTAATCGATAACGATTACCGAATTCTTGATTTTCAGCCCCCTTTCCCCTCAAGGTATTTAGGTATATTGTTTTCCTATCTCTTAGCGGCAAGGATCATGCAGATATGGAACAACAAGCTTCAGGATTGCTACCCTTGTTATCGGGTATCGTCGGTAACAAGAACGTCTTAACCTCACCAGATGATAAATCCTTTTACACGACCGGTTTTCGTGTCGGCCAAGGCGAGGCGCTCGCCGTTGTTATACCCGAATCCTTAACTGCACTTTGGCAAGTGTTGCAACATTGCGTTGCCGCAGACGTTATTATTTTAATGCAAGCCTCAAATACCGGTATCACCGGCGGTTCGACTCCTGATGGTAATAATTATGACCGGCCAGTCATTATTATTAGTACACGCCGTCTGAAAGGTATTCAGGTCATCGATGACGGCAAACAAGTCATCGCTTATCCCGGCTCTACGCTCACCGAGTTAGAAGATACCTTGCGACCGCTACAACGTGAGCCACATTCCGTTATTGGCTCCTCCTGTATTGGTGCCTCGGTTATCGGAGGTTTGTGTAACAACTCAGGTGGGTCACTTATCCGGCGTGGGCCAGCCTTTACTGAAAAGTCACTTTACGCCCAGATCAGCGAACAAGGCGAGATAAGCCTGGTTAATCATCTCGGGATAGAATTAGGAACAACGCCAGAAGAGATCTTAAAAAATCTCGAGTTGAAGCAGTTTACTACCGGTGACACTGACAGCTGGCAAGGAAAGATCTGGGCCGAGGATTATGCCGAGAAACTGCGTGATACCGATTCGGCATCTCCTGCGCGCTTTAATGGCGATCCGCATTATTTACATGATAGTGCTGGTTGTGCAGGTAAAATTATTGTTTTTGCCGCGAGGCTTGCCACATTTCCTGCCAGTAAAGGAACAGAGACTTGGTATATTGGGACTAATGATGAAAAAGAGCTGATAGCGCTACGACGTTTCCTACTCACTAAGCTTGATCAACTACCCATCCAGGCCGAATATATTCATGCTAACGCCTTCGATATGACCTTGCGCTACGCTAAGCATATGATATTGGCTATACGCCAGTTTGGACCCCAATCCATCCCGGGGCTAATGGCGAGAAAAGCGAAATGGGATATCAAGATCAAAAATTTCAGATACTTACCTACCAATTTAACTGACCGGTTAATCCAGGGATTCAATCAGATAACGCCCCCTCTCGTCGCCAAGCGTATCATGGACTATCGGCATCGTTATCAACATCATCTTCTGATTAAAGCCGATTCTGAACAAGCTACAGAATTAACCTCTCTGCTTGATACCTTTTTTTCTGAGCATCAAGGCGGCTATTTTATCTGTGATAAAAAAGAAGCCGAAGACGCCTTTTTAATTCGTTTCGCGGTTGGCGGGGCGGCAATTTCTTATTGTGATTACCTTGGTCTTGATCCTAACGAGCGTCTTATCGCATTCGATGCGGCATTGCGACGGAATGACGATCAATGGTTATTCGATCTTCCTGCTCACCTTAAAGCCCAAATTCAAGCAGACTCCTGTTGTGGACATTTCTTCTGCCTAGTGAATCATCAGGACTATATCGTAAAACCTGGCGTTGATGGGAAGCAGTTCAAACAGCAAGTAATTGATTATATTGAGCAACGTGGTGCTCGCTATCCTGCTGAGCACAATGTGGGTCATCTCTATTCAGCTAAAGAAGACTATCAGCAACACTGGCGAGCACTCGACCCGACTAATAGTTGTAACCCTGGGATTGGTAAAACGAGTCGGCGTAAGTTTTGGCAATAAAATATCAGGGCGTTTTGCGAAGAAAACGCCCTGCTCATTACTGTTTTTCGAGATACTGTGCAATGACTGAAAGGTCTTTATCCCCTAGCCCAGCGTCCACTGCAGCTTGCCACAAAGCGGTGATGGAATGAAGGTTTGGCATCTGTGCTTCACCGCCCGCTTTTGCAGCAAGGGTGGCATCTTTCAGCGCCCACTTAAGTTGCATCTGCGGTGGATAGCGACCTTCTTCAATCATCTCTAATTTTGTTTTCGCATAGGGCGCGGCTAAAGGTCCGCCCTCTAGCACTGACCATAAAGTTTCGGGACTAAAACCTAGCTGTTTTGCCAAGCAATGGCTTTCCGCTAAGCTCTGAACTAAACCAATCAACCAACTGTTAACGACCAGTTTCATTGCACTCCCTGCCCCGACGTCGCCTAACCAGTGAGAGCCCTTGCTGATAGCAGCAAATACCGGCTCAATTTGCGATTGCAGCGCACGGTCTCCGCTGGCCAATATAGCGATTTGCGCCATTTCTGCCGGTTTTTTTGTCCCTGAAACGGGAGCATCAATAAAACCGATATCAGGACGATTTTCTTTAAGATATTTATTAAGTTGCTCTGTGGCCTCTACGCCAATTGTGCCCATTTGCACAACGATAGCTTGTTCCGCTAGGGCGTCGATAGTTTGCTTAATAACCTCTACCGTGCTGTCAGCATCGGCGAGCATGAGTATTACGACTTGACTGCCCTCAACCGCCTGAGCTGGCGTTGAGGCAAGTGTTGCACCCTTCTCAACTAAATCCTTTCCCTTTTCTTCGCTACGATTCCATACCTTCAGCGTAAAATTGTTTTTAATAATATTCGTGGCAAACGCATGGCCCATTGCTCCGAGCCCGAGCACTGAAACAGTATTGATCTTAGTTGGCATAATCGATTCCTCATGTGATTACACTTAGTGTAGTGCAGTTAAATCGATTTATATGCGTGGAGTAAGTCTGAGAAATATTTTGTTGTAAGATCCATAACTTTGTAAACTACTGACATATTTCATCGGACCTTACCCTTGCATCGCTGGGAAAATTTATGAAAATCCGGATTATTCAGGTATTCACTGGCTGTCTACCACTTCTCTCTCCTGTCGTCTTCTCTGCACCATCGACGTCCACGACTCAAACTCTGATTGTTGCTGCGACACCAGATACACCACCTTTATCAGAATTAGATACCCCTGCTGCAGTGAGTGTGGTGTATGGCGAAGACTTACGACAAGCCCATCAACAAATCAATCTTTCTGAGGGGCTTTCCGGCGTTCCAGGTTTACAGGTGGCCAACCGACAAAATTATGCTCAGGATTTACAGATGTCGATTCGGGGTTTTGGCGCGCGTTCTACATTCGGTGTGAGAGGGTTGAGAATCTATGTTGACGATATTCCAGCAACCATGCCTGATGGCCAAGGGCAAACTTCTAATGTTGATATAGGCTCCATCGATCATATTGATGTATTACGTGGGCCTTTTTCTGCATTGTACGGGAATAGTTCCGGTGGCGTTATTGCTATCACGACAGCGCGCGGCACTCAGCCACCGACCCTAGGTATAAGTAGTAACTACAGTAGTTTTGGAACTTGGCGTAATAGTGTGAGTGCATCAGGGTCAACCGGTGACGGATCGCAAAAAGGCGATGTCGATTATCATATCTCGGGGGCGAGAATGACTACGCATGGATTTCGTCATCATAGCGATGCTCAGAAGACAACTGGGAACGCGAAATTAGGGGTTCAGCTCGATGAGGTGAGTCATCTCACACTGAATCTGAATTCAGTGCATCTTGATGCGAACGATCCAGGGGGATTGACACGTGCTATGTGGAAGCGTGATCCGCACCAAGTTGCTAGCAATGTATCGTTATATGATGCTCGAAAAAGCGTTGATCAAACCCAAGCAGGGTTACACTATACGCGTCAATTAACCGAAAACGATAGCTTAGCCGTGACCACCTGGGCGGGTATGCGGCAAACGACACAATATCAATCCATCCCCGCTGCGACGCAACGCAGTAAAGCCCATCACGCAGGTGGCGTAATAGATTTAACGCGACATTATCAAGGGATTGATACTCGATGGACCCATACGGGACAATTATTCTCTCACCCCGTATCACTGACCACAGGCATTGATTATGAAACGATGCGTGAACAACGCAAAGGCTATGAAAATTTCCGTGGCAGTGGCGCGAATCAACAATTAGGAGTATTGGGTCGTTTAAGACGTGATGAGCAGAATCAAGTATGGAATATCGACCCTTACCTGCAATCGGCGTGGCAGTTAACCGATAAATTATCGTTCAACGCTGGGGTAAGGTTTAGTCGAGTACATTTTGATAGCCATGACCATTACATTACCGCGACCAATGGCGATGACAGCGGTAAAGTAACCTACCATCAATGGTTACCTGCGTTTTCTCTTAACTATGCCCATAATGCCAGTTGGAAGAGTTATCTCTCTTTCGGTCGGGGCTTTGAAACGCCGACCTTGAATGAACTCTCTTACCGACCTGATGGCGGAGCCGGACTTAATTTAGCGTTAAAACCGTCTACGAGTCATACGCTGGAGATAGGGACAAAAAACCGTATTGGGTTAGGGTTAATGACCGCTGCCCTCTTTCAAACTGATACCGATAATGAAATTGTCACTAGCAGTAATAATGATGGCCGATCAACCTATAAAAATGCGGGACAGACTCGCCGCCGAGGCGTAGAACTAGATTGGCAACAGCAATTTGCGGGAGACTGGCATGTAGGAGCATCATGGACTCTGCTGGATGCACGTTACCGGAGTCAGGTCTGTGACAGTGGATGCGAAGGTAACAGGATACCCGGCGTCGCAAAAAATATGTTTTATACCCACCTCGAGTATCAACCCATCTCCGGTTGGTATGCGGGGACCGATTTGCGTTATTTAAGCAAGATTGCGGTGAATGATACAAATAGTGAATACGCTCCTGCTTGGACCGTAACCGGTATCTATACCGGCTATAAGTGGGATATCAAGCAATGGAATATCGATATAAGTGGCCGAATCGATAATCTCTTCGACCGTCAGTATAGTGGCTCTGTGATAGTGAACGAAGGTAACGGTCGTTTCTATGAACCCGCGCCCGGTCGAAACTATTCTGTAGGGCTTAATGTCAGCTACGCGTTCGAATAATACTGGTGGGCGGCAGCGTTAACTTCTTACCTCCGCCCGTTACCCTAACCAACGTGCAACCAAGCGAGATAACGCAGGCCCAAGGCAGAGTACAGCAATAAAACGCCCTGTCTGCATTGACATCACAAAGGGTTGATTCACTGATACCGATGACGCAATGATAGCAACGGAATCCGCTCCTCCAGGACTGGTGGCTAAATAAGCACTCAGCGGGTCGATCCCTGCATACTCAACCAACATCCATGCAAAAATACCGCAAATTCCTATTAATAACAGCACCGAGAATAAAATTGCAGGAAGCGCGTGAAAAGCATAACGCAAAATATCTTTGGTAAAACGTGCCCCTATACTCCAACCAATCATTGCATAAGAAATTGCGAGTAAAGGAAGCGGTAACTCAATCGTTAATCCCCCTACATTCATCGCAAGATTACAAAGGATCATACTGATTAATAACGGGGCTGCAGGAAGAGAAATAACCTTGGAAAGTAATAATGCTGCGAGAATAAGCCCTAGAGTGATTATAAACGCCCCCCAAGCAATAGGTTGCTCGAGTTGGGCCACTGCTGATGTTGCTGCACTCTCCGGGGCTAAATAGTGACTCACTACCGTCGCTAATAGCGTAACTAACAGTACTCTGAGATATTGCATAAAAGCGACTAATCGCACATCAGCACCGAAGTTACCCGCCATTAACGTCATGGCCGTTGCGCCGCCAGGAGAGGATCCCCATAGGGCAGTGGTACCGGGTAGGATTTTAAATTTCGCAAGTAATGCCCCAAGCAGGGTACTAATCGCTATGACTGAGAAGACCGTCATAATAAATAGTGGCCAGGTATGCTGCATCTCTTTAAAAACGTCAACTGGCATCGCACGTGCAATCATGGCTCCGACCACTGCCTGCGCTGCACGAAAAAGCGTACGGTGTAAGGAAACCATTTTTTTCGCCACAGCAAATAATATGGCGACAAACATAGGCCCTAACAATAAGGCAGCCGGGAGATGGATTAATTCCAATAATGATACAGCAACCAGACTCAGAATAATTAAGACAAGCCATCGTACTGTAAGCGGTGAGTGTAGCACGTGCCCTCCCTCTTAATCGTTAGCGGTGCAAGAACTATATCGCTAATAATAGCCTAGTTAAACCGACTAAAGGTTATCTATTCGTAGAATAGAGTGAGTTCGAGCTTCGTATCATAAGCCATTAATCACGCAGAATATATAAACTGGGATGACTCATGGCGCAAACGGGCTTACAGATTGAAGCGGGGCAAGATTATATTCAAGTAAAAGTAGAGGGTATTCCCCTAGGTCGCTATGCTCCCCAGATATTTCAGTTGTTATCACAGCATGAACTTGAACATGTGCGACGCGTACTCGCTCAACCCGTCTTTTCTGAACAAGGCATCGCCCTCCAATGGTTTCCACCTCCGTTAGTTCACTACATAAAACCTTGGGCAGAGATAACGTTGACAGAGAAAGTTCGTTGTCTTGCCGAGTTGATCGAGATGAAAAATTCCCTCGAAATTCTCCGCCAACAGCTTAGCCGTGACGATGAGAGTATCAGTAGAATTATCGACCCTATTTTACAAAACTTAACCGTTATTCCTTCCACTGAATCTATTTTTTTTGCAGACGGACATCCTCTGATAGTGCACTGGGGGTATTACCCTCAGAATCGTGTCGCACTAAACCTCTCCTCTCTGCATCAGGATTTGGCACAGCAACTAGCGGCGCAGTATTCCCCTGCGCAACCTCCTATCGTTGAAACCTTCTCCCCCCCAGCGCCTTCGCGCAGCCGAGTCTATTTACTCAGTGCCGGATTAGTGGCAGTGCTAGTCAGCACACTTGTTATCCTAAATGTTCTACAGCCGGCTAATAAACCGCCGAGGACTGTTCTCCTCCCTGTCGTTGCTTCTATCGATGAGGTTAAACAAACACTAGGCGACATAATGGCAGCAAGTCGCGCACTACCGCTGAGTCCTGCAGAATTTATCGCTCCTCCTCCTGAGCTTACGTCAACACCAGAGAAAATCAGCAGAGTGCCGTTAATGATCCCTGCACGTTCTCGCTACCAAGGTAGCATTGATTTTTTAGCGAATCGTTGGATGACTCATCTCGAATTCAATGACAAAAGCATCACGATGACTTATGACTTTAATAATGACCAGGCAAGCACTCTACTCAGCAGCGGCTCTCAACGGTGTTTAGCCACCAGTCGAGCGGCCTTCACCGCAACAGGTAAATTGATTATCAATACTGCCAAGGCCCGCTGTAGCGATGGAAAGACCCTACCCGTCATCACCGTTATCTGTGAAAAGAGTGCCCCGCATACTCAATGTTTTTGGCAACAGCGTTCTAAAACCTTAATGCCTATCGATCTGTTTAGTGAGAAAAAATCATGAAATGCTTTGCTCAACCGCCGCAGAGTTTATTTGCTAATTCAGGGATCCAATTTATTGACCAATCTTGTGTCATTGATCCTTCACACCCCAAAACCGCTTTTATTCGCACGAGTACTAATGGGCCTCTTTGCGAGGTCACTCCTAACGAAAAAGGCCATTTCCAATACAGAGAGTATGCGGGGGGGCCCGTAGAATGGGTTCGGCCAGAATATAGGTTTTCTTTTTCAGAATCCCTTACCCTGCTACAACATCAGTGGCTACCCTTACCTTATTTTTCAGCTCAGGGAGCACGGCCCTTGAATTGGGCGCGCATTTACGTCTCTCGTTGCAGGCAAGCTAAGCAAGGTTGGAAATTCACGCTGGCATTTGATACTCAGATCGCTGACGATGAGAGCGGATTACAGCCTAGCCAATTTGATGTACAACAGGGGCAGATTTTTACATTGCCACAGCAACCCGAAAGATGGCGTGAATTTTTTCAGCAAACCTGGGTCAATGTATGGATGACAGCGCTTTATCCGGTGGTCGGGCAGGCCCCCTCTTTCATATGGCAAGCACACTATATTAATTTACTCAAACTACTCGTTAATCAAGTGAAGCCGCGTCCTCTTTTATTACAAGACACAGCTCAGCACTCTGCGCCCGTTGCGGTTGATGCGATTATCGATTTGGGGAACAGTAATAGTTGTGGTGTATTATTTGAAGTTGATGCTCATTGCGTGAGTCCGCTGAGTCTCTCTAGTGAATTACAACTGCGTGACCTGAGTTGTCCGACCCGTGAGGCATATACACTTTTTAGCAGTGAGCTAAATTTTTCGCCTGAACCTTTCGGCCACCGCGGTTTTTCGTCAGCAAGTGGTAGGATGGACGCTTTCCAATGGTGTTCACTGGTACGCATCGGGCCGGAAGCGCAGCGTCTTAATGCCCAGTCACATCGAGATTTACAACCTCAGGGAATAAGTTGCCCTCGTCGCTATATTTGGGATGATCATTCAGCGAACGTTATTTGGTTCAATGCCAGTCAATCCGACCAGGCGCAATACTCTACGATCGATCATCCCCTTAGTTTAATGCTAAACGATCAGGGCATTTTACTCGATGAATTGTCTTCCGGATGGCAATTTCCCGTTTTTAAGCCACAGTTCGCCCGCTCAGCGCTATTTACATTTTTGATTATGGAGCTCGTTAATCAAATAGCGATGCAAATTAATAGCCTAAGCTACCGGCAACGCCATGCTAATCGAGATACCCCTCGCTTTATTAGAAAGTTAATTTTTACCTTGCCGGTTAACTTTACAACGCTTGAACGGCAGCGTTTTCTGCGGTTGGCACAACGGGCGATTAGGTTGATAAAAACCGCACAACCACAATTTTTTCCAGTCAATCGCCAGGATATTACAATAGAGTTCCCTTGGGATGAGGCCTGTTGTGGACAAATTTTTTGGCTTTGGCAAAAACTGCGTACTCAATCGGCCTTCGATCTACAGAAATATTATCATCGCTCCCCGCAGACATCACATTTACGTATTGGCTTGATCGATGTTGGCGGCGGTACGACAGATGTAGCGGTCACTGAGTATCCTCTCATCACATCAGAGCTGTCAGCTGCCCCAGCGCTCTCTCCTCAATTATTACTTAGACAAGGCTTTACCTTAGCGGGTGATAGTTTGCTCGAGGATGTGATTAACCATTTTTTACTTCCTCAATTCGGCGACCACCTTCATCAGCAAGGTTTGTCACCAGTGATGACGATTCTCGAGCGCCTCTTTAGTAGGGAGAAGAGCGACGACGGTGATTCAGTGTGGCGTCAATATGTGGTGAGGCATTTATTCTTACCGATAGTCGACGATGTGCTTTGGCTTTATCGTTTACAAGAAACAGCGTATTTTTGTCGTGTCAGTCAGTTAATTGATCATCAAGTGCTTGGCTATATAGAGGAGAGTCTCAACGAAAAGATTGCGTATATTACCCCCAAAATGGCAGTTTGCGAGATAAAAACGTTCACGTTGCAATTTCTCTTTAAAGATTTTATCGACTTTTTACAAAGCCCCCAATGTCGATTGGGACAACTTCTTACTATAATATGTGACACTGTCACTACTAATCAGTGTGATGTGGTACTGTTAAGCGGCCAAGTCATGGAGCTCCCCCTCTTCCAACAGAGGTTTCGCGCTAACTCGCCCTATTGTTGTCTATTAACGGAATTACCCACCGATGTGGCACTGCCTTTTTGTAGTACGGGTAGATTGTCCAATGGTAAACACGCTACCAGCCTGGGAGGGTTGCTTTACTCTTTGGCGATGGAACAGATAAGTGTAAACCCTTCCATCTTACCAGGTAAGATAAGTGATATACCGGTTCAGCGATGGTATGGCCCATTACGAGAAGATGGGAGATTGAGTCATGTTTTACTATCGCCTCCTTGTCATTCGCGGCAACGTACGTTTATAACCATTACTCAGCCAACGGCAATGGGTTACCGGTGCCGCGAAGAAGACTTTATCATAGCGTCGCCGTTATTCGCGTTGATCCCTAATCGGCACAAAATTAACCAATTAGCTTTAGGGATTATTATAGAGTTGGAATGGCACTTTGATAGGCAGGGCGAATTAGTTGCCCTACCTCGGGTCATTAGTATCGAAGATAGTCAGAGGCAAAAAGTCGATCCGCAATGGTTACAGATTGAGCTCAATACCTTGTCGTTTCGAGGGAATAGCCAAGAGTATTATTGGCGTGATGATGGGCGTGTGATGCCGCCCATTACCTAAGATCTTAGGAGTCAGCCTGGTCGAGTATGATCTGATAGAGGTCTGGCTCTTGTTCTTTTGCCTCGAAGAATAGCGCTACTATAGCAGCTAAGGGATGACCGGCGGTAAGCTGCTGAGGATTTATATGATGAAAATAGCACGTCATTGGTAAAGGGAATTCACCAGTAAGCCAATCCCACAGCGCATCAAGTGAGTCACCAAAATACCTATGCTCAGCATATTGCTGACGAAGTTGACGATAAAAGTCAGCATCAGAGTCGATGTGTTGGCAATCAAAATGGAGCGTGAACATTTAAGGCACCTGCTGGAAGCTACGATAATGATCGGTGGTAAGATAGATTAGTCCATCTGAAGAATAGAGCAACCGGTCACTATTTCGGCGACCACAACTAAAATTCACATCAGCTTCTTGCCATGAACGGCCTACTTTCTCGGGTAAACGATGCTCGCGATTAGAGAATCGATCCCCACCAATGACTCTACCCGGTAAGACCTCACACAAGTTCCCCTTAGACGCTATCCATCCTTGACGGCGTGCTTCACCCTTACGAATATAGTAGCTTGGGAGAGATTGATGGGACCGGAGGTAGCGCGCAACGACGTGGGGATCCGTATTGGCAGTTATTGAAGACGCTGAGGCCTGTTTAGTTGGCGAAGATGGGGAGTTATGAGAGCTTGAGGGAACATGCCACGCTTTCAGCGCAAAGCCAATCAACAGCATGACCATAATAATTAACGGACGGAATTTTTTAAACTGCATAATCGCAACGTGGCATTAAAAAGAAGGATAGAGGAAGTCTAGCAGACTCCTCATCTTTTTACGACGACATCGCGATGGATAATAAGGGATATCCACCGCCCTGAGACAAGGCGGGTGAAAAGATTAGTGCAAAGTTTGCGTAGGCATAGCGTTGCGTCGCCAAGTACCAGGAGCCATACCATATTGGCGTTTGAAACTACGATTAAAGGACTGCTGAGAATCAAAGCCCATCGAAATGGCGACCGCCAGAATGGGTTCATCGGAATGGGTTAACCGACAGGCCGATTTCTCTAGTTTTTTAGTTCTGATGTATTCCCCCAATGCATGGCCCGTATGTTCTTTGAACATCCGTTGAAGATGCCATTTTGAGTAACCCGCCCGGTCGGCGACCATATCTAAATTTAAGCGGTTCTCGATATGGGTATCAATCCAATGGATTAAATCATCGAAGAAAGAACCATTCATCTGCGACTCCTAGCGAAAATAAAGTGTATCTGTTTTAGTTGCATTAAATAATGCACCCTAATCCATTTAAATGCAACCTTTAAAGTTACACTTTATTTTTATCGTGACACTGGGTTAGTCTGACAGCGGATTAAGCTCTTTTCCCTGTTTCAGTGCAATAAGTGCATCGGCGACAGTATGCTTGGCAAGAACTTGCAAAGAGGCCTGTTCAGCCTCCTCTGCTATCTGTTTGAAGTACCAACAAACGTTCGCACTCACCACACAACAAGGTTTTTTCACATCTGGCCGAGAATTTAGTAATTTCTTCTCATGGCTGACGGCCATGTAAATATCGCAAAGCGTAATCTCTGCGGCAGGCCTAGCGAGATGAATGGAGCCTGTACGACCTAAGGTAGTAACGAAGATCCCTTCTCTTGTCAAAGGAACCATCAACTTACGGATCAAGCTTGGGTTGGCTTCTGCGCCGTTGCCGAGGGTATTGCTGGTCGAACGTTTTCCTTGTTCTTCAGACATTGCCACACTGAGAACCATTTGCAGAGCAGTTGGAAAACGATAATCTAACATCAAAGCCTCTTCATATCAGAAATAAGAACATTCACCTAAACATCCCTATTCTATCAAAAAATGGTTGCAAGAAGAAGGTGAGCTATAAGGCATCGCACATTATACGTAATTTCGCATTATTACTGTTGACCTTTAGATTGTTATTGTAGCCGAAGCACACTAAGATAAATGTTTCACTAGTATGTTGTAACTAAGGTAAATGATGCGCTATACATTAGTCCAAGAGATGCGTGAAACGCTCAATGTTATAGAAGATAAACTGCTGACCTTCTGTCAGCTTATCGACGCAGCACAACTGTTATCCGCGCGGGTTTTTACTCTACCCCCAATATTAAAAGGCGAAGAGCTAAGTCCGACATCCTATATAGAAGTCGAACAGCATGTTCGCCGTCAGGCACGACAACGTGCAATTCACCATTTTTCTCATCTTTATTTACAGCAACAGTCAGAACAACAAAGTACCCGTAGCGCGACTCGGTTACCTGGTGCAATGTGCTTGAAGGTTAGTACTGAAGTTCAACACACCTTATTGACCTTAAGCAGCTCAATTAATCAAGCTAAGCAGCATTTTCAACAACTAATTACGGTGGAAAGTGGACTACCCTCCGCTGCACGCTTCCCTTTCGTTCATCAACATTTTCCGGGATTATTGACCCTTAATGCTTACCGGACGCTGAATGTATACCCAAGCCTCGACTCAGTTAATTTCGGCTGGGCTAACAAACACGTAATAAAACGGTATAGCCAACAAGATATCGTTGAAATGTTGGAGAAAAGCCTGAACGCAGGTCGTGCTCGAGCACCTTGGTCGCGAGAAGAGTGGGCTGAAAAAGTGCAAGAGGAGCTTGAGTTAATCAAGCAATTACCCAATGACTGTCGTCTAAAAATTAAACGTCCGGTAAAAGTACAGCCCATTGCGCGTCTTTGGCGGAGTGATCAGCAGAAACAGACTCAGGTTGCTTGTCCGAATCCACTGATCATCACTTGCTTGGAAGGTCAGACTATCCCTGAACTCGGTAGCTTAACGAATTACGATTCAGAGAATATTACGCATCGTCATAAACCGGATGCGCGTTCTGCAACCCTCTTAATTCCACGACTGTGGTTGTGGAAAGAGGATTAGTTTTTTTGCTGACCTGTCATCTGCTCCGGTCTCACCCATTGCTCGAATTGTTCTTCACTTAAGTAGCCTAAGGCTAAGGCTGATGCTTTGAGCGTAAGTCCTTCATGATGAGCCTTTTTAGCGATTTCTGCAGCTTTATCGTAGCCTATATGAGGATTGAGCGCGGTGACTAGCATCAGCGAGTTTTCGACCAGTTGTTGAATACGCTCGCGGTCAGGTTCGATACCTTGGGCACAATGGTCGGTAAAGCTCTGCATTCCATCTGCCAACAACCTTAAGCTTTGCAGCACATTATGGATGATCATGGGACGGAATACGTTCAGTTCGAAATTACCAGAAGCGCCTCCTACCGAAATGGCTACATCGTTCCCGATGATCTGTGCACAAATCATTGTCAACGCTTCACATTGTGTGGGATTAACCTTGCCCGGCATAATAGAGCTACCCGGTTCGTTTTCAGGGATCGTAATTTCACCAATACCACTGCGAGGACCACTGGCCAGCCACCGTACATCATTGGCAATTTTCATTAATGACGCGGCCAAACCTTTCAAGGCGCCATGAAAATGTACTAAGGCATCACAGGTCGCTAACGCCTCAAATTTGTTAGGGGCGGAAATAAACGACTCGCCAGTAAAAGTTGTAATCTCTTGCGCCACGGCCTGAGCATATTTCGGATGAGTATTAAGTCCCGTCCCTACCGCCGTTCCCCCTAGCGCAAGTTCTGATAGGTGTTCCATTGCTGCCATGATGTGCGACTTGGCGAAGGTCAACATACTCACCCATCCAGAAATTTCTTGACCCAAAGTCAGGGGCGTTGCGTCTTGGAGATGGGTTCGACCAATTTTCACCACGTCACTAAATTCGTTAGATTTGTTCGCTAATACTTGCGTTAAGTTTTCTAAAGCGGGAAGTAATTGCTGCACAGCGGCGAGTTTGGCTGCAATATGCATAGCCGTCGGGAAAACGTCATTTGAACTTTGGCTTTTGTTCACATCATCATTTGGATGGATTTTTCGCTCTATCCCCCGCTCCCCACCTAATATTTCACTTCCACGATTAGCGAGGACTTCATTCATATTCATATTCGTTTGCGTACCCGAACCCGTTTGCCAAATGGCTAACGGGAACTCGGTCAAATGCTTATCCGCTAATACCTCATCTACCGCTTTGATAATAGCATTCGCTTTTTCACCCTCTAAGAGACCCAGTTGATGGTTAACATTCGCCGATGCGCGTTTGGTGATGGCCAAGGCATGAATTAATGATGGCGGCATTTTTTCGGTCGAAATTTTAAAATGTTCTAACGACCGTTGCGTCTGTGCGCCCCATAGCTGATTCTGCGGGACAGCTATTCTACCCATTGAATCGTTTTCATAACGAAAGTCACTCATATTGTTCATTCCTCGATGGCGTAAATATTCCTTAATTCTAAGCCTAAATAGTAAATTTGCTGGGCAATGGCATTAATTGGAAAAATAACCGCCTAGTAAATGAAATTATCAAGGCTGTGAACGCCAGTTCCTTGACAGATTAAGGGGTTAGAATGTAAAAGCATGTAAAACAATTGTGTGGCGGTGGAGATATCCTTCACAGTGACCGTTGGCCAGCTATCAGGATCGATAAGGACCTAAAGAATTATGAAGAAGTCAAACGTTGCTATCGCTGTTGTTATAGGAATTGGCGTTCTCTGGACCGGCGGGGCTTGGTTCACAGGTAAAAAAGCAGAACAACATATCGATGAGGTTGTCGCACAGCTTAACGACCAATTAACTCAACACTATCCTGAGGCGGGATTAGTGGTGACACGCCAGGGTTACGAACGCCATATATTTAGTAGTACGACTCAATTCATTGTGAAAAGTCGTTTACCGGCTGATGATGAAAACGCTTTATTAGCGCCGGGAGAACAGCTGACCTTTAATGAGAAGATCAGTCACGGTCCATTCCCCCTTGCGCAGCTAAAACATTTCACGCTCATCCCTTCGCTGGCATCTATCCATAGTGAGTTGGCTAATACTCCGACCGTAAAATCACTTTTCGATTTCACTAAAGGAAAGTCCCCGTTCTCTGCTGAGACGCGTATCGGTTACGGCCATTCGACCTCCTCGATAATACAAATAGAGCCAATCCAGTATAATGCCGAAGATAGCAGTCTAAGCAGTGATGCGGTGACTATTAAGTTGAAAACTTCTCCGGATAACAAGGCGATTGCTTTAAACGTCGATACTGGCAAAGTTTCGCTCAATTTTAAAAATGAGGCGGATGTCGATACAGAAATGACCCTTAATGGCCTCACTGTTCGTTCAGACAGTCATTTGAGTCAAGAAGGACTACGGGTTGGCACGCAGCAAATCGACGCAAAAAATTTCCTCTACGCGCTAAATCATAAGCCTGCGGTGTTGTTAACGGGGATTAAAGGCAATTCCGACTTAGACAGCAAAAAAAATGTAGTTAATGGTAGCCTTAACTATCAGGTCGATAAAATCGAATGGCAGCAGCTACCACTTGGTTCTGCCAATATGAAACTGTCATTGCATGATTTCAGTGCCAGCGGATTGAAGACGTTTTACGATAATTACAATCAAGCCGTTCAAAAAAATATGGCTAATATTTCCCACGTTACTAATCAAGATGAACTACAAGCGATGCAGAATGAAGTCAATGCGGCGGTATTACAAAACCTCCCTGCCTTATTGGCTAATGCCCCCCAATTTTCCGTCGATAATTTGACCCTTAAAAATGACAAGGGTGAAAGTCAGTTCTCCATGAAAGCCGACTTCAATGACCCATCTACCGCAAAAGGAACAGGTCAGGGATTATCAGGGATTGTTGATAGCTACTTGAAACAATTGAATGCGTCGTTAACCATCAATAAACCTATGGCGACGCAACTTCTCTCGGTGATTGCTCAATCTGAAGGAGTTTCTGTGGAGCAAGCTGACCAATTTGCGACACAGCAAATCCAATCCTTGTCTGCTCTCGGCGAGATGTATCATCTCACGACTCAGAACTCAGACGGTATTCAGTCAGCGCTCCATTACGCTTCAGGTCAAGTCACTGTAAACCAGGACAAAATGAGCCTTGAACAATTTATTGAACAATATCTGACTTCAAGTAATAACGATCAATAAAAGTTAATGCGCACAAAAAACCCCACTATAGTGGGGTTTTTTGTATCACCGATTCTTTTACTTCTGTGGATGATCACGACGGAAGAGGACCCATTCGTCGACGCGCTCGCCGCTTGGTAAGGTACAATAACTTACTACCCCTTTTGCCGTATCGACATTATCCAACTGCCCTTTCTGCGATAGGCAGTATACTGAGGCCGGATTAGCCATACCAATATGACGTTGGCTGGCCGATCCTGATGCTGATTCGGACTGGGCGCAGCCAGTGAGTATTGCCACCAATGCAATCCCACTTATGCTAGCGAATAAATAATTTTTTCTCATCAGATCCTCCTGGGTTAAGCCCGCAGTATAACGTAGAGTCACCCACACTGAGATGAGAAGCGACTTAAAATGAAGAGATCAATCGGTCCATAATAATATCACCCTGACCATTGCGCTGAGTCAGACGATATTCTCCACTGTAGGAACGCCGTAAATTCATTTTATCCTGTAGCATCACCGCCCCAGTCACCCGACCTTGTCCATCAATAATTTGCCACTCTTTAATCGACGTTTGACCTTGGGTGGTTAAATGCGTTTCGCGGAGTAATCTTAACTGTTCGTCTTTTGCAAGCGTCAGATAATCATTCATAAGTGAATTTACCTTTTACCGAGGGTCGTAGATATTATTTTATAGGTAATTTTAATCCATTCAATCTAATTTATTTACCGAAATACCTCTCGATCGGCCTTCTTGAGAAAAAACAGTGGGCAAAGGTGAAAATATTGGCATCTGACTAAGGGATGTTTTTATACTATGCAGTCCATAAACCATTATTAAGAGTCGACCATGATTACAGCCCAATTCCCCCTCACCGATATCCACCGTCACCTCGATGGCAATATTCGTGCGAGCACTATTCTTGATTTAGGTCGAGCCTTTAATTGTGGATTACCTGCTAACGATATCGAAAGTTTACGCCCTCACGTACAAGTTATGTCTAGTGAACCCGATTTGGTCAGCTTTCTACAGAAACTTGATTGGGGCGTTAAAGTACTTGGCGATTTGGACGCGTGTCGCCGTATTGCTTACGAGAATATCGAGGATGCGTTGCGAGCAGGCATTGATTATACAGAATTACGCTTCTCGCCTGGTTATATGGCTATGACCCATAAGTTACCTATCGCCGGTGTGGTAGAAGCGGTGATTGATGGTGTGCAAGCAGGGTGTAGAGATTTTGGTATTAGCGCAAAATTAATTGGTATTATGAGCCGAACTTTTGGTGAACAAGCCTGTGAGCAAGAACTCGCTGGCATTCTAGCGCATCGTGACCAAATCGTTGCTGTCGACTTAGCGGGTGATGAATTAGGCTTCCCTGGTGATCGATTCCTGACGCATTTCCAGCGTGCTCGCGATGCAGGACTCCATATTACCGTACATGCCGGTGAAGCGGCCGGACCAGAAAGTATTTGGCAAGCGATTCAACAATTGGGCGCAGAGCGTATCGGCCATGGTGTTAAAGCCGTTCAAGATCCCGCTTTAATGGACTATTTAGCTGAACACGGTATCGGAATTGAATCCTGTCTGACATCAAATATTCAGACGAGTACCGTGGCTGACCTTAGCCAGCATCCTCTAAAACAATTCTTACAGCATGGTGTGATGGCTTCCTTAAATACAGATGACCCAGCAGTGCAAGGGATCGAACTCGCCCATGAATACCAAGTTGCAGCACCTGCCGCTGGGTTAACCCCTGCGGAAATCCGCCAGGCGCAGGAAAATGGTTTGTATATGGCCTTCTTGTCCGCTGAGGAAAAACGCGCGTTGAAAGAGAAAGTAGCCCAACGCTAAGCACATCTTGGTTATAATTTAGCCAGAAATTTAATACTCAGTGCTTAACTACTGGTATATTTAAGTTACGACGTTGAGATACTCCCGATATTTTCAGATAATATCGGGAGATTTTATTTAATGGCAATCACATGACTGATTATCTTCTTCTCTTTATTGGCACAGTGTTAGTGAATAACTTTGTGTTAGTGAAATTTCTAGGACTATGTCCCTTTATGGGCGTATCCAAAAAACTCGAAACTGCTATCGGTATGGGCATGGCGACCACCTTTGTGATCACTCTTGCTTCAATTTGTGCATGGTTAGTGAATCACTTAATTTTGGTGCCACTTGATCTGGTCTATTTACGCACCCTCGCTTATATATTGGTTATCGCAGTGACCGTCCAATTTACCGAGATGGTGGTACGTAAAACGAGCCCTTCTTTGTATCGACTGCTGGGAATTTTTCTACCATTGATCACCACTAACTGTGCAGTACTTGGTGTTCCCTTGTTAAGCGTTAATTTACACCATAGCTTCTTACAAGCAGCAGTCTATGGCTTTAGTGCATCTCTCGGTTTTTCACTGGTTATGGTGCTATTCGCGGGTATTCGTGAACGCCTCGTCTTGGCGAATGTGCCTGCACCCTTTAAAGGTTCATCAATAGCCCTTGTCACTGCTGGCTTAATGGCACTTGCCTTTATGGGCTTTACAGGACTGGTGAAGTTTTGATTACCGCAATTTGTATCGCTATTGTTGCGTTAAGTATTTTAGGATTAGGCTTTGGTGGACTGCTTGGCTATGCTTCTCGGCGCTTTAAAGTCGAAGAAGATCCTATTGTTGAGCAAATTGACGAATTACTGCCGCAAAGCCAGTGTGGCCAATGTGGCTACCCAGGTTGTAAACCTTATGCTGAGGCGGTTGGTAATCAAGGTGAGCTAATCAACAAATGTGCGCCAGGTGGCGAGCAAACAATGCTTAAGATTGCACAATTGTTGAATGTTGACCCCCAACCCATTGAAGGCGACGCAGAGCTGAAGCATCCTGAGAAACAGATTGCTTGGATTGACGAAAGTAACTGCATCGGTTGCACTAAATGTATTCAGGCTTGTCCGGTTGACGCTATCGTTGGGGCAACCCGCGCCATGCATACTGTGATTACCGATTTATGTACAGGTTGCGATCTCTGTGTCGCTCCTTGCCCAACAGACTGTATCGAGATGCGCCCTGTCCCGACTACTCAGGATAATTGGAAATGGGATCTCAATACTATCCCAGTTCGTGTTATACCGGTTGACCATCATGTTTAATTTTTTTTCACGTTTACGCCGCGAGCCAATTTGGGACTTTAAAGGCGGTATCCATCCGCCAGAAATGAAGTCTCAATCTTCAGGTACCCCATTGACTGAGGTTCCGCTACCGCAGCAGTTTATTTTGCCTCTCAAACAGCATATTGGCCATGAAGGTGAAATCTTAGTCGCCGTGGGTGAGCATGTGTTACGCGGCCAACCCTTAACTTTCGGTAAGGGTAAGATGCTGCCCATTCACGCGCCAAGTTCTGGGACTGTCACGGCGATCGCTCCGCATATTACTGCTCACCCTTCAGCACTTTCTGAAATAGCCATCTTTATTGAGCCTGATGGCAAGGATAACTGGCAGAAAATGCCAGTGATTACGGATTATCAAGCCTGCGAGCGTCAAGCAATTATCGAGCGTATTCATCAAGCTGGCGTTGCGGGATTAGGGGGAGCAGGCTTCCCCACCGCGACCAAAGTTCGCGGCGGACTACAGGGTGTCAAAACACTGATTATTAATGCCGCGGAATGCGAACCTTACATCACGGCTGATGATCGTTTAATGCAAGATTGCGCGCAGGAGATCTTAGATGGATCGCGTATTCTAGGGTGGTTGCTTCAGTCTGAAAAAATTATTATTGGTATTGAAGATAATAAACCTGAGGCAACCCGTGCATTAACCCAAGCATTAGGTAATGAGAAGGATATTACTATTCGGGTTATTCCCACTAAATACCCTTCTGGTGGTGCCAAACAGTTAACTAAAATTTTAACGGGTCGTGAAGTTCCCAAAGGGGGACGATCTTCCGATATTGGGGTGCTAATGCAAAACGTTGGCACCGCCTATGCGGTTAAACGCGCCGTGATCGACGGCGAACCCTTGACTGAACGCGTTGTCACCTTGACCGGTGAGAATCTCAGCCATCCGCGTAACGTCTGGGGACGCTTGGGCACCCCTGTCGAACACTTACTCAATTTTGCTGGTTTTCATCCGCAACCGGACCAGATGGTGATTATGGGTGGGCCATTGATGGGCTTTACCCTGCCCGCATTAACGGTTCCTATTATAAAGATTTCTAACTGCTTAATCGCGCCTTCGCAGCAAGAGATGGGCCAACCCGAAGAGGAACAGGGCTGTATACGTTGTAGTGCCTGTGCCGATGCTTGTCCTGCCGGTCTGCTACCTCAACAACTTTATTGGTATTGCCAAGGTGGCGATCATGATAAGGCCCGGGCCTATAATCTTAATGATTGTATCGAATGTGGCGCCTGTGCGTATGTTTGCCCCAGTAATATTCCTCTTGTACAGTACTATCGCCAAGAGAAAGCCGAACTTTTAGCTATTGATATCGAGGCACAACGGACTCAGGAAGCCAAAGCCCGCTTTGAAGCCCGTCAAGCGCGGTTAGAAAAAGAGAAATTAGCGCGTGAGGCACGTCATGCCGCAGCTAAAGCTCGAGTGACTACTGCTGAGAAAGATCAGGTCAATGCAGCATTAGAACGGGTAAAAGCTAAACAAACGGCGGCCGTTCAGCCAACGGGGTCCACTTCCGGTGATTCACCTGATAACAGTGCCGTGATCGCTCAACGGGCGGCCCGTAAAGCCAAAGCACGTGCCTATCAAGCTGAACAGCAAGCCGTGCATTCTGAAGAAGACTCTCGACAAGCTGCCGTGGCCGCTGCCGTCGCCCGGGCTAAGGCGAAAAAGGCACAAAGCCAATCTGACCAAGAAGAAGCGTTGGTAACGGCCGATGATTATGATAGCCAACTTAATGCTCATCTCGTCGGGATCGAGGCAGTTACTGACTCACCTGCTTCAACTCAAGATGATCCGCGTAAAGCCGCCGTAGCTGCAGCAATTGCTCGTGCGAAAGCTAAGCGTGCGGGCCAGGCAGAAGAAATCGTCAGTGAACCTGTCGCCCCTGCTGAAACCGACCCACGTAAAGCCGCCGTAGCCGCGGCCATTGCCCGTGCCAAAGCTAAGCGTGCGGGCCAAGCAGAAGACACCGTCAGCGAACCTGACGCCCCTGCTGAAACCGACCCGCGTAAAGCTGCTGTGGCCGCTGCAATCGCCCGTGCTAAAGCTAAGCGTGCGGGCCAGGCAGAAGAAGCCGTCAGTGAAGCTGTCGCCCCTGCTGAGACCGACCCGCGTAAAGCCGCTGTGGCCGCAGCCATTGCCCGAGCCAAAGCTAAGCGTGCGGGCCAGGCAGAAGATACCGTCAGTGAAGCTGTCGCCTCTGCTGAAACCGACCCACGTAAAGCCGCCGTAGCCGCGGCCATTGCCCGTGCCAAAGCTAAGCGTGCGGGCCAGGCAGAAGAAACCGTCAGCGAACCTGTCGCCCCTGCTGAAACCGACCCGCGTAAGGCCGCCGTAGCCGCGGCCATTGCCCGCGCCAAAGCTAAGCGTGCGGGCCAGGCAGAAGAAACCGTCAGTAAACCTGACGCCCCTGCTGAAACCGACCCGCGTAAAGCCGCCGTAGCCGCGGCCATTGCCCGTGCCAAAGCTAAGCGTGCGGGCCAAGTAAAACCTTCGAATGACAAATCTGAAGTTACTGGCGGTCAACAATTCACCCAGACATCACACCCTTCATCGGTATCAGAGGATTAAATGGCTTTTCGCATCGCTAGCTCTCCCTACACTCATAACCGTCGTAGTACGAATCGTATAATGACGTTAGTCTTGCTTGCAGCCATTCCTGGTCTTTTTGCACAGTGGTATTATTTTGGTTGGGGAAATTTAATCCAAATTGCCATTGCTGCAATTGTTGCCTGGGGGTGCGAAGCGGCCGTTTTACGCCTGAGAAAGAAACCTGTTCTCCCCACACTCGCAGATAACTCTGCTTTGCTTACTGCATTGTTACTCGGTGTGAGTATCCCCTCTTTAGCGCCGTGGTGGGTGATCGTTATCGGTACCGCTTTCTGTATGATTTTTGCTAAACAGTTATATGGAGGGCTAGGACAAAACCCCTTTAACCCAGCGATGGTGGGTTACGTGGTGCTTTTGATCTCCTTTCCCGTTCAAATGACGGGCTGGCTTCCCCCTGAAGCCTTACAACACTCCACCCTCACCCTAGCTGAAACTTGGCAAATGATTTTTACCGGCCATAACTCGTCAGGCTTAACGCTTCAGCAGCTTCAAATGGGTGTCGATGGGATTAGCCAAGCCACACCACTGGATAATTTCAAAACGGGTTTACGTGCGGGTCACTCTGCTCAAGAACTCTTAGCACAGCCGATCTATCATGGGATTATTGCAGGACAAGGCTGGCAATGGATTAATATTGGCTTCTTATTGGGCGGCCTTTACCTACTCGTCACTAAAACCATTCGCTGGCATATTCCTGTCAGTTTTCTAGTATCTTTAGCAATCTGTGCATCACTAGGGTGGTTTTTCTCACCTAATAGCTTGGTGTCACCCGTAATTCATCTCTTCTCGGGGGCAACCATGTTGGGGGCTTTCTTTATCGCCACCGACCCTATTTCAGCCTCGACCACAGATCGGGGACGCCTTATCTATGGTGCATTAATTGGTCTATTAGTCTGGTTAATACGGAGTTTTGGTGGTTATCCCGATGGGGTTGCTTTTGCTGTGCTATTAGCGAATATCTGCGTCCCGCTAATCGATTATTACACTCAGCCTGCTGTATATGGCCACAATAAGGAATAGTTAATGATCGATTCAATCCGTAAAAATGGGGTAATTTTAGCGATCTTCGCGGCGGTCACCACTGGTGTCACCGCCTTAGTCAATGAAGTCACGAAACCCACCGTTGCTAAACAGATGGCGATACAAGAGAAGTCTTTACTCGATCAGGTTGTCCCTCCTCATTTGTATGATAACGATTTACAAAAGGAGTGTTATTGGGTAACTGATCCCGTTTTGGGCGATAATCAACAACATCCGTTCTATATTGCGCGCAAAGCAGGCCAACCAGTCGCTGCCGCTATTGAAACTGTTGCACCAGATGGCTACTCTGGAGCGATTAGGATGCTAGTCGGGGCTGATTTTTCCGGAACAGTGCTCGGTGTGCGAGTAACGGAACACCATGAAACACCGGGCCTGGGCGATAAAATTGAACTCCGTATCTCAGATTGGATCACCCATTTTGCCGGTGTTAAGATCCATGGGCCTCAAGATAGCCATTTTGCAGTGAAAAAAGATGGTGGTGATTTTGACCAATTTACGGGAGCAACCATTACACCCCGCGCAGTGGTCAATGAAACGAAACGCACAACACTGCTTATTACTGAGTTAAAACAGAAGATTAACACGCTACCAAAATGTGGGGATAAAGCGCCATGAGTGAAGCGAAAGAACTACTTATTGGTGGGTTATGGAAGAATAACTCATCACTTGTACAATTACTGGGTCTTTGCCCGTTACTGGCTGTAACGTCAACGGCTACTAATGCCTTAGGTCTTGGCTTAGCGACTACCCTAGTGCTTACCCTAACGAATAGTGCGATATCGCTATCCCGTCGATGGATGCCCTCTGAGATCCGTATTCCCATTTATGTCATGATCATCGCCTCAGTGGTAAGTTGCGTACAACAGCTGATTAATGCCTATGCTCATGGGTTATATCAGTCGCTCGGGATCTTTATCCCTCTAATTGTCACTAACTGCATTGTGGTGGGACGTGCAGAAGCCGTTGCCTCTCGTTCGAATGTGGGCCTCTCAGCATTGGATGGATTTGCGATTGGGATGGGGGCAACCTGTGCCATGGTTACCCTAGGATCTATTCGGGAGATCATCGGCAACGGTACGATATTCAATGGTGCAGACCAGTTACTCGGGCCTTGGGCAAAAGTCCTGCGGGTGGAGGTCTTCCATTTTGATTCGCCAATGTTATTGGCAATGTTGCCACCAGGCGCCTTTATTGGCTTAGGCATGTTGTTAGCGGCAAAATACCTCATTGATCAACGCACCAAACAGGCCAGTGCGCGTAAAGCCGCACAGCATGCGCAAGTTGCAGAGAATAACTCCGTAGGACATGCAGGATGAATAAGCTCAAACGTCGGGAAATTCTCACTCGTCTACGCGACAATGACCCGCACCCGACCACTGAGCTGGTATTCAATTCGCCTTTCGAGTTACTCATCGCGGTGCTGCTCTCTGCACAAGCGACTGATGTCAGTGTTAACAAAGCGACCGTAGGGCTCTTTGCTCAGGCGCCTACCCCCCAAGCCATGTTGGAATTGGGGGTAGAGGGAGTTAAACACCATATTAAGACGATAGGATTGTTTAACACTAAAGCGATAAATGTTATTAAAACCTGCCAAATCTTGGTCGATCAGCACCAAGGTAAGGTTCCAGAAAATCGTGAAGCTCTAGAAGCATTGCCTGGCGTTGGCCGTAAAACAGCGAATGTCGTACTCAATACTGCATTCGGCTGGCCCACCATCGCCGTCGATACGCATATTTTTCGTGTAGCAAATCGCACTAATTTTGCGCCAGGTAAGAACGTTGATGTGGTCGAACAACATCTTTTAAAAGTGGTGCCAGCCGAATTCAAAGTCGATTGCCATCATTGGTTCATTCTGCATGGTCGTTATACCTGTATCGCGCGCAAACCTCGCTGTGGTTCCTGCCTAATCGAAGATCTCTGTGAATACCGTGAAAAAACTGAGTAAAATATTTTCTGCTAGTTAATATCTTTAAAGACTATTTACTATCGTGTGTAAGGTCTATCACATTTCTTATCACTATCAGATTACTATTTAGCCATATAAGAAAAATTTCTTGCTCTGATCGTAATAATCGGACACATTACCGACTTATCAATTTTATTACATCAATATTCTTCGTGGTTTACCCCGCGGATCACAGCAATTCCTGACGCTTTTTTAGGATTGGCAACACCGAGGTTTATGTGTCTACTGCAAACAAACAACATCATAATAATGAACAGGTGAGTTTGAATGTTTTCAAGCAACCTAAAGCTTTCTATCTCATTTTTTCAATTGAACTCTGGGAACGTTTCGGCTTCTATGGCTTACAAGCCATCATGGCGGTTTACCTTGTAAAACAGCTGGGTATGTCTGAAGCTGACTCCATCACCCTATTCTCCTCTTTCAGTGCACTGGTGTATGGCATGGTTGCCATTGGTGGCTGGTTAGGTGATAAAGTTCTTGGAACTAAGCGTGTGTTAACGCTGGGCGTCATTGTCTTAGCCTTGGGTTATAGTCTTATTGCCTTCTCTGGACACCAGATTGCACTAGTGTACATCGGGATGGCGACTATCGCCGTCGGCAGTGGATTGTTCAAAGCGAACCCATCCTCGCTTCTCTCTACTTGCTATGAAAAGGATGATCCTCGTATCGACGGTGCTTTCACCATGTTTTATATGTCGATCAATATCGGTTCTCTCGTATCGATGATGTTAACTCCGGTTCTCGCCGCTAACTATGGCTGGAGCGCAGCGTTTTCATTGTCTGTGGTCGGATTAGTAATCACTTTACTCAACTTTATTTTCTGCCAAGGTATGGTGAAAAACTACGGTTCAAAGCCGGATTTTGCCCCCTTACAGTGGCGTAAACTGTTTATGACCCTTATTGGTGTGGTTATTCTGGTGGCTTTAGCTACCTGGTTATTACATCATCAAGATATCGCCCGTATGGCGCTAGGGGTAATCGCTGTTGGTATTGTATTGGTGTTCTTGAAAGAGACCCTTAAATTAAAGGGTGCCGATCGTCGTAAAATGATTGTCGCCTTTATCATGATGCTTGAAGCGATTGTCTTTTTTGTCCTGTATATGCAAATGCCGACATCGTTAAACTTCTTTGCAATCCATAACGTTGAGCACCAACTCTTAGGCTTTACTTTCCAACCCGAGCAGTTCCAAGCCTTGAATCCATTCTGGATTATGCTTGCGAGCCCACTCTTAGCCGTAATCTATAATAAGCTTGGTGATCGTCTACCGATGCCTTATAAATTTTCCATCGGCATGTTCTTATGTTCTGCGGCCTTCTTAGTTTTACCCCTTGGCGCAAAGATGGCATCACAGCAAGGTATTGTCTCTGTTAACTGGCTTATTCTAAGCTATGCCTTACAGAGTATTGGTGAATTGATGATTTCTGGCTTAGGTCTGGCAATGGTCGCACAACTGGTGCCACAACGCCTTATGGGCTTTATCATGGGGTCATGGTTCTTAACCACCGCTGGTGCCGCTATGATTGCCGGTAAAGTGGCTAATCGTATGGCCGTTCCTGAAAATGTCGTGGATCCCCTACAGTCATTACAGGTATACAGTAATGTCTTCATGCAAATTGGCCAATTCACGCTAGTTATCGCTATCGTTATGTTGTTAGTTTCTCCTTTATTACAACGCATGACACGTAACGCGAACGATTAATAAATCAACCCGTCCTTGGACGGGTTTTTCTTTTCTAGCGAGATATTGCTCGCCTCGCGATACTGCGTATCTTCTTCTCTTCAAGAATCGCTACGACAGCCATAATAGTAATACAGCCAATGGCTGCGGCATCTAAGGCTGCAAAGGTTCCAGCCCATCCTGACATACCGAAAATCGAATGCCCATCCGCAATCATCCCTAAGCCCAGTTTTGCAAAACTATCTCCGACTAAGTAGGCAAAAGTCCCCTTTATACCATCTGCTGCACTAATCGCTTTTTTCGGAACGAAACCTACCGCTGCGACGCCAATCAGTAGTTGTGGGCCAAATACCATGAATCCTAGGAAAAATAACGATGTAAGGTATATCCATTCCTCCGTGGCACGCTGATAGATACCTAAGGTTATAATGATAAAAACGAGTGCGATGCAGGCGACTAAGGCTCGGCGTCCACGAGCTAAATCGGAGAGATACCCCCAAAGTAAAGTCCCCACTAAAGCGCCCGCTTCAAAAAGAGTGAACCCTTGTATCGCGACTTCCTTAGAAAGTTTTAGTTCATTGTAAGCGTAAACCGTTGACCATTGGTCGATTCCAATTCGTACCACATAAAGAAAGATGTTGGCAAAACAGAGCAACCAAATGACTTTATTTTTGAGAACATAAGTGACGAATATTTGCCATTTTGTTAAATTTTCATCCTCAGCATCTTCATCTTCTTCGCTTTTCGGCTCATCAAAAAGCGCTTCAGTATCCCCTAGGCCATAAGCCTCTGGAGAGTCATCACCAAAGCGTAATGCGACAAAACCTACCACCAAAGCAATGATAGACGGGAAAATAAACATTCCGATGACGTGACCATTGAAGAAAACGTGTGCCCCAAATAAGGCCACTCCCGCCGCACCCGCACCGCCAAGATTGTGGGAAATATTCCATAACCCTAGATAGGTGCCACGTTGACCACGCGGCGTCCATTTAGTTATCGTTGAATAGCTACAAGACCCGCCGGTACTTTGGAAAAAACCACTGAGTGAATAACAGGCGACCATAAGCCAGAGCGCCACAGATCCCGAGCCCATGCTCGCACTAAACCCCAGCATGCAGATAGCGGAAAGTATTAGCATTAAGGGTAAAAACTGCTTAGTGTTTTTGCCATCAGCGTAATAGGAAAGTAACGTTTTCCCAATACCATAAGTAATTGAGAATCCTAATCCAATTAATCCTAGCTGTGTCAAACTTAGCCCATAAGTGGACACCATATCATTTTGCGCAATATTAAAATTTTTGCGAATCAGATACATGGTCATGTAACAAATGAATACGACAAGATAAGACTGTATGAAGGGTTTAAACCACATCTTACGACGTACACTGGCAGGGAGATCTAATGTTGGTAGCCGTTTTTGCTTCAAAAATTCGAACATATTCCCATTCTTCCATGAGCGTTTACGTGGAAAAATTTTAGGGGATTTTGGTGAGGAAAATGATGCTGTTTATCAACTTTATTAGAGTGTGACCTCTATAATTCGGATAAAGGTCACATTTTGATTAAATGATATCGACTCGCATAGCACTGAAATGATGGCTTGGTATCGCAATCTCATCCTGTGCAGCCACCAGCTGCAATTCATATTCTCCCATGCTATGAGTTTTAAGCATTACCCCATACACCGCAGCAGTGATATGTTCAAGTGCTTGGTCATAGGGTTTGCCTTGCAATAGATTGACCAATAGCAGTCCACTGGTGAGATCGCCCACGCCTACCGGCTGCCTTACGCCGAAATCAATTAATGGACGCTGAATATGCAAGGCTTCTTCTTCTGTGACCAGTAACATCTCGAATTGGTCACTTCGTAGTCCTGCGCGTGACAGGTGTTTGACTAACACCACTTTCGGCCCTTTAGCGATCAGTGAACGGCATGCTTCAATCGCTCCGCTCAAGTCATCAACCGTGCGGCCTGAAAGCATTTCAAGTTCTAACAAGTTAGGCGCGATGATATCGCTGGCAGGCAATGACACTTGACAATGAAATTCTGCTACGCCTGGTGCCACGATACAGCCCTTTTCGGGATGTCCCATGACCGGGTCACAAAAATACCATGCATTAGGGTTAGCCACCTTAACCTGTTGCACGATTTCTACGATCTTTTCGCCCTGCTCTGCTGACCCTAAGTAACCACTCAACACTGCATCACAGGTTTTTAAGCGATCAATCGCAGCAATGCCCTGCACAATATCAGTGAGATGCTCAGCGGGCATCACTGTACCTTTCCATTGTCCATATTGCGTGTGGTTTGAGAATTGAACCGTATTTAAAGGCCAGACGTTAGCGCCCATTCTACGCATCGGAAATTCTGCTGCGGCATTACCTGCATGACCAAAAACAACATGGGATTGTATTGCTAAGATATTTTTCATGTTTGTATGTCTATTATTATCAATAAAAAAAGGCCGTTTCCGGCCCCTTTTACTAAGCCCAATCAATCAGGCAGTAGTGTTTTTTTCCACGACGCAATAACGTAAATCTTCCATGTAACTTATCACTGTCTGTAAACTGATACTCCGCATCCTCTTGTTTAGCGCCATTGACCGAAACGGCTTTAGAGCTAATCATTGTCCGAGCTTGACCACGAGAAGGTACCAATTCCGCTGAGACTAAAGCTTGTTGTAGATCAGCTTCTGGGCTAAGTGTGATGGTTGGCATACCATCTTGTGCTAATTGTGCAAAATCGCTCGCAGTAAGCTCACTTAATGTCCCAGCAAATAAGCTTTGCGTAATACGTTTTGCCGCTTCTAGCCCTGACTCACCGTGTACCATACGAGTAACTTCTTCCGCTAACACGTACTGCGCACGCGGCGCTTTACCACTTTGTTGATCTTCAGCTTCGAGCGCATTGATATCTTCTATCGTCATGAAGGTAAAGAATTTTAAGAAGCGATATACGTCGGCATCAGCCGTATTAATCCAAAATTGATAGAATTTATAAGGGCTGGTTTTTACTGGGTCAAGCCAGACGGCGCCGCCTTCCGTTTTACCAAACTTCGTCCCATCAGACTTAGTGATCAGCGGTACCGTCAGACCAAAGACTTGGTTTTGATGCATTCTGCGAGTGAGATCAATACCTGAGGTGATATTACCCCATTGATCGGATCCGCCGATTTGTAGCACTACGCCACATTGCTTATTCAGGCAAGCAAAGTCATAACCTTGAAGCAGGTTATAAGAGAACTCAGTATAAGAGATACCTTGGTCTTCACGGTTTAGGCGCTGTTTAACGGCTTCTTTATTGATCATTTGGTTTACTGAGAAATGTTTACCAATATCACGCAAGAAGGTTAATACATTCATACCGCCAAACCAATCGTAGTTGTTGGCAGCGATTGCACTGTTTTCACCACAATCGAAATCAAGAAAAGGTGAAACTTGACGCCGAATTTTTTCGACCCATTCTTGAACGGTATCTTCAGTATTCAATTTACGCTCAGCCGCTTTAAAGCTTGGATCACCAATTAACCCAGTGGCCCCCCCGACGAGCGCGACAGGTTTGTGACCGGCATCTTGAAAACGCTTGAGACATAACAGTGGCACCAAATGCCCCAGATGCAAGCTATCTGCGGTAGGATCGAAGCCGCAATACAGTGCAATAGGCCCTTGTGCCAGTCGCTCTGATAACGCCTTTTCATCCGTTACCTGGGCGATCAGCCCTCTTTCTTGCAATTGTTGGATAAGGTTACTACTGGTCATTAATGACTCCACGTTGAACAGTCTGCACCTAAACTGGTACACAGTTTCCGCCACCGGCGATTAAAGTTAGCGCCATAGAATAATTCGCTCCGAGCAAAGGTGCCAGCACTGAACGCATTAATTTACGAGTTATGGCGCAAGGCGATCAATTTTCCAGCAATCATCCTGTTTTTGATAGATAAATCGGTCATGAAGACGATGTTTCCCTCCCTGCCAAAACTCTACTGCTTCAATGGTCACGCGATATCCTCCCCAAAAACTGGGTAGCGGGACGTCACCTTGCTGAAATTTTTGCTTCATTTGTTGAAAAGCGGTCTCCAGTACGCTGCGCCCAGAGATGCGACTAGATTGTTGTGAAACCCATGCGCCAATTTGGCTCTCAAAAGGTCGGGAATGAAAATAAGTCATGACCTGCGAGATAGGTAGCTTTTCAGCACGCCCTATCACCATTACTTGTCGTTCTAAAAAGTACCAAGGGAAATGTAAAGAAATACGGTTATTTTCTTGTAGGTGTTGCGCTTTACGACTCCCCAAATTGGTATAGAAGGTCATACTTTGTTCATCAAAATGTTTAAGCAATACAATGCGCTGATACGGCTGTCCTTGATTATCAACGGTAGCGACGCACATAGCGGTAGGATCGGGTAATTGTGCTTCACATGCCTGTGCTAACCATTGGTTGAATAGTTCCATCGGTGTATTAGGTAGATGCTCACGACGTAATCCCCCTAAGGTATACTCACGACGGATATCGGTTAGTTTGGCAAAAGGATCGCTAGCATGACTCATGGTTTTTCACTCTCTCACTTATAGGGTTGTTTAACGTCCATCAAGGGGGTTTGCGGGGAAGATAGCCCCTAATACCGTGAAATCTTTCGCCCCGGTTACCGCGGGTAAATTCCCGGGGAGTCCTGATACCGTGCGATAAGCTAGCCAAGAAAAGGCTAGGGCTTCCATGTCATCGCTACTGATACCCACTTCATCGGTAAGGGCGACTTGTGTGGTGGGAATTCGGGAGGCGATCTCCTGCATTAATACTTTATTATGCCCGCCCCCCCCACAGACCAACAAGCGATCCCATTTACCCTGTTGGTTGACCAAATCCGTGATACTGATAGCGGTTAACGCGAGTAACGTCGCTTGTACATCTTCGGTTGCTATGGGGGGAAAATTTGCCAATTTCTCCTCAATCCAACCAAAATTGAAGTATTCACGTCCAGTACTTTTCGGGACAGGACGTTGGAACCATGGATCCGCTAACATTGC
Organism: Tatumella ptyseos; assembly: GCF_030552895.1. Classification (NCBI taxonomy): domain Bacteria; kingdom Pseudomonadati; phylum Pseudomonadota; class Gammaproteobacteria; order Enterobacterales; family Erwiniaceae; genus Tatumella; species Tatumella ptyseos. The sequence goes on along the minus strand of NZ_CP130649.1, from coordinate 1,490,118 downwards.
TTCCAGTAGTGCTGAATCAACGTGGCCCGAATGCGCCCATTGACCATCTTTATCATAAGGCCTCTGGTGATGATGCCAGATCCATGCGTCCATGAGGATATTACCAGGACCAGTATCGAACCCTCTTACCACTTCCCCGGGCGAGAGTAATGATACATTTGCTATTCCACCAATGTTTAAGATAACTCTGCGTTCATTAGGGTGTGTCAACAACGCTCGGTGAAAAGCAGGCACTAAAGGCGCACCTTGCCCCCCCAACGCCATATCACGCCGCCGAAAATCGCCTACTACGGTAACACCTGTACGGGTTGCCACCGTGTTATTATCCCCCAGTTGCATACTAAAAGGTGCCTCTCCCTGAGGTTCATGCCAAACCGTTTGTCCATGACAACCAATCGCGACTACATCTCGTCTGGTCAGGCCTTCACGAGCCATTAACGCTAAAATTGCGTCACTAAAAAGACGCCCTAAACGCGTATCGAGCTGCCCTATTTGTGACAACGTCACCGACTGCCCTTGGTTTATATTTAAAATTTGCTGACGGATCTCTAATGGCATGGGATGACAGTAGCTCGCTTGTAACGCCACGACATTTTGATCAATCGCCGCAAGTACCACATCGATACCATCTAAGCTTGTCCCTGACATCACGCCGATATAACGCCCTGTTTGCATTTAACCACTCCCGTAAAAGTTGGTTTTTTATTATCCGTGACTCATATAAGCAAAACTATTGCTGGATATTGAGTTATGGTTCAAGTTAATTGGCTACACTCTAGGCAAAACCAGTAGGCTAGAATCCTATTAATAGATTGTACTATACTTAAAATGATTTCTAATGCTTGCATCGTTGATAATGCACTCACAATTGAAAGGAGTTTCAAATGTTAAAACGGTTTTCGACTGTTGCCGCCGCAATGGCTGTTGCAATGACCCTAACAGGATGTGTGAACGATAACTCATTATCAGGGGATGTCTACTCTGCCAGTGAGGCTAAGCAAGTTCAAAACGTTTCTTACGGTACCTTAGTATCGGTTCGACCCGTCAAGATCCAGGGCGGTGATGACAGTAATGCATTAGGTGCTATTGGTGGTGCGGTATTGGGCGGCTTCTTGGGTAATACCATCGGTGGTGGTGCAGGCCGCAGCTTAGCAACCGCTGGCGGTGCGATATTAGGTGGTGTAGCGGGTCAAGGCGTTCAAGGTGCAGTGAATACCTCGAATGGTGTTGAACTTGAAATTCGTAAAGACGATGGTAACACTATCATGGTGGTTCAAAAACAAGCCGCGACTCGATACTCCCCAGGACAACGAGTTGCTATCGCTACTAACGGTAGCCAAGTCACGGTTTCACCACGTCGATAGGTATTCAACGACTCATAATGAAATGCCCCTCCATGGAGGGGTTTTTTGTCTGTCAACCAGGTCTTTAGTAATTATTCATCGCAACGTTTACTTTTTAACCTTTCAACTCATTTTTTTGAATTTCGACAATATTCACTTCCAAACGGGCGATTAAACTTTTCAGTTGTTGCCGCTCTTGGTCGGAGAGTCCCTTCAAAATGTCATTTCGGCTTTGAACGATGACAGATTCAAGTTGTTCGATGATAGGGGCAGCTTGCTCAGTTAACGAGATACGTTTTGCTCTGCGATCTTCCGCACAAGCTGAACGAACGATAAGCCCTTTGTGTTCAAGTTGATCAAGGGTTCTTACAAGTGAGGGTTGCTCGATGCCTATCGCTTTTGCAAGTTGAATTTGTGACTGTTCATCAGGTAACTCATGTATGTTATGTAATGTGACCCAAAGTGTCTGTGTCAAACCTAGTGGTTTTAAACGATTATCAATAATTGCACGCCATAGGCGCACGAGTCTTGCTAAATCTATCCCCAGTGAAGATTCCATAACTTTACCTATAATTAGTTTGCTAAGTAGTATAGTCAGTTTTAGACTATTTTCCGTTTTCCTTTTCGGAATTACAAATAAGTATCGGTTAAAATAGTCATTTGTTTAAGACTTATATAGTTAAATAAGGGATTTAATAATGCTAGCGTCTCAATTTCCTCTGACTTCGGCGTTAACTGACTTCGTAGTTGGCGACATGTTATTTTTTCCCCCTATTTTTAAATCTGTACTTCTTGGTTTCTTTTTTTGGCTGATTATCCACCCCTTGATTCGTCATAAAATTTATAGCGGACAAGTATGGCATCCAACCTTACTGGATTTGTCACTGTTTTTCATTTGTGTTTCTAGCGCGCTAGCATTACTGGGATAGTTTTGGATAATTCATATGAAATTTAATGCATTACGCTATTTTTCAACCTTATTTACCTTCGGGATTGCCGTGTTAGCCGCATGGTGGATGTGGAATTATTATATGCAATCACCTTGGACGCGTGATGGTAAAGTCCATGCAGAGATGGTGAAAGTTGCGTCAGAGGTGGAAGGTCGTTTAATCGATCTTCCAATAAAGGATAACCAGTTTGTACATAAGGGAGATCTTTTACTCTTAATTGATCCACGTCCTTACCAAATAGCGTTAGAAAATGCTCAGGCCCAACTCGCTAAGAGTCAAGCCGACTTACGCAAAGCTGACCATGAATCGTCGCGACGCTCTCGGCTCTCGAACAATGTCATTTCGCAAGAAGATCAAGACAGTTACTTACAGTCTGCCAGTGCTATGAAGGCTGCTATGCTTGCCGCCAAAGCGAATGTGGACCAAGCGCAATGGAATCTTTCACAAACAAGAATAGTTGCCCCCGTCGATGGTTGGGTCACTAACTTTCATTTGCGTAAAGGGGATTATATTAATACTGGGTCGCCGTTATTCGCCTTGGTCGATAGCCACTCCTTTTATGTCGTGGGTTATTTCGAAGAGACTAAATTACGACATATCCGCACAGGATTAGCCGCAACATTAACTTTATATAGTGATAATACTTCATTAACCGGTAGAGTAGAAAGCATTGGTCGGGCTATCAGTGACCAAAGTATCGATTCTGACAGTTCCTTAGTTCCAGATGTCAAACCCACTGTTCCTTGGGTGAGGCTCGCCCAACGCGTTCCGGTGAGGATTGCGTTAACTAATCTGCCACAACAACAGTTACTGGTGGCGGGGACAACTTGCACTATCGTCATCCATCCGGATGCACACTGATGTCGTGGCAGTGGCTAGCATGGCATAGTTTACCTTGGATTCGCGCAACACGAGCCCAATGGCGTTATGCATTACGCAACACTCTGGCAATGTGTTTAGCTTTGAGTTTTGCATACAGCTTGAACCTTGATCAGCCCTATTGGGCCATGACATCCGCTGCAGTTGTAAGTTTTCCAACTGTCGGTGGTGCAATCAGTAAAAGCTTAGGTCGGATCGTGGGCAGTTTAGTGGGTGCCCTAGCGGCAGTACTGATCGCTGGCAATACGCTTAACGACCCTTGGTTATTCACATTAAGTTTTGCCGCCTGGTTAGGCTTTTGTACCTGGATCGCCAATTTACATCAGAATAATGTTGCCTATGCCTTCTCTCTCGCGGGATATACCGCAGCCTTGATCGCTTTCAGCACTGTCAATATCACAGAATTTAGTCAATTATGGGATATTGCTCAAGCTAGGGTATGCGAAGCGATTACAGGCATTTTGAGTGCTGGATTAATGATGATGTTACTTCCAAGCACTTCTGATGGGGATACCTTAATGGTAACCCTCAGCCAAATGCAGGCCAGATTATTAGAACACGCACGTCTGTTATTAAACAAAGAGACAACGGATAATGCGCAAACTGCACATGAAAACATGATTAGCCAAATACTGACTACCAATCTACTGCGTATTCAAGCTTATTGGAGTCACTATCGGTATCGCCGCCAGAACCGTGTTTTGAATTACGTTCTACATCAACAACTGCGATTAACCGGCGTATTATCAGGTTTACGCCGAATGTTATTAAATTGGCCAGAAGCTCCACCATCATTGTATAAAGCCATCGATTTACTACTCACTGAATTAGAGCAGCCAGATTGTAATAAGTATAAATTGGCAAAAATTTTACGCTCCATCACGCCAGATATAACACTTGGCGATTATCGGCAGCTCGCTTTCGTGAGCCGTCTTCGCTATTTCTGCTGGGTTTATTTGGATGTGCAACGCTGGACGCGTCTGGTCAATAGTGCGGATCCTAACCAACCTTTAGTTCCGCCTAAGGTTCCTGCCTTAGCCTTAGAGTCCGACCGTGCCGAAGCATTGCTGAGCGCCGCAAGGACATTTTTTGCTATTGTGTTAGGTTGTACCTTTCAAATTTATACTCAGTGGGATCAAGGTCCTGCAGCGCTGACGTTAACCGCTATCGCCTGCGTGCTTTACTCCTCAGCGCCCTCTCCCTCTGCTAGCGTCACCTTACTGTTGAAGACCTTACTCATTCTCTGCGTACTAAGTTTTATTTTTAAATTCGGCATAATGATTCAAGTCTCGCAGCTTTGGCATTTTCTATGGGTGTTATTCCCACTGATTATCACGTTACAGTTATTCAAGTTATTATTTCCCAAGCGAGCTGCCCTCTGGGGACAGATCGTAGTGTTCATGGGCTCTTTTATCTCAGTCAGTAACCCCCCAACTTGGGATTACGGTACCGTACTGAACAGTGATGTCGCAAAAGTATGTGGGGTGATTTTCGCTTGGTTGGCATTCGTTTTAATTCGGCCAAGTTCTGATGATCGTAAAAGCCTTCGCCATATTAAAGCCATTCGCCGCGGTTTTTTAGACCAACTTCGACCTAAACCTTATGCTACTCGAAATCATTATGAGTCTCGGCTCTATTTTCATATTAACCAATTAAAGTCCAGTAAACAGGCGCAAGCAAAGCTCTGGTTATTGCGTTGGGGGGTTGTATTACATAATTGTGCGCACATTGTTTGGGAATTAAGAGCATGGAAATCCAGTTCGCCATTACTCCTCGCACAGCGCGACCGATGTTTTCAGGTTTTACAAAATGTTATCAGTGAACGCGGCGTTCATAGTTCTCAGTTAGAGACTGTATTGACGGATCTCACCACCCAGTGCAATGAACTAGCGCTAAGCAAGGAAGCTGATGCGATTCGCTTAGCAGGTATTTTGTGGCGCCTAAAATGCTCATTAGCGCAACTCAGTTATTCGGTGCCACCTCAACCTTCAAAATAGTTCCCCCTGCCCACTATCTTCTTCAGAAAAATTCGGTATAACTCGCTGCGCCGCGCGTCGCCGCAGCGTGCAGAGTCGTAGCACATTGAGTTTCTGGGTATCAGTGAAACCTAGCCATCCAAAGCGCTCCTCACGACTGCGAAAGCAGCCTAGACAGTATCCTCTTGCATTGGCTTGGCATAGCCCCCTGCAGGGGTTCGGCAGTAAAAACATTTCAAGTTGCTCTGCCATAGCTCCTCCCATACTTACCTTCTTACTAAACTCGACTTGTTGTTCTGTGCGATGGAGGCCTTACCCCCTTGCCGAGAAAGGTCGCGAAAACTACTCTGTGATTAACCCATTTATTATAGCAGGAGTATATTATGTCAACGTTATCCCTCTTTTCCCCATTGAAGCTAGGTGCTATCACTACGCAAAACCGTATTTTTATGGCACCTCTAACCCGTTTACGCAGCATCGAACCGGGTGATATTCCTACTGAGTTGATGAAAACCTATTACCAGCAGCGCGCTTCTGCAGGTTTAATCATTACTGAAGCCACACAAGTCTCATTCGAAGCTAAAGGCTATGCTGGTGCTCCCGGATTACATACTGACGAGCAAATCAAAGCATGGAAACAGATTACCGACGCAGTCCATGCCCATAACGGGAAAATTGCCGTACAACTTTGGCACACTGGCCGAATTTCTCACTCTTCGTTACAACCTAATCATGCTGCACCTCAAGCACCTTCAGCCTTACCTTCTCAAACCAGAACCTCATTAAAGAATGAAAAAGGGGAAGTTTATCGTAGTGAAACCACGCTGCCACAAGAAATGAGTCGTTCGCAAATCAAGCAAGTGGTCAAAGATTTCGAGCAAGCCGCAATCAACGCTCAACAAGCAGGATTTGATCTGCTTGAACTTCATGCAGCGCATGGTTACTTGCTACATACCTTCTTATCACCGGAGTCAAATCAACGGACTGATGAGTACGGCGGAAATCGTGAAAACCGTGCAAGGATCGTTTTCGAGATTATTGAAGCTGTATCACGTGTCTGGGGATCTGAACACATTGGTATACGTCTCTCACCCGTTGGAACCTTCCAAGCATTAGGGAATGGCCCACATGAAGAAGAGGATGCGATTTGGCTAATTGAACAGTTGAATCGTTTTGGCATTGCCTATTTACATCTCTCCGAGCCAGATTGGGCAGGAGGTAACTCTTATACTGCATCCTTTAGGAAGTCGGTACGTGCTGGTTTTAGCCAAACAATCATCGGTGCAGGGGCTTATACCCTAGAAAAAGGTGAAGCACTTCTGACAGAAGGTTTAATCGATGCCGTTGCCTTTGGTCGCGATTTTATTGCCAATCCAGATTTGGTCGAACGTTTTGCGCAAAAGGCACCACTCAATGCGCAACATCCAGAATCCTTTTATGGCGGCGATGAACATGGGTACATTGATTACCCCTTTTTACCTCAAACAAAAAACTGATATCCTATTCCACTGATTACGAGCAATATAACGAGGTTTTATGCGTTTTTTACACACCATGATCCGTGTTGGCAATCTAGACCGTGCGGTTGATTTTTATACCCGTGTACTAGGTATGCGCCTTTTACGAACCAGCGAAAATACTGAGTACCAATATACACTCGCTTTCGTCGGTTACACGGAAGAATCTGAAGGTGCGGTACTGGAGCTCACTTATAACTGGGGCGTAGAAAGCTATGACTTAGGTAAAGGATACGGCCATATCGCGCTAGAAGTCGATTCAGCGGCTGAAACCTGTGAACGTATTCGTCAAGCTGGCGGCAACGTCACTCGCGAAGCCGGACCGGTTAAAGGCGGGAAAACGGTTATCGCTTTCGTTGAAGATCCCGATGGTTATAAAATCGAGTTAATCGAGAAAAAAGACGCAGGTCTTGGATTAAATAACGATTAATCATGGTTAAGGGCTGCACCGCGGCCCTGTTTTTGTCATACTTGCCGACCATTTTCACTGTAATTGAGAAACAGATGTCAGATACTGCTAACCCCCACCTACTCAAACACCGTTTTCGTGGATTTTACCCTGTTGTGATTGACGTCGAAACCGCTGGTTTTAATGCCGAAACAGATGCCTTATTAGAGATTGCGGCGATTACTGTGCGAATGGATGAAGATGGCTGGTTAGTTGAAGATCAAAAAATTCATTTTAATATCACTCCTTTCGAAGGAGCGGTCCTTCATCCCGAAGCATTAGCTTTTACCGGAATAGACCCCAACGATCCTGAGCGAAATGCCGTCAGTGAATACGATGCCCTGCACGCGATATTTAAAATGGTCAGAAAAGGCATGAAAGAGGCAGATTGTTCAAGAGCTATCATTGTGGCGCATAATGCCCATTTTGATCATAGCTTTACGATGGCTGCGGCACAGCGCGCTAGCTTGAAACGTAATCCCTTTCATCCCTTTGCCACCTTCGATACTGCAGCGCTAAGTGGCTTAGTATTAGGTCAAACTGTGCTCGCTAAGGCGTGTATTAGTGCTGGAATGAGTTTTGATAGTGAACAAGCGCACAGTGCTCTTTACGATACTGAACAAACGACTGCGCTTTTTTGTGAACTAGTGAATAGATGGAAACGTCTTGGTGGATGGCCGCTGGCAAGTGAGGCGCAACAAGTGGCGGAAAACGGCCCCGCCACTTAAGCAATAATCTGAAGTTATTCTACTTCGCGATATTTGTCTGCAGTCTCTTTGATAAGAGATTGCAGTTCGCCACGCTGATACATTTCCATAATAATGTCACATCCCCCTACTAATTCACCGTCGACCCACAGTTGTGGGAAAGTCGGCCAATTAGCGTAGGCAGGGAGTTCAGCACGAATATCTGGATTCTGTAGAATATCCACGTAAGCAAAACGTTCACCACACCCTGATAGCGCCTGAACAGCTTGCGCAGAAAAACCACAGCTTGGTAATTTAGGGGACCCTTTCATGTAAAGAAGAATTGGATTTTCAGAGATTTGTGTCTTAATTTTTTCTAAAGTGCTCATTTTGCTTCCTCAACAACAGCTTAATTTCTTACAGTGTACCGCTTATCTTAGCCGGTGTGAAATTCCTTGCTAGTTTAATTAGTTAGTTGCCTCCAGATAAGAATTATCTTATTAGTCGATAAATATGTGACTCAGATCACAATAAAAAAGGTTATTTAACCGCAGTGGGTAAAATTGATACATAAGTAATTATCGCAATCACGCTTAGTAACAGATTTAATTGAATTCTCGCTTAACTTTTTGAAAAGTTCTGGATTAGAATGGCTTATGGGGCTGACAACGTTGTCAGAGGTTATTTTTACTCACTGACTCTTTTTTGAGTACAACACTGACTAAATACTAAATATGCGGCTAATAATTACGCTTTCAATACTTGCATTTATGCAACTTTTTTTTAATGTCGCTGAGGCAGCCCCACAACGACATCTCAATGCCACTGCGCATAAATCAGTCAAGAAAGTCGCGGCAGAAGACACACGCCGAAAGCGCAAACAGGTTAAAACAGCTAGCAAACGGGCCAAACACTCTGAACCCCACAAAGTTAAGCATATTGCTAAGAAAAAGCTTTCTACCCCGCCTAAAACTAAATCTTCAAAACTTGCTCAGTCACGCCTCACTCGCAAAAAATATTACGCAGGTCAAAAAGTACTGGCTCGTCATAACACCCGTATCGCCTCACCCCACTCTGCGGCGATGGTAATGAGTGCTACGCACCACCAGAAATATCAAAAAGCACGTCAGACGGCGATGAATAAGTTGATGAATCAGCTCGGTAAACCTTATCAATGGGGCGGTACTTCTCCGCATACCGGTTTCGACTGTAGCGGTCTAGTCTATTATGCTTATAAGGATTTAGTTAAATTTAAGATTCCACGTACGGCCAACGAAATGTATCACTTACGTGACGCTGCTCCAGTAAAAAGAAATTCACTTCAAAAAGGTGACCTGGTGTTCTTTCGTATCCATCGCCGGGGGGCTGCCGACCATGTTGGAGTATATGTCGGCAACGGTAAGTTTATTCAATCACCTCGTACTGGCAAAGATATCCAAATTACCGATCTCACTGGTGAGTATTGGCAAAAACATTATATTGGCGCTCGACGAGTCATGACGCCGAACTCGGTTCGATAGCCATAAATTGCTTACCAACGAATCCCCGCTCTGTCGGGGATTTTTTATTACCGACTAAAAACACTTTCCAAGGTAACGATTTGTAAACGATTTAGCTGCGTTGCGCAAAAAGCTCGTTTTACCCCTTTTAGCCTGCTAGAATCCACCCCCTTAATTTTAAGTTGCGCAAACGCAAACGCTTTCCTAGGAGATTCCCCTCATGGCAACGATAAAAGATGTGGCAAAACTCGCCGGGGTTTCCACCACCACTGTTTCTCATGTTATTAATAAAACCCGTTTCGTTGCCGAACAAACACAGCAAACAGTTTGGGAGGCCATTAATGCCCTTCACTATTCGCCCAGTGCTGTTGCACGTAGTTTAAAGGTCAATACCACCAAGACTATTGGTTTATTATCGACGTCAGTAGAAGCCCCATATTGGGCAGAGATCATTGAAGCGATTGAAAAAAAATGTTTTCAACATGGTTACACACTATTATTGGCTAATGCCCATACTGACTTTGAAAAACAACGGGCCTATCTCTCGATGATGGCGCAAAAACGTGTCGATGGTTTAATGGTGATGTGTGCCGAGTATCCTGATTCTCTGTTGAAAATGCTTGAAGAGCATAGCCAATTACCGATGGTGGTGATGGATTGGGGAAGTTCTCACGCCAATTTTACCGATACTGTTGAAGATAATGCTTTTGCGGGAGGACATTTAGCCGCCCGTTACCTATTGGATCGTGGCCATCGAGATATCGGCTGTATCCCTGGTCAGATGGAGCGCCACACAGGTGGGGGGCGTTTAGCAGGCTTTATTAAGGCGCTAAATGATGAAGGCATTATCCCTCGCGAGGAGTGGATTGTACAAGGGGACTTCGAATCAGAATCGGGTTATCTGGCCATGCAGCAGATCCTTTCACAGAAAAAACGCCCCACTGCCGTGTTCTGTGGTGGTGACGTAATGGCTATGGGGGCTATTTGCGCCGCCAATGAGCAGGGATTGAATGTGCCTCAAGATATTTCGATCATTGGTTATGATAACATCCGTAATTCGCGTTATTTTAGCCCCGCCCTAACGACCATTCATCAACCTAAAATTGAATTAGGCGAAAAAGCGCTTGAGATGCTACTCGATCGTATTGTCAATAAACGCGATGAGGCGCAACGTCTTGAAATTCATCCTCAACTGGTTGAACGGCGTTCTGTTATTGATGGCCCTTACAGGGATTATCGCCGTTAATCCTTCGCCTCTAGCCACTCTTGATTGAGAGTGGCTGTATTCCCCAGATAATCCAATATCCATTGTAACACTGGTGAAAAACTATTCTCTCGCCAACTCAAGTAACAAGGGCTATCTGGATAGCTAATCGGTAATTCGACAAGTGTCCCCTGCTTAAGGTAAAGCGTTGCAATGTGCGACGGCACCATCGCAACACATAGACCATTTTGTACACAGCGTATTCCTACCGACCAATTCGGTACAACTAGACGGCGTTGATTATCCAATGTCCAAGTATCACGACGTGGGAGAACCCTTGAGGTGTCTTCAATGACTAAGGAAGGCCATACTCGTAAGTCTTCTTCCCTAATGAATGTTTCTCCCCGCAAAGGATGATCGTGAGCCACGACACAACGCCAAGAGAGTTTACCCATATCGCGAACACTGAAGCGCCCAGATACTGGGACAGCTTGCGTTGCGCCGATCGCCATATCAACCCGTCCGTCCGCTAACGCATCCCACACGCCATTGAAAACTTCATCATTAATATGAAGCTCAACATCTGGAAAATGACGATAGAAATCCAAGACGAGCTGTTCGACTCGAGTCTGTTTCACAATCCTATCAATGGCTACAGAGAAACGGCCCCTCCAACCATTGGCAAGTTGCTGACATTGTTGACGAGTGCCATTCATTTTTTTGATAACACTGCGCGCTTCAGCGAGAAAGTGCTCACCAGAGGGAGTTAATACCACATCACGATGGCGCCGCTCAAATACATCGACAGCTAACCACTCTTCTACTTGTTTTACTGAATAACTGATCGCAGAAGGAACTCTATGTAGTTCCTGAGCCGCACCCGAAAAACTTCCATTGCGCGCCACACTATCAATTACCATTAAGGTATATTCTGACCACATAGTTGCTTTCAATTATTTTGAAGGATGTTGGCAAATATTACCGTTTTACAAACAAGTCTGCATCCTTTTACACTCCTCGGATTATTTTGACTAGGACGCTCCATGCAACATCCAAAACTCTTTTTTATTTATCTCGCTTTACTGAGTATGCTCGGCTTTTTGGCAACCGATATGTATCTTCCTGCATTTACCGCGATGCAAGACTATCTGGTGACAAGTGCGAATATGGTCAGCGCCAGCTTAAGTTTGTTCTTGGCAGGATTCTGTTGTGCGCAATTATTTTGGGGGCCGTTATCAGATAAAATTGGCCGCCGAACTGTACTGCTCTATGGTCTGTCGATATTCACCCTAAGTTGCCTAGCGGTAGTATGGGTGAAAGATGCTCGCCTATTATTGGCGTTAAGATTTCTCCAAGCTTGTGGCGTTTGTGCAGCAGCGGTGTGCTGGCAGTCTTTGGTGCTTGATCATTTCCCTAAAGAGAAGGCGCATAAAATGTTCGCGTCGATCATGCCGCTGGTGGCCCTCTCACCAGCTCTTGCTCCACTGATTGGTGCTTGGCTACTTACCCATTTTGATTGGCAAGCAATCTTCACAACATTAACTTTAATTAGCGGTGTGCTATTAGGACTAACCCTCTACTTACTGCCCTCCACTACTCGATCCACGGCAGTTGACGTTGAGTCCTTATCTTATAAGACCCTCCTTCTACAGCCACAATTTACAGGGAACATTGTTATCTATGCAGCGTGTTCGGCAAGCTTTTTCGCCTGGTTAACCGGATCGCCTTTTATTATGGGACAATTGGGCCTAAGCCCGAGTGAAATTGGACTTAGCTATATTCCACAAACTGTCACCTTTTTGATTGGTGGGTTTGGTTGCCGTGCATTACTTAACCGTTATCAAGGTGAACAACTCTTACCTTGGCTTCTATTGGCGTACTTGATCAGTATTTTAGGATTACTTATCGTCGGTTTATGGCTAACACCTACTCTTTTTAGCTTACTCGTACCCTTCTGCATAATGGCGATGGCCAACGGCGCCATTTATCCGATAGTGGTATCGAAAGCGTTAAAGGCTTTTCCTGAGCACAGCGGCAAAGCCGCTTCAGTACAAAACTTTACGCAACTCGGGTTATGCTTTTTATACAGCCTTTGGGTTTCTTCACAGATCGAAGAAGTGGTTACGGTTACGGTAATTGCCATGGCATCCACTGTAATTTTGGCACTGTGTGGTTTTTTCTACCAGTCATCCGCTGATAACTCCCCCCGCTAACCCATTTCTACTTAGTTATTTATTCGCTATTGAACTCCACCGAAGTCGGTCCTATACTGATTTTGGTGGTTGTTGTCCTACAAAACTTTACTCAATCACCTCATAAAAATAATTAGTAGTCACTGATGAATAGCTGTTTACCTTTCTCCAGAAAGTCATGCAACCGCTTCCAAGCGTGGTGTGTTATTTGAACAGGTGATATACGCATATGTCTACGTCATGTATTGAAAAAGTTACTTTCAAAGAAGATCATTGGTTTCGTATTGCACAGGAGCTACTCGACAGTGCAGATATTCAAATTAACGGCTCACGACCGGGTGATATTCGTGTCGTCAATCAACAATTTTTTAAACGTGTTTTACAAGAAGGTTCTTTAGGTTTAGGTGAAAGTTATATGGATGGTTGGTGGGAATGCGACCGCCTAGATATATTTTTCACGAAGGTTTTACGCCACAAATTAGATCATCAACTCCCGCATCATTTTAAAGATACTTTACGTATTGCTACCGCGCGACTCACTAATCTCCAATCCAGGAAACGGGCTTGGATCGTTGGGAAAGAACATTACGATTTAGGAAATGACCTTTTCTCATTAATGCTCGACCCCTATATGCAATATTCTTGTGGCTATTGGTCGTCAGCATCTGATCTTGATGCTGCTCAAGAAGCTAAGTTGGATCTCATTTGCCGTAAATTACAACTGCAACCGGGGATGACTTTATTAGATATTGGTTGTGGTTGGGGCGGGCTTTCAGAATATGCCGCTAAACATTATCAAGTTAAGGTCAAAGGCGTGACGATTTCTGCTGAGCAACAAAAAATGGCTCAACAGCGCTGTACTGGACTAGATGTTGAAATTTTGCTGCAGGATTATCGTGATCTCAACGAGCAATTTGACCGTATCGTCTCTGTAGGGATGTTCGAGCATGTAGGTCCCAAAAATTATGCAACCTACTTCGATGTGGCGGCGAGAAATCTCAAACCAGATGGTATCTTTGTATTACATACTATCGGTTCAAATCGTACTGATCTTCATGTCGACCCGTGGATTGATAAATATATTTTCCCTAATGGTTGCCTACCCTCGGTTAACCATATTGCACAATACAGTGAACCGCACTTTGTCATGGAAGATTGGCATAACTTCGGCCCCGACTATGACAAAACGTTAATGGCATGGTATGAGCGCTTTCTGACGGCATGGCCTGAATTATCTCAACGTTACGATCCCCGTTTTAAACGTATGTTTTCCTATTACTTGAATGCCTGTGCGGGTGCGTTTCGTTCACGTGATATCCAACTCTGGCAAGTGGTATTCAGTCGCGGGATTGATGGTGGGCTACGCGTTGCTCGCTGAGAATTTTGCTGCCCCAAAAAAAAAGCTCCCTAAGGAGCTTTTTTTATAATTTATTTTTGTGAAGCACTCTTTCGACAGTATCAACAATCGCCTGTGTTTGTGTATCAATCTCAATATTGACGTTATCACCGAGTTTACGCTCAGAAAGTAAAGTCCGTTCTAAGGTCTCTGGAATAAGGTGGACACAAAAACGTCGTTCGGTAACATCACCAATAGTTAAACTACAGCCGTCAATACCGATAAAACCTTTATGTAATACATATTTCATTAGGCTCTGATCATTAATTTCAAACCAGACTTCTCGGTTAAACTCTGATTGAATAATTTTCGTGACCGAGGCTTGGGCCATAATATGTCCGGACATCAAATGCCCACCGATCTCATCTGAAAATTTTGCCGCTCGTTCAATATTGACACGATCGCCGACCGTCAATAAGCCTAAATTGGTGACACGAAGTGTTTCTTTAATTAAATCAAAACTGACTATGTTCCCTTCTACTGCCGTGACTGTTAGACAACAGCCATTATGTGCAACAGATGCTCCAATTTGGAGATCATCAAGCCATTCAACCGGAAATAACACCTTATGCGTCCGAAAGAGTGGTTGTTCATTTATCTCAATAATTTCAGCGGTGCCCAGCACAATACCAGTAAACATCTCTTCCCCCTTATTTTGTTCCAGATTATCACACAATGAGCGACTACCATGACTCGCCAATGCGGTATGAGAAAATAAAAACGCTTTTCTTCTTTATGAATCTGATCAGTTCAGGGATGATAGCCTGCTGAAGGACTAACCCTAGAATCAAGGACAACCATTGCAAAAATATTTTAACGAGGCTAGACAATTACTCATATTAGCGATTCCCGTCATTCTATCGCAAGTTTCACAAACGGCGATGGGCTTCGTTGATACCACTATGGCAGGTTCAGTCAGTGCAACTGATATGGCTGCCGTTGCCATTGGAACCTCGATTTGGTTGCCAGTGATACTCTTTGCCTTGGGAATTTTAATGGCTATTACGCCCACTGTCGCCCATTTAGCTGGCTCAGGTCGAAGAGATAAAGTCGGTAACCATGTCCAACAAGGGCTTTGGCTCGCCACCTTTCTCTCCATCCTAGTCATTGCCATCATTTGGAATGCCGGTATTTTCATCCGTGCAATGTCGGGGATCGATCCACAGATGGCCGATATCGCTGAAAGATATCTGCACGCGTTAATGTGGGGTGCACCAGGCTTTCTTTTCTTTCAAGTCATCCGTGATCAATGTGATGGTCTCTCTAAGACTAAACCTAGTATGGTGGTAGGCTTTCTTGGATTGCTATGTAACATCCCCATTAACTATATCTTTATTTATGGCCACTTCGGGATGCCGGCACTAGGCGGTGTAGGTTGCGGTGTTGCCACGGCGTCAGTCTATTGGTTGATGTTTTTTGCCCTGTGGATCTGGTCTAAAAGAACGCCCAGCTTACAAGATATACGACCAACGAATCGCTGGGTGAAGCCAAATCTACAAGTTATCGGCCGCATAATCAGTTTGGGCTTACCCATTGCTTCAGCCCTATTTTTTGAAGTTACCCTTTTTGCGGTGGTGGCAATATTAGTTTCACCTCTGGGTGTGGTCGAGGTGGCAGGACATCAAATCGCGCTGAATTTTAGCTCATTAATGTTTGTCATACCGCTATCGATGGGGATTGCGAGTACTATCCGTGTGGGTTACCAATTAGGACGAGGGTCGACTGAAGACGCAAAAGTTGCCGCTTGGACTTCACAAGCAGTTGGGTTGTGTTTTGTTTGCTGTACGGCGATAGCCACCGTTATCTTCCGGCATGAAATTGCGCGTCTTTATAATCATGACCCAGCAGTAGTCGCTTTAGCAGGTCAGCTCATGTTTTTGGCAGCGATTTACCAATGTTCAGATAGCGTACAAGTTATTGGTAGCGGTATATTGCGCGGCTATAAAGATACTCGCGCAATCTTTTATATCACCTTTGTCTCGTATTGGATCTTAGGCCTTCCAAGTGGTTACATTCTGGGACTTACTGATTACATTGTGCCTCGTATGGGCCCTGCTGGATTTTGGTGTGGGTTTATTATTGGCTTAACTTCTGCGGCCGTGCTGATGGTAATGCGAATTATCGCACTACAGAAAAAACCAGCTACCGTTATTCTCAGCCGAGCCAGTCGTTAAAATGAGCTCAAAATGACTAAAAAGTCTACGCTCTGATTAGATGTCAACCATTCGACAGATTTTTCATGTTTTCTACTTGCCAGTCGCATTGGTTGCCGTTACTATTCGTCCCGCTGCTTACTTGCAGCGTTTGCGTTCTTAGCTCAGTTGGTTAGAGCACCACCTTGACATGGTGGGGGTCGGTGGTTCGAGTCCACTAGAACGCACCAGTGCGTCCGTAGCTCAGTTGGTTAGAGCACCACCTTGACATGGTGGGGGTCGGTGGTTCGAGTCCACTCGGACGCACCAAAACATCATTATCTTGTGCGTCCGTAGCTCAGTTGGTTAGAGCACCACCTTGACATGGTGGGGGTCGGTGGTTCGAGTCCACTCGGACGCACCATCATCTCAATTTACACCCTCTTAATTATTCCTAAGTCTTATCATCACCAATGCAATCTTTTCACGCGTTGCATCAAGACCAACCAAAAATTCTATGCGCTGGGGTTGCCACTTACCAATAAGATTTTAGTCCTGTTCGACCTTCTAGCTTATCAAAAATATCTCATCTCTGACTTGGCAACACTGCCGCTCGCAACACAACCAGTTCGTTAAGTATATGGTGTCGTATCATAATTTTGTTAATGGGCTATACACGCGAGATGAATTCTGTTTGGTTTCCAGTAACTAAATGACTATAATAATTGAGTTACCCACTGAAAAGGTCTTTACGAATAGCGTGATAAGATCCTTACTAAACAGAGTGCTCACCACTCGCCCTAATTCAAGTTTAATGCGTATTGACTCCCTCTGCGCAGGCTATTTCCATCGTTTCAAAGATTTCCTTGTCAGTTTAAAGAATCCGCTCTACTCCACTTTAGAAGTTTTCCCAGCGGGCGTCATAGGTTTTACCCCGCATAAGTTCACCCATTCAACGAATAGACAAATATTATGAAAAAGACAAAAATCGTCTGTACCATCGGCCCAAAAACTGAATCAGAAGAGATGCTAACTAAACTGCTTGATGCAGGAATGAATGTTATGCGTCTAAATTTTTCTCATGGTGACTATGCAGAACATGGCCAACGGATAGCAAACCTCCGTGCAGTGGTGGCTAAGACCCAGCATCAGGCAGCTATCCTTCTTGATACTAAGGGGCCTGAAATTCGTACAATGAAGCTTGAAGGTGGCAATGATGTTTCCTTGCAGGCTGGACAGACGTTCACTTTCACTACCGACCAATCAGTCATTGGTAATAATGAACAAGTCGCCGTCACCTACTCTGGTTTTGCTGCGGATCTTAGCATTGGTAATACAGTATTAGTCGATGATGGTCTGCTAGGGATGGAAGTTATTGAAGTGACTGAAAACACCGTAGTGTGTAAAGTGCTCAATAATGGGGACTTAGGTGAAAACAAAGGGGTAAATTTACCTGGCGTTTCCATTCAATTACCTGCCCTCTCTGAAAAAGACAAACGTGATCTGGTATTTGGCTGTGAGCAAGGCCTCGATTTTGTCGCCGCATCTTTTATTCGTAAGCGTTCTGACGTCCTAGAAATTCGCGAGCATCTGAAACAGTATGGTGGCGAGCATATTCAAATTATCTCGAAAATTGAGAACCAAGAAGGTCTTAATAATTTCGATGAAATTTTAGAAGCTTCTGACGGCATCATGGTGGCACGTGGGGACCTTGGTGTAGAAATTCCCGTTGAAGAAGTTATCTTTGCTCAGAAAATGATGGTTAAGAAATGTAATCAAGCAAGAAAAGTCGTGATCACTGCGACACAGATGCTAGATTCAATGATTAAGAACCCTCGTCCAACCCGTGCTGAAGCCGGTGATGTGGCGAACGCAATCTTAGATGGTACTGATGCAGTCATGTTGTCAGGTGAAAGTGCAAAAGGAAAATATCCTCTTGAAGCGGTCACCATCATGGCAACTATCTGTCAGCGCACTGATGCTGTAATGAAAAGCCGAATTGATGAACTGAAAGAAGGCCGTAAATTACGTATCACTGAGGCAGTCTGTCGCGGTGCAGTCGAAACAGCCGAAAAATTAGAATCAACCCTTATTATTGTGGCAACTAAAGGCGGTAAGTCTGCGAAATCTATTCGTAAGTACTTCCCTTCAGCCACTATTTTAGCATTGACTGATAACGAAACGACTTCTCGTCAGCTTCTGCTAACTAAAGGTGTTACTACTCATCTTGTGCCTGAAATCGCCTCTACTGATGACTTTTACCGAATTGGTAAAGAGATTGCTTTAGCGGAAGGTTTTGCTCAGCAAGGCGATGTTGTCGTTATGGTATCTGGCGCATTAGTACCGAGTGGTACAACCAATACAGCTTCTGTTCATGTTGTATAAGTAATAAAAATTATAAAAGGTCAGGTTACCTGGCCTTTTTTTATTAAGTCATCCTGCCTATTTTAAATTTTTTATTTGACTCGTTAATTAATAAAAAATTCGTTAACTCCTATAAGCAGTTTTCTTACGTTTTTTTTATTTAGCCTGAACTATTTCTCTCTTCCTCGGTCTGAACTCACATCTATCACAAATATTTCGAAGCTTAGTTTGTGAAACGCCCCTTTTTCTTCTCCAAAACTATTACTTTTATTTCTATATTAGCGACTTATATATCGATAAATAAGATTAGCAACAGCATTTTTTGCCTTCAATTCAAAGGTTATCCCGATTGAAGTGTATTTTTCCCTCGTGAAAATTTATCAAAAAAACCCAAATGAACACTATTTAAGCGAATAAGCGCTTTTAAGCATCTTCTTATAAAAAATTATTTCTCAACTTAAAAAACTTTGTGTAATACTTATCTGGCTACATGGATATTAACCTAATAACGAGGGTAACATAATGAATCGTACTAAACTGGTACTGGGCGCGGTAATTCTTGGTTCAACTCTGCTTGCTGGTTGTTCTAGCAACGCTAAAATCGACCAACTGTCAAGCGACGTTCAAACTCTGAACACCAAAGTTGATCAACTAAGCACCGACCTGAACTCAGTACGTACTGACGTTCAAGCTGCTAAAGATGATGCAGCTCGCGCTAACCAGCGTCTGGACAACCAAGCTCACTCTTACCGTAAGTAAGAGTCTTGGACTAGAAAATGGCACCCTTCGGGGTGCCATTTTTTTTTACGGTAATAACCAATCAACTCTTGCAAACGGACAATAACTCGCTATGATAATGATAATTGTTATCATTAAATAAGGAGCTATTATGCCTATCCCCCACTCATTCTCGCTCTGGATAACCAGTAATCTTGAAGATTATCAGCAAACGCTTGAAGATCTTCGGGTCGAGTATTATCTCGCTGAACGCCCGCTTTATCATAAACACTGTACCTTAAGCCAATTGCGTCAATTCAACGATCTAAGCTTAAAAATTGCTGATTATTGCTATACACAAGGTGATGATGATAATTATTTTGCCGTATTATTTGGACTTCATCAGAAACTGATTGAGCAGCTTCACAATAATGTTCAGCGTGAAGTACTCTTTAAAGCGCAGGCTATCCAGCTTGCCCGTCACTCGATGACAGGGCTTTGTCAGGTGTTTATCGCTCATGGGGAGTGGCAGAAAGCCAGCGAACTACAAAGAGAGTTTTTGCAATACGCTGACTCAATGAGCTAAAGGGTGGTTAGGTTCGTTGTCGAGCCATTTGTAATAGTGCTTGCAGAGGGTGCTTAATCTTCTCCCCTCCGAAGCGTTTTACTTGGCTGCGACATGAAAACCCCGTCGCGAGACAACGTTCCATAGGCTTATCCGCCAGCTGTGGCTGCCAAGATAGGCCAAAGATATTACGAGAATTCTCTAAGTTACGAGACTCGTGGCCGTAAGTCCCCGCCATCCCACAGCAACCTGCATTAATGGTATGTAATGTCGCACCGAATTGGGTAAAAATATCTCTCCACTGCTGAGAGGCTGACGGTAACGCGGTCATCTCGGTACAGTGTGAGAAGAGATACCACTCTCCCTGTTGGGCAGCCAAATACTCGCTTGGTATTGTCACTGACTTGAGCCATTCATGCGCGAGCAACACGGTGAAATCTCCCCGTTCGTGACCCAACATTTTATATTCATCGCGGTAGCACAACACCAGAGCAGGATCGGTTCCCACCATAGGGACGTCTAATGCGGCAACACGGTTCAATACCTCAGCACTCTTCTTAGCGGTACGTGTGAAACGTTTTAGAAATCCCTTCACTTGCTGAGGTTTACCGTTCGGGACAAAAGGCAGTAGCACCGGTTTAAAGCCTAAACAAACGATGAGTTGGACCAGATCAGTGACCAGATTCGCCTCATAAAAACTGGTAAAGGGATCTTGCACGACGACAACCACTTTACTTCGCTGCGCAGTAGTCATCGCTTGTAAGTCTTCAAGTGTAGTACTTACTGCAGAGTGACCATTAAGCTGACTCTGCAAGGTTGGGTGAGAGAGCGCTGGTAAATCAACCATTCCCACATAGCGGCGACTCAACTGATTTACCCAAGGTTTCGCCAGCATGTAATTTATTGCTCGAGGCGCTTTCGCCATAACCGGCAATAACGGCTCTATATTGGCCACAACGTGGTCAGCAACCGGCCGTAAGTAACGAGTGTGATAAAGTTCTAAAAAGCGCGCGCGAAAAGCAGGTACATCAATTTTAATAGGACATTGGGTAGCACAGGCTTTGCAAGCTAGGCATCCACTCATCGACTCTTTGACTTCGTGAGAAAAATCATACTCTGCTTTATTTGCCCCCCAGCTATTTTTTACCTTCTGACTGAGTGCGCGCAGAGAAAACGTTGATGAGCTCTCCAGCGAATCTGGATTAATCCCCTGTTCTGATAATAGCCTGAGCCATTCACGCACTAACGTTGCTCGGCCTTTCGGTGAATGTATTCTGTCCCGCGTGACCTTCATTGATGGACACATGGGGCTATTTACATCGAAATTAAAACAAAGACCATTACCGTTGCAATCCATAGCGCCTCGCCAGCTCTCACGAACGACCACGGGTATCTGGCGGTCTAACGCCCCGCGTGTTGGGCTGTCTATTGCTAATAATGGTGAGTCATTACCTAAAGGCTGACAAATTTTTCCAGGATTCAAGCGGTTATCGGGATCAAAGGCTGTCTTGATTCGACGTAACTGATGGTATAGCTCGGGACCAAAGAAATCGGCACTGTATGCCGAGCGATAGCCCTTTCCATGTTCGCCCCATAGTAACCCACCATAAGAGCGGGTAAGTTCCGCCACTTGGTCAGAAATGGTTAGCATCAACTGGTGGTGTTCAGGCAGGGTCATATCTAAGGCAGGGCGTACGTGCAGGACACCGGCATCAACATGCCCAAACATACCGTAAGCAAGTTTATGGCTATCTAGAATTGCTCTGAACTTGGTGATGTAATCTGCCAAGTGTTCCGGAGGAACGGCAGTATCCTCTACAAATGGAATCGGTTTTGCACGCCCCTTGGCATTTCCCAATAGTCCCACCGCTTTTTTTCGCATTGCGTAAATACGTTCAACTTGGTCTAATTCGCGGCAACATTGATAACCAATCACACCCGCTTGCTGAGTGTCTCGCAACTGATCTAATTTCTGACAGAGTTCATCCACCTGCTGTTCAATCTGCTCAAGGTCATCACCTGCGAATTCCACCAAATTGATGCCTTGCATCACTTGTCCTTCAACGTCGGTAATCAACTCGCTGACCGAGTGCCATACGATATCCTCTCGAGCCAAATTCAATACGGTAGAGTCGACGGTTTCCACCGATAACGCATTGGCTTCCACGAGGAATGGCGCATTACGCAATGCTGAATCAAAGGAATCATATTTGATATTAACGAGTTGGCGAACTTTCGGGATGGGTAAAACATTGAGGGTCGCCTCAGCGATGAATGCGAGTGACCCCTCTGCACCACAGAGTAGACGCGTTAAATCGAAGCATTCGTCATCATTAGAAAAAACATGCCGCAGGTCATAACCAGTAAGAAAGCGATTTAACTTGGGGAATTTCTGCTCGATCAAGGCACTGTTTTCTAAGCAACTCTCCATCACCTCACGGTAAATTGTTGCCTCTTGTGATTGACCTTGGCTTCGGATTTCAGCTTGCTGACGCGTTACAGGAGCAGTATCAATAGTCTCCCCATTAAGAAGCACTGCCCGCAACCCCAGGACGTGGGTTGACGTTTTACCATAAACTAACGAGCCTTGACCTGAGGCATCAGTATTAATCATCCCTCCTATCGTGGCTCGGTTACTGGTCGAGAGTTCTGGCGCAAAAAAGAAGCCATGGGGTTTGAGCCAGCTATTCAGCTGATCTTTGACTACCCCTGCTTCAACACGTACCCAACCTTCATCCGCATTAAATTCGAGGATCCCTCGCATATGGCGCGAGAGGTCAACCACTATCCCGTTAGTAAGGGATTGTCCGTTGGTGCCAGTTCCACCGCCCCGAGGTGTGAAGGTGATGGTTCGATAGGCTTCGGTAGCTGCTAATCGCGTAATCGTGACAATATCTGCCAAGGATTTAGGAAAGAGAATGGCATCAGGTAAGTTTTGATAGATGCTATTGTCGGTTGCCATACTAAGGCGATCAGCATAGCGCTGCCCAATGTCTCCCGTAAACCCTTGATGTTCGAGTTGTTGTAAGAATTTACGAGTTAAGTTTTTTTGTCCAGGAGAGTGGTTTAGTTGTGGAATCATTTGCCCATTGCCAATTTAAAAGTGGTCTTCGATCAACTCCTTTGTTTTAACATATTTTCAGCCCACTGCCTTACTGGTTTACCAAATTTATCGAAAAGAGATGTCGTTCAGACAGCGAATGAAGCATCATAGGCAAGATAAAAAGCTAGCCTTAATGAATACAAGGATATTTACTATGAGTAGACCGCTTCCACCGGAGCGAAGTATTCCACAACGGTTATTAACACTAATATTTTTCTTGTTAATGATTGTCAGCTGTTTCTGGGTTGTGCAGCCTTTTATTTTAGGTTTCGCTTGGGCAGGAATGGTCGTGATCGCCACTTGGGGGATGATGCAGCGTATTCAACGACTGCTTTGGAACCGACGTACCTTAGCAGTGATTGTCATGACGTTTATTATCCTTTTGGTGTTCATTATTCCTATCGCCCTACTAATTAGCAGTGTGTTAGATAATGCACAGCCCGTACTGCATTGGCTCAGTGCAGGACACTTAGTTATGCCACAATTGACGTGGCTCGACAGTCTGCCATTAATTGGCCACAAGGCATCGCGATATTACCATCAAATGGTCGCTGGAGGCGGTGCACAACTACTTGCAACCGTTCAGCCCTATATAGGGAGAACAACCAGTTTCTTTGTCGCACAGGCTGGCCATTTTGGTCGGTTACTGGTCCACCTAGCCCTAATGTTGTTATTTAGTGCCCTTCTCTATTGGCGGGGGGAGCGCGTGGCAATGGGGATCCGTCACTTTGCTTTTTGGCTCGCAGGCAGCCGCGGCGATGCAGTCGTTATTTTGGCTAATCAAGCTATCAAAGCTGTCGCATTAGGAATAGTAGTAACCGCTTTATTACAAGGTGTTGTAGCCGGTGTCGGCCTTGCCTTAGCGGGTATCCCCTATGCCACCATACTCACCGTATTGATCATTCTTTGCTGCCTCATTCAGATCGGGCCATTATTAGTCTTAATTCCGGCAATTATTTGGCTTTACTACAGTGGTGACACGACGTGGGGAACCGTTCTGGTTATCTGGAGCGTAGTAGTTGCCTCAATGGATAGCGTGATCCGTCCGATGCTCATTCGCCTTGGCGCCGATCTACCAATGCTCATTATTCTGACGGGTGTTATCGGCGGACTAATTGCCTTCGGTATGCTGGGGTTATTCATTGGTCCTGTCGTGCTTGCCGTTTCATATCGGCTCGTCCATGTTTGGATGCATGAAGCCCCTTGTCCTGATGCCCCCCCTGAAGAGGTCCTCGAGGAACTGTTTGAAGATACTCGACATATTGCCGAGAAACAACGCCAAATACGCGTCCCGAAAGAAGGTTAAGCCCCTCTTCTGGGAGGATTCTTACATATTACCCTGTCTTTACAGGGTAATATTTTTTTCAGACGCGTTATTTCACCTGTCTTAATTATTGAATTGCTGTGTGTAGTCTTTTCCCGCCCAATGGCGGGTTTTTTTTTGTCCAGGATTCACGATGTTATTCACCTGAATTTTCGTTTATTGTTGGAGAATAATTATCGGCATGTTGCCGATGAGTAAGACTATAGAGCAAGTCATAATGCTAACTGATGAACTTAGAACAGTACCCGTTGGGGCCTTAATGACCGCGCACCAACTGAATCAACAAGTTCCTATTACCGAATACTGCCAACAGTTGATTCACGCTACCCGCCACTCGGTCAGCCACATCTTACATGGACAAGATCAACGTCTTATCGTGATAGTAGGACCTTGTTCCATCCATGACCCAGTAGCGGCGGTGGAATACGCTAAAAAATTGAAGCCTTTACGTGATAAATATCGAGGAAGCCTCGAAATTATTATGCGTACTTATTTTGAAAAACCTCGCACCATCGTCGGCTGGAAAGGACTTATTAATGATCCACACCTTGATGGTAGCCACGATATTAATCATGGCCTAGTGATCGCTCGACAATTACTCAGTGATATCAACGAATTGGGGGTTCCGACCGCTACCGAGTTTCTTGATATGGTCACCGGCCAATATATCGCTGATTTCATTAGCTGGGGCGCAATCGGGGCGCGAACAACGGAAAGTCAAATACACCGTGAGATGGCTTCAGCGCTCTCTTGTCCTGTCGGCTTTAAAAATGGTACAGATGGCAACTGTAAAATTGCAATGGATGCGGTGCGTGCCGCCAAAGTCCCACATCTTTTTCTCTCGCCAGATAAAAACGGACAGATGTCGATTTACCAAACATTGGGAAATCCAGATGGTCATATCATTCTTCGCGGTGGTAAAGAACCGAACTATCAAGCAAAGCATGTCAAAGCTTGCCAAGAAGCTTTAGCGACGTTAACGCTCTCTGACCGTGTCATCATCGATTGTAGCCATGGCAACTGTTTAAAGCAGCATAAGCGCCAGCTTGAAGTCGCTAAAGATATTGCTGAACAGCTTAGTCACCCAAATCACGGTATCGCTGGGGTGATGGTGGAGAGCTTTCTGGTGGAGGGCCGACAGGATTGGCAGAATGAGGGCAACAATTGCTTTGGTCAATCCATCACTGATGCCTGTTTGGGTTGGGAAGACACCGAGCGACTCCTAGCATTACTCGCTGCGGCCTCTTCCCCTAACCAAACTAATGAGTCATCAGCTTGAGCAACTAATGGTTAACTGTTTCCCCCACTCCGGTGGGGGCTTAGCCAAAGCACTGCCATCAAGTTGTTCGGCGTAAGGATTCTGAAGCGCCAAGTGAAGGGCTTCGAGCTCGGTGACATCTCCTTTTTCTGCAGCAGTGATCGCTTGCTGGGCCAGATAGTTTCGCAGCACTATAGCAGGATTTTCTCTGAGCATTCGCGCTTGTCGCTCGGACGAATCCAGGGGTTCTTGTTGTAACCGCTGTTGATAACGTAAAAACCAACTGTCGAAAGTAGCTCTATCGATAAAATCGTCGCGTAATAACCCGCCTTTATCCCTTCCCGCTGCGTAACTCAGCAGTCGGAATGTTCGAGTATAATCCGCTTTCTCTCTTCCCATCAGAGTAAAAAGTTCAATCAATAAATCGTTATCTTGGCTGTGGCTGTCGTAGAGACCGAGTTTAGCACGCATACGCTCTCCCCATGCGCTCATCAGCGCAGGCTCGTATTCTTTAAGTGCTAACTTGAGTTTGTCCATCGGTAGCAAGCCAGATAGCGCATGCGCGAGACGATTGAGGTTCCATAACCCAACTGTAGGTTGATTCTCAAAGGCATAACGGCCCTGATAATCGCTGTGGTTACAAATTAATTCGGGATTGTAGTCATCCATAAATGCGTACGGGCCGTAATCCAACGTTAGGCCGAGTAGCGACATGTTGTCAGTATTCATTACACCATGTGCAAAGCCAACACTCTGCCATTGCCCAATCAGCGTTCCGGTACGCCGCACAATATCGGCAAACCATAGATAATAACGGTCTGACTCGTCACGTAACTCAGGCCAAAAGTTATCGATGCTGTAGTCTGCCAGTTTCGTCAATTCTTCTGTCTGTTGTCGATAAAATAGATGTTCAAAGTGCCCGAACCTTAAGTGACTTTCCGCTGTACGTATCAGCATCGCTCCTGGTTCTGCCACTTCGCGCTGTACAAGGTCACGACCTGTTGCAATACTGAGTGCTCGTGTAGTGGGTATCCGGAGTCCATGCATGGCTTCTGAAGCCAGAAATTCGCGAATCGTTGAACGTAATACCGCTCTCCCATCTCCCATCCTCGAATAAGGCGTCTTACCTGCCCCTTTTAAATGCCAATCAGTTTTCGTTCCCGTAGCAAGTAGTTGTTCACCCAAAAGCAAACCTCGACCATCGCCCAACTGCCCAGCCCATACCCCAAATTGGTGCCCACTATAAACCTGAGCAACCGGACGCATACCTGTCAGCAATTCTCCGCCCCACCATACTGACGATTTTTGCAGTGTTTCAGTAGCGGGGAGCGTTAACTCATCAGCGAGGGCGCGGTTAAGGTACAGTAGTCGACCTTCATGTAAGGGGCTAGGCATCACTTCGCTACAAAGTTCAGGAAGCTGAGTACACCATTGATGTTCGAATTTCATTTTTAAACCTCGGGTGAAAGCCTTTATAGACGTCGTGCTTGCCAAAAGACTTTTCGCCAGTAGACATTATTTAACGATGAACGCATTACGCCGCGACTGGTCGACGCATGGATAAATTGATTTTGGGTATCGTAGATGCCGACATGTAATCCCCCTTCGCCCCAGCCTGTTTTAAAAAAGACCAGATCTCCCGGAAGTAAATCTTTTTTGCGGATACGGGTACCAATATCACTTTGTTGACGGGTCGTTCTTGGAAGCTGTATATCAAAACGCTCGCGAAAAGTACGATAAACAAAACCGGAACAGTCGATACCGCTACGGCTTAAACCGCCATAGCGGTATGGTGTGCCACGCCATTTAACTAGCTGGTCGCTTAGCACTTGATGCACCATGCGAGGATTTGATAACCGAGCATCGGGCGAAGGCGCATGACTACTACAACCTATAAGTAAGAATGTGAGTAGCACAGCCAAAACAGACATACTATGAGAATAAAACAACCTAAACATAAGCCCACACCACTCCTTGTCCTAAACGATTACGCAAGCACTAGAGATAAAAAAAGCTGCCTAGGCAGCTTTTTTTATTATTAGGGTATCTGCATTAACCTTTTTTAGGTACTGCAGTTTCGACTCGGCTTTTAAGTTTCTGACCAGGTCGGAAAGTAACAACTCTACGAGCAGTGATCGGAATATCTTCACCGGTCTTGGGATTTCGCCCTGGACGTTGGTTTTTCTCCCGAAGATCAAAGTTACCAAATCCCGATAGCTTGACCTGTTCTCCCTTTTCCAGTGCACTACGAATCTCTTCGAAGAAAAGTTCCACTAACTCTTTAGAGTCACGTTTGCTTAGACCCAATTTTTCAAACAAATATTCTGACATTTCAGCTTTTGTAAGCGCCATCGGTTCAATCCCTCAAGGTTGCCTGGAATCGCTCTTTTAACGCTGCAACACAGTCAGCTACCGTGGCAGCAATATCCTCTTCTTCAAGTGTACGCGTAGAATCTTGCAGGTGAAGGCTTATTGCAAGGCTCTTAAAACCTGGCTCAACACCCTTTCCACGGTATACATCGAATAAGTTTACGCCAACCAACTGATTTACGCCAACTTTCTTACACTCAGCGATAATATCTGCTGCATTGACCGATTCGGAAACCACAACGGCGATATCGCGACGGTTAGCTGGGAACTTAGAAACAGGTTTCGCTTGAGGGATTACGCGCTCAGCAAGCTTATCCCACAGGAGTTCAAAGATAACAGTACGACCGTTCAAATCGAGTTTACGTTCCAGTTCTGGGTGTACAACACCCATCCAACCAATCACTTCATCAGCCAGTACGATCTCTGCACTTTGGCCTGGATGCAAGGCGTTATGCTCAGTTCGGCGGAAGGTGATTTGTTCGGTTTTACCCGTTAACTCGAAAAGTGCTTCCAAGTCACCTTTAAGATCAAAGAAATCAACGTTTTGACGTTCGATTAACCAGTGCTCATCGCAACGCGCACCTGCAATAACCCCTGATAGCATCATTTCTTGACGAATGCCTAAAGGTGCTTGGCTATCAGGAATAAAACGTAATCCGCTTTCGAACAAACGTACTCGGCTTTGCTGGCGATTTTGATTATAAACCACAGCATCCAACAGGCCAGCCCACAGCGACAAGCGCATCGCTGACATATCTGCAGAAATCGGACTTGGTAAAATAAGTGCTTCCTGTTGTGGATGCAGCAAAGATTGTGTTTTAGGGTCTACAAAGCTGTAGGTAATAGCTTCTTGGTAACCCTTATCGACCAGTAACGTCTTAACGCGTTGCAGTGCGAGATTCGCTTCACGGTGCGCAGGCATAATCAAGCTTGCTTTGACTGGCACATCAGGAATATTGTTATAACCATAGACGCGGGCGACTTCTTCGATCAAATCTTCTTCGATCTCCATATCGAATCGCCAAGTCGGCGCAACTACCTGCCATTGCTGATCCGCTGCAGTGACGTTACAACCGAGTTGCGTCAGAATATCTGTGACGTGTTGGTCAGCAATTTCATGGCCGATCAGACGATCTAATTTACTGCGACGTAAGGTTATTGCAGCAGGCTTTGGTAAATATTGCTCTGCGATTTTCTCAATAACGGGTCCTGCTTGTCCTCCGCAGATGGCCAATAAGAGTTCGGTAGCCCGCTCCATCGCAGCGTACTGTCCTGCTGGATCGACGCCACGCTCATAACGGTGTGACGCATCGGTATGTAGACCGAAACGACGAGCACGACCGGTGATGGCTAATGGAGAAAAGAATGCGCATTCCAGCAGCACATGCTGAGTCGAGCTAGAGATACCTGACTCTTCACCACCAAAAATACCTGCCATCGCCAACGCTTTATCATTATCAGCAATAACCAGTACATCATCGCTTAAGGTGACATTATTTCCATCCAATAATGTCAAGGTCTCACCCTGCTTTGCCTGGCGCACTTCGATTTTGCCAGTTAACTTTTCTAAGTCGAAGGCGTGCATCGGCTGGCCACGTTCAAGTAAAACGTAGTTAGTGATATCGACAATGGCATCAATCGAACGAATCCCACAGCGACGCAGTTTTTCTTGCATCCAGAGGGGTGTTGGCGCATTGATATCAATATTCTCGATCACACGACCTAAGTAACGTGGGCACGCTTCCCCTGCCGTTAATTCAATAGGGAATTGGCGGTCGCTGGTCGCATTCACTGCAGCGACTTCAGGGACGTTAAAAGGCATACCATTCGCTACCGCTACGTCGCGAGCAATCCCCATAATTCCTAAGCAATCAGCACGGTTTGGCGTGACGCTGATTTCAATTGTATTGTCATCAAGTTGGAGGTAAGCACGGATATCTTGGCCGAGCGGCGCATCAGCAGGAAGTTCAATAATCCCTTCTGATTCCACATCAATTCCCAGCTCGGTAAAGGAGCAAAGCATCCCTTCAGAGGGTTCGCCACGCAACTTAGCTGGCTTGATTTTAAAGTCGCCAGGTAAAATCGCGCCGACCGTAGCCACTGCAACTTTTAAACCTTGACGGCAGTTTGGTGCGCCACAGACGATATCGAGCAAACGCTCGCCGCCGATGTTAATTTTAGTCACCCGTAATTTATCGGCATTTGGGTGTTGATGGCACTCCACCACTTCCCCAACGACTACTCCGTTAAAGACACCCGCTACCGCCTCAATCCCATCAACTTCTAAGCCTGCCATGGTGATTTGGTTGGAGAGTTCATCACTCGTCAGGGCCGGATTTACCCATTCACGTAACCAGAGTTCACTGAATTTCATTGGATAACCTGCCCTTATTTAAACTGTTTGAGGAAACGTAAATCATTTTCAAAGAATGCGCGAAGATCGTTAACGCCGTAACGTAACATGGTCAAACGCTCCATCCCCATACCAAATGCAAATCCTGAGTAAACGTCTGGATCGATGCCAACGCTACGTAGGACGTTAGGGTGCACCATGCCACAACCTAGCACCTCTAACCACTTACCGTTTTTACCCATCACATCCACTTCTGCAGAAGGTTCTGTGAATGGGAAGTAGGATGGACGGAAACGAACCTGGAGATCTTCTTCGAAGAAGTTACGCAGGAAATCGTGTAACGTGCCTTTGAGGTTGGTGAAGCTAATATCTTTATCGACGATCAGCCCTTCCATTTGATGGAACATAGGGGTGTGAGTCTGATCATAATCATTACGATAGACACGACCTGGGGCAATGATACGAATCGGCGGTTGTTCTGCTTTCATGGTACGGATCTGAACACCTGACGTTTGTGTTCTAAGAAGGCGGTCAGCATCAAACCAAAAAGTATCGTGATCAGCACGAGCGGGATGGTGAGCAGGAATGTTTAATGCATCAAAATTATGATAGGCATCATCAATTTCTGGGCCAGTTTTAACACTAAAACCTAGTTCACTGAAAAACCCCTGAATACGGTCGATCGTACGGGTTACTGGGTGAAGCCCCCCATTCTCTATACGACGCCCAGGTAAACTGATATCGATAGTCTCTTCCGCTAAGCGAGCATTGAGTGCCGCATTCTCAAGCGCCTCTTTACGTGCATTGAGATGTTCTTGTACCTGGCTTTTCGCTTCGTTAATCACTGCACCCGCCGCAGGGCGTTCTTCAGCTGGTAACTCACGCAATTGGGTCATCTGTAGAGTAAGGTGACCTTTTTTACCTAAATATTCGACACGCACCGTGTCTAATGTGGCGATATCCGTCGCCTCGTCAATCGCGCCCTTTGCTTGGGACACCAATTCTGCGAGTTGGGACATGTCTTTCCTCTTTTATCCAGTCTATCTGGGAAGTTATGCTATGTAACAATGAATAACGACAAGTCTTAAAAACGACAAAGCCTCCTTAATGGAGGCTTTTCGCGCGTTTTTTCGTTTCTTATCTCATGCGCAAAAGCCTCGGTAATTTAGAGGCTAAAGAAAAAAAAGAAACGAAAAAAAACCGTGTTCATCAGTAGAATCCAAGTTTGGGGATGCAAAATAAAAAAGGGAGCAAGCTCCCTTTTTTACTGACTTATGCCAGTGCTGCTTTTGCTTTTTCGACCAACGCAGTGAAGGTTGATTTGTCGAATACAGCGATATCAGCCAGAATCTTACGGTCGATTTCAATAGACGCTTTTTTCAGTCCATTGATGAAACGGCTGTAAGAGATGCCATTCGTACGAGCTGCTGCGTTGATACGCGCGATCCACAGCTGACGGAATTGACGTTTACGCTGACGGCGGTCACGGTAAGCATATTGACCTGCTTTGATGACTGCCTGGAAGGCAACACGGTAAACACGTGAACGTGCTCCGTAATAACCTTTAGCTTGTTTTAAGATTTTTTTGTGACGAGCACGGGCAACAACACCACGTTTTACGCGAGCCATAGTAGCTCTCCTGTTTTATATTCTAAAATTAAAAAAAATTGACTTATGCGTACGGCAGGCAGGCAATAACTAGACCTAAATCGCCTTTTGACACCATGCCTTTTGGACGTAGGTGACGTTTACGCTTAGTTGATTTCTTAGTCAGAATATGACGCAGGTTCGCGTGCTTACGCTTAAAGCCGCCAGAGGCAGTCTTTTTGAAGCGCTTAGCCGCGCCACGTACAGTTTTAATCTTTGGCATTTTTACAAATATCCACTTCGCATTGTTAATAATATAAAACAACAGGCGAATGCTGCGCCAACCAAGGCTGACGCAGAATTACTTGATGGCCTACTGTTTCTTCTTCGGCGCAAGCACCATTATCATCTGGCGGCCTTCGATCTTCGATGGGAAGGATTCGACCGCTGCCAGTTCAGACAGATCTTCTTTAACGCGGTTAAGCACTTCAATACCAATCTGCTGGTGAGCCATTTCACGACCACGAAAACGTAGTGTGATTTTGGCTTTATCGCCATCTTCGAGAAAACGAATCAGGTTGCGTAGTTTTACCTGATAGTCGCCTTCATCAGTGCCAGGACGGAATTTAATTTCCTTAACCTGAACAACTTTCTGCTTTTTCTTCTGTTCCTTAGAAGACTTGCTTTTTTCATAGAGGAATTTGCCGTAATCCATGATTCGACAAACTGGCGGCTCGGCGTTCGGGCTAATTTCAACTAAATCGACACCCGACTCTTCGGCTTTCTCTAAAGCTTCACGCAGACTAACGATACCGAGCTGCTCGCCTTCGATCCCCGTCAGACGTACTTCATTTGCGCGAATCTCGCTGTTAATGCGGTTCGGACGCGTAGGTTGTACTCTTTTTCCGCCTTTAATACCTTATTCCTCCAACTGATGAATACTTCTGCTGCGAATTTCATTTTGCAGCTTCTCAATCAATACGTCGACATCGAAAACACCTAAGTCTTTTCCGCGGCGGGTACGCACGGCAACTTTGCCTGCCTCGACCTCTTTATCACCACAGACTAACATGTAGGGTACACGACGTAATGTGTGCTCACGGATTTTAAAGCCAATCTTCTCGTTTCTCAAGTCTGCTTTAGCTCTAATACCCGCATTTTGTAACTTTTTGGTCAATTCATTGACATATTCTGCTTGGCTGTCGGTAATATTCATTACGACGGCTTGCATTGGCGCTAACCAAGTTGGGAAAAAGCCAGCAAACTCTTCTGTCAGAATCCCAATAAAGCGCTCAACCGAACCTAGTATAGCACGGTGAATCATTACTGGCGTTTGACGGTCATTATTTTCACCGACATAAGTTGCTTCTAAACGCTCAGGCAGAGAAAAATCGAGCTGTACTGTACCACATTGCCATGCGCGATCCAGACAATCATATAAAGTAAATTCAATTTTAGGACCGTAGAACGCCCCTTCACCTGGTTGATATTCAAATTCTATATCATTATTTTTTAGCGCTTGAGCCAGATCCTGCTCCGCTTTATCCCATAACTCATCGCTACCGATACGCTTTTCAGGACGGGTAGAGAGTTTTACTACAATCTTTTCAAAGCCAAAAGTGCTGTACATATCGTAGACCATACGGATACAGCTATTCACTTCGTCCAGAATTTGATCTTCGGTACAGAAAATATGGGCATCGTCTTGGGTAAAGCCACGAACTCGCATCAAACCGTGTAATGCGCCTGAGGGTTCATTACGGTGACAGCTTCCAAATTCAGCCATACGCAACGGCAGGTCACGATATGATTTTAAGCCTTGATTGAAGATCTGCACATGGCCTGGGCAGTTCATCGGCTTAATGCAGTACTCACGGTTCTCTGAAGAGGTGGTGAACATCGCTTCTTTATAGTTTTCCCAGTGCCCGGTTTTTTCCCATAGCACGCGGTCCATCATAAACGGACCTTTTACCTCTTGATATTGATACTCTTTAAGTTTGCTGCGAACAAAGGTCTCTAACTCGCGGAAGATGGTCCAGCCATCATTATGCCAGAAGACCATGCCTGGTGCTTCTTCTTGCATATGATAAAGGTCGAGTTGCTTACCGATTTTACGGTGATCACGTTTAGCTGCTTCTTCTAAACGTTTCAAATAGGCCGCAAGCTGCTTTTTATCAGCCCATGCAGTACCGTAAATACGTTGCAGCATTTTATTATCACTGTTACCACGCCAGTATGCACCTGCCAATTTCTGTAACCTGAAGTGATGGCAGAAACGCATATTCGGAACGTGCGGTCCACGACACATATCAACGTATTCTTCATGGTGATATAAACCGGGTTGGTCATCACGGCTGATATTTTGGTCGAGAATTTCTATTTTATAGGTTTCGCCGCGTGCTTCGAAGGTATCACGCGCTTCTTGCCAACTGACTTTCTTCTTAACGACTTCGTAATTTTTTTCGGCCAACTCGTGCATACGCTTTTCGAGTTTTTCGAGATCTTCCTGAGTTAAGGTATGATCAAGATCGACATCGTAGTAAAAACCATTATCGATAACAGGACCAATCGCCATTTTGGTATTTGGCCACAGTTGCTTAATCGCATGTCCCAATAAGTGCGCACAAGAGTGACGAAGGATTTCGATCCCCTCTTCATCTTTAGCGGTGATAATCGAGACGTTTGCATCGTCGGTAATCGGATCAACGGCATCGACCAGTTCGCCATTCACACGTCCGGCGATACAGGCTTTAGCAAGACCAGGACCAATGTCTTGGGCTATATCCATCACGCTAACGGCATGATCAAAACTACGTTGGCTTCCATCAGGAAGAGTAATAACTGGCATTCTATATCCTTAATTGCAGTGGTAACCCACACGACAGGCTACATGCTAAAATGTTTTATTCTTGATAATCAACATGTTAATTAACTTTATTTGCTGATTCTTCGGATTTGCTACACCATCTGGTACACAGGCTTAAATATTTTTCTCTAAGTTGTTCCCAGATAGTGCAATATTACAGGTTTAAGAGGATGACTTAAAGGCCACATTTAAAGTTAGCTATGACTAGTCCTCATAGGCAGCCTGTGGTTCTCGCTTCCTAATAACCACTTCCTAACGACGCACTGATCTTCAGACTTAATTCCACCCATTCATTCATAAAAGTAAAACGATTCTTTATTCCCTGTGACAGTATCAAAGCTAACCAATAACCTAGCCTTTACTACGAGATATAAAAAAAATGGACTTTGCACGTTATCGAGTATCCCCCCAAGCTTTCTATAATTTTCGGACATTACAACGCGAAATCATTGTTAATAATGTCATTTACAGAGGCGGAGATAGTATTGGGTGAGGCATTTAGGATCCGGAAATTCCACCTTTAAATAATTCTTCAAATTAAATTTTCATCAGGAAGGATTACTGACCTCCATCAAAACTTATCAATTCAATTCTTGCTAACTTTAAAGATGCATATAGAATACATCTTTAAAATTCGTGGAGGATTCGATGCTAACAACTCATCAAAAACAACTCATTCAACAGACTATTCCTGTATTGAAAGCCAATGGCGAAGCACTCACCGACTATTTTTATCACCGGATGCTTAGCCAAGTTCCTGAGTTAAAAGAAACATTTAATATGGGACATCAACGTGATGGTAAACAGGCTAAGGCTCTAGCTAATGCGGTGCTTGCCTATGCTGAAAATATTGAAGACCCCAGTGTATTGCTACCTGTTGTCAACATGATCTGTCAAAAGCACGTCAGCCTTAATATTCAAGCCCCCGATTATGCTGTGGTTGGCGACCATCTGCTCCACTCAATCAGTGAAGTCTTATCAGTGCCGATGGAGGATGAATTAATTAACGCTTGGGCTATTGCCTACCACCAATTGGCAGACTTGATGATTGAGACGGAGAAAGGAATTTATACGCAACTCGCGCAAGAGAAAGGAGGCTGGACGGGATGGCGCGAATTTACCATTGTAAAAAAAGTGTCAGAAACCACTACAGTTAGCTCTATTTATTTAGCACCCACCGATAAACTAGTCCTACCCGATTATCTTCCTGGTCAATACATCTCGGTACGAGTTCAGGTCCCGTCATTAGGTTATAAACAACCACGACAATATAGTCTTTCTACTGCACCCAATGGACAGTTTTTTAGAATCACGGTTAAAGAAGAAAATCTCTCTCAAGAACCCGGCTATGTCTCCTCGACTCTCCACCAGCAGATGCAAATAGGTGATCGGATAGAGGTCAGTGCTCCAATAGGAGACTTTATCATTCAAGATGCTACTAAAGATAACGTATTAATTAGTGCTGGTATTGGTATCACCCCTATGATGGCAATGTTAGAAGGACTAACTCAGACGCTAACATCCTCCTCACACAGTGCGATCAATTTTATTCATGTCACACAAGATACCGCACATTATGCCTTAAGTGCGGAAGTAAATCGGCTAACTGAACAACACTCTTGTATCAAGACGTTGATACACTATAGTCAGGCTCCTGCTACACAGCGTTGTGGAAGATTTACTCTCGAATCGGTTCCTGCCTCATTGTTGCCTGAGGATGCTGACTTCTATCTCTGTGGTCCGACCGGGTTTATTCAATCGGTCTATAAAGGTCTATTACAGCGAGGCATTTCTTCAAGTCGTATTCATTATGAAGTTTTTACAACGGGTGGCTTAGCGTCTGCCTAATGTTATCCAATAACGTCTAGCACGTTACTTATCACCAAAAATGAAAATAGAGTGTAATTCCGCCAAGTACTAACCAGAGTAATGCGAGCAAAATGGTAGAACGTCTTGAGAAAAAGATAGAATAACGATGGGCTTTATTAGCGTAATACTGCTGGGTAAAGAGCGGCCGTTCATCAAAAGCCTGACCTATCACTATATCGGAATTCAACAGGCAGTCTTGCTTCTCTTGCCAATGGTCGAGTGCTCGGTATACCGCACTAATTTCGATATAGGAGTTCACACAATTAAAGACGCCGAAAATAGTCAATAGTACAGGAATATACAGCGTGTAGAGATTTCCCCAATGCGGATTAGTATTGTTCATTGCAGAGCAGTAGGCAATAACCATAAAAGACTGAGCGGTAAAAAATGCATTGGTTCTCTGCGCCAACGAAGAGATTTCTTGATGGATTTCTTGACGATAGAAGGTCAATCGCTCTCGTGCTGTTGAAAACAGCGCTAAAGATTTATCGTTAAACTCGGGAGGGTTATTACCGATGGAAGAATCCATAACGTTTTCCTGCAAAAAGTTAAATGAAACTTAAGCATAGTCTCGAATAACAACGCTCGGAGGATGGTTAGGATTACTCTTAGCCGCCCATCGATTAGACGGGCGGCTAACTACTACATGGTGTAGGAGAGTAAGATAGAGGTTTTGGTATCAGTACGGTCTGGAGCAGATGAAGGCGGGTTATTATTCCACGTCACGTTATAGGCTAATTTCAGGGAGAAATTAGCGTTAATTGCAACTTGTAACCCAGTCTCTGAGTTCACAGTGGTATCTTCTCCGAACGAACTTAGTACTGAAACCCCTTGAATGAATTTAGTGGTATCAGTTAACTGCCATTGGTAGCTCAACGCACCGTAGGCTAACGCCGTCGTTTTATGTCCACCATCATGATAGTCATCGTAACGTACACCTGGACCTAATTCTGCGCGTAATGAGTGGACAGGTCCGTTTAGGATTTGGCGTCCGTAACCTGCAACCGCGGTATCACGACTATCATAGCCATTTAAGCGATCACTTAACCAAGTAGCTTGACCAAACAGATAATCATCCGCATTTAAGTTATGACGGGTACGGCCACCAATGCTATAAGTTTCAGAAGAGCGCTCATCATTGGAAGAGGTATTAGAGGCGTTACCAAATAAACTGTATGCCATTGTATCTTGGAACCACGTCATATTAGTTTGCGCGGTAAAGTTAGAGCTTTTGGTATTGCCGCTTTGTGCAAGGTAACCCGCAGAAGCTGACCCATCAAAAGGTTTCTTAGCTGTAGCCGGGTTGTCCATAGAAGTAAATACGACATTATCAGCCAGAGCTTGTTGGCTCAATCCGCCTAAACCTAATAAAACAGTGAATGCAACTTTATTAAAAACTTTCATTAAATGACCTGTACTGACTAAAAGGGTCCAAAAATGCAGCATGGCTGCATACCTGAATATAAATGCATAGCAATAGCCTCTAAGCTCCCGCTTCTAATGGTTGGGAGACGGTTGGCTGGGTGCGTATCATAACGATGAATTTTGAAAATAAAAGAGGGAAAAGTGTAAATCAGATGATTAACTGTTTCCAAAAGCGATTAGGCACGTTAGGCCCTGCTTAGGGCCTAACGCGTAGAGATTAATCAAATAAGCGATAACCAATGTAACAGAATGTAACCAATCACCACGACGATAATCGGCAGAATATAAAGTAGATAGTATTGCCGGAAAGGACTTTGATTCGTTAATTGAATCTTTTGATTATCGAGTGGGCTTTTTTCTTGTTCTCCTAATGCATTCTCGATCACTCTATAGTCCTCGAGTTGCTCGGTAACGTAGCGATATTGACGCCACTGACGTGAACCCGCTGCATTCAATGCCATCCCGAAAAATAGTAATATAAAAAATATCCAAAAAAGCACATTCGCGCTGTGACCAAAATCTGGCACTGGTGAATGCTGCCAAAAAAGATCCAAGAAGTGGGTGTTAAATCTCACCATATCGACAATAACACGGGTGAAATCGGATAACACTGCGTTGATGCTGGCTAATTTCTCGCGTTGACTACTGAGGTAATTAAGTAGTGAGATTGCCGTAGAGAGTGTACCGATTATAAAAATTATCCATCCAATACACTTCTTGAGTATTGCACCATTACGCGCTTGTACTAGGGTCATAGTCTTGCCTATTGAGTCATTAATCCATTAATAAATAGCATAGCTTATTTGACAAATCGATCGGAGTTGGAACAATAGCGTTAATAACTCACCGATTAGTTGGAGCGATAATGCCTGGTATACCTACGACAAAAGCCGTCATTTTTGATATGGATGGTATTTTAATTAATTCAGAGCCTTATTGGAAAACCGCCGAACAGACTGTCTTTGCCGCCCACGGCATCGACCCAGCAATACAACAGCAACTTCCTGACACTACTGGGTTACGTATCGATCAAGTAGTAAAATTATGGCTTCAAGTGGCTGGGAACAAAAGCGTCAGCGCCACCTTAATTACGCAACAAATAATCGACTATGTCATAACTAAAATCAAGGAAGAGCGACCGTTGCTACCCGGCGTTAAACACGCATTACAATTATGCCAACAAGCTGGCGTCAAGATTGGATTAGCGTCGGCCTCTCCAATTTCAATGATTACGACAGTCGTTAGCCTGTTTGAGTTAACCCCCTACTTTATTACCCTCTCCTCTGCGGAAACCTTGCCTTACAGCAAACCCCACCCACAGGTCTATCTGAACGCAGCTAAAGCCCTCGGCGTCGATCCCTTACAATGCTTAGCGATTGAAGATTCTGTTAACGGTATGATCGCCGCGAAAGCCGCAAGAATGAAAGTGTTCACCATTCCTGCTCTGGAACAGGCAGAATGGCCAGTATGGTCTTTGGCCGATCGTAAACTCGCGTCACTCAACGCGTTGACGTTAGAGATGTTACAAGGAAAGTAATAGGTTAACTCTTGTTACAACGTCACTATTCACAAACACTGTATACTTATCTATACTGGACGTATTTCCAGCTTTAAGTGTATTTTTCCATGACCGCCGAAGGCCATTTATTGTTTGCGCTGGCGACTGCCGTCGCCGCCAAACGTTACGATTTAACCCCAATTATCAGTTCTGCTGATTGGTGGCACCTTATTCCAGCGTGTTTACTGACCAGTTTGCTACCTGATATTGATCACCCCAAGTCACTATTGGGACAGCGTCTACGCTGGATCTCGTTACCTATTTCTCGGATCTTTGGCCATCGCGGATTTACGCATAGCTTAATCGCTGTGCTGATCGGCGTTTTTCTCTTAATGAATAAACTTCCTGCAAATCTCTTTATACCCAATGATGTAATTCAAGGCATGGTATTGGGATATTTAAGCCATATTCTCGCCGATATGTTGACTCCCGCAGGAGTTCCGCTACTTTGGCCCTGCCGCTGGCGTTTTAGATTACCGATATTGCCATCGTCTAAGCATCCGCAACCAGAGCGTTATTTCTGTATTGCGTTACTCACTTTTACCGTACTCACTCCAGAAAATCTGACCAAACAATGGATTTCTGTTGGATCAGAGCAGATGAATCAAACTTGGCAACAATGGTCGCCGCTATTATTACGCTTCACCCATTCATAATATAAAAGTTATAAGATAGATCTGTTAGTTATAAGTGGTTATGGCTCTCAACATGATAAAATCCGCCTCTTTTTAACGTTATACCGCCGAACGGGCACGCTATATTGAGGTATTCATGGATTGGTCATTAGTGATTAATATTGGGATTTTCGTTGTACTGTTATGGATTTTATCCGCTATTGGTAGTGATAGATGGAGCTTATCTAAACGTGTATTCAGTGGTCTGATCATGGGTGTACTGTTTGGTATTGGCTTACAAGCGGTATATGGCGTTGAGAGTCCCGTTTTAGCCACCTCTATTAGCTGGTTCAATATTGTAGGGAACGGCTACGTACAACTTCTGCAAATGGTAGTGATGCCTTTGGTATTTGCTTCCATTCTTAGTGCCGTAGCACGCCTACACAATGCGAGCTCTCTTGGTAAAATAAGTTTTCTCACCATTGCTGTACTACTCTTCACCACCGCCATTGCTGCATTAGTAGCCGTTTTCGTTACCGGTTTATTTAATCTCAATGCCGAAGGTTTAGTTCAAGGTGTAAAAGAGACTGCACGCCTAAATGCGATTCAGAGCCATTATGTTGGGCAAGTTGCTGACTTGACAGTACCACAGCTGATTCTCTCTTTTATCCCGAAAAATCCTTTTGCTGAGCTAACGGGGGCAAGCCCAACCTCCATCATCAGTGTAGTCATATTTGCCGTATTCTTGGGTGCAGCGGCAATCCAACTCGTTAAAGATAGCCCAGAGAAAGGTCAACGTGTTTTAGCCGCAATCGAGATTTTACAAGCGTGGGTCATGAAGTTAGTGCGTTTAATCATGCGTTTTACCCCTTATGGGGTGATGGCGTTGATGACCAAAGTTGTTGCAACGTCTAATTATCACGATATCGTTAAATTGGGGACATTTGTTATCGCCTCATACTTAGGCCTAATGATCATGTTCGCCGTGCATGCCCTTTTATTGGCAATAAATGGTATCAACCCGTTGCGCTATTTCCGTAAAGTCTGGCCAGTCATAAGCTTTGCTTTTACGAGTCGTTCAAGTGCTGCCTCCATCCCTTTAAGTATCGAAGCTCAACAAAAACGCCTCGGCACGCCAGAATCTATTGCCAGCTTCTCTGCTTCGTTTGGAGCAACAATCGGGCAAAATGGCTGTGCAGGCTTATATCCAGCAATGCTAGCGGTGATGATTGCACCGACCATGGGAATCAACCCTTTCGAACCTATGTGGATTGCGACGTTGGTTGGCTTGGTTACACTAAGTTCAGTGGGTGTAGCCGGTGTGGGTGGCGGCGCAACCTTTGCGGCACTGATCGTGCTGCCGACCTTGGGATTACCGGTCACCTTAGTTGCTTTATTGATTTCTATCGAACCACTTATTGATATGGGAAGAA
This sequence comes from Tatumella ptyseos, assembly GCF_030552895.1. Classification (NCBI taxonomy): domain Bacteria; kingdom Pseudomonadati; phylum Pseudomonadota; class Gammaproteobacteria; order Enterobacterales; family Erwiniaceae; genus Tatumella; species Tatumella ptyseos. The sequence goes on along the minus strand of NZ_CP130649.1, from coordinate 1,448,490 downwards.
CTGCTTTGAATGTTAACGGTTCAATGACTGCTGGGACATTAACCAGTCGCTGGTTAAAGCAGACTGATCAATCGGTTATGGATCGAGACCACCACGAAGAGAGTTCAATTCAGTAATAAAAAAAAGGGCCAAACATTGGCCCTTTTTTTATGTTTATTGCTGAGCCACTTGTGGATCAGTATCGTATTCTTGGCAGGTTTGGAAGCCGTAGTTCATTACGCGGTCACTACCGTTATAGCTGACGAAATAAGTAACCGGCTTATTATCAGTCCCTTTACCAATGATGTAGGTTTCACAGGTACCCCGTGCATGGACCATAGTAATGTCTGTCGAAGGCGTCCCTGCAATTTGATGCACTTGCTGACGACTCATACCTTTCTTAACATTTTTTACAACTGGTTGAGTAACATAGCTTTCTGCTTGACGATAAGTGGTACAACCACTTAAAACGGCTAACGCTAAACCACCGACCACAACACCCGTTAATTTTTTCATAAAGTCCCTCTGTAAGATCTACTCATTAAGTTGAATTTGTTCGTAATAATTTAAACAATTTAAAGTGTAGACACAGATTTCCAACAAAACAAATAGTTAACATAGATCTTTAAAGGGTAAATCGCTATTCTGGCTCACTATTACGCTGCAATACCGCTTTACTATCGAATTATATGATTGAGGATCCATGTCGACGACTCACACCCCACGTATGGCACTTGCCATTCCGCTAGGATTGATGGCTGGTCTAGGGCCACTCTGTATTGATCTCTATTTACCTGCACTACCACAATTAGCGACTGATCTAGCGGTTCCCACCGCCAGCGCACAACTTAGCCTAACTGCTGGACTGCTGGGCCTAGGTTTCGGTCAGTTACTGTTTGGGCCCTTGAGTGATAAATATGGACGAAGCAAGCCACTCCTTATTTCGCTCTGTATATTACTACTTGCCTCTATTGCCTGCTCCTTTGCTCAAACTCTGCCTCAGCTTTTGACTGCCAGACTATTCCAAGGACTAGGCGGAGCTGGGGGGGCGGTATTATCCCGCGCAGTCGCGCGAGACAGGTTTAGTGGCCATGAATTGACGCGTTTTTTTGCCATGCTAATGTTAGTCAATGGCTTGGCCCCTATCTTAGCGCCCATTATAGGCGGATTTTTAACTACCTATATGAGCTGGCGAGGGATTTTTGTCGTGTTGGCCGGTATCACTGTCATTTTACTTTTCCTAGCAAAAACCAGAATTGAAGAGAGTTTAGTCGTTGAAAAACGCAGCCAAGGTTCGTTGTTTACTGCGTGGAAATTATTAATCGAAGTGATCCGTTACCGCCCGTTTATGGGATTTTGTCTGACACAAGGTTTTATGATGTCCGGAATGTTTGCGTATATCGGTGCTTCCCCCTTCGTGTTGCAGGAGACTTACGGTTTATCACCTCAAAACTTTAGTTTATGTTTTGCGTTGAATGGTTTCGGACTGATTCTCGCTTCGCAAATCAGTGCTCGTCTATGCCCTAAATTTGGTGAGTATACGATTCTACGTTGTGGCTTACTCATTGCATTTATTGCATCGAGTTGCTTATTGATCAGTGGGGTGTTACACGCAAGTTTACCCGTGTTCTTGGTAGCCTTATTCTTTAGTATTGCCAGTAACGCCATTATCTCTACCACGGCGTCGTCACTCGCGATGCAGAGCCAGGGTCACCGTGCAGGCAGTGCTTCCGCCGTCATTGGGGTCACAATGTTTACCTTAGGTTCTATCTCTATACCCATTACCGGTATTGGGGGTTCATCAGCGCTAGCCATGGGCGCAACCATTTTTGGCTGTTTTATGATGGCAATCCTTATGTTTATCTTTGTTGCGAAAAAACCAGAAATCGTGCAAAAAGAACATTAATTTCTCATCCCCTCACTACCGGAGGGGATAACTTAGCGTTATCAATCCCAACCCGCTTATCAGAGGTTAGCTATGTCTCTACAGCAAGAAATTATTCAAGCCTTAGGCGTCAAACCCACCATTAACCCTGAAGAAGAAATTAGACGAAGCGTCGATTTCTTAAAAAATTATCTTAAGCATCACACTGGATTACGCTCTTTAGTGCTCGGGATCAGCGGTGGACAGGACTCAACACTGGCTGGAAAGCTGTGCCAAATAGCTATCAATGAATTGCGTGATGAAGTTAATGATCAAAGTTATCAATTTATTGCAGTACGTTTACCTTATGGTACACAAGCCGACGAGCAAGATTGCCAAGATGCCCTAGCCTTCATTCAAGCGGATAAAACCTTGGTTGTGAATATCAAAGAGTCAGTGCTTGCTAGTGAACGTGCCTTAAAAGACGCTGGGATTACCGTTTCAGATTTTGTCCGAGGCAATGAGAAAGCCCGTGAGCGGATGAAGACGCAATATAGTATTGCAGGAATGAGTAAAGGCGTTGTCGTCGGGACCGATCATGCTGCCGAAGCAGTAACAGGTTTTTTTACTAAATACGGTGATGGCGGTACTGATATCAATCCTCTATTTCGGCTCAATAAACAACAAGGTAAGCAATGCCTTAAATATCTAGGTTGTCCAGAACACCTTTATCTCAAACATCCTACCGCTGACCTTGAGGATGATCGTCCTGGTCTGCAAGATGAAGTTGCCTTAGGAGTCACTTATGCAGATATTGATGCGTATTTGGAGGGAAAATCTATTGCAACAGACCGTGCTAGCATTATAGAGAACTGGTATACGAAAACAGAACACAAACGTCGTACACCAATAACTGTTTTCGACGATTTTTGGTACAAATAAAAAAAACTGCGGAGATAAACTCCGCAGTGATTAATGATTAATCTTGTTGAGGTGCCGCATTGGGCGCCGGATGTTTAAAGCTTTTCATCTTTTCGTAATTCGCTTGGTACTGTTTCTTTTGATCCGCGGTCAATAGGTTATAAATTTTATTGTCCGTTTCTAAGCGATTCAGCATACGTTGTTTGTCTTGTGCCGCATGGCTGTCTACCAACGTTTGTGCTTTAGCTGCATCAAATTTTTCTGCAGTGATTAAATCAAATGCCGCCTGGCGATCTGCTTTTGAAGGAGGCGTCATATTCTTGCGATTTTGATCAAGAATACTATGGATTTGTTGCTTCTGAGCATCCGATAAAACAATTCCTTTCATCAGCATCATCTCAGGTGCGCCATGTGGGCGCTTTTTCATATGTGCATGTTCAGTTGGGGTTGCGCTTAATGGTGCTGTCTCTGCATAGACCATTGATGCTGAACCCATCAATAAAGAACTGACTAATAATAATGATGTTACTTTACGCATCTTAGTTTCCTTAACTTATCTACAACCACGAAAATGTCGTGAACACGGAAGAAATAATAAGAGATTCATTGTCAAGCAACGCGCAGTTCAGTAAAAACCTGCAAACATCCGCACCTCATATTCGTCTATATTGCAATCTTTGCAAGGTCCAGCACATTATTCTGTTAAGAATGCGTTAGCAGTAGTCATTATCCTGTATCGCCCTGATTAAAATAATCGGGCTGTTGTGCCGGGGGTTCTGATTTCAGTGTAATAGTGTTTGAGGTTACGCTCTTTTTGCCATTATCAACTGTCACCGCTAAATGATATTCATTTTTTGCACCTGGCGAATTATCCCAAGCAGGGAGAATAATCGTCCATCCCGTTAATTGCTTGGCATCAGCGGGTGGCGTTAAACTAAGTTCTCGCGTATCACCTTGCCATTCAACGCTTTTAATTGATTTATTCGGTGAAGCCTGTACCACCAAGGTAATTGAATCCCCCGCGTTAAGCTGCCAAGGTGGCGTTGCCAGATATACTGAAAAAGTTTGACGTTTACGGTAGCTCATTACAGGGAGATTATTTCGAGTCACGACATCATATCGACTGCCAAACAATGAACGTGCCTCGGCCACCGCATAAGGAGAAAGTTGTTGCGACAGCGATTGGCCGAAGCGATAGTTGAGATTGAGACCAAAGACATCTTGGCTGGTCCCACCAGAGCCCTCTTTGTGCGTGGCTGAGACGGTGACTAACGGGATAGGAGTATAGGTTAATCCTACAGACATACTACGCGGGTTATTATAGTAGTTCCCGTCATTGAAAATATCGATACCTTCACCCAGATACTGTTGCCACGAAACGGTAACCCCCAGTTGTTGGTAGAACGGTAAATAACCTTGACTGGTAATATCATAACCGCGTGCCATACGTTGGGACTGACTCGCAGAGGTATTTCTCCATCCTGATAGCGGCGTATAGTAATTAGCGGAAAAACGCAGATAATGGCTCCATAACTCTGTACCAATTGAGCCTCGTTGCTGGTTGTTGGTAAAAAGCTGATCCAAGAACGCGTTATAACCGAAAAGCCACTGGTCGTTGGAGAAGCGTTGCCCCAACCCTGCACTGCCTACCGTTCCTAAGGTACTCTGGTTGACGGAGAGTTGGCTGAAGGTTAATCGTTGACCATTGTCAATGAGTGGAGTGAACAACGAACCGGTCGAGCCTGTAAACTTACCTTCCATATCAACATTAAGGCTCACGTTGGCTTGGCCTAAAGGGGATAATAGATTTTCTCCCGTACTGTCGATCTTCTGTGTAAGTTTATTCCTAACGTGGTTGAACGCCCATTCTCTGGCGCTTTGTTCGGCACTGGTGTCATCATCCGAATTTTGTAAGGACTTACCTAAGCTGGTTGCAATATCGGTGAGTCGTTGATCGACTGGAGAGACGGATGATTGAGATGAACCCAAATCGGGTAACGCTGCAGCGTAGGATGAGCTTTCCATCGTCGTACTGGGTGTCGACGGATGAAGCATGCTGCCTTGTGCACGACTTAACATAAGTAATGGAGAAAGCATCATTACTATTTTGGTCAAGGATGCAGGGTCACGCTTAATGGTTAACAACGTAAGCAACTCCTCTTTCAACAAAACTGAGAGATAGGTTCGCTAAGTATATAAGTAGAGAGAATGATCACGATATCATCTCAATCCGAAGTTGTATCACTCATTTCCATCGATAGGTGGGCTACACATTCTGATAAGGCCGTCATAGCCGGTTCATGGATAGCATAGCGTTGGAAGGCCGACATCATATCCTGCAAATAAGTGATGTTTTTACCTAATGGGCCTTCAGCGCACGATATAGTTTGAGCTTTGGACTCGACGCTCTCCCCTGATTTGAAGTGAACATGCTGCGGATTGGCAACAAAGACGAGTGCTTCAATGGTTTCACCACTCTCAAGGGTAAGAGACTGCCATAAGGGGTGATAGCAACCGGTTAACATCTCCCTCTTCCATAATAAGGCCAGCTCTGCTTCCCAACTCTCGCAACACAATTTAAAGACACGCCCGGTAGTACTCCCCCCTCTTACCAGCGCCAACATACGCCCCGGTTTCTCAGCCGTCCCTCTGCCTGCAACTAAACTGAGACAAAAATCTCGCGACCATCCTTCCAAGCGGGCAGTCTCTACACGGTCATAATCCAGTAGCGGATTCCACATTAAGGAGCCGTAACCAAATACCCACAGCGGACCATCGGTAGGTTTATTAAGTAAGAATGTTTGCAGTGAAGCAGTACGTTGCTCAGGTGAAAGTAATAAACTCTCTTCGATGGGGCCAAATGAGGTTTGGCAATCTGCACTTTTTAAAAACTCACGGGTTAACACAATTCCCCCTCTCTACTTCAGATACTCTCTCATCATGACAAAGTCTTAGGATAGAGTGAAGACTCTTTAACCTTTTAATGAGCAATTAATTATTTCCTGTTGATTAACGCTTTACTACACCACAACTTAAAATCATTTTTTTGTAGTCTACACTCTTTTTTTACATGTGAACGGTTAAAAAAAACCATTATCTAGGGTTAAATAGATAATTAAAACCGGAATAATTTTTATTAGGCCACATAAAACTCATTTATTATCAAACTGATAAAAATAAAAAAACCTCTTTTATGGGCTTTAACATAAGTAAAGCAGAGTAAAACGAGGTGATCTCATTCAATTATTTGCTATAGTGATTAACTACCCGCTAAGAACATTCTTTTGCGAGCCAGCCCTCGCCACGTTAAATATAAGGAGATTGGATGCCTGGAAAAGAAAGAACACGTCACAAAGAGTTCAGTTTGCTGCTTCCCATTATAGCCGTTGGCTTATTACTCGGTTTTGGTCAGCCTGAAGGTTTAGCGTTAACGATTGGCATGAATATAATTGCCTTAATAGCAATTCTCTCTAGTGCTTTCAGCGTCGTTCGTCACGCAGACGTACTCGCCCACCGCCTAGGTGAACCTTATGGCTCTCTAGTACTGACTCTTTCAGTTGTCATTCTAGAAGTTAGCTTAATCTCAGCATTAATGGCGACAGGGAGTGCTGAACCCACATTGATGCGCGATACTCTCTACTCCATCATAATGATAGTCATTGGCGGACTCGTGGGCTTTGCACTGCTGTTAGGCGGGGGCAAGTTTTCAACACAGTATGTCAACCTGGCGGGGGTCAAGCAGTATCTCATTGCGATTTTCCCACTCGCGATACTTGTGCTAATTTTCCCTAATGCCTTACCGGGCGGAAACTTCACAATAGGACAGTCACTTCTCGTTGCAGCACTCTCTGCAGTGATGTATGGCGTTTTCTTACTGATTCAGACTAAGACTCACCAAAATTTATTTGTGTATGAGCATGAAGATGATAGCGACGATGGTGACCCCCATCATGGTAAGCCTTCTGCTCACAGCAGTACTTGGCATAGTATTTGGTTGGTTGTTCACCTTATCGCTGTAATCAGTGTGACCAAACTCAATGCGCCGGTCTTGGAGAGTTTACTTCACACTTTACATGCGCCGCAGCAATTCACCGGTTTCTTAATCGCATTGTTAATTTTATCACCTGAAGGTTTGGGGGCGATTAAAGCCGTATTGGCTAATCAAGTGCAACGTGCGATGAACCTTTTCTTCGGATCGGTTATTGCCACCATTTCATTAACAGTTCCTGTGATTACTATCATTGCGACAATTACGGGAAATGAATTACATTTTGGATTAGATGCCCCACAGATGGTAGTTTTGGCAAGTGTATTGATTTTAAGTCAAATCTCTTTCTCAACCGGTAGAACTAATGTCCTGAATGGCGTGGCGCACCTTGTGCTTTTTGTCGCCTATCTTATGACGATAATGTTGTAATTTCTCTAACAAAAAAAGGGCCTTTAAGGCCCTTTTCTATTACTTACTTGTATCTAATTCTGGGAAAGACTTGACCAAATCGTCAATCGCTTTCATCTGCTGTAAGAAAGGTTCTAACTTATCTAAAGGTAATGCTGAAGGACCATCGCAGCGTGCTTCTGCTGGATTTGGGTGCGCTTCGATAAATAACCCTGCGATACCTACAGCCATTCCTGCCCGAGCTAGCTCAGCAACTTGTGCACGACGTCCGCCAGATGCCGAACCAAATGGGTCACGCGTTTGTAAGGCATGGGTCACGTCGAAAATTACTGGTGAGTTATTGGACACTTTCTTCATGACATTAAAACCGAGCATGTCCACAACCAGATTATCATAGCCGAAGTTGCTGCCGCGGTCGCAGAGAATCACTTTATCATTACCGCCTTCAGCAAACTTATCGACGATATTTCCCATCTGTCCTGGGCTGACGAACTGAGGTTTTTTTACATTAATCACTGCACCAGTTTTCGCCATCGCTTCAACCAGATCCGTTTGACGAGCTAAGAACGCCGGAAGCTGAATAACATCGACAACTTCAGATACAGGCTGTGCTTGGCACGCTTCATGAACATCAGTAATGATCTTGACGCCAAACGTCGATTTCAGTTCTTGAAAAATCTTCATGCCCTCTTCTAAACCAGGCCCACGATAAGAATGGATAGATGAGCGGTTAGCTTTATCGAATGAGGCTTTGAAGACATAAGGAATACCGAGCTTCTCAGTAATCTTCACATAGTGTTCGCAAATTTGCATGGCGAGGTCACGAGATTCCAGCACATTCATTCCCCCGAACAGTACGAACGGTAGATCATTTGCTACACGGATATCACCGATAGACACAACTTTTTGGACCATACTTTTATCCTTCATTTGGCTATTTTCGAGGTCACTAATGCAAAGTAACCGACTTATATTCAATAGTGTGCATTTGAACTTTGATCATTTCACTTACGGGATCTTCAGGGCAGTGTTCTACAAAATAAGCGAGATCGTTTAAAGCAATATGCTCACATTCGAGCTGCGCATAAATTAAGCCGCGATCACGAATTTCGTAAGGGTCATCCGGATCGAGCGCGACTAATACCTTACTAATTTGAAGGGCCAACTCCATCTGGTTCTCTTCCATTAACGATACTTTAAGTGTTTCGAGTAACTTACGAATGACCTCTTCTGAAGAGGCTGGTTCTAAATCGACATCATCGATACCAGAAGTGGGACCAAGGGTTCCCTTTACCCAGACATCGAGGGTGTGCTCATCCAAAGTATCGCCATTAAAGGGGTTGATTAACCACATTTCACCATCAACCCAATCAGCCCTAAGTATGAGCTGTGTAGGGAAAATGACAGGGAATAGCGGTATATCCAGTTGTTCACTGAGATAAAGTAAGATAGCACCCAGCGATACCGCGCTACCTTTGCGGTACTTCAACACATTATCAAGCCAAAGCGCTTCTGAGAGACGATAAACGCCACTAATGCTAGTAAAACCCCATTGTTTGAAGAAAAGATCGAGTAAACGGTCTAACTTCATATCAGGATTGGGTTCACTATCTAAATGAGTCTGTGCTTCGGAGAGCAATAGTGCCAATTGCTCCCGCACCCAAGTTTCTGGGAAGTCATCACGCACTTGTGCGGTTAAGGCAATCATTGCCTCAGACAATGAACGCTGTGCACCGGTCGGGGTTTCGACGGGAGTGATCATATTATCCCTTTTGGTAAATAAGCCGAACTTCGCAACACGTTATGCGTTCGAGATAGAGTTTTCAAATATTTCATGATTCACAACAATTTTTTCTACACTTGAGCGAATTTGCCATAAGTGACCCGTGGATTACCACCATAATCGACCCGTGTTGCGACCGCTTTAAAGCCTGCTGCAATAAAAAGTTGTTGAACTTGCTCATGTTGTTGCCAGCCATGCTCTGCCAATAGCCATCCACCTGGTACCAACCATTGTGGAGCTTGCTGAATGATTCGCGCTAAATCAGCAAGGCCGTTCTGGGACGCAACAAGCGCACTACGGGGTTCGAAATTCACGTCACCTTGGGTCAGATGGGGGTCGTTCGCATCAATATAAGGAGGATTTGTCACAATCACATCAAATACGCTGGGTGATAAGTCTGCAAACCAATCACTCAATTGAAATTGACAATTCTGAATAGAGAGTCGCTGTGCATTACTGCGCGCTAATTCGGCTGCCTCAGGAATACGATCCACCCCAATAAACTGAGAGTCTTGTCGCTCACTGGCCAAGGCTAAGGCGATGGCTCCCGTACCAGTTCCTAGGTCTAATACCCTAGCCGACGTGACAGGAAGCAGCTGTAATGCCTGTTCGACTAACACTTCAGTGTCAGGCCGAGGAATTAACGTGGCAGGAGACACTGTAAGTGGCAGCGACCAAAACTCACGCTGTCCACAAAGATAAGCGATTGGCTCTCCCTGAGCACGGCGCGCAATAAGCGCCGCTAACAGTGTTTGTTGCTCAGCCGTCAATGAGTAATCATCAAAAGCAATTAGCCAACTTCTGGGCTTGTCGAGGACGTAACTAAGAATAACTTCAGCATCTCGCTTTGCACTGTCACTGTGCTGCAGTAGAGGAACGGCTTCACGAAGCCAGTGACTGATTTGCATTATTCTTGACCTGCAAGCGCCGCCAGTTGATCAGCTTGGTGTTCTTGTACGACCGGCTCAATCAAGCTATCAAGTTTCCCTTGCATCGTTTCATCTAAGCGATAAATAGTTAAGTTAATACGATGATCGGTTATCCGTCCTTGCGGGAAATTATAGGTTCTAATTCGATCAGAACGGTCGCCGCTACCCAGAAGGTTACGGCGAGTCGAGGCTTCTTCTTCATGCCTTTTAGCCATTTCCGCAGCATGGATCCTTGCCCCCAGTACAGAAAGAGCTTTAGCTTTGTTTTTATGCTGCGAACGCTCGTCTTGACATTCGACCACGATTCCAGTGGGTAAGTGCGTGATACGAATCGCAGAGTCGGTGGTGTTAACGTGTTGCCCACCTGCTCCAGATGAGCGGAAGGTATCAATTTTTAAATCCGACGGATTAATATCAGGAAGCTCTGCCTCGGGGATCTCTGGCATCACCGCAACAGTACAAGCAGAAGTATGAATACGACCTTGAGATTCGGTTTCTGGCACGCGCTGTACGCGGTGGCCACCGGATTCAAACTTCATCCGACCATACACACCAACACCTTCAATGCGCGCAATAATTTCTTTATAACCGCCGTGCTCACCCTCGTTAGCACTGACGACTTCCACCCGCCAGCGATTCGCTTCTGCATAACGGCTATACATTCTAAACAAATCACCCGCAAAAAGAGCCGCCTCATCACCGCCGGTTCCCGCGCGAACTTCGACGAAGCACGAGCGTTCGTCATCAGGATCTTTCGGTAATAATAAAACTTGTAGCGATTGCTCTAGCGCTTCGCTTTGCGTTTTCGCCTCTTTAAGTTCTTCTGAGGCCATTTCGCGCATTTCTGGATCGGCTAACATTTCATTAGCCGTTTCAATGTCTTCTTGTACCTGAGTCCACTGGCGGAAACAATTCGTCACGTCAGTGAGCTGAGCATACTCTCGGGAGAGCGCTCGAAAACGTTCTTGATCAGCGATAACACCTGCATCACCGAGCATCGCTTCGACTTCCTCATGACGTTCCTGTAAGGCTTCAAGTTTGGCAACAATAGAAGATTTCATGTATGAATTATTTGTCCAATAACAAAAGGGGGAATAGCCTTAGCTAACTAAGGCCGAGGCTATCACGCAGGATTTGTAAACGTTCAGCATCGCCTTCACGTGCGGCTTGCTGAAGAGATTTTGTCGGTGAGTGAATCAAGCGATTAGTGAGTTTGTGAGCCATCTCCTGCATCACTTTCTGCGGATCTTGTCCTTGAGAGAGTGCAGATAATGCCCGTTGCATTAACTCTTCACGGATATCTTCTGCCTGATGCCGATAATCTCGTATAACATCGACGGCGTTTTGCGCTTGCAACCACGCCATGAACTCTCCGCTCTCTTGTACTACGATAGTTTCGGCTTCCACAGCGGCCGCTTCGCGTTGCGCCATGTTATGCTGAATGATGGCTTGCAGATCGTCTACGGTATAAAGATAAGCGGACTCTAATTTTCCAACTTCGGGCTCAACATCACGTGGAACGGCAATATCCACGATAAGCATGGGTTGCTGACGACGCTGTTTCAAGGCACTTTCGACCATCCCTTTCCCTATCACTGGGAGTGGGCTCGCGGTGGAAGAGATAATGATATCAGCGGAGGCAATATGTTCAGGTAGAGCACCAAAATCTATGACTTCAGCGTTGACCTCTTCTGCTAAGCGTTGGGCCCTTTCACGAGTCCGGTTAGAGATCATTAAACGTTTAACTTGATGCTCACGCAAATGGCGTGCCACTAACTCAATCGTCTCCCCCGCACCGACTAATAAAACAGTCACTTTTTTTAGTGATTCAAAAATTTGTCGTGCTAAGGTGCAAGCAGCAAAAGCCACGGAAACCGCGCTGCTACCGATCTCAGTTTCCGTTCTCACACGTTTGGCGACTGAGAACGTTTTTTGGAACATACGCTCCAATTCACCGTTGATCACATGCCCACGTTGAGACTCTGCGTAGGCTTTTTTTACCTGTCCCAGAATCTGTGGCTCGCCTAATACTAATGAATCGAGACCACTCGCGACACGCATCAGATGACTGACGGCAGCATTATTTTGATGCCAATAAAGACTATTCAGAACTTCGGTTTCATCGAGATGATGGTAATTACATAACCACTTGATAAGTTGTTGTTGAATATCGTGCTGTTCATCAACACTTAAGTAAAGTTCGGTGCGGTTGCAGGTGGATAAGACGACGCCACTGTGCACTGACGGCTGAGAAAGTAAACTGTCTAGAGCGTTATCTAAGATATCAGGACCAAACGCCACCCGTTCGCGAAGCGCGACAGGAGCTGTTTTGTGATTTATTCCAAGTGCTAGCAGCGTCATAATGATGTAATTACTTTTACCCTACAAACCTTACAGGCATTTTTGTGCGGCCATTCTACAAGATGCTTCCTGTCATGAAAAGCCATACAAAAGATAAGTGTGTAATAAGATTCTTTTATTGCATGTGTTATGCTGAATATAGCATTGATCGTTAAAGTCCGCCGTCATAGACGGCCCTCGTCAAGGAGAAAAGCGTGCGAGTTATTCCTGCAAAGCGTTTAGGTATGGTGGTTCCGGCATTTACTTTATTACTCAGTGCCTGTGTATCGCATCAAGTTCCTCAAGGACCAGGAAAAAGTCCTGATTCTGTGCAATGGAAACAGCATCAATCCCAAGTTAGTGCTGTAACGCATTTTGAAACACGAGGCGCCTTTGCGTATCTTTCGGACAAGCAAAAGGTCTATGCGCGCTTTAACTGGCAACAACAAGCCGCTGATCGCTACCGCCTATTATTAACCAGTCCTATTGGTAGCACTGAGTTGCAGCTCGATCAGCAAGGAAATACCGTTCAACTGGTAGACAATAAAGGTCAGCGGTACATGAGCCACGATGCACAAACGATGATCACCAAACTCACTGGAATGCAAATTCCATTGGATAATCTGCGCCAATGGATGATGGGCCTTCCAGGCAATGCCGATCACTTCACCCTGAATGATAGTTACCAGTTACAGAGTGCGGATTATAGCCAAAATGGTGTGACTTGGCATGTCACTATCAACAGCTATAACAACACAGTCTCCCCTGCACTGCCGGCAAACGTCGAGCTAACTGCCGATGGACAACGCATTAAACTACGCATGGATAGCTGGAACACACAATGATTGAACGTTGGCCTTCCCCTGGTAAATTAAATTTATTTCTCTCAATCACCGGTCGACGTGAAGACGGCTACCATAATTTGCAGACGCTCTTTCAGTTTCTAGATTATGGCGATGAGATGACTTTTGCGGTGAATCAACAAGCACGCATCTGCCTACTAAACGATATTGACAAGGTTCCCTGCGAAGAGAACTTAATTTATCGCGCCGCTCAACGTCTTAAAGCTCAGGCCATTATTGATAAACGTTGTGACGAGACGGTTGGCGTAAGTATTGGGATTGATAAAAAATTACCGATGGGAGGCGGTCTAGGAGGTGGTTCCTCTAACGCTGCCACAACCTTGGTCGCATTGAACAGGCTGTGGCATCTTAACTACTCTCTCGCGCAATTAGCTGACATTGGCTTGGCACTGGGTGCTGATGTTCCAATATTTGTACATGGCTTTGCTGCTTTAGCCGAAGGGATAGGTGAACAACTGACAGCGGTTGAGCCGATGGAAAAATGGTATCTTGTCGCCCATCCTGGAGTCAGTATCCCAACGCCGCTCATTTTTAATGACCCTGAGCTGCCTCGTAATAGTCCAGTGCGTACTGTAGAACACTTAATGCATTCATCGTGGTCGAACGATTGCGAAGCCATCGCAAGAAAACGTTTTCGTAAGGTTGATGAACTACTCAACTGGCTGCTAGAATACGCTCCGTCAAGACTGACGGGCACTGGTGCTTGCGTGTTTGCTGAATTCGACAGTGAAGCCGCTGCTCGTCAAGTCCTTACTCTCACTCCATCTTGGATGACCTGTTTTATTGCTAAGGGCGCTAATACTTCCCTATTGCATCGACAGTTATCGGAGTGATTGGCGGCAAGTAACACACTCACCCGTTCCAGAGTCTGTACCTGCTGTTACTAACTTATACCTATGAGATTGCCCAATCACGGTGGGCATTCTTTGGACCCAAAGCCTGAGGTTTAACTCGTGCCTGATATGAAGCTCTTTGCTGGTAACGCCACGCCGGAACTAGCGCAACGCATTGCCAATCGTTTATACACGACTTTAGGAAACGCCGCGGTAAGCCGTTTTAGCGACGGAGAAGTCAGTGTCCAAATTAACGAAAATGTACGGGGCGGAGATGTCTTTATCATCCAATCCACTTGTGCGCCGACCAATGACAACCTGATGGAACTGGTCGTCATGATTGATGCACTGCGTCGCGCCTCGGCCGGCCGTATCACTGCTGTAATCCCTTACTTTGGGTATGCGCGTCAAGACCGTCGCGTGCGCTCAGCACGTGTTCCCATCACGGCAAAAGTTGTTGCTGATTTTCTCTCAAGCGTTGGTGTCGACCGTGTGTTAACCGTTGATCTGCACGCCGAACAAATCCAAGGTTTCTTCGATGTCCCCGTCGATAACGTGTTCGGTAGCCCAATTCTGTTAGAAGATATGCAGCAGCTAAAAATGGACAATCCGATTGTCGTTTCTCCGGATATCGGTGGTGTTGTGCGTGCGCGTGCCATCGCGAAATTATTAAACGATACTGATATGGCTATCATTGATAAGCGTCGTCCTCGTGCCAACGTTTCTCAAGTGATGCATATCATTGGTGATGTCGCGGGCCGTGATTGTATCTTAGTGGATGATATGATCGATACTGGTGGTACTTTATGCAAAGCCGCAGAAGCATTGAAAGAGCGTGGGGCAAAACGGGTATTCGCTTATGCAACTCACCCTATTTTCTCCGGCAACGCACTTGAAAACTTACGTAATTCAGTGATTGATGAAGTGGTCGTCTGCGACACCATTCCCTTATCACCAGAAATCCAAGCACTACCGAACGTTAGAACCTTAACCCTATCGGGAATGTTGGCAGAAGCGATTCGTCGTATCAGTAATGAAGAGTCCATCTCTGCGATGTTTGAGCACTAATTTGATAACTATTATTTTATAAAAATAATAGTCCAGTATTGAGAAGTCCACAATCTAAAAAATTGTGGACTTCTTTCTTAAAAGGTTTCCTATTAATGGTTTCAAGCCGTTAATCCATTAACCCTCTCATTTAAGCACTCATTATCATCGGCACCTTGGAAATAAAATGCTTAACGATAACGTTATATTTTATTACCACCATAGTTCGGCCTGTGCACCAATAGTTATTTGGTCCTTTGAATGGCCATCAAAAGTATAATTATCAATACCTGTATTAAGAGCTTTTAAGTAAGTCGTATAAAAACGTATTTCAGGTCGCGATTTTAGTAAACTCGTCCCTACTTTAATACTGTGGAATAATGTTGTCTTATAACCTGACTCATTATAGATTTCACCTCCTGCTTTTTGCCGTTGAGTAAACCAAGACAACTCCATTCCTGTTTGGTTGTAACTATTCCAGATCCATGCTGGCCGCAGGATAGCTCTAAGAGTAGAAAATGAACTATTTTTACCGGTATATTGACTATATAATCCTTTCCCCCAACCATAAATTAAGGAATTAGCGATAATAATATGAGGAGACAGATAGCTTTCACCCTGTGAAATAAAGCGGTAGGCTTTCCCGCCGTGATCGCCATAATAATAGCGTCCAAACCCGAAATCAGGGTTAGAATCTGATATCTGCATGAATCCACTTGCATTGGAATTAGTGGCAGCCTGAAAAACAAAATCATTAAAACCATTATGTGGCAATGGCTTATGAAGAATAAATGTACTTAGCCAAGCATTTTTTACCTGGTAATACTCACTAGTTGTTTTGCCCCCTGTCCTATTAGAAAAATTGTAGCGAAAGAAACTATCTAGTGTCATATCGTCATAAATAGGGATTCCGCTATACCGTAAATCGATAGAATTGGTGTTAGTTTTTTTATAAGCACTTTTATCATGATTATAAACATTGAGATCTTGTCTCGATAAAGCTACAGAGAGTTTACCTACCCCCAAAGAGAAGTCCTCAATACCCATTCCCCCAGAAGTGTCCGCTTTATGTGCTTTCCAATCGACCATTTGGATCTCATAATTCGTTAAATAGTGTTTTCCTATCCAAAATGTTGCCTCAGGATGTCCAGGAATAAATCCTTGCGTATTCAGATATAGATCAGAGAATTGCAGGTAATTATCATTATTTGCTGAATCATAAACCCAAGCATTACTGTATGAAGTACCAACATTCCCGTCAAATTTGGCCACCGCTTGTAATGTTTTTCCATCATTTTGATATAATCTTTGCTTGAAGCTGAGATCAAACCAATTGCTTTGCTCATTCCCAAACCGACCTAACGAGCCCACTGCCCAACCTCCAGGACTCCCTCGATTACCGGTACTCCACCCCGCTCTAAAGTACCCCGAATAGGTAAAGCCGATATCGTCCTTGATGAAGCGACTTAGCTCATGTAATGAGATACGATCATGATTTTCGGTTTCTATAACAGTGTCACCCTTCAAAGACGATGCCGCTTCTTTAGGTCGGAGATTATAAGCGTAATACCCCTTCTCATCTGCTGCGCTGGCGACGCGTAAATCTTGTATTCCCGTTTTAGAGTTAGTTAAAGGCGCTGAGGTCGCGACATTTTCTTGTGCCAATTCCGTGCGATGTTTTGCTATGTTCTTGTAGCGTTTGAGTTCATGCCGAGTTTGAATCAATTCATCTTGAGTTTTCTTCAGTGCGTTTTCTAAATTGGCAACTCTTTGTTCTATAGTGAGCGCCGCAATAGCGTAAGTGGGTACAAGTGCACCAATGGCAACAAGTGTAAATACATAAGGCTGCACAGTTTTTATCATGGTTTATTTCCACTACTTTTTAAACTATGAGAAATAACGTCTAATAAAAAAAGTCGGTGTACAGCTCCACGCATGGCAATAACTATTAATTTGTTTACCTCCATATGGAGAAAAATTAAGGTCATTGGGTTTATAACATTCCCAAAAAGTATCGGCGCCTTGATTAATCATTCCTCCCCAGTAGGAGGTCATTAAGTTTACTGCGGCTTTGCTATTATTATTTTTAATCAATGATTCAATAATATAATGGTAAAGATAAGGCGTATTGGGTTGGAGAGCGGTGGATGATTCTAATGTTGTCTCAATTGCTTTACTGGCAAGGCCATGGCTAACGATATCCGCCAAGCCTAGCCAAGCTTGTGAAGCACAAGATATTTGACGATGAGGTCCGCTGACGAATAAATTAAGATCTTGGTCCCAAAAGTGGTGACGTGCAGCAATGCTCATTTTTTCTTTTACTTTATGCCACTCTTTAGCTCTGAAAGGGTGATTGGTTTTTTCTGCTAAGACTATCATATTCATTAATGTGTAAATAATTACGCCTTGCATGGCAGCTTGTTTGTCGAGTTCTTTATGCCAATCAATAAAGCATTTTATTTCGAGCGGTAGCTGGAATAAGCCTTCGGCATTAACAAATTTTAATGCCGAAAGTAATTGAGCCTCTGCGACAGGAAAGAGTTGTTCTACTGTAACCTTATCATGAGTGGTATGATAGAAATCCGATAACGTGACGCAATAAAGTAAACAATAGTCTAGTAAAAAAGCCTCCCCTATTCGTGGAGTTGGTTTCTCATACACGCAGGCGGGCATATAACCACGTTGATCTTGATAGGCAGCGAATAAATAGAGGCAACGCTTAATCAATTGATTATGTTTGAAACTATAATTATTAGCGAGCGCTTGTAAGCGTAAATCACCGATCCATAAACGTTGATCTCTGCGGGGACCATCTTCGAATGTTGTCTGCATACACTCACTTAAAGTTTTGACTGCAACGTTATCTATCTTTTCCAGCATTGGTGTAGCGTAAGATAGCGGTTTACCAACATCTTTTCCTGCAGAGGAAACGGCATCGACGTTAACGTCAGAAAGGCTAATAGTAAAATTCGCTGAAAGCCCAATGACCTCTACTTTTACATAGCGAAAGGCATGACGACGCTTCTCTTCATATTTTGCCGGGAGATAATCAATATTCACAATCTCATCGGGTAACCACGAAGCACTAATCATCCCGTCATAAGGATACAAGGGTTGACATACATCAGAGGCGACTTCTCCGAACGTCAAACGTAAACGTGCCGGCGCATCCGCGCTTTTACCGGCCCAATTAACCATAAACGATAGATAACCTGTGCAGTGGTCGCCAAAATCTAAGATAATCTGATCACCTTGTTTCAGTTTGTGCAGTGAAACATTTTCGGGTGATAATGATTTATCAGGATTGATTTTAAAAATACCGTCAGAGATTTGTTCAAACTCCACTGCACGTAATAATTGAACCTTTGTATGGTGTAAATTAGGTTTGAGATGTTCAGCAATGGTTAAAAATCCCACACCTTCGTTTTTTTCAGAAGTTCCCGTGTACAATTCTTTATTTCCCTTTGCCAGGGAAGGAATAATTTTTGTAGACGCGACCAAAGACAGAGTATTAATTATTAGTTTTCTACGATTCATGGTATTCCTTCAACCCTAATAAAGGATAATTTTTATCAAATAAACGGATAACGGCTTATTGAAGCATAAATATATTTATTATTAACACACCCCCGTTAAGAATACCCTTTCACTTAACAGTTAACTTCCGAAGGGGATGATTTCTAATGTAATGAAATTCAATCACTCCACCTCACTACTAAGATGGAGTGCACTAATCCAAGAAAAATTAATTATCTTCTGTGTAATTAATTATTAAATCTGTCTATTACAGCTCAAACTCTACGTAGGCTACATGCGTTTGCAAATACTCCTCTAAACCATGCCGTCCGTCTGCCCCCCCTATGCCAGACTTCCTACAACCTGCATGGAAACCTTGTATAGCTTCAAAATTTTCACGATTAATGTAAGTTTCTCCAAATTTTAACTGCCTAAGTGCTTTCATTACATAATTGATATTTCGAGTGTAAAGCGATGACGTCAGACCGTAATCACAATCATTTGCTAAGAATATTGCTTCATCTAAAGTATTAAACGTCATTATTGGCAGTACAGGCCCAAATATTTCTTCGCGCATAATCTTCATATCCTGAGTGACTTGACTCAGAATAGTCGGGGCATAAAAATATCCTTTGCCAGAAAGCTTATGGCCACCGATTTCTAACTTCGCCCCTTGTTCAATAGCCTCATCAACCATCTCTGCAACACGGTTACAAGCTGTAGCACTAATGAGCGGCCCCATATCAACCTCCTCATCCTTAGCCGGGTCACCGACTTTCAATGCTTTAAAGGCTTCAATTAATTTCTCTACCAATGTGTCATAGTGGGAGTGATGCACATAGACGCGTTCAACACAATTACACACTTGACCACTGTTAATGATACGAGAGCTCACTATGGCTTTTACCGCAAGATCTATATCTGCATCTTGCATCACGATTGCCGGAGCTTTCCCTCCCAATTCTAGAGAAACTTTAGTCACATTTTTTGCCGCAGCTTGCATAGTCGCAATCCCGGCTTGAACACTACCGGTTAAGCTGACCATGCTGATATCCGGATGTGACGCTAATATTTGACCGACTTCTTGTCCTATTCCATATACCACATTGATGACTCCTTTCGGGAAATCGAGGGAGTGTAAAATGTCGCAAAAAATTGATGCATTATTAGGCGTTAATTCACTCGGTTTTATGATAATGGTATTTCCCGTGATCAATGCGGGAGCGACTTTCCGTGCAATCAGAAAGAAAGGAAAATTCCAAGGTAAAATACCGCTTGTTACCCCAATTGCTTTTTTGAACAAGAAAATATTTTCATTTGGGCGGTCACTATTTATGATTTCACCTTCATAACGCCTGGCCCACTCCGCCATATAATCAAAATAATCGGCAGTAACCTCTACTTCGGTCATCGCTAAGGGCAGCGTTTTACCGCCTTCTGCAACGATAGTTTGTGCAATGAGTAAATGCTTTTCACGAATTGCCGTAGCAATCTTGTGTAGCCAACGTCCGCGTTCAACTGCTGGTAACGCTTCCCAACTATTTTGCGCGGCTTTCGCAGCGCTAATCGCTTGAGACGTATCGTGATCATTACCTTGAGGAATCTGTGATATAAGCGCCTCTGTGGCAGGATTGATGACGTCAATCCATTTAGGCGAAGTTGATGGTTTGAATTGCCCGTTAATGTAGTGATGAAGTTGCTTGGTCATAGTAAATTTCCCTGGATCCCGAAATGGATTACGCTGGGTAGCATCTAACAGGCCTTATTTATGCACCTTGATATTGCTGACAGGGCTTTTAACAATCTGGCAAAAATTAAAAGATCACTGAGATAGACCCGACACTAAGGACATTTCTACGCAGAAAGTAAGATGTGTGATCCTTAAGATGATAACTCTCGGCTTTTTTGCCACATAACGAATTTGCGCGGCAATATCTTCAAGGTGGATTGTCCCGCCCCCCTCATACACTACAATTCCTCTTAGGGCGAACTGCCGTGAGACTCAACATGAGATGACTATTATGAACAGTGCCATTATTGCCGGGATAGCCTGGCATTTTGTCGGCGCGGTTAGCGCTGCGTGTTTTTATGCTCCATTTAAACGTATTCAACATTGGTCATGGGAAACAATGTGGTCAATAGGCGGTAGCGTTTCTTGGATTATTCTCCCGTGGAGTATCAGTGCCTATTTATTACCAAATGTTTGGGGGTATTTTGCGCAATTTTCTTTTTCCCAGTTATTACCAGTATTCCTTTTTGGTTTAATGTGGGGCATAGGAAATATTAATTATGGCCTAACCATGCGCTACCTCGGTATGTCAATGGGAATTGGCATAGCTATTGGCGTGACATTAGTCGTGGGGACGCTCATGACTCCACTTATTCAGGGCCGTTTTATAACTTTATTCAGCCAACCTGGAGGACAGCTAACGCTATTAGGCGTGGCACTCGCCCTTTTAGGAATTGCGATTGTGACTCGTGCAGGCGTCTTAAAAGAACGGGTGTTAGGGGTTGATAACTACGATTTCAATCTCAAAAAAGGACTCCTGCTGGCTATATTTTGTGGGATTTTCTCTGCAGGCATGTCTTTTGCTATGAATGCTGCACAGCCTTTACATCACGCGGCTATCGTAGCAGGCGTGGACCCACTCTATGCTGCATTACCGAGTTATGTGGTGATAATGGGCGGCGGTGCCGTCGTTAACCTAGGATTCTGTCTCATCCGTTTAGCTACACAACCAACGCTTTCTATTAAAACTGATTTTTCTCTCCCTCGCCCACAATTAATAACTAATATAGTGCTGGCAGTGTTAGGGGGAGCTATGTGGTATCTCCAATTCTTTTTCTACGCATGGGGTCATGCCCGTATACCTGTTGCCTATGATTATGTCAGTTGGATGTTACACATGAGTATGTATGTACTCTGTGGAGGGTTAGTAGGTTTACTTCTTAATGAGTGGAAATCTGCGGGGAAACGCCCTGTTAGAGTATTATCTATCGGCTGTTTTATTATTGTCATTGCAGCAAATATTGTGGGGTTAGGTGTAGCTCTCTAGCCTCTTGTAGCGAGTTATTCATAAACGATAGTATCAACAACGTAAAATCTAACGTTGGAATTTTAAGAGCATAGTTTAACGCTGAGAGCCCACTCTCAGCGGTCTTCAAATAAAAACTTCCTACCTGATCGTTCAAATTCTCAAAAGCGTGTTTAATTAGAAATTTGACGCTCTTTACGAGGCGCGTGACCGAACTCTCGGCTGTAAAGCGTAGAAAAATGGTTACTGTCACCAAATCCACATTGGTAGGCAATATCAGTGATTTTATCTTCACTATGACGAAGTAAATAGCGAGCTTCCAGCAGCCTGAGCTTATTGAGATACCGTTGAGGCGTATCACCTGTTAAATGTTTCAGTTTACGATGTAATGTCCTCAACTAAATTGCAAATTGATCCGCTAAGACTTCCCAATTAATATCATCACTGTAATGATTATGGAGCCAATCCAATAATAAAGCCAAGCGATCATCTTGTTCGCAATGTTGCAAAGAGTTGCGCAGTAATAACAACAGGCGCATAAAAATTTGTTCCTGATAAGCTTGTTTATCAATACTCCACCCATTATCAGTCCGCAGGGCATTCGTCATATTGAGCACCTCGCTCATCACTTTTTGATTAATAAACCAATGTGAACCTGCACAAGGTAGCAGCTCGGTAACGTTATTAAGAAAACGGAAGGAATTAGCATCTCTGTATAAAACATTAGTTAAACACAAATTATTTGTTTGTTCATACAGATGTCTATCATGGCTTCGAATAAAACAAACGCAACCTGAATAAAGCGTCTTAGGCTGCCCATTATAAATATGAATGCCAGATCCTTGTTCCACTATCACAATTTCATCAAAGTCGTGATGATGCTCAGGAAACGCTAATTGAGGTGCTCGAGGCTCTAAAGCAATCGAATATTCCTCATGTGGAAAATAATCTACACTCTGCAATAGTGTCATGCTTCATCCTGTATCGATATTCAGTTAAACAGCCAAATGACATTAATTTATATAATGTATAAATTTTGTTACAAGCTCTACTGCAAGATCCCTCATCTACCAAATAATGCGCAGAAATGTGTTGCTCATCACAGTTGATCTCTGTGCGACGAATTTGTGAGTTATTCCCCATAAACCTTTGTAACGATGCCATGCGCCCTAAGCGGCTGGCAGTAAAAATAAGGTGAGGTTTTTAATGTGACGTTAGTCTGAACCCATAATAGTTTGGGAATGACATGATATGAATGTGCAGAATATCGTTGCAGTCGATTTAGGGGCATCCAGTGGCCGAGTCATGCTTGGACAGTGGCAATCATCCAACCAGCATCTGGCATTACGAGAAATAAGACGTTTTTCAAATAAACGCCATAACCACGGTGGTTATGACTGTTGGGACTTAGAAGACCTTTATCAGCACATTCTTCAAGGACTGCATCAATTAACATCAGAGGGGATCACCCCAGATAGTATAGGGATCGACACTTGGGGAGTAGATTTTGTTCTGCTTGATAAATTCGGCAAGCGAGTGGGTGAGACAGTAAGTTATCGTGACAAACGGACAGAGGGTGTCATGGAACGTGCTATCGCCCAATTTGGACAAGAGGATATCTTTCAACGCACTGGTATTCAATTTCTCCCTTTTAATACTCTATATCAGTGTCGTGCACTTCACGAGCAACAGTCTGAGTGGCTTAAAGATACGCAACACATATTAATGATCCCTGACTATTTACATTATCGTCTAACGGGAAAAATGAATTGTGAATATACCAATGCCACTACTACCCAACTTTGGAATATCAGCACAGGAGAGTGGGATAAGGGTTTGTGTCAATGGGCAGGTATTGATCCCCAATGGTTAGGTAAACCTACCTCACCAGGTAACACTATTGGTCATTGGAATAATTCAGAAGGATTGGCCATTCCCGTAATAGCTGTCGCCACCCATGATACAGCTAGTGCCGTGCTCGCTACGCCATTGGACAGTGAGGAGGATGCATATTTAAGTTCTGGAACATGGTCATTGATGGGGGTCGAGTACCATCATCCGTTCCTTAATACTGCAGCCATGGAAGCAAACATTACTAATGAGGGGGGTGCCGAAGGTTTTCGTGTCCTCAAAAATATAATGGGGCTGTGGTTATTACAAAAACTATGTCAGGAGCACCACATTGACGATCTTACGGCGTTAATAGAATCGGCAAAGAATGAGCCTTCCTGTGTATCTTTAATCAATCCCAATGATCACCGTTTTATCAACCCCGTTTCTATGTGTGACGAAATACAGAAAGCGTGTCGAGAACAGGGTATGCCCATACCTCAGACCTCAGCATCCATCGCACGCACAATCTTCGATAGCTTAGCGTTACTCTATCAACAAACCCTTGGTTTACTGGAGAAACTTTACGCTAAAAAAATAAAACGGTTACATATTGTTGGGGGGGGATGTCAAAACCCTCTTCTTAACCAACTCTGTGCCGATGCTTGTCAGATACCTGTCCATGCTGGGCTGAGTGAAGCTTCGACACTTGGCAACATCGGCTGTCAACTCATTGCTCTAGGTGAATTTAAGGATGTCGGCGATTACCGAAGTCACCTTAAGCAACACTTTCCTATACAGGTTTATACCCCTACTACGAATATGTCATTGCAGGATAACCGAAGCCGTTTTTCTGCGCTGACTCACTCTCACCAGGAGCAAACTTATGTCAAGCTATAGCCCTACCGCTTTTACCTTAGCTAAACAACGCTACGCACAAATCGGTATTGATGTTGAAAACGCTATTCTTCAACTAGACCAACTCCCTATCTCTGTTCATTGCTGGCAAGGTGATGATGTAAAAGGATTCGAACACGCCGAGAGCGCATTAACAGGAGGAATTCAAGCAACGGGTAATTATCCGGGAAAAGCCCGCACCGTTACTGAACTCCGTCAAGACTTAGAAAAAGCCTTCTCACTAATCCCTGGTCCTAAACGTCTTAATCTACACGCTAATTATTTAGACAGTGAGTCCCCTGTTGAGAGAGATAAGCTTGAACCCAAACATTTCTCTTCATGGGTAACCTGGGCTAAGCGCAACGATGTAGGCTTAGACTTCAATCCAACTTGTTTTTCACACCCGCTTAGCGCCGACGGATTTACGTTGGCGCACAGTGATCCCCATATTCGTCAGTTTTGGATTGACCATTGCAAAGCATGCCGTCGCATTTCTGCTTATTTCGGTGAGCAGTTAGGCACCCCTTCCGTTATGAATATTTGGGTACCGGACGGAATGAAGGATTTGACGGTCGATAAGTTTGCGCCACGTCAACGTTTGATGGATGCGTTGGATGAAATCTTAAGTGAGAAATTAAATCCTAAGCATCATATTGATGCAGTTGAAAGTAAACTTTTTGGTATCGGTGCAGAAAGCTACACCGTCGGTTCTAATGAATTTTACTTAGGTTATGCAACCAGTCGGCAGACGGCACTTACGCTTGATGCAGGTCATTTCCATCCAACCGAAGTGATCTCCGATAAAATATCGACCGCCCTACTTTATGTCCCTCGTCTATTACTTCATGTAAGCCGGCCTGTCCGTTGGGACAGCGATCATGTCGTGTTATTAGATGATGAAACCCAAGCAATTGCTAATGAAATTGTCCGTCATCAGTGGTTTGAAAAAATTAATATCGGCCTCGACTTTTTTGATGCCTCAATAAATCGAATTGCTGCATGGGTGATTGGCACACGAAACACAAAAAAAGCGTTGTTACGTGCATTGTTGGAACCTACCGAGCAGCTACGTCAGGCTGAAGTCGAACGGAATTATACCCACCGTCTTGCCTGGTTAGAGGAAATAAAATCTCTCCCTTGGCAAGCAATATGGGAAGAGTGGTGTCATCGCCAAAATGTTCCAGTCGATGCAAGCTGGTTAAATGATATTGAACAATACGAACAACAAGTACTCAGTCAACGATAAGGGCTGTCCTATGTCTACTATGTTAGAAGCAACATTCATTCAAGCGATGATCAAAGCTACCAGTGATATGTGGTTAAAAGGTTGGGATGAGCGTAACGGTGGTAATATTAGTGTCCGCCTATCATCGGAAGAGGTAATCCCCTATCGTTCTGAATTTTATACTGCCCCTCGGAGTATCTCCCTAAGTCAAGCTGCTCCAGATTTAGCGAATGATTGGTTCTTAGTAACAGGTTCTGGAAAGTTTTTCCGTAATGTCCAACTAGCACCAGAAGAGTGTTTAGCGCTACTTCAAATTAATGAGCAAGGGACAGCTTTTACGATTTATTGGGGATTGTGCATGGGTGACTTACCAACATCCGAACTTGCCTCACATCTCCAATCTCACGCAGTCCGTAAAAGATTGAGTAAGGGAAAAGATAGAGTCATTATGCATTGCCATCCTACCAATTTTATTGCGCTAAGCTACGTAGTGAATCTGGACTCTGCCCGTTTTACGCGTTTATTGTGGGAAGGTAGTACTGAGTGCTTAGTCGTCTTTCCTGAAGGTATTGGTGTCTTACCTTGGATGGTTCCAGGAACTGATGATATTGGGCATGCCACTGCGTCCACAATGACAAATCATTCATTAGTCATGTGGCCTTTCCACGGTATTTTTGCCACAGGCCCAGATTTGGATGAAACCTTTGGTTTGATTGATACGGCAGAAAAATCTTCTGAGGTGTTAGTCAAAGTTCTGTCTATGGGGGGGATTCGTCAAAGTATTACCACTGATGAACTCATCGCTTTAGGGGAAAGATTCTCAGTGTCGCCCTGGAAAGAAGCATTGGCGGCGGAGCGTTCAAATGTTACGTAAAGCTTTTGTCATGCAAATCAAGCCAAACTGCCATGAAGAATACCAACGGCGTCATTCACCTATATGGCCGGAATTAGCCGCTATACTCAAACAACAGGGTGTACATCATTACAGCATCTGGTTGGATGCAACCAGAAATCTATTATTCGCTCATCTTGATGTCGAGTCAGAAAATCAATGGCAAGCTATTGCTGAAACAGATATTTGTAAGCGTTGGTGGCTAACTATGGCTCCATTGATGTTTACTCACCCAGATAATAGCCCACTAAGTACGAACTTAACCTCAGTATTTTATTTGGATTAGTTCTCGAAAGTACTTGCCTCCTCGATTCTGGCAATATCGAGGAGAGTGTTATTCAAATAAGATTCAGCTTTCCGAGATAGAAAAGGAATAGTAATGATTATCTCCTCTGCAAGTGACTACCGCGACACCGCACAGCGCATTCTGCCCCCTTTTTTATTTCATTACATAGAAGGCGGTTCGTACACAGAAAATACATTGAAACGTAACGTCGACGATTTAGCTAACATCGCGTTGCGCCAACGCGTACTGCGTAATATGGAAGACTTAGATCTCTCGACTGAAATTCTTGGTGAAAAAGTCTCCATGCCTGTCGCATTGGCTCCGGTAGGCCTCTGTGGAATGTATGCCCGACGTGGCGAGGTTCAAGCCGCCAAAGCGGCTGAAAACAGAGGTATACCTTTTACCCTTTCAACTGTTTCGGTTTGCGCTATTGAAGAAGTGACTGCCAATATTGAACGGCCGATGTGGTTCCAGCTTTATGTCTTGAAAGATCGTGGATTTATGCGAAATGCGTTGGAGCGAGCGAAAGCAGCCGGTTGTACTACCTTAATTTTCACTGTGGACATGCCAACACCTGGTGCCCGCTATCGAGATGCACACTCAGGGATGAGCGGCCCCTACGCCACTCTGCGCCGTTACATACAAGCAATCACCCACCCACAATGGGCTTGGAATGTTGGACTATGGGGTCGGCCGCATGATTTGGGTAATATTACAGCTTATCGCGGTCAAGCGACAGGTCTTCAGGATTATATTGGGTGGTTAGCTAAAAACTTCGACCCTTCAATCTCCTGGAGAGATCTAGAGTGGATTCGCGAATTCTGGAAGGGGCCTATGGTGATCAAAGGTATTTTAGATCCTGAAGATGCTAAAGACGCTGTACGTTTTGGTGCTGATGGAATTGTAGTGTCTAATCATGGAGGACGACAACTTGATGGGGTAATGTCCACTGCTCATGCCCTCCCCAATATTGCGGAGGCGGTGAAAGGCGATATCACTATATTCGCCGATAGTGGTATTCGTAATGGTTTGGATATTGTACGGATGCTTGCTCTGGGCGCAGACGCGACATTACTCGGCAGAGCCTATTTATATGGATTAGCAACTGCTGGACAACAAGGTGTTGAAAATGTCTTAACACTAATTGAAAGGGAAATGCGTGTTGCTATGACATTGACGGGTGCCAAAACGATAGACGATATTGGATCAGAATTAATCGCTAATAGTTTTTAATAAGGCTGCTTAACAATATCAACATAGGGCACTGTCTTTATTTCGATGCTAAAGGGTTAATTAATTTTATTATATAAGTAGAAGATTATCCTACTGCTTATAGTTTTCCACTCCCAAAAAAATTATTTTTATTATTTAAACGATAACGTTAAAAAATAGCAGATTCATTCCTGCATGGAAAACAATTCATTATCAGGTGTACGCATTAATTTTCGCTAACGTCCATTTTTTAATAAAAATGGCATTTAGGAGTAAAAAATGATTTTTCCAAACCGATTTCCACGGTACTTTACGCTTTCTAAAATAAAGATTGCACTCATATTATCTCTGAGTTCAGCAAATGTTATAGCCAGTCCTTTCGTTGTAGATGAAACAAGTATTAGTCAAAAAATTCAGCAAATGACTTTGGATGAAAAAATTTCCTTACTTAGTTTTTCTCTTAAATCTGCACTAAGTTTAGAAAACGGGGCACTAGGTTCAGCTGGATTTGTTCCGGGTATTCCTCGCTTAAGCATTCCTGCCCTTCAAATGACCGACGCAAGTCTGGGCATCGCCAATCCCAAATTTAATCGTAAAAATGACCAGGTCACTGCATTCCCTTCCACTATGCTGTTAGCAGCCACCTTCTCCCCTTCATTAGCCGAAAAAGGCGGCAAAATATTAGGTATTGAGGCAAGAGAGAAAGGATTCAATATTCTTTTGGCGGGAGGAGCCGATGTTATTCGTGATCCTTTAAATGGCCGTAACTTCGAATATTTCAGTGAAGACCCTCTTCTCACAGGAAAAATGGCGGGCCATGCCATTCGTGGGATACAAAGTGAAGGTACGGTCTCAACAATGAAACATTTTATCTTAAATACTATGGAAACAGGCCGGGTAGTGATGAGCGCCGATCTTAACCAGGAAGCGATGCGCGAAGTCGATTTATTCGCTTTTAAAATTGCTGGGGAGATTGGCCACCCAGGGGCTGTAATGCCTGGCTACAACCGCGTAAACGGGGAATGGGCTTCCGAAAATTCATTTTTACTCAATGAGGTGCTGAAGCATGAGTGGGGATTTAACGGTTGGGTAATTTCTGACTGGGGGGCTACTCATTCTACATTGAAAGCCGTCAACGCAGGTTTAGATCAACAAGCTGCCTATGATTTAGACCAAGCACATTATTTTGGTGAGCCATTAAAAAAAGCAGTGAGTAAAGGTCAGGTCACGATGGCTAGAATAGATGACATGGTTAAACGTATTCTCACTTCTGTCAGCCGTATCTCGGGATTTGGTGCGCGCCTTCACAACAATAATTTTACTATCACTGCTCACAAACTCGTGGCGCAGAACGAAGCAGAGGAAGGAATTGTGCTACTCCAAAATAGAGAAAACGTTTTACCCTTGCTTCCCCATGAGAAAATATTGGTCGTGGGTGGTTATGCGAACCGTGGAGTCATGTCTGGCGGGGGGTCGAGTCAGGTGTTACCCGAAGGGAGTTTCGAAGTGAAAGAGCCTGTATCTTACGATCCTAAAGCCCCCAAAGCCTATTATCACCCCTCTTCACCTTTGCATGCCTTACAACACACCCAAACGGAACTAGAAGTGAGTTACAACGACGGCCAGTTAACCAACCAACTTAAAGAGCAAGCTGCAAAAGCAGACAAAGTGATTGTATTCGCTACCGCATGGAATTCAGAAGCAGTGGATGCAGAGAACTTATCTCTGCCTCATCATCAAAATGACTTAATTAATTTCGTAGCCGAACAAAATAAAAATACTATTGTTGTCCTTGAAACTGGGGGCCCAGTCCTAATGCCATGGATAAGTTCTGTCAAAGGGATAATTGAAAGCTGGTATCCTGGGGGGCAAGGTGCTGAGGCTATAGCTAATATTTTGGTTGGTCAGGTCAATCCCTCCGGTCATTTACCTGTTACATTTCCTCAATCAGAAAAACAATTACCTCAGTTTACGCATCCAGCAGCGAGTGAAACTTCAGCTCATCCTACAACTAAAGCTAAAAGCGGGTTATTTGGTGTGGATTATAATACGCAGGGTGTGGATGTAGGATATCGGTGGTTTGAGAAAACTCATCAACGCCCTCTTTACCCATTTGGTTATGGTTTATCGTACACTCACTTTTCCTACAGTGGTTTGACCGTTGTGTCTAAAAAAAATACGGTAACGATCCACTTTACCGTGTCAAATCAAGGAAGCAAAGCGGGTAAAGCAGTCCCCCAAATTTATATTGACCCGACAAGTCAACCACAGGTCACAGCGAAACTAGCAGGATGGCGTAAAGTTGATCTGGCTTCCGGTGAACAAAAATATGTTTCGCTTAGCATCGATCCCCGTTTGTTTGCAAGATGGAATACTACAAATCAACAATGGTCGACCATTCCAGGCGAATGGAATCTTAGGTTGGGTGAAAATGCCGAAGATAAAAAATTAGAGAAGAAAGTATCTTTGAAACCTTCAACCTTTAGCGATCCGAAGGGGATTTAATTTAGCGAGGAATAAATGGTACACCCTAATATCGCTGTCCCGAGTATTAGGGTGTTATTTTACAACAATAATATCAATTCTATGAGGTTAAAGAAGATACCAATGTATTTATATACCGCAATTCAAGGGTGATGGAGTGAACATAACCTGCTGCATGCGTTATAATCCACGGTTGTATTACACCTTAACGAAAATTACGAATGCCGACGGCGGTGCGGGTGCCGTTGATGAAAGCGCAGTAAATAATATTTTTCGCACACTTTTTCCCGTCCACTCAGTTGTGCGCCCATCAGCCAGAAAAACGCTCCCATAAAGATTCCAAGTACTGCTCCGGTGGCCCAACTGTCAGTAAAAATCGAGCCTTCAGCCTGACTCAATAGGGCAATAAGTAGACTTGTCACGGCTAAGACTAAACCTACTACCATTAACCCATTGCCTAGTAATGAAGTATGTACGCGTTTCATTCGCTTCTCCTTAGCTATGTCTTACAGAACTTGACAAAAGTGTAGGCGCTCACGGCAGGATTATCTTTAACAGAGATCACACTCTGTGATTTTTTAACACTTTGTGCGCGATGAAAAAAACGTTCGACGGGAATGTTTTTGAACTTCCCTTCTCCCATACAGTACACTAGCGTTTTACCCTGCAAAGGATGACCCTTGTGAGTACCATTAAATTAATTGTTGGCTTAGCAAACCCCGGTGCTGAATATGCGGCGACACGCCATAATGCCGGTGCGTGGTACACCGACTTACTCGCTGACCGTTTTCGCCAACCCTTAAAGGAAGA
Organism: Tatumella ptyseos; assembly: GCF_030552895.1. Taxonomy (NCBI): domain Bacteria; kingdom Pseudomonadati; phylum Pseudomonadota; class Gammaproteobacteria; order Enterobacterales; family Erwiniaceae; genus Tatumella; species Tatumella ptyseos. Next base: position 1,417,348 of record NZ_CP130649.1, on the reverse strand, counting down.
AGCTAAATATTTTGGCGCAACAGCACGACTGTCCATTGCAGGAGAAGATATCCGTCTGCTCGTTCCGACAACCTTTATGAATTTAAGTGGTAAAGCTGTCGCGGCGATGGCTAATTTTTATCGTATTCAACCGCAAGAAATTTTAGTCGCGCATGATGAGATGGATCTTCCCCCTGGAATCGCTAAATTCAAGCAAGGCGGCGGTCATGGTGGGCACAATGGTTTAAAAGATATCATCAGTAAACTGGGTAACGTTGCCGACTTTCATCGCCTACGTATCGGTATCGGCCATCCTGGTGACCGAAATAAAGTGACAGGTTTCGTATTAGGAAAACCCCCGTTAAGCGAGCAGAAGTTAATTGATGATGCAATTGACGAAGCCGCACGCTGCACTGAGGTCTGGTTGAAAGAAGATCGGTTACGGGCAATGAACCGTCTACACAGCTTTAAAGCAAGTTGAGTGTGCTGCCCTCTTTGCTAAAAACTGTGTATAATGCGACAAATTTTCTGCTATACAGCGCGCTTTCGCGCAGCATAATTAACGTAATAAGGTAGTCAAGCATGGGATTCAAATGCGGTATCGTGGGCCTGCCAAATGTCGGTAAATCCACTCTTTTTAATGCACTGACGAAAGCAGGTATCGAAGCGGCTAACTTTCCGTTTTGTACCATTGAACCGAATACCGGCGTGGTCCCCATGCCTGATACTCGTCTCGATCAACTTGCTGAGATCGTTAAACCTCAACGTACCATCGCCACCACCATGGAATTTGTTGATATTGCAGGGTTAGTTAAAGGGGCTTCCAAAGGAGAAGGTCTTGGTAACCAATTCCTGACCAATATCCGTGAAACTGAAGCCATTGGTCATGTTGTGCGTTGCTTCGAGAACGATAACATCATCCACGTTTCTGGCACGGTGAATCCCGCTGACGATATTGATGTGATTAACACTGAGCTGGCATTATCTGATCTCGATACCTGTGAGCGTGCGATTCAACGCCTTCAGAAGAAAGCGAAAGGTGGTGATAAAGACGCGAAAGCAGAACTTGCCGTCCTTGAAAAATGTCTGCCGCATTTAGAAAATGCCGGTATGTTACGTAGCTTAAATCTCGATGCTGATGAGAAAGCCGCGATTCGATACCTGAGTTTCCTAACACTCAAGCCAACGATGTATATTGCTAACGTCAATGAAGATGGTTTTGAAAATAATCCGTATCTCGATCAGGTTTACGCTATAGCTGAGCAAGAAGGCTCTGTCGTCGTCCCCGTCTGTGCAGCCGTCGAATCCGATATCTCTGAACTTGAAGATGACGAACGTGACGAGTTTATGGCCGAACTGGGTATTGAAGAGCCAGGCTTAAACCGTGTGATCCGCGCGGGATATCGCCTGCTTAACCTACAAACCTACTTCACTGCCGGTGTAAAAGAAGTGCGGGCTTGGACCATCCCTGTCGGTGCGACGGCGCCACAAGCTGCAGGTAAAATCCATACTGATTTCGAAAAAGGCTTTATCCGTGCGCAGACCATCGGTTTTGACGATTTTGTTGCCAATAAAGGTGAGCAAGGCGCGAAAGAAGCTGGAAAAATGCGTGCGGAAGGAAAAGAATATATCGTAAAAGATGGCGATATTATGAACTTCTTGTTCAACGTCTAAATTAAATTTGTTGTCTCATGAGGTTTCGCTGAATCTCATAAGAATCGCAAAAGGCAAAACCCACGTAATTGCGTGGGTTTTTATTTCATAGAATAAACCGCGACACTTAGTTAATTAAGACTACCATTGATTGCCTTAGTGTCTTCAACCTATCACCGGTACACTAATACCTGATTGATCTGGCAAAACAAGGCGATATAGTCAAAAGTAAGCTCCACATAAATCCCCGCGTGAAATATATCCTCCAATGCGTGCCTGGCTACTGGGCCTTATTATCATAAAATAATAAAAATATATCCGTTCGAATATCCCGTTATAAATGAACATATAAGATAAACCTGTCCAAAGTGGAAATGTATTGCTTTTTGTGCATACTGAATAGCCCGATGGCAATTAATCAAGCCGTTTACATCCGCAATTTACATCAAGGAGTTAACATGTCTGGTTGGTTCGAATTGAGTAAAAGCAGCGATAGTCAATTTAGATTTGTGCTTAAGGCCGGCAACGGGGAGATCATTCTTACCAGTGAGCTTTACACTACAAAAAGCGCTGCGGAGAATGGTATTCGCTCTGTTCAAACAAACAGTTCGTTGGATGAAAGGTATGAAAAGAAAGTCGCCGCTAACGGTAAATTTCATTTCAATCTGAAAGCCGCTAATCATCAGATTATTGGAACGAGTCAACTTTATACCTCCGCACAGGGCCGCGATGCTGGTATTACTTCCGTAAAAAATAACGGTAGTACGACTGTAGTGAAAAACAATACCTAATATTTCATACCCACATTGGCAGAATGGTCGCAGCCGTTCTGCCTTTATTTTTAATCTGACTGCTTAAAGGATAATCGTTTTGATGGTTCATCAGGAATAATAAAATTTGCATAATACGAGACTAAATGCCCTCTTCAGCTCCTATCGATGCTTATTCCCACTTAAAATCCCACCTTACCACGCTAAGCGATAGAGTCTTACCGCAATATGCATTACACTGCGCGCAGTGAAGAAAGTTAGCAATAAGGTAGGACAACATGGCATTAAACGGCACCATCACCACCTGGTTTAAAGAGAAAGGCTTTGGTTTTATTAAAGATGAAATGGGTGATAACCGTTATTTCCACGAGGTTAAAGTCGCTAATCCCGAGTTAATCAAAAAAGATGCGGCGGTGACTTTCGAACCGACCACCAACAACAAAGGCCTATCGGCCTACGCGGTGAAAGTGATACCGCCAAGCAAATACTTATTTATTGCCGGTGAGCGTGTAAAAATCACGGCAATCAAAAATTATCGGTTGTATAGCGAAGAGGTTCCAGCGAACCAAGGCATTGATAAAGCGAATACTATTTTAAGTGTTGGAATGTTGATGAATACCATCCGCCCTAAAACTAATACGGATCCGAATGCGACCCGGACGTTACGTAAAATCGCTATCACGACTTTCCAAGGCGAAACTTTGGTTTTCAGTGAAGATGAAGTCGATATCGACGAGACCGTTAAACTGCTCAAATTCAAATAATCAGCCCTCCTTGGCTGACCGCTCGCACGCTATTTTTGACCGTAATAAGCGTGCTTGCCATGTTTACGCAGATAGTGTTTATCGAGTAGTGTAGCTTGCATCGCGGTTAACCGCGGTTGTAATTGCTGACTAAAAAGAGCCAGGTAAGCAATCTCTTCCAGCACAATTGCCGTTTCAACCGCATGGGCTGAATCTTTGCCCCAAGTAAAGGGTCCATGGGAATGGACCAAAATACCTGGCATCTCCTCAGGTCGATACTGGTGGGCAACTAATGTTTCCGCGATCACTGCCCCGGTTTGCCATTCGTACTCCTCACGAATTTCCACATCATGCATGGCTCGCGTGCAGGGGATCTCACCATAGAAATAATCGGCATGAGTGGTGCCGAATGCCGGTAAACTCCGCCCCGCTTGCGCCCAAATCGTAGCATGGCGTGAATGGGTATGCACAATACCGCCCAGTTGAGGATAAGTTAGATAAAGATAACGATGGGTCGGTAAATCGGAGGAAGGCCGATAACGCCCTTCCACGACTTTGCCACTTTGTAAACTGACCACCACCATATCCTCTGCGGTCATGCTATGATAATCGACCCCAGAAGGTTTTATTACCACCCATTGTCGCGTCTCATCTATTCCACTGACATTCCCCCAAGTAAGAGTGACTAGGTTATGAGCGGGTAACGCTTGGTTTGCCGCGAACACTTGCTGTTTTAGCGTGTCAAGCATAAGGCCTCCTCTCACTCACCGTTGAAAGCGGAAATACGCATCGTTCCAACGTAACTGGTCACGGAAACTGGCTAAGCTGGTGTGCTGATCGATGACCGCCATTTCAATACCGTATAGGTCGGCTAAGCGACGCGTATCCTCAATGGTTAAGGCCTGACTAAATACCGTATGATGGGCACCGCCAGCAATCATCCATGCCTCAGAGGCCGTAGGTAAATCGGGCTGAGCACGCCATAATGCATTGGCGACTGGCAATTTGGGGAGTGCATGAGGGGTCGCGATCGCTTCAACTTGGTTGACCAACAGTCGGAATCTATCACCGAGATCAATCAAACTAACGTTAACTGCTGGACCGGTTGCGGTTGAGAAAATTAAACGCGCCGGGTCGGCCTTACCGCCAATGCCTAATGGTTGCACATCGAGAATAGGTTTTTGTGCGGTGGCAATCGTTGGACAGACCTCAAGCATATGGGAGCCCAGTACTAAATCATTCCCCTCTTCAAAATGATAAGTGTAATCTTCCATAAAAGAGGTACCGCCCGGTAACCCTATCGCGAGGACTTTTAACATTCTTACTAACGCGGCAGTTTTCCAATCCCCCTCTCCAGCAAAGCCATAACCTTGTTGCATCAAGCGTTGCACTGCGAGGCCGGGCAGTTGTGCCAGTCCATGGAGATCTTCAAAGGTGGTAGTAAAGGCGTGAGCGTCGCGCTCTTCTAGAAACTGTTTAATCCCCAATTCTATACGGGCAGCATCGATGACGTTTTGTCGCTTGTTGCCGTTAAGTTGCGCCGCGGGACTCAATTGATAGGAGGCTTCATACTCCTCGACCAGCGCATTGATTGCGCTCTGGCCGACCTGATTAACCACTGCCACCAGATCCCCCACCGCCCAGGTATTCACCGAGTAGCCAAAGCGGATTTGCGCCGCGACCTTATCCCCTTCAGTGACCGCCACCTCACGCATATTATCGCCAAAGCGTACCACTTTCAGAGATTGGGTATCTTGCTTAACAATCGCGGTTCGCATCCACTGTGCAAGGCGCTGTTGGGTGGCGGGTTGCTGCCAATGGCCAGTGACAACCTGATGTTCTAGCTGCATTCTCGCGCCGATAAATCCAAATTCCCGCCCACCATGAGCCGTTTGGTTGAGATTCATAAAGTCCATATCAATCTCACCCCAAGGTAATGCGGCATTATATTGAGTATGCAACTGCAGCAGCGGTTTATGTAAATCCACTAAGCCATTAATCCACATTTTCGCCGGTGAGAACGTATGCAGCCAAACCACTATCCCTGCACAATGCGTATGATAGTTGGCTTCGCGGGTGAGCGCGGTCACCTCTTGTGGCGTGGTGACCAGCGGCTTTAACACTAACTGGCAAGGTAATTTCCCGGATTGATTAAGCGCATGAACCACTTTTTCACCCTGGGTAAATACCTGCTTTAGGGTCTCTTCGCCATAAAGGTGTTGGCTACCTATAACGAACCAAATTTGGTACTGCTCAAAGATATCTTTCATTATATTCTCCTGCTACGCTGCATCATGCTTGCGCGGACGACAATAGTGAGACTCTACGCTAACGGCCCACTGGCGGTAGCGCTCGAAGAGGTGTTGATAAGCCGTAACGTTATCGGGTTGTGGCGATAATGTTTTTTCGATACCGCTCGCCATCACCCGTTGTGCACTGGCAATATCGGGATAATGACCCGCCGCTACTGCGCCAAAAATCGCGGCACCCAAGGCACAGCACTGGTCTGAAGCTACGATCTGTAATGGGCGATTCAATACATCGCAGCACACTTGCATAATGGCTGGATTTTTCCGGGCAATACCGCCCAACGCCATAACGTGGTCGATGGCCACCCCTTGCTCGATAAAACACTCCATAATGGCGCGAGCACCGAACGCCGTAGCAGCGATCAATCCCCCAAACAATGCGGGTGCATCAGTCGCCAAGGTTAAGCCGGTGATCACCCCTTTTAGGCGCTGATTGGCTACGGGTGACCGACGCCCGTTAAACCAGTCAATGATGAGAGGTAAATGGTCAAGTTTAGGATCGTTCTGCCACGCTTCAGTCAGGTCACTGAGTAAGCGTTGACCATAGTGTTCAACCTCAGGGGCAATGGTGGGATGCCTGGCGGCTAATTGCTCTAAGGGCCAGCGCAACACGCGCTCAAACCATGCGTAGATATCGCCAAAGGCCGATTGGCCTGCTTCCAATCCCACTAATTCTGGCACCACGCTCCCTGGCACCTGACCACAGATCCCTTGGATATTTTTCTTACCCAGTTGCGAGGGGTCAATAGTGACAATGTCACAAGTCGAAGTGCCGATCACTTTGACTAAGGTGTGTGGTTTAGCACCCGCTCCCACAGCCCCCATATGACAGTCGAATGCCCCGCCACTGATTACCACATTAGTGGAAAGACCGAGCTTCTTTGCCCATTCGGCACTCAGTTTACCCACTGGTTGTTCAGCGGTGGAGGTAACGTTATAAAGTGGAGAGTGCAGATGTTGGAATAGTGAGGGTTCGATTGCCTCAAAAAAGTGCTGAGGTGGTAAGCCTTGCCAATCTTCATGCCATAACGCTTTATGACCTGCGCTGCAACGCCCCCTCACCAGTTGTTGAGGGGCAAGCTGATCGGTTAACAATCCTGGAATCCAATCGCAGAGTTCAACCCACGAGGCTGCATGCTTGGCAACCAACGGATCCTGACGGGTGACATGGATAATCTTGGCCCAGAACCACTCGCTGGAGTACACCCCTCCAGTATAAGCGGTATAATTGACCGCCCCCTCACCCTGACACTGCGCTGTAATTTCTTCGGCCTCTTGAACCGAAGTATGGTCTTTCCAAAGTAAGAACATCGCATTAGGGTTATCTGCGAATTCCGGCCTCAAGGCCAATACCTGACCATAACTATCTATTGGCGCTGGCGTAGAGCCTGTACTATCGACGCCAATACTGATGACACTCTGGCGCTGCGGCTCGGTCAACTGTTGCAGCGTTTCTAAGATTGCTTGCTGTAACGACTCTATATAATCCTTGGGATGATGACGAAATTGCCCCAGCGTAGCTTGACAATAAAGCCCCTGCTGCCAACGTGAATAATAGGCAACGCCACTCGCGATCTCTGCACCACTCTCACAATCAACCGCTAATGCTCGTACTGAATCACTCCCAAAATCAAGACCTAAGCTTATCGGCATGACCGGCTCCCCTTATCGTAAATTCTGCATTTACCTTAAGGCACCTAAAGCGGTAGACGTCATGGCACAGATGCTGTGGATATGGAGAAAAAGGCTATCTGATGAGGAAGTGTGACGCAGTCCTAACTTCTGACAAGTGATTTAACACCTTCGTAACGAACCTTTTTACACTGCGAGAACACTACGGCAGATCAATTATTGATAGTGGCATAATGCCACGACTAAGGATTAACGATGTTACGGACACTTTCCCACAGTCAAACGCCGGAAGCTCAGCTCGATCCTCTGTTACCGGGTTTTTCATTCAATACTCACTTAGTCGCTGGGCTGACTCCCATTGAGAAAGAGAGTTACCTAGACTTTTTTATTCATCGGCCTAATGGAATGAAAGGCTACATCATTAATTACACCTTGAAGGGGCAAGGCATCATTCTTGATGGTGATACCCCTCACCCTTGCCATCCTGGTGACATGTGGCTTTTTTCTCCTGAGGCAATACACCATTATGGACGGCATCCTGAGGCAGACTGTTGGCACCATCAATGGGTCTACTTTCGGCCTAGGGCTTATTGGCGGGAATGGCTAAAATGGCCAACACTGATGGCTCACACCGGGTCCTACCGACCTCTTATCGAAGATGAAGCCATTTATAGCACCCTTTTTGCACAAATTATCGACACGGTTAACCTAGGTGGCTTGTATTCTGAAATGCTTGCGATGAATTTGTTGGAGCAATTACTGCTACGACGTCAGCAGTCGGTCACCGATCCTTTGCAACAGCAATTAGATCACCGTATCCATGCGGCTTGCCACTACATGAACGAACACATTAGTGACAACTCACTAGAAATTAGTGATGTTGCCGAAAAAGTGTGTTTATCCGCATCACGCTTATCGCATCTTTTTCGTCAACATTTAGGGGTGAGTGTATTGAAATGGCGAGAAGACCAGCGGATCAATCAAGCAAAGCTTTTGCTTACGTCAAGTCAGCTATCTATTGCCGCGATTGGCAGTAGTGTAGGGTTCGATGATCAACTCTATTTCTCGCGGGTCTTTCGTAAATGTACAGGTAGCAGCCCCACAGAGTTTCGGATGAATTGTAGCCACAAAAATAGCTAAGAGAGAGGCCAGCGAAAGTATCACTGGCCTGCGAGACTTATACGCCAATATTTCGAAGCTTTTCACCGCGCATCAATCGACGTTCGATAAATTCTAAAGTGACATTTTTCGTTTCAGGGATAAGCCAGAGGGTGATAAGGATAAAAGCAATGTTCATCGCCGTGTAGAGCCAGAACGTTCCTGCGGCACCAATCGCGTCAAGCAACGTTAAGAATGTCGCGCCGATAATCATATTCGCCACCCAATTGGTGGTGGTAGAACAGGTGACACCAAAGTCGCGACATTTCAACGGTTGGATTTCAGAGCAGAGAATCCACACTACTGGTGCAGCGCTCATGGCATAGCCGGCAATACATAGCATGGTCATAGCAACCGAAAGCCAAGGTAATATGGGAGAAGCATGACCTTGCTCAAAGAGTTTAAGGCAATAACCTAACACAAAGGTCCCCAGCGACATGACACAGAAGCCAATGATTAAGGCTGGTTTCCGCCCCGCTTTATCCACCATGAAAATCGCGATGAAGGTAGCAAACATAAAGGTTAATCCGACAACTAAAGTGGCTATCATTTGTTGTTCGGTGGTCGTAAAGCCCGCCATTTTAAAAATACGCGGAGCGTAATACATAATGATATTCATTCCCGTAAACTGCTGCATTGCCTGTAACAACATACCGAGAAAGACGACACGACGTACGTTTCGGTTTGCAAGAAATAAGCGCCAACCGCCTTGTTTAATCCGTAAGCTTTCCCGAATTTCATCAAGCTCATGGCGTGCCTGTTCAGAACTATCTCTTAGCAACCGCAATACTTTTTCAGCTTCAATTTCTCGCCCTTTTTCTGCTAACCAACGGGGACTGTTGGGTAAGAATACGACCATAATGATAAGTGCCACGGCGGGAAAGGCTAATACTCCCAACATCATCCGCCAGTTCCCCGAGTAGCTCAATGCGGTATCGGAAAGAAAGGCGAGAACAATGCCTAGCGTCACCATTAATTGATACATGCTGATCATTTTCCCTCGCACGTGTTCGCTGGCCATTTCAGAAAGATAGAGCGGTGCCGTGTAGGACGCTATCCCTACCGCAATACCCAGCAACACGCGCGCGATCAACAATAGTTCGATATTCGGCGCAAATGCAGAGCCAATCGAGCCAATGGCAAACAGTATCCCTCCCATCAATAAACTATATTTGCGACCTAAATGGAAAGATAACCAGCCGTTTCCTAAGGCGCCAATTGCCGCCCCTAACATCATGCTACTCACCACCCACTCTTGTAATCGATTACTCAACGTGAAGTGATCAGCGATGAAAGGTAATGCTCCCGCAATGACCCCAATATCCAGTCCGAACAGTAGGCCAGCCACTGCAGCTGCCACAGAAACAAACAGGGTCATTCGACGCGTGTCCTGTCCCTCTATTTTTGTCGTCTCAGCGTTATTCATAGTTCTACCTATAGCGGTTATGGAAACGTCTTCACAATAATTCAATCTGTAATGTTGAGTCAGAGTAAGGAACCGCGAAGATATGGACAAAACAGCTGTCACCAGAGGTTTTGTGATCTTCCTTGGATATCGATGAAGCGTTGAAAGATATTGAGCTTGCTGGAAACGCTATTTACTGTACCGAATAAGGCTTTTTGGTAGACTTTAGCGAGTAATTAAAAGGGGATGATATGGCTTCACTTAAAGATGTTGCTCAATTAGCGGGCGTTTCGATGATGACGGTTTCAAGAGTTATCAATAATGCTCCACGTGTTACCGCGGCCACCCGTCAGCGAGTAGAGGAAGCCATTGAGCAACTTCATTATGTCCCCGATCTTTCAGCACAGAAAATTCGGGGGCAAGCCAACAAACCTAGAACGATTGCTGTCCTGGCAGAAGATACTGCCACCACGCCCTTCTCTGTCGACCTGTTATTAGCCATCGAGCAAACCGCACAACAGCTCGGCTGGAATAGCTTTATTGTTAATGTTGCATCAGTGGAAGATAGGGATCGCGCGGCCCGCGAAGTATTGGCGCATCGGCCTGACGGCGTTATTTACACGACGATGGGGCTACGAAACATAGCGCTGCCTGAAGCGTTAGGTGGGCTACCGGTAGTATTAGCCAATTGTGTATCTGACGACTCACATCTTGCCAGTTACATTCCTGATGATTACCACGCACAATATCTAGCGACCCAATATCTTCTCAAACGGGGTTATCAGCGCCCTCTCTGTTATTGGTTACCAGAACATGAGCTTGCTCCCACCGCCAGACGCCTAGGTTTCGAACAAGCCTGGTGTAACGCGGGTAAGGACCTCGATCAGGTGACCCAACTGCATATGGCTAAAGGAGAGATAGGCTATCTACAATTGGCGGAAGTTCTGGCGAGCTATATTACGCCTTCCTCTCCTGAATATGACGTACTGATCTGTGGTAATGACCGAGCCGCCTTTGTTGCCTACCAGCAACTGCTCACCATGGGGATACGTATTCCTCAAGATATCGCAGTCATTGGATTTGATAATTTGGTAGGGGTCGGTCATCTCTTTCTTCCCGGTCTCACCACCTTACAGTTGCCACACCAACAAATTGGCGAGCAAGCGGCTCGCCATCTGATTGAGCAGTGGAATAAACCTGGCGTTCATACGCTACCTTGCCCTTTGTTAGAGCGTCACTCTATCGCGGTGCGTAATGACCAATAGTGGAGGGTATTGATTACTACATCCCCTGTCTGACTGAACAGTTTGAGCCGACAGTCATTTTGTGCTGGATAAATACGGCTGCTCAATACGGCTTCACCATCATTGATAAATACTTCAATCGATGATCGGTCAATAAATATTTGCCATTGCATCGTGGTCGCGTCCCCTAGCTTAACGTGACGCGAGTCAGTGAGCTGCTCTGAAGGATAATCCCGTAAGAGTGATAACCGACGATCGGCAACCTGATAGCATAATGTCAGCCCGTTACCGATTTTTAAACCGAAAGACGTAGCACTCACTTGACTGAGATCCCAATCAATACTTAATTCAGCGGGCGCAGCAGTTTTTTGTAATAACCATTCTCCTGTAATGATCTGCGCTGACCACTCGCTGCCCTCACCACGTAGAGTCTGTAACTCTCGCACTGGACGCTGCCGCAATTGGCCCTCTTCCTCCGTTAACTCACGCGGGAGCGTAAAACAGCCGCACCATCCTTCCTGCTTACTTGGCATGGGTGACTCCCACATATCCATCCACGCTAACAGGATACGACGGCCATCTGCAGCAACAAAACTTTGCGGTGCATAAAAATCGTGGCCATAATCCAACTCGCTAAAGGCTTGCTGCTCGGTGAACGCCTCTCCCGCAGACCAATGACCCGCTATCACCCCACTTTGGAACAGATTCATAAACCTATCACCCTGTGCCGCAATTCCCTGCGGAGAACAGAGTAAATAATGGTGCTGACCTAATGCGAAGAAGTCTGGGCACTCCCACATATACCCTTCCCCTTGCTCTGCATGAGCTAACACACGCTCGAAGGTCCAGTCCGTTAACGATTCGCCTCGATAAAGTAATACTTGCCCGCGCTGCTGTGAGTCGCGAGCACCAATTACCATCCACCAGCTCCCTGCCTCAAACCACACCTTAGGATCGCGAAAATGCATGATTCCCTCAGGAGGCTGTAAAATGACGCCGTGTTTAGTGAAAGTTATCCCATCTTCACTGGTGGCTAAACATTGCACTTCGCAGATTTGGCTATCGTCGCCGACCTCAGCTAACCAACGATGCCCTGTATAAATCAACGCTAATTGTCCATTGTCGACCACCGCGCTGCCCGAGAAACAGCCGTCACGGTCTACTTCGCTATCCGGTGCCAAAGCGATAGGCTGATGACGCCAGTGCACCATATCATTACTGATTGCGTGGCCCCAGTGCATGGGTCCCCAGTCCGCACTGAAAGGGTGATGTTGATAAAATGCATGGTAGTGACCGTTGAAATAGACTAAACCATTTGGATCGTTCATCCATCCAGCACGGGGAGCGAGATGAAAATGCGGGTAATACACCGTACCGCGTTGGGGATATAGCGCATCTAACGCTTGCTGCCCCTTTTCTAAACTATTCATAGTTATCACTCCTTAACCAAATTGACGTTATTGTTAACGTTAACCATTGCCTTTGCAAAGAGACTATCATTCTTATATGTGCGATAAGTCACAAATGTTAACGTTAACTCTGGTTAAATGTGACGCAGATTACGAATTGACAGTTGGCTGATTCTCAAAAAAATAAATCAGCGTATCACTATCCCTAATCAACGCATTCGGGAGACGATGATGGCGTTTTCAATCCCTTTTAAAAATCCTAATTATCGCATTGCCTCGGGCTATTCAGCTCTCTTCTTTATCTGTTGGTCCCTATGGTGGTCGTTATATGCCATTTGGCTCAAGCAACAGATTGGCTTGACTGGCGCCGAGTTAGGGATGCTGTATGCATTGAACCAAACCACGAGTATCATCTTCATGCTCGGCTACGGCATTATTCAAGATAAGCTAGGATTACAAAAAACCTTGATGTGGATAATTAGCGCAGGGTTAGTACTGACTGGCCCATTTATGACTTTCATTTACCAGCCGCTATTGCTCAATTCATTCTACATTGGCGCGATTATTGGAGCCCTTTTTCTGGGTATTGGTTACCTGGCGGGCTTTGGCTTAGTCGAAGCGTTTTCTGAAAAGATTAGCCGTCACTTCCATTTCGAATATGGACTCGCAAGGTCTTGGGGATCACTGGGGTATGCGTTAGGTGCCTTTGCTGCGGGGATTCTGTTTAGCATTGACCCTAACCTTAACTTCTGGTTAGTCTCGCTTTTCGGGTTAGGTTTCGCTTATCTGAATCATCGTTTTACCCCTCCGAAACAAGTGTTCCAACAACAAAAGACCATCACCCGTCAGGATTTTACTGACGTGTTTAGCGATAAACATTTTTGGTTATTTGTTATTTTCGTCATTGGTACTTGGTCTTTTTACAATATTTTCGATCAGCAGCTCTTTCCTATTTTTTACACCCAACTCTTTAGCTCGCCGACCTTGGGTGCGAAGGTTTACAGTTATTTGAATGGATCCCAAGTCATTCTCGAAGCGCTCTTTATGGCATTGACTCCACTGATCGTCAATCGTATTGGCGCCAAAAACGCGTTATTGTTGGGGGTGATGATTATGGCGATAAGGATTTTCTCTTGTGCTATTAGTATCAATCCGTACCTAATTTCGGCAGTAAAGTTACTGCATGCGCTGGAAGTTCCACTATGTGTGATTGCAGTGTTTAAATACAGTACGATCTATTTTGATAAACGCCTCTCCTCGACGATTTTTCTCATCGGCTTTCAAGTGGCCAGTTCGATTGGCGTGGTGATCATCTCTTTCCCTCTTGGCGCTTTACAAGACCATTATGGGTTCCAACACCTCTTTTGGATCATCTCAGCGATAGTCAGCGGCATGCTGTTATTTGGCGGGATAGTACTGGGTCGGCGAAAATTACACCCCCTAGTGGATGATAAAGTGACGTTGTAACTTTTGATTCCCCTCGCCATCATAGGATGCGGGGGGAAATCCCATTAACTATTTTTTTTCACAAATTCAGATTTCAACTTCATCGGTCCGAAGCCATCAATTTTACAATCGATATTGTGGTCACCTTCAACCAATCGGATACTTTTCACTTTGGTCCCGATCTTAAGCGGTGTTGAACTGCCTTTCACTTTCAAATCTTTGATCACAGTGACTGCATCGCCATCGCTCAGTAAGTTACCGTTAGCATCCCGAACAATCAGTGCCTCATCTTCACCAGGCGTGGCAGTCGTAGACCATTCATGGCCGCATTCAGGACAGTTCAAGATACCGTCGTTTTCCCAGGTAAACGTCGAATGGCATTGGGGGCAAGGAGGAAGTGCTTGCATGAAAAACCTCATTCTGAAAAATAAAAACCCTATACTTTGTGGGTATAGGGTAACTGTTTTTCATCACAAACTCATTATAATTAACGACGGGTCGTCGCTTAAAATTGTTTAGTGATTTCAGAATAATAAGGTAGTGCAGTCATCGCGCCTTTGGCGGTGGTCGCTAACGCTCCACAAACTTGGGCCAGAGCCAATACACTTTCAAGTTGCGAGGTCGATTGTGGGAAACCTCGTGTTGAGAGTCCGTATAGCAGCCCGGCAACAAAAGCATCTCCCGCTCCAGTGGTATCGACACTTACCACTGGTTTAGCTTCATGGTAGCTCAGATTCCCTTGATAAAAAGCACTCACACCCTCTTTACCTCGAGTAATGACCAACAATTCTGGATCATATTCCTCAACGATCCGCGCAATGCCCTGCTCAAGTTGATGGCTACCACTAATAAACTGTAATTCATCTTCGGAAAGCTTGATAACATCCGCTAAGGTAAGCGCTTGCGCTAGGGTATCACGCAGAACTTGCTCGTTTGGCCAAAAATCTTCTCGGATATTTGGGTCAAAACAGACTTTCCCGCCTGCACGACGGATCCGCGCCATCGCTTCGAGGGTTGTTGAACGACTTGGCTCACGACTTAAGGCTATGGAACAGCAATGTAACCATTCCTCTGACTGGAAACCCGGTAAATCTTGATTGACCAGAAATAGGTCGGCACTTGGCTTCACCATAAAAGTAAACGAACGCTCGCCATCTTCATCCAGCCCGACAACGACGGTGGACGTGCGTTGTTCAGCGTCGAAATGCATATAGTCGGTAGAGACTTGCTCTTTTTTCAGTGTTTTTTGTAAAAATTTACCAAAAGGATCCTCTCCCACGCGTCCGATAAAGGCACTATTCCCCCCTAAACGTGCGATACCTACCGCAACGTTGGCAGGCGCGCCACCGGGGCATTGTAATAAACGACCTTCACTTTCTGGCAGTAGATCGATGACCGCATCGCCTAGTACCCATACTTTCTTACTCATAGTGACTCCATCAATCGTTCTAACAGTAATCAAATTAATGTGATAGATTAGCCGCCTTTTTCAATTTAACCAGGATAATCAATTCATCGATGGCAAGATTTTGGTCAAAAGAAGCTACTCTATGGGGTTTTGCCCTTTACGGTACAGCGGTAGGTGCAGGCACACTCTTTCTTCCTATCCAACTCGGTTCCGCTGGGACGCTGGTCCTCTTCCTCACAGCCCTTATTGCGTGGCCACTGACTTATTGGCCGCATAAAGCCTTAAGTCAGTTTATCCTCGCGGCGCCTGCGCGTGAACCCGGTGATGGTATCACTAATGCAGTAAAATATTACTATGGAAAGCGTGTGGGTAATCTTATTACCTTCCTCTATTTTATCGCTTTCTTTGTAATTATCTTGATTTACGCAGTGGCCATTACCAATTCACTGATAGAACAGATTTCAGCCCATTACCCCTTGTCACATCTTGCCAGAGTAGGCTTGAGTCTCTTAGTGGTAGTGCTGTTGAATTTGATCTTCTTGATGGGACGGCAAGCTACCATACGCGTAATGGGCTTTTTAGTTTTTCCAATACTGGCCTACTTCTTCTTTTTGTCATGCTATATGGTCAAAGATTGGCACCCAGAATTACTGTCACTACAAGGTCAATTCTCCACTGCCAGCTTACATCAAATATGGTTGTCTCTACCGGTAATGGTCTTTGCTTTTAGTCATACACCGATTATTTCAACCTTTTCGGTCGCACAACGTGAAGCCCATGGTGACGAGGCGATCTCTAGCTGCAAACGTATCATGCGATGGGCTTATTTGGTCATCAGCCTGAGCGTTTTATTTTTTGTTTTCAGCTGCTATCTCTCCATCCCTAATGCCTATATTCATGAAGCGAAGGACAAGGGCTTAACGATTTTATCTGCGCTATCGATGAAGCCAGATTCACCCGCCTGGTTAGCCCTATCAGGGATTGTCGTGGCTATCGTGGCGATGTCTAAATCGTTTCTAGGGACTTACTTCGGAGTCATTGAAGGAGCAACTGAGCTAACACGTACCACGCTTAAACAAGTTGGTATCACTCGCAGTCATCGCTTTAATCGTGCAGTTTCAGTGTTGATTGTCTCGTTGATCACCTTTGGGGTGTGTAGCGTAAATCCTAACGCATTGTCGATGATTTATGCGATCAGTGGACCATTGATTGCAATGATTCTATTCATCATGCCTACGCTTTCAACTTGGTTAATTAAAGAACTGAAGCCGTATCGCAGTGTAGGGAATTTTATTACGCTGATTGTCGGGATTCTTTGCGTATCGGTCATGTTTATTCATTAATCGATAAGGGCGGCTAATGGCCGCCCTATTATATTAAAATAGCCCTAAAGGTTTGACGCCATAGCTAACGAGTAAATTTTTAGTCTGCTGGTAATGATCTAGCATCATTTTATGTGTTTCACGGCCTATGCCTGACTGCTTATAACCGCCGAATGCTGCATGTGCCGGATAAAGGTGATAACAGTTCGTCCAAACGCGACCCGCTTGTACCGCGCGTCCTACGCGATAAGCCCGGTTAGTGTCACGCGTCCACACTCCAGCCCCTAGGCCATAGATAGTATCGTTCGCGATAGCAATAGCTTCTTCTTCATCCTTAAATGTGGTAATACCAATCACCGGCCCAAAAATTTCTTCCTGGAATACCTGCATGCTGTTATCCCCCTTCAGTAACGTCGGCTGGATATAAAATCCTGATCCTAACTCTCCGGATAAAGATTCTGCATGTCCACCCGTTAGCACTTCAGCCCCCTCTTGCTTTGCGATGTCTAACCAGGAGAGAATTTTATCGAATTGTTGTTGGGACGCTTGGGCACCCACCATCGTCTCAGTATCAAGGGGATGGCCACGTTTAATCGTTTTCATGCGCTTCATCACTACCGCCATAAACCGGTCAAAAATAGAGGCTTGAACGAGTGCACGTGAAGGACAGGTACAAATTTCACCTTGATTTAAGAAGCCCAGTACTAAGCCCTCTGCGGCTTTTTCGATAAAGCTTTCCTCTGCATCCATAATATCCTCAAAGAAGATATTCGGTGATTTACCGCCAAGTTCAACGGTCGAAGGGATAATATTTTTAGCTGCGAGCTCTAATATATGCCGGCCAGTGGCGGTCGAACCAGTAAAGGCGATTTTCGCAATACCTTTATGGCTGGCGAGCGCCTCACCGGCTTCGCGGCCAAACCCATGCACGATATTTAATACCCCTTGAGGCAGCAGGTCGGCGACTAATTCCGCAAATAGGGTAATGGATAAAGGTGTTTGTTCTGCGGGTTTGAGCACTACACAATTACCCGCAGCCAGCGCAGGCGCTAACTTCCAGGCTGCCATCAGTAATGGAAAGTTCCAAGGAATAATTTGGCCAACGACACCTAATGGCTCGTGGAAGTGATAACTCACGGTGGTTTCATCAATCTCTGCACAGCTTCCCTCTTGAGCTCTTAAACAGCCGGCGAAGTAGCGAAAGTGGTCAACGGCGAGAGGGATGTCCGCGGCCAAGGTTTCACGTACGGGTTTACCGTTATCCCATGTCTCATTGACAGCAAAACGTTCACTAGCCTGATCTAGCCTATCCGCTATTTTTAATAAAATCTCAGCACGTTGCTGAACTGAGACTTTACTCCACCGACTAAATGCTTTAGTGGCCGCTGCCACCGCTAAATCAATGTCCTCTCTTTGAGAACGAGGGAATTCACCAATCACTGACCCATCGATAGGCGAAGTATTGGTAAAATAATCTCCTGATTTGGGTGGGATGAATTGGCCATCGATAAAGTTCGAGTAACGCTCATTTAACTCAATTAAGGATGCCTTCTCATTCGGTGTTGCGTAGCGCATATAACCCCCATACACATGTTAATTTAGTGTTAAATTAGCCAGTGTGATGAGTTTTGTCACAACCTAATGCGTTTATTTGTGAGTTTGATAAGAAATTTTTAACTAATTTGCTTACAGACTAATCTTATAAAGTATAAAAAAAGAGTTCTATTCTGGCACTTTCCCTCTACACTGAAGACTAAGTAGTTCATTCAGTACTAACAGGAGGTTGATATGCTGGCTTCAGCAATAAATATGTTCCGTTCAAAGGCAGGATTTGTTCAGCAATTTATTCGAAATCCTCGCGCAATTGGCAGCATAACCCCCTCATCTCTTATACTTTGCGAAACAATGGCACAATGCGCTGATTGGCAGAAAGTCACTCGCGCAGCAGAATTAGGCGCAGGCGACGGCGTTTTAACGCGCGTTTTGCTGCAACATTTGGCACCTCATGCCTCACTGGATGTGTTTGAAATTAGCCCAACTCTTGTTAAGAAATTACGCCAGATTCAAGATGATCGCATGGCTATTCATTCTCATTCGGCTGAACATCTAACCGGTGGTTACGATGTCATTTTCTCAGGGCTTCCGCTCTTATCCTTACCGGCGAAAACCCGTCATACTATCTTAGAAAAAGTACACGAAACCCTTGCACCAGGCGGTATATTTGTTCAATTTCAATATACCTCCCTGACGCAACCAGAGCTCTCGCGTTATTTTATTTGGGAAAGACAACGTGTTTTGAAGAATGTCCCGCCCGCATGGGTGTACCGGTGCCAACACAATTGGTCGGATAAACCCTAGTTAATTGAAACTAGCACCCGCGACGATACTCTGCCCTTGCATAGGCTACATTGAGCCACCAATCGATCCCCTGACCAATGACTCCATCATCAAAATCATATTCAGGGTGATGGCACATTGGTTTATCACCTATTCCCAAGAAGCCATACACACCCGGCGCGTAATCGAGATAAAAGGCGAAATCTTCAGAAGGGCCTACTGGACTGTTCGCAAGGTAGCAGGACTCGGTACCACGCCATGACTGCAACGCAGAAACTAATTTATCTGCTAATTCTGCATCGTTTATGACTGCAGGACAGCCTGCAAGATAAGTAATATCGCCTTTACCACCGAATCCCTGTGTAACGCTATCCAGTATCTGCTGCATACGCTGTTTTACTTCAATTCGGACTTGTGGATCATAAGTCCTAACCGTCCCCGTTAAGGTAACCTGGTCAGGGATGATGTTATGTGAACTACCGCCTTGAATGGAACCGAAACTGATGGTTGCAGTCTGTAGGGGGCTAATAGATCGGCTAACGATCGTTTGATAATCCGCCACTAACCGAGCTGACATCACTATAGGATCAATACAACGTTCGGGCACTGCCCCGTGTCCGCCTTTCCCCTGAAGCGTCAAACTAAAAATATCGCTGGCGGTAAGCGTTGCCGCTTGATTCACTTCGATAACGCCTCGGGGACGGCCAGGCATATTGTGGAGGCCATAGATTTCTTCAAAAGGAAAACGTTCGTGAAGCCCGTCTGCGAGCATAGCCGGTGCGCCCAATAAATTTTCTTCGGCACACTGAAAGATGAAAACTAGCGTTCCTGCGAAATCACGGTGTTGTCCAAGTATTTTCGCTGCGCCAAGCAACATTACGGTGTGGCCATCATGACCACAGCCATGAAAACGGCCCGCGATTGTAGAACAGTGAGCAATCTGAGTCGCATCATGTCCTTCTTGCATCGGTAACGCATCCATGTCCGCACGGAGTGCAATCATTTTGCCCGGACGGTTACCTTTAATCAGGGCAACGATACCCGTTTTACCAATACTCGTATGGATCTCATCCATATTGCACTGTTTTAAGTAGGCTTCGACTGCCGCCGCCGTCGCCACTTCTTCGAATGCTGCTTCAGGATGCTGATGTAAAGCGCGGCGTAAAGCCACTAATTCATCGATAAATCCGGCTTCATACTGCATCTTACTCCTCCTCTTCCGCATCATTCTCATCGACTTCAAGCAACTCTTCCGCCATCGCTTGTACCGCCCCACGGGTCGTCATAGCCAGTGCACGGTAAAATCCGGTTTCTGCGTACGCTTCCACTTTTCCTAAGAAAGCCCCACACCAAGGGAGAAGCATGGTTTCGAATAAAATTATAATCGCTTGATTTTCGTCGTCGGCAGCGTGGTCTTCTAACCAAGATGCGGCCAGTAAAAGCAATCCAAAATGGTCAGCTGGAGTATCGGCAAGGGGCATACCGCGCGTGGTTAAAAAATTTTTAACCTCAGCTTCAGCCGGGCCTTGTGGCCAAAGATGACCAAAGGGGGTGACTGCTGCAGATTCGCCACTGAATAATGCTTCGTAATCGGCACCTAAGCTATCGCGATCGTAGGAACGTTGTAATTGAGTCAAGAGTTCATCTTGTTCAAGCGGCCAGTGTTGATTGAGTTTACCTTGTGCCAAGAGGTCCCACAGCGGCTGTAGCGCGGGGTCATTGGGATGACGATAAAAAAGTGATCCTAGAATGCGACAAAGTAGGGAAAATTCATTCATAATGATTAGCCTTAGATTAGCAATTGCGTTGAACAATTGTAACATGATGCTAGTCACCTGCAGTGATTCATCCTCACTTACCAAAAAAAAAGGCCATCCGAAGATGACCTTTTTAATTCGTCAGAATTTAGCTTCTGATTTTGCGGTAAATCCACAGTACGACGATTGCACCAATCACTGCGACCACAAAGCTTCCGAAGTTGAAGCCATCAACGCGACCATGACCGAAGAACGTACTGATCCAGCCACCTACGACCGCACCCACAATTCCCAGAATAACGGTTACAATAAAACCACCGCCATCTTTACCTGGCATAATCCATTTCGCAAGGATCCCTGCGATCAGACCAAAGATAATCCACGAAAGAATACCCATTTACTGCTCCTTATCTGACAAACATCAATTTAGTTATTCACAAAGTGATTAGTGAATAGGTTTAAACACTGTCAAAATTATTATAGGCAAGAATTTTGACAGTGGCGAATAAAAGTTAATAAAAACTTTATTATTTATGATGTTAACTGTCTTGATAGGCCTCAGTAACTTTGCGCAGATAGCGTGGTGCTTGGGCTGCAGGATGTTCTCGTTGAACATAACTAATGAATTGTTCAGGCGTCATACGGTTGATTTTGGCAATCGCCCGCTCACGGCTAGAAGAAAAAATGCGCATTAATGCGCCAGCACCGTTTGCATAGGAAACAATAGTGGCATAACGCAATGTTACTGGGTTTTTAATCCCTGATAACTCGTTTTCCTGCAATAACTTCAAATAGGCTGTACCGATTTGAATATTTTTTGCGGGGTCTTTTAATTCGTGGCCACTCGGTTGTCCACGACGTCCTGTCGCTTGATAAACCGCGCGACCCGCGGTTGAGGCTTTAATCTGCATCAAACCAATCGCATTTGAGTGACTTACCACTTTCGGGTTTCCACCGGATTCGACACTAATAATGGCGCTGACAAGTTTAGGGTCAACGCCATAATGACTGGCGGCATCTTGGGTATAATGGGACCAATGATCGTCGGTGATCACTTTACCCGGCTTGGCGATCGTTTGCGGATCGAGTAAGAATTTCGAGTTTTGTACAGAAGGTGTTTCAGTGGTCTGTGTTGGATGCTGTGAACAGGCTGACAGCACTAGGACCGTCAACAGCAAAATTTTGCTTTTCACGTCATGGAGTTCCTACGTATTGAATTGCGAGCAATGTTACTCAGCAGAAAAAATAATAAAATGGCTTATTGTCTTAAAAAAAGTGACAGCCATCGCCCCGTTAATCAGAGTTTTTCATGATTTTAGAGGTTTTTAGCATAAAAAGCGGAAAGATCCTAATTATGATTCCCCTTCATCAAATATTTAACGAGAAATCTTGCCTTCGCAGCGTGGCTCACTCATCATGAATATTTAGCCAACGTTGAGTCCCATTATGTCGATCTCTCGCACTATACGATTAATAGCGCCTTCCGGATATTGTCAGAATCAACCTGCTGCTGAGCGAGCTTTAGAACGGTTAACTCACGCTCATCGCGTAGAAAATACTGACCTGCTCCAGCGTAGATCTCAACGCTTTGCTGGGGATGATGCACAACGACTTAATGATATCAATGAACTTGCTACCTTAACTGAGTTACCCGATATCGTCTTAGCGGTACGCGGCGGCTATGGTATGAGTCGTTTATTGCCAGATGTCGATTATACCGGACTCCATGCGCGATTAAGCCATCAACCCCCTGTTATTTGTGGCCACAGTGATTTCACCGCCCTGCAGCTTGCGCTTCTTGCCAAAGCTGGCTTAGTCACTTTTAGCGGACCGATGTTAGCCGGTAATTTTGGCGCCGAGACACTCTCATCCTTTACCTCGACCCACTTTTGGTCACTCATTTCTCAGCCAGAGTACAGCCTAAGTTGGGAAGATGATCATGATCTCTCTGGCCATTGGCAAGGGCAGCTCTGGGGAGGAAATCTCGCTATGATCTGTTCTCTAATCGGTACGCCGTGGTTACCAAAAATTACTCAAGGAATTCTCGTCATTGAAGACATTAATGAGAGTCCTTTTCGCATCGAACGGATGTTACTGCAATTACATTACGCCGGAATTCTCTCTCAGCAAAAAGCAGTTATCACTGGCAGCTTTACTCATGGAGAACCCACAGCTTACGATGCCGGTTACCAATTAAGTACAGTCTGGGAATATCTTCAACAGCAAACGGGTGTACCTTTTATCAACCAGTTGGCTTTTGGCCATGATGCCGATACCGTCACCTTACCCATCGGTGCGCAAGCCACCTTAATAGCGCAACAAAAGCAACGACAATTACAGCTGACCGACTATCCTTATTTACAACCTTGATTGATTGTCATCACCGCAACGCTATTCAGGGAGTTAAAATGCGAAGAATATTTTATCTAGGGCCTTTGATCGTTTTACTGTCTGCCTGTAGCCACAAACCTTACGGCAGACTTTGTTCTGGTGAGGTATCGACCTTAAGCGGGGAAGTGACTGGACAATCTCAAGCCTGGGTATTTGACGAAATTCAGCGTTTTACCGTTACCGATAAGGGAGCAACGGTGCAAAGCGGTTATCTGCATAGTACTAATCGTTCTCTCTATATTCCAAGTGCAACGACGGCTCAAGGATTTATGGCGCAGCGGCTTTCAACTGACCGTTTTCGAATTATCGACCCAGCACGGGATGCAATGGTGACTTGGACTTGCCCAGTATCGGCCACAACGCTTTAAGATGCTATTTACTTAGGAAAACTCTTGAAGGGTCACATCTTTTTTTTTCTTTGCTATAGTTAAGTTATAAACATCTCATCAGTCTACCAAGGAGCATTTCAATGGTTAGTAAAATTCAAGATAAAGTTGAAGAGTATGCAGGTGCAGCGGAAGAAGCTTATGGCGATGTCACCGATCAAGGTGATCATTCAGCTCGTGGTGCAGCCCGCAAATATGCTTCGCAAGCTAGCTACGCAGTGAAAGATGCGGCTGATACTATCAAGCAGCAAGTTTCTGACAAACCTTACGCAGGTTTAGCGGTGGCAGCGGCTATCGGCGTCGCATTCGGTTATTTGCTAGGAAGAAAATAATCGTAGAGAATATAAAAAAAAGCACCTTCGGGTGCTTTTTTTATGTTTATGGCCTGAAATAATGTTGCAAAACGTGCGATATAAAGCTAATTTTAGGTGATCTAATACTTGAGTAAATCAATCAAGTACTCAGCTAAGTTATTCACATTGCTCTAGTTATCTTGCCCGCCATCTGCGGGCTTTTTTTTATCAGGCAATAATGCTTTACTCTAAGCCAACCACCTCTAAATTCTATGATATAGTCCGCGCCCATTTATTATTTCGACACTGAACAGGAGCACTATGGAAGTCAGAAAACAACTTGATGGTACTGCGGTTATCGCAATGCTGTTGATTTGTCTTGTTTGGAGTTCACAACAAGTCATCTTGAAAGAAATCGCCGGTAATTTTTCCCCATTACTGCTTTTGGCCTTTCGTTCGGGTATTGCCGCATTAATGCTAGGGGTGTTAATGATGGTTCAGCGCCAACGTTTTCCTATGGCTAATGGTATGTGGCTGATGGGCGGGTTAGTGGGTCTTCTCTTCTCGTTAGAGTATTTCTTTGTTTCGCAAGCCGTCAAGTATACCACTGCCGGTCACGTTGTCGTCTTTCTCTACACTTCGCCAATATTTGCTGCGGTAGGCTTGAATTTTGCTATCAAAGACGAAAGGTTATCCGGATTACAATGGGTAGGGATCGTGTTCTCTTTTATCGGGATTTGCGTCGCCTTCTCCGGTGGGTTTGGTGATAGCACCATGTTGAAAGGCGATTTCTATGCCTTGTTATCTGGATTAATGTGGGGCGCTACCACTGTCGTGATTCGTAGTACACGTGTGAATCAGATGGGTTCTCGTCCTATCTTACTTTACCAACTGATGGTCTCGTTCCTTATTCTGTTACTTGCGAGCTGGTTAAGCGGCAATATGCTTTTTGAACCGACCTTTAAAAATATTATTGCCTTAACCTTTCAATCAGTCGTGATTTGCTTTATTAGCTTTTTGGCTTGGTTCGCATTACTTAAAAAGTATGTTGCCTCACAATTAGGGGTGCTCACCTTTATGACGCCATTATTTGGCGTGATGCTAGGCGCGCTAGCTTTACATGAAACGATTCAAAATACCTTTGTATGGGGCGCTAACTTAGTCGTTATTGGTATAATTTTAGTGACCGTAAAAAGCGGCGGTATTAGAATTTTTAGACGTCGTCGCCCACTGTAATGCTTAACCTTACCGCTTAACGCCACGAGTAGACCACTTAGGTCTGCTCGATTTCCCTGCCAACTCCTTGCGCACTTTCAGTTAAGAAAAAGAAATTTCAATTTTTGTAAAAAACGCAGCCGTCATCTGAATGTCACACTATAGTTGTTATATGGAACTAGGAATTAGCAAAGATGCAGATTCAAAATCCTAATTCCTACTCCCTATGGGGATCATTAAGTCTGGTGTAGAACAATCCGAGGAGAAGGCGAATGTTTACTTTAACACGAAACGAATTTGAATCGATTAATCCCGACTACCGTGGTGTTTGGCAAAAAGAATGTACAGAACTCCCTAAATGGCCGCAAATCCGTGAGCAATATGTGGGTAAACGCACCATATTGCGTCAAGGTGCATTGCTTATCGAAGATATGCACTTTTCGATCATGACTTGAGCCACCCCCCATTGATAAAGGTAAAGTGCATCAACTTTACCTTTTTATTCATCCAAAGGAATTATCTCAACACCACTGAATAGTGCTCGGCAAAGTATTCGGTAACTGTCCGCATCAAAGCTATTCCCTGGTTCCGCATTGGGTAAAGTCCCTAACGAATCGACCGTATTCAGATAGCGCCAATGATCAATAATATGGTAATCGTTAAATCCTTCACGTTGCTCGTGTATAGCCACTCTCCCTTTGTAAGGCCACATTTTGATCTGCCAAGCAGACAACGCTTGGATGACTCGTTCACTATGCTGCTCGAGAGACTCCTTACCTTGGCATACCCCTCGGCATTTACCTAACATTGAACGGAAACATCCCCTCCCCCGTTGCCCAGACTCGATACCTAAGGTGGTTAGACAAAGCTGATGCTCATCGGCTAGATTCCTAATAAACTCCATCGCTGAGCGTTTATTACGAAATAGACCATAAAGGTTTGGGGTACGAGCAAAATTATGTTCAGCCGAACTCACAAAAGCAACGCGAGGTTCGAGCCATTGTAAGGTGAAAAGGGAACGCTGTTTTCTCAACTGTTTATTGTGCAACGGGATAAGTTGCTTGATCAGTGTGGCTTCGAGGAGTTGCGCTCCAATGTCTCCAGCGGTTTCAGTATAAGTGATTCTATCTGTTTGCCGGAGAAGTTTTGCCTCTCTTACTGTCCGTAAGTGTGACAGCACGCGTGAGCGAATATTGACGCTTTTACCAATATAAAGCGGCACGTGGCTATTTGGTGCCCAGAAAAAATAGACACCAGGCGTAGCAGGAAGATGCGCTAACGTATCGCGAAGTTGTTGAGGATAAGTGTAAAGTTCAGTGTCTTGTTCACGGGCCATAAAAGGTCTCGTCAGCATGCTATTCAGTAAGTGTAGCAAATTGATAAACCCTGAGCACTGCTATCAGAAAATTCTCTCCTATAAAGGCATCTGTATGATGTGTAGGGCTTTTACAAAGCTAGGCCAGCTTTTTCACTTCAACTACGATATAATACCCAGCATATTGTTAAAATTTATTTAGATGATTAGGGTTTATAATGACCATTTTGCCTAAGTTTACTCGTCAATTACTTCATCCACGCTATTTTCTTTTATGGTGTGGCATTGGCGCGCTTTATTTAGTCGTGCAGTTACCCTATACATTTTTGAACACGCTAGGCCCGTTAATTGGGCGATTAGCAATGAAAGTGATGACCGATCGCGTCTATGTTGCTGCACGAAACTTACACCTCTGTTTTCCCGAGAAATCGGAGCAAGAGAGAGAGCAATTGCTTAAAGAAAATTTTGAATCCGTCGGCATGGCACTATTTGAAACCGGCATGGCGTGGTTTTGGTCAGATGCTCGAATAAAAAAACATTTTTCTGTTTCAGGCCTTGAGCATATTTCTAAGGCTCAGCAAGAGGGTAAAGGCGTATTATTATTGGGCGTCCACTTTCTAACTTTAGAACTCGGCGCGCGAATTTTTGGAATCTATAACCCAGGGATTGGCGTCTATCGACCCAATAATAATCCTGTGATTGATTGGCTTCAGACCTACGGTCGTATGCGTTCGAACAAAGACATGATTAACCGTCGTGATGTGAAGGGTATGCTAAGGGCCCTGAAAAAAGGTGATATCCTATGGTACGCCCCAGACCATGATTACGGCCCTAAAAGTAGCGTGTTCGCGCCGTTTTTTGCAGTGGAACACGCTGCTTCAACTAAGGGGAGCTACATGTTGATCCGCATGGGGCAACCGGCAATTATTCCCTTCTTAGCACGTCGTTTACCTGGCAATAAAGGTTACGAGATGGTGATCCTTCCTGCCGCGGAAGATATTCCCATTGACTCTGATGTCAACACGGCTATCGCGCTCAATAAATTAGTCGAACGATGCGTGATGATGGCTCCAGAACAGTACATGTGGCTACATCGCCGCTTTAAAACGCGCCCACCTGGCGAACCTTCCCTGTATTAACTTTGACGCCCGCCTAATTTTGGCGGGCTAAATTTGCGCCTTGCGAGAACGATAGCAACACCATAAAGGGAAAGGTAGACTGGTCAATAGCAAAATCCATAATAAGGTATAGACCGCATCCACTCCGCCATTTTGCAAATCGACATAAAGTTTGACAGGCATCCCCTGCGGGAAATAGCAGAAGATCATCACAATCCCAAATTCACCTAGCGCCCTCGCCCAGGCTAGAGAGAGGCTATTCAATAAGCCACGCTTAGCCAAAGGGAAGGTTAACCGCCAGAAAATCTGCCAACGGTTTGCACCGAGAGTTTCCGCCACCTCGTTTACGGCCGGTGGTACCGCCTCGAAAGCATTACGCGCCATCAGTACGTAAAAAGGTAACGCCGCATAGAGCTGGGCGAGGATGAAAGCCGCTGGCGTATTCGTTAAATCAACGCCTAGCCGAGCTATCATTTCCCCTATCGTGCCATAAGGACCATAGGCGGCCATCAGTAAAATCCCCATCGCTAAAGGCGGGGTTAATAAGGGAATCAGTAGCCCTATTTCGATAGTCAAGCGCCACGATGCTTGCGTATTCGCTAACCATAGCGCTACGGGGGTACCGAGCACTATGATAAGTGGGAGACTAACTACACTCAGACTCAATGATGTCCATACGGCCCGTACATCGCCATAGGCTAATATAAAATGCTGCCATGGCGTGACCACCAATAATGTCACAAATGGCACGGCCAGCAGACACAGTGCTGGAAACAGTAAACTACGCAGTAACATTAGCACTAACCTAGAAATTATTGCCCGTAAAGTGATTTCCCTTTCGGCTGGTCATAGCCATTATCTTTGAAGATTTGCTGCGCGGCAGCGCTGGTTAAATAGCGGACGAACTGCTGGGCGAGTTCAGGATGCGGTGCATTCTTTAGGACCGCGGCATAGAAAACAAGGGGCTGAGGACGATAGGTTTTGGGCTGACCAGTGTGATCGGCCAAAGTAAAATTCACTTTGTCATACCATTGTTTACTGTAATCCGGGTTGCTTAAGTTGATTTGATCGGGGAGCACCACATAGGGGAGTTTTGCTGAACGAGTTGCACTTTCATAGCCTGAAGCTGCATCAACTTGCCCTGCCTCTAACCGCGCTAAAAGTCCCCCTTCTGCCGCAATCTGCCGAGGGTTTATTAACTCACCCATTATGGTGTTCGCTAAACCTGGCTGCTGATAATAACGCTCTGCCAGTTTAAGCGTGAAGATAATGTTTTGGCCTTGTGGATCGCTGGTCGGATCCGTACGGCCAAATCGCAAGCCCGGTTCTGACAAGATTTTCCACCAAGGCGCCTTCTTATCATCGCCAGCTTGAGCAAACTGTTGTGCATAGCGGCTATGTGGATTGTAAGCGATCACCATGCGAGTACTGGCGACAGGCTGGGCCTGATCGACGAGCCCAGCTTGCTTCAATACATCAATAGGTCCAGGCGTGATGGAAACAAACACGTCAGCCACGACTTTTTTTGCTGCTAACAAACGAGCCATCCCATAAGCCCCTTGCCCTTGCCCTTGATAATCGACATGATTTTTCTTGGCAAAGTCCGGCCCTAATCCGTTATCCATCACCACACCCATCGAGCCGGCATAGGTAACGGTTAAGGTCTGCGCAAACAACGATTGGCTGGAACAGTAAAAACTAAGGAAAAGTAGAGGCGCTAAATAACGCTTTTTTAGGGTATTACGGGATGGGGTCTGCACAGAAGGCACCCTTTTTGAAAGATAAGATTTTCACACAATAATCAGCTTAAAAAACGAAAGCAAGTCGCCTATTAAGGTTATTTTCAACGCAAAGATATTCTAAGTTAATAGTTTAGCTATAATATACTAACATTTATTCTACATAAGGACGGCACATGAGTCAGGTTAGTCAACAAACCACTTCTCGAATAAGGGTCGCTCTCATTGGTTATGGTTTCGTGGGTAAAACGTTTCATGCCCCCCTGATTAGCGCAACTGAGGATCTAGAGTTAGCCATTGTCGCGTCGAGCGATAGCGAAAAAGTGTACAAAGACTACCCGACTGTTGAAGTCATCGCTGATATAACGACTGCTATCACTCACCCAGATATTGATCTAGTCGTCATCGCCAGTCCCAATACCACTCATGCTCCCCTTGCCAAACAGGCGCTACTGGCCAATAAACATGTTGTTGTCGATAAGCCCTTCACGCTCGACTTGGCTGAAGCCCGGGAATTAATCGACATTGCTAACCAACAACAACGTTTACTCTCCGTATTCCATAATCGGCGTTGGGACAGTGACTTCTTAGCCATTAAGACCTATTTACAAGCAGGTACAATTGGTGCCGTCGCGCATTTTGAATCTCATATGGACCGTTTTCGCCCACAAGTTCGCGACCGCTGGCGCGAGCAAGCACAACCTGGAAGCGGCTTATGGTTTGATATCGGCCCCCATCTGATCGATCAGTCTCTCCAGCTCTTTGGCTTACCTGACTCTGTCGAAGGTAATATCTGCTCATTGCGTGAAGGCGCACAGATTGATGACTGGGCCCATGTAATATTAAATTATCCAACACATAGAGTGATCCTGCATTGTTCAATGCTTGCCGCCGGCGGCAGTTCACGATTTATCGTCCATGGGACAGAAGGCAGCTTAGTCAAAGCAGGTATTGATCAACAAGAAGCTCAATTAGCGTCGGGCGTCCTACCAGGTAGTTGCAATTGGGGGAGAGACGACGATGAAGTGAGCTATTACTGCCCTGAAGGCAAGAAACAGAAATTAGCCACCCCAGCTGGAGATCAAAGTCTTTATTATCAAGGCATAGCACAGGCATTGCTCCAGGCCAAAGATAATCCGGTTTCCGGTGTAGAGGCTCTCGCAGTCATGGCCGTGCTTGAAGCGGCGATGACCGCCTCGCAAAGCGGTCAACGTCAAAAGTTAGCGCTCACCGAACAGGAGTTCGCTCAACTGCGCTAGCCTACTCGTTATCGAAGGGAGCCTATATCTCCCTTCTTTTTATGTTAAAACCCCTCTAAGACGATTTTTCCTCTCGCCTTGTGGCTTTCCAACATCGCATGAGCTTTACGCAGGTTCTCCGCATTGATTGAACCGTAATGTTCTGAAAGCGTCGTTTTGATTATCCCTTGGTCTACAAGACTCGCAACTTGGGTTAAGATCTCATGCTGACGGATCATGTCATCCGTTTCGAACAATGAACGGGTAAACATCAGTTCCCAATGGAGAGAAATCGCTTTACGCTTTAACGGCAGTGCATCTAAAGTTTTGGGATCATCGATTAACCCCAGTTTCCCCTGTGGAGCCAGGAGTTCGATAATGTCTTCATAGTGACTATCAGTGTGGGTCAGGCTCGCCACATAGTCGACCTGTTCAATTCCCACTTTGCGACACTCGTCAACGAGAGAGTTTGAGTGATCAATCACCTCATCTGCGCCTAAAGACTTGACCCACTGCACAGTCTCCGGGCGCGAGGCTGTCGCGATCACGCGCAGCTTGGTCAGTTTACTAGCAAGCTGGGTTAAGAGAGAACCCACTCCCCCCGCTGCACCAATAATCAATAGGGTTTTCGGTTTCTCAGTTTCAACCGCTAAACGGTCAAACAAAAGTTCCCATGCGGTCAAGGCTGTCAAAGGCAAGGCTGCCGCTTGCGCATCACTGCACGTTGTGGGCATTTTAGCGACAATACGTTCGTCTACAGTATGGAATTCAGCGTTAGTCCCCGGACGGACCAAGGAGCCAGCGTAGTAAACTTTGTCGCCGGGCACGAATAAACTCACCTTTTCGCCTATCGCAACCACTTCACCCACTGCATCCCAACCAAGAATACGAGGTTTTTCTGGGCGACTAGAACGTCGTATTTTGGTATCAATAGGATTAACCGAAATAGCCTTAATCCGCACCAATATGTCGCGCGCCCCTGGCGTCGGTTTTTCTGTGTCAATGTCATACAGCGCTTTAGGGTCAGTAATAGGTAATTGGTGGTCTTGATAGACAATCGCTTTCATTACACTCTCCACAATAGTGATCTCATTTATCCTCTACAAGCATAGCGGATTATCCTGACATGCAGGATTAAGCCTGTCGAGACTCTTGCCTAAATGACATAAAATCCCCCCTTGACAATAACTTAAGGCCTAGGCAATATACTGTTTATCTATACAGTTAATGGGTGAGCTATGTACGTAGAGTTAGTGTATGACAAAAGAAATGTTGCAGGGCTCGATAACGCTGTAGACATTATTCTGCAAGAGTTAACCCAGCGAGTAAGACGTCTCTTTCCGGATGCGGAAGTTCGCGTTAAACCGATGCAGATGAATAGCTTAAATAGTGATGCCAGTAAAAGTGATCGAGAAAAACTAAACCGTATGCTTGAAGAGATGTTTGAAGAAGCTGATATGTGGTTAGTTGCGGAGTAATGCGATGCTGAGGGCGCTTTTAATCGCCCTCTTAGTTTGATTATTTACCAATATCACGCAAGGCTTTACCCTGCATCAAGTTACGTTCGATATGTTCTAACGAAACATTTTTGGTTTCCGGTACTAGCCATAATGTAATCAAAATAAATAACAGATTTAATCCGCCGTACAGCCAAAAAGTATTGGCATTACCGAAGCTCTCTAATAATGTCAGGAAGGTTGCACCGACAATCATATTCGCTACCCAGTTGGTGGTAGTCGATAAAGTGATACCAAAATCACGGCCTTTCAGCGGCTGAACTTCTGAACACAGTAACCAGATAACTGGGCCTGCCGCCATAGCGAATCCAACAATGAAAAGCAGTAGCATAACGATGGCTGTATATTGCACAGCAACCGAATGAATACCGTTATGGATAAATAGACCCAATACGCCCATTCCTACCGCCATGACCAGAAAACTGGTCAATAGCATCGGTTTTCGTCCCCAGCGATCCACTAATCCGACCGCGATCAAGGTGGCCAACATATTCGTTAACCCAACAATAACTGTTCCCCACATTTGTTGGGAAGTACTGGCAAATCCAGCAATTGCAAAGATCTTAGGCGCGTAATACATCACCACGTTCATCCCAGTAAATTGCTGCATGACTTGTAGTAACACCCCTAAGCCTACAGAGCGACGAAAATTAGCATTAGTACGGAATAGTGACCAGCCACTTTGCTTAATGGTTAAGCTTTCACGTATCTCATCTAATTCTTTCTTCGCTTGTGCATCCGTACTACGCAAACGTTCTAACACTTGCTGTGCATCATGATAGCGTCCGGTCGCCGCCAACCAGCGTGGGCTATTTGGCAGAAAAATAACGCCGATAAATAATACCAATGCAGGTAGAGCAATCACTCCAAGCATTAAGCGCCAATTGCCGCTATAGCTAAGCGCGGCATCGGAGAGAAAGGCCACCACAATACCGGTCGTTAACATCATCTGATACATAGAAATCATTGAGCCACGATAACGTTCAGGGGCAATCTCTGCGATATAGAGTGGCGCGGTGTAAGAGGCAAAACCTACCGCTAGACCAAGTAGCACGCGAGCACATACCAGACTAGTGACATCGGGCGATAACGCCGACCATAACGATCCAATAATAAATAAAATAGCCCCTGCCAGAATACTTTTTTTACGGCCAAGGCGATAAGACATCCACCCCGCGGTTAGCGCTCCAATCGCCGCACCAAACATCATGGCACTCACCACCCACTCTTGTTGATGGCTCGTGATTGACAGATCCTTAGCTAAAAAGGGTAACGCACCTGCAATCACCCCAATGTCTAACCCAAATAACAATCCAGATAACGCGGCAATACCCCCGACAAACCAGGTAAAATGTTTCGCTTTGCGTTGTCGACGCGTAGATTCGATCATAATAACACCCCAAAAAGTTATAGTTATGTAAATTGATGGTAATGTTATGTTATGTCTCTTGATGTGTTACCGGTCACAGAATGTTGCTAAGATGTTTAAAACATTTGAAAGGGAATATGAATGACGCGGCATTATACTTATCTTTTACTTAGTACATTATTAAGTGGCTGTTCGTCTCCCTCTCCTACACCACAAGGTTTAACTCCGGCTTGTGTCGCTTACCAGCACATGATGACAGCCCCGCTCCCCCCTTACCAGCATCATCAGCTACAGGCGCAGTGTGAGCGGTCGCGAGCTCTTACAGCGGTCGAGTAGGAAGTTGACTGATCTGTTTGAGTTTCTTCAGTACCACGAATGATTTTACATGGCTGATGACTTCACTGGCTAATAAGGTATTAGAGATAAAATCGGCTAATTGCTCTAACGTCGTCGCGACAATTTTCAATAAATAGTCCGCTTCACCGCTAACCATATGAACTTCTTGAATCGCTGCCTCTTTATCAATGATCTGTTGAAAATGGAGCATTGAGTTAGGGTCATGGCTATGCAAGTTAATATGAACATAAGCCAATACTTGTAAGCCGATGGCTTGGCCATTTACCCGAGCAGAGTAGCCTAGAATAATCCCTGCTTCTTCTAACGCGGTTCGGCGGCGCGAACACTGTGAAGCGGATAATCCCACTTTTTGACCCACCTCTTGATTAGTAAGACGTCCATCTAGTTGCAACGCTGAAATAATTTTCCAATCAAAGTTATCCATTCGTTTCTCGCACAATTCATGTAGCATAAGCCATATAGAGACAAAAGATGCACACCTCTTGCACCCCTTTCCCGCTAGACTGATTAGAAATCTTTATTTTCTGCACTAATCATTCATCATTTTTAGCATGGGGTGACATCGATGCAAATGCAATTAGGACAATTTTTACTGCGGCGATTACATGAAGTCGGTATCGAGCATCTATTCGGTGTACCCGGCGATTTTAATCTCTCTTTCCTTGAACAAACCCTAACGCTTTCCCCCGTAAAATTTATAAATAATTGTAATGAATTGAACGCCGCTTATGCGGCAGATGGCTATGCCCGATGTAAGGGTCTAGGGGCCTTTGTCACAACATGGGGGGTGGGTGATTTAAGCGCACTTAACGGCTTGGCGGGTGCCTATGCAGAAAATATTCCAGTGATACATATTAGTGGGTTGCCGCCTCTGCATGCTGTTAATGAACGGGCATTACTCCACCACACATTGGTCGATGGTGATTACGATAATATTGGGCGTTGTGTTGCAGAGTTTACTGTTGCACAAACGCGTTTGACTCCAGCGAATGCCGTGATTGAGATAGATCGACTACTCCAATCTTGTTGGCTTGAACGGCGCCCCGTCCATCTACAATTGCCCTCTGACATTACCCATATAATGATTGAGGTCCCTGCAGAGCCCTTAACTTTGATAGAACCTAAAAGTGATCCACAGCAATTAGCTCACGTGATGTCACGCCTAAAGCGTGAATGGCAGCCTGAAAATCGTCCCGTATTTTTACTAGATAATGATGCCTTACGCTTTGGTGTCGTCGATTTTATTAAAATTATCGCCGAGAAATTGAATATCCCGTATGCCGTCCTACCCAGTGCCAAAGGGATAATACATGAAGACTCCCCACTCTACCTTGGTGTTTATGCCGGTCAAGCCAGTTTGTCTGCGGTGAGCAACGCGGTTCATCAATCACACTGCGTGATTGGGGTCGGACTACGTCTTACTGATTGTAATACGGGACTCTTTAGCCAGCGTATCGATGACGCAAAACTTGTGGCATTAAGACGCTTCGACGTGGCCATTAATGGCGCGCAATTTCCCGGGGTGATGCTCAAAGAGTTACTTGGAAAATTAGCAGCGCAGCTTGCTGAACGTGAGGCTGACACCCGCATTCCTCAATCACCCTTACCGGTATCTCATACTAGTGATCTGTCATTTTCTCAGGCCTATTTCTGGCAAGCTATTCAACGCTTTATTCAACCGGAAGACATCATTTTTGGTGAAGCGGGCACCGCACATAGCGGTGCATCAAACTTGCGGCTTCCTGCGGGGGCTCGCTATCACTCGCAGATTATCTGGGGATCTATCGGCTTTACGCTACCCGCTCTACTGGGCTCGCAGGTTGCACAACCTGCTCAACGTCATTTGCTGTTTATTGGTGATGGCTCGTTACAACTCACGGTTCAGGAACTCTCTACCCTATTACAGCATCAGCTTACGCCGATTATTTTTCTGATAAATAATCGAGGCTATACCATAGAACGACTGATTCTTGGCGAATCCTCTTCCTACAACGATGTGAACGAATGGCATTACGCTCAACTGCCCAGTGTGCTCGATAAAGGTGATAATGCCCTATCATTCATCGTGGATGATATACCTTCATTAGATCAAGCCTTGCAAGCTGCCGCAGATCCAAACCGAAATAAAGCCATCTTTATTGAAATACGCTTCTCCCCCCTAGATGCCCCACCTCAACTAAAGCAGTTCGCAAAGCGTTTTGCTGAGTACGACTACGGTAATTGTGGGCCACGTAACCCTAATCACTAGGGGTTCTTCGACTCGGCAAAGTGGTGATCACTAAACTAGCAATGATTAGCCCTATCCCCACCCAGCCTGTAGGGGATAGGCTTTCATCGAGAATCAACACGGCAAGGAGTGCCGCTACCACTGGCTCAAGTAAGGTGATTGCTGTTGCAACGCTGGCCTTAATCCGTGCCAAGCCCGCACCGTAACAGAGGTAACCCACGCACATCGGAAAGATCGCCATATAGCTGCCTACCAGCGCGTTACGCCATGACACTAACAGAGGCGCGCCGGTCACGATTAATAACGGTATTAACAACGAACCACCCAAACCGAACGTCGCGCCCATCGCCGCACGACTAATGACTCCCCTTACCATCATTCTTCTTGCGGTCCATGAGTACAAGGCATAGGTCAGTCCCGCCAGGAGGCCTAAGGCGACGCCAATAAGTAATGCCAATGAGGAGTGACGACTATTCGCTGAAGGCGCTGCATGTAATTGCGCCAGTAAACTGATCCCAACGACACCAACCAGCGCCCCGCACCACCACTGCTTAGTTAAGACGCTTTTTTCAAGGCGATTTTCAATCACAGCTGAAAATAACGGTGCGGAGCCTATGGAAATGACCGTACCCACTGCCACCCCGGCAAGATGCATTGAACTATAAAAAGCGAGTGGATAGATAGCTACCGCACAAGCACCAGAAATTAATAAACTGCGCTGTTGATTAAGTTGTGACAACGATTTAAGGATGGCAGGTAACGCTAATAATGCCTGTAATATCCCGCCAATTCCCATGGCCACACAGGCGATGGTAATCGGACTTAATTGTGGGGCTAAGCGCGCGGCCGTCCCCGTAGTCCCCCACAGTAATGCGGCGATCACGACGCAACTATTTCCGAGTGAGGTAGCGTTCATAGACTCTCCAAGCGTTGGGCGATAATCCGTTTTGCCAGTTGCAGTAACGCTGGGCGATCACTCAACCCGGCGGATACTCCCTTCCAATAAAAAATAAACTCTGATGCCAATACTCCATCGTGTTCGACGTCGATAATAGGCAGATTACTCGATCCAATGGTACAGCAGACACTAGCTGTAGAGGTCATTTTCCCCCGGCGAGATCGATAAAGCTTCCTGTTACGTAAGAGGCTTCTTCCGAAAGCAACCACGCGATGGCATAAGCAACCTCAATAGGCTGTCCCCCTCGAGCCATTGGCAATTGCGATTTTACCCGCTCAACACGATCGGCCTCCCCCCCCTCAGCATGCATATCGGTATAAATAAACCCCGGTCTAACTGCATTGACTCGAATCCCTACCGCTGCTACCTCCACACTTAGGCCCCGAGTAAAGGTATCAATCGCCCCTTTAGACGCTGCATAATCGGTATATTCGAAGGCTGAGCCTAATCTTGCTGCCGCCGATGAAACATTTACGATTGCGCCGCCACGTCCATGATATTGAGTAGACATCCTTTTGACTGCCTCACGCGCGCAGAGTATCGAACCACTGATATTTGCTTGGAAGATCTCAGATAAACGGGGAGCAGAGAGCTGTTCGACTCGCGATTGGGGTAAAAGCCGAGCAGCATTGTTGACTAATCCCGTTATGGGCCCTAAACGCTGATCAATCTGAGAAAACATCGCAAGGATCTGCCGTTCATCACTGATATCGGCGGCAATAGCGATGGCACTTCCCCCCTGCTGGCGGATAGTCTTGACTACCGCTAGCGCCTCTTCCTCGCGCTGCCGATAATTGATACAGACCTTATGCCCTCGTTCGGCCAATAACAGCGCTGTTGCCTTACCAATTCCTCTGGATCCCCCGGTAACGAGGGTGATATTTTGCTGTGCCACACGCTTTCCTCATATATGACAAATGCTTCAATCCTTCACGACTCATCAGTCATTTTCTACCCCTATCACGCCGCCTCTGTAGCGATAATAAATTGAGGTTGATAAGTCACTGGGAAATTAACTGAACGCGCAATAAAACAAACAGGATGCACATCGTCATGCAGTTTACGAGCAAGATCGAGATCAGTATTAGGTAATACGGTAATCACGGGATGCAAAGTCATTGATAGAAAGCGCCCTGCGCCACTGGGTAACACTTCACCGATTGCAGTGGGGCTATCTTGATAACCGACAACGGTCACACCGGCTGCGGAAGCGAGGTGTAAATACCACAGCATATGGCACGCCGCTAATGATGACATCAATAGATCTTCAGGATTCATCTTGGTTGGGTCGCCACCTAGTAACGGATCATTTGAACAGGCGATAACTGCTTTACCGGGCAGTGCAATATCCCAGGTACGTGCATAGCTGCGATAATGCGCGGTGCCCTCTCCCAAGTTACCGGTCCAAGTAATAGAGGTGTGATAGGTATGTTCCATAACGTCATCCATAAGAAAGAATAAAGCGTTACTGAACCAGAGTTTTAAACAGCCGTAAAGAAGTTATTTAAATAGTGAAGAGTCAGATTTTGGGGGTAAGAATATCGAAGCGCTCAGCTTCGTAAACTCCCCCAAAGATTGGATTAGTAAGGTTTTACATACATCACAGTTACCAATAATGCCGCCATGATAATACAAGGCACCACGATTACCGCCAGCAACGTGATCATCCAGAATTTACGCTTAGATTGAGACATTAGGCGTCCATTGGAAGTCGAGAATGATGGACTACAGAGTAACGTAGAACCGCAATTCTATCTAGACAAGGTCAAAAAAATAAGTGGAGACTAGGCAGAACGGCTTTGAATGGGGGATACGTAGATGATTGTTCATGTTAACCATAGGAATGAGTAATTTAGTGATAACGCCACTTCATTGGGAGAATATGGTATAGCGGCACTCATCCCTGAGTGATGGAAAATCCCTACTCTTCGACGCTATAACTTAAGCGTAGTCGGCAAATAAAAAGATGCAACATTTTTCATGTGATTAATATTACTATCACCAATGCGGTGATTCACCTGACATAATCGCTCTGCGCAACGTTTTGGTGCGTACTGCTTGAGATCCAGGTAAAGCACTTCTCTCTGGGAAAACACCTATGCCTTCCCGCTGCGAACGGGAAAAGTCATTATCATTGGCACATCCCCTTATAATAAGGCATCCAATACTCCAACATTTATGCATGACTTCGCCTAACCTGTGCAGAATAATGTAGTGAGACATTAACCGACTGAAAAATTTTTTGTTATCGAGAATAACGATTAATTCGTTCAAATAGCCAATGCTTAAGAGGCGTGCCCTACTCTATTTGTAGGAAAATTGTAAATAAAATATTAAATGTAACGTCTCGCTATGAATTTTTAACTTAAAACAAAAGGACTATTTTTGCTTTATCTGCGCAGAGACATCATTCAACAAATTAAGACAACTATTCTCGCTCTCTTTATTGCTGCGCGGCTTCTTCGCGCCGACAAATAATAGAGGCTATCGAAGCGGCAAAATAATGTTGTTAATATAATGTTACACCGCATATTTCTGATTCACCTCCAGCTGGCGTAAAAAAGAAGTTACACACAGACAGGAGGTTCAGATGGCTAATTTTACACGACGCAATTTTATGTCTTTCGCCGC
The DNA here is from genome assembly GCF_030552895.1 of Tatumella ptyseos. Taxonomy (NCBI): domain Bacteria; kingdom Pseudomonadati; phylum Pseudomonadota; class Gammaproteobacteria; order Enterobacterales; family Erwiniaceae; genus Tatumella; species Tatumella ptyseos. The sequence continues at coordinate 1,378,022 of NZ_CP130649.1, read as the reverse complement.
AGGAGGTACTATGATGCTCGCGGCAGGGGAAGTGCTCGCTCATGATAGTAAGAATAAAACTTATCCGTTTAATCCTGATTTCCCTGGTCCCCACGACCCGATGCGAGAACAAGAAAACCAGGATTTAGTTAACCCACCCGCCACAGACAGTGGGACCTTACCTAACCTTCGTTATTCTTTCAGTGATGCCCATATTCGTCGCAGCAGTGGCGGATGGACCCGTCAAGTGACTAATCGTGAATTAGGAATTTCTAAAACCATTGCCGGCGTCGATATGCGACTTAATGCCGGTGGGATACGCGAGCTGCATTGGCATAAAGAGGGGGAATGGGCATTTATGACCTATGGCCAGGCACGGGTCACTGCATTCGACACGGACGGTGGCTGGTTTATTGATGATATCTCAGCGGGTGACCTCTGGTATTTTCCACCGGGTATACCGCATTCTATACAGGGTATCGGTAATGATGGCTGTGAATTTCTGTTGGCATTCGATGACGGAGGCTTTGATGAGGACAGCACTTTCTTACTTTCTGATTGGTTCAAACATATCCCCCCCGAAGTATTAGCCAAAAACTTTAATGTTCCTGTCTCGACATTTTCACAGTTACCCTCACCCCAAAGTGAATATATTTTTGCAGGAAAAGTGCCGGGCAATATGGCATCAGTCAGTCCCCACCAAGGAAAAAAATCAAAACACACCTTTACTCACCACATGATGCAACAGACGCCTATTACCTCCTCAGGGGGAGAAGTACGCATTACTGATTCTTCTAACTTTCCTATTTCGAAAACTATTGCCGCGGCCTTAGTAGAAATAGCACCAGGTGGAATGCGAGAACTCCATTGGCACCCAAATAATGATGAATGGCAATATTATCTTGAGGGTCAAGGGAGGATGGGGGTGTTCGCTTCATCCGGCCAAGCGCGTACTTTTGACTATCGTGCGGGCGATGTCGGTTATGTTCCCTTCGCAATGGGTCACTATATTGAAAATACTGGTACCACCCCATTACGTTTCCTAGAGCTCTTTAAAAGCGATTATTATGCTGATATTTCGCTGAATCAGTGGCTCGCCAGTACCCCTATCGAATTAGTTAAGCAACACTTGCATCTAAATGATCAATTTATGTCCGCGCTGTCTGCCCAAAAGCATGCCGTGGTCAAAAATACTCCTTAAATCTTCACGCGTATGGGCGAAAAAATCCTTCGCCCAATTCGTCTCACCCTATATGTTGATTTTAACCTCAATACCTTGAGTTACGTCATTCAGCTATTTTGTCGGGTGTACATCAGAACAGTTATACAAAATTAGAATTTTCCTAATCTTGCACTACAGTAGTTGATGAGTATCCTTTTTTAAAATGGAGTTAAAGATGGAATTACAACACGACATCAACATCACCCACCGCATCTCTTGGGGTAGCATTATTGCAGGCGTCATAACTGTGTTAGCAGTATCATTGCTACTCACCACTCTTGGTGCAAGTCTAGGCTTTTCTCTACTTTCTCCAACACAAGACGATATTGTGAACGGTGCGGATAAAGCCGTCATGATCTGGACAGTAATAGCTCTAATAATTAGTTTGGCCGCGGGTGGATTTGTCGCAGGTCGCTTGGCAGGTGCAGATGGCCTAATTCATGGTTTCCTCATTTGGGGAACGACCTTATTGGTTGCTACTGTGTTGGGTTTCTCTGCCGTGGGTGGGTTACTCAAATTAACAGGTAGCGCAGTAAGTTCCGTTGCATCCGGTGCAGGAAGCGTCGTCAGTGGAGCGGGTAAGGCCGTAGCCAATACTGCTGATTTTGGTAAGAATATTTTCGATAATTTAGGGATAGATACCCACATTAACGTCTCCGAAACTAATCAAGATGTTCTGAATGCGCTGAAGAAATCAAATATCCCCGAATTGCAGCCGCAATATCTGCAAGATCAGCTACAGCAAGCTGGGAATGATGTGTTGGATGCCGGTAAAGCGATTGCCACCCACCCCGAAAATAGCGATCAGATTATTAGCCAACTGACTGATAAACTAAAATCTCGCACCGAGACAATCAGTCAATCTGTTAACCGAGATGATGTTAAAAATGCTTTAGCACAAAATACCTCAATGACTCAGGAACAGGCAGACCAAGCGGTCGATAACTTTATCCAAGCGCGAGATAAAGCGGTACAGCAAGCAAATCAAAGCATTGATCAATTACAAAGTAAGGTTGATCAAGCTAAAGCGGAGTATGCACAATTCAAGCAAGAAGCAAAACAAAAAGCCGATACCGCAGCCAAAGCTGCAGCTAAAATCTCACTTTGGTCTTTCGTCGCCCTACTTCTTGGCGCGATTGTTAGCTCAGTAGCGGGAATGTGGGGCGTTAATACTTTACCTAATGGTAAGCGTATTAAAGCCTAAGTCTATATGCCCTAATTCTCGGATTAGGGCTTCTTCTCCCCCTACCCACTGTTTCTCCCGTCAGCAAGCTGTTCTCAATAGGCTTCCAAAAGCTTTAATCCGTAACTAAATCCATTGTATTAAGAGCCAGCCAACATCGCCTATAGTTGGTTTTCTTAGTAAATATGATGGCGGGGTATCGCCCTCTTTTACCTCAAGGTCTTGAATAGAGGTGTATGCCCCTAAATGTTGGCTAACTAGAGTCTGAGTTCAGAGAGTAGATTTAAAGTTGCCACCTATCATAAAGTTGAGCAACTTCACGAGGAGAAGAGAGTAAAATTTTAGCGATTGGTGCATGATTGAAAAGCTCGCGATATCGTTGATGACTTTTCGGGGAGTCATGGAGAATATGTTTGACCATCTCTCCTGTTGGGTGCTCTTTTTGAATGCCGATACCGCCTACTCTAGGTTTTGTTGAATAACAGCGCATTATATAACGATACAAAGCCGTAAACCGTGGAATATCAATGAGTATGATGCCCGTAGCATGGACTAACCGCGAAGGGATACATTTACCGTAATTACCGTCCATTACCCAGTTTTCACCCTCTATTGCCTTTTGATGTAATCTTAGAAACTCTTCATGAGGACGCGGTATCCATGCACTATTAGGCTGATGGTGCAATTGATCCAGATGAACGACAGGCAGCCCTGTTTTCACGCTTATCGCTCTGGCTAGCGTCGATTTACCGCTATTGGATGGGCCGACGATGCAAATACGCTTCCCAAGCTGGTCTAATGATAGAAAAGCGTTCATTCATCTCATCCTTCGAGCCATAGAGGGTTGTAGTGCTAGGGGAAATAACAGTCATTAATGTCTTAAATAACCATCAACGTTTAAAAATATATCATCCGCATACTCATCACGCAGTCAACATTAATCGAAGATAATAACGAATTAAGACCTCTACTTATGTTAGTAAGTATCATATATTAACCGATTAGATTTATCTTTTTATTGTGTGAAAAATGAAAATTGATTCTTTGTTTACTTCATCATTTATTACAATGATGCTCGTCGTTATTACCTCTCTGTTCTCCCCAACTGCTTCAGCCAACCTGATGACTCATAGCAGTGAAATGAGGTTGAAATTATCCGCTTTAGAAAAAGCCTCGCATGGTAGATTAGGTATTTACCTGATCAACGCATCAGACAGTGATTATTTTTCTTACCAAGGGAGTGATAGATTCCCGTTATGTAGTACAAGTAAAATTATGGTTACGGCCAAACTCTTGAAGGATAGTCAATCGTCGTTAAACCTATTAGATTCAACAGTAAAAATTAACAAGGTCGATTTGGTTAATTATAATCCAATAACGGGTAAGAATATCGGTAAAACAATGAGTATTGCTGAGCTCAGTAAGGCAGCCTTACAATATAGTGATAATACCGCGATGAATTTATTGCTTCAAAAAGCGGGTGGTATAAAAGCTATCAATGCATTTGCCCGTTCACTGGGAGACCACGATTTTTTATTATCCCGTAATGAACCCACTCTCAATACTACTCTTCCTGGTGATACTAGAGATACCACTACCCCGCGAGCCATGGCCAAAACACTCCATAAGCTCACCTTAGGAGACGCCTTGGAAAGCGATAAAAAAGCGCTTTTAATCAGTTGGCTGGAGGGTAATACGACGGGAGAACACAGCATTAAAGCTGGCGTTCCCACCGATTGGCGAGTAGGCGATAAAACAGGTTCTGGGGATTATGGCACTACCAACGATGTGGCAGTAATTTGGACAGATAAAAATAAGCCTCTCGTTTTAGCTATCTATTTTACTCAATACGCAAAGACCGCGATGCCCAGAAAAGATGTTCTCGCTAAGGCTGCAAAAATAGTGACTTCTTACTTAGATTAAATCACGATGTCAGTAAAGCTTGGAAAACAATTGAGGTATAAATTAGCAGGGATTCTGATAACTTTTTTGATAACCCTTAGCACGCTAACAAAAAACGGGCACTTTTCAGTACCCGCTCTTATCAATCACGCAGCGTGATTAATTACATATTAGCGATAATCGCATCACCAAACTCTGAACATTTCAGTAACTTAGCGCCTTCCATCAGACGTTCGAAATCGTAAGTTACGGTCTTATTGGCGATCGCACCTTCCATTCCTTTAACGATTAAGTCAGCCGCTTCGAACCAGCCGAGGTGACGGAGCATCATCTCAGCGGAGAGGATGACTGAACCTGGGTTCACTTTATCTTGGCCAGCATACTTCGGTGCAGTACCGTGAGTCGCTTCGAATAGCGCACATTCGTCACCGATGTTCGCGCCCGGTGCAATGCCGATACCGCCAACTTGCGCCGCCAAGGCGTCGGAGATGTAGTCACCATTGAGGTTCATACAAGCAATCACATCATATTCTGCCGGACGTAACAGGATTTGCTGTAAGAAGGCATCGGCGATGACGTCTTTGATGATAATCTCTTTACCGGTTTTCGGGTTTTTAGCCTTCATCCATGGGCCACCGTCTAACAGTTCAGCACCAAACTCTTCTTTAACCAGTTGGTATCCCCAATCCTTGAAGGCACCCTCTGTGAATTTCATGATGTTCCCTTTATGAACTAGCGTTAAAGAGTCACGGTCATTATCGATAACATACTGGAAAGCTGCACGAACAAGGCGTTTAGTCCCTTCTTCTGAACATGGCTTAACACCGATACCACATTGTTCAGGGAAACGGATCTTTTTCACGCCCATTTCAGTGCGTAAAAAGTTGATGACTTTGTCGGCTTCTTCGCTGCCCGCTTTCCACTCGATACCTGCGTAAATATCTTCTGAGTTTTCGCGGAAAATCACCATGTCGGTGTCTTCAGGGCGTTTTACCGGGCTAGGCGTTCCGGTGTAATAACGTACTGGACGTAAGCAGACATATAGGTCTAGCTCTTGGCGCAGAGCAACGTTCAGTGAACGAATACCGCCACCAACCGGAGTGGTCAAGGGTCCTTTAATCGCTACGCGGTACTCTTTGATCAGATCAAGAGTTTCTTGCGGTAACCAAACGTCTTTACCGTAAACTTCCGTCGATTTTTCGCCAGTGAAGATTTCCATCCACGAAATCTTACGCTCGCCGTTATAAGCTTTATTAACCGCTGCATCGACCACTTTTAACATCACAGGAGAGACATCAACACCAATCCCGTCCCCTTCGATATAAGGAATGACTGGGTTGTTTGGAACAGTTAATTTGCCTTGATTTAGCGTGATTTTCTGGCCTGATGCAGGAACAACTACTTTGCTTTCCATCAACCTCTCCTTCGAGCGTTTTTTGTTAATGACTTGTAATGTGTCAGGGTATGTTACGCGAAATCATCACGACTTTCCTAGAAAAAAATCATTACGATATGTCGCAGAAATCTATTTTCTAAAACTTAACCTATTGTCTGCTTTAAATAATTACTTTTATTGCCCGGCTTAAGTTGAGACTTACTTCACACTTTTGACTTTGCACATTCTCACAACAAAAGATTAACTTTTTCGCTAATCTACCCTCTCCCTACAAAAAGGGATGGCAAAAACTTACTGGAATCTCTGCTAGACATCAACTAAAAGCCTATGAAAACAAGGGTTAAATTATCTGAAGTCTAGGCTATACTGAGCAAAATAAAGCGCCGGATAACGTCATTATGAAGCCTCTTACTCGCCCACCACGCCGAAGAACACCGACTCCTCCACGACGTCGTCAAGGTCCTACCACCATCGTTCTTTTTAATAAGCCGTTTGATGTGCTGCCACAATTTTCTGACGAGTCAGGGCGCGCGACATTAAAAGATTATATTACTGTGCCAGATGTCTATGCAGCAGGTCGCTTAGATCGCGATAGCGAAGGATTACTTCTGCTGACTAACGATGGCAAATTTCAGGCTGAATTAACGCAGCCAGGGAAACGTACTCAAAAGATCTATTATGTCCAGGTAGAGGGCGATCCCAGTGATGAACACCTTGCGCCATTGAGAACCGGGGTAACCTTAAAGGATGGGCCGACTCTTCCTGCTGGCGTCGAACGCTGTGAGCCACCACAATGGTTATGGCCGCGTACCCCGCCCATTCGCGAGCGTAAAGCCATCCCTACCCAGTGGCTTAAAATTACATTATTCGAAGGGCGTAATCGGCAAGTGCGCCGCATGACCGCCCATATTGGTTTTCCGACATTACGTCTTATTCGTTATGCCATCGGCCCCTATCAGCTCGATGGACTGGCAACGGGTGAATGGCGAAAGATCGATAAAGCATCAGTATAAGGAGCGATGATGTTTACCCCGCATATTACCGTTGCCTGTGTCGTACAGGCAGAAGGAAAACTATTAGTCGTTGAAGAGCGTATCGAGGGAGCAGTGACTTGGAACCAACCCGCTGGCCACCTCGAGGCAGAGGAGAGTTTGGTCGCGGCCATGAAGCGTGAATTATGGGAAGAAACCGGGCTAAGCTTATCCCCCGAGTATCTACTTGGCGTGCACCAATGGACTGCCAACGACGGCACACCTTTTATCCGTTTCTTATTTAGTTGTGAGGTTGAAAAATGTTTGGACACAATGCCGCAAGATGATGATATCGACTGTTGCCATTGGCTGACGCCATCTGAAATCTTGCAATCATCCCAATTACGCTCTCCTTTGGTAGCGGAAAGTATCAAACTTTGGCAGACGGGGACGCGTTATCCCTTAGCCGCACTACATTGGTTTAAGCAATAATTACTCAATTATAGTTTTGGAAGAAAATTTATTTTCCTGAATGGCCTATTTTTGAGAAATAATTTCTAACACCCCTGCGTTTTACTTTATAACGTGGAAATTCATTCTCTTAGAACCTCGATATAGTGTAGACCTCTATTTGCTGAGGTTTTCGAGATGAACTCTGCCATTAAAACGCTACTCTTTATCATCGTTTCACTGACGTGGGGAACCACTTGGCTAGCAATGAAAATTGCGGGCACAACCATCCCCCCGCTCTTTGCCACAGGGTTACGCTTTCTCTGTGCAGCCCCATTGTTACTACTCGCCCTATACTACACACGATCCCCCCTATTCTTCCCTAAAGGGCAACGCATCTTCCAAGCTATTATTAGCCTCTTCTATTTTGCTATCCCTTTCACTCTGATGATCTATGGTGAAACCTGGGTAAGTTCCGGCCTAGCGTCCGTTATTTTTGCCATGATGCCGGTAGCCGTACTCTGTGCCTCGATTATCCTATTACGGGAAAAAACCAACTCGGTTCAATTACTCGGGCTAACGATTGCTTTGGTTGCATTAATTTCAGTTTTACTGCGTGAAGCTCAAGGGGCCGCTTCTGGTCAGCTCTTAGGGATTATGATGCTTATCGCGGCGGTAGTGATTCACGCTATTATGTATGCATTATGTAAAAAACGCTGCTGTGACGTCTCAGTACTCACCTTCAATGCGTTACCCTGTTTGATGGCAGGCTTACTATTAACTGTGGTCGGCTGGTTTAGCGAACATCCGGTAATAGCACACTTTTCCTCACACGCCTTACTTGCCGTCGTTTACCTTGGCGCCTTTGCAGGCGTGTTTGGTATCTTGTGTTATTTTATGCTACAAAAACGCGCCACGGCATTTCAAGCCTCCATCGTTTTCTTGATCTTTCCCATTATCGCGCTAAGTTTAGAGAATATCCTCTACGGTCGTTCACTCTCTTTCGGTTCAATTTGTTTGCTAGCCCCACTGGCTGTCGGTATCTTTTTAACCCTATTTGGTAACCAGTTAAATCAACGATTGAAAAGCAAGAGTCAATCCGTGGTGTTATCTGCACAGTTAGAGGTCAACAAGCGCCAACATCGCACATAGCGCGTAATTGTGCGCGGTAATACAGGTGCGAACTGCCTCGCTGCATGGTACACTGAGGCGTTCGAATTGATTGCCAACTTCAGTGAGTATTTATGTTTGACCAAAGTGCAAAAAAAGTCATCGTCGGAATGTCCGGGGGTGTAGATTCTTCCGTTTCAGCGTGGTTACTGATGCAACAAGGTTACCAAGTTGAAGGCCTGTTCATGAAGAACTGGGAAGAAGATGATGGTGAAGAGTATTGTACTGCCGCTGAGGATCTCGCCGACGCGCAAGCTGTCTGTGATAAATTAGGCATCAAACTGCATAAAATTAACTTTGCTGCAGAATATTGGGATAACGTATTTGAGCTTTTCTTGGAAGAGTACAAATCTGGGCGTACGCCAAACCCTGATATACTCTGTAATAAAGAGATCAAGTTTAAAGCATTCTTAGAATTTGCTGCTGAAGACTTAGGTGCTGACTATATTGCCACCGGTCATTACGTACGCCGTAAAGATGTCGAGGGTAAAAGCCAATTACTTCGTGGCCTCGATGCAAATAAAGACCAAAGCTACTTCCTTTATACTCTTAGCCATCAACAAGTGGCACAGAGTCTGTTCCCTGTCGGGGAACTTGAAAAACCGGAAGTGCGCCGTATTGCCGAAGAGCTTGATTTAGTCACCGCACGCAAAAAAGATTCTACCGGTATTTGTTTCATTGGTGAGCGCAAGTTTAAAGACTTCCTCGCGCGTTACTTACCGGCTCAACCTGGTCCTATCTTCAGTGTGGACGGCCAAGAGGTCGGAACCCACCAAGGCTTGATGTATCATACCTTGGGTCAGCGCAAAGGACTGGGAATCGGTGGGCTTAAAGAAAGTAATGACGACCCTTGGTATGTAGTTGATAAAGATGTCGCGAATAACCGACTGATTGTCGCCCAAGGGGGGGAGCACCCGCGCCTCATGTCTGTAGGGCTTATCGCTCAGCAATTACATTGGGTTGATCGTGAGACCTTAACTGAACCACTGCGTTGCACGGTGAAAACGCGTTACCGTCAAACAGATATCCCATGCCTTATCACTCCACTCGATGATGAACGTATTGAAGTACGTTTTGATGAACCTGTTGCGGCAGTCACGCCAGGGCAATCTGCCGTGTTTTATCTCGGTGAATGCTGTTTAGGCGGCGGTGTGATAGAGCAACGGCTCCCTCTTTTAGAGACGGAAAACGCGTAGTGGCAAAAAAAAATATCTACGAGATGACCCTCGCTTTTGCCGGCATCTGCCAAGCTGCGCACCTCGCGCAGCAGTTAGCGCGTCATGGTCGTTGTCCTGAAGAGGCTTATCACTGCTCATTGCGCAGCCTCACACAGCCTCTGGAGCCTACGGCGGGTGCATTGCGCTACTACGGAGGGAGCGAAGCGGCATTGCGGTTTGGCTTAGAATCTATGATTGCCGTCCTCAATACGCCTTCCCAAAAAGGGGCGCTTGCCGATATCACCCGCTACAGCTTGGGCATGATTGGCTTAGAACGTAAAGTAAGCAAAAATCGCCAAGCCCTTAGCGACCTTGAACAACGATTAGGCCAGCTTGATCGCCAGCTACAACATTTCGGTATTGATTCGTCGACCCTCGCCTCCGCTACAGCCAGTATTTATACTGATATTATTAGCCCCCTCGGGCCTCGAATCCAAATCACTGGCGAACAAGCTATCCTCCAGAACTCACCTGTTCAAAGCCGGGTACGCGCTGCGCTGCTCACTGGTGTGCGCTCGGCAATGCTGTGGCAACAACTTGGGGGCGGCCGGTGTCAACTGCTGTTCTCTCGCAGTAAGCTGGTCGATATGGCAAAATTAATTTTATCTGGCTTGCCGCACGCAGACGCGTAGCGGCAGCAATGTTTATTTTTTACTCAGGAGTTTACTGATGGAATTATCCTCACTCACCGCGGTCTCCCCTATTGATGGTCGCTACGGTGACAAAGTCAGCCCATTACGTGCAATTTTCAGCGAATTTGGTTTACTAAAATTTCGTGTAGAAGTTGAAGTACGCTGGCTCCAAAAACTTTCATCAGTGGCACAAATCGCTGAAGTTCCTTTATTTAGCGCCGACGCAAACGCTTACCTTGATAAAATTGTTGCAGAATTCTCGGTAAATGATGCAGAAACAATTAAAACGATTGAACGGACGACTAACCATGATGTGAAAGCCGTTGAATACTTCCTGAAAGATAAAGTTGCGGCGATGCCAGAATTGCATGCCGTCACCGAGTTTATTCACTTCGCTTGTACCTCAGAAGATATTAATAACCTTTCTCATGCCTTAATGCTGGAAACGGCACGCCAACAAGTCCTCCTTCCAGAGTGGCGTAAAGTTCTGAGTGCAGTTGAAGCGCTAGCCGCAGAATACCGTGATATTCCACTGCTTTCTCGTACCCATGGTCAACCTGCCACCCCGTCGACATTGGGCAAAGAGATGGCTAACGTTGCTTATCGCTTGGCTCGACAAATCGCACAACTTGAGAAATGCGAGATTCTTGGGAAAATTAATGGTGCGGTCGGAAACTATAATGCGCACCTTGCCGCCTACCCGGAAGTAGATTGGCACCACGTTAGCGAAGAGTTCGTTACCGCCTTAGGGATCCGTTGGAATCCTTATACCACTCAAATCGAGCCGCACGATTACATTGCTGAACTATTTGATTGTGTCGCCCGCTTTAATACCATCATCATCGATTTCGACCGCGATATCTGGGGTTACATTGCGTTGAACCATTTCCGTCAAAAAACCATTGCCGGCGAGATAGGTTCATCCACCATGCCTCATAAAGTCAACCCGATTGATTTTGAAAATTCTGAAGGTAACTTAGGTCTCGCTAACGCTGTACTCCAGCATTTAGCGACCAAATTACCTGTGTCACGCTGGCAGCGCGATCTGACGGACTCCACTGTATTACGTAACTTGGGTGTCGGATTGGGCTATGCACTTATCGCTTATCAGTCCACTCTGAAAGGCATCGCTAAGTTAGAAGTTAATCAAGAAAAATTATTAGCGGAACTAGATCAAAACTGGGAAGTGTTGGCTGAACCGATCCAAACGGTAATGCGCCGCTATGGTATCGAGAAGCCCTACGAGAAGCTGAAAGAGCTAACCCGTGGTAAGCGTATCGATGCCCAAGGTATGCAGCAATTTATCGATAATCTTGATCTGCCTGAAGCTGAGAAAGTACGTCTGAAAGCGATGACACCGGCTAACTATTTAGGTCGTGCTATTCAATTAACAGACGATCTGAAATAAGTTATTGGGGACTTAACCTATCCGTTTTCGTTATGTTAAGTCCCCGTTTAGACCCTGAGTGGTACTCTTATGTGTTAGTGAATACAAAGAGGATGTGCAAATGCGCGTTTTAGTGGTCGAAGATAACCCGTTATTAAGGCATCATCTAGCCGTACAGCTTCGTGAAATGGGGCATCAAGTTGATGCGGCTGAAGATGCCAATGAAGCTGACTATTTCTTGAATGAATATGTCCCCGATGTCGCATTGGTTGACCTCGGTTTACCTGACGAAGATGGAATGAGTCTTATCCAACGTTGGCGTGCACAAGAGGTTAAGCAACCGATCTTAGTTCTCACCGCACGCGAAGGCTGGCAATCCAAAGTTGCTGCATTGCAAGCTGGTGCGGATGATTATGTCACTAAACCTTTTCATATCGAGGAAGTGGCAGCGCGTTTACAAGCCCTTCTACGCCGTACCGCGGGTCATGCCTCACAAATCATCCATTACCCCCCTTTTCTCATCGACCTCTCTGGAAAAGAGCTGACGATTGATCAGCATCCGGTAAAACTCACCACCTTTGAGTACACCATCGTCGAAACGTTGATCATTAATGCGGGCAAAGTCATCAGTAAAGAATCGTTAATGCTACAACTCTATCCCGATGCGGATCTGCGTGAAGGCCATACCATTGATGTATTAATGGGGCGCTTACGGAAAAAGATGCAACAACATTATCCCCATGATGTGATCACAACATTACGTGGGCTAGGATACCGCTTCGATGCCCCATAGCACTACGCGCTCGTCACCCTTTACACTATTTTCCTTATTTCCGCTATCTTTACGCGGGCGCTTTTTGCTAGCAGCCTCTGCCCTCGTGCTCATTATTTCACTCTGTTACGGCGTCGTGGCGGTAGTCGGCTATATGATTAGTTTTGATAAGAATACTTATCAGGTGATGCGCGGTGAAAGTAATCTTTTTTTTACCCTTGCCCAATGGCGTGATAATCAACTGGTGATCGACCGCCCTGATAACTTAAAGCTGAATTTCCCTACACTGGTTTATATCTATGATGAACATGGCCGATTACTCTGGCAATTGCGCGATGTTCCTGAGATTCGACGCAGCATCTCTCAAAGCTGGCTTCATACCAACAATTTTTATGAAATTGATGCCAGTAATAAAGTCAGCGTAGCGGCGATCGGTAATAACCGTAAAGCTCAAAAGAAAATTGCAGAACTGGATAGTGATGATACTTTTACTCACTCGGTTGCTGTCAGCCGTTATGATGCTACGGCCACATTACCTGCCCTCACCATCGTAGTCGTGGATTCCATCCCACAAGAACTCCAACACAGTGAACTAGTTTGGTCATGGTTTAACTATGTCTTAGCCGCAAACTTCTTATTAGTCATCCCGCTATTGTGGCTTGCGGCTCATTGGAGCTTGAAGCCTATCGGGCAACTGTCGGCTGAGTTGAAAGCGCTGGAATCTGGACAACGGGAATCGTTGGGCGATTCACCGCCTAAAGAGCTAAAAGGATTAGTGAGCAATCTTAATTTGCTACTCAAAAGTGAACGTAAACGCAGTAGTCGTTACCACACCACACTTTCTGATCTGACGCATAGCTTGAAGACTCCCTTGGCGGTTTTACAAAGTACGCTCCGCTCACTACGTGGAGCGAAGCCAATACAGATTGAAGAAGCTGAGCCGTTGATGCTTGAACAGATAAGTCGTATTTCACAACAAGTCGGCTATTATTTACATCGAGCCAGTCTTCAGGCGGAAAATAACCTGTTAAATCGTGAGATACATGCAGTCGCTCCCCTCATTGATAGTCTCTGCGCAGCACTTAATAAGGTCTATCAAAATAAAGGGGTTGATATCACTGTCGAACTCTCTCCCGAGCTCACATTTTCAGGAAACCGTGATGACTTGGTCGAAGTAATGGGGAATGTTTTAGATAATGCCTGCAAATACTGTCTTGAATTCATTCATATCAGTGCTCGACAGGATGATACGACACTGACCTTATACATTGATGACGATGGCCCAGGTATTCCTGCCGCGCGCCGAGAGATGATTTTCCAGCGCGGACATCGTGTAGACACCTTACGACCTGGCCAAGGCATCGGTTTGTCCCTTGCGCGAGAAATCGTTGAAAACTATGCTGGGGAAATACGTGTCTCTCGCAGTCATTGGGGCGGCACACGGATGGAAATTATCTTTGCTGATCAGATGATTTGAATTCCTGTCTCATTCTTATTGCCAGACTGATATACTCTCGCAAGTTTTTTCACTCTTTGAGGGTATTATGTCTTTCGAACTCGCCATTGACTGGCCTACATTTCTCGCAACCTATTGGCAGAAAAAGCCAGTCGTCATCCGTCAAGCCTTTGCTAATTTTCAGGATCCCATCAGTCCCGATGAACTTGCTGGGTTGGCAATGGAAAATGAAGTGGATAGCCGATTAGTCAGCCAGACTGACGCCGGTTGGCAAGTTGCGCATGGACCTTTTACCGATTTTGATCACTTAACCGAAAGCCACTGGTCACTTCTCGTCCAAGCAGTTAATCACTGGCATCCTGCGGCGGCAGAGCTGATGCAACCCTTTCGGGCCTTATCTGACTGGCGAATGGATGATTTGATGATCTCTTTCTCCGTCCCTGATGGCGGCGTTGGACCTCATTTAGATCAATATGATGTATTCATCATACAGGGTGCGGGTCGTCGTCGTTGGCGAGTCGGTAATAATGATGTGATCGCTCAACATTCCCCGCATCCTGATTTGCTACAAGTGACACCCTTCGAAGCGATCATCGATGAGATCCTTGAACCCGGGGACTTAGTGTATATTCCCCCCGGCTTCCCGCATGAGGGTTATTCATTAGAAAACTCACTGAATTATTCAGTCGGTTTTCGCGCGCCATCGGGCAAAGAACTGCTAAGTGGATTCGCCGATTATGTCCTGGCACAAGAGCTCGGTAGTCGTCGTTACGAAGATCCCTCTTTGCGCCTTCGCGATAACGCTGCAACGATCTTAGATGAAGAAGCCGCTCGCCTTCGTGACATGATGAGCGGATTATTGAATTCTGAAGATTTCACGCCTTGGTTAGGTGAGTTTCTTTCCCAATCACGCCATGAATTAGATATCGCGCCTCCCCAACCGGCTTATCAAGAAGACGAAGTCCGCGACGCGTTAGAGGAAGGGGCTGCTTTACACCGTATCGGCGGGTTAAAAGTTTTACAATTAGCGTCTTACACCTTTATTAATGGTGAGCGTTTTTCCAGCCCAGACCCTCTATTCCTAAGTCTGTTAGCCGACAAGGCAGAGATTGAGGCTGAACAGTTACTTCCCTTAATTGAGAATAACAGCCTATTAACGCAGCTTACCGGATTAATTAATGCGGGTTATTGGCATTTCGGTGAAGAGGCAGAGGAAGACGAGGAATAAGGATAACGGGCAGTCAAGCATGACTGCCCTTAACGATCTCAACATTGGCTAAGAAACATCTCCACCCATGCTGGGAGTGTTTGCGAGGCTGGGCCATAATGGCCTTCAATAAACTCTTCTTTCGACGCCGTTGGCTCGAGATTAAACTCAATCGTCTCTGCACCTTGGTTTTTCGCTTCATGCACAAAACCGGCGGCTGGATAGACTTGACCCGATGTCCCCACTGCGATGAAGATATCACACTCGGCAATGGCCTGATAAATTCCTTCCATCTGTAGCGGCATTTCACCAAACCACACAACGTGTGGACGTAATGGGGCCGGGAATTGACAACAGGTGCAACGGTCGGTCGGTTGCAGATCGTCTAACCAAGTGATGACTTGTTGGCTTTGAGTACAACGCGCTTTAAGCAGCTCACCGTGCATATGGATGACATTTGCGCTACTGGCCCGCTCATGGAGATTATCGATATTTTGCGTCACGATGAGTAAATTATCGCCTAACAGGGTACCCAACTTGGCTAACGCGCGGTGCGCATTGTTGGGCATTATTTGCGGTGATTGCAACTGACGACGACGCGCATTGTAAAAATCATGAACTTGTTGCGGATCACGTTGATAACCCTCTGGTGTGGCAATATCTTCTATCGAATGATTCTCCCACAACCCGTCCGCAGCGCGGAACGTCGCTATTCCCGATTCTGCTGAAATCCCGGCCCCAGTCAATATCACGACTTTGGGCAAAGGTGTCGAAACGAGTTTCGCTATGCGTGCATCTTCGAAATAGGATTGTCGAAAGCGTTGGCGCATTTTTCGCTTGTTCTTTTTGAAACGGGCGACGCGAATACGACGACGGTTGCTGGTACGCATGAAAACTCCTGCAGAACACATTGAACATTGTGCTCGCATTCAGGCGAGCACATCTTAAATTTACTGCCCGCTTAAGACTCGCGCAGGATTAATACGACTTGCCCGACGAGCTGGATACCAGCTGGCCAGTAAACTCAACACTAAGGCACAGAATAGAACGATAACGACGTCACTCCAATGCAGCACTGAGGGTAAAAAATCGATAAAATAGATATCCCCAGAGAGGAAATGATGCCCGGTAAACGATTCAATGCCTTTAATCAGACGAGTTAAGTTTAACGCCCCTAACACGCCGAGCACGACCCCCATCACGCTACCGGTAATTCCTGCTAATAATCCATACCAGATAAATATGGCACGAATCAGACGATCTTTCGCGCCTAAAGTACGAAGCACAGCAATATCACTGCTTTTATCTTTCACGGCCATCACCAGGGTAGAGACGATATTGAAGCAGGCCACCCCAATCACCAAGATCATTGCTAGGTACATGATGGCACGGATCATCTGGATATCACGATACATATAGCCAAAATCTGAAGTCCAGTTACGAATGTAGACATAACTATGCGTCGCTTCACCGGCCGCTCGAACAATCGCTGGCGCTTGGAATGGATCTCGCATCTTCAACGCAATCCCCGTCACCGACTGATTCATATCTAAATAGTGTTGTGCATCGGTTAATGGCACTAAGGCTAAACTGTGGTCAAGCATGCCGCTCAACTGTAAGATGCCACTCACTTGTAAACGAATACGCTTAGGCTGAAGCAGTTTATTCTGCTGATCATTATTTGGGATCAGTATCGTTAGCCAGTCCCCTACCTTCAGACCGAGACTTTTTGCAATTCCACCGCCAATAATGATCTGCTGCTGCCCTGCATGAAACGAGGACCACGCATTGTTTTGGACAAATTGAGGCAAACTACTTAATTTTGTTTCTTGCTGAGGATCGACGCCTTTAACCTGAATGGCCTGTAACTTTTGCGCACTTTCAATCAATCCGGTGAAGGTAATAAAGGGGGCGGCGGCGGCAACGCCCTTTACCTGCTCAATGGGAGCCAGTAAAGATTGCCACTGCTGAAAAGGTTGGTGTACTGGAATAATCTCACCATGAGGCACGACATCCAAGATACGTTTGTTTAATTCCCGCTCGAAGCCATTCATGGCACTCAGGCCAATAATGAGTACCGCAACACCCAATGCAATCCCTGCCGTTGAGAGGACCGAAATCAACGAGACCATTCCGCCGCGACGACGGCCTCGACTAAAGCGTAGTGCCAGTAGAAAAGAGAGAGAGCCGCGCATTAACTCACCCCTTGTAAGACCGGCTGAGCATGTAAAACACCGTCACGCATTTCCATCTGACGGTCTAAGCGTTTAGCAAGCGCCAAATCGTGCGTCACCACCAGGAAGGCGGTCCCTTGGCTCTGATTCAACTCACCCAGTAGCGCGAATATCGCATCGGCATTTCGTGCATCAAGGTTCCCTGTCGGTTCATCAGCCATCACTAAACTCGGCTTATTTACTAAGGCTCGGGCGATGGCGACACGTTGGCGTTCTCCACCCGATAACTCGGAAGGACGGTGTTTACCTCGCGGGCTTAAGCCAACCGCTTTTAGCATTTCATCTGCGCGGTGAGTCGCCTCTTGGGGGGAGCACCCGCCAATTAAAAGCGGCATGGCGACATTTTCTAAAGCAGTGAAATCGGGTAACAAGTGGTGAAATTGATAGATAAAGCCAAGATGTTGATTACGCAAATCGGCTTTTGCTGACGCACTCATCGTATTGAGGGATTTCCCCTTGAAGAGTACCTCACCCGAGGTCGGTTGGTCCAAGCCACCCAATAAATGCAGCAAGGTACTTTTCCCCGAACCTGAACTACCAATAATCGAGACCAGCTCCCGTTCTGCAATACTAAAGCTAACCTGCTTCAACACTTCGGTACTGACTGCGCCTTCACGATAGGTTTTGCATAAGGCTGAACACTGTAATAAAGGTGAATTATTCATAACGTAACGCCTCAGCAGGTTGAACGGTGGCAGCTCGCCACGATGGATAAAGGGTTGCCAATAAGGCCAAGATCATCGCACTTAGGGTGATTATCACGACTTGTCCGACATGAATATCGACCGGAAGTGCCGCACCATCTAATAACAAGCCGATAACTGGTAATAAATGATTTAATTGGCTGGCCAACAGAATGCCCAGCAACGCGCCACATAACGAACCAATAATCCCGGCACTGGCACCTTGCACCATAAAGACAGTCATAATCTGCCGACGCGTTAGGCCTTGGGTTTGCAGTATCGCCACTTCACCTTGCTTCTCCATGATTAACAAGCCCAGTGAGGTGATGATATTGAAAGCAGCCACAGCCACAATAAGACTCAGCAGCAAGCCCATCATATTTTTTTCCATACGCACGGCTTGGAACAGATCACCCTTGCGCTCACGCCAATCTTTCCAGACCGATTTAGCAGGCAGCGCGTGTTGATCAATCTCATCCACCGCTAGAGGGTGGTCGAGCCATAAGCGCCAGCCGGTGATATTGCCCGCGGGATAGAGCATCACGCGCGAGGCATCTTGTTGGTTGACCAAAATTTGGTAACTGTCCACTTCACTGTTCGCCGCATAGATCCCTGCAACGGTGAAAAGGCGCTGACTCGGCATCCGTCCCATTGGCGTAAATTGACTGACCGACGGCACCATAAGCCGTAATTTATCACCGATTTGCACGCCAAGCTGATTCGCCAGTTGTGCACCGAGGATGACCTGATAGCTGCCAGCAGCAGGAATATGGCGGGGGCCTTGTTCGATATAAGGCAGTAATGGATCCTGCTCACCCGGTGCAAGACCGAGCATCACGCCTACTGACACATTATGCGAACTTTGTAGAACAACGTCGGCGGTAGTCAACGGTGCCACGCGATTGACGCCCTCAAGCTTAAGAGCCGAGGCCGGAAATTGTTGCGGATCGATACGTCCAGCGGGTTGTGACACCACGGCCTGCGGCATTAATCCTAGAATATTGCCTTCCAGCTCACGTTCAAAGCCGTTCATCACAGAGAGTACGGTGACTAATGCTAATACCCCTAAGGTAATACCAATCGCCGAGAGCCACGAAATAAACCGCCCGAATCGATCAGTAGCACGGCCACGCATGTAACGCAGACCAATAAATAAAGCGACAGGTTGATACATCTAGTCCATCCCGGACGGTAAAAAAGGTTATAGGAATGATAATGGAGGTGCCGCCTTTATGAAACCTTTACCGGCGTGTTCATCAAGGTAAACACTCGGAAAAACGGTCAGTTGTATAAAAATAAGCCAAACGCATCCCCTTATCGTCGAAAGCGAATACCGCTTCGCAGTGCAGAGTGCTACTTTAAAGAGAGAGTAAAACACGGATCACGACCTCTCTGCGCTGATAACAGAAAGGTTAAGGCATCCTTAAAATGAGATAATCTAAGTTTATGACGGATATCCAGCAGTATTCACTGCCTAGTAAGGCAGGCGATGTGCGGCAATTAGGTGAGCTAGTCGGCTCTGCCTTTGCTATTGAGGCGGCTCGCATTGCGGAACAGCATAATGGCTTGGTGGTACTGATCGCCAATGATATGCAAAACGCGTTACAACTGACCAGCGAAATAGGCCAGTTCACCTCATTAAGTGTAAACACCCTGCCTGATTGGGAAACGCTGCCTTACGATAGTTTCTCTCCACACCAAGACATTATTTCAAGCCGATTATCGATGCTCTATCAACTACCGTTGATGGAAAAAGGATTATTGATCCTACCGGTTAATACGCTGATGCAGCGAGTCTGTCCGCATAGTTTCCTGCATAGTCATGCTTTAGTGATGCAGCGTGGTGATAAACTCTCCCGCGATACCTTGATTCGCCAACTCGACCAAGCAGGTTATCGTCACGTTGAACAGGTAATGGTTCATGGAGAATATGCGACTCGTGGGGCCTTGCTTGATCTCTTCCCAATGGGCAGTGAAGCCCCCTATCGCCTAGATTTTCTCGATGATGAGATCGATAGCTTACGCTCGTTTGATGCTGATACCCAGCGTACACTGAACGAAGTGGATGGCATTAACCTTCTGCCTGCGCATGAGTTTCCGACGGACAAAGCGTCTATTGAGCGCTTTCGCACTCAGTGGCGTGAGCAATTTGATGTGCTTCGCGAATCAGAACATATCTACCAACAAGTCTCCCGTGGGACCTTGCCTGCAGGAATAGAGTATTGGCAACCGCTCTTTTTTGATGAACCGTTACCCTCACTATTGAGCTATTTCCCGAAACAAACGTTATTGGTGAATACCGGTGATTTAGCGGCTAGTAGTGAACGCTTCTGGCAGGATACGGCTAATCGTTACGAGAATCGCCGTGTTGACCCAATGCGCCCTTTGCTTGAACCGACCGCACTCTGGCTAGCGCCTGATAACCTCTATGGCGAGTTAAAACGCTGGCCGCGTATTCAGTTATTATCACAAGCCCTGCCCAAAAAAGCCGCGAACACTAACTTGGGCTATGAAGTGCTTCCTGCACTCCACCAACCTGATAATCAACAAAATCCTCTCGAACCGTTGCGCAAATTATTAGACGCGCACGCTGGCGAGCGCGTGGTTTTCTCGGTAGAAAGTCAGGGACGTCGCGAGCGGCTACAGGAGATGCTAGCACGTATTAAACTGCGCCCCACCCCCATTTCACAGTTCTCTGAAGCGCAGAAAGCGGGGACCTACCTTATGGTCGGCGCGGCTGAAAAAGGGTTTATCGCCCCACCGCAGCAACTGATTTTTATCTGTGAGAATGACCTACTAGGTGAACGTGTCGTGAGGCGTCGTCAGGATACACGCCGGGCAATAAACCCAGATGTACTGATCCGCAATTTAGCGGAATTGCATCCAGGCCAACCAGTTGTTCACCTCGACCACGGCGTTGGGCGTTACGTCGGTATGACAACTTTGGAGACCGGCGGCGTGACCGCTGAATATTTGGTACTGAACTATGCCAATGATGCAAAACTGTATATTCCTATTTCTTCGCTACATCTGATTAGTCGTTATGCGGGCGGGGCCGATGAAAATGCGCCGCTACATAAACTCGGTAGTGACGCATGGAACCGAGCGCGTCAGAAAGCCGCAGAGAAAGTACGTGATGTCGCGGCGGAGTTATTGGATATTTATGCGCAACGTGCGGCAAAAACCGGTTTTGCCTTTACGCAAAACCGTGAGCATTATCAGCAATTTTGTGAGTCCTTTCCTTACGACACCACCCCCGATCAGAAACAAGCTATCAGCGCAGTGATCAGCGATATGTGTCAGCCGCTGGCCATGGACCGCTTAGTTTGCGGCGATGTCGGTTTTGGTAAGACCGAGGTGGCGATGCGTGCGGCCTTCCTCGCCGTTGAAAATAATAAACAAGTGGCTGTCCTAGTCCCCACCACCTTATTGGCGCAACAGCACTACGACAATTTCCGCGACCGCTTTGCCAACTGGCCGGTACGGGTCGAGATGTTATCTCGCTTCCGAAGTGCGAAAGAGCAAGCTCAGGTATTACAAGAAGCCGCGGAAGGTAAGGTCGATATCCTAATCGGCACCCATAAATTATTAATGAGCGATTTGCAGTGGTCTGACCTTGGTCTTTTAATTGTCGATGAAGAACATCGGTTTGGTGTACGTCACAAAGAGCGTATCAAAGCGATGCGTGCGGACGTTGATATCCTGACCCTCACCGCTACCCCGATCCCACGGACCTTGAATATGGCAATGAGCGGAATGCGCGACCTCTCCATCATCGCCACACCACCAGCCCGACGCCTTGCGGTCAAAACCTTTGTCCGTGAGTATGATGCCTTAACGGTACGTGAAGCCATTTTGCGGGAAGTTCTGCGGGGTGGTCAGGTCTATTATCTTTATAATGATGTCGAAAATATCAATAAAGCGGCTGAGAAACTCGCTGAGTTAGTCCCGGAAGCGCGGATTGGTATTGGTCACGGGCAGATGCGTGAGCGTGAGCTAGAAAAAGTGATGAACGATTTCCATCATCAACGTTTTAACGTGTTGGTCTGTACCACCATTATTGAAACCGGTATCGATATCCCAACGGCGAATACCATTATCATCGAACGTGCTGACCATTTCGGGTTAGCACAGCTCCACCAATTACGAGGGCGTGTGGGACGTTCTCACCATCAAGCCTACGCGTGGTTACTCACCCCTCATCCTAAAGCGATGACTACCGACGCCCGTAAACGCTTAGAAGCTATCGCTTCACTAGAGGACTTAGGGGCTGGATTCGCTTTGGCTACCCATGATTTAGAGATCCGCGGTGCTGGTGAGTTACTCGGCGATGATCAGAGTGGGCAGATGGAAACACTCGGCTTTACGCTCTATATGGAGTTGTTAGAAAATGCCGTAGAGTCATTAAAAGCAGGGAAAGAACCCTCACTTGAAGACCTCTCGCAGCGTCATACCGATGTCGAATTGCGGATGCCGGCATTAATTCCTGATGACTTTATCTCGGATATCAATACCCGTCTCTCACTCTATAAACGTATTGCCAGCGCCAGTGAGTCGGCTGAACTGAACGATATTAAAGTCGAAATGATTGACCGCTTTGGGCTATTACCAGATCCAACGCGTAATCTTTTGATGCAGACTGAAATTCGATTGCAAGCTGAATCACTCGGTATTACGAAAATTGAGGCCGGAGAAAAAGGCGGTTATATTGAGTTTGCGGAACACAATAATGTGGATCCAGGTTGGTTGATTGGGTTACTGCAGCACGATCCGAAACAGTGGAAACTGGAAGGTCCGGTCAAACTGCGTTTTACGCGAGACTTAGCTGAACGTCAACTTCGAATTGATTGGTTGGTGGAGTTATTGGCGCAGATGGATAAACATCGGGTGAAGACTCAGTAAGCGCTTTTTCAGCCACCCTAGGGTGGCTGAATAAGTTTAGCTTTTCTTTACGATGGGTTCGCTCAGTTTTAGGTTTCCTTGGGCATCCAGCGGGATCACCGAGCCAGGTTTATGGTCCATCATAACCGTCCCTTGTTTATCTCCGACCTTATAGGTCACATTATAGCCATTAATACGTTTTTCCTGCGTGTACTGGGTCGAACAACGACGGTGAGAGGTTTGATAAGTATCACTGTTTTGTAAACTTTGCTGAGCTTGGTTACCTGCATAACCCCCAGCTAGCGCGCCGGCTACCGTCGCGATATCCCGTCCATGTCCCCCTCCAAACTGGTGGCCCAACACGCCGCCCGCTACAGCACCTAAAACCGAACCTGTAATACGGTTCTCATCTTGTACTGCTCGACGATGCACCACATTCACATTACGGCAGACCTCATGTGGCGTTTTGATTGTTTCGCTCTGCGGTTGTACCGCAATAACTTCCGCAAACTGCGGAGATTGTTGCGTGAAATGACTGCCTGCGACCGCGGCAACACCTAGCGCAGCTAATGCACCAATACCCACACCGGCAACTAATGATTTATTCATACTCTCTCCTGCAATTTATTCTGGTTTATGGATACAGGGTTAACGCTTTGCTTCTAAAACTCTGCGCCGAGTGTGCCAAACCAATGTAGTGTCAGCTATCGGAATTATGGAGAAAATTAGGATAAGACTCTGCCTAAAAGTGTGTTTCGCTATTTTATAGGTCACGCTGAGAAGGGGAATCGAGAAGGACGTAAAAAAAAGGCCGCTTACGCGGCCTCTACTTTTAGTGCAATTTTAATTTAGGTCGAATGACTTTATTAATACTGCCTGAGAGCATCATCAGTCCGGTACGGAAGTAGCCATGCAAGGCAACCTGGTGCATACGGTAAAGTGACAGATAGACTAAGCGAGCAATCCGCCCTTCAACCATCATCGAACCATGCATAAGATTACCCATCAAGCTCCCGACAGTACTGAAACGTGATAGCGAGACTAATGAACCATGGTCTTTATATTTGTAAGCCGTTAGGGGCTTACCTTTGCGTGCGGCAAGAATATTTTTTAATACTTGCGAAGCCATTTGGTGGGCGGATTGCGCACGTGGGGGTACGAAACCACCTTCTGGTAAGGCACAGCTTGCACAGTCACCAATCGCATAGATATTTTCATCGCGCGTGGTCTGTAACGTTGGTTGAACCACTAGCTGGTTAATACGGTTCGTTTCTAAGCCGGCGATCTCTTTCATAAAATCAGGCGCTTTAATCCCTGCTGCCCAGACCATTAAGTCTGCCGCAATGAAACTCCCATCTTTGGTATTCAAGCCATCCTGCTGTGCGCTGGTCACCATAGTACCGGTTTTGACTTGGACGCCTAATTTGGTTAATTCCTGATGCGCCGCCGCCGAGATACGCGTCGGTAAGGCAGGAAGAATACGCTCACCGGCTTCAACCAAGGTGACATTAAGCGCTTCGCGGCCTAAGGTTTTGTATCCATAACTATTGAGCTGCTTTACGGCATTATAGAGTTCAGCAGACAATTCTACCCCTGTCGCACCACCACCAACAATTGCGATATTCACCGGCTTATCGTTCTGTTGTGCGGACGAGTGTTTGAGGAATTGATTCAACATTTCATTACGGAAACGGTGCGCTTGCTGCGGGTTATCGAGATAAATACAGTGATCTTTGACACCCTGTGTACCGAAATCATTAGAGGTACTACCCAATGCCATTACCAAGGTATCATAACTAAGGTTACGCGCATCAACTAATACATTACCTTGAGCATCGTGGATAGGGGCCAATTCGAGTTGCTGAGTCTCACGGTCAATATTCACCAGACTCCCTAATTGGAACTGGAAATGGTGATGATAAGCATGCGCCATATAGCTTAACGCATCGATGCCTTCATCCATTGATCCGGTTGCGATTTCATGTAATAGCGGTTTCCATAGGTGTGTTGGGTTACGGTCAATCAGCGTAATCTCTGCATGGCCTTTACGTCCCAGTTTATTTCCTAGTTGGGTAGCAAGTTCCAAGCCCCCTGCACCGCCGCCTACTATTACAATTTTTTGTTTCGTCGTAGTCACATGACCCCCAAAGATTAACCTTCCCTAGTTAAATAAATGTTAAGAATAAACTTAATTAACATAGGGTTATAAAGTAAAATCGTTCACTGAATTCAGCATAGCATGCTCAGATTATTCAGCGTAATAAATTTGATATTAATCAAGTCGATTGGCACAGATGCATAAATTAAGTTGTTCGATAGGATAAAAAAATAGGGTGGGAGCCGGAAAATGGGGGCATGTCGCCCCCTGTTGACAATTACTTACCGAGGAGCTGCTGTTTTTCTTCTAACCAGCGTTGCTGGTAGGTCGCCAATTGTTGATGATTGGTTACCCAACGGCGATGTTGTTGTCGTGTTTTCCATTCAAAGCGCCCATGATGGTAGAGCTGCTCAAGGCCAGTAGCCTGTGAAATTGGAAGTTCATCTAAGATACTGATAACGCCAGGCCGGTGATTGCACACTAAAATCGCATCACATCCTGCATTAAGCGATTGTCTTGCCCGCTCTGGGTAGCTGCCCATCACTGCTGCCCCTTCCATATGCAAGTCGTCAGAAAAAATCACCCCTTTAAAGCCCAATTCTTCTCGTAGGACCTCCTTCAACCAGTAGGGTGAGCCGCTCGCAGGACGATCATCAATGGTAGGATAAATAACATGGGCAGGCATCATCGCATCAAGCTGATGCTGTTCGATAAAATGACGGAAAATCGCCATATCGTTCTGCCGAATTTCACTGGCTTCACGGAGATCGATGGGTGTTTCTTTATGAGAATCCGCGACAACTGCACCATGACCTGGGAAATGTTTACCTGTCGTTTTCATTCCAGCGCTGTGCATTCCCTCCATGAAAGCTGCCGCCACAGGTAATACTTTTTCTTGTTGGTCGCTAAAGGCTCGATCCCCAATCGCTAGGCTAATATGGCCAAGATCCAATACCGGTGCAAAGCTTAAATCAATATCCATCGCCGTCATTTCACTGGCCATCTGCCAGCCTGTCTCACGAGCCACGTGGAGCGCCTCATCCACAGTGGCACTCAGCGCAAGAAATGATTGCATAGCCGGTAACTGAGTAAATCCGTCACGAAAACGTTGAACTCGTCCCCCTTCTTGATCCACTGCTACCACCAGGCGAGTGTGTGAGGCTTCACGGATCTGTTGAACCAGATGCGCCAGTTGTTCAGGATCGTGGTAATTGCGGGAAAACAGAATTACACCGCCGGTTAATGGGTGTTGCAGTAATTCGCGTTCTTCGGCGTCGAGCTCATACTGCTCAATATCTAACATTAGCGGGCCTGGGGTACTAGTCATGTCATGTCCTAACGTGCTCAATATTAATGTAAAAGGTATCGCCAGCTCTCTGCTGCTTGCTCGCTCATCGCGGCACTTTGCGTTTGTTCAAATCTTAATTGGAACCAGCTAGCTTGTAGCAGTAACAACCAAGGCTGCCAACGTTTAACTTGTAAACGCAAGCGCTCGATATCCAGTGTAAACAGCTGTGCATAGGCACTTACCCATGCCTCGGCGCGAGGAGCCTCTTGTAAGCACAAGGTAGCAAGCTCCAGCGCGATATCGCCATCTGCACTGTACTCCCAATCAATTAGCCTCAACCCTTGCTCACTTTGGATGATATTACCAGGATGAAGGTCCATATGGAGGGGGACTAATCGTAAGGGCCGTGGTTCTCCCAGCCGTTGTAGCCGTTTTAGCTCACGCAGCCACTTAGGATGACGCTGCTGGCAGAGTTGCCAATAGCGCGTCAACAGGGTGACTAAAGGTAGACGGTAACCTAATAAAGGATGCTGGTGTAATTGCTTAAGCAATAGCAGTAGCTCACCATTTTCTGCGGAAAATACATTGGCCGCGAGGGGGCTACCCTCTATCCATTCGACAGTAAGACAGCCCATGTCATAGTGTTTAGGTTTTACCGCAACATGACTGTATCGGAGTTTACGTAACAGACGGAACTCGCGTTGACGATCCACAAAAGGAAGAGGCTTAACCGGTGTGAAACGATAGATTTCACTGTCTGCTTGCGGGTTTTGCCAGCTATTGCCAGAAAGACCTGGCAATAGCGTTAATGCGGCATTAGTAACTGGCTTTACCACTGCCTGTCCAGATAATTTCACCAGTGTTGACAAGCATTAACTGCATTTGTACTCGGGCTGCTTTCACATCACCACGGGTGGTCGTGTACAGGACGTATTGCGCGTTAAGATTACGCGCAAGGCCAATCGCTTTACCTCGAGAGTTCAAGCTATCATTAGGTGAAATCCCTAAGGTTTTCTTCGCTTGCGCCAACTGCTCAGCAGTGACTAAGCTAAAAGACGACCCAGATAAAGCTTGGTTTAACGCACTATTGGCGTTGTCAGTTTGAATCGAACCATTGGTACTATTTTTAATACGGTCAACTAACAAGACGCTGCCTGAAGCAATACCTTTCGTACTCACCATTTTACTGACTAAGGGTTGTACTGTAGCAGGCCAGTCAATGGTCGTTAGCTTTGGGGCTTCCGGCACAGGTTGAGGTTGGTTCACTGGAGGGGGATTCTGTACCGGTGGTGTTTTTTGTCCAGGCTGAGTGGTTAGCGGTGGCTGAGCTGAGCCATTACCTTGTTCCACCGGGGCCGGTTTTTGCGATTGATTGATGACACAACCACTGAGTAAACAAGCGAAAAGTAACGAACTGCTATATTTTAAGTATTTCGTCATGGTAATGCCCTCAGAGAGAAATATAGATACGAACCTGACGAGCATTCACGCTGCCAGAAGAAGAAAGTAACTCGGTCGAACTGTGCGCAGGAATACGCATAAACTGCTGTTTCGCATCGTGTGGAATATCCAAACCTTGATCATCGTACCAAAAATAGTGGTAATGGATGGTGACAGGAACGTCACGATCATTATAGACACGTGTGGTCGCCGCTGGCGCTTGATCGCCATTTATCACGGGTGCGTCGGCAGTAATCCCGGCAGAAAGCACTTCAGCCCCCATTACCAGCGGCTGCGAAATAGTGATGGCAGGCGGTTTACTGCTACACCCTACTGCACCGACAATAGAAAGGATTAACACACTTAAAAAGCGCATAGTTCGGCTCCGATTCATTAGCGTGTCAGCATCGGTCCAAGGGGTTTTCCACCTACCAGATGCATATGAATATGATAGACCTCTTGGCCGCCATGTTGATTACAATTGATAATCAAGCGGTAACCGTCTTGTGCAATGCCCTCTTCCTTGGCTAGCTTTGCCGCCACCGTCATCATGCGTCCTAATGCAAGCTCATGTTCCGCCTTGACATCGTTAACGGTAGGAATAAGGATATTCGGGATAATGAGAATGTGGCTAGGGGCTTGCGGTGAGATATCACGGAATGCTGTCACTAACTCGTCTTGGTATAATTTTTTTGCGGGAATTTCGTCACGAATAATTTTACTGAAAATCGTCTCTTCTGCCATGGTCAATCATTCCTTTAGGTCATCTCGCCGCAACGCGGCGAGTTAGCTTACGAAAGCGTTAAGCGCTCTGGGGCAATATTAAATAATTTAGCAAAGTTTTCCGTAGTTTGCTCAGCGACTTGCTCGATAGTGAGGCCTTTTACTACCGCCAAATACTCCGCTACATCACGGGTATAGGCTGGCTGGTTGGCTTTACCCCGATAAGGAACTGGCGCTAAGTAAGGAGAATCAGTCTCTACCAAGATTCTGTCCATCGGCACATAACGCGCAGCTTCGCGAATTTGTTCAGCGTTCTTGAAGGTTAAAATACCCGAAAAAGAGATATACATCCCCAAATCTAACAGTCTTTTTGCCGTATCACGATCTTCTGTAAAACAGTGCAGCACGCCACCACAGCGGTCGACATGATTTTCGGCCAGTAAACGAATCGTATCTTCATGCGCATCGCGGGTGTGCACGATTACTGGCTTATTAAGTTGACACGCCACATGAAGATGATCACGAAACGCTTGTTGCTGAATTGCCCACAAATCAGGCGTCTTATGGTAAAAATAATCCAGCCCAGTCTCCCCTAACGCCACGACTTTTGGATCGCTTGCTAAGGCATGAAGTCGCTCGATATTCCAGTCGTCATCAAGGTTAAGAGGATGTACACCGCAAGACAGGGCGACTTGTGGAAAATCGATCGTAAGCTGTTGTAAAGCAGGAAAGGCGCTTAATGTGGTGGAGACCGCCAACATAAAACGTACATCACGGGCTTGAGCTTTATCGATAACTTCAGCCAAGTTCTGGTGTTCTTTTTCATAATCTAAGCCATCAACATGGCAGTGCGAATCCACTAAAAACATAAATTTTCTCTATCACTCATTGGGAAGTCGTTAACAGGGTTTCCCACGTTAATAACAGGTCGCTAATCACTAATTCGGTATTCACCTGCGGTGTCTGTGTCAGTAATGCATGGCAGTCGCGACACCGCGCAATAACCTGTTGCAACCGCTGCTCGCCTAGGAGCGTGCACAAGTAGCGGCTTGTCTCCTCACTGTCGACATGGGTTAACCACGTTTGGCCACCACGCTGTAATTTTAGCGCATCTAACAAAAAAGCCATCAGCCAATAGATTTTTTCGCCACTGGGTTCATCCATCAAAATGGGGAGTAAGTGCATTGGCTGTTGAGGTAAAGCACTACGTATCCCTTCGGCTATTTGCTGGCGCTTTTGCCAGTGCGGGGCATTAATTAGCGTAAGCGCTTGCGCCGGCGCCCCACCACTTAAGCGTAACGCTGTTAATAGCGTTGGCTCAGGCAATTGGCTTTCACGTGCCAACCAAGCCAATCCTTGTGGCTCTTGCGGTACCGCGATGTTGGTTACCACACAGCGACTACGTAGCGTTGCAGGTAAATGGCTTAATTGTGGCGTAGTGAATAAAAACCAACAGTTTGCTGGTGGCTCTTCGACGGTTTTAAGTAAAGCGTTAACCGCCGATTCGGTTAACCGCTGCGCACCATCAATCCAAACCACCCGTGCCCCACCTTGCTGCGGTGAATGCCACACTTTCTCGCAGGTATCGCGGATCACATCAATACCAATCTGTTGTTTCCCTTTTTCAGCTGAGAGGGGGTACCAGTCGGGATGATTATCCGCCAACATAAGCTGGCAACCATGGCATTGGCCACAGGCTTTATGTCCTTGGGGACTTTCACACAATAACCAACGCGCAACGCCCCACACCAAGGCCTCCGCTCCCATGCCTTGATGAGCATGCACTATTTGAGCGGGATGAGCTTGTTGCGCCTGATGCTGTTCGATTAACCGCTTATAATAAGGCGTTAACCACGGAAACCATTGCATTACTGCTGTTCCTTAAGCCAGCGGCGGACAGTTTCTTGTACCGCTTGCTGCACTTGCGGCTGAGGCTGAGTCGCATCGATAGTGAAAATACGGTTATCGCTCGCCGCAAGCGCTTTATATCGCTGATGGGCACGATGAAAAAAGGCTAAAGACTCCTGCTCGATCCGATCCAACTGTCCCCGCGCACGGGCACGAGACAGGCCGATTTCCGGTGTGACATCCAAATATAAGGTCATATCCGGTGAGAAGTCTCCCAAGACTGATTGTTTGATAGTCTGCATCATCGCTGTATCAAGCCCTCGCCCTCCGCCTTGATAGGCTTGTGAGGAGAGATCATGCCGATCCCCTACCACCCAAGCCCCTCGCGCTAACGCAGGTTTTATTACCGTTTCTACCAACTGGACTCGTGCGGCATAGAGCAAGAGTAATTCAGCATTGGCTGTAATATTTTCCCCCTCGATCCCCTCTTTCACAATCTGCCGTAAGGCTTCAGCTAAAGGAGTACCGCCGGGTTCGCGGGTAAAAACGATATCGGTAATACCTTGCGCGTTTAACTCGCTAACGACTTTGTCACGAACTGTGGTTTTACCTGCGCCTTCCAGCCCTTCAATGACAATGAATTTACTTTTCACCGGTTTTACGCTCATTTTCAACTTTGCGCCACGCTTTGACGGCTTGATTATGGTTGGCTAACGTCGAGGTAAAAGTGTGTCCCCCCTGGCCGTTCGCCACAAAATAGAGTAGATCACTCTTCTCAGGATGAGCGGCCGCTTCCAGTGATGCACGACTCGGGATGGCAATCGGTCCGGGTGGTAACCCTGGGATCACATAAGTGTTGTAGGCAGTCGGTTTTTCGAGGTCGCTACGCGTTAAAACACCGGTATAAGCACTGCCTAGGCCATAGATAACCGTTGGGTCGGTTTGGAGCTTCATCCCTTTACGCAGGCGATTCACAAATACTGAGGCGACTTTACCGCGTTCCGCAGGAACGGCTGTCTCTTTTTCGATAATTGAAGCCATGGTGACTAGTTGATTGAGATCTTGGTAGGGCAAATTAGCCTCACGTTGCTCCCATACCGACTGTTGAAGCTGCACCATCCGCTGACGAGCTTGCTTTAATAGGCTGATATCAGTACGTTTCGCCGTATAATAGTAAGTGTCAGGATAAAAACCTCCCTCTAATTGGGACGGCTGCATATCCAGAGCCTTAGCGACAGTTGATAATTGGTCATCGGTAAGTTGATGGTTGATATAAGGGGCGTTTCTTAGTGTCTTAAGCCACTCTTCAATACGTTGTCCTTCAACAAAACGCATAGGAAATTGGGCTTCTTTCCCACTCGCGAGCAAGGCCAATAACTGACGAACCGTCATTCCTGGTGTTAAACGGTACGTCCCGGCTTTAAATTTTGCGAGTTGCGGTTCGACTTTCAATAACCAACCAAACCATGGACCTCGCGGCACGATATGTTGTGATTCGAGCTGCTGCTCTAGTACCACACGTCCCGATCCAGCAGGTAAGGTATAAATCGTCTCTTGTTGAATTAATAACGGATGTGCAGCAAAACGCTTAACTTGCCAAAGACCCGCTATCACCAAAATCGCACATAGAATCACTAAGCCCAAAAGGCCCTTACTTTTTTTCTGCATAACTTAACTCGCAGTAAATCCTAATTTAATCAGTGTTGCCATCGCCTCACCGGGTTGATAGTGCCATTGATCAATACCAATGACCGGGATCACTGGCATCAATGCATTACAAACAATGACTTCATCTGCCCCTTCTAGCTCAGCGGGAGCTTGGGTAACCTGGCTGCAATGGTACCCTTCTGCCTGCAAGGCTTCAATCACTAAGCCTTTCATTATTCCTTCAACACCACTATGGGTCAGCGCAGGCGTAAAGCACTGCTTACCCTTTCGCCAAAGGATGTTGGCTGCGCAACATTCTACTACATGACCTGTTGAGTCAAGGACTAGGGCTTCCTGAGCCCCTTCACTCTCAAGGTGGTGCTTGATTAAGACTTGCTCTAGGCGATTAAGATGTTTAATCCCTGCCAAATAGGGGTTCATCCCTAAAGGGATGGGGCTAGTCATTAAGGTTATCCCTTGCTGTTGCCACGTAGCATAATGCGCTGGATAAGGGGCTAAAGATAGAATACGTTGGGTTTGCTTACAGCCTAGGGTACTGTATCCTCTACCGCCAGTTCCTCGGGTTAATATAATCTTAATAACCCCTAATTCACTCTGCTGAGCAAGCGTATTTATTTCTTGTTCTAACTCAGACCACGCATCAAAGACAATACCCAGCCGTTGACTATCTCTTGCTAAACGCGCTAAGTGTTGGGGTAAATGACGCACTTTCCCCGCGATAACCTGTGCCGTAGTGAAACACCCATCACCGAATTGTAAGCCACGATCGAGACTAGAGAGTTGGGATGTCATCACGCCATTAATCAATTGCATACAATTAGCCCTAGCGTTGGCAAAAAAAAAGCCCGTTAAACGGGCTTTTTGATAGATTCAGTCATTAAATCTTACGGAAGATCAACGAGCCATTCGTCCCACCAAACCCAAATGAGTTACAGAGTGAGTACTCTAGGCCAGAAACCTGACGTGCAGTGTGCGGAACGAAATCAAGATCACAGCCGACATCTGGGTTATCCAGATTTAAGGTTGGCGGAATAGCTTGATCACGTAAAGCCAGAATAGAGTAAATCGATTCTACGGCGCCCGCTGCACCCAGCAGATGTCCAGTCATCGATTTCGTCGAGCTGACCAACACCTTAGTTTGTTGACCAAACACTGATTTAACGGCTTGGCACTCGGCTAAGTCACCCGCTGGGGTTGAAGTACCATGTGCGTTAACATAGCCAATCTGATCAGCATTAAGTTGTGCATCGTTTAATGCATTACGCATTGCTTGCGCTGCCCCTTCACCATTTTCGGGTGGGGAAGTCATATGGTAAGCATCACTGCTCATCCCAAAACCGACTAATTCTGCATAAATTTTTGCGCCACGGGCTTTCGCATGTTCATACTCTTCAAGGACTAGTACACCAGCACCATCTCCAAGCACGAATCCATCGCGATCTTTATCCCAAGGACGACTTGCTGCCTGAGGGTTGTCGTTATGCGTCGAGAGTGCACGAGCCGCACCAAAACCGCCAACACCAAGAGGAGTACTGCCCTTCTCTGCCCCACCGGCTAACATTACGTCAGCATCGTTATAAGCAATCATACGTGCCGCATGACCAATATTATGAACACCTGAAGTACAGGCCGTTGCGATACAGATGCTTGGGCCTTTCAGGCCGTACATAATGGTCAAGTGTCCCGCTACCATATTAACGATAGTACTAGGGACGAAAAATGGACTGATTTTACGCGGTCCACCTTTGGTCAAGGCTGCATGGTTTTCTTCAATTAAGCCAAGTCCGCCGATCCCTGAACCAATCGCCGCACCAATACGGTGAGCATTTTGTTCAGTAACGGTAATTCCAGAGTCTTGCAATGCTTGAACACCCGCCACAATACCGTATTGGATAAATAAATCCATTTTACGTTGTTCTTTACGCGAGATGATCTCATCACAATTAAAATCTTTTACTGTTCCAGCAAAACGTGTTGCATAAGAACTAGTATCAAAATGGTCAATCAGGTTGATGCCGCTCTGACCGGCTAGGAGAGAATTCCAGGTAGACTCTACTGTATTGCCGACAGGAGACAACATGCCAAGACCGGTCACAACTACACGACGCTTAGACACGTTCGTCCTCCAGGGAGGGGAATAATTATTCTTCGTGGGACGGAATAAATTTCAGGCGGTCGAATGACCGCCTGAAGGTGTTCATTAGCCCTGATGGCTATTGATGTAGTCGATCGCTGCCTGTACGGTAGTGATTTTCTCAGCTTCTTCGTCTGGAATCTCAGTATCAAACTCTTCTTCCAGAGCCATTACCAGCTCAACGGTGTCAAGAGAATCAGCACCCAGGTCTTCTACGAAAGAAGCAGAGTTGATCACTTCATCTTCTTTAACACCCAGCTGCTCAGCAATGATTTTCTTAACGCGTTGTTCGATATCGCTCATACTATTTAATTTCCTATCAAAACTCGCTAATGCGACGGTTTTCGTAGTGTATAAAATGTTTAAAAAGATGCAACTAATTCCCTGCTTTTCTGACAACAAATTAGTATTTTTTGTACAATAAATCGCAAAAATAATAATTTGAAGCAGATCAGACCATGTACATCCCACCATTGACGTGCAAAGTTTCACCAGTGATGTAACTTGCTTCGTCAGAGGCTAAGAAGGCCACAGCGTTAGCAATTTCCTGAGGCTCCCCTAAACGGGCAGCAGGAACTTCTGCCAAAATACCAGATCGTTGCTCTTCATTCAGTGCTCGCGTCATGTCGGTTTCGATGAAACCAGGAGCCACAACGTTTACAGTAATACCACGTGACGCAACTTCTCGCGCCAGTGATTTGCTAAAGCCAATTAAACCCGCCTTTGCAGCAGCGTAGTTTGCTTGGCCCGCATTACCCATTGTTCCGACAACCGAACCAATGGTAATGATTCTTCCCATGCGCTTTTTCATCATGGCACGTAATACGGCCTTAGATAGTCTAAAAACAGAAGTGAGGTTCGTGTCAAGGATATCCTGCCACTCATCATCCTTCATACGCATTAATAGGTTATCACGAGTTACCCCTGCATTATTAACTAAAATGTCAATTTCGCCAAATTCTGCACGGATTTGCTGTAATACAGCATCGATAGAGGCTGCATCAGTAACGTTGAGAACCAATCCTTTGCCGTTAGCCCCAAGGTAGGCACTGATCGCTTCAGCACCATTGTCGCTGGTCGCAGTCCCGATAACTGTAGCGCCACCGGCGACTAATTTTTCAGCAATAGAGCGACCAATTCCACGACTAGCACCCGTAACGAGCGCGATCTTACCATTGAAGTTCATGTTTTTCCTCTTATTCTTTAATCAATGCTGCACTGAATGCAGCTGGATCGTTAATCGCTGACGCCGTTAACGTATCAACAATTCTTTTTGTCAGGCCAGTTAGAACCTTACCAGGCCCAACTTCGATTAACTGAGTCTCACCTTGCGCGGCAATAACCTGGACACTTTCCGTCCAACGTACTGGGCTGTAAAGCTGGCGGACTAACGCTTCACGAATTGCTTCTGAATCCGTCTCGCATTTTACATCAACATTGTTGACGACAGAAATTGTAGGTTGATTGAAAGTGATCTCACGCAAGGCAACGGCTAATTTATCCGCAGCTGGCTTCATTAACGCACAGTGTGACGGAACGCTGACAGGGAGAGGCAAGGCTCTTTTGGCACCGGCCGCTTTACAGGCCGCACCAGCACGTTCAACCGCTTCTTTGTTACCAGCAATCACTACTTGCCCTGGCGAGTTGAAGTTTACTGGGGAGACAACTTGTCCTTGAGCGCTCTCTTCGCACGCTAGGCGAATGGCTTCATCATCAAGACCAATAATAGCTTGCATTGCACCCGTCCCTTCCGGGACTGCTTCTTGCATCAATTTTCCACGCAGTTCAACTAAACGGATTGCGTCAGCAAAACCGATAACACCCGCGCACACTAATGCTGAGTATTCCCCTAAGCTATGTCCTGCCATTAGCGCAGGCTTTGCGCCACCTTGTTGCTCCCACAGACGGAATAATGCCACAGAGGCCGCGAGTAACGCTGGCTGTGTTTGCCACGTTTTATTCAGCTCTTCGGCTGGGCCTTGTTGAACCAGCTGCCATAGGTCATAACCTAAGGCCTCTGATGCTTCAGCGTAAGTCGATTCGATGATCGCATGTTCAGCCGCTAATTCCGCCAACATTCCTACCGTCTGAGAACCTTGTCCGGGAAACACAAAAGCAAAGTGAGTCATAAAAGATACCTGTCTATCAAAAACGAACGAGGGCTGAGCCCCAAGTAAAACCACCACCAAAGGCTTCTAATAAAATTAGTTGCCCTCGTTGAATTCGGCCATCTCGCACGGCTTCATCGAGCGCGGTCGGCACAGAAGCGGCTGACGTATTACCGTGACGGTCAAGGGTAACAACGACTTTATCCATCCCCATGTGTAACTTTTTGGCCGTCGCACTGATAATACGGAGATTGGCTTGATGGGGAACTAACCAGTCAAGCTCTGAACGATCAATACCGTTCGCCTCTAAGGTTTCTTCGACAATATGAGCGAGTTCCGTCACCGCGACTTTGAACACTTCATTCCCGGCCATCGTTAAATAAGCAGGCTGTTCTTGATGATCGCGATCTTGATAACCTAATGTCAGTAATTTCCCAAAACTTCCATCGGCATGCAGATGGGTTGAGATAATTCCCGCCGTCTCACTTTGCCCAAGCAATACTGCCCCAGCACCATCACCAAACAGAATCACCGTGCCGCGATCAGTCGGATCAAGGGTACGCGTAAGGGCGTCAGCCCCAATCACCAACGCATGCTTTACGGCACCATTCTTGATGTATTGGTCAGCAACGCTAAGTGCATAGGTGAATCCTGCGCAGGCCGCGGCTAAATCGAATGCAGGGCAATCTTTGATACCCAGCTGCTGTTGTATCATGCAGGCAGAACTTGGAAAGGCATGGCTCGAAGAGGTCGTCGCAACGATAATCAATCCAATATCATTCTTATCAATGCCCGCCATCTCTATGGCTTTTTGCGCAGCATGAAAGCCCATAGTGGCTACATTTTCGTCGGGACCCGCAACACGACGCTCACGGATACCGGTACGAGTGACAATCCATTCATCGGTTGTCTCTACCATTTGTTCTAAATCTGCATTGGTGCGGATTTGTTCAGGTAGATAACTACCCGTACCCATAATTTTGCTAAACATTTATGTTTTGTCACTCCTGGCTACTACAGCGGCTAATTGGCGAGCAACTCGCTGAGGAACTTGCCGCTGCACTGTCAATATTGACTGTTCAATTGCCGCTAAAAAAGCTTGCTGATTCGCTGCCCCATGGCTCTTGATGACCACGCCCGACAACCCTAATAAAAATGCACCATTATACTTATCTGGATCAATCTTACTGGTATTTGGTGAAAGCAGTGTTCTGATAAGCCGCCGCCAGATTGACTGACCACGCCCTGCACGTTGAAGAAAATATCTTACTGCCCCTTCTAACGTCTTCAATGCCACATTGCCGCTGAACCCATCACAGACCAAGACATCAGCTTGTCCTGTTAGTATTTCACTTCCTTCTAAGAAGCCAGTATAACGGATCAGGCTCTGTTGCCGTAATAATTTCGCGGCTTGCCGGATAGATTCTTTCCCTTTGCTCTCTTCTTGACCAACATTCAGTAATGCGACCTGTGGTTCTGTAATGGCTAACAGTTGCTGTGCGACTACCGTTCCCATTAAGGCAAACTGCACCAACATTTCGCTATCAGCCTCAAGATTCGCGCCCACATCAAGTACCACAGTGTGTCCTGACCGCGCATTAGGTAGTAATGTCATTAACGCTGGACGACGAATCTGCGGCAAAGGTTTAAGAAGTAATAATGCAAGCCCCATCAATGCACCGGTATCTCCTGCACTGAGACAAGCTTGGGCTGTCTGATCTTTGACTAATTCAAGCGCGAGTCGCATCGAACTATTTTTACTTTGGCGGATAGCCGATGAGGGTTTTACATCACTGGTGATAACAGACTCTGCCTCAATACAGTGTAGGCGTTGTTTAACAGAGGAATCCGCTGTAATCAGTAATGGCTCTAAGGTTTCGGGAAGTCCGACAAGATAGATTTCTAAGGAGGGATATATGCCCAGTGCCTGCAAAACTGCAGGCACTGTCACGTGGGGACCGAAATCCCCGCCCATGGCGTCAACGGCCAGGGTCACACGTGTCAAAGTAATACCTAGCTTCGCGGCCAGAATTACTTAGCAATTACCTTGCGACCACGGTAGTAACCGTCAGCAGTCACATGGTGACGCAGATGCGTTTCGCCAGAAACTTTATCTACGGACAGAGCAGACGTAGTCAGTGCATCGTGTGAACGGCGCATGCCACGCTTGGAACGGGTTGGTTTATTCTGTTGTACGGCCATGGACCTTACTCCTATTACTTACGCTTTAAACTTGCTAATACGGCAAATGGATTTGGTTTTTCTGCCTCAGCGGGCAAATCGCCAAATACCATGTCCGCGTCGGACACTTCACAGTGTTCAGAATCATGTACCGGAACGACAGGCAATGCGAGGATAAGTTCATCTTCGATCACCGCAAGCAAATTGACTTCGCCAAACTCATCGACTTCAACGGGCTCATAACCTTCTGGTAACGCTTCCGCCTGCTCATCATTGCGAACAGGGCTGAAGAGGTATTTTACGTGGACAGGATGGGTGAACGTGTCATTACAACGCTGGCAGCATAACGTTACCGTTACGTCAGCGCTGCCCTCAAGGACGGCTAGGCGCTGGCTATCAATGCCGAAAGACATCGTACAAGATACATCGGTGTCCACACTCACCACTGAATCGGCTAACCGTTGTAACGCATCCGCGACATAGACTCCCTGATAATCAAGGCGCTTTTGTGCAGTACGTTGCAGATCCAGAGTGAGAGGTAATTTTACTATTTGCATAGGGCGCGCATATTAACTTTGTAATGATAAAGAGTCAAAGAAAAAGGCCATTGACCCGCATCTTTAACCGAGAAATTCGCAACCAGTGCGGCAGATAGTTTAAGATGTGTTGACCTAATTCGCTATAGATTATGAAAAAAATATGCCATATAACCTAGTACTCGCCTCATCATCCCCTTTTCGCCAGGCCGTTTTAGATAAGCTAGGCCTACCCTTTTTCTCTGCCGCGCCTAATATCGATGAGTCTAGCGTCTTTGGCGAAACGATTGAAGAACAAGTTTTGCGTTTAGCGCGTGAAAAGGCTTCCGCACTCATTGACGATTACCCAGACAGCATCATCATTGGTTGTGACCAGTTGGGGAGTTTAGACGAGCGAGTACTGGGCAAGCCCCACACACCTGAGCAAGCCTTCACGCAATTGCGGGCTTCGTCAGGGCAATGTGTCACCTTCCATACCGGATTAGCTGTGTATGACGGCGTTAGCAACCAGTGGCACCAGCGCCTAGAGATTTACCAAGTCTTCTTCAGAGAGCTCACTGATGATGAAATCTGGGGCTATATCCATAAAGAACAACCTTTACAGTGTGCAGGAAGTTTCAAATCGGAAGGCTTAGGTATCACCCTATTTGAAAAAATGGCCGGAAATGACCCGAATACCCTAGTTGGCTTACCACTGATCGCCCTCTCGAGTATTCTCAGAAAACTAGGCATTAATCCTTTGGCGGATTAATGCCTAAGAGTTTAGGCGTTTTTCTTTTGACGTAACAGGTTCAAGCAATGCTTAAGCCCTGAATCTAACGGGGCTTCAACTCTTAAGGTTGCACCGGTTGCAGGATGGGTAAAGGTCAGTGCCGCAGCATGCAAGAAAAGACGTGAGAGCCCTGTGCTTGCTAATTGCTGATCAAAACTGGCGACACCATATCGGTCATCAAACGCTATCGGGTGTCCCGCATGCAGTGTGTGTACTCGGATTTGGTGAGTACGACCGGTTACCGGACTTGCTTTGACTAAAGTGGCAAAACCAAAGCGTTCTTCAACCTTAAATCTGGTTTCAGATGGCTTACCTTCGGTACTGACTTTCACGACACGTTCACCACTTTGCAAAATATTTTTCAACAAAGGGGCTTTCACGGATTTAAGGTGTGACGGCCATTCTCCCCGTACTAAAGCCAAATAATCCTTTTGCATAGTCTTATCGCGAAGCTGTTCATGTAAAGCACGTAACGCCGACCGTTTTTTGGCAACCAGCAATATCCCCGAGGTATCCCTGTCTAAACGATGGACCAGTTCAAGGAAACGTGCATCGGGCCGCAAGGCTCGTAATCCCTCAATAACCCCGAAGCTTAGGCCACTCCCCCCGTGTACCGCGGTACCCGATGGCTTGTTTAACACTAAAATAGCGTCATCTTCGTACAGAATCGCATTGTCTAACTGTGCGACACGCTCAAGCTTAGGTGACACTTCCGGCGCGTCACTCTTCGAGGTACGAATTGGGGGGATACGCAGTTCGTCACCGTCGATAAGTTTATATTCAGGTTTGACTCTTTTTTTGTTTACTCGAACCTCACCTTTACGCAAGATTCGATAAATCATGCTCTTCGGAACCCCCTTCAAAAAGGTCCGCAAAAAGTTATCAATTCGCTGTCCGTCGTGCTCCGACGTGATGGCAATCAGCTGTACGCCATTATGTTCTGTTTTCATGCGGATAAGTGTAAAGAGACTCAAGAGTAATCGCTACTCTTTTATTGAGCTTAGGCATGGGAATGCAGTGTATTATGCTCTCTTTTTAACCAGCGAAATTTAGCTTTTACGATTAAATCGCTTAAATAATAAATAAAGTGATCAACAACGTGAAAGTCACCTTGCTATATGAAGGGGAGCAATGGAATAATGCTGGGGCTGAACGATTGCAGAACTTTGCATCGTAAAGCGACTTAGTTGAATTTTTATCTGAAGAGACAACACGCTGCAATGGCATAAGACGTTTAGTGGATTCAGATAGTTAGCGGGCTGCGGACTGCAGCCTGAACGAGATGGGATATTGCCCTCTGCCCTTATTTTGGGAAGAGATGATCTCTACGGAATTGTGAAGCTGATTAGTAACACTTCCCCGACGTTATGCGCTTCTTAAGCGATCGACAGCCGTGAGGCTGACGTGATTGCCTACAGACACGAAGCCATCGGATAACTCGCTCATCGCAGTAATGCCCGCAGCTTTTCAAAAATGATAATGACGAGAACATGTAAATGAAAAGAATGCTCATTAACGCAACTCAGCAGGAGGAGTTGCGTGTCGCACTGGTTGATGGACAAAAACTCTATGACTTGGATATTGAAAGTCCGGGTCATGAACAAAAGAAAGCGAACATTTATAAAGGTAAAATCACTCGTATTGAACCCAGCTTAGAAGCCGCTTTCGTTGACTATGGTGCTGAACGCCATGGTTTTCTCCCTCTAAAAGAAATCTCACGCGAATACTTCCCAGATAACTACTCCGGCCATGGCCGTCCAAACATCAAAGATGTTTTACGTGAAGGCCAAGAAGTTATTGTCCAGATCGACAAGGAAGAGCGCGGAAATAAAGGCGCAGCACTGACTACCTTCATCAGCTTAGCGGGAAGTTATCTGGTCCTAATGCCAAATAATCCACGGGCAGGCGGTATCTCTCGCCGCATCGAAGGCGATGACCGCAGTGAATTGAAAGAAGCCCTATCCTCCCTCGATATCCCGAATGGTATGGGACTGATTGTTCGGACTGCAGGCGTTGGAAAATCAGCAGAATCACTACAGTGGGATTTAAACTTCCGACTAAAACATTGGGAAGCGATTCAAAAGGCTGCGAATAGCCGTCCAGCACCGTTCTTGATTCACCAAGAAAGTAATGTGATTGTACGGGCGTTCCGCGACTACTTACGTCAAGATATCGGTGAAATTCTGATCGATAACCCTAGTGTCCTAGAATTAGCTCGCCAACATATTGCAGCACTAGGCCGCCCTGATTTCACGAGTAAAATCAAATTATACTCTGGTGAAATTCCCCTCTTCAGTCACTATCAGATTGAATCGCAGATCGAATCTGCCTTCCAACGTGAGGTCCGCCTTCCTTCAGGGGGATCTATCGTAATCGATACGACTGAAGCGTTGACTGCGATTGATATCAACTCCGCGCGCTCAACTCGCGGCGGCGATATTGAAGAAACCGCCTTCAATACCAACCTTGAAGCCGCAGATGAAATTGCTCGTCAATTACGGTTACGTGATTTAGGTGGCCTCATCGTCATCGATTTTATCGATATGACGCCCGCTCGCCATCAGCGCGCTGTCGAAAATAAATTACGTGATGCCGTACGTCAAGACCGTGCCCGTATCCAAATTAGTCATATTTCACGCTTTGGTTTGCTCGAAATGTCTCGTCAGCGTCTGAGTCCATCCCTCGGCGAATCGAGCCATCATGTTTGTCCACGTTGTAGTGGCACCGGAACCATCCGTGACAACGAGTCGTTAGCCCTGTCCATTCTGCGTTTAATCGAAGAAGAAGCGTTAAAAGATAACACTAAAGAAGTGCATGCGATCGTGCCCGTTCAAGTTGCCTCTTACCTTCTTAACGAGAAGCGCTCGGCAGTGAATGCGATTGAAACTCGCCAAGGTGGCGTGAAAACGGTTATCGTTCCTGATGATAAAATGCAAACACCACACTACTCAGTGCTGCGTGTTCGTAAAGGTGAAGAGACGAATACGCTCAGCTATCACTTACCGAAACTGCATGAAACCGAAATGGCACTGCCATCGGAAGAAGAGACCGCTGAACGTCGTCGTCCAGAGCAACCGGCACTGGCTGCCTTTGCTATGCCTGATGCCCCACCAGTCGCTACCGAAGCACAAGCGACCTCTGCGGGAGAAAAACCAGCGGGTTGTTTCTTTAGCCGTCTGGTGAAAGGGATCAAAGCTTTCTTTGCTGGCTCGGATAATGCTGAGAAAGCAGCAACTGACAAGACAACGACGGCTCAGGCTGTATCGACGCCTTCTCAACAACAAGCTAAACAGCGCCAAACGGATCGTCGTAATAATCAACGTCGTAATAACAACCGTTACGATCGTAATGATAAGAACGACCGAACCAATCGTCAGAATCAAAAAGAGAGTAACATTGCAGGACAACAAGAGGATACACGTCGTCAATCTTCGCGTAACTCCGGCAATAATACTGACAATACCTCTCGTCAAGAACGCACTCCGCGTCAGGACAATGCCGTCAGTGATGAGGTGCGTCAACAACGCGAACAGCAACGTCGCGAACAACGTGCTGAGCGTCAGCGCCGCCGTCAAGAGGAGCGTCGTCAGCAACAAGAAGCGCGTAAGCAAGAAACGGCTACCGAGCAACAAGCTGAAACGCCTGTTAGCGAAGAGACCCCACGTGAAGTGAAGGTCACGCCGCGTCGTCAACCTCGTGTGCTGCAACAAAAAGTTCGTGTAACAGACACTGATACCACTACTTCTGCTGAGGCGACTCAGGCTGAACAAGCGGTAGCAATCCCTGCAGCGGCTGAAACCGCTGCGGCTCGTCAAGTTACAGAGAACCAAGAAAATGTTGCACCGCGTCGTTCACGTCGTTCCCCTCGTCACTTACGAGTGAGTGGTCAACGTCGTCGCCGCTATCGTGATGACCGTTACCCGCAACAAACACCAATGGCCGTGAGCACCGCCGCCGCTGCGCCAGAAATGGCATCGGGTAAAGTCTGGGTGCGTTATGATCTGCCGGTCACCACTGTAGAGTCCGCCACAGAGACTCCTGTTGACACCAAAATCGAGCAAACCACGTTGCCAGTGACCGATTCGGTGCAGAGTGAAACGCCAGTGACGCCTGTTGTAGCGAGTGAAGCACCTGTGGTGAGTGAACCCGTTGCTGTGGTTGAACCTACCCCAGTACAGGACGAGCCTGCTGCCTCACAACCTGAGGTTGTCGAGGCTCAACCTGTCACGGTTGAAACTCAACCTGTTATTGACGAGATTCAGCCTGTCATCAATGAGGCCCAACCTCAGATTGCAGAACCTGTCACCTCATTCACTCCACAAGCAGTGACTGCAGGGCGTCTGGTGGCAACTTCACCTGTCACCAAAGCTGAGGCACCCGCTTGGGTAGCCGAGCCAATTAAACAAAGCGATTGGGTTCGTCCGGTTTATCAATTCACCGGTAAAGGTGCGGCAGGTGGGCATGCTGCGCGCCACCATGCTAGCGCCGGCGTGACGAAAGCA
Organism: Tatumella ptyseos; assembly: GCF_030552895.1. NCBI lineage: Bacteria > Pseudomonadati > Pseudomonadota > Gammaproteobacteria > Enterobacterales > Erwiniaceae > Tatumella > Tatumella ptyseos. Next base: position 1,333,982 of record NZ_CP130649.1, on the reverse strand, counting down.
AGCTAAGTTAGCTCAAAATAAAACACCCGCAACGTCGCGGGTGTTTTTTTATCCATCATTTATTCATCTGAAACAACGAAAGTTTAGACATTTGCGTATAGGCAGTGTAACTCGCCTGGAGTGCCGTCTCTTTCATTTGGTATTCCGAAATGGTCTGCGTCACATCAGCATCCACCAATTGACTCAACTGCCCTTGCGCGAGAATACTCTGGCTAGCGCTAATCGACCCCAAACTTTCTAATTCCGTCAATTGCGTCCCATTTTCAGATTGCAACGTCAGAATATTATTTAAGCTATTGTTTAATCCTCGATTAGCGGTATTCATTGCTTCCTGAAAGTCTTGCATTGCTGAATCATCCGCTTCTTGTAGCGGCGTCTTAAGCGTTGTGATGGCCTTATCTAAGATTGAAAAAAGATCCGTATCACCCAAGGTGCCATCAGGCTCTAATTTTGGATTCGCGGATGCCGACTGAAAGACCTGCTTACCGGTATGAGTAAGGGTCATCACCCGTTGATTATCCACTTTCTGCATTATAGGCTGTTCGCCACCTTGATAACTCACTCCTTGATCACCCGAGACAAACGGGGGCTGAGCGGTGTTGTATCCAGCGAAAAGATAACGTCCATTGCTGTCTTGGCTATTGGCCAGCGTTAGCAGTTGATTACGCACGCCTTCAAGCTTTACTGCTACAGATTGCCGGTCATCATCATTCAGCGTACCCGTGGCGCCATAAATAATATCGCTAATCGCGGCTTGAATATTATCGCTGATTGAGGAGAGTGCCGTGGCTTCGTTACTCAGGCTAGTCTGAGCAAATTGCTGTGCCATACTGTAGCGCTGCTCGGTACGTTGATGCTGTTGGATCCCTAACGCTTGCGACGCCGCGACGGGATCATCGGATGGGGAAACGACTCGCTTACCGGAAGATAATCGCTGTCCTGCGGCTAACCAATCCGTTTGGGCATGACTAATCCCCTGAGTCTGTTGTTGGAAAATAAAGGTGGTACTTAATCGCATCTCACTCACTCCCGCTTAGTACACTAACTGCGCACGCTGATTAGGGCATCGAATAGCGCGCTGGCGGTATTCAATACTTGGGTATTGGCAATGTAATACTGTTGATATTGCGTTAAGTTGGCATATTCCTCATCCAGATTCACTCCTGAAACGGCTTGCTGACGCGCAGTGAGCTGTGTGATGATATTGTCTGATAAATTCGCTGCATTCTCATAAGCTTGCGTTTGCGTTCCGACAAAACTGACTGCCGAGCGCCAAGTCTGGCTGAACGTTTGTGTCCCCCCTACCCGTTTTTGCGACTGCAGGTCGAGCATCTGCTGAATATTACGGTTATCGCTCTCGCCTGACAGATCCTGAGCTGCAGCTAATTTATTGGGATCGCTAAAGTTTAACGAGAACTGATGGGTAATCTGATTGACCGGCTGTAACAGAAAGCGGTCATGTTCGGCAGGGCTGCCACTGACCGTGATAGCTAGCCCATCAAACTCGAGGGTAGTGCCGTCTGCCGAATCCGATATCTTCACTGGAATTGCGGTATTGTCGCTTAATCGGGTTACCTGCCAGTTACCTTGTTGAAACACTAGTTGATAGTCGGAAGCTTGTACCTGCTCGGCATCGGTAAATTCAGCATTTAGCGAGGCGGTTCCGGTATTTAAGAGGTTTTGTTTAATACTCGGCTGCCCAATACTGAACATCGCTTCGCCTTGCTGGCCATTCAAATCATAGCCTTGCTCCTGCACACTATTAATCGCGGTAGCAAATGCCAAGGTCAGCTGCCCTAAGCGGTTCTGCAACTGATTAAGCTCATCGTGGCGAAAGGCTATTAGCCCTCCCACTTTACCGGTCTTAAACAGTTTTTCGGGTAACTCTACCTGTCCCGCTAACTTATCTTGATAACCCAGCGTTAACTGATCTGGATTGGCATTTGAGGGGATCGCCTCTAACGGGTAACTTTTGGTGCCACTGACTAATGTAAAGCCGTTCGCGATACTGACGCTCATATTGCCATCTTGCATCGCCACCGTTACTCCCACCTGATCATTAAGTTCCCGTACTAACTGATCACGTTGATCAAGCAAATTATTCGGGGCATCACCGCCTTGCGACAGCTGAGCAATACGTTGGTTGAGGGTAGCAATTTGCTGGGTATAGCTATTTATCGCCGAAACAGAACTCTGTAATTGTGAATTAATATCGCGCTGCTGCTGATCGAGCATCGTTTGGGTGCTGGTAAACTGATTCGTTAATGCTGCGGCTTGCGACATCACCGCCTGACGGGCAGCGGGATCGGCAGCATTATTCACCACATTCTGTAAGGTATCGAAGAAGGTTTCTAGCCCATCATTCAAGGTCCCCCCTTCCAGTGTCATCTGTTTGTCAATGGCAGACAGCTGCGTGTAATGCGCCGACTGCGCGCTACTCTTTGCACTCGCGTTACGCAGCTGACTATCGATTAATGCATCGTATTGCCGTTGAACACCGTTCACAATCGCCCCATTTCCATACCAACTGTTACCACTAAAGGTGTTTTGTGCTTCCGAAATCACCGTAATCTGTCGGTTATAACCTGTAATGGTGTAACTACTGATGTTACTTGCAGTACTGGTTAACAGTTGCTGGGCAGCACTTAATCCGCTCATCGCAGAATTTATTAAACTCGACATATCTTTTCCTTACCCTTATAAACTTGCAGATATCTTGGCCTAATAACGCCCCGTTCTTTCTATCGGCACAAGACAAAAGAGACTTTATTAAAGACAATTAAAATAATTCGTTTAGATTGAGCGTAGCGCTAGGGAGTTGACTAGGGAGCCCCTGATTCAGCTGCCGGATAATGGCCACCAGCTTTTGGGCATAGTGCGGATCCGTGGCATAACCCGCTTGCTGTAACGCATAGGCCCCTTGCTCGGCGCTACGTGCAGAGGTCACTGCTTGATAGCGAGGATTATTCACCAAGAGATTGCCATAATCCTGTAATGCCTCCTGCCATGAGCGATAGACACGAAACGGTTCGGTGGTTTTCTCTGCGTGGCCTTGTCGGTACTCAGTGGTGACAGTCGCCGTCGTCGGTCCCTGCCAGCGGCCACCGGCTTTAATACCGAACAGGTTATGACTGGGTAGCCCCTGCTCTGTAGTGATTTGTCGCTGTCCCCAGCCAGATTCCAAGGCAGCTTGGGCCAAAATGAGTTTCTCCGGGATACCGGTTTCTCGGCTCACACTCTTAACATGCGGTAATAGCCGTTGAATAAATTGCTGCATCGGTTGGGCTAACTGCACCACGCTATCGACTTTTCGTTCCACCAGCTGTGAAAGCCGTTGAAAAAATTGCCGGTTATTATCGAAGGGGATCGCACGTTGACCAACCTCAGCGCTTGGTGGTGTCACCGATTGCATCTGCTTTTCGATCAATGCCGCTAACCCTAACGGGCTAGTGGGGGCCATCTGGCTGATCTGTTGATCATAGAGAGCAGTAAAGAGTCGTTGCGAGTCGCTACCCAGTAGATCCCCCCCGGGTAGACTTTGCCGCATACTTTTCAGCATCATCTGTAGGAAGAGACCTTCAACTTGCCGCGCTACCGTGGCGATATGAGTTTGCGGCGACTGCTGTGCTGCCCCGCGTAAGGCATTCAATTCATTGACATCCCACCCGATTGCTATCGTCATCGCCATTAGAGGATCTCCAATTCAGCATTCAGGCAGCCCGCACTATCCATCGCTTGTAAAATAGACATTAGCTCCGTCGGAGTGGCGCCAAGGGTATTTAACGCGGCCACCACATCATTCAACGATGCACTGGTATTCACTTTCTGTAGCGCGCCACCCTGCTCACGTAACGATATCTTGGTTTGTGGCGTAACGACCGTTTCTCCTCCAGCCAATGGTGTATCCGGCTGATTAACTTTCGCTTGATTATCCACGGTTACGGAAAGGTTACCCTGGGCGACGGCACAGCGTTCAATACTGACTTGCTGATTCATAATCACCGAACCGGTCCGGGCATTAATCACGATTTTTGCGCGGGCAGTGGGGAGCGTAATCGGTAAATCTAGCAGTTTGGCTAGAAGCTGGACTTGCGACGCTTGGGTCGGTGACACTCGTACCGCGATACTACCCCCATCAAGCGGTTCAGCGGCCGAATAACCACTGTATTTATTGACCACATCAGCCACCCGCTGGGCGAGGGAGAAATCGTTTCGTGATAATTGCAGGATCAGTTGGTTTTTATCACCGAAATTATGCGGCAATTCCCGCTCAACCGTTGCCCCTCCCGTGATCCGTCCACCGTTCAGTTGGTTAACTTGTACACTGCTCCCTCCGGCTTGCGCACCCGCACCGCCGATTAGCACATTTCCTTGCGCCAAGGCATAGACCTGGTTATCTACACCTTTTAAGGGTGTTAATAATAGCGTCCCGCCGCGCAGGCTTTTCGCATTTCCCATCGAAGACACCACCACATCGACGGTTTGGCCTTGGCGTGCGAAGGCGGGTAACTTCGCCGTCACCATGACCGCGGCCACATTTTTCAGTTGTATATTGGTCCCCGCCGGTAGCGTAATGCCGAGCTGCGACAACATATTGCTCATCGACTGTGTTGTGAAAGGGGTTTGCGTGGTTTGGTCCCCCGTCCCATCAAGGCCCACCACTAATCCATAACCAATCAACGCATTTTCCCTGACCCCCTGTACTTGCGTCACATCTCTGATACGCAATGTTTGCGCGAACGAGAGGAAACTCATACACAGTAATCCAATCATGATGATAATTCGCATCCTAAGACTCCCTTACATCGGTGCGATAGTTAAGAAGAAACGCTGTAGCCATCCCATTTGTTGGGCATCATTGATATAGCCGTTTCCAACATACTCAATGCGTGCATCAGCTACGGAGGTAGAAAGCACTGCATTATCGGCATTAATGGTGCGCGGATTCACTACACCTGAGAAACGGATAAATTCGGTTCCCTGATTAATTTCAATTTGCTTCTCGCCGACGACTTTCAAATTACCGTTAGCTAGCACGGATGAGACCGATACGGTAATGGTTCCGGTGAAGGTATTATTTGCCGAGGCTCCCCCTTTACCGCTAAAGTCATTCCCGCCCGATCCATCGAAGTTGGCTTTATCACCACCCAATAGTCCATTCAACGAGCGCGGCACCACGCTCAAGCCAAACTGACTACTGCCTTGACGTGATGCGTTACTGCTCGAGCTTTTACTCGCGCTGACGTTTTCCCGCAAAATAATCGTTAAGGTATCGCCAATGGCTCTGGGTCTTCGATCTTCAAACAGCGGTTGATAGCCAAAATTCATGGGAGCAACGGCTTGAAAAATTGACCCATTCACCACAGGTTGCGGCAAGATGGCGGGCTTGGCTGAGGTATCTCCTTTGACTAAGGGAGTATGGGGAATGAGGGCACAACCACTCAGGGTGCTTAAGCATGACCACATCAATCCCGTAAAAAACCAACGCATTTTCACCCTTATCTCCTTTATCGTGGGCGTGAGGTCACGCCCAAAGCGGTTTAAAGTTGCGTGAGACGTTGTAACATCTGATCGGAAGTACTAATGGCTTTACTATTGATCTCGTAAGCACGCTGAGTTTGGATCATGGTGACTAACTCTTCCGCCACATTCACATTTGAGGTCTCAACGTAGCCTTGATAGAGTGAACCCGCCCCATTTTGGCCCGGCGTACTCTCCGTCGCCGCGCCAGAGGCTTGGGTTTCTTGATACAGATTCTCGCCTTTACTCTCTAATCCAGCGTCGTTAATAAACGTATTCAAGGTTAATTGCCCAACCTGAGCCGGTTGCGTCTGCCCAGCTTGCGTGACACTCACAATGCCATCTTTCGAAATAGTGATACTGAGTGCATCCGCTGGAATGGTGATCCCCGGCTGTACCGGATAGCCAGCGTTATTCACTAGCTGGCCATTCTGATCAACTTGGAACGAGCCATCGCGAGTGTATGCCGAGCTGCCATCAGGTAGGAGTACTTGGAAATATCCTTGTCCATTGATGGCGACATCTTTAGCGTTATCGGTTTTCGATAAGTTTCCCTGAGAGTGAAGACGCTCGGTGGTGACAGGTCGTACCCCAGTCCCGATTTGTAAACCGGAAGGTAACGTATTTTGTTCTGAAGCCTGCGTACCCGGTTGACGTAAGGTCTGGTAAAGCAAATCTTCAAATACCGCACGTGAGCGCTTGAAGCCGTTGGTCGATACGTTGGCGAGATTATTGGAAATGACATCCATGTTTGTTTGCTGGGCATCAAGTCCGGTTTTTGCAATCCATAAAGAACGGATCATGGTCTTTCCTCATTAACTCGTAATGGACAATAACTGGTTAGCCTTTTGCTCATTTTGATCAGCATGACTGATCTCTTTCATTTGCATTTCGAAGCGGCGAGCATGGTTGATCATCTCTACCATCGATTGCACAGGGTTAACGTTGCTCTCCTCTAAGACTCCCGGCATCACTTTGCCCTGGGGATTAACCGGTAAGCGTGCGTCACCAAATTGGGCAATGGCTTTTTCGGTAGGACGAAAAAATCCGTCATCGCCACGTGTCACCATAGTCGGTTCCCCCAAGGCAATCTTTAATCGCCCAATCGCTACCGTCGCATTCGGTTGATCCCCCGCATTTAATGCCGTGAGGGTTCCATCCGTGGCAAGCGTTAATTGCGCATGCTCTGGGATGGCAATGGGTCCGCCCTCCCCGACTACAGGGTGGCCATTCACGGTCAGGATCCCCTGCGGTGAAACTTGCATATTGCCATTACGCGTGTAGGCTTCGCTGCCATCGGGTAGTGTGACGGCTAGCCAATCATTGGGTTGTAATGCAACATCGAGTGTCCTTTCCGTATAATTAACGCGACCGGCAGAGAGATCCGCCGCGGGGGTAGAAGCCGTCACAAAACTTCGCGTAGCAAGGCTTGCACCCTCCACGGGCACCGCGCGAAAATTGGCTAATTGCGCTTTAAAGCCGGGGGTGGAAACATTGGCTAAATTATTTGAGGTCACTGCTTGCAAGGCGAGGGTTTGGCTCGCTCCGCTCATTGCGGTATAGATCATCCTATCCATGAATGGCCCTATCCTTTATCGTAAATTAACCAAGGTATTGAGGATTTGATCTTGCGTTTTTATGGTCTGCGCATTGGATTGATAATTACGCTGCGCGACGATCATATTAACCAGCTCCTTACTCAGATCGACATTCGATGCCTCGAGTGCGCCGGCAGTCATAGTGCCAAAATTACCGCTACCTGGTGTCCCAATGGCGGGTTGTCCAGAAGAGGAACTTTCGCTCCATAGATTGTCTCCCATCGGCTGTAGCCCTTCACTGTTGGTAAAGCTACTTAGGACAATTTGCCCCATCGCTTGGGTGCGTTGGTTCGAATAACTGCCGATAATCGTGCCATCATCATTGATGGTAAATCCGGTTAAATCCCCAGGCGCATAACCGTCTTGTTTTGGATTGCCAAACTGCGTCTCACCCGTGTTCTGCTGGCTACTGCCTGCGAAATCGATGTTAAGGGTTTGATTGGCTGCCGCCCCATTGCTTCCCTGTATCGTTATGGGTTGGAGGGCTTCGCTGGTCAGTTGTCCATTCTCATCGAAGGACATGGTAAAGTCGGTGGAGGCTTCCCCCGTTGAACTGTCAATGGGGTAAACTTGCCATTGATTGTTAGCGGTTTTCACAAAATAGAGATCGAGTTGGTGATCATTCCCTTGGCTGTCGTAAACCGTCATACTGCTTTTGGCGTTATAACTGTTAACTTCTTTAGCATCGAACGGCGTTATTGAGGGTAACGCGTCTGAGGAGTTCAAATTGACTTGAAGCGATCCTTGGGTGGTCGCTCGGGCAGGCAGCTGAGTCGTTGGGATCATAATTGGCACTGGATCTGCGCCGGTTTGAACGGTGGCGGGAGAACCTGTTACTGGGTAACCGGTGACTTGTAGACCTTCAGTATTGACGAGGACCCCGTCGGCATTACGTTGTAACTGGCCATTGCGCGAGTAATAAATCGACCCATTGCTATCTTCTAATCGGAAAAAACCATTCCCCGATAAGGCGACGTCGAGATTACGTCCCGTTGCATTAATTGCACCATCACCAAAATTTTGGATCACGGCAGACACTTTAGTTCCGAGCCCAGTTTGGCTACCCGCAAACATATCGGCGAAGGCGGCCGTTGAACTCTTAAATCCACTCGTTGCAGAGTTAGCAATATTATTCCCTATCACATCTAAGTTACTTGAGGCAGCATTCAATCCACTGACTGCTTGCGAAAAAGACATACTTATCTCCTACTGTTAAAGAATTTGCTTAATTTGATCGAGACTCGCGGTACCGTAAGTACCCAAATTCAGTACTGCGCCGGTGGCAGAGGGCGTCACGCCATAAACCATGGCATAGGTTAATGATGAGGTATGGATCGCCCCCGTATCGTTGGTAGCGTCGATACTGACACTATATTTTCCTGCAGGGGCGGAACTCTCATCATCCAGGGTGCCGTCCCATTGGAAAGTATGAGTCCCCGCTCCCATCGCACCCAGATCGAGTTGTGCCACAACATTACCGCTGCTGTCTTTGATGGTGGCTGTCACCGAAGTCGCGGCAGAATCCGTTTCGAATCCGAATGGCGTGGTGGCCTCTTCGCCAACCAGAATGGCATCGCCTGGCACCATGACGCCGTGACCAATGAGTAACGTGTTTTGTACCGATTGATTGGTATTGATTTGTCCAGAAATTGAGGAGAGCGTGGTGTTTAGGTTCTCAATCCCTGCCAAGGTATTGATCTGCGCCAGCTGGGTGGTTAACTGACTGTTATCCATCGGATTGGTAGGGTCTTGATTTTTTAATTGTGCAATTAATAGTGTCAGAAACTGGTCTTGAAGATCAGCGCTGGAATTGCCTGATGTGCTGGACGTTGCGCGAGTGCTCAGTCGATTGGCGCTGCTAAGTTCAGATAACATGGGTCAACTCTCCTTATTGACCTAGCGTTAGGGTCTTCAATATCAAGCTTTTGACAGTATTCAACACCTCAACATTGGCTTGATAACTGCGTGAAGCAGAAATACTGTTCACCGTTTCTGCCACAACGTTAACATTAGGCATTTTGACGTAACCTTTATCATCTGCGAGGGGATTTTCTGGCTGATAAACCAGCTTGAAGGGCGTAGGGTCGTCGATGATTCCAGATACCTTCACGCCGCCAATACCAGTGGTATTCGTCGGTTCGGCCTTGAAAATAACCTGTTTTGCGACATAGGGCTGGCCATCTGGACCGGTGACACTGTCGGCATTCGCCAAATTACTAGCACTAACATTGAGGCGTTGTGACTGAGCCCGTAAGGCTGAGCCTGAAATATCGAAGATTGAAAGCATATCCTGAGGTTCCTTATCCTTGGATGGCGCTAGTCAGCCATTTAAATTGGTTGGAAAGATAGGTCAGATCGGTTTGGTAGTTGACACTGTTCTCTGAAAAGGCCACCCGCTCTCGATCCATATCCACAGTGTTACCATCTGCAGAAGGCTGATCAGGGATGCGATACATCAGGGGAATTGACTGAGAAGATTGGGGTTTTCCGGCTATATGGCCCGATGAAGTTAAGCGTAATGCTATCCCCTCAACGGGCACCGCATTGCCAGATATCGCACGTTTAAGCGAGGCGGCAAAGGGCATATCACGTGCTTGGTAGCCAGGCGTATCGGCGTTCGCAATGTTAGCAGCTAAGACTTGTTGTCGTTGAGTCCGTAATGCGAGCGCTTGGCTCGCAAAATCAAGATTGTGTTCGAGGCGGTCCATCATAACGTTATCCTTACTGACTGAATATTACGCAGAATACGTTAATCATTTCAGGACAAATCGTTTGAAAAGCCGATAAAACACAGAGTAATTCTGCGCTTGATGCCCCAAGTCAGTCCGTAGACTGATCCTATTTGGATGGGGGCAATTTATGAAAGCATTGTGGATGGTAGCAAGTTGGCTAATGGTTATGCCCAGCTATGCGGCGTCATTGGACGAGCAGCTTGTGGCCTTTTTTTCCCAGCGAGAACCTGACTATGCGACGACATTGCAGGTGGAAGTGTTACGTGCCCCTAAGACCAAGATGACGTGTTCATCGCCTCATTTTCAACTGCCCAGTCATAGCCGCCGATGGGGGCCGCTGACACTGACCGCTCAGTGTGACAAGCAAGTCGCTGTTATACAGGTTCGAGTGAAAGTTACGGGACGATTTTACCTTAGTAAGCGAACCCTGGCACAAGGCGCGGTCGTTCGTGCAGAGGATATTCGCAGCGTTATGGGCCGTCTTGATGAACTCCCCCCCAACAGCTGGTTAGTGCCCCTACCTTTACCCTTGATCGCCTTACAAAAGATCCCTGCAGGTAAGGTATTAACAAAGCAGCAATTCCGCCAACCATGGGTAATCAAGCAAGGTGAAACCGTGCCGATCACTTTTCAGGGTAAGGGGTTTCACATTGCAGGGCGCGGTACCGCTTTAGATAATGCCATGATTAATCAGTCTCTGCGGATCCGATTAGAGAATGGTCAATGGCTAACCGCAACCCTGAACGAACAGAAAGAAGTTATCGTGAAATAATCACTGCATAAAACTGATAAAGTTTTTCGTTATCTTGCCGATAGACAATGTGAATCACCATTAATACGCTTTTTTTATAAGGACAGAGTATGACAATCGAAAAAATACCAGGGTTTACTGGAGCGGGGAACGAATTGGTTCAAGGGCAATCCCGCTCGCGCCCCTTGCCTTCCGGCCAGCGATCACACTCTGCCATGACTCTGGAAAACCAGTCTGCTCCTGTGGCGTTAAGTCACTCGCTTTCACGTCTCTCATCGCTCAGTAGTAGTGATATTGATAATGAAAAAGTCGAAAGGCTGCGCCAAGCCATCGCTGAGGGAAATTATCATATTGATGCAGGGAAAATTGCAGACACCTTGCTCGCGCTCTCTAAGGAGGATAATAATGCCTGATCTTCATCGTAATGCCGGAACTATCCTCGAGAGCCTGTATCAAGTCTTGGCCTCTCTTGGTCACATCATTAATGAAGAGCAGCGACAGCTGATGGCGGCGTCACCAGATAGTCGCCGCTTAATCAGTCTCAGTGAAGATAAACAGGCATTATTGGTCACCCTCACCTTCGTGGAGCAACAGCGGAGCGAAGCAGAACACGCCTTGGGGATAGCGCCCCCTTATGCAGAACATCCTTCATTAGCAGCACGATGGCAGCAGATAGCGCCGTTAGCCCGGCAACTCGCCGAGCAAAATCAGCACACGGCCTTAATGCTCAATCAGCAACTGGCTTGGACAGAGCAAGTATTGAACGTACTCCATCCCCTGCAAGCTCAACGCTTTTATGGACCGGATGGTCATCCGGTCCACAATCGTTAAGGGTTAAACAACACTACGACGGGAAAAATCCTTCACTCGAAAACCAAGTAGCAATAAGGTGGCAAAGAAACTTATCCCCCCGGCAGCACACACTGCGGTAAGCCGAAGTAAACGTTCAACCATCATGCCTTGACCCCATGCTGGCATCATGTGTAATACGCCATAAAGCACCGCAGCCATTACTATCACCGCCACGATCAAGCGGACTAAAAAGATCCCCCAGCCTGCCTGTGGGATAAAGAATTTTTTCTTGCGAAGTTGCCAATAGAGTAACGCTGCATTTAAACAGGCGGCGAGTCCAATCGAAAGTGACAAGCCCGCATGTTTCAGCGGCCCGATAAAGGCCAAGTTCATGACCTGGGTCATAATTAGGGTCATGATAGCGATTTTAACCGGTGTTTTAATATCCTGGCGCGAGTAGAACCCTGGCGCGAGTACCTTCACCACGATCAGCCCTACCAGGCCAATAGAGTACGCGACTAAGGCGCGCTGGGTCATTGCTGCGTCAAAAGCAGAAAATTTCCCATATTGAAATAAGGCTGATGTCAAAGGTCCGGCTAAAATACCGAGTGCAACCGCACTAGGCAGTGCGAGTAGCAGGCAGAGTCGTAGCCCCCAATCCATCAGACGCGAATATTCATCAAAGTTACCGCTCGAAAAACTGCGTGAGAGTGAAGGCAATAAGATTGTCCCTAAGGCCACTCCTAACACCCCTGACGGAAACTCCATCAAACGGTCAGCGTAATACATCCACGACACGGAGCCAGAGACTAAGAATGAAGCGAAGATGGTATTAATAATTAGCGAGATTTGGCTAACCGATACACCTAAAATCGCCGGACCCATTTGACGTAATACCCGCCAGACGCCAGCATCTTTAAGATTAATCCGTGGCAGCACTAGCATGCCGATCTTCTTCAGGTGAGGAAGCTGATAGCCTAATTGTAGAATCCCCCCCACCACAACGGCCCAAGCCAGGGCCATCACAGGCGGGTGAAAATAGCGCGAGCCGATGAGCGCAAAGCCAATCATACTGATATTCAGTAAGGTTGGCGCAAACGCTGGCACCGAAAATCGATTCCAGGTATTCAGGATGGCACCGAGCAAGGAAGCAATGGAAATGAGCAGAATATAGGGAAAAGTGACCCGTAATAATGCCGTGGTCAGGGCAAATTTATCTGCCGTATCAGCAAAGCCTGGCGCGGTTACATAAATGACCCAAGGCGCTGCGATGATGCCAGCTACCGTCACCAGTGCTAAGACTAGGGTGAGTAAGCCTGCCACATAAGAGACAAAAATACGGGTAGCCTCTTCACCTTCTTTGCTCTTGTACTCGGCAAGAATCGGGACAAAGGCTTGCGAAAAGGCCCCCTCAGCAAATATACGACGCAATAAATTCGGTAATTTGAAGGCGACAAAGAAAGCATCTGTCGCGATTCCTGCACCAAAGACACGCGCCACAATCGCATCACGGGCAAAACCTAGCACCCGCGAGAACAGCGTCATGGAACTCACGGCCGCTAATGATTTAAGTAAATTCATAAAAGAAAAACATCCTGCATAATCGACAAAATAGAGGCTGCCAAACAAATAATGCTGGCTAGTGTACTTTCATTCTTCGAAATAATCAGTTCTGATTGTTACAAGTAATGACGACTTAACCCCTAGGGGTGACTAATGCCGTGAGCACATGGTCTTCCCACTGTCCATTTATCTTCAAATAATCCCTAGCATAGCCTTCCTTTTCAAATCCGAGGCGATCTAACAGTGCCCCGCTGCGCTGATTGCGTGGCATGTAATTCGCCATGATCCGATGGAGATGCTGCTGTTTTTGTAGATAAGGAATAATCACCGATAAGCCTTCAAACATCAGTCCCTTGCCTTGCTGCGACGCTGCGAGGGAATAGCCTAAATAACAGGCTTGAAAACATCCCCGGATTACTTGGCTAAAATTGGCAACCCCCCACAGCTGTTGCTCGGTAGGATCCAGTAATAGAAAATAAAAAGCGTCGCCCTGTTTTTGCTGCAAACTCATGAGCTGTAATCGCGCTTCCCAGCCATGATGTTGGAAATAGCTTTCATCGCGTAACGGCTCCCACGGCATCAAAAAATCTCTATTTTCCTGATAATAATCAGTCAATAACCAACTATCGCGTTCTGCGACGGTTCTGATATGCATTGATTCAGATTTCAGTGATATTCTTGGGCTAGATGAACGATAGCCAAACATAATGTCTCCAGCGATAGCAGTTAAGGGAGTGATTATTTGCTAATTAGTTCAATGAGTAAAGTAACGCTATGAACGTCGAGGTTTGGCAGAACCCCCAGCCTGGCGTACAATTAAGCCTTAGCGAAGAGAGCTTCCCCTAACAAAAGGAATGACTATGCATCTTTATGTTTATGACCACTGCCCGTTCTGCGTCAAAGCACGAATGATTTTCGGTTTAGATCAGCAACCCGTTGAGGTCTCTTTCCTCCTCAATGACGATGAAGAGACGCCTAATAAGCTGATTGGGAAAAAGATGTTACCTATTTTGGTGAAGGACGATAACAGTGCGATGGGCGAAAGCTTAGACATTGTACACTATGTTGAATCCCTCTCGTCTACGCCTCGTCTATCCAGTGACGTTTCTGAGCCACTGGCTCAGTGGCTCTCCGATGTCGGCAGTTATATCAATAAACTATTATTACCTATTATGCCAACGACAGATTTTGCGGAGTTCTCCACCACTGCTGCTCGCGACTATTACACGGCAAAAAAACAAGCTTATATTGGCGATTTTGGGCCGTTACGTGAACAACGCGCTTCGCTAGTGGATAAAATTAACCATGATCTCACCCGCTTGGTCGCGCTTATTCAATCTCCCCATGCGGTAAATGGTACGCTCTCTTATGACGATATACACCTCTTTCCCTTATTGCGTAATCTCACGTTAGTGAAAGAGATCGTTTGGCCTGCGCCCGTCGCCGACTTGCGGGATTCACTGTCAACTCAATCCGGTGTTCCCTTGTTGTTCGATTTAGCTCAGTAGAGGTTTTTTCATGCGTAAGTGTTTTTCTCTTATCCTGCTCTGTTGCACGGTACTATTGGCCGGTTGCGATCACCTCGCGTCTTATACGCTCAGCGAGCAGGAAATCAACCAGAGTCTGAGCAAGCATGCTGCATTCGACAAAGATATCGGTATCAGTGGACTGGCCAATGCGCACATTACACTGGATACATTACATGCTGAAATCGGCCGTGCCGTGGCTAACCAAGTGGTGTTATCGGGTCATGCCAATATCGATTTTGCTTCACTCTTTGGACAACAAAAAGCCGACCTCAATTTAAAAATGAGCGCCGTTCCGGTTTTTAATCGTGAGCAAGGTGCGGTCTACCTGCGTGATATCACTATCTTGGATGCCCAAGCACAACCGCAAAAAGTACAAGGGATTGTTGATGGACTTAAACCTGTGCTCGCGACATCCTTACGCGAATACTTTAACCAGCAACCGGCATGGGTGTTGAGTAATGACCGCTCGAAAGCGGAATCCTTAGCCAAAAAATATGCCACCGGTCTAGAGGTAAAACCGGGTGAGTTAGTTATTCCCCTAGCACCTTGATCCCGCGAGATACCTACCCTGCTGGGTAGGCATCTCTCTATTTCCCCACAATTTCCGTTAGTTTTTTCTGATAAAAATTTTCCACCCTATTTATTCAGGTTCAGTAAATCACACCTTTTACCCTCTGTTTGCCTTCAAGTAACGCCACTTCCCCTTTAGCCATTAATCACCTCACTCAAAATGTATAAGAAAAGTTAAACTAATGACCTTATTAAACATATGGATTACAATGTCGATACAAAAAATATAATTTCATAACGTACTGTGAGCGTGATAACGATGTTGTTGCAAAAAAACACCAGTAGGAGAAAGTTCCTATTAGCCTCTTTAATGGCATTGCCCTTAACCGAGTTAGTGCTTAAGGGATTAACCGCCGCGGAGGCTGCTGAGTTAGCAGCCCCCGACCTGAACACTTACCAACCGCATTTCTTTTCTGCTAATGAATGGCAATTTATTCTTGCGGCGACGGATCGGCTGATCCCTGCCGGGGGTGAGGGTAAAGCCCCAGGTGCCTTAGAAACCAACGTGCCTATTTTTATCGATCAACAACTGCATGACGTCAATTTTGGAAAAGAGATTTACATGCAAGGCCCCTTTCCCGCTAATCTCCCCGCCACTTTGGGTTATCAAATCCCCTGTTACCCTCAGCAAATCTATCAACTAGGGATTGCGGCTGTCGATCAATGGTGCCACCAGCAGCAGGGTAAAAGCTTTGTTCAGCTGACTCACAGCGATCAACAGCAGGTACTCTCCAGCGCAGAGAAAGGAACGATACCTTTCGTGCAGCACCCAGAGCACGCCTCACTCACCGCCTCTCAGTTCTTTAGCCAATTACTTAATGATACCAAGCATGGCTATCTCGCCGATCCGATGTATGGCGGGAATAAAGGTATGAAAGCCTGGATTGCCATTGGCTTTCCCGGTGCGCGCGCCAGTTATCTTGAGTGGGTCAAGCAACATAATGTGCACTACCCATTAGGTCCCGTCAGTATCCAAAGCGTGCAAGTATAATTAGGGAGTGTTAACAGATGGCAAAAATAACGAAACCCGCGGTGGATGTCGTGGTATGTGGGCTTGGCTGGGCAGGCTCCCTGATGAGTATTGAACTCGCGCAAGCTGGACTCAGCGTGCGTGCATTGGAGAAAGGACCCGATCGCGACTACGACGAGTTCGCTTACCCTAAACCCGCCGATGAGTATGCTTATGCGGTACGCAATAAAGTCATGACGACTCCGGCGGAATCTGCGGTTACCGTCCGGTATGGGCTGCAAGACACCGCCGTTCCGACGCGTAAATGGGGAGCCTTTGTACCCGGTGGCGGTGTGGGTGGCTCGGGTATGCACTGGACCGGCGTCTTGATCCGTCCGACACCTACCGACTTAAAACTAAAGACCTATGCCGATCAAGCCTATAAACCCGGTATTCTGCAAGAAGATATGCGGATTATGGATTTCCCTTTTAGTTGGCAAGAGATCGAGCCTTACTACGATAAATTTGAACGCATTTGCGGTCTATCGGGCAATACGGGCAACCTGAGAGGTATCATTCAGCCAGGTGGTGATCCCTTTGAAGGGCCTCGTTCCCAGCCTTATCCTTTGCCTGCATTGGAAGACACCTTGAATAACGTGATGT
Organism: Tatumella ptyseos; assembly: GCF_030552895.1. Taxonomy (NCBI): domain Bacteria; kingdom Pseudomonadati; phylum Pseudomonadota; class Gammaproteobacteria; order Enterobacterales; family Erwiniaceae; genus Tatumella; species Tatumella ptyseos. The sequence goes on along the minus strand of NZ_CP130649.1, from coordinate 1,317,315 downwards.
TCTCCACTGCCGCCAAAAAGCTTGGTTACCACCCTTTCCCTAACCCTTCCGCCGCAGCGTCACGTGCTTGGACAAATCCTTATGGCAATACTATCACGCCTTGTAATTATTGCGGATATTGCTCGAAATACCCTTGCTTAAACTACTCCAAAGCGTCGCCGCAAACGGCAGTGATGGATGCCTTGAAGCGCATGGAAAATTTTTCCTATGAGGTCAATGCCGAAGTCACACGCGTCGTCTTACATGACGATAAAAAGAGTGCGAAGGGAGTCACCTACTATGATGCTGAAGGTAATGAGTGCTTTCAGCCTGCCTCAATTGTCATTCTCAGTAGTTTTCAATATTACAACGTTCGCTTAATGTTGCTTTCAGGGATAGGCAAGCCCTATAACCCGATGACTGAAGAAGGTGTGGTAGGACGTAACTATGCGTTTCTCAGTAACGGTGGGGCAACACTCTTTTTCAAAGACAAGAACTTTAATCCTTTCGTCGCTGCTGGACCGACTGGTCAGATGTTTAACGATATCTCACCCGGTAATGTTGATGGCCCTAGCCTAGGGTTTATCGGTGGAGCAAAAATTCATAGCTCACAAGCGACCGGTACGCCAATTAGCGCAGCGCTACCTAAAGATACGCCAAAATGGGGCACTGGCTGGAAAGAAGGATTAGAAACCTGGTACGGCCACTCGATGAAAGTCAGCATCACCACCACTTGTATGGCGTACCGCGACAGTTATCTGGATCTCGATCCAACTTATACCGATAAATATGGGCAACCTTTGTTGCGTATGACCTTTAATTGGAAACGTAACGAATTATTGTTACAGCAATACCTTAAAGGAATTGTCGGAGATATCGTCCAAGAGTTAAATCCAGATAGCTTTAGCATGAGTTTCCTCCCCATGGACGCAAATTTTGATCTCACCAAGTATGTCTCAACCCATAACGTGGGGGGTGCAGTGATGGGCGATAACCCTAACACCTCAGCATTAAATCGTTACTTACAAAGTTGGGATGTGCATAACGTGTTTGTCCCCGGGGGCAACGCTTTCCCACAAAATTTCCAAGCTAACCCCACTGATACGATTGGCGCGATCACCCTGATGGCGGCACAAGCCATCAAAGATCACTATTTAAAAAATCCTGGCCCATTGGTAGAGGCGTAAGCGAATGAAATATTCTTTAATTGCCTTAGCATTCTGTTCTAGCGTCTTGACGAATTTCTCTGCCTCGGGGCAGTCTGCTTCACCGACAATACTTCAGCAGGGTGAATATTTAGCACGGCTGGGCGACTGTATGGCCTGCCATACCGTGGCAGGAAAGGATGATTATGCCGGGGGATTAGCAATAAGCTCTCCTCTAGGCACGATCTATTCCACCAATATTACTCCCGATAAACAGCATGGTATCGGTAACTTTACTGAGCAACAATTTGCCGATGCTGTACGTAAAGGTGTCTTACCAGATGGCCGGCACCTCTATCCGGCTATGCCATATCCCGACTACGCTAAAATTAGTGATGAAGATATCAGCGCCCTCTATCACTATTTTATGCAAGGGGTGAAACCGAGCGGGCAACAGCCGCCTGACACTGCGTTACGTTTTCCCTTTAATCAACGCTGGGGGCTTGCGCTGTGGAATTGGGCTTTTGTTGAGGAGCAGCCTTTCACTCCCTTACCTGGGGCGACGCAACAGGTTAATCGCGGGGCCTATATCGTAGAGAGTTTAGGCCACTGCGGCAGTTGCCACTCTCCTCGCGGCCTCGCCATGAACGAGAAAAGCCTGAAAAGCAGTGAAAAGAGCTTTATTGCAGGGGGAGAGTTAAAGGGGTGGGCCGTTCCCTCATTACGTGGTATCGCCCGCTGGTCGGAACAAGATATCGTAGACTACCTACAAACCGGTCGTAATCGTCAGGCCGGCGTCGCGGGCGAAATGACCTCTGTGGTAGCGCATAGTACGGCTTATTTAACCGATGAGGATGCGCGAGCCATTGCCGCTTACCTTAAAGCATTGGGCGGTAACCCTCCGCTCGAAACCGGTAATCCTCAGTCAGTGAAGCAGACGGCAGAGAAGTTAACCACGGCGAAAAATTTAACCGCAGGTGAAACCTTGTACCTTGATAACTGCAATGCCTGTCACTTTGTTAATGGTAAGGGTGCTCCCCATGCCTTCCCTGCGTTGGACCAAGCATCGATAGTTAACGCTGAGAATCCTACTGGGTTGATTCACATCATCCTTGCAGGCGCACAGTTGCCTTCCACGGCAAAATCGGCTTCGGCTCTCAAAATGCCAGGGTTTGCCCATCGGCTGACGGATCCACAGGTCGCCGAACTGGCCACCTTTATCCGACAAGGTTGGAGTAATCAGGCTGGCGCGGTAACCGCCGCACAAGTTAAGACGGTGCGTGAGCAGCTAGCAAAACCTTAGGGTCGTTAAACTAGCCTTGACCCCAGCTAGGGGTTAAGGCTAATTCGTCGCCTCACTAACTTTTTATTACCACTCAAGTGCCTGACCTTGATAGTCGAGATAGTGATGCCCACCTCTGCCCGCCGCAGCAATAATGACCGATTTAAGCCCCGAACTGCTCTGCGCAACCGTAACAGGCGCTTTTCCCCCCCCCATGTCGGTTTGAACCCAGCCAGGGTGTAACGATAGCAGGGTCACACCGCTTTGCTCCGCCATCGGTACTAAACCGCGGACCAGCATGTTAAGAGCAGCCTTGCTGGCAGCATAGAGCGGCATTTCAGCCGTTGGATTTTCCGTCAAACTGGCCATTTGAGAGCTGGTGAACGCCACAACGGCGTGCTGCGTAACATGATTGGGGATAAGCGCTTGTGCTAGACGGACCGGAGCAAAGCTATTGGTTAGAAAGAGTTGATTCAGTTCCTCATCACTGGCCTTATCAATGCGTTGTTCTGCCGGGCCAAAGACTCCTGCATTAATAATAACGGCCGCGAAACGTTGGTCGGCTAGCTGTTCAATAAAATGTTGCTGGCTGGCCGGTTCAGCGATGTCTAAAGCCAACCAGTGTGCCGAGCTATGTTGTACGGGTGAACCACGATAGGTAGCGGTCACCTGCCAGCCTTGCGCAGAAAACTGTTCAACTAAGCCAAGTCCGATTCCACGTGAGGCACCGATAATTAAGATTGTGTTATCGCCTTCCATACGACCTCCTTAAGTTAATGATTCACTCAATTCTAGTCGAGAACGCCGCACTCTTGTTATCGAGAGTGCAAAACATGCTGGTGTGTTAACAGTTATCAGCGTCTTATCAACTGGATTGCGCTTTCCCACTTAACGCCCCTTGATAGCATGATTCCATTTCGTCTAACGCAGCTTGATGATCCAGTCCCCATTGGTACATCGCTTCGATGGGTTCAGCGAAGGTTCTTCCCAATGTCGTGAGGCGATAATCGACTTTGGGTGGCACCACATCATAGACATGTCGTGCAATAAGCCCGCGCAACTCCAACTCTTTTAAGGTTTGAAACAACATCTTTTTTGAGATGCCCTGTAAGCTACGTTGTAACTCGCCGGTACGAGCCCGTCCCTCGGGCCAATGATAGAGGGCATGCAACACCATGGAACTCCATTTTACTGAAAAGAGATCCATGATCCTCCGCGCCGGCGACTCTGCATAAAAATAGAGTTTTCCTTCTACCCAATCAGGCATAACCTCATCCTTATCTTCATGGTTACCAAATGGTAACTACTATCCAACTACATCCTTATTTACTATAGTCCTCCCCCGTATCAGGACCAAGTCATCTCCGTGAGGAACTATGAAAATTAATGCCTTAGTGGCTAATAATGCCAGTGCACCACTCGCCTCAGCACCTATTACGTTGCGGGCGTTACAGCAACAGGATGTCAAAATTGAAGTCCTGTACTGCGGGGTCTGCCATTCTGACCTACATATGGCACGTAATGAGTGGACAGTGAGTCACTATCCCTTAGTGCCTGGCCATGAAATCGTTGGTAAAGTGATCGAAGTGGGCACCGGGGTCACTCGCTTTAGCAAGGGTCAGATCGTCGGCGTAGGGGTTATGGTCGATTCATGCCGTGAGTGCCAATTTTGTCAGGCTGAGGAAGAACAGTATTGTGAGCAAGGTTTTACGCCGACTTATAATGGCATTGACCGCTACACCGGACAAAGTACCTTTGGTGGTTATGCCCAGGGTATCATCGTCGATCAAAACTTTGTGGTCTCCGTCCCCGATAACCTGCCACTAGCTGGTGTCGCCCCGTTATTATGCGCCGGCGTCACCGTTTGGTCGCCGCTGCGCCACTTTAGTGTCAAAGCCGGTGATCGCGTAGGAATTGTCGGTCTTGGTGGCTTGGGCCATATGGCGGTAAAATTAGCCAGCGCAATGGGTGCCGAAGTCACTTTGTTTACTACCTCGCCACAAAAAGGCGCGGACGCTTACCGCTTAGGGGCAAAGCGAGTTGTCGTCTCTACGGATAAGGAACAGATGGCGGCATGTCAGACCTCGCTCGATATTATCATCGACTGTGTCGCGGCACCCCATGACTTGGACCCATACTTAGCAGCATTGAAAACCAACGGCCGCTTAGTTCTGGTGGGGATTCCAGAGACATCTCACCCTTCGCCACAAATTACCCCGATGGTATTTAGACGGTTAAGTATTAGCGGATCATCGATTGGCAGCATCAAAGAGACCCAAGAGATGCTCGACTTTTGTGGCCAACATTCGATCACTTCAGATATCGAACTCCTATTAGGCGAGGATATCGAAAATGCTTTCCAACGTATGCTGAAAGGCGACGTTAAATACCGCTTCGTGATCGATATGCACGCCACTCACTGGTAACTGTATTGTAAACCCTTGGCCTCAACCCGAGGGTTTCAGCAAGATGGCTAACAACCTTCACCGCCTTGACTCCTTCATCAACTGATGAAGGGAAGAGGTTAACAACCCATCGGGACGTTCCAAACCGGAATCATTTGAAAAAAAAGAGTGCAATCTGCGGCAGTGCCCATTATCCTTGGTTCCCGGCCTGAACGCCCTAATCGTTGATACTTTAGCCGGAGCCTTGCTGATGAAATCCCCTGTAAACACGCTTACCCTTCGTCGTCCTGATGATTGGCATATTCATCTGCGTGATGATGAGATGCTAAACACTGTCCTGCCCTACACCAGTGCGCATTTTGGTCGAGCTATTGTCATGCCGAATCTGGTTCCGCCCGTGACCACCGTTCACGCTGCAGAACAGTACCGCCAACGAATTTTAACCGCACTGCCTGCTGAGCATCAGTTTACGCCGTTAATGACCTGTTATCTGACGGATAGTTTGTCGGCCGACGAAATCGAACGGGGCTTTACTCAGAACGTTTTTACTGCAGCAAAACTTTATCCGGCCCATGCAACCACCAACTCCAGCCATGGAGTGACCAGTATTGACCACATCGCCGCGGTGCTTGAGCGTATGGAAGCCATCGGCATGCCATTACTGATCCACGGTGAAGTTACCGACGCCCATGTTGATATTTTTGATCGTGAAGCGAAATTCATCGACCAGGTATTAATTCCTCTACGCCAACGCTACCCTGCGCTGCGTGTGGTAATGGAACATATCACTACCCGTGATGCGGCACAGTATGTGCAAGAAGGTAATGAACTTTTGGCCGCGACCGTCACTCCACAGCACTTGATGTTTAATCGAAACCATATGCTAAGCGGGGGAATTCGTCCGCATCTGTACTGTTTACCGATTCTGAAACGTAATATTCATCAGCAAGCACTACGTGATGTGGTCTCAACCGGGCATAGCCGCTTTTTCCTTGGCACTGATACCGCACCTCATATCCAGTCGCGTAAAGAATCAAGTTGTGGTTGTGCCGGCGTTTTCAATGCGCCAACCGCCTTAGCGGCTTATACCAGTGTCTTCGATGAGCTTGGTGCCCTGGAGCATCTTGAAGCTTTCTGTTCACTCAATGGTCCGGCTTTCTATCAACTACCGGTCAACGAGCAAACCATCACTTTACAGCGTCAAGCGTGGACGGTGCCTGAACAGATCGCGATGGGCAATGAACAGCTTATCCCCTTCTTGGCGGGCGAAACTCTGCAGTGGCAGGTGGTGGACAAATAATCAGCAAGGCGATAAAACCATGCTATACTTTATCCTTCCTGTGTAACGAAACAGGAAACTTGTGACCTCAGTCTTCACTTACGTTTGACGATTATGGAGGTTAAGATGGATAAAGAAAATAATGTGATCCAAACACATCCGTTAGTCGGTTGGGATATCAGTACCGTAGAAGATTATGATGCGATGATGATTCGTCTGCATTCCGTCTCTTCGGACCAACAAACAGAAGAAAATGCCGACATCGGTCCAGCTTATTGGATCACCACGGATGTGGCCAGGCAGTTTATTTCTCTACTCGAAGCGGGTATCGCCCGTATTGAAGAGTCAGAAAGCCAACCAATCAGGGCAAAGCATTAGTATCCCAAGGCACCTTCTGGTGCCTTTTTTTGTCTCCTCCCACTCCACTCTGCTATGCTGCAAAGAAAATAGCGGAGCAATGCAATGATTTACGATGTCATTATTGTCGGGAGCGGGTCAGTCGGCGCTGCAGCAGGCTGCTACGCAACCATTAACAACCTCAATGTCTTAATGATCGATGCCCACCACCCTCCCCATCAGCAAGGCTCACACCATGGCAAGACGCGTTTAATCCGTTATGCCTATGCCGAAGGTGACCAATATGTACCGCTCCTTCAACGCAGTAAGGTACTGTGGGAGGCGTTAGAAAAAACCGCCGCCACGACACTTTTTCGACGCAGTGGCGTACTTTCACTCGCCCCCATCGATAGCCCGCTCATTCCACAATTACTTGACAGTGCTAAGACCTGGTCAATCGATGTCGAAGCGCTCAGCGCCGAAGAGATTATGCAGCGCTGGGAAACCTTTGTGATTCCAGCGGACTATCATGGCGTGCTCGACAAAGAGGCTGGGTATCTTTATAGCGAAAAAGCGGTTGAACAATGGATCCGTTTAGCCCAAGAGCAGGGCTGTGCACAGCTGTTTAATTGTCCAGTAGAATCGATTAGCCATTATGATGATCTTTACCGCGTAAAAACCGCTGATGGAGACTATACCGCACGTAAAATTATCGTCACTGCCGGAAGTTGGGCAAAAAAGCTACTCCCCGAGTTACCGATTGCTCCAGTGCGTAAGGTGATGGCTTGGTTTCAATCCGATGGTCGTTTTAGTCACCATACCCATTTTCCAGCGTTCACGGCTCAGTTAACCGATGGGAGCCAATATTACGGTTTTCCTGCTGAGGATGATCAACTAAAAGTTGCCCGGCATGATGGTGGCCAACCCCTTAACGATGCAACCGAGTGTCTACCCTTCGGGCAATTCCCCTCAGATGGTAGCGAGTGTTTTAGCTTCCTAAAACAATTTTTACCGGGCCAGAGCGCCTGCCTATTCGGCCAAGCTTGCAGTTATGATAACTCCCCTGATGGTCACTTTATTATCGACTACCTCGATGAGGCTAAGACAGGACTAGTGATCAGCGGCTTAAGCGGTCATGGTTTCAAATGTGCGCCGGCACTCGGCGAAATCGCGAGTCAGTTCGCAATGGGTAACGATGTAGAGACGATTATTTCCCCCTTCCGCCTAGCACGTTTCGCAAAAAGCTAATTCCACCTTGTTTTTGTCATAAAAGCGTCACGATTAAGCCGTATCGTGACGCTAACTTTTCTTGTTAAAACAAGGGCATTACATGAAGTCGAAGAATAAAGGCGCCTCCACTCCTGAAAATCCACAACGTCGCCGCCTACTGGCGGGGGCCTCTGCGCTGGGGGTCAGCTCTACCCTCCTCCCTCTGGGTAGCGCCACGGCTAGCCAAACGCAAGGGGCGTCCGCACGTCCGCTGCATGATTATTCTGCTACAAAACAGACGGAACTGCTGCGCGAGCATGTTAAAAATATTGTCGTCATTTACGCGGAAAACCGCAGCTTTAATAACCTGTTTGCCAACTTTCCTGGCAGTCAACAACCCCTTAATCAACTGAGTGATCAGGCTACGCGTCAAGTTGATCGGGACGGATCGCCACTCCCACATTTACCGCCAATTTGGAAAGGGATGGTTCCGGACCCACAAGTGGTCAACCATAAACGTTACCAAATTGGCCAAGAGGCAGACTATCTCACTGATTTGCCTAATAAACCATTTGCTTTGCAGGGGGATGATCACGAAGCCCTACCACAAGGGGTTATTACCCGCGATTTATGGCATGTGTTCTACCAGAATCAGATGCAAATTAATGGCGGTAAAAATGACCGTTTCGTCGCCTGGGCCGACTCCGGAGCACTCACCATGGGCTACTACGCCGACAGCGCCTACAATATGCGCTTATGGCAGCTCGCTCGCGAATACACGCTCTGTGATAATTTTTTCCAAGGTGCTTTCGGTGGTTCATTCCTCAATCACCAATATCTGGCCTGCGCACAAGCGCCTTTCTACCCTGATGTTAAGACCTCACCGGCTAAGGGATTGATCGCAGAACTGATGAGCGATGACCCTAAGGATACCCGCTTAAAACCACTAGCAGACTCACCAGCCAGTGCCTTAACCGGTATTCCAAAATTTGGGCCAAGCCAAATTACCCCTGATGGCTACGCGGTAAATACTATGCAACCGCCATTCTGGCCCTCTGCCAGCCGCGATCCTCAGCGTCCCGACTATGCTGATGCGAGTAAAGCCAACGTACTCCCAGCGCAGAAGCACGCCCATATTGGCGATAAGCTGACGGAGAAAGGGATTGACTGGGCATGGTATGCTGGGGGCTGGCAATTTGCGATTGACGATCAGAAAGACAGTACGGATTTTCCCCCTCGTCCAGATTTCCAGTTACATCATCAGCCGTTCAACTATTTTGAGAACCTTGGCCCAACCCATCCGCAAGCCAGAAAGCAACACTTACGCGATGGCGGATTAGGTGATTCCCCGGCGACCAACCATTTTCTGGCCGATGTGCAAGCGGGGAAATTACCGCCAGTGGCCTTCTATAAACCGCAAGGTAACTTAAATATGCATGCCGGTTACTCGGATGTCGAAGCCGGAGACCGCCATATTGCGCACATTATTGACCAATTGCAGCGTAGCCCACAGTGGCAACATACGGTAGTGGTGATTACCTTTGATGAAAATGGTGGCTGGTGGGATCCCGTTGCACCACCGAAAGGGGATAGATGGGGACCAGGCTCGCGTATTCCAGCCTTAGTGATTTCACCTTTTGCCCGACGTGGCCATGTCGATAATACGCAATATGACACCGGATCGATCTTGCGTTTTATCAGTCGCGTACACGACTTACCCTTACTAAATGGCTTAACCTCACGTGATCAAGCCCTCACGGCACAGGGTCACCAAAAGATGGGCGACCTCACGGCGGCCCTGCAATTTTAGCGAGTCCCTGATGTAAAAAGCCCCTGCTCAGCAGGGGCTAGAATTAGGCGTCGTCTTTAGTAATCGGCGTCGGGAGTGTCATGCGTAATAACCCTCTCGACTTATTGAAGATTTTATTACTGGTTTCACGGCCGGCGCGACGCTGACGTTGCTCTTCGGGGGTCAAGGCTGACTCTTCCAAGCATTCTGGGCTACAGCAACCACGGTATTTCACTGCACATTCATCACACTGGATAAATAGCAGATGACAACCATCATTCAGGCAATTGACGTGTGTATCGCAAGAAGTCCCACACTGATGACAATGGGCTAAGACATCGTCGGAGATACGCTCACCCATCCGCTCATCAAAGACGAAGTTTTTGCCTTTGAAGCGTACCGGTAATCCTTGCTCACGCGCTTTGCGGGTATATTCAATTATCCCACCCTCGATATGATAAATATTATTGAAGCCTTGATGTTTCATGAACGCACTCGCTTTCTCGCAACGGATCCCACCGGTGCAATACATCACGATTTTCTTCTCTTTTTGCTCTGCCAACATCTCAACGGCCATCGGCAATTGATCGCGGAACGTATCAGCGGGGATTTCCATCGCATTGTCGAAATGCCCCACCTCATACTCATAGTGATTACGCATATCCACAAAGACAGCATCAGGGTCGTCGAGCATGGCGTTAACTTCATCGGCTTTGAGGTAAGCACCGACATCACTGGCATCAAAACTTGGATCATCAATACCGTCCGCTACGATGCGCTCACGGACCTTCATCCGCAGTACCCAGAAAGACTTACCGTCATCATCCAGGGCGATATTCATTCGTAATCCGTTTAACGCAGGGTCAAAATCAAAAATTTGCTGCTTCATCGCTTCAAAATCGCTAGCAGGCACACTGATTTGCGCATTAATCCCTTCAGCAGCAATATAGACGCGGCCAAACACCTTGAGATTCAAGAAGGTCTGATACAGACGGTCGCGGAAAGCCTGCGGGTCACTGATGTTAAAATATTTATAGAATGAGACCGTAGTACGGGGTTCAGTCTCCTCCATTAAGCGTTGTTTTAACTCTTTATTCGAAACAAGGTTATGTAACACTGGCATGGTGTTCGTCCTGTATAGAGGGAAATTTAAGGGCGCCTATCATACCCGATAGCGGCATGCATCCCAAGGCCCTACCCGCACTTCATTCAGGAAAAACTGAAAAGTAATAAAAATCTGTCGCGGATCCTGCGGGGCGAAAAATATGTTCTATGCTTCTTCTATTCCCACAGTGATTGAGGTTACGACAATGGATTTATTTACCACTTTAGACGAAGCAATAAGCGTTGCCAAAGAGGCTTTCTTAGCCGATCACCCTGAAGTCGACGAATTAAGCGCCTCCGTTAGCCAGTTTTCATTACAAAAATATGTGATGCAAGACGGAGATATCATGTGGCAAGCCGAGTTTGCGGATCAAGAAGAAGCCCCTAGCGAATGCCTTCCACTCTATTTCGATGAGGCAGCACAGGCGATTTGGGATAATGAGTTTGATGAAGACGAGATTCTCGCCGAATGGCAACCAGAGAATACGCTGCACGAATGGGACGAGGGTGAATTTCAGCTTGCACCACCAACCGATACCGAAGAGGGTCGAGCCGCTGCTGACGAGTGGAATGACGACAACAGTGACTCTGAACGCTGGTAATTACGGGTAATCTCCATGCTTGGCATCGATGGGTAACATAAAGGTGTCAACAATCAATGAGAGCGGGAGATCAAGGATCGTTAAAAAGCGCCAATAGCCTTGGCGCAGATCCCACTGCACTCCCGGATAATACTGGTGCCCCTGTCCCTGCCCCGCAACACTTCGACTGATAATACTGCCACAGCCGGTAAGCATCACAATCGACAGCACAATACAGAGTTTTTTTATCATAACGGCATAAACCCATTAAAAAAGGCGGCTTACGCCGCCTCTTTATCAGTTAACTTGTAAAGCGTTGGGATTAACTTCGAGTTTGGCATAACTCTCGTGCCATTGTCGATATTTATCCTGCTGCTGCCACAAGCGGCTGTGTAACCGCGCTAAGACCACTGGATCACTGATGGCCATTAGGCGCTGATTCGCACTGCTTTTTTCCGGCGATTCACTTAACAGTTGATCGATCTGACGCTCGCGCGCATGCTCCAGCAGATCGCTTTGTAAGTGACGTGCTGTGGCCAGGGCGGTCGCTAACGCATTGAATGACGGGTGGAACAGAGCATGCATAAAGCCATTCTCTAAAACACGTTCGCGATTAAGCAGCACATAGTTATCCGTATCAATCAACTCTTGCGGCGTATCGTACTCTTCAGGAATTAAGAAGAGTTTCGCACGACGTGACGCCATCCCAACAGTAGCGCGGCTTGAAATAACCGACACAATCGGTGAGAGAATCAAAGAGCCGACAATTGGGGCTAACCACCACAGGAAGTTAAGATCCAGATAGCCCATTCCGGCTGCCCAGACGATCCCTAATAGCATCTGAGACCCATGACGGCGGAACGCCTCACTCCATGGGGTGGAATCATCATCACGCTGTGGAGAATCCCAAACGGCTTTTAGACCCAAGAACGCACTCACCACAAACAAGGTGTGGAACAGCATTCTGACTGGTGCTAAAAGGACCGAGAACAGCATTTCTAGAATTAACGAGATAAAGACCCGAATAAAGCCGCCATAAGGTTTCGCACCCTTACACCAAATCAGCAATACACTCAGCATCTTCGGCAGGAAAAGGAGCACTAAGGTTGTCGAGAATAGCGCAATGGCTAACTCAGGACGCCAGTGTGGCCAGACTGGATAAAGCTGACGAGGTTGCAAGAAGTATGTCGGCTCCACCAAGGAGTGGACCACCTGTAACGCCGTAGACAAGGCCAAGAACATAAACCATAGCGGTGCAGACAGGTATGACATGACGCCCGTTAGGAAGACCGCACGGTGAACCGGGTGCATCCCTTTTACCATAAACAGGCGGAAGTTCATCAAGTTACCATGACACCAGCGGCGATCACGCTTTAGTTCGTCTAACAGGTTCGGCGGTAGCTCTTCATAAGAACCAGGCAAGTCGTAGGCAATCCAGACTCCCCAACCCGCACGACGCATTAATGCGGCTTCAACAAAGTCGTGCGACATGATGGAACCGGCGAAAGAGCCTTCACCCGGTAGCGGGGCTAAGGCGCAGTGCTCAATAAAGGGTTTAACCCGAATAATGGCGTTATGTCCCCAGTAGTGAGATTCACCTAGTTGCCAAAAGTGCAGTCCCGCAGTAAAGAGCGGTCCGTAGACACGGGTAGCAAATTGCTGACAACGCGCGTAGAGCGTATCCATTCCAGAAGCTTTCGGTGAGGATTGAATAATCCCTGCATTAGGATTGGCTTCCATCATCCGTACTAGTCCAGATAAACATTCACCGCTCATTACGCTATCGGCATCCAAGACCACCATATAAGCGTAGTTTTGGCCCCAACGGCGACAAAAATCGTCGATGTTACCGCTTTTACGTTTAACGCGACGACGACGACGACGGTAGAAAATCTGCCCCGCTCCGCCCACGTCGCGAACCAGCTCCATCCATGCTTTCTGCTCGGCGATAGCAATATCCGCATCGTAGCTATCACTTAGGATATAGACGTCGAAGTGCTCACTGTTACCACTGCGGACGACAGATTCCCACGTTGCTCTTAACCCGGCAAATACACGCTGCACATCTTCATTACAGATAGGCATGATAAGCGCAGTACGATTCTCCGGATTCAGTGGTTCATCGCCCACCGTGCCATAAGAGATACTGTATTTATCTTTACCGATCAGCAGTTGTAGAAAGCCCATCAATGCGGTCCAAAAACCGGCAGAAACCCAGCAGAAAAGAATCGCAAAGAGGAATAAAATCCCCGTCTGCAGGACATAGGGTAGAATTTGAAGTACTGCTTGCTTCCAATCTGGAGTGAAGAGTTGTGTGGGATCGATTAACGCCCAACCTTGATAAGGCAAGATAGTCTTCATGTACCAAGTGGCCACGACAGTCTGCGCTAAAGTCAGAAGCAATAGAATGTAACGACGGATCGTTCCCACCACACGCCATTTCTCTTCTGAATTACGGGTCGGCGCATCCTGCAGACGCTCACGCTGCTTGCGTGACTTACCGCGCAGCGAACGCCATGCCCGCGTAATAGGGTTAGTTTCCCAGACGTCAGGGGACATCAATGCACGACGCACCGGAGGCATTGCCTTTAAGGTGGTACGGTTAAGATCATCTTCGGCAAATTGTGCATCGTCATGTGTTGCCCCTGACCACGCCATTTTCACACGTGAAGAGACCGAAGCAAGCGCCGCATCTTCATCACGCTCGCTAGCGGTATGATCATGGCCTAGCTTGTGGTGGAACTGAGCAAAACTTTCCTCAGTCACCTCAGTACTAAGCAGCGAAGACTGCTCTGCCGCATCAAGCGGCAGAGTGTCAATGTAGTGTTTAGAGTTAAACGTTGATTTATTCATTGGCAGGTAACTGATAGCTCCACGTTTCGGTCAATGGTTTATCGTTGCTGGTTAACGCAGCACGCATCTCGGTCACTTGTTTTGGATCTTTCACACGTAAACGTAAGGTCAAACGCCAGCCTTTAGTCACTGGATTGTAACGAACGTTTTGTTCAACGATTTCGCCATTTTTACCAATGCTCACTGCTGGCGCAATTTTCGCATCGCTCGACATTTTGCTCAGGTTCTTACCGACAAAGTCGACGATGAAAGCAATGCTGCCATCAGGTTGACGTACCAGATTCGACTGTTTGACATCACCGGTTGAGCGTAAAGTATCTTGTACCCAGCCGAGGTTATTATCGTGCAAAGCAGATTCGTCACGCGTGAAGTGCAAACGGTAATTAAACTTCATCTCTTTGCCCGCTTCAGGCAATTGTTCTGGGCTCCAGAAGGCAACGATATTATCGTTGGTTTCATCATTGGTAGGAATTTCAACCAACTCGATATGCCCTTTGCCCCAATCACCGATAGGTTCCACCCAACCACTTGGACGTTGGTCATAACGATCGTCTAAGTCTTGGTAGTGACTAAAGTCACGATTACGTTGCAGTAAACCGAAACCTTTTAAATTCTCTACTTGGTAGGTACTCACCCCTAAACGACGTGGGTTATTAATCGGACGCCAAATCCATTCGCCATTACCGTTGTGGATTGAAAGACCATCCGAATCGTGTAATTCATTACGATAATTAATCACCGGTGAAGGTTGGTTCGCGCCGAAAAGATACATACTGGTGAGCGGTGCAATCCCCAACTTAGTGACAGTGTCACGTAAATAGACGCGGGATTGAACATCTACCGTACTCTCTTTTCCTGGATGGATAATAAAGCGGTAAGCGCCTGTTGCGCGAGGAGAATCCAGTAACGCGTAGATGGTTAACTGTTTTGCATTAGAGGTTGGTCGTTCTATCCAAAACTCTTTGAAGCGAGGGAACTCTTCGCCTGCAGGCACAGCAGTATCGATAGCCAAGCCCCGCGCAGATAAACCATAAGTTTGACCAGCGCCGATAACCCGGAAATAGCTCGCGCCTAAGAAGCTACTGATTTCATCTTCTTTCTTACGGCTGTTCAGTGGGTAAAGTACTTTGAAGCCGGCAAAGCCTAGATTTTTGAGGGTATTGGCGTCATGTGGGACGTTACCAAAATCAAAATAGTCCGGGTCGTATTTAATTTCATGAACGGTGGAGGCAGTAACTTCATTTATTTTGACGGCTTGATCAAAATACATCCCTTCATGATAAAACTCGAGTTTAAAAGGCGTGTGAAGTTTTGACCAATAAGCTTTATCGCGCTTGAATTGGATTTGTTGATAATCGGCATATTTTAATTCGCGAAGTTGCGAAGGCAAATTACTGTTTGGAGCTTGATAGTTTTTACTCGCTAAGGATTTAGCTTGCTTAGCGACATCGTCGATACTAAATGCCCAGCTATTGCTCGTGTAGAGTGCGACAAGTACCGCTGCGCCAACCCATTTGAGTTGTCTTCCTTTATATGTAGTATCTTTCTTGATGAGCACATCGCCCCCTTAAAAATAGGTTCCAAACTAACTAAGCTTATAATAATTGATTCACGGGCATTCTGACAGTCATCTTAGAGTGATAGTTTATTTTTATTAAAAAAGCAGGATTTTTCGGATAGTTTTACGAAACCCCTATTCGTGGAATGTTGTCTGATATACTTATCCTAATCTTAGCCGTAATCATGCAACATGCACCCTAGACGATGAGTATAGAAGATGTCCGCTCAACCTCAACAACGTGAGTATTTCCTTGATTCAATCCGTGCAATTCTGATGTTGCTCGGTGTGCCCTTCCATGTATCACTGATTTATTCTTCCCAGCATTGGACCGTCAATAGCCCAACACCATCATTTGGATTGACCCTTTTTAATGAATTTATTCACTCATTTCGGATGCAAGTATTCTTTGTTATTTCCGGCTACTTTTCCTATATGCTTTTCTTACGTTACTCGCCTCATCGTTGGTTAAAAATTCGACTAGAGCGCGTGGGGATTCCTTTTTTAGCCGCTATACCGCTGATAACGTTGCCGCAGTTTTTACTTTTAAAAAATGTTTCGGATAAATTTCCACATTGGTCTCAATTCACGCTGTATGAAAAATATAACACGCTGTGTTGGGAGCTTATTTCCCACTTATGGTTTTTATTAATTCTTTGTCTGTTAACGGTGATCGGTTATCAGTTATTTCATTGGCTGAAACGGCATACTGAGCAATGGCAGCATAAACAGCTTGGCTGGTGGCACGTGCTGGGGGGGCTAACACTCTGTATTCTAGTGTGGTGCTTGCTACGCAGAGTGTTGTTACTGAGCCTGCCCTTGGTCATGAAAGATGCATTAATGAATATCGTGGTGATGCAGGTATTATTCTATCTACCCTTTTTTATGCTGGGAGCATTAGCGTGGCAGATAACCTCTCTCAAAGCCCTATTTATTAAGCCTCATCCATTATTGTGGATGGGTACTATTGTGGCCTTCTGTGCGTATCACTATAACCAGCATTACAGTTCGGGTGATGGCTGGCTCTATGAGCTTGATGCCTTGATTTCAATGGTCATGGGAGTTTGTATGCTTAATATCTGCTTTAGCAGTGGCTACCGATTATTAAATATCCACTCTCCTGCGGTCAGCTATTTAGTTAACGCATCATTATTTATCTACTTAGTTCACCACCCACTCACTCTTGTGTATGGCTTATACTTGAGTCCCATGATCCATAATAATTACCTTGGTTTTTTTGCAGGATTAGCCATGGTTTTTGGCGTATCATTTATGCTTTACGAGATTCATCTACGCATTCCTGTGTTGAGATTTCTCTTTTCAGGCAAGAGCAATAATAAAAAATAAGTTTTTAACAAGGTAAAGTGAATGAAACCCTGTTCTTCAGCAAAAGCTGGGCAAGTAAAAACGGTACTCACCTCCCCCGGGAAACTGATCACCGAGAGCTTAGCGGGGATTGTGACGGCCCTCGCGCTAATTCCTGAGGTCATTTCGTTTTCAGTGATTTCGGGGGTCGACCCCAAAGTCAGTTTGATCGCCTCCTTTGTCATCTGTTTAACACTTTCTCTAATTGGTGGTCGTCCGGCGATGGTGAGTGCCGCAGCCGGGTCCGTCGCCTTGGTGATTGGACCGATGGTCGCCGCGCAGGGAGTGGAGTACATATTGCCCACCGTGGTAATGGCCGGCACCTTACAAATTCTCTTTGGTTGGTTGGGATTAGCAAGAATGATGCGTTACATCCCGCAATCCGTGATGACGGGGTTTGTGAATGCGTTAGGTATTCTTATCTTTATGGCACAGGTCCCGCACATTATTGGGCATGGCCCCATGGTCTGGCTATTTTTCGCGATAACCTTAATCATTGTATTGGGCTTACCCCGCCTGTTTACCGCTATTCCGGCTCCACTTATCGCCATTGTGTTACTTACTGCTATCGTTGCCTATACTGGCCTGCAGTTACCCAATGTCGGGGATGAAGGCAGTATGTCTCCAGGCTTACCGGGCTTTAATTCTCTACAAGTCCCCTTAAATTGGCATACGCTACAAATTATCTGGCCTGCTGCCATCAGTGTGGCACTGGTCGGGTTAATGGAGTCGCTGCTAACGGCAAAACTGGTTGATGAATTAACGGATACCCCATCAAATAAGCATCGTGAATCTTGGGGATTAGGCATCGCAAATATCCTAGCCGCCTTTTACGGTGGCGTCGCGGGCTGTGCCATGATCGGTCAAACGATTGTTAACGTTGAGCTGGGTAAAGCGCGCAGTCGGGTCTCTACCCTTGTCGCCGCCTGTGTATTGCTCCTGTTAGTCAGTGTACTAAGTCAGATTATGGCGAAAATACCGATGGTAGTTCTCGCGGCCATTATGGTGATTGTTGCGATTAAAACGGTCAATTGGCACAGTTTGCAGCCTAAGACTCTGCGCAGATTACCGGTAAGCGAAACCTTAATTATGCTCTTTACCGTCATTGTAACCGTGTGGACCAGTAATTTAGCGCTTGGCGTGGTGGTGGGTGCCGTCTTTGCGACCCTACTGTTTGCCAGACGTATTAGTCATATTATTGTTGCGCAGCGTTCACTCTCGCAAGACGGACAACGTGTTACCTATCATGTCCAAGGGCCTCTTTTCTTCGCCAGCAGTAACGACCTTTATGAACATTTTGATTACGCCAATGATCCCAAACAGGTCATTATCGATCTGTCTGATGCTCAGGTATGGGATGCCTCAAGTGTGAGTGTGCTTGATTCGATCGAACAACGTTATCATCGTCATGGTTGCGAGATCACTTTAGTCGGACTCGCAGGACGCAGTGAAGCTATCCATCAACGCGTATCGACCCATCGTCAGTAATCTCCTCAAGCGGTAAGCGACTGGCTTACCGCTGTCTTTTTCTTGTCCCTAAACATTATAATGTTTTTACATTTAAGACTCATTTCACTATATTACGTGAACTTTATCACATTCCAGTTTGACGCCCATGACTCCTAACCTCCCTCAATCAGATTGTGACACAACTGGTACCGATACCAGTCGCCGTCGTTTTTTGAAAAACTCGCTAGTGATTAGCGCAGGGTGTTTGATCACCTCAGTCCCTTTAAGTGGGCTTGCGCAAAATGTCTCTTCCTCAAGTGACACCTTACGCGCTTTCATAAAGGTTACGCAGACGATAACCGAGCATAAACACGTGAACGCTGAACTGGCGGCACATTTCTTTAATGCTTTTGTTAAAAAGTCCCCATCTTTTGCCCAACAGATCACCCCCTTAGTCCAATTGATTCAAGAGGGAATGAGTGCTGCCAGTTTTGCTGAGAAGGCTCAAGGGACAGGTCTGCAGACACTGTTACAACAAATCGTAACAGCTTGGTATACCGGCACTGTCGGGGATGATTACCACGGTATTTTAGTTAGCTATCAGCAAGCGTGGATGTATCGCACAGTCAGTGATGGGTTAGTTGTCCCAACTTATTGTGGCAATGGTCCGCTTTGGTGGACTGTCCCAGTCCCCGATGCAAACAGCACGGCCGTTATCGATGCGCTGTAATAACTCATACATAAAATAAATAACAAAAAAATTAATCATCATGAAAAAACCAGAATTTACTGCAAGTGGCGATGTGAGCGCCGATGTTGTGATCGTTGGATCCGGAATTGTCGGCGGAATGATGGCGGACCGACTGGTCGCGCAGGGTTACTCTGTTTTAGTGCTGGAAGCTGGTCTACGGATCACTCGTGCGCAAGCGGTCGAAAACTGGCGTAATATGCCGTTTGCCAATCGCGCGGGGTCCGATTTCCAAGGATTGTATCCACAATCCCCTCTGGCCCCTGCCCCGCTCTACTTTCCACCGAATAACTACGTCAATGTGACTGGCCCGAGCGCAGGCAGTTTCCAACAAGGCTATTTACGGACAGTCGGGGGTACGACATGGCACTGGGCAGCCTCTTGCTGGCGTCATCACCCAAGCGACTTCGAGATGCAACGCAAATACAATGTCGGACGTGACTGGCCAATCTCCTATCAAGAGTTCGAGCCGTGGTACTGTGAAGCCGAATATGAAATTGGTGTTGCCGGCCCGCAAGATCCCGCAATGCAATCGCCCGCCGAACGTAGCCGACCTTATCCGATGGATATGGTGCCTTTCGCCCATGGTGATAACTATTTTGCTAGCGTGGTCAACCCACACGGCTACAACTTAGTCCCTATTCCGCAAGGACGGAGTACTCGCCCTTGGGAAGGACGCCCAGTCTGCTGCGGTAACAACAACTGCCAACCTATTTGCCCAATTGGCGCAATGTATAATGGTATTCATCATGTCGAACGTGCCGAACGCCAAGGCGCGGTCGTACTGTCAGAGTCCGTAGTCTATAAAATTGATACCGATAGTCAAAACCGCATCACTGCCGTACACTGGCTTGATAATCAAAAGGCTTCACACAAAGCCTCAGCCAAGATGTTTGCCCTCGCCTGTAATGGTATTGAAACGCCACGTCTACTTCTGCTAGCCGCGAATAAAGCTAACCCGACCGGTATTGCTAACAGTTCTGACATGGTCGGCCGCAATATGATGGACCACTCTGGCTTCCACTGCAGCTTCTTAACTGAAGAGCCAATGTGGTTGGGTCGCGGTCCAGCGCAGAGTAGCTGCATGGTCGGCCCGCGTGACGGCGACTTCCGTCGGGATTATTCAGCGAATAAAATAATCCTCAACAATATTTCACGTGTCGTGCCTGCGACTAAACAGGCACTCGCGAAAGGCTTGGTGGGGAAAGCATTGGATGAAGAGATCCGTTATCGCTCGACACACGGCGTTGACTTATCGATAAGCTTGGAGCCTTTACCGGACCCTGATAACCGCCTGACACTCAGTGCAGATCGTAAAGATGCCCATGGCCTAGCCTGTCCGGATATTCACTACGATGTCGGGGATTATGTGCGCAAAGGTGCAGAGGCCGCCCACGATCAGCTTCGCCACATCGGTTCGCTGTTTAACGCAAAAGAGTTCAACATCACCACTAGCCTCAATGCCAATAACCATATTATGGGTGGCACCATCATGGGCGATTCTGCGAAGAATGCAGTGGTAGATAGTAACTGCCGCACCTTCGATCACGAAAACCTATGGTTACCGGGCGGCGGTGCTATCCCCTCGGCAAGCGTGGTCAATAGTACCCTCACCATGGCAGCGTTAGGGTTGAAAGCGGCGCACGATATGGCTCAACGTTTAAAAGGGGGAATTTGACCATGCGGCTAAATAAAACCTTAGCATTGCTACTCACCCTTACGGCTTGTAGCCCCCTGGCCTATGCTCAAGCAGAGCAAGATAACGGCGCGGCACTCATTGCCCAAGGTGAGAAAGTGGCGATCGCCTCCGACTGTCAAGCCTGTCACACTGCACCCGGAAGTAAAACGGCTTTTTCGGGTGGCTATGCTATTGCTTCCCCGATGGGCGCGATTTATGCCACTAACATCACCCCATCGCCGCAAGGGATTGGGGGATACAGTGAAGCGCAGTTTGCTAAAGCGATTCGCGAAGGTATTCGCCCTGATGGCGCCCATCTTTATCCGGCAATGCCTTACACCTCGTATCATCTTATGACAGACGAAGATGTGCATGCACTCTATGCCTACTTTATGCACGGGGTAAAACCGGTAGACCAAGCTAATACGCCGACCAAGCTTCCCTTCCCCTTCAATCTACGTTTTAGCATGGGTATGTGGAACGCGATTTTCGGCAACACTGACAGCTATAAAGTGGATCAGAGCAAAAGCGCGGAGTGGAACCGCGGGAATTATCTGGTAAATGGACTTGCGCACTGCGATACCTGTCACACTCCTCGTAACTTTATGATGGCAGAGAAACACGATCAACCTCTGGCTGGTGCCCCGCTAGGCAGTTGGTATGCGCCCAATATTACCTCTGACCCTATCAGTGGTATTGGTGGATGGCGTGAAGATGAGCTAGTAAGCTACTTGAAAACTGGCCGTGCGATAGGGAAAAACCAAGCGGCCGGCGGCATGGCGGAAGCGATAGAACACAGCTTGCAATACCTTCCAGATAGCGACCTTAAAGCGATTGCTGTTTACCTTAAACAGACCTCGCCTATCCGTAGCGAAGGAGAAACTGCTGCTGCCTACACTTATGGCAAACCTGTAAGTGTGGAAACGGAGATTCGCGGTGATGCACCGAATAATGCCTATAATGCCCTCGATTCAGGAGCGAAGTTATTCAGTGGTAACTGTGCGAGCTGTCACCAACCGGACGGTTCGGGAAGTCAAAACCAAGCCTATCCTTCACTATTCCATAATACGGCGACCGGTATGATCCGTCCTGATAATCTGGTCTCAGCCATTTTATTCGGCGTAAGAAGGACGACTAAAGATCACGACGTACTCATGCCCGCCTTCAGTTCACCGACCTATGTGGATCAGCTGACCGATCAACAAATAGCCGATATCAGCAATTATGTTCTGCATAATTATGGGAATCCGTCGGTCACGGTGAAAGCGGGCGATGTAGCATGGATGCGTAAAGGGGGACATTTACCTTTCTTGGCTGCAGCACAACCTTATATGGTGCCAGGCATTGCGGTAGGTATTGTCGTAGTAATCTTATTGCTGATTGGACTTCGATTACGTCGTAGTCGTCAAAAGCATAAATCATGATAATCCTTCCCGGCCCCTAAGGGGCCGGGAAGACTAGAGAGACAAATTAGCGTTTCACCCGTAATGAGAGTAAGAAAATAATTAGCCCCATTACTGCCAATACCGTTCCTACCCAAGCGGTGGATACCCAACCCAAGCCCGCATCAATTACAACGCCGCCCAAGAAAGCACCTAACGCATTAGCCATATTCAGCGCCGAGTGATTCATCGCGGCCGCTAAAGTTTGCGCGTCGCCCGCAACATCCATCAAACGGATTTGTAGGGAAGGAATTAAAAGCCCCGCCGTACCGATCAAGAAGGCCGCCAAGAATCCCGTCACGACATACTTCGAGAGGAAACAGAACAGCACCATAATGGCGATATTCCAAAGTAACGATAAACCAATTGTCTTACGTACACTCCAATCGGCAAACTTTCCACCCAAGGTACTGCCGACAATCATCCCGAGACCAAACGCAGCCATTACCCAAGGAATTTGAGCTTCACTCATCCCTGCATAGTGGATCATCGTCGGGGTAATGTAGCTAAAGACCGCAAACATCCCGCCAAAGCCGGTTGCGCCAGTCAGTAATGTCAATAAGACTTGGGGCTTCTTTAAGGCAGTCAGCTCGCGCAGTGGGTGTGCGGAGCGATCTCCATGACTGAAAGGCACATAGCGAATGATCATCAGCAGCGATATCAAAGCACAGGCCCCGACAAACCAAAAAGCTAACTGCCAACTTAGGTGATGGCCAATCCAGGATACAACAGGCACGCCAAGTAATGTTGCCACGGTCAAGCCCAGCATCATTCGTCCAATCGCCTTGCCACGCTGATGTGCGGGCACCATCGAGGCGGCGACTAACGACGCTACCCCAAAGAAGGCACCGTGCGGTAGACCGGTAATAAAACGCATTAATACAAAAGAGAGATAGCCAGGCGCTAACGCACTCGCCGCATTACCTAATGCAAAGAGCCCCATTAGGGCAATGAGTAAACGTTGGCGCGAAACCCGCGAAAAGAGTACGGCAATCAGCGGCGCACCCACCACTACGCCCAGCGCATAGCTACTGATGGCATCCCCTGCCCGAGTAATCGAACTATTCAAGCCATGCGCCACATCTGGCAGCAATCCCATAATAACAAATTCGCCGGTACCGATAGCGAAACCGCCAAGCGCAAGGGCTAATTGGGCCAATCCTAGATGTTCAGTTTTCGTTTGTGACACAACGACCTCTTACATTACTGTGTGAAAAATGGGCAGATTCGCCACATAAAAAAAAAGCAAGCCATTAGTATGGCATGCTGATCACATTTCTGAAAATTAAGCGGGAAAATTTTTCTACAGTTAGCTGTAAAAGTAATCTTGTCCTTGATGACGGACGAACCATCCGGTTAACGCCATCCGTTCGACCTGTGTGGGTAAGACTTCGTGCAATATTTGTTCGGAAAGGAAACAAATCATACTGCCTGCCACCGGCTCAATCACCTTCTTACCTTCCGGTAAATGCAAACAGAGCTGCCCGCCATTTTCCGGTTGCCAGTTCTGATTAATATAAAATATCAGGGTCACCGCACGGCGTTTGTCTTGGGCGAAGCAGTCGTAGTGCGGCTTATAAAATGCCCCTTGTGGGTAACGAGAAAAGTGTCCTTCAAAACCATTCAACCCTAAATAAAATTCTCGGTTAAGGAGCTGTTTAATCTCGTCAACTAACGTCAAATAATAGACCACTGAAGGGTCATTTTCTTGCGGATCAATCCAGCTAATACTGTCTGAGCGGATCGCTTCGTTAATGATATTTTTGATCCCTTGACCAATGCCCGCTTGTAAGAAGGTTCGTTTATGACAGAGGTCAGCTAAAGCCGTCACCCGTTCGCCCGGAATAACATTTTGTTGGTAATACCAACCTTTCTCACTTAACTGCTCAATAAGATTATTTGAGTTAACCATAATCGACTGCGACATCCACAACCTAAGGGATGCGCAGTATACCTTCAGTTTTGATTAGGCACTATCGGGTGACAAAAAAATCATATCTCTTTCGTTGTCACCAATGTTGATAAGGGGGTTGATTGAGCAGCGATCGCTTCACGCGGGTGTAAGAGAAAATGCGCCACCCCGGCAATGCCTACGCCAATAAACCAACTAAAATTTGCCACTGCATGGAGGCTAGGAATGAAACTGATCACAAGACCGATGACGACCGCAGGGACTAAGGCTGCAATGGCACGCAGGTTCACACCACCTTGATACCAATAACGCCCCTGTTTTGACGCATTAAACAGATCATCGACATCAATCTTACCGCGTTTAATCAAATAAAAATCGCATAATAAGATCCCGAACAGCGGCCCGATAAAGGCACCTAAAATATCTAAACTATAATGAATGAGTTCTGGCGATTGGAATAAGTTCCAAGGCGTTAGAAGCACTGACCCCACTGCTGCAATCATCCCTCCCAGTCGAAAACTGATTTTTTGAGGTGCACAGTTTGAAAAGTCGAAGGCGGGCGAGACAAAATTGGCAACAATATTAATTCCCACGGTAGCGGTAATCATCGTTAATAGTGCTAATGCCATCACCATTCCGTTACCAGTATGCGCGACGGTTTCAATTGGGTCAGTGATCATCTGACCATATAAGCTTTTGGTACCAGAGACAATCACGACAGTAATCACAGAGAAGAGTAAAAAGTTAAAAGGCAAGCCCCAACGGTTACCACGACGTACC
Source organism: Tatumella ptyseos (assembly GCF_030552895.1). Classification (NCBI taxonomy): domain Bacteria; kingdom Pseudomonadati; phylum Pseudomonadota; class Gammaproteobacteria; order Enterobacterales; family Erwiniaceae; genus Tatumella; species Tatumella ptyseos. Next base: position 1,292,421 of record NZ_CP130649.1, on the reverse strand, counting down.
TCTTTCATTGACTTACCGTAACGGGCAAAGTCACCAAAATTCAGTAGTGGTCCTGAAAAATAGGAGACCACTAGCGATACGGCAGTAATCATCTGCCAGGTTTGTTGCGAGGTACTCAAGGTTTTGTCGGACAAGGTCAGCGAAATCCCCTGCCAGCCTGTTTGTGAAATAATCCATACGGCTAAGGCTAACATCACGATATATACCGCAGGTCCTGCAATGTCGATAAAGGCTTGGATAGTGCGCATGCCCCGCCAAAATACCATCGCTTGCAGGCACCACATCACCGCAAAACAGATCCAACCCAATGCTGAAAGCCCAACAAAGTGTGGGACGGTCAACGGGGTCAGGCTTGGCCAAAATTTTAATAACACTAATAGCAGCGCATTGGAGGCGAGCCAAGTTTGAATACCGTACCATGCGAAAGCAATCAGTCCACGGATAACGGCTGGAATGTTTGCGCCAAAAACTCCGAATGCTTGACGACAGACCACAGCGTAAGGCACACCGGTGAGCTGGCTAGGACGAGCGATCAGGTTGGCTGCGACCTGTACGATACAGATTCCTACCAGTAAACAGAGTAGAACCTGCCAACCGGCCAAGCCTAGCGCGAAGAAGCTGGCAGCGACCACATAACCGCCCATACTGTGAATATCCGACATCCAGAACGAAAAAATATTGTACCAAGACCAATGCTGATGGGTAACGGGCGCCAAATCATCGTTGGTCAGTTTTGGGCTGTAACTCGCCGGGTAAGGGTGTGAAGTGGTCGAATCTTGCTGTGCCATAATGCCATCCTCGTAAACGAAATCGAACTGATGACAGTAACTTTGCAAATAACATACCAAATATTTTTTTATTGAAACAATAATTCCAAACGTCAGTTGGCGCCTAGTACAGCCTCAGCCCTGATATGAAAACGTTATGAATTACCCCTTGCAGAAATGATAAGAGATTCATTAGAGTGCAATAACCCCTACCTTGCACAACTTGTGTGCAGCTACTTTTTATGGAGATTTTATGCGCCGCCATCGGATTCAATTGATTAACCCAAATACCAGTCAGGCCATGACCGACACTATGGCACAGACGGCTCGTAATATAGCCAGCTCTCGCATTGAGATTGATGCCGTATGCCCTGAAGAGGGGGTTCCGTCTATTGAAGGGCATTTCGATGAGGCGGTGGCGACACTAGGAATTTTACAGCAGATTAAAGAGGGCGAGGAACGTGGTGTTCAGGGTCATATTATTGCTTGTTTTGGCGATCCAGGGCTATTGGCCGCTCGTGAACTGGCTAAAGGCCCGGTTTTAGGGATTGCTGAAGCGGCTATGCATGTCGCCAGCTTAGTCGCGACCCGGTTTTCGATTGTCACCACCCTACCCCGCACCGTAATTATTGCGCGCCATCTGCTGCATCGCTATGGGTTTCACGAGCAGTGTGCCGCGGTACACGCTATTGATCTACCCGTTTTAAGTCTTGAAGATGGAAGTGGAGTGGCACAAGAAAAAGTACGCGAATACTGCCTTAATGCCAAACACCAAGATAATGTCGGGGCGATTATTTTGGGATGTGGGGGCATGGCTGATCTGGCTGCGGAGTTAAGTGAAGAATTACAAATGCCGGTGATTGATGGCGTGGGTGCAGCAGTCACCTTATTAGAATCATTGTTAAATTTAGGCATTACCACCAGTAAATGGGGCGATCTCGATTATCCCCGTCATAAAGGTATCACTGGCCCCTACGCGGCTTGTTTATCTACGCTCCATAATTAACGGGTTAAGGGCGGTAATGATGTGCTGGCAGCAACCATAATGGGCGTCGCTGCTTCGTAATCATTACAGGTGACTTCAATGGGATTTGCACAGCAATCAGTAAAATAGACTGACCAGGTTAATTGATGATCGACAATAGTAAAGGCAAACTCATGCTGTGCTAATCTCTCCAGCAATTCCTTCAACTTTGTGGCTTGTATCGCGAAGGCGATAGTATTGCCTGGCTTGGGCGAGGTGCGTTGGAAAAGAGATAGCGCGGCGGCTGCACAGCGAATCACATAAGGTCCACCCTGCACGTACCACTGCGCGAAAGCAGGATCGAATTCAAAGCCTAGCATGCGTCGATACCATTCCGCCGCGAGGGGAACATCCTCTACATACACATGTACATGGTCTAACGCATCAATCATTGTCCACCCCCTAAAAACCTTACCTTGCCGCAGGACATCATGGCTTGCAAGAGAGTGCGCACTGCTGGACAAAATAGCTCTCGCTATTTATGACCCAGCGTTCAATAATCAGCACTTCATCCCACAATGTGGAGTTCGCCACGATGACCCTGGATATAACTACTTTACTCTCTTTTAAGCGTTGGGCTGACCAGCTGACCTTAAAGGCTATCGCCACCATTGATGATGCGCTGTATGCCGAGCAGAAAAAAATAATGATTAGATTGATGAATCATATTTATGTTGTTGATGAGATTTTTAAAGGCAATTTGCAGGGAATCGACCACGGGTATCGAGCATTAAATACCCTCGAGACACCAACGATTTCCGAACTTTCACACGCAATGGCACGCTGTAGTGATTGGTATCTCTCCTATGCCAACCATCAGGCTTCGTCGACTCAACCTATTGCCTTTACCTACGTCGATGGAAGTCAGGGGTCGATGAAAGCCTGCGAAATGCTTGAGCATGTCCTGCATCACAGCAGCTATCATCGTGGTGCCGTGGGATGGTTGATTGGTCAAGCGGGCGGGATCCCCCCTAAAGATGTCATTGGCGTTTTTCTTCGTGAGCAGCCCGCACTGTCCGAGATACCCGCTCTGTAATTACCACTATACGCCACTTTTACGGGGGCATTGACCTATCGAAAGTGGCGTTCCCACGATAAAGAAAATAAATCGCCACAAAAAAAACCTCATTTTTGATGCTGATCATACTTTCACTTTTTAAGGAAAGGCGTAAGATAACTTTCACGCCAATTTGTGGAAACGCCACCATGTTTTCAACCGTCTAGTTTGTCCCTAATTTAGCCTTGCCCAGAGGCATAACCCCTTTTTCTAAATTTTATTTTTAGATTATAAAAACAATGCATAACTCTCTTTTTTACCGGCTACGTTTTGCCTGTAAGACCACCTGTGCGCTGCTCCTAGCACTGGCATTAAGTTTTATACTGGAACTCGATACTCCGAAATGGTCAATGATGACGGTCGCTATCATCGCCGCCTCCCCTGCTTTTGCCAGTGGTGGCGAGCCGATGAGTGGCGTACTGCGCTTTCGAGGATTTCTACGCTTGATTGGCACTGCTGTCGGCTGTATCGGCGGCGTAGTAATCATGTCGCTCTTCAGTCGGGTACCAATATTATTGCTCCTAGCCTGCTGTGCATGGGCGGGATTTTTCTCTTGGTTATTTACCGTCGTTAAACAAGAGATTAGTTATGCTTTCGGCTTGGCAGGTTACTCTGTATTCATCATCTTAGTCACAGCTTGGCAGACCCCACAGGACGTACTGCAGATAGCCCTCTACCGTTTCTTTGAAATTACGTTAGGCCTGCTTTGTCTGATATTTTCTGACTTACTCTTTTTACCTCGTTCGGTTAAACGTACTATCGATCAGCGGATCGCCGAATTGCCTCAGCAATGCTACCAACTCTTAGCCTACTGTTTCACCAGTGATGATACTCAGCAATTTGAGGAAATCTTCCGTGACCGACTGACACAGGCTAAGGCGCTCCAAGCCATGCGCCAAACCCTGCGTATGGAATCTTCACATTATTCGGTAATGATGCATCGCCGCCTAAAGGGTATTAATGGGATCCTCTTCCATCTCTTAACCTTGACCTACGAGACGCAACACTATTTTCAGCAACGCCCCGATAAACGGAATAGCCATTGGTATTTTTTATTTCAAGACGACTGCCAGACACCCGAGCAGTTAAATCAAAAACTTCACCAGTTCACTTACCTTATCCATCAGTTACCGGCCACGCAAACCCCTTATTCGTTAAGTGCTTGGCTTAAAGCGATGAAAGAGTTACGGATTTTATTACGTGGTTTGCATTCACACCAACCGCTGCACCAAATTGAGAAAGAGATTATTGCCCGTTATACCTTAACGACGGCACGCACCGCACAACGTAGACATGCGCTGATCAACGGGATTAGAACCTTTGTCACTACCGCGATTGGGTGTGCGTTATGGTTAGTCATGGATCCCACCGCTATCAGTGGCTTCTTGATTATCGCGAGTATTGTCACCACCCTTGCTATGCGGGCAGAGAGTCCTAAAGCGTTAGGCCTCGATTTTATTTATGGCATGATTTATATCATTCCAATCAGCATGCTGTTTTATTTACTCATTATACCGGCCACGCAACAAAGTTTTGCCCTGCTACTTATTGCGTTAGGAATTCTGGTTTTTGTTCTCTCTGTGGCAGTGCAATACAAAATAGTGGGCAGTGGCGCCTCGTTAATGTTTATTTTTAACTTAATCCCGATTACTAACCCAGAGACCTTCAATTTCAGCCATACCTTCGACAGTGGTTTGGGGCAAATTCTTGGCGCAATAATCTCTATGGTGATCATTGCGGTTATCCCTGATCTGCATAAAACGCATCTCGCCAATGCCTTGATCCGTAATATTTTGGTGACTGCCTTACAAACCCTCACGACAAATCCTCAGCGGCGGAAGAAGAATCGATTAAGTGCTCTTTACGATCAACTCTTGTCGTTAATCACCTTGGATAGCCGATCATTACACCGCTATCAATTAGCAATAAATTTGATCATTATTTATCGGCGGATTAATGCAATAACTATCTACAACTTTGCTGGTTTGGCCGAATTCCACCAAGAGATCCGTGACTGCGCCACATTACTTTCCACCAGTAAACTGGCGTTACAGCGAGAGCGAGCCTTTGATCAATTACAGAGTTTATTAAGCCGGTATCGAGAGCAGATCCGCCATTTACCGACACCAGAAAAGTTAAGCTTAGTGGTTGAAGATTTACAGCATCTTCTCGAACAGCATAAAGCCCCGTTAATCGCCGGCTAGCCTGGATTGGCGATAGACAGACTCTGAGAATCCTTCCCCTAGCGAGATAACAGAATAAGGGTGTAGCATCATTACCTACACCCTTGCGTCAACTAAACGCTAGCGTTAAGCAAAAAAGGAGACTTGCGATGTCATTCATTACCGCACTATGCAGTAACCAGCAGACACTCAGCGGCAGCGGATCGCTACAGGAGTTACCCACTCTTTTACGTCAAACTCCTGGAGACGCACTACTGTTTGCTTCACCCTCTTTTTTAAAAGGGAGGCACTGGACGACGCTATCAGCGAGCCTTGCCCCACACTTAGTCGGCATTGTAGAAGTCAGCCACGAAGCTTCGCCCCAACAACTTGATGAATGGGTAGCAACCTGGCGGGGCCAATGTCGTACCGTGATCGCTATCGGTGGCGGAAGTACTCTCGATGCCGGCAAAGCGTTCAGCACGCTTGCCTGCCATCCGCTGACCACTGAACGTTATCTCGAAAAAATCGGCGACACGCCCCTAAGCGGTGAACGTTTACCTTTGATTGCTATCCCAACGACTGCCGGGACAGGCAGCGAAGTCACTCAAAACGCGGTGGTGACCGATACACAAGTGTTAAAAACGAAAGCCTCACTGCGCCACCCTCATCTTGTCCCCGATTATGCCATCTTAGATGCAAGATTGATGGAAGGATCGCCCTCAACCGTACTCGCCAATTGTGGCATCGATGCTTTTACCCATCTGTTCGAGGCCTATCTCTCACGTACCGCCACCCCTTTAATTCATGCCTTGAGTACCACTGGTTTAACGTTATTTGTTGAAGCTTGGCCAACGCTTGCCTTGAATGATGAATGCGGCGAAGCGTCACGGGAGAAAATGTTAATTGCCTCTTGGTTAGGGGGGCTCTGCTTAGCAAGCGCCGGGCTGGGAGTCATTCATGGTATCGCGGGGGAGATAGGCGCCTCTAAAACCTGGCACCATGGTAAAGTCTGCGGGCAACTACTGCTGCCCTTTTTGGATCTGCTTGCAAAAAGCGAAAATGACCGCCAGCAGCAGTTATTGGAAAAACTCAACCATCAGCTTTTTCCATTGGCGCCGCAGCAGTTTCCCGCTCAGCATCTTAAATTATGGATAATGGATAATGCATGCAGTCCATTTTGGGAAAGTGAGGAGGCTATTGCGGTTAGCGAAGTCACTGAGCTTGCCCAGCGGTCAACGAATAAGAATTCACTGGTCGATTATAGTGCTGACCAGCGAGCCACGCTGATTACCCAAGCATGGCCCGCTAAATAACGCTTTTAATGCTGACTTCCGCGGTGGATAAATCGACTAATTAACCGTCTATCGCGGAGGAAGGTCAGTACAAAGCTAGCTATACTGTAGAGTGCAAAAAGTAATAATAGCATGCAGATATCGGGCATCGCCTCACGTAACGATAATCCCATCTGATTCACCCCTGCAATGGCTTTAATCGCCCAAGTCGAGGGAAACATACTGGAAATGAACCTGACCGGACTCGGCATAGCTTGTAGCGGCCAGATGGTGCCAGAGATGTAGAAGACCGGCGTGGTGATGAAGGAGAGGGTCAAATAAATGATCTCAACACGACGGATACATTCTGTTAATAAACGACCCAGCCCTAATACCGCTAACAGGAAAGGAAAGGTTAACAATAAAATTTCGGGGATTGAGGCTGCCTGCTTATAGCCCAGTACCCATGGCCATAGGGCGAACAACACTATCGATAAGAATAACCAAATCGGGATTAATGCCGAAAGCGCCCCTAGCACAACCGGGAGTTTAGGTCGCCCTTCTGTGCTCATCATTAAACAGACCCTAACACTGGCGATCAATAATGAGTGCTGTAATAGCATCACTAATAAGCCTGGAAAAATGATCGCCGCAAAACTGATACCTGGGTTAAACAAGGGTAAGGTTAGGCCCGTCATCGGTGTTAACACAACGTTCGCTTCAGACTGCGTAAATTGACTTTTCATCATCAATTCAACTTCGTATTGGTTAAGCATCTGTTGGTAGGCTGCTAACACATTCTGTTGAATTTGGCCGTTGGGTAAACGGTTGGTCGCATCACCAAATACCGGAATTGACACACTCTTACCCGATAACATCTTCTTTTCAAAATCGACAGGAATTTCAATCACAGCATAGAGCTTACGGTAGCCCATATCACGTTCAGCTTGCCCCAGTTGATCGTAAGACTTCACGTTCAATTTGGGGCTCGCATCAAGATTACGGCTTAACAAATGGCTGGCTGAGCTATGGTCAAGGTCGACCACACCAACCGGCATTTCCCACACCGTCCCTTTGGCATAAACCATGCTGATAATACAGAGTGACAGCAGCAGCATCGCCCACATGGGCTTTTCTAACATCCCTGCCAGCACTTTTTTAAAGGTAGCCCAGTAGGTACTCATACCATCGCCTCTTGGTCTCGTAAGCGCTTAGGTAGACGACGGAATACTAAAAGCCCCACTATCACTGGATAGACAGCCAATAGCGCGCATACGCCAATCACCGGCTCAGCAGGAACTTTACGAATGAACAGATCAAACATGGCATACAAGGCGTGAGTCAGCGGTTCCATATTGGCAATGATCTGCGCCGGTAACGGCATCGATAACTCAGGCATACCCAGCCCAGAAAAGGCTAAGGCAATGGTCACAAAAATCGCCATCAAGGTGTATGCACTAATTGCCGTACGGGTAAAGGTGAACAACATCAGCCCTAAACTCTGCGCGGCCATAATATAGAAGAAGGCAACGAAAAACATATAGTAGGGGTCCCCGACAAATCGTGCTGAGAACACCCATACCAATAAGGCAATCTCACCCATTAATATCGTGGTATACACCAGGGTATAAGGTGCAAGTTTGCCCAATAGCGCCCAGCCAAAACGATCCGCATAGATAAGGGGTTTGCTGCGGGAAAGGACGTAGATCATACTGGTCACCACGAACAGCTGTATGAGGTGAATGGTGGCCGCAAATTGTTGGTAATAGATATAACTGCCACTGGCATTAAACAGACTACGATAAACCAACGATACCGAAGGCAGGGTTGGGGCTGTCTTGCCAATTTTAGCCTCGACGGCACTGCGATACTCACTATTTAGCGCGGTGACCAATCCAGAAAAGTCCTGAGTAGAGTAAAGCCCCGCACCGTAATAGAGTGCATTATAGTAAAAGGCAACCTTAGGCTGTTTCGCAGAAAGCAAATGCTTTTCGAAATCTGGCGGAATATAGACTAAACCGTAATCTTGCGCCGTACGCATCTTATGTAAGGCTTCATTTAATCCCCCTTCCCACTCGGTTAGCTTGGCATGAGGGCTAGCATCCAATTTGCGGATCAATTCACGAGAGAGTTCACTATGGTCGTTATCGACCACAGCGACAGGGAGATTCATCAGAGTCCCTTCCGAAAAGTTACTGCTCAATAACCAAAAGAGCAGTAACGGGAAACACCAGGTTAACCAGTGAATAGCAAATTTACGTGAACTGGTGCGGATCTCTTTGTTAAAGGCCCGACGAAAGGCTTTAAAGCCTTTTTTTATCGTTTCCACTGCCATAGCGCGCTCATTCCCTGACGTAGACCATTAACGGGTTTGGTGGGCCATAGGCGCACTTCAAAGGTTTTTAGATCGAAATCACCGGTCGCGCGCGTCGCACTCTTGGTTGAAAAATCGCCTAAGGGTGCAATGTAGTGAACACGGGCTTCGATCATTTGATTATTCAGCGCCGGGACGCGCAAATGAATCACATCGCCCTTGCGGACATGAGCAAGAATATCTTCACGTAAATTAAACACGAAATAAGCTTGAGGTAAGCGTACTAAGGTTACAAGCGGACTGGAGGCACTTAATAAATCCCCCACTTCAGCAGGAATAGGGCCAACCTCGCCATCGACAGGTGCTTTAACGTTAAGGTCATCCGTCTGAACTTTAATTTCCGCTAACTGTTCCTCTGCTTGTTGTAGCTGCGCGCTGTAAACATCGCGTTGCTCCCAACGGTCACCATGTTTCGCTTCATCTAAATTGGCTTGCGCACTTTGCATCGAATGTAGGGCAGTATCGCGGGAGTTACGGGCATTATCTAGGTCTTGAGCAGAAATATAGCCTTTCGCTGCGACGCTTTGATTTCGACGATAGGTCGCTTCGGCAGTTTGGTAGTCTGCTTTTGCCCCTGCTAAGGTAGCCGTTAACTGACGAATACTCTCTTCACGCGTGCCGTTTTGCGACATCTCTAAGGTAAATTTCGCTTGGTCACGTGCCGCTTCCGCCGCTTTGAGTTGAGCGATCAATTCCGGCGCATCGAGACGAATAATAACTTGGCCTGCTTTAACATCATCACCACGTTCAATTAAACGTTCCACGACACGGCCTTTCGCTTTGGACGCGACGATCACTTCTGGGGCATCCACCTCACCCTGTAATAACAAATCTTGGTTTTGTACTCTAAAAAAAATGGCTAGTGAAATAATCGCTATCATCACTAAAACAGTAAAAATTATTTTTTTACTCATTAACCTACTCCAGAATTAATCAGCCGGACACTGATTTCCCTCTTATGTTGTTATAAGCGTAATGTACTGATTGAGAAAAAGCACTGCGCAAGCCACGAAATCTTACCTGACGGCGAAGTATAGTCGATGTTCAAAGGATTAATTTTGATTAAGAAAGGGTTTTACTCTAGGCGTAGGCACTAGAGAAGTGTGGTTCTGCGCAAAGTTTCACCCATCACACTAATCAATTAAACCAATTTTATTTTGTTGCTCGACCCTCTTACACTTACTTTATCAACGAGAGGAGTTAACTTATGTTTTCAACACAGCGTTTTACGGCTAAAGAATTGGCTATCGCTTATGCGTCCCAACAACAACGCCCTTTTACTCCCGCACAGTTTTTGAATGAGGTCGAAAAACTTGAAGTCGAATTTGCACGGTTACTGAAAGCGCCGCGTAACAGCAATCACCCTTCTACCTCAATGGTGTTTGAGAGCTAAGTCGAGTGGCCCACTGCTTAAAGTCATTAAGCTCACGCGAATTAATGCCATGTCCGAGATCCGCGTAACGATGAAAGCTTAGCAAATAACCCCGCTTTTTGGCCAAGGCAGCGGCTTGCTCATCCAACGCGAGTGCAATACGCTGATCCTGCTCACCATGCCCCACAAACAGTTGGGGTAGAGAACGTCCCGCTTGTTGGCTCGGTGTGTTGCCGACAGATTCGGGTAACCTTCCGCTAAAAATCGCTGCGGCGCCAATTGACTGAGGGGCATTGAACGCAATGCTCCAACTCATTACCGCCCCCTGACTAAATCCCGCCAGTAACGTTTTATTTGGCGCGATATTGAGCTGCTGCTGTACCTGAGCAACGCGAGTCAGTATCTGTTGGCGCGCGTTGTTGATATCCGCCTGAGCACTTGCCCCGCTTCGATACCAAGCAAACCGATTGCTCCCCAGCGGTATCGGCGCTTGTAAGCTCATTACGGCATAGTCTGGCGTAACGTAATCGGCCAACGGTAATAAATCTTGCTCATTACTGCCGTAGCCATGCAGTAACACCAGTAATCGTTGCGGGGGTTTCCCTGACGGTGGATCAAGTAATATTCCATCCAAAGCCGCCTGCGCCGATTGAATAACCAGACAGCATAACGCGGCTAGAAGTATGTAAGAAAACCTAGCTAAGCGAGTCTTTTTCATAGTAGGGCCGCCGACAGAGATATAAGAAAGGGTGCGGCCAGTGTCAACAGTAGTCCGCTGAAGATGGCGTAAGGGATATAATAAGTGTCACAATTTTGCTTGATAAAAGGTAACGCTGAATCCATCGCCGCCGCCCCGCTTAGCCCCACTGCAGCAAGAGGCTGGCGACGGCCAAAGAAGTATAGAAAAACGATGCTGAGCAGCTCGCGTATAAAATCGGTCATAAAGGCAATAGCCCCCATTTGCGCACCAGCGAGTTGATGAACCATCGGGCCTGATAACGAGAACCACCCTAAGCCACTGCCCAACATCAGTGATTGCTGCCAGCTAAAGGGCGTGAAGACGCTGAATAGTCCGGTAGCTAGGATATAACCTACCAGCGCCGCCATCGGTACACTCGCACATTGACGGGTCACGCGACCAAAACGAAAACCCACTAGGTCCACGCCCACACAGAACAACATCACATAGAGCACGCTATTACTGGAAAGACCAATGTGTTCAAGACTGAAATGCGTGAAATAGCCGAGGGCGACCCCAGCAATAAAGGCACTAATCGCTTTTAAACAGCCTCCAAACGCTGAATAAAAAGAGGGTAAAGAACCCTCACGGGTAATCGCTGCCGGTTTACGGAGGAGTAAGATCGCGGTGAAAATTGTGATTAACCCTGATAGCAATAAAGCCTGCAAGACGATACGACTGCCTAACTGACCTTGCGTAAGCACTTGCGCAAAATCCATTCCCATACTGAATAATAACAGCAGGACAATAGTACTTACGGATTTCACTACTGCTTGCCGGAAGGTTAACGAACATCGTGTTCCCACCAGCCACCCCAAGCCCAATGTCGCAAAGAGGGTGATAATGGCCAATAATGCATGTTGCATAATCAATAATATCTTCAAGTTAGGTCAGCGAATTAGAGGTCATTACCCTACCATTAATTTGCAATACGCGGGGAATAAAAAGTCGATGATAAAACCTTATCCTAATGAGGGTTTCTTTTGGTCATTAAGCACTTTTAGGGTAAGATAGCGCCGCACTCAGGATGAGGGATTGTGCGTTTTGAACCACTTTGTAAAATGTTACCGACTTGCCGCGCAGTTAGCGATTTTTTCAATTGCTATGCTCTTTATCGCCCCCATCATCTCGAAAAATCTCCACAGCTCATCGCACACCGCCGCTGCCATGCCAGCGATGGAAGGCATGTCTTCGATACAGGACGACTGTGCAATGATGTCACCGATGCCCTCATCACACGCTTCGGTTTTCGATAGAAAAATGCTCGACGATATGGCCTGCGGTTATTGCCAACTATTGGCGCACTTTCCTTTTCTACAGTGGATAGTTCTACTGGCTCTGGTCATCGTCTATTGCCCGCTCCAAACCTTGGCGCTCCCTCCACGTATTATCCGCCCCTTAATTGGCTTTTGGTCGTCAAGCCAAGCACGCGCACCACCTTCCTTCTAACAACGCCTTATCTTATTTACTGCCCGATACATCGTTATCGAGACCGATTTAGCGTTTTTTGCGCTAGGCACTGTCACGCCTGCGTAATAAGGAAATAATAATGTCATTTCGCACCCAGTTATCCCCCATCATGCTGATGCTTCTCCTAGCTTATAGTCAGCACGTCGCCGCCGCATTACCGACCGAACACCTGGAGACTCACTCCACCCTTATTGTGAGTGCGCCAATCGGCTCACCACTAGAGGTGATAAGTTCACCCAAAACACCTCGCCAACCTCTCCCCGCCAGCGATGGTGCCGACTATCTCAAAACTATCCCTGGTTTTGCTCAGATCCGTAATGGCGGAACTAATGGTGATCCCGTTTTTCGTGGCATGTTTGGTTCCCGACTTCGCATGTTGATGAACGACAGTGAGATGTTGGGGGCCTGTGGCAGCCGAATGGATGCGCCTTCCTCTTATCTTTCCCCAGAGAATTTCGATGTGATGACCTTAACTAAGGGACCACAAACCGTATTATGGGGACCCGGGAACTCGGCGGGTACCCTCCGCTTTGACCGATTGCCCCCCTCTTTCTCAACCCCTGGAATCAAAGGAGAAGCCAGCTTGGTAACAGGTTCGAACCAACGTCGTGATCAGAATGCCGATATCAGCTTCGGCAACTCACAAGGCTATTTACGATTAACCGGTAACCACGCTCAGTCCAACGATTACCAAGATGGCGATGGGCATCGCGTACCGTCGCAATGGAAAAAATGGAACAGTGATATCGCGATTGGCTGGACGCCTGACGAGGATACTTTACTGGAGCTTACCGCTGGACAAGGTAACGGTAACGCCCGCTATGCGGGTCGAGGTATGGATGGCGCGCAATTTAAACGGCAAAGTCTGGGGCTAACCTTTAAAAAAGAGAATATCAGCGAGACATGGACTGAACTCACTGGCCATCTGTATTACAACAATGCCGATCATATTATGGATAACGTTTCGTTACGCCATCCCATGGCCGGGATGATGATGCCAATGCGTTCAGAAGTGGGCCGGAAAACCTTAGGCGGGAGGGTGATGGGGACCTGGCAAGGGGAAGCGACCGAATTACGTAGCGGTATTGATATGCAGCAAAATAGTCATAGACGTAAAATTGCCGGCGCTTGGCGAGACGATGCCAGCTTTAGTGATTATGGGCTATTCAGTGAGCTGCGCTATAGGCTTAAACAAGGTGACCATCTGATCAGTGGCGTCAGGGGAGATAGTAGCCAAGCCACCGATAAACGCACGCCGAATCATCACCATCGTCAGCACCTCCTTCCTGCAGGATTTCTCCGGCTCGAGCACCAACCCGAGCATTCGCCTGTACTACTGTATGCAGGGTTAGGCTATACCGAACGCTTCCCGGATTACTGGGAGCTCTTCTCACCGACCTACGGTCCTGATAAGAGGTACACCGCTTTTCACTCATTGAAAACGGAAAAGACCACGCAAGTGGATGTTGGTGCAAAATACCAAGACAAACGCCTTGATGCTTGGCTATCTGCCTACGTCGGATGGATAGATGATTTTATCCTATTCCGCTATCAACCCACACAAAAACGGATAAGCCAAGTCGATAATGTCGACGCGCTGATTTTTGGCGGAGAGATAGGGGCCAGCTATCAGCTGTCGGATCATTGGCAGATTGAGAGCAGTCTCAGCTATGCTCAGGCCAATAATTGTCAAGAACATCGACCATTGCCCCAAATTCCACCGCTGGAAACACGCGTTGGGGCAACGTGGCATAGTGGCCAATGGCGTACCACAGGATTGATCCGCTGGGTCGCACCCCAACATCGTATTGCCCGAAATGAAGGCAATGTCGTGGGTAAGGATTTCGGGCCAAGTGCCAGTTTCCTAATACTTTCCGCTAATAGCCGTTATCAATTTACCGACACACTCGCGCTGACGCTAGGTATTGATAACTTACTTAATAAAACCTATAGCGAACATCTGAACTTAGCCGGAAATGGCAGCTTTGGTTATTCCAGTAATGTGCCTATTAATGAACCGGGCCGTAGCTATTGGGCGAAACTGAGCCTAACCTTCTAAGCTTCTTTCCACCGAAGAGGCGACATTGGCGTATCGCCTCCTCTTATTCTTAACGCGGCGGGGCCAAGGTGCGTCATCGCAGTGCGTGATTGCACTGGCCCCCGTCTCACTCAATAGATCCCTATTCTCTCAAAATTAAAAAAATCATTACAAAACAGATAGATACCCTATTGGCATAGTTATTGCTCCCTATCTTCCCATCTTGTATACCACTTGGGATTCAACTATGTCAGCGACCTTTGGCTACACGCTTCAAGATTGGCTACAACATGCCAAGCAAGCGCCGCATTGCTTAAAATCATTATTAACCACACACCTTCAAGCACTCGACCCAGAGGATAACGCGTGGATCACGCTTTGCAGTCTCGAACAACTCCACGCGCAAATTGATGCGCTACTTTCCCAAGACCTCACTTCGCTCAACGCGCTGCCGTTATTGGGGGTGCCCTTTGCGGTGAAAGATAATATCGATGTCGCGGGATGGCCAACTACCGCTGCCTGCCCTGCCGCCCGCTATATTGCAGAGCAGGATGCGCACATCGTTGCCCATCTTAAAGCGGCGGGGGCTATAGTGATAGGGAAAACCAATTTAGACCAGTTTGCGACAGGCTTAGTCGGGTGTCGTTCGCCCTTTGGCGCGGTCAGCAACACGTTTAATCCTGACTATATTAGTGGCGGCTCGAGTTCAGGTTCAGCTTCCGTGCTCGCACGCGGACATGTCGCCTTTAGTTTAGGTACCGACACCGCAGGGTCAGGTCGCGTGCCTGCTGGCTTTAATAATATTGTTGGGCTAAAACCCACCAAAGGCTGGATCTCGGCACGCGGTATCGTTCCGGCTTGTCGCTTGAATGACACCCCGTCAATTTTTGCCTTAACGGTAGCGGATGCCTACCTCGTCGCATCCTTAGCCGGTGGCTATGATGAAAACGAGGCCTATTCACGCCAGCATCCCGCAACAGCACCGGCCCAGCTTCCCGCGCGTCCGTGCTTTGCCATTCCTGATACCCTGACCTTTTGCGGTGACCAACAAGCTGAAGCGGCTTGGCAGCAAGCGCTTAACGCACTCGAAAACAGTGGCGTAACACTTAAGCCGATCGATTTCGCTCCCTTTCAGCAATTAGCCGAGCAACTTTATGCCGGCCCTTGGGTCGCCGAGCGAACTGCCGCGGTGGGCACATTACTCGACCATCCTGAAGAGATGGACCCTACCGTTTATCAAGTGATTCACCAAGGAAAAGCCTACAGTGCGGTTGATGCCTATCAAGCGGAGTACCTACGTGCCGAATTGAGCCGTAGGATCCACGCAACCTTAGCCAGCGTGGATGCCCTGCTGGTCCCCACCACCCCGACGATTCATCCCCTTACTGCGCTGGCGAACGATCCGCTGACGTTAAATTCGCAGTTAGGCATCTATACCAATTTCACCAATCTGGCGGATTTAAGCGCTCTGGCCCTTCCTGCTCCATTTCGGGCAGATGGACTGCCTGCAGGGATTACCTTATTAGCCCCCGCTTGGCACGATCGCGCCCTCGCCGAGTTCGGTTGTCGTTGGCAGTCTTTACTCCAGCTCCCTTTAGGCGCGACCGGTCGAGAACTTCCCAGTACGCCGCTAAGTATTCCCGCCTCGCCTACCCATGTACGTGTGGCGGTCGTCGGTGCCCATCTGACCGGTATGCCCCTGAATTTTCAGCTCACTACCCGCGACGCGGTACTGATTGAAGAGACACAAACCGCTGATCATTATCGTCTTTTCGCCTTACTTGATGGCCCAATCAAAAAACCCGGTTTATTACGTGATGACAAGGGGCAAGCGATTACCGTTGAACTGTGGGATATCCCGCTCGCGCGTTTTGGCGAATTTGTCGCAGAAATCCCTGCTCCCCTAGGAATCGGTAGCCTGACTTTAGGTGATGGCCGGATCGTCAAAGGCTTTATCTGCGAACCAGCCGCGCTCCACACCGCCTTAGACATAACTGAATTCGGTGGCTGGCGTAATTGGCTCACTGCTCAAGAGGAACATTAATATGTTTACCACAGTACTGATTGCTAACCGTGGTGAGATTGCTTGCCGCGCAATCAACACCTTAAAACGTCTAGGGATCACCAGCGTTGCCGTCTTTTCTGATGCCGATCGCAATGCACGACATGTTAAAGAGGCGGATATCGCCATTGCGCTGGGCGGAGATAAAGCCAGCGAGAGCTATCTTCGCAGCGATAAAATACTGGCCGCCGCTAAACAGAGCGGTGCACAGGCTATTTGGCCCGGTTACGGCTTTCTCTCTGAAAGTGTCTCGTTTGCTACCGCCTGTGAAGAACAAGGCATTATCTTTATCGGCCCTACGGCACACCAGATTGCGGAATTCGGGTTAAAGCATCGTGCGCGAGAACTCGCGGCAGAAGCCGGCGTCCCGATGACACCTGGTACCGCACTGCTCACTTCGTTAGAAGAGGCTCTAAAGGCCGCCGAGGCGATCGGCTATCCCATCATGCTAAAAAGCACGGCAGGTGGAGGGGGAATCGGGCTGACACGCTGTGAAGATGCTCCCGCGCTGCGTGAGGCATGGGAAAGTGTGCGACGTCTCGGGGAACAATTTTTTAGCGATGCTGGGGTCTTTCTTGAGCGCTATATCGATCATGCTCGCCATATTGAAGTGCAAATTTTTGGTGATGGAAAAGGAAAAGTTATCGCCTTGGGCGAAAGAGACTGTTCGTTACAGCGCCGCAACCAGAAAGT
Organism: Tatumella ptyseos; assembly: GCF_030552895.1. Taxonomy (NCBI): domain Bacteria; kingdom Pseudomonadati; phylum Pseudomonadota; class Gammaproteobacteria; order Enterobacterales; family Erwiniaceae; genus Tatumella; species Tatumella ptyseos. The sequence continues at coordinate 1,275,389 of NZ_CP130649.1, read as the reverse complement.
GGTGGAAGAAACCCCTGCTCCCCATCTTCCTCCTACACTGCGCGAAGCTTTATTAGATTCAGCCGTTCGTCTGGGGGAACGGGTCAACTATCGCAGCGCTGGCACCGTAGAGTATATTTACGACCCGCTAAAACAAGCTTTTTATTTCCTAGAAGTCAACACTCGACTGCAAGTCGAGCATCCTATTACTGAAGCGGTGACAGGCGTCGATTTAGTTGAATGCATGTTACGTGTCGCAGCAGACGATCCCCTTGACTGGCAGCGCTTAGAACAGCCTCCACAAGGGGCCGCTATCGAAGTCCGCCTTTACGCTGAAGATCCCTTAAAGAATTTCCAGCCCTGCCCAGGCATCTTAACGGCTGTTCAATTTCCCCCCGGCGCACGGATAGACAGTGGCATTGAACAAGGCAGTGAGGTCTCGGCTTTCTATGATCCGATGATCGCTAAATTAATCGTCAAGGCAGAGACTCGTCAGGCCGCCCTCGAGGCATTACAACAAGCCTTGGCCGCGACTCAGTTACAAGGCATCACCACTAATTTAGATTATTTACGTCAAGTGATCGCCACGGAAGTATTTCGTGAGGGTGAGGTATCGACTCGTTTTCTCGACACGTTTATCCCGCAGGCCTCTGTCGTCGAAGTGCTACAACCCGGTACCTTTAGTAGCATACAGGATTACCCTGGACGGTTAGGCTATTGGCATATCGGTGTACCCCCTTCGGGTCCGATGGATGATTACGCCTTTCGCTTAGCGAATCGTATTGTGGGCAATCATCCCGCTGCCGCAGGTCTGGAATTTACCCTACAAGGGCCGACGTTGCGCTTTCATTGCGATACGGTAATAAGTTTAACGGGTGCTGACTGCCCGGCGAGGCTTGATGACCAACCGGTAAAGTATTGGCAGCCTATTCAGGTCAAAGCAGGTCAAACACTGACCTTGGGCCGGGCGCAACAGGGATGTCGCACTTACTTAGCCTTGCGCAATGGTTTTGATGTGCCCGAGTATTTGGGTAGCCGGTCGACCTTCGTACTGGGTCAATTTGGTGGTCATGCCGGTCGAACGTTGCGTGTGGCCGATATGCTGGCAATCTCTCAGCCTACCCTTGCTGCTTACACTACGCCTGCCCCGATCAGTGAACCTATTGCGCTCAATCCAGCGATGATCCCTCAGTACAGTGCGACGTGGGAAATTGGCGTTTTATACGGCCCACACGGCGCCCCCGACTTTTTTACCGAGGAAAGTATTGAACGCTTTTTTGCCAGCGAGTGGCAGGTACATTATAACTCTAACCGCCTTGGTGTACGATTAATGGGACCCGCCCCAAGCTGGAGTCGCCCCGATGGCGGCGAAGCCGGTTTACACCCCTCGAATGTCCATGATTGCGAATATGCCGTGGGGGCGATTAACTTTACTGGCGATTTTCCGGTTATCCTGACCCACGACGGACCAAGCTTAGGAGGCTTTGTCTGTCCAGTGACCATTGCCCGGGCGGAATTGTGGAAAGTGGGCCAACTAAAGCCCGGGGATAGCATCCGTTTTTATCCGATAAGTCACCAAGAGGCCGTAGCCCGTGAAACGGCTCAACAGCAGGCTATCTCGCAATGGGTTCCGCCTTCTGTCCCTCGGCTACCTGCCCCTGAACTCACTGAAACGGCACTTGGTTCAGCAACCCTACTCGCTGTACGTCCCGCGACATCAGTGACGCCAGATGCCTATTACCGGCAGGCGGGTGATCACTACATCTTAATTGAGTATGGCGATAATATTCTCGACCTCGCGTTACGCTTGCGCGTCCATCTATTGATGGAAGCCCTGGACGATGCCGCCATTGAGGGGATTGAAGAGCTTTCTCCCGGTGTCCGTTCATTACAAATTCGTTACGACAGCTTACGCCTGACTCAACAAGCGTTGATGACTCGATTGCTCGAGATTGAAGAAGGACTTGGCGACGTAACGCAATTAAAAGTTCCCTCACGGATCATTTGGTTACCCATGGCCTTTGAGGATAGCGCCACCCTTGCCGCAGTCGAGCGATACCAAGAAACCGTCTGTACCCAAGCCCCTTGGCTACCTAATAACGTCGATTTTATCCAACGGATTAATGGTCTCGCCGATCGCGAGACGGTCCGCGAGACGCTATTTTCTGCCAGCTATCTTGTTCTTGGATTAGGCGATGTCTATCTCGGTGCCCCCTGTGCCGTCCCCCTCGATCCACGTCACCGTTTACTGAGCTCCAAGTATAATCCTGCTCGAACCTTTACCGCCGAGGGGACTGTTGGCATTGGCGGGATGTATATGTGTATCTACGGAATGGACTCACCGGGCGGCTATCAACTCGTTGGTAGAACATTACCCATCTGGAATAAATTTTTAAAAAATAGCCAATTTAGCGACAACCAACCTTGGCTGCTGCATTTCTTCGATCAAGTTCGCTTTTATCCTGTGACCGAAGCGGAATTGACCGTTGAACGGGAAGCTTTTCGTGAAGGCCGCAGTACCATTCGTATCGAAGAAAGCGTGTTTGATTTTGCAGAATACCAACAGTTTCTCAGTGAGAATGCTCAATCCATTGCGGATTTTCGCTCTCGTCAATCTCAGGCTTTTTCCGAAGAGGTGAGTCTCTGGGCGGCACAGGAGCAACAGAGTCCTATCGTTCAAACGGCAGCGCTTGAAGAAGAGACACCCTCAACCGATACGCCTATTTGCGCCGAATTAAGCGGTAATGTTTGGAAAGTATTGGTGAAAAACGGTGATGTTGTCGAGATTGGCCAGCCTTTAATTATCGTTGAAGCAATGAAAATGGAGCTATCCATCACGGCAACGCTTTCGGGAACCATTACTCATATTAGTGCGCAACCCGGCCAGCAAGTGACCCCTGGACAACTATTATTACGATTAACCGAAGGGGATATTACCCATGCCTAATTCCCCTCCGACGGCCGGGCGTGAAGCCCTTGCGGCAAAGGTCTATCACGCGGTTAAACAATCTATTTTTGATTTTCAGCTATTACCCGGTGAGCGCTTTAGCGAGAACGAGCTTGCCCAACAGTTACAGGTGAGCCGTACTCCGGTACGGCAGGCCCTTTTCAATTTAGAGCGTGAAGGTTACGTAGAAGTCCTGTTTCGCAGTGGCTGGCAGGTGAAAGCCTTCGATTTTGACTATTTTGAAGAGCTTTATGATTTACGAATCGTTTTGGAATGTGAAGCGGTACGTCGATTGTGTGCCATGTCTTGTGCAGAGAGTCGCACCGCACTCGCAGCCGTGCATCATTTTTGGTCTGAAAGCGCGCCATTAACCCAAGGTAAAGCGGTCGCCTTGGAAGACGAGGCTTTTCATCGCGCTTTGGTCGCCGCGACCAATAATCGTCAGTTTTTACTGTTACATACTGAATTAACTGAAAAGTTAAGCATTATTCGTCGTCTCGACTTTACCCGTGATGACCGTATTCTCGCCACCTACCAACAACATCAGGCTATTTTGCAAGCTATCTTCGCGCAACGCTGCGAAACCGCTCTGCGTCTGCTCACCCTGCATATTTCAGAGAGTAAAGCCGCCGTTCGCGAAATTACCTTGCATCGTCTGCATCAAGCGCGGCTCACCTTACAGGCTTGTGAAGATAACAAGGAGGGACTGCGAGCCACTTCAGGTTAGTACAAAAGTTCTTTACTGCCATTCCTCCACGGCGCTTGGCGCCCTATGCAAACTAAAGAGGTCAATAATGAGTGAATACAGTTTAGTTGAGGGGAAACCTCCGGTGAAAAAAGCGCCCTCGGTTAACGAAACATTAGAAGATTATACATTACGCTATGCTCCTTATAGCTTTCGACGTTGGGGCACTGCGACGGTCGCTATTACGGCTTTAGGGGGGATCGCCTATCTGGCCGATTTCTCGATCGGTGCCAGTATTGGCATGACTTATGGAACCACCAATGCCTTACTCGCGATTCTCTTCGCAGCGATCATTATTTTCTTAACTGGTATTCCCCTCGCCTATTACGCGGCGCGCTATAATATCGATCTCGACTTAATCACTCGTGGGGCTGGCTTTGGCTATTATGGCTCGGTAGTGACCAGTATTATCTTTGCCAGTTTTACCTTTATCTTTTTTGCGCTAGAAGGCTCGATTATGGCGCAAGGCTTACAACTGGGCCTGCATATTCCCCTATGGTTAGGCTATTTGGTCTCCACCTTGATGGTAATCCCACTCGTTATCTATGGGATGAAAGCATTGAGCCAATTACAAATTTGGACCACGCCCATCTGGTTAGTATTAATGATCGGACCTGTGCTCTATTTAGTCTGGCAGCAGCCGACCCTCACCGATCAATTTTTCAACTTCCAAGGTAAAAACGGGACAACGGGTGCCGATCTCGCTTCAGTCATGTTGGGAGCGGGGATCTGTTTGTCATTGATTATGCAGATTGGTGAGCAGATTGATTATCTACGCTTTATGCCAGCGAAAACGCGCGAAAATAGTCGTTCATGGTGGATTGCAGTGCTGTCAGCAGGACCGGGGTGGGTTATTTTGGGCGCACTGAAACAAGCCATTGGCGCGTTTCTGGGGTTTTATTTACTGACACTCGCACCAGGCATCAATAGTACTGAACCGGTCCAACAATTTAATGCCGCTTTTCACCAAATGCTACCCGGCTGGTTAGCCTTAACGCTTGCGGTGATCTTAGTGGTTATTTCACAAATCAAGATTAATGTTACCAATGCCTACTCCGGTTCGTTATCTTGGACAAGTGCCTATACGCGAGTACGCCGCCACTATCCGGGAAGAATTGTCTTTGTATTAATCAATCTCGCTATCGCGCTCGCCCTGATGGAAGGCGATATGTTCTCAGTGCTCGGTAATATCTTAGGGTTTTACGCTAACTTTGCTATCGCTTGGGTAACGGTTGTCGCCGTTGATATCGCCGTCAACAAGTATCTGTTAAAGCTCTCTCCTAAGCAGCCAGAGTATCGAAAAGGGATGCTTTATAGTGTGAATCCCGTCGGGATGGTGGCCTTTTTGGCCGCCGCGGGGTTATCTATTGCGGCGTTCTTTGGTTTGCTGGGTCCTTTCCTCATGCCCTATTCACCTTTAATTGCCTTAGTCGTGGCGGCAGTGCTCACACCCATCATCGGCCTGCTCACCGGCGGAAAGTATTATCTTAAACACACTGACGATGGTATCGCTGAGTCGCGTTACGATCTGGCAGGTTCGCCGGTGAGTACACTGTACCATTGTGTGGCATGCCAACAAGCCTACGAGCGTCCCGATGTGCTGTTCTCGGCCCACCATAACGGGGTGATCTGCTCGTTATGTAAAACACTCCATTAACGAGTCACAAGGACGCTCAAGGAAGAGCGCCTCGCAGAGCGTTATCACTAAAACGGGCCATTACAAGCGACATCTACTTACACAGAGAAAGAATACTATGTTGCTATCGTAAACAGACCTTCCGCTAAGGAGTTCAATTCGTAGAATAAGATTAGGTTTAAGCAATGCTTACTATTCAATTTTCATCTCAGCGTAACAAGAAACATAAATAATTAACGTGACAACGTATTTTAAGTATTAATTTTTTTTAATTATATTTTATTGATAGATGTCAGTGGAAATTACGAAACCTTGAGATATTCTGAACTTATTCGACTATTGGAAGTAAATTCTTTTGAAAAATTCTCTGGTTATACGCACGAGTTCAATCATTCTCTTTTTATTGGCCAACACTGTATTATGTTATGCCTCGGATGGGTATGTCAGCTTCCAAGGGAGAATTATCGAGGTACCTTGCAAAATACAAGTTCTGCAAGCCGTAACGATACAATGTATGAAAACAAAGGATATCCGTTTGAACAAAGTAGAATCTTCTACTAATACTTTTATTAAAGTCTCAACGCAGAATATTAGTCAAAATGCTAAAATTATCACTATTCAATATAATTGATTTTACTTACCATTGCGCACTGCCTTTGCAGTCCTCAATCCCTAGGTATACCTAGCGCAAGCGGATGGGTGATAGCTTAAGGTTACACAGGACAAGGGCACTCTACTTTAGGATGCCCTGATCTGTGCTACGAATTTTAATCATTAACTTTCTGCGGTAGGCTCACCGAAGCAAGGCATCCCCTCGTCGTCCCAATGAAATACCTTAATGCGTGTATGTCGATTGGGATCATAGAGGGGATCCCCTTCAATCGTTGAATAGCTGCGAGCATGGTAGACCAGAATATCCTCACCCTGTTCGTTACGCGTAAAACTATTATGACCCGGCCCAAATTGTTGATTACCGCGGTGAGTGGTGAAGAGTGGCTGCGTGAGTTTATGCCAACTGGACGGATCTAAGAGGTTACTCGACTTATCGGCATAAAGGAGTCCAATACAGTAATTCTCATCCGTCGCGCTGGCTGAAAAAGCAATCATTACGCGATCGCCATGGGCGATAAAGGCTGGTCCTTCATTGACTGAAAAACCTCGTGTTTCCCAAGCAAATTCAGGCTTACTCAACATGATTGGCGGTGTTTTCAATGTCCAAGGGTTAGCGAGTTCAGACAGGTATAAGTTTGAATTGCCTTTAATGGCAGGATCTTTCTGCGCCCAAAGATAATAGTGCTTACCCTGATGTTGGAAATAGGTCGCATCTAAGGAGAAACTATCGATTGGCGTGATGATCCTGCCCTTCTCTTGCCAAGCGTCACGAAGGGGGTCCTGGCCCTCACAGATTAGCGCGTACATCCGATGTTGAAACAGTCCGTCTACAATCTCTGATGAGGGAGCTGCGGCATAGTAAATCACCCATTGATTATCGATCCGATGTAGCTCAGGAGCCCAAATCAGGGCGCTCATCGGCCCACTGTCCGGCTTGTGCCAAATTACCGTTGCCGGTGCCTCAGCCAGACCCACTAAGGTGGGTGAGTGGCGTATCTCTAACCGGTCGTACTCAGGCACTGATGCGATAAAATAATAGGTGCCATCTGAATGAAGATAAATATGGGGATCCGCACGCTGTTCTATCAGGGGATTGGGGTAATCACTCATCGTTTAACTCCTATTAACACTGGATTGTTGATGCCGACTGACGTTGCTCGGCTTTCTCAGTTCCTGATACTGACGACGACGAATCGCTAAGTCAGCTTGGATCTTTCGCATCGTCTCACGGTCGACTTTTAATAACCGCACGACCCCTGCCGTGATCAGATAGCCCACAGCCGGAATGAGAGTGAATAACATCACAATGCCATCCAGTGCCTGAGGACTTTGCTGGGCTGCCCCAGCTTGGTAACCATAAGTCGATAGCAAGAAACCCACCATCGCTCCCGCCACCGCTAAGCCAACTTTAATGAAAAAGATATTGCCAGAAAAACTGATCCCCGTGATACGTTTGCCCGTTTTCCATTCGCCATAATCGTCCACATCCGCCATCAGTGACCAATGAAGCGGTGACGGTAATTGATGCAAAACATTTAGAATAAAATACGCGACGAGAATCAGTGAGGTGGCATGAGGATCTAAGTAATAAAAGCCCAAGGAAAAGAGACTCAGTATGATGTTGGTCCAGAAGAAGACTTTTAATTTACAGAATTTATCCGTCAGTGGCTTTGCCAACGCGCTGCCCAGCATCATTCCGATGACACCTAGGCTAATGAATAGACTCGCGAAAGAGGTCGACTTCTCCATGACCCAGGTCACGTAGTACATGGTCGCCGCCATACGAATGAATCCTGGACAGACGTTAAAAAAAGTCAGCAGTAAAATACGCACCCATTGATCGTTTTTCCAAATAGCTTTTAAATCGGATTTAAGTGCATGCTTGGAAGGGATCGCCGGTTGAATACGCTCTTTCACATAAGCGAAGCAGAACAGAAACATCAACAAAGCGATGATTGCCATTACCCCCATCGACATTTGATAGCCGCGAGCCTTATCCCCGCCACCAAAAAAGTCCGCTATCGGGAGCAGCGTGGAGGAGAGAATAAGCGTTGCAATGCCTACCATAAAAAAGCGATAAGATTGACAGGCGACCCGTTCATGGGGGTCAGCAGTGATCACGCCCCCCAAGGAGCAATAAGGAATATTGATGGCGGTATAGGTTACTGACATGAGAAAATAGGTGACGAAAGCGTAGATAATTTTACTCTCAGGACTCCAATTCGGCGTGGTAAACATCACCACACTAAATAACGCATAGGGTAGCGCTACCCATAATAAATAAGGTCGAAACCGCCCCCAGCGACTGGTAGTTCGATCAGCAATCGCCCCCATCATCGGATCGATGATGGCATCAACGACCCTTACCGAGAGGAGTAATATTCCAACCATTGCTGGCGTCAGCCCAAAAATATCAGTATAAAAATAATTGAGGAAAAGCATTATTGCACCGCCAATCATATTGCAACCAGCATCCCCCATGCCGTACGCAACCTTCTCTCTGAACGACAATTGACCTTCCTTCATGGGATTATCTCCATATTGATGGGCATCTAATGATGTTTATAGGTTCTGCAATATCGCTGAGTATCTTCCTAGTAAAGAGAGAGTGTCAGGATAATCCTGATATCAATATGGATAATCGGGTTATTTACCGAAAAGCGTGATCGATGGGGCAAATTAACCAAGTTATCAGCAGAGACACTTGGTAAAAGGCCGTAAACCCACAAACGGATAAGTAAGTATTTATCATGAAGCAGTGTTGGAGATAGCTCTATACCCAGTAGCGTTAGGATGTTATTGGTTTATTATCCAGGAGGCTGAATTATCGCCCTATTGGGGCCAACTGTTATCAACGAGGACCACCAATGAAGCCTAAACTCAGCTAGCTCTACTTAATTTAATCGCTAACTATTAATTCTTGAATAACTCAGGCGCTGTAATAGCCAAAATAATAATTGAATCTGTAAAAACTAAATTCATTGCAAATGTTATTACCATTGCAATTGATTAAAAATCATTTTCAAAAATCAGTTAATATTAACCACAGATCCTATTTGCATTATTACTTTTATCATTACCACCCCAAAATAATCTTAATTAACAATCAATAACCGCTCTTAGTCTCCACCCGATACTCAAATAAAAACACTAACAATTATCTATTATTTTTCATCTCACTACGATGCCGATACGTTCTTTTGTTGAACCTCTGCACTTTTTATAAATGAGCGCAAGTTTTTTTTAGCGAATAATTGTTAATTACCCCTGAAGTAGATCTTTTTCTTATGAATAAGGATGCAAATCTAATAATTAACTATAGGGACTAGTGTGCATATCTATGCAATTTTTATTCTTTAAACTGCATAAAATAAGTTTTTTATAATAATTTCATAATGTTGAAGGGGGTCAAAATTTGCATAAGTCATTTTTTATTCTGTTGACGGATTTATTTCGTCGAGGCAGCATCAAGAAAACCTTCAAGTAAACGCTGTCCGTGTCTTGACCGAATAGGGGTAGGCCCCAGATACCTTTATTCTTAATTGACGCGTAAAATTTGGGAGAGGATGTAATGGCTGTTAACATAACTCGAGACGACTTTGATCGATATATGGTCCCCTGTTTTTCACCCGCTAAGTTTATTCCAATAAAAGGAGAAGGTTCACAGATTTGGGACCAAGATGGCAAACACTATATCGATCTAGCGGGTGGTATTGCAGTGAATTCATTCGGCCATAATGATCCGGACCTACATTACGCGCTGCAGCAACAAATGAATAAAATGTGGCACGTGGGAAATGGTTATACAAACGAACCCGTCCTAAACCTCGCCCGTAAATTAGTGACGGCAACTTTTGCAGATAAAGTCTTCTTTTGTAATTCCGGCGCCGAGGCTAATGAAGCGGCCTTAAAACTGGCTAGGAAATATGCACGCGATCACTACGGCCCTGAAAAAAATGAGATCATTGCCTTTCAGCACGCTTTTCACGGTCGAACCCTTTTTACTGTATCCGTCGGGGGGCAACCTAAATATTCTGAAGATTATGCCCCCCTGCCACAAGGGATCACCCATCTGCCCTTCAACGACCTTGCGGCGGTCGAAGCTGCTATCTCTGCAAAAACCTGCGCCATAATCGTTGAACCGATTATTGGCGAAGGCGGCGTGATACCTGCCAGTCCCGACTTTCTTTCAGGTTTACGCGCCCTCTGTGATCAGCATAACGTGACGCTAATTTTCGATGAGGTACAAACGGGGGCAGGAAGAACCGGCTACCTCTATGCCCATCAAGCTTATGGGGTAGAACCTGACTTGATGACCAGTGCAAAAGGATTAGGGGGAGGATTCCCTATCGGCGCGCTTCTCGCCAAACAAGCCTGGGCCGAAAGTTTTCAACCCGGTACTCACGGCAGTACTTTTGGGGGTAACCCCTTAGCGGCAGCGGTTGGCGGGGCGGTCGTTGATAAGCTCAATGCTGACTGCTTAGCGGGCGTAGTAAATCGGCATGATTACTTTATTGAAAAACTGACTCAACTTAATCAGCAGTTGGGGCTATTTTCCGAGATCCGTGGACAGGGTCTGCTGATTGGCGCCCAACTCACACCTCACTGGGTAGGTCAGGCCAAAATGCTAACGACAGTGGCGGCCGAGCAAGGCGTAATCGTCTTGATAGCGGGTCCTGATGTGTTACGCTTCGCCCCCGCCTTAACCATTCCCTATGAAGATATCGATGTCGCCTTCGAACGCCTTACACAAGCCTTCGAACCACTAGTACACGGCGCCTAAGGGGTAATGATGGTTATTTTTCGACCTGTTAAGCATGAGGACTTACAGGATATTTTAGCCTTGTCCGCTCGTGTTGGTGTAGGAATGACATCGCTGCCCCATGATGAAGCCCGTTTAGCCGCGAAGATAACGCGAAGTATCGATACCTTTAATCAAACCCTGCCGCGTAGCGATCAAGGTTTTCTCTTTGTGCTGGAAGATACCGAGACCCAAAAAGTCTTTGGCGTAAGCGCCATTGAAGTGGCGGTGGGACTGAGTGAGCCTTTCTATAATTTTCGACTACAACGTACCGTCAAAGCTTCGAAAGAACTCGGGATTTATAAAAACCTCGATGTGCTTAATTTAAGTTATGACCATACGGGCCACAGTGAACTCTGTACGTTATTTCTCGACCCCGATTACCAAAAGAATCGCTATGGACAACTTCTTTCCAAAGCAAGATTCATGTTTATTGCGTCGTTTCGTGACGCTTTTTCACCCTCTCTTTTTGCTGAGTTACGGGGAGTCGTCGATGAACAAGGTCAGTCACCTTTTTGGGACGCACTAGGTAAGCATTTTTTTGATATCCCCTTCGCCGATGCCGATCGTTTGACCGGTATTGGTATGAAAACCTTTATTGCTGAGCTAATGCCTTCCTACCCTATCTATACCCTATTACTTCCAGAGGCCGCGCAAGCCGTTATTGGCCAAGTCCATCCCAATACCGCCCCGGCAAGAGCGATTCTTGAAAAGGAAGGATTTCGGTGGCGGGGATCCGTCGATATTTTTGATGCGGGTCCGGTCATTGAGGCCAATATGGATGACGTTCGCATTATCAAAGAGAGTCAGCTCTATAGTGTTGATCGGATACCTACTTTTTATGATCAGAGCTATGTGGTTTCTAATACCCATTTTAACCAATTTCGCGCCATCCTGGCTGAGGGCGAGTTAACGCAGCATCATCTTGATGCCCTTTTGCTTGACGATGATCATCCCGCACGTATTGCACCCTTAAGTCCTCGCGAGGCAACTGTATGACAACACACTATATCGATGATTGCTGGCAGGCTGGTAAAGGGCCTGAGCTAGTCAAACGTAATCCCCTCACACAAGCTGTCATTTGGCAGGGTTTAATCGCTACCGATGAGCAGGTCGCTTTAGCCTGCCAGGCCGCACGGAACGCCTTTTATTCCTGGTCTCAACAATCGCTCGACCAGCGCCTTGAGGTCATTCACCGCTTTGTTAAGCTGCTGGCCAACGAAAAGGAGGCACTCGCTCGTATTATTTCACTCGAGACCAGTAAACCTTTATGGGAGACTCGTACAGAAGTGCAATCTATGATTGCCAAAGGTGAAATTTCTGAAAAGGCTTGGCATCAACGTACAGGGACACATCAACTGCCTTTCGCAGAGGGATCAGCAGAGCTTAGACATAAACCCCATGGCGTCATGGCCGTCTTTGGCCCCTATAACTTCCCGGGTCATCTACCCAACGGTCACATCATTCCTGCTCTGATCGCAGGAAATACCTTGATATTTAAACCCAGCGAACTCACCCCATTAACGGCAGAGTTTACTGTCAAACTTTGGCAACAAGCAGGGTTACCGGCGGGGGTATTGAATCTCGTGCAAGGAGATAAATCGACCGGACAAGCCTTGCTGAATACGATACAGCTGGATGGGGTATTGTTCACTGGCAGTGCCTCTACCGGGTTTCAGTTCCATAAACTGTTGGCCGGACATCCCGAGAAGATACTTGCCTTGGAGATGGGGGGTAATAATGCTCTGATTGTGGAGGATGTTGATACCCCCAATATTGCCGCGGCAATCAACCTTATCCTGCAATCGGCCTTTCTCTCTGCAGGACAACGCTGTACGTGCGCCAGACGTCTGTTAATCAAAGAGGGTCCACAAGGCGACCAATTACTTCACGCGTTAATTTCTGCCACGCAATCTATCAGCGTGGGGGATTGGCAACACCAGCCAGAACCTTTTATGGGTGGCGTGATTTCATTGACGGCCGCTTCGCAATTATTGGCCGCCCAACAGCATCTGATTGACTTAGGGGCCACCGCACTCTTACCCCTCACGCAACCGACGCCAACGGCCAGTCTTGTTACGCCCGGTATTATCGATATTACCGAGATTGACGCACCCGATGAAGAGTATTTCGGCCCTCTCCTTAGCGTCATACGATATCAGACATTCGACGACGCGATTGAACTAGCTAACCGCACCCGCTTCGGACTGGCTATCGGACTGATTTCCGGCCAGCAAGCACAGTTCGAACAATTGCAGCAGTTCGCCCGCGCGGGAATTGTTAATTGGAATAAACCGCTCACGGGCGCATCAAGCTCCGCCCCCTTTGGTGGGATTGGCGCGTCTGGAAATCATCGCCCTTCCGCCTTCTATGCCGCCGATTATTGTGCCTGGCCTATGGCCTCCTTAATCAGCGACCAGCTAACGCTCCCTGCTGCAACATTGCCGGGTCTCCCCCCCTTCAACGATTAACGAGAAAACCTATGTCTGGAATAGAAGCGAATTTTGATGGCTTGGTCGGCCCAACTCACCACTATGCGGGGCTATCAATTGGCAATGAAGCCTCTCTTAATAATAAAAATCAAACCTCAAATCCAAAGCAAGCCGCCTTGCAAGGGTTAAACAAAATGAAAGCCCTCTCGGATATGGGCTTTGTTCAGGGGATATTGCCACCTCAGCCTCGACCCAACCTTGAGATTTTACGACAGATCGGTTTTCAAGGGTCCCCCGCGGCAGTTATCGCCCAAGCGGCTAAGCACCCCTTTTTACTCTCCGCTTTCAGCTCTGCCTCTTCCATGTGGACGGCCAATGCGGCAACCGTCTCACCTTCTGCGGATAGTCTCGACCATCGTGTTCATTTTACCGTGGCAAATCTTAATAATAAGTTGCACCGCCATTACGAAGCCGCCATTACCGCCGATATTCTGCGGGCAACCTTCAACAATCCGGATTATTTCGCCCACCATGAGGCGCTCCCCTCGCATGGCGATTTTGGGGATGAGGGGGCTGCTAATCATAATCGTTTTTGTGCTGACTATGACCAGCCTGGTATTCAACTCTTCGTGTATGGCCGTCAGGTAACGGGTAATGCGTTACAACCGCAACGTTACCCCGCTCGTCAGACACGCGAAGCCAGTGAGGCCATTGCTCGTTTGCATCAACTCTCCCCTGAAAATACCTTTTATGCTCAACAGAACCCAGCAGTGATCGACCAAGGGGTTTTTCATAACGACGTCATTTCGGTCAGTAATCAAAACGTTTTTTTCTACCATCAACAGGCCTTCGTGAATAGCAAGGCCTTATTGACCGAACTTCAGCGAGCTAGCGACCGACTGGCTATCGACTTCAAGGGAATTGAAGTGCCCCAAGCGGTGGTCTCCGTCGAAGATGCTGTTGCCAGTTATTTATTCAATAGCCAATTATTGACCACCCGTGAGGGGGTAATGTCTCTGATTGTTCCCGAGGAATGTCGGCAAAAAGAAAACGTTTGGGCCTATTTACAAGCTTTAGTCGAGAATCAACAAACGCCAATCCGCGCCATCACGTCATTTGATTTACGCGAAAGTATGCGTAATGGCGGAGGACCTGCTTGTTTACGATTACGAGTTGCCCTAAGCAAGCGCGAGCTCAATGCCGTCAACCCGCATAGTTTAATGACGCAAGCGCGCTATGACGCCTTAAAAGCCTGGGTCAACACGCATTATCGTGATCGATTCTCGACTCAGGACCTTGCAGACCCACAACTGATTGACGAAGTGCATACAGCTCTCGATGAGCTAACAACATTGTTATCGTTAGGTTCGGTCTATGCATTCCAGCGCTGAGGAGAAGATTATGTCTCTGGTAGAAAAACTTTTGCAGCACCAGCTTTCGTCGCTAACTATCTCGGCTAATTTTGAAGCGACTTGGTTAGACGACGGAATTCTCCAATTGCTCCCCCGATGCGGATGGCAACAAGCAACTGTGTTGTCTGCCGGGATCCACGGTAATGAGACGGCACCGATTGAACAGCTGTTACGGCTTATGGAGAACCTAGTCAGCCAATCTGATTACCAAGGCCATGCTTTACTATTTATTTTTGGCAATATACCGGCGATGCAGAAGGCAAAGCGTTATCTTGACTATGATATGAACCGGCTATTTTGTGGGAAGCATCGGGGTATTGAGGGAGATGAGGCGCGGCGTGTAGCTGAAATAGAAAAACACGTCAGTGCCTTTTATTTACGCAGTGGTGAAGCGGATACCGTACCGCGTTACCATTTGGATATGCATACTGCGATTCGCGGATCACATTATCCGAAATTTGCACTTATCCCTGCCGTCCATCCACAGATTTCTACTATATTGCTGAGGTTAATGGCGAGCGGCGAACTCGATGCATTAGTTCAGCATACGGAGCCAGGGTCCACTTTTTCCCACTATACCGCCGCAGTTCATGGCGCACAGAGCGTAACGTTGGAACTGGGGAAAGTGCAGAGGTTTGGTGAAAATAATCTCAACGACTCGTCGCCTATATTTCAAGCTATAGAGGCTTTTATCACTAATTGTCCTCTTCCACAGGTTCAGCGTAAAAATCTGCTGTATTTCAACGTTAAAACAAGTGTGATTCGAGGCGATCAGCACTTCCAACTTTATCTACCAGAAGAAATAAAGAATTTCACACAACTGGCTGCGGGTTATCTCCTAGCCGAACAACCCTCGAGAACATGGCAAGTCGAGGAGCCTGCTCACTATCTGCTTTTTCCTAATGCAAACGTCGCGGTGGGTCAACGTGCCTGCTTGTTATTAGAACGCGTCACAGATTTGCATTTCTCATAACTAAGGATGATCTATGCCCTCTTCTTTGCATCCACCTCATCAACAACACTCGGCAACCCCATCAACCACGACGCTACACCGAAGTTTAGGTGGACGCCATATTCAGATGATAGCCTTAGGGGGAGCAATAGGTACCGGGCTCTTTATGGGAGCCGGGCAAAGTATTCATATGGCCGGTTCTTCAATATTACTCATTTACCTTATTGTCGGCTTCTTTAGTTTTATGGTGATGAGGGCAATGGGAGAAGTGTTACTCTCCAAACAAGGTTATCTCTCATTCGCCGACTTCGTCAGGGATTATTTAGGCCCTCAAGCGAGTTTTTTCCTCGGCTGGAGCTATTGGCTAAGCTGGATTGTGACTTGTATTGCAGATGTTGTCGTGTGCGGAGGCTATGTACAATATTGGTTCCCTGATCTGCCCGCATGGGGGCCTGCACTGACCACCTTGTTATTCCTCTGTTTATTGAATTTATTGTCCGTAAAAATGTTTGCAGAGACCGAATTCTGGTTTGCATTAATCAAAGTCATCACCATCATTGCGTTAATAGGCATGGGGGGCTTTATGATTTTGACCGGTTGGCAATCTCCCGATGGGGTGACAGCGTCCTTACAACATCTGGTCGATCCCTCTACCCTATTACCCTATGGTATCGGCGGCTTTTTTGCCGGATTCCAAATTGCTATTTTTTCTTTTACGGGCATCGAATTATTGGGAACGATGACGGCCGAAACCAAAACCCCTGAACGTATTTTGCCTCGCGCCATCAATGCACTACCTATCCGCGTCATTATTTTCTATTTATTGTCGATGGCGGTGATTATTTCAGTTACCACCTGGCAACATGTCTCACCCGATGTAAGCCCCTTCGTTACATTGTTTGCTAAAGCCGGATTGCCCGCCGCCGCCGCGATTATTAATTTTGTCGCACTGAGTGCCGCCATCTCCTCTGCCAATAGCGGGGTCTATTCCAGTACGCGAATGCTGTATGGTTTATCCGTCGATAAACATGCCCACTGGCAATTTCGTATTCTGTCGCGCGTGACACGAATTCCTGTCAGAAGCCTGTTCTTTTCATGCTTTTGTATGCTCAGTGGAACCTTATTGCTATTTTTTATCCCCAATGTTGTGACGCTGTTTACTATTATTTCTACCTTAGCGGCGATTTTGGTGATATTTAGCTGGGGAATGATCCTTGCGGCATATTTGGTCTATCGTAGGCGTCGAGACGATCTGCATCAGCAATCGCAATTCAAAATGGTAGGAGGCAGACCCATGGCTTGGTTGACCCTTTTATTTTTCCTACTGGCGGTGGTGATGATGTTTTTCGATAAAGACACGTTGAAGGCCGTCATGATTTCTCCACTGTGGTTTCTCACATTATGGGGAGTGTGGCGGTTCAAACAACCGGCTGCCAGTACCCTGCGCTAATGGGCCTCAGCCATCAAAAAACAAATCTGTAAGTACGGCTTTTAACTTTTTTTGCCCGATCTTATTTGCTGTGGAAAGGGCCGTTAAAGTGTCGATTTTCGCTTTAGCGGCAGTAAACCCTGCTATCTCCCCTTGCGTACGCGCGATATCGGCGGCTTGATTGCCTATTTCACCGATTAACTGCAGCGTCTGCATCCGTTGCTGCTCTTTTTCTTTATCGAATATAGGGCTAAACGTCTGATTAGCATGGGCCACATCGCGGCTAAGGTCATCAACATTCTGTTGCTGCTTGGCCGTGTTGTTGATAATTATCGTGCCATCACTCACTGCGGCATGGGTGGTGGAGCTAACTACAACCTACTCAGTAGGAGTTGATTATGGCTAAGATACTTCATAAGCCAGAGACAGGCTCACCCACAAATCAATCAAGGCGTTATACCGTAGGATATGTCCAGGATCACATTAAACATCAGCCTTCACCATAGATCACGTTGCGGGGCCACTGGATGTGAGAGCTGATTATACGGCTGGTTAGGGAGTAAGCGGCGGTTAAGGTAACCCCGGCCTGTGCCGGGGTCGGATCTTTATGACTTTGAGGATGGATCTTCTTTTTGTTTATTTTCTTTTAGGTTGGATAAAAACAAAATGCCAATACTCAAAACTGAACCAATAACAGCACCTCTTTTTAACGAATCAATTGTATTATCTACCCATTCAAAATAGAAATATCCATTTTTAATCATAAATATAGAAGCTACACCTAATCGAATAAAAAACAACGTTAGTGTTGTAAGTAAAAAGAAGAAAAACACCAATCTCATGGCGGATATCATATGTTTCATTTTTTATTTCTCCAGCTGTTTTTGAACTTCAGAGCCAGCTACCTCTGCTGCACCAGAACCAATAACAGCCCCAGCAATACCGGCGGTTTTATCTGAGACAATCGGGAAATATTTATTCCCAGTTTCAACAGCTTTACCTCCGCCAGCACCAATCCCAGTACCAATCACCGCACCTGCAACAACCGGAAGTGTATCTTGCCCCTGCAACTTAGCCCCAACATAGGCTCCGCCCACACTTGCGGCTTCAGTAAACCAGAACCCTTTACCTTGGGTGATTCCGCTGATGCCTGTAGCAATAAGTGCATCGGTGGCACTGAAAGGTCCGCCACTATTCAATTGATTAAACACATTTGCCGCGCCACCTATTACACTGGCACCAATAATGCTTCCCGCCGTCGCTGTAGTGGGAAGAAGAACAGGTGCTACTACTGTTGACATTCCTGCGCCCCAAGCAGTAATTAACCCTGTAGCGGCATTCTGTCCGGGAGGTAATTGCCCCGTCACTAGCTTGTCCGAAGCATACTTAATTTGCTCTGGTGTTGCCGGATTAAGTACTTTGCCATGCTCATCAGTTAGATTGGTATTATTTACCAGCGATCCCTGGGCCTGGACATTATTCTGAAAGCCAGTACCGAAGCCTTCCAGGCCACTCAGCCAGTTATTCTCAACCGTCACCTTCCCGGTCTGCATCCCTGATACTGCACTTGCCGTATCACCACCCACCAGTCCACCCGCTAATCCTGCGGCTAAACTGGCTAGTGCACTTACGGTTTGCTTTTCATCTTCTTTGAGCTCGGTAGGCTTTTTATCATAATACGACTTAGAAATCAGCCCTACCGCCTCAGCGGTCACCGCACTACTGGCTCCCGCTAACGCATTTTCACCTTTCGCCAGGGATAATGCCGCATTCACTACCGCATGCGCCATCAGGTTGGCGGGGATATTAACCTTATCACCAGTGATTGTTCTTTTATGGATTTCTTCTGCTAGGTAAGGTGCGGCACCGCCCGCTAATGCCTTAGTAATATCCCCTCCCGCTAACCCCTGTATTGCGGCGGTTGAGGCAGTAATGGCCCGCTGTATGTCACCGCCTGTACCAAAAGGCTGGCTAGCTTGTTTAAACTCGGCTGTCTCACGCAGCTGGTCATCGATATGGCATGGGCCACATCGCGGCTAAGGTCATCAACATTCTGTTGCTGCTTCGCCGTGTCGTTGATGATTATCGTGCCATCACTCACTGCGGCATGGGTGGTGGAGCTATCGCTTTTTTCCTTGTTGCCCGCAACGGCTAAACCATTCGCAACAAGTAAGGGACAGGCATAACCCGATCAAGACGTTATACCGTGGAATATATTCGGCAATACGTAAACATCGGCCTTCACCCTCGATTACGCTGCAGGGTCACTGGATGAGAGACTGCGATTTAAGACAGGGAAGAAGGTTGAGGTGAATTGTCAGCAGGGAAAACGGATTATACGGCTAATTGAGGAGTGAACAGCATGTGAAAAAAATCCCGGCTAGATGGCCGGGATTTCTATTAGTGCAACGTCAAATTAGCATCATTTGTATTTTTTTTAGCCATTCGTAAACTGTTAATCCGTCAACATGAGGATCATAATATCCATTATTATCAATGATGAAGCTATCAGAGATCGATGCCTTATCACTATCTAATAACTGGTCAAGCTCCTGTTTAAGGGCTAATATCCTAGCTGTCGACTCCCTTTCGATAAAGTTTCTAATTACATCATCAGGACTGGGAGCATCATAGAACCAGTCTTGATGAAAATAAGCACCTAGTAAATAGGCAATATTTTCAAATTTCATATATTCCTGTAATTATTTTGGATATGCAGTATGTATCCGGTAACCATTTGGCATTAATGGATCTCTATCTATAACTATGGTTAGTTTATTAGATAGTTGAGAGGCACTATCACCTTTATGTATAACTTTACCGACATTAAATTTTTCCTCATGCTGCAAAACCAGTCTTGCCTGGTCGCCAGAGAGCCAGTCTGCAAGCTGTTTCTGATTTGCAGAAATACCATTGCCTATCGCCTTGTCTGCTACTCCATTATTAAAAAATGTTGAAGACGCATTAAGCCTTGGTTCTGCTTTAAATCGAGCAATTAATTCAGCATCAGACTTAGCTACATGCTTCTCTATAGCATGTCCACCAAAATTTTCATGGTAGATCAGAGAATTTCCTGTTTCGGCTTTAACCGTGGTGCTCTTTGAAATTGTTAAAAACGCTTTAGCCGCCACATATTGCAACAGTTTTGCTTCACTGGTTGGCACACCACTGGAAAGTATTTCAGCCGCTTTCTGTGGCGTCATTTGTTCATTAGACATAACGACATCTAAAGGTACGCCAAAGAAATTACCCCAGGCTACCAGCAGTCCCTCTGCTGCATTTTGCCCTTCCGGCATATCACCTTTAGCTGCTTTGGACAGTGCCGCGGCGATATCATCCGGTGATGTACCACTCTTTATCATGGAAGTGCCCAGCGAAAACTGAGCCTGGCCATAATCAGACAGACCCTTTCCGAAGCCATCCAGGCCGCTCAGAGCATTATTCTCAACCGTCACCTTCCCGGTCTGCATCCCTGATACTGCACTTGCCGTATCGCCACCCACCAGTCCGCCCGCTAATCCCGCGGCTAAACTGGCTAAGGCACTAATGGTTTGTTTCTGTGACTCATCCAGCTCAGGTGCTTTTTTACCATAATAGGCCTGCGAAATCAGCCCCACCGCTTCTGCCGTTACCGCACTACTGGCTCCCGCTAACGCATTTTCACCCTTAGCCAAGGATAATGCTGCATTCACTACCGCATGCGCCATTAGGTTGGCAGTTTTATTTACCTCTCCGTCGGCAGAGGTCGTTTGGCGATGGATAACCTCGGCTATGTAGGGTGCGGTACCGCCCGCTAACGCCTTAGCGATATCACCCCCCGCCAACCCTTGTATTGCGGCGGTTGAGGCGGTAATAGCCTGTTGTATTGCGCCGCCGGTTCCAAAAGGCTTGCTCGCTTGTTTAAACTCGGCTGTCTCACGCAGTTGGTCATCGGTATAGGTCGGGTGCTCAGCTTTAGCGGCAGTAAACCCTGCTATCTCCCCTTGCGTACGCGCGATATCGGCGGCTTGATTGCCTATTTCACCGATTAACTGCAGCGTCTGCATCCGTTGCTGCTCTTTTTCTTTATCGAATATCGGGCTAAGCATCTGGTTGGCATGGGCCACATCGCGGCTCAGGTCATCAACATTCTGTTGCTGCTTGGCGGTGTCGTTGATGATTATCGTGCCATCACTCACCGCAGCATGGGTGGTTGAGCTATCGCTTTTTTCCTTGTTGCCTGCAACGGCTAAACCATTAGCAAGATTACCGATAAAGTTCGCCATACCGCCGCCAGTACTGGCGCCTACGCTCTGGTGTTCGACCTTATAGGCTGCTTGGTTTTCGATATCACTAAAACCGAGGGTGCCGGTCTCTAAGCGGTTATGCTCGGCACTGGCGGTCGAGCCAATCACCGCACCATTAAGCTGGGTATGTTCACCCACCTTGACATCAAAGCCACCTTTGCCTGCAAACAGCCCAGTCTGTTCTTGCACACTGTCATAGGTACTGTGCATCTTATCTTTACTAAGATTGACACTCCCTGAACCGGTCATCGAGCCGAAGGTAAAGCTACCGCCCGCACTGGCGCTTTTTTGCTTGGAGTCATAGCGGTTGCTGTCTTGCTCAGAGGTCAGCGTTAAGTTACGCCCAACCTCTGCTGCAATCCGTTCGCCATTGACCTGTGCACCGGTTAGCGTGGTATCGCGACCGCTAAGTAAGGTCACTGCACCGCCGCTGTCGAGTGTTGTCTCTTGGTGGGTCAGGGAACTGCCGTTCTCCTTGCCTTTGCTGGCATTGACGCTGGCAGAAATGCTGATGCCAGCGCTATTGCCGCTCGCACCAATCCCTATCCCTAACGACCCGCCGTGGCTGCTATTTTTACCGCTCAGGGTTTCACTGTCTTGGCTGGAGTGCAGTAGGATATCCTGTGCGGCACTCAGTGTCGTATCACGTCCAGCTTTAAGCTGACTGCCCGCAATATCGATATCCCCTTGGGTAACCTGTAAGCTTAGGTCGCGCCCGGCGGTGAGTTGGCTGCCCGCATGCGTCTGCTGCACGACGCTCTGCTCGGAGTGGGCGCGTTGATTACCGTAAGAGAGGTTAACCCCCATCGCGTCTTGCGGCGTTTGCTTTAGATTATTGAGATCACTGGCTTGTTTAGCACTGTAACCGGTTAATACCGATTGGGTCGCTTTTAACGCCGCCAACCGGCCACTGTCTTCCTTAGCCGCCGAATGGGCCTGTTGAGTGGCCGTGTTTAAAGCGCTCCCCACCACGCCGCTCAGCGCTAGGGTTAATCCACTCGACTTCTGTTCGGTTTTGGTGAGGGCGGTATGGCTATTTTCTGCCGCGCTGATATCGATACTCTTGCCACTTATCGCCATATCTTGGCCAGCTAACAGATCGCTGCCATGCAGGGTCACCTGATTACCGGCAGTCACCGTAACGTTACCTTGAGTGCTGCCGATCACGCTGCCTTTTTGTACATTACTGCGGTCGTCTTGATCCGTTTTTTGCGATGAGGTACCGACAGTGAAGCCGATCCCACCGGTACCACTTAACCCTGATTTCTTCTTCTTAGTCATACTGGTTGAGTGATCAGACTCCTCGGCTGTGGTGATCACCACATCATTACCTGCCAGTAGCTTAACGGCATTATCCCCCACTATATTACCGGCTTCTGAACGCAGGTCGTGCCCTGCGAGCAGCGTCACCTGATCGCCGGAGACTGAACTGCTTACTGCGTTGATCTGATGGGTACTGGTGGCTACCTCAGTCGTCGTTTTCGATAAACCGTGACGTTTTTTGGTTTTCATATAGGTCGACTGATCCCAGCTATCCTGACCACTGAGTAACGTCAAATCGTGACCCGCCGTCAGTGTCGCATCGCCCCCTGCTGTCACTTCTGCAGCGCGTAAGGTCATATCGTTCCCGGCTTGCATCGTTAAGCTGCCACCAGCATTAATGACGGAGCCTTGGTCATGGGTCTCTAGACTATGGTCATAATCTTTTTTACCGCGAGTATAGTCCGTTGCGTGACTTTGTTTTACCGTATCAAGATTCAGGTCATGACCAGCAATCACCCGCGTCGTGCTCTCGTTGCCCTGATTACTTAAGACGCTAGCAGTCAGCTGGATATCATGCCCGGCTTGCAGCGTTAATTGGCCCTGTTGGCCCGTTACCGCTATCCCCGCTTGGCGTCCAGTCCATGCTTCACTCCCCCGTTGAAAGCTTTCGGTTTGACTGAGGATGTCATGCCCTGCCTGTAAGGTGAGTTGATCACCGCCCAGTAATTGGCCGCCCCGGTTGACAATATCGTGACTCGCCAATAACTGAGTGGTATTGCCACTAATATCACCCAGATTAAGGAGATTGCTTGCTGAAATCGCGGTCAGCCCGCGGCCAGCGATAGTGCCACTATTGAGCAGATCCTGCGCGGTCGTGATCTGAACGGCGTTACCTGCTAACAATGCGCCGTTACCACTCAACTGATTTTTATCAACTCGAGCATAGAGCTTGGGTACCGCCACCAGTTGGGTGGTGCCATCGGATAAGGTGATACGCTCATTAACCATTAGCACCATATCGCTGGTCATCTGAGCCATCTGTTCTGCACTCAATGCGGTCCCCGGAGCGATGCCAAATTGCTCGCTAAAGGCTTTACCACTGGTGAGCAGCGCACGATATTGCGCTTCATCGTTGCTATAACCGGTTAAGAACCGCTGTCCGGTCGCTTGGACAATCTGATCGCGCACCAAGGATTGCTCATAATAGCCATCGCCTAATCGCTTGATAAGCTGGTCTTGATAGATATCACTACTACTTACCGTGGATTTACCCCGCGTAAATTGCGGGTCGGTTTCGACCAGATACTGACTGTCGGTACCGGGATGAAGCTGATAGAGGCTGGTAGTAGGTATGTTAACCGGCGCATGCGTGGTGCGAATAACCCAATTGCCTGCAGAGGCCGTCTCCCCCAGTTGTGTCGAGGCATCGACGGGTGCGGGGAGGGGCACGTCGGTCACTAAAGCTTGATGGTCTTGTTTTGCTAAGGCGACATTGGCCAACAAATCAGATGCCCCGGCGGTCGCTGTGGGGGGCGCAACCTGTGTGGCAATAGTTTTCCCCTCACCGACACCTTGGCCTTGAAGCTGGGCGGTCAGATGCAGCGGTAACGTTAACTCACTGACCGGGGGTTGATAGACTTCCGGGCCTTCATAGCGCGTTTGCTTATGCTGTTTGCGTCGCCCGCCCGCCAGTCGTTCACCTTGTTGTTCGAGAGTCTGCTTGACCTCGGTTTCCTCGTTATTCACCGCGCCATTAATGACTAACGCTTGGCCTGCCACCACTTGGCTATCTTTGTTATGCAAGTCACTGTTTAAGACGAGATCGCCACCACTACGCAGTATCGCGCTCTGTTGATTGCTGACCGTTTGGGCTTTGGTGACCTGGTCGAAATTGAAAACATTAAATCGCCGTCCGGCATCCGTCACACCCGGTTGGTGGAAGTAGATAATGCCGTTTCGGGCATCCTGATAGACATAGAGATAATCCTCTTTGCCATCAATGGTAAATTTGACGCGGTTACCTTGCGCATCCAGCGCATAACTGCGCCCTTGCGCATCGAAGTTAAACACCACTTTATAGTCGCGAGATTTGGATTTATCGATGGTGGCATCGAACCGATAATGCACGCCATCGGTACGACCGCAGGCATCTGTCCATTTACGTCCGGTACAAAACTCAATCTCGACCAGATCATTAAGGCTCGACACCGTTTGCAGGTCATCGCTAACTGTTAAGTGCGTGTCACGGTTCTCAATGTGCTGCGCAGAGATCCCCAGACGGCCCATTGCCTCAATGGTCGCACTGAGATTATCAACCTGTGTTGCCTGACCAGTAAGCGTGCCATCGGCAGCCAAGGCACCGCCTATCTGTAGATCGCCGTTGCTGTAGATCAGGCTATTATCTTGGTTAGTGAGGTGATCGGTGGCGATAAGCAGACTTTCTCGTCCGGCGATGGTTGCCGCTTTATTCTCAAGACTCTCATTGGTCATTAGCGCGGCATCAATGACCAATTGATCACCGTAAATTCTTCCCGTACCACGATTGTGAAGTTCATCGGCGTGCAGCAACACTTGCCCACCGTCGATTAAGCCTTGATTTTCTAGGTAATGACTAGTGATTGTGGTGATGCCTGAGTTGATCTCACCCGTCTGCTGGTTAGTGAGCCGATCACTGGTCAAGGTCAGATGCTGGCCTGCCGTCAAGCTACCGCTATTGTTCAGTTGGTGACCTGCGGTATTCAGCTGCAGATCGTTTCCAGCCGCCAATTGGCCGTCTTGTTGAAAATCGCTGCCGACCTCTATACTCAGGTTATTGCCCCCGGTCACCCGACCAACCTGAGTGAACTGGCCAAGCGTTAGCGCGACATCACCATTGGCGACAATATCGCCTTGGTCATTATTCAAACTCACGCCACTGCCTGGTATGCCGATCGTTAATTGCCCCTGCGAGGAAAGCAGTCCCTGTTGGTTAGCCAAGGTATCACTCACCTGTGTATGCAGTGACTCGCCTGCGCGTAAGCTGCCTTGACGGTTATCCAGATTCGCCGCGGTGATAGCGAGAGTTTGGGCTTCAATCCCCTGCCCTTCATCACGTGTGAGCTGATTATCCAGCTGCTGAGTGGACAGCCTGAGCTGTTCTCCCGCCTTCATTAGCCCGTGCTGATTCCGGATTGACTCGCTGGCGGTGATCTGTGCATTACCCGCCGCATAGAGCGTTCCCTGATCGTTAATCGCTTGGGCAACCAAGGTTGACAGATCGGCACCCGATAGCACTTTACCGCCTTGGTTGTTGAGTTGTGTGCCACTCAGTGACAGACCTTGTCCACCTTGCAGTTGCCCGGATTGATTATTGAGCACCCCCGCTTGCAGGGTAAGGCTACCGCCAGCAAGCAGTTGGCCTTGCTGATTGGCAAATTCACCTTGCCCCAGATCCACCGAGGTATTCCCCCCCGACTGTATTGACCCTTGACCATTCTGTAAGCTTTGTAGCGTTAACTGGTTTGTCTCGCTGGCAAGCAGGCTGCCTAGCTGGTTATCAAGACCCTGTGCCGTAATTGCAAGGTCACGCCCCGCAATCACGCCTTTCGCATTGTCTAGCTCACCACTGTTGAGGATAAGCTCCCCCGCGGAGCGTAGGCCAAGACTCGCGCTATCCGTCTCGCGATTGTTAAGCGTTTGACCCTGCGTAGTAATGGCGAGGCGGTCACTGCCTTGGATCAGCCCCGCCTGATTGGTTAAGGCTGTTGTCTGCAGGTCGAGCGTTTTGGCGATCAGCACCCCCTTTTGGTTATTCAGCTGACCACTCTCAATTTGTAAGTCTTTGGCGGCACTGATCAGACCTTGTTGGTTATCCAAGCTCTCGCTAAGATGTAACGCCCCTTGGCCTTGCGTCGAGTGTAACGTCCCCGTTTGGTTATTCAGTTGCCCTGCCGTAACGGCGAACGCGCCGCCCGTTTGCAGCACCCCCTGACGGTTATCGACGACACCGGCGGTGCTGAGGGTCAGCGGTCCCTCAACAGCGGTGATTTTTCCCTGCTGGTTAGTCAGCGCGGCACTGTCTAGGCTAACCTGGTCACGGGCCGAAATACTCCCAGCATGGTTGATCAGTGCTCCCTGAGTGTGAACCGTGACGCCAGATTGCGCGGCCACAATCTTTCCTTGATCATTATTCAGTGAATCTGCCGTCAGCGTCAGCGCAGCTTGACTCTGCAACGTGCCGTATTGATTGTTCAGCTCCCCGGTTGTGTGTACCTTAAGCGACCCGTTTTGTGCACTGAGTAAACCCTGCTGATTAGCGAGTTGCGAGGCGTTAAGGGTTAACGCGTGGTCGCTAATCACCTCGCCTAGACGATTATCCCACTGCTCGCCTGTGGCGGTAATCGTTTTGCCCGCCATCAATCCGCTACGGTTATCGAGGGTTTGCGCCTGTATCGCAAGCGTTCCACCCGCTCTCAAGCCCAAGCTATCGGCTTGGGTGTCGGCGTTAGTGAGGGTTCCGCCCTGAGTCGTAATCGACAGTCCGTCCGTGGCTTGTACCAAGCCCCCTCGGTTATTGAGATCTTGACTGGTTAGGCTAAGGTCGCTGGCGCTGGCAAGAGTGCCTTGCGTGTTGTCGATCTGTTCGCTATCGAGCCTCAATGCCTGCGGGCCTTGTGAAATAATGGCGCCCCCATGATTATCCAGTCCTTTGGTGGCGGTCAGATCGACTGCCTGAGCAATCAGTCTACCCTGCCGATTGGTTAGCTTTCCTGGGGTGCTCAGAGTCACCTGCTGGGCAGCAAGCTGCGCGCGGTCAAGGTGTAAATCGCCTTCCTGAGCCGTCACCTTCACCTGATTCGCTTGGGTCTGACTATCGCTTAGATCAACCTCTTTACCCGTTAGGCTAATGTGATCATGGCTGAGGTGGGTGCCGTGGCTCTGCAATTGTTGGGTCGCGGCAAGGCTAAGCTGGCCCGCGGCCGTCGCTTGACCTTGTGCATCAATACCCGCCCCTAAGGCGCTGCCATGCTGGTTAGTGATGGTGTCGGCTTGCAGTGTCGCATTATGCCCGGCCACTAAGGTCGAACTGGACTGACTGACTAATTGCCCGCTTGCTGAGAGTTGCAGATCACCTTGCGCGCGAATTTGCCCAGCATTGTTAATGTCCCCCTGACTGGCCGCGGTAATGTTGCCTGCTGCAGCGATTTGCCCGGTGTTATCCATCCCTGCCGTGTGTAGAGCAACGTTTTGCTGAGCTTGCACAACCCCTGTATTGGTTAATTTACCGCTGGCATCCAACGTGAAGTGGCCTTGTGCCGCGCCGATCTCGCCACGGTTACGCACCCCGACCCCTTGCTCAGTCCCCACCAACGTAATACGGTTGGCATACATTCCCGCTAAGGCGGCTGTATCGATGGCAAAGGTGGGGCGTCCAGCGGGATCATCGTTTTTAACCTTTACGACGTTGCCGTCGGCATCGGTTTGGTTATGCCCGGTAGTGACTTTAAGATCACCCGCTTGCACGCGACCATTGACCTCGACCGCACGCGCAATCAGCCGAGTATAATCTTGACCTGTGCCGTTCATCCCTGTACCGCTGATGGTAATGCGCCCACGATCAACGTCATAACCCGCGATTTGGCCATTTTCTAATCGAACCCGCCCAGCCGCTAACGTATTACGCCCTGCGTTGATCACACCGCAACCGCTGCAACTGATCCCTGCCGGGTTAGCAATGATGACATCGGCTTTACGTCCCGCCACCTCGATAAACCCACGCAACTGGCTAGGGTTCGCGCTGTTGACTTCATTAAGGATCACTTTGGCAGAGCCTTTCGCCAGCCAAGGGTTACCGGCAATTTGACCCGCTAACTGAGTCGGTGTCGCATGTTGACTATTGTTTAAAATCGCGCCACGTTCATCAACGTCAAATTGACGATAAGTGTTATGAGACAGCCCTTTGCTGTTTGGGGCGCGGATATCCACTTGAGGTAAGCCGTTACCGGTTCGTTGTACCGTGGGTTGCTGCCCCCGGGGGGCATTCGGATCAGCAACAATGCCGGCGGCGTTGGCTAAAGGGCTGATGGCGCTCCCCGCGATCATCAGCGCAAAGGGTAGCGGTCGGAGTGTCGCGAGCATCGAAGGTTGTACAGGTTGACTGCACGTCGACGGCCCCCCTGCACGTCGTGCCAACTCCGACACGACCACCAGTCGTTGTAGACAACGGTTAAAAATAATCCGGTAACAGTGCTTATTCATTTTTCATCCCTGTATTAATACTGCCAATTTACGCTAAATCCAAAGGTCACCTTGTCAGTCTTAAACCCCTTGGGTTTAGCTAATGGCGTCCCTGCAAAGAGGTCATATCCCAATCCCATGCTCGACAAGGCTCCTCTTACCCCGACTACACTGCCCGCTAAATGTCGGCCAATCAGCGTAGAGCCGTCACTACGCCCCCCGACTTCGCCATAGTCCGCGCCAAGATAGAGTTCTTGACTCGGCAGCGGCGTCTGCCAAGCAACCGTATTTTGTACATACCAGCCGTGGCTGGCGCTGAGCGTGCGTTCGCCGTTAAAGCCTCGAACTGTCCAACGGTTTCCAATCGCTAACTGATCGGGAGAGGTCAATGGCGTTGAACTCTGTTGGCGAAGATAGGTGAGTTGATAACGGAAGTTCTGGTCAGCCAGCTGAAAAGGCCAGTCCAATCCAAGGTTCCAAGTCAATATTTTACTTTTCGCCGTCGCGCGATAACCCGCTTCGTATTGCTCTTCATAGGCGGGTAACGCTCCGAACCAACGGGTACCATGTTGGTAATTTACACTGCCATTAAGCGTAACGGGACCAAAATAATGCCGATGGTCAAGACCTAACTGCCACGCACTGGTTCGTCGGCGCTGCACCTCGATTTCACTACGATCGATATAGTTTTGTAATTCACGGATCAGCAAGCTACTGCGCAGTGTGGTTTTACCGCTGGCGTTACGCTGAATGACGCGACTCACCCCAACATTAAGATTTTTACTTTTTCCAGAGTAGCGGATATCACCGTTATATCCCGCCACATTCTGAACGTAGTCATATTCGCCACCTGTTACTTCAAGCAACCAGTAGCCGAGAGGAACAGAATAATGGCCATTGATATTTTTACTCTGTTTATGTCCTTTAAATCCAATGTCATGGCTGGCGGAAACATAGAGTAAATCACTGAGTGAAAAGGGATTATCTAAAGCTAACATCCCACCGACTTGCGTACGACCTGTACTCTTGGTTCCCGAGTCGTCGGCCCAAAGATTGACCCGCCATATTTTCGCCTGTCGACGAGTGATGACGACGTCACTCTCACCCTCTTTTTCACCCGGGACAATTTCCATCGTATCCTCAACGGTGGGCAGGCGTTGTTGATTTTCAAGTCCTTGTTCGATATCACGCAGGTCCAATAATTTTCCAGAGGAGCCGGGGACTGACGTTGCCAAGGTCGCACGCTGATCAGAGCCTGCCGCATAACGCACTTGCCCCAACTTTCCTGCGACGACCGACAGCGTTAATTCTCCCTGACTGAGGTCTTGAGCGGGAACCAGCACGCGAGAGGTTACCCATCCGTGGGTAATCAACCGGTTTTGTATTCGTCCCATTAACTGATTGATCCCATGCACACCAAGACAGTGCCCCACCCCCTGATCGGCGATCGCCTGCGCCCGAAACCACCAAGGTAAGGGATCGGTTCCAGTCAAATGCACTGTTTTTATTGGGAAGCACGGGCTTTCCTGAACAAAAGGACCTTCGATATTTTTCGGTAACGATTTATCGAGTGAGATATCGGGCGTCGCAGGCGTAAGTTGGGCCTCTTTAGCTGATTGCTGCGTCTGGATATGCTGTTGTTGCTGGTCGATAAAGGGGGCGGCGTGGGCTAATGCAGTGAAAACTGTCAAACCGACCATTATCACTTGGATAGTATAAGAAAGGGTCTTCATCCTTGACGGCATACTTGACTCTGAAATATTAAGAATTCGTAAAAAAATAATGTAACTTTATGTCAAAACATAACAAAATAATCGAAATCAGCAACATCTTACTGGCTAAAATAAGTTTAATTTGATCTAAATCAAGACTATCGATAACAGGAATAAGCTTTAAGGTGGTCAGGTAAATCCTTTTGCCTGACCTAGGTGGGTTTAGCGTTCGCGTAACGCTTCTTTCGCCTTATTCAACGGCTTAATCAGATATTGTAATACCGTTTTATGACCGGTTTTAATATCAACCGTCGCAATCATGCCGGGAAAAATGGGGAACTGCTTATGATCGCGGTTTTCCAAATGATTACTATTGGTGCGAATATAGACACGATAGTAAAAAATATCGCGTTTCACCTCATCTTGAATGGTATCCGGCGAGATCATGGTGACCTCTCCTGGTAACCCACCAAAAATGGAGTAATCATAAGCGGTAATTTTTACCATTGCCTTCTGACCGGGATGAATGAACGCCACATCCCGTGGGGAGATTTTCGCTTCGATCACCATTTGGTCATCAAGCGGTACCAAGGTCATTAACTTTCCATTAGGAGGAATAACGCCGCCCACCGTGGTCACATCAATATCTTTAACAATGCCACGCAATGGGGCATTAAAGGTCAAGCGAGTCAATGAGTCTTCCCGGCCACGGGTAACTGAGCGTTGCGCTTCAATCTCTTCGTTCGCTTTCGCTAACTCTTCGCGGGCTTTTACGTAATACTGGTTTTGCATCTCAGTGATTTTGCTTTCCAGATCATTTTTCTGCCGTTGTAAGCGTAAGACTTCGACATTACTGGCCGCGCCCAATTTCACTAACGGCTGCGTCATGGTCAGTTCACGTTGCACTAACACCACCCCTTCGCGTAATCCCGCGAGTCCTTTTGTTAAACTGGCGCGTCGTGAGTCATACAGCGCGGTTTCTTGTTTAATCAACCCACTGTCATTCCTGATCTCTGCGGGAAAGGTTAACGGGGTACCATTCGCTTCAGCGTTCAGCCGTGCCGCCGTCGCCAGTGCAGCATTTAACCTCGACTCGCTCTCCATCACACTGTACTGCGTTTTAGTCCGGTCTAACTGGGCAAGGGGTTGACCTTGTTCAACAATATCGCCCTCTTTCACAAATAATTTGTGGACGATGCCCCCTTCCAACGATTGAATCACTTGTTCATGTGAGGAAGGCACGACTTTACCATTGCCGGTCGTCACTTCATCCAAGTGGAAAAAACTCGCCCACGTAATAAACACGCAGAGTAAGGCAAACAGGCTCCAGGCAACCAGCGTTGAACGCGGTAATTTCGGTTCCCGTAAGCGACTATTGAATTGATTGATTTCACTCATGCGTTGGTCTCCTCAGTAGCCGGCGTATTACGTAAGGTCACTCGACGCGTTGCCCCTGGGCGTGACAGTCCACTCTGCTGCAAAATCGCGTCACGCGGGCCATCTTTGATAATTTTGCCGTTATCAAGAATGATAATCCGATCGACCAGTTCAAGGGCCGCTAGGCGATGGGTGGCAATTACCAGTGTTTTGCTAGGATTCAGCCACTGGCGTAACGCATGAATAAAATGTTGTTCGCTCATCTCGTCTAAAGAAGCAGTCGGTTCGTCCAATAATAAAATGGATGGCGAGGTTAATATGGCACGCGACAGTAATAATGCCTGTCGCTGTCCGCCCGACATACCAAAACCCCCTTCATTGATCATCGCATTCAAGCCCAGCTTTTGGTTACGCACAAAATCGAGTGCTCCACTTAAGGTCAGTGCATGGTGGATCTCTTCATCGCTGGCCAACGGATTCCCCAGCGTAATGTTGTCGCGGATCGAACCGAAAAATAGCCGTGCGTGTTGGGTCAATAATTGCATATCACGCCGTAAATCGGCGGGATCGAGATGTGCTAGCGCGATATCGTCTAGCAAAATAGTGCCCGCTTGGGGTTCCTGCATGGCGGCGAGTAGTTGCAGTAAGGTACTCTTCCCAGAGCCATTGCGCCCTAATAAGGCGATTTTCTCGCCGGGTTTGATGCTAAGTTGCGCAAGGCTTATTACTTCTGTTTTCTCTTCTTCGTCATAGTAGAAACTGACGTTCTTCAGCTGATAATGACCTTGCATATGCGATTTGTGAACGCGTTTACTGGCTAGGGGATCATCGATCGGTCGTTGCATCAAATCGTCGAGGCCTTTACGGGCGACTTTCGCCGATTGCCAACGTGACAGTACGCCAGAAATTTGTGAGAGCGGTGCAATAGTCCGTGAGGCAAGAATGGAGGTTCCGACCAGTGCACCGGTAGTCATATCCCCACTCATGACTAAGTAGCAACCCACCAACAGTACTACGGCATAGACGATCGATTGGACCTCTTGCGTCCAGGTCATCAATAAGCCGGTCAACCAACGCTGTTTCATGCCAACTGTCGCAGCGACGTCGTTAGTATTGTTCCACTGATTCTGAAAACGCTGCTCCGCACGCATCAGTTTGATGTCTTCAATACCCTGCACCGCTTCGACTAACGTCGCGTTACGAATTGCCGACTCACGCATCCCTTCTGCCGATAATTTCGCCAGCGGGATCTGAATCAATAACCCCGGTATCACTAACAGTGGTACGGCTAATAACACGACAAAGACTAGTGGCCCACCGATCATCCATAAAATCGCCACAAAAAATAAAAAGAAAGGCAAATCGGAAAAGGCAGAGATAGTTGTCGAAGTGATCAATTCACGAACCGACTCAAGCTCCCTGATTTGTGAGATAAAAGATCCTGTTGAGCGTGAACGCATGCCATTCTTAATACGTAGCGCATGGGCAAAGACGCGTTCGGAAATCCGTAAATCGGCGCGCTTACCGATCACATCCGAAATATGGACACGCAGCATACGCATCGCAAACTCGAATAAAATCGCAATCATTACCCCACTAAAGAGTACCCAAAGTGTTGGCACAGATTGTGCGGGGACGACGCGGTCATAGATTTGCATTGAAAAAATCATGCCTGATAGCGCTAAGACATTGGCGACCAACGCAACGATCATAATATCGCTGTAGCGACGCCAATCTTTCAGGGCGAGCTGCCAGAACCAATTTTTTTCATAAGGTTTAATATAGTCATCGACGCGCGCATCACGCACCGATTCTGCCGGACGTAATACCATGATGCGTTGCAGGCGTGCTACGAGTTCTTCCCGCGTTAGCGTGGTCTCCAAGCCTTGTTCGCCGCTAAATTGAACGCTTAGCGAACCGTTATCATCCATTTTGGTAATGACAGCAATTTGTTGTTCAGTCAGTTCCACCACCAAGGGCAGACGATAGGGGTCGAGAAGACGCGGATCCGCCGCCACGGTACGCAGGCTAAGACCCAATTGTTTCGCCATGTCTTCCAAGACCCATTGTTCAGGAGACTGGCTTTCGTGATTGATGGTCATCCGGACATGTTCTTGAGAGAAATCCAGACGATAAAATTTTGCAACACTCAACATCGCCTGCAACCAAGGCTCATAGTGCGGATGGGTTTTCATAACAAATACCTACTCAAACAACTCAAGAATTATCCAGGTCGGCGGGATGATCCTAAATTAAGGAGCATCCCGCCGACCTGGACGGTATGGAAGGAAAAGAGTCCCCATGAGTTTCCCCATGGGGAGAGGCCACTACACCACTAACAGCTGATGATTAGCCAGTAAGGTCGCTAAGTCGGTTTGCACACCATTTAGCGTGACAACGGTTGTCGCATCAAACTGGCCGCCCGTTCCATCTCTATCAATTTGGATTTCGGTATTACTGCCATTTTGCACAACATGGAGGTAGTCGGTGATGTTACCGGCACTGGCATCAATCGTTGCCACGCCGTCAACATAACTGGCTGAACCATCGCCTTTATAGCCCGAGCCGCTCAATAGCTCCCTTAAGTCGATACGATCGGTATCCGCGGTGGATTCCCAACTGCCGACAGTAAAGCCATTGACAACGTCGCTACCATTTCCGCCTGTTGCGTCAGCGCTATTGATCAACTTATACAACATCGTATCGTGACCGCCATTGCCGATATTAAAGGTGTCGTTCCCGCCACGACCTTCAAATTGGTTATCCCCTTTACTTCCCGTGATAACGTCATTGAAATCCGAGCCGTTGATCCCTTCAATATTGACTAAACGCGAGGTATTGAAGCCGGTATCCTGAGCCGAGGAGATGCTAAGGTCGACATTGACGCCCGCCGTCGCATTGCGATAATCCACCACATCGACTCCACCCGTTGTGCTCCAACTGTCATGGTCAGAACTGGTCGTCCAGCCACCGCCGCCGTTATAGGTATAGGATCCTTCTTCTGCAACAAAAGTATCGTTATAGCCTGTCCCGGTTAGGGTGCCACTGTGTCCGCCTGTCGCCGCATCAGCCGTCAGTGCATAACTCTCTTTTCCATCACCCGCTTCGAGGTTATCCCAGGTCACATTGTCCGACTTTCCATTAGTAATTTTTACTAATTGAGCCGAATAAGTATCATCAGGATTTAAGCCATAGAAACTTACTAAAGCTGAAGTGTCGTTCACACCAATGCCTGACTGGGCATTGATTATTTGTGAGGCCACTAACTTACCAGCGGAGTTGTACAGATTAACGGTATTTCCATAAAAAACATTGATCCCTTCACTGTCTACGATACGTAAATGCATCGCCGTACCCTTAGCAATCTGATTATTGTTCTGGATCAATACCACCTGACCGTTTTGCTGAGAAACCAGCAGGTCTTGGGTACCATTCCAGTCGTAATCCAGGGTTGCCATACCGGTCACATTCACCAACTTACTGGCGAGGTTGCTGGCCGAGAAGCTGGCACCATGATTGTTATTGGTAAACAGCGTGGCAGTTTGTGAACCGCCATAGGTACTCAACTTGATGATATCGGTCTGGCCATCACCATTCCAATCCACTGCTGCGGAGAGATAACCTTGGGTCGCCGCCGCATTAGTTTCTACCGCCGTCCCGGTGCTCGCCAGTTTCCCCGTACCATCATTGTAATAAATGAGTCCAGGGTTCCCTTTGGAGCCGCTCGCGATATACAGATCCATGTAGCCATCGCCATTAAAGTCCGCCCAGGTCATGGACGCAGCATTAGTACTGTTAGCACCGTTACCAACAAATACATTAGTGACATCTTGACCAATTGCTAAAGTACCATCTCCCTTGTTAGTGATAACTGTTAAGGTATAGGCTCCTCCGCGGTTAGTATGCTGAACAATATCTACGGTTCCGTCGTTATTGAGGTCAACCCCGGAAATTTCACGACCCGAATCGAATTGCCCATAGAAGCTACTTTCGCCACCTGTTCCATCTGGGGTCAATACACCTTTGTTATTGTTAAGGTAAGTGAGGGAGTCCATCCCCGCATCACCGTAAGCCAAATCAAGGTAACCATCCCCCGTCCGGTCGTAGGCCATTACGCCGCCATACCAGATAGTGGTCCCCATCGCCAATTGTGAGCCGTTATAATTACTGCCATCAAAGGTCCAGGTGATTTGCGTGCTGTTATCGTAGGTGGTTTCCGTCCCATAAATCGTTTGTACGCCGCTACGATTCACATCAGCACCTGTCATGTTGACAAGAGCTGCCCCACGGGTGTTAGTCAATTTATTACTATCGTAGCTGGAAACGTCAGTGCCATTGTAGATCTGGCCATTTGTTCCAATCGTCCACAATCCTTGGCTATCAGTACCAATAAGCATGTTTGAGTTATTACTTGCACCGGCAACGGTTGCCCAATCCGTGTTAACGCTGTCGGTATTCACCACCAGACTGCCATGCGCTAAGCCAGTCGTATTACCGTTACCCGCACTGCTCTTAATCTGTGCGGTAACATCGTAACTATCGACCGCTAGCGCAGCGCTATTTGGCACCTGTAAATACCAAGTGTTGTTGGCGTAATCTACGACTACCGCCCCACCGTTTTCCGAGGTATAGGTTTGGCCTCCGACAGTCACTTGAATATACTCACCATTTTCCAAGCTTGCCGAGACCGTCCCATTCACAATAGGCGTGGTATCAGACGTAGTGATCGAATTTACCGTCGCGACCGTCGTCGGTATTGACGTATCAACTTTCAGATCAAATCCAGTAGAGTCGGTATAGTTGCCCGCTAAATCCATTACACGGACAAAATAACTGTGTTTGCCATCGGACAAATTACTCTCTTGATAGGTCCAATGCGTTGAGTCAGTCATGGTCACTAAGCCCAGTAAAACGCCATCGCGGAACAGTTGTACGATGTCGCCTTTACCTACCGCTTGTGTCAAGGTGCCATTAATCACTGGTGCGGTATCATCAGTCGCGACCTGAGTGCCAAAGTCTCCCTGACGTTCACCTTGATCATCGGTGTAGCTGACGATAGTCCCTTGACTGGCTGGAGGTGTGGTATCTACCGTGACAGTCTGCTGAGTCACCGAGCCAACGTTGCCGGCTTGGTCAATGATACGAACCTGATATTGATAATCGCCATCCGCGAGGGTACGGCTATCACTGTAGGTCCACTGTTGATGATTCACCGTGACGTCTACCCAGGTTTGTCCGCCATCCAGACTGATCTGCACCCGCTCATCACTGGCCAATACACTCCCAATCGAACCTTTTAGCGTTAAGGTTTGATCTTGAGTAATAAAGTCTGTCGCGGACTGCCCAGTATCATCGCTGATCCCATCGATCGAAATACCATAATCTGGAGCAGTCGTATCTACCGTCACTTTTTGTGTTGCCGTTGAACCAACATTCCCCGCTTCGTCGATAACCCGAATTTGGTAACTGTAGACGCCATCCGTCAGGGTCCGACTTTCTGCATAACTCCAAGAGGTCCCGTCAACCTTGGCAGTTACCCAGGTCTTGCCACCATCGACACTGACCTGCACGTACTCATTAGCTTGTAATGCTTTACCTAATGAGCCTTCTAACACATAGGATGTTTGGTTAGTTAAATAGTCGTGAGCATCAAAGCCACTGTCGACGGAAATATCATCAACCGTAATCTTCTCTGCCACATCCGGCGCAACTGTATCGATCGTGACTTGTTGTTGACTGAACGCGCCGACGTTCCCTGCTGCATCGACCACTCGTACCCAATAGGTATAGTTACCATCTGCTAAGGTTCGGCTATCGGTATAGTTCCATTTCGTGCCAATAACACTCACGTTTTGCCAGGTCTTGCCACCATCTACACTGATCTGCGCATATTCGTTTGCAGAGAGTGAGGCGCCTAATGACCCGTTTACCGTTAAGGAGGTATCGCTAGTGATAAAGTCGTTATTATGCAGTCCCGTGTCTTGATCAATACTATCTATCGAGATTGTCTTACTGACATCAGGCACCTGCGTATCAATGGTGACTACTTGGCTTGCGGTACCGCTAATATTGCCAGCTTCGTCAATGACTCTCACTTGATAGTTGTATTTGCCATCGGTGAGCGTACGGCTATCGACATAAGTCCATGTTTTGCCGCTGACGCTGACATCTACCCAGGTTTTCCCCCCATCAATACTGACTTGTGCGTGATCATATTGACCTAACTCTGCGCTAAGGGTACCCGTTACTGACAACTGGGTATCACTGGTAATAAAATCGTGATCCGACAGCCCGGTGTCCTGATTGATCGCATCGATAGTGATCGACGCGGCATCAGGCGCCGTGGTGTCAATAATGACGTTTTGTTCAGCCGTCGCCCCCACGTTACCCGCATCATCAATCACCCGAACTTGATAGTTCCAAGAACCGTCAGCTAAGCTGCGTCCATCACTGAACGACCAGCTGTTGCCTGTTAGGGTGAGGGTTTGCCAAGTATTTCCACCATCAAGACTGATTTCGGCGTGTTCATCATCCGCTAAGGCGGCCGATAATTTACCGTTCAGTACCACTTTCGCATCGTTAGTAATGAAATCTGTTGCACTTAACCCCGTATCATCTTGTAACGCATCGATAGAGATCCCCATACTCGGCGCAGTGATATCAACATTGATACTGTGGTCTGCTGAACCACTATTACCAATGCTATTAGTGACTTCTGCGTGGAGGCTATAGGTTTCAGCATCCGCAAGCGCAGTAATGTCCTTACTGCTGATCGTGGCTTGCCAATTCCCTTTATCATCGACGACCGCGGTATAAGTCTTACCATTTAACGTAATAGTGACGCTTTGTCCTGCTGGAGCCGTCGTGGTCCCACTAACGATTAACGGTTGACTGTGTTCTGCAGCATTCACCACATCATCTGCCGCGAAGGTATTGATGGTAATCGTTGGGACGTCACCATTGAGCGTTACCGCATGCGTGGTTTGCCCAGGATTTCCCGCTTTATCACTCACGACTGCAGTGATGGTGTAATCACCATCATGTAAACCCACCAGGTCTTGAGCCGAAACCTTCACTGACCACTTGCCATCTTGATCAACAGTTGTCGTGTAACTGTGGCCATTAAAGGTCACAGTGACTGACTGGCCCGCTTCAGCCGTGGAGCTTCCGCTGAAGGTTTGACCTGCTTGCTGTTCATCGCTATTGATGATGTCATCA
This sequence comes from Tatumella ptyseos, assembly GCF_030552895.1. Lineage (NCBI taxonomy): Bacteria > Pseudomonadati > Pseudomonadota > Gammaproteobacteria > Enterobacterales > Erwiniaceae > Tatumella > Tatumella ptyseos. The sequence goes on along the minus strand of NZ_CP130649.1, from coordinate 1,236,372 downwards.
CCGGCAACGGTGTCGATAGTGATCGTCGGTGCTTGCGTGTCTACCGTTAAGTCATGAGAGGTACTTCCCTCATTCCCGGCAAGATCCGTTACGGATACGCTGACACTGTGAGTTCCTTGAGCAAGCGCTTGTAGGTCATCACTCGCCACGGAGAGCTGCCACGAACCATCAGCCTTCACCGTAGTGGTATAACTGTGGTCGCCTAAGCTTACTGTAACAGTTTGGCCCGCTTGCGCCGTGGTGCTACCACTCAATACAAGAGGTTGCTGTTGCTCTGCAGCATTTAGTACATCATCACCCGCAACCGTATTGATACTAATAACCGGAGCCGTAGTATCGATTGTGATGGAGTGAGAGGCTTGCGCACTATTTCCTGCACTGTCTGAGGCGACAACGCTCACCACATAATTACTCGCATCTTTCAGCGCCATAACGTCAGCGGCTGGAACCTCTAGCTGCCAGTGACCCTTAGCATCAATAGTCGCCGTATATTGTTTCTGGTTAAGCGTCACGGTTACCGTTGTACCACTGGCAAACTCTGTACTCCCCCCTTGTACCGTCAGAGCTTCTCCCGCTTCTGCAGCGTTAATCACATCATCTTGCGCCACTGTCTCGATGGTTAAGCCCACTTCGGCTGAATTGACTACCACGTCATGGCTTTGCTGTCCCACGTTACCTGCACTATCCGTCACCGTTGCGGTGATGCTTACTGTCCCGTCTTGCAGACCGGCAATAACCGAAGCAGGTACCCCAACCGTCCAGTGGCCGGAGGCATCCAGCACTGTGGTATAGGTTTTCCCCGCTAGGGTAACCACTACAGTATTTCCGGCTTCACCACCGGTGGCACTGCCACTAATGATTTGAGCTTGCGAGTGTTCTGCAAAACTAATGATGTTATCGCCCGCTACCGGATCAAAGGTGATCAGGGGTGCTTGCAGATCGATTTGTACGTTGTGCGTCGCCTCAGTGCTATTACCCGCTTTATCGGCAACGCTTGCTGTGATGGTGGTTTGCCCATCACTTAGCGCTTGCAGATCGGCTGCCGGAACACTGAGCTGCCAATGACCTTGGGCATCAACGGTCGTCTGATAGTCCTTACCGTTGAGGCTGACTGTCACCGTTTGACCCGCTTGTGCAGTACTGCTGCCGCTGATCAGCTGGTCGCTGCCCGCCTCTTTTGCATTCAGTACGTTGTCTTGCGTGAGGTTATCAATGGTTAGGCTCGGGGCCACAGTATCGACCAGGATCTCGCGGCCCGCTTGCGCGCTGTTGCCGGTTGGCGTTGTGACGCTCACCTCAACTTGGCTTGTACCATCGTATAGCCCAGACATATCGGCGGCAGGAACTGTCACCGACCAGTTACCGTCGCTGCCGACAGTGGTGCTGTATTGGTGTCCGGCAAACGTCAGGGTCACGGTACTACCTTCTGCTGCCTCGTGCGTGCTGCCACTTAACGCCAGATCTTGGCCTTTTTCTACCGCATTCAGCACATCATCACCACTAACGGTATCGATGCTGATAGCGACCTCTGCCAGATCGACGGTGACCGGATGCAGGATAGCCACCGGGTTACCGGCACTGCTTTCCCCGCTCACCGCAATCTGTACGGTGCCTGCTGCCCACGCGCTAACATCGCTGCTCGGCACGGCGGCCTGCCAACTGCCATCGGCCAGTACAGTGGCGCTGTACGTCTTACCGTTAATGGTGACAGTTAACGCGCTGTTCGCGGCGATCCCTTGGCTTGAGCCGGTGACGATCAGATTTTGGTTATGCTCAATCGTGTTGAGGATATCATCGCCCGCCACGGTATCGACCCGCACGCCCGGTAAGTTCGCATCAATGCTGATTGCATGTTCTGCATGGCCGGTATTACCGGTTTTATTGGTGACCGAGGCATCGATCGCTAATGCACCGTTACCCATGGCGGTCAGGTCGTCACTGGATACCTTAACGCTCCAGGTCAGATCGTTAGCCACCGTCGCGGTGTAGGTGTTACCACCAAGCTGAACCGTCACGGTATCGCCCGCGGCCGCACCACTCACTTTACCGCTTAAGGTTTGCCCTGCCGCTACCTCACTGGCGTTGATCACATCATCGCCTGCGACGGTGTTAATGGTGATAGTCGGTGCTTCCCCGCCGACACTAATGGTATGGGAGGTGCTCGCACTGTTCCCCACCGAATTGGTTGCGGAAGCACTCACCGAGTAGATTGCCTCACCCAAGTTCGCGACATCCGCCGCCGGGACTGTCGTGCTCCAGTTACCTTTATCATCGACGGTTGCACTGTACTGATGGCCGTTAAGGCTAACCGTGACGGTTGCGCCCGAAGCCAGCCCCGTCGCTTGACCGGTGATGGTGACGTCTTGACCTTTCTCGGTGCTGTTGATGATGTCATCCCCAGCAATGGTGTTGATGGACAAGGTCGGTAACCCGGTGTCTACCTTGATATCATGGCTGGTGCTGCCAACATTGCCCGCACTGTCCGTCACGCTGACCGCAATGCTAACGCTACCGTCCTGCAGACCAGCGATAACCGAAGCAGGTACCCCAACCGTCCAGTTGCCGGAGGCATCCAGCACCGTGGTATAGGTTTTCCCCGCTAGGGTAACCACTACAGTATTTCCGGCTTCACCCCCAGTGACACTGCCACTGATGATTTGGGCTTGGCTGTGCTCGGCGACGTTAATCACATCGTCTTCCGCCACCTTATCTACTGTGATCACGGGTGCTTGCAGATCGACTTGTACGTTGTGCGTCGCCTCGATGCTATTACCCGCTTTATCGGCAACGCTTGCTGTGATGGTGGTCTGCCCATCGTTTAATGCTTGTAGGTCGGCTGCCGGAACACTGAGCTGCCAATGACCTTGGGCATCAACGGTCGTTTGATAATCTTTACCGTTAAGGCTGACTGTCACCGTTTGCCCCGCTTGCGCCGTACTGCTGCCGCTGATCAGCTGGTCGCTGCCCGCCTCTTTCGCATTCAGTACGTTGTCTTGCGTGAGGTTATCAATGGTCAGGCTCGGGGCCAGAGTATCGACCAGGATTTCACGGCCCGCTTGCGCGCTGTTACCGGTTGGCGTTATGACGCTTACCTCAACGTTGCCCAAGCCATCGTATAGCCCGGACATATCGGCGGCAGGAACTGTCACCGACCAGTTACCGTCGCTGCCGACAGTGGTGCTGTATTGGTGTCCGGCGAACTTCACGGTCACGGTGCTGCCTTCGGCTGCCTCGTGCGTGCTGCCACTTAACGCCAGATCTTGGCCTTTTTCTGCCGCATTCAGCACATCATCACCGCTAACGGTATTGATGCTGATGGCGACCTCCGCCAGATCGACGGTGACTGGATGCAGGATACTGACCGGATTACCGGCACTGCTTTCCCCACTCACCGCAATCTGTACGGTGCCTGCTGCCCACGCGCTAACATCGCTGCTCGGCACGGCGGCCTGCCAACTGCCATCGGCCAGTACAGTGGCGCTGTACGTCTTACCGTTAATGGTGACGGTTAACACGCTGTTCGCGGCGATCCCTTGGCTTGAGCCGGTAATGATCAGGTTTTGGTTATGTTCAATCGTGTTGAGGATATCATCCCCTGCCACGGTATCGACCCGCACGCCCGGTAAGTTCGCATCAATGCTGATCGCATGCTCGGCATGGCCGGTATTACCGGTTTTATTGGTGACCGAAGCCTCAACTGTCAGGGCGCCGTTACCCATGGCGGTCAGATCGTCACTGGAAACCTTAACACTCCAGGTCAGATCGTTAGCCACGGTAGCCGTATAGGTGTTGCCACCAAGCTGAACCGTCACGGTGTCGCCGGCGGCCGCACCATTCACTTTACCGCTGAGGGTCTGTCCTGCTGCTAGCTCACTGGCGTTGATCACATCATCGCCTGCGACAGTATTAATGATCACCAATGGGGTCTGGGTTCCGACTGTAACCGCATGAACAGTATTGGCGATATTCCCGACATCATTGCTGGCCGACGCGCTTACGGAGTAGATTGCCTCACCCAAGTTCGCGACATCCGCCGCCGGGACTGTCGTGCTCCAGTTACCTTTATCATCGACGGTTGCACTGTACTGATGGCCGTTAAGGCTAACCGTGACGGTTGCGCCCGAAGCCAGCCCCGTCGCTTGACCGGTGATGGTGACGTCTTGACCTTTCTCGGTGCTGTTGATGATGTCATCCCCAGCAATGGTGTTGATGGACAAGGTCGGTAACCCGGTATCTACCTTGATATCATGGCTGGTGCTGCCAACATTCCCCGCACTGTCCGTCACGCTGACCGTAATGCTAACGCTACCGTCTTGCAGACCGGCAATCACCGAGGCCGGTACCCCAACCGTCCAGTGGCCAGAGGCATCCAGCACCGTGGTATAGGTTTTCCCCGCTAGGGTAACCACTACAGTATTTCCAGCTTCACCCCCAGTGGCACTGCCACTGATGATTTGAGCTTGGCTGTGCTCGGTGACGTTAATCACATCGTCTTCCGCCACCTTATCTACTGTGATCACGGGTGCTTGCAGATCGACTTGTACGTTATGCGTCGCCTCAGTGCTATTACCCGCTTTATCGGCAACGCTTGCTGTGATGGTGGTTTGCCCATCGTTTAATGCTTGTAGGTCGGCTGCCGGAACGCTGAGCTGCCAATGACCTTGGGCATCAACGGTCGTCTGATAGTCCTTACCATTGAGGCTGACTGTCACTGTTTGACCCGCTTGTGCAGTACTGCTGCCGCTGATCAGCTGGTCACTGCCTGCCTCTTTGGCATTCAGTACGTTGTCTTGCGTTAGGTTATCGATCGTCAGGCTTGGTGCCACGGTATCGACCAGGATTTCACGGCCCGCTTGCGCGCTGTTACCGGTTGGCGTGGTGACGCTGACCTCAACGTTGCGCAAGCCATCGTATAGCCCAGACATATCGGCGGCAGGAACCGTCACCGACCAGTTCCCCTCACTGTCCACGGTGGTGCTGTATTGGTGTCCGGCAAACTTCACCGTCACGGTGCTGCCTTCTGCTGCCTCGTGCGTGCTGCCACTTAACGCCAGATCTTGGCCTTTTTCTGCCGCATTCAGCACATCATCACCGCTAACGGTATTGATGCTGATAGCGACCTCTGCCAGATCGACGGTAACCGGATGCAGGATGCTCACCGGATTACCGGCACTGCTTTCCCCGCTCACTGCAATCTGTACGGTACCTGCTGCCCACGCACTGACATCGCTGCTCGGTACGGCGGCCTGCCAACTGCCGTCGGCCAGTACGGTCGCGCTGTAGGTCTTACCGTTAATGGTAACGGTTAACACGCTGTTGGCGGCGATCCCTTGGCTTGAGCCGGTAATGATCAGGTTTTGGTTATGTTCAATGGTGTTGAGGATATCATCACCCGCCACGGTATCGACCCGCACGCCTGGTAAGTTCGCATCAATGCTGATTGCATGCTCGGCATGGCCGGTATTACCGGTTTTATTGGTGACCGAAGCCTCAACTGTCAGGGCGCCGTTGCCCATCGCGGTCAGATCGTCACTAGAAACCTTAAGACTCCAGGTCAGATCGTTAGCCACGGTAGCGGTATAGGTGTTGCCACCAAGCTGAACCGTCACGGTGTCGCCGGCGGCCGCACCACTCACTTTCCCGCTGAGGGTTTGCCCTGCCGCCAGTTCACTGGCGTTGATCACATCATCACCTGCAACGGTATTAATGATCACCAATGGGGTCTGGGTTCCGACTGCGATATTATGAGAAGTCGTCGCACTATTGCCGGCTTCATTAGTCGCTGAGGCGGTAACCGCGTAATTGGCTTCCCCTAAGTTGGCTACCTCAGCTGCTGGAACGACGGTGCTCCAGTTGCCTTTATCATCAACCGTCGCGGTGTAAGACTGACCATTAAGCATAACCGTCACTGTTGCGCCGGCGTTCACTCCTGTCGCTTGACCGGTGATGGTGATGTCTTGACCTTTCTCGGTGCTGTTGATGATGTCATCGCCAGCGATGGTGTTGATACTCAGTACTGGCGTGGTCAGATCAACATGAAACTCGTGCGTAGTACTCTGACTATTACCCGCTCTATCGGTGACCGTCGCGATAACCTGGTAATCGCCGCCGTTCATGGCGGAAACATCGGTCGCAGGAATGCCGAGGCTCCATTGGCCTTGTGCATCAACCACCACGTTGTACGTTTTACCATTCAGCGTTACCGCGACCGCATCACCGGCTTGTGTACCCGTTGCCACACCTTGAATCATTAAGGCTTGGCTATGTTCGGTAGCATTGATGATATCGTCGCCTGCGACAGTCGCAATGGTGGTCGCCGGAGCAGTGATATCGACAAGCAGATCGCTGGCAGAGGTTGAACTATTTCCAGCAATATTTTCTACGCTCGCAGATACCTTGTACTGCCCGTCTTGTAGGGCGGCAACATCTTCTTGTGGAACGGTGACAGACCAGGATCCGTCCGTCTCAACGGTGGCGCTGTACTGTTTATTATTAAAGGTGACAGTGACCGTCTGCCCCGCTTGCGCCGAAGTCGTTCCCGTTAACGTCAGCGGCTGTTGTGCCTCTTGAGCGTTTAGGACGTTATTGGTGCTAATCGGATCAAGCTGTAACATTGGCGTTGCACTATCGACGATATAGTCATGGCTTGCCTGCGCACTGTTACCACTGTCGTTATGGACGGAAACCTGAACTTGCGCACTGCCTTCTTTAAGATCAGCCAGCGCTGAAGAAGGGACATAAAGCGTCCAATTGCCTTTGGCATCGACCACCACCGAATAGCTTTTCCCTGCAAAAGCGATCACTACAGTGTTACCTGGTTCGATATGGCTGGTACTGCCGGAGAGCGTAAGATCTTGCCCTTTTTCTGCGGCATTAATGACGTTATCACTGGTCACAGAATTAATGGTAATAGAGGGTAATCCTGTGTCGACCGTAATGTCGTGGCTCGCTTTCCCCACATTGCCCACGCTATCGGTGACTGTAACGGAGATAGTCACATTACCGTCTTGAAGACCCGACACGACGGCGGCAGGAACACCAATGCTCCACTTGCCAGCATCATTTAAGACTGTGGTGTAAGTTTCGCCGTTGATCGTCACCGCGACAGTATTGCCTGCCGCGCCGCCCGTGGCACTACCACTAATGATTTGTGCCTGGCTATGTTCATCGATGTTGATGACGTCGTCGCCGGCAACCTTATCAATAGTGATCACAGGCGCTTGGGCATCGACTTGGAAACTATGGTCAACTTGGGTGCTGTTACCCGCTTTATCTGCGACAGTCGCGCTGAGTGAAACGTCACCTTCGCTGAGTGCTTGCAGATCAGTTGCGGGAACCTTGACCTGCCAATGACCTTGCGCGTCCACGGTGGTTGTGTAGTCTTTACCATTTAGGCTGACTGTAACATTTTGGCCGGCCTGCGCCGTGCTACTCCCGCTGATCAGTTGATCACTACCCAACTCTTGGGCATTCAAGACATTATCTTGCGTTAAGGTATCAATCGTTAAGCTCGGTGGTTGAGTGTCCACCAGGATTTCACGGCCCGCCTGAGCACTATTACCGGTTGACGTCGTAACACTGACCTCGACATGTTGAACGCCATCTAACAGATCGACCATATCAGCGGCTGGTATAGTCAGTGACCAATTACCGTCATTACCCACCGTTGTCTGGTACTGATGCCCAGCAAAATTAATAGTGACCTCACTACCCGCTGCAACATCATGTGTACTCCCACTCAGGGCTAAATCTTGCCCCTTTTCGGCAGCATTTAGTACGTCATCACCACTCAGGGTATTGATACTGATTGCCACCTCTGCAAGATCAACGGTGACAGGATGGAGAATATTGACAGGGTTACCCGCGCTGCTCTCACCGCTCACTGCAATTTGTAGACTGCCGGCCGGCCAGGTGCTGACATCGCTGCTTGGGACCGCTGCACTCCAACTGCCATCCGCCATCACGTTAGCACTATAGGTCTTACCATTAATCGTGACGGTTAACGTACTGTTCTCGGTAAGGCCTTGGCTTGACCCCGTGACCAGAAGATTTTGGCCGTGCTCAATCGTGTTAATAATATCGTCACCGGCGACAGTGTTGACGCGCAGCCCCGGTAGATTGGCATCAATACTTATTGCGTGTTGCGCATGACCGGTATTGCCATGTTGATTGGTGACTGAAGCGTCGACGGTCAATGGACCGTTACCCATCGCCGTGAGATCGTCACTGGACACCTTAATGCTCCAGGTAAGATCTTTTGCCACGGTTGCGGTGTAACGATTTCCACCGAGCAGTACGGTAACGGTGTCGCCCGCGACTGCACCGCTTACTTGGCCACTCAGTGTTTGTCCGGCGGCTAGCTCACTGGCGTTGATAACATCATCGCCCGCAGTGGTATTAATGCTGACTGTCGGTAAGTGTGTATCGACATTCAGGGTGGTCGAGGTTGTGACAGTGTTGCCGACACCATTGGTTGCGCTCGCAGAGACTGAAAGTTGCCCTTCGGGTAAGGCGTTGGTCTCTTGGGCGGTCAAGGTCAGTGACCAATTACCCTGATCATCAGTGGTTGTTGTATAGGACTTCCCTGCCAAGGTGACAGTCACCGTGGTCCCTTCCGCCAGATCACTGCTCTGACCAGAAAGGGTTAACGGCGATTGGTGTTCATCGGCATTCACTACATCGTCAGTGGCAATCGTCGCAAAGACCAGTGTAGGGTCTTGGGTATCAACTGTAATATCGTGGGTCGCGGTACCGGTGTTACCCGCCTTATCGGTGACGGTCACACTGATTTCAGTTTTGCCTTCTTGCAGCGCTGCGATCGCTGAACTTGGAATACCCGTACTCCATTGTCCTTGCGCATCAAGGATTGCGGTATAGGTTTGGCCATTTAAGGTGATAGTAACCGTATCGCCAGCTGCCGCGCCGGTCGCCGACCCGCTAAGAATTTGTGCTTGGTGGTGTTCAGCCGCATTGATGACATCATCGCCTGCCAAAGTATTGATCGTGACCACTGGCACAACCGTATCCACAGCAAAATCATGGGAAGCACTAGAAGGGTTGCCAGAGATATCTGCGACGGTGGCCGTAACGGCATTCTGACCTTGGGGAAGCGCAGCAAGATCGTCAGCTGGGACGCTAACCTGCCAATGTCCTTGCTTATCAACTGTCGCGCTGTACGCTTTGCCACCTAGCGAGATCGTTACGTTCTGACCCGCTTCAGCCGTTGACGAGCCGGTAACTATTAGCGGCTGTTGTGCTTCACTTGCATTAAGTTGGTTATCTGCCGTAATCGCATCGATAGTGATAGAAGGAGGTTGAGTATCCACCGTAACCACACGAGAACTCTCTGAACTATTACCACTGACATTAGTGACTGTCGCGGAAATTTCAGTGTGGCCATCGGTTAATTCACTCATTGCTGAGGCGGGCACCGTGACATGCCAAGAGCCATCTTGTTCTACTTCAGCAGTGAATAGCTGCCCCGCAAACTTAACAATGACACTTTGTCCGGCTTCAACCTGTTGCGTGTTGCCCGAGAGGACTAGCGGTTGTTGCTGTTCGGCTGCATTGATCATGTCGTCAGTCGACACCGTATCAATAGTCAGCGCAACCTGATCGGTATTCACCGTAATAGGATGAGTAATTGCCGCACTGTTCCCGTACGCGTCGCTTGCCGTTGCCGTAATTGACAGTGCACCCGCTGGCCAATGCGTCATGTCTGCCGCCGGGATCCCTATTTGCCAATGGCCTTGGTCATCCACGACTGCACTGTAAACGATTTGATTCACTGTCACGCTGATGATGGTGCCAGCATCCAGGTGCTCACTGTTGCCAGTAATCGTCAGATCTTGCTGCTGTTCAAGGGAGTTAATCACATCGTCGCCGGAGACTGTGTCGATACGTAGCCCTGGCAGTTGAGCATTAATATCAATCCCTAACGAGTTATCGCCAGTATTACCGTGAGCATTGGTCACCGACACATCGATAGCAATGTTACCATCACCGAGTGCTGCCATATCCGCCGCAGGAATAGTGGTATGCCAGGTTAAGTCTTTTTCTACTGTCGTGGTGAAGGTTTTTCCGCCAAGGCTAACCGTGATCTGATCCCCTGCCGCCGCACCGACGACCCTACCGCTGAGCGTTTGGTCGATCGCTATTTCGTCATGATTAACAAGGTTATCGGTCGCAAAAGGATTAATGGTGACTTGTGGCAGATGGGTATCAACCAATACTGAGGCTTGCGCGCTTCCTGAATTACCCGCGCTATCTGTCCCTGTCACGGTGACGGTGTACAGAGTATTATCGAGCTGCATCACCTCTGTCGCCGGTACGGTAATTTTCCATACACCTTGCGCCACAGTGGCCTGATAGTCGACACGATTGAGGGTCACGGTGACAACGGTGCCATCCGCTAAATTGCTTTTACCACTCAACGCTAAGGGCTGAAGTGCTTCACTGGCATTAATGACATTATCTTGGCTAATCGCATCAATCGAAAAAGTGGGTGCGGCACCGCTCAGCATGAAATCATGTGTGGCAGTTCCGGTATTCCCTGCCACATCAGTTATGGATACGGTAACGGATTGCTGTCCCTGCGCAAGGGAGGCAAAAATGGCTGCTGGAACGCCGACACTCCAGGTTCCATCCGCAGCGACCACGCCGTTAAGTTCGGTATCACCAATACTGACCTTAACGATATCGCCAGCTGCAGCGCCAGTGACTTTACCGGTAAGCAGCTGTGCGACCAGTTGTTCATCACTATTGACAACATCGTCGCCAGCAAAAGTGTCGATAACAATGACGGGGGCTGCGGTATCAACGACAAAATGACTGCTTGCTGTGGCGGTATTACCCGCTGAGTCTGTGATTGATGCGGTGTAACTATAATCGCCATCCGTCAAACTACTCACCGTCTCGGCGGGCACAGAGACTTGCCATTTACCTTGATCATCGATTGTCGCTTGATAGGTTTGAGTACCAAAAGTGACGGTGACGCTTGAGCCGTGGGCAGCGTTTGAGGTCCCCGACAGGATCAATGCGGCTTGGTGCTCGGCGGCGTTCACGACTTGATCGCCGGCGACAGTATCCAGTGTTAAGCTCGGTGCTTGTGTATCGACGGTGATTTGTTGTGTTTGGGTAATATGGTTACCGGTAGCGTCCGTCGCGGTGACGGTAACGGTCCAACTGCCATCGGCTAGGGCTTGAGCATCTTCGGCCGGCATCACTACACTCCACTGGCCTGATGCATCAACACTTGCCGTGTAGTTTTTACCATTAATAGAAACGGTAACTTGTGTCCCTTCCGCTAACTGTTGGCTTAATCCGGAGATTGTCACATCAGCGTGGTGCTCTTCGGCATTAAGTTGGTTATCCCCTGCGATAGTATTTATAACGAGTTGGGCTTTAGCCGTCGCAATAGTAACCTCTATGGTTCCTGCAGAAGTGGTGCTTGTCCCGTCAATTTGTATGACCGACCAACTGTGGGCACCATCAGTTTGCGTCGGAAGATTGACTGTCCAAGTCCCTTTACTGTCGACCATGGTGCTGGCAATAGTATTACCTGCTCCATCTTTGATTTGGATGGTAGCACCAGGCTCTCCTGACCCACTGAAGGTCGGGGTATTATCGTCAATGGTGGTATTGGTCGTCACTAACCCTTGTTTGTCACCTTGATTGTCGGTGACGTTAAAGGTCGGGGTCGCCTTTTCCACCGGTTGGGTATTATCAATGACTTTCGTCTTAGAGTGTCCACCGCCGCTAGATAGCAGCGCGCCTATAGCTCCTCCTCCAACCGCTGCACCGGCAATCCATCCCCATGGCAGGTCGCTTAATACCCCTTCTTGCGCCATAAAAGGTTCAATACTGTCAATCGGTGTACTGTGTGCAACCAATGGCGTAGTACTTAACTCTGTCCCTTCTGCCACGTCGTCAAAAGTGATATGCGTAAGTTGATTATTATCGTTAAAGACTAATTCCGAGTGCGCATGAGATTGCGCATCTTCCATAAAATAGCCGTTGCAGCGGATGACGCTGCCGTCTTTCATATAAATCAGGAGATCTTTACCCTGACGACTATATTTCACTACATCCTGTGCTTGCCCGTGAATTTCTACAACGCTTGGCGCCGTCAGGGTTAAGGCCATATTACCTTGTGCGTGTAAAACGGATTTTTCAGCCGTTTTCCTCGCGATAACATCAATATCAAATGTTTTCACATTATTCTCCTGGTATTAAAAAACGATGAAGCGTCCCTGAGTAATAATTTCTTATTACTCTTGAAAGTCACTTAAATATATTTAACTAACTGTTTTTGTTTAACTTATTCACTTTAAGTCTGGTAATCCCGCGCGAGTGTTTTTTTCAATCCCGAGTAACGGTAATAATGTATCGAGCGATGTTGCATAATTAATGGCTGCAGCCCATGCATCATATTGGGAGTTAATTTGTGAAGAGATAGCTTGCCAAACATCTTGCTCCACACTTAACAGATCGTTAATACTCCTTTTATTCAGGGTGTATTCGTTTTTATAAACTTCACGGGTTTGATCGGCATTAAGGACCTGTTGTTTATTCACCTCATTTCGGGATTGTGCGCCGAGCCAATCCGCTAGGGCTACTGAGGCCTTTTGTAGGACATCGAAACGAGCTTGATCCACTTGCGTTGCCGCGACCTCTTTCGCACCTTGGGCTTGTTTTACCTGCGCCGCAACGGCCCCTCCCTGATAAATCGGGGCATCAACATTGAGCTGTATTTGATTATCCCAATAAGATCGGTTACTCGACTGGTAACGAGTGCGTCCACCTCGAACACTGATCGTTGGCCAATATTGTGCGCGGACTTTTTGAATGCCATATTGAGCTGAAGATTCCATCTCCTTAGCCGCCAATACGGAAGGGATTAATGAATAATCGATATCATTGAGACTGGTATCTTTTATCGCTAATGCGGCTGGCATAGGCGCATACTCGGCGGCATTCATCCCTGTCAGCACGGCGAGTTTCGCGCGTTCACTCATTAAGGTTGCTTGATACTGTTGGAGGGTCGCTTGCATACTGGCTACCCGAGTGCGCGTTTGAAGTTCGTCAGAGGTTGAACTTAACCCGGCCTGTGCGCGTAGCTGTGCCATGCGAGAAACACTTTGCAGCGCCACGATATTTTGCTGAGCTGCTTGCACTAACGCGCTATAGCGCTGCACTTCGACGTAATCTAGGGCCGTTTTTTCTGCCACGGAAGAGAGTGTTGCCATCAGCTGATAGCGATAGCTATTGCGTTGTGCTTCGCTTTGGTCAATCGCATTATTGGTTTTACCAAAGTCATAAACCAGTTGCGTTAAACTCATTCCCCAAGTCGTGGAGTTACTTAAGGAACCGCTGGAATCTGTTGTCTGGCTATGGCCTGCGCTGCCGCTTAATGATAATTGCGGCATCCATGCACTACGTGCTTGGTCAATTTGCGCTTGACCAATTCCGACCTGAGCAGCCTGTTGACCTACCGAAGGATCGCGTTGAAAAGCGAACAGGATGGCATCTTTCAGTGTGGTGCTAGTTAAGGGTGCCGCCCATCCAAGAGGAGCCTGGGCGGCAAAACTCAGTGATTGGCTAACAGACAAGATTATTAGCGTCATTAAACCTATTCTACTTTTTTTCATTATTTAATCTCAGAGTGAAGCGGTCTGGTTAATTTCAATAGGCCAATGATTGGCATAATAATTCTTTCCCCCCTGTATTAACGGGGGCGGACAGATGAACGAGTTATCGCCTGAACGAAAAGAGACACCGCTTATTTAGTGCTTATTAATTCGATAGAGTGAGTCGAAAGATGTCATAGTTTTTAGCGTAAAAACCACCACGACTAATTATTCATTTTCTAATCGAAATAATGCTTTTAAACCTCAGAATGAGGATGCTTATTTAGAAATAATCTTATCAAAAAAGGAAATAATCAGCCATAGGCGATAATTAACACAATCAATTATGTAAATATTAAATATATTAATAAGATAAATTGATGTACATCAATACATATAACATTCACCACTGATTTTTAAGGTTTTTTAATAACCCCTGATATCTAAAAAACTATTTATTAATAAATATAAGGCGTTTTCAATGGGGGTTTGTCAGTGATTTTTTACAAAAAATAAAAGATTACCCATAAATCTATGCGCACAAATAATCAAAGAAAAATTACCACCCTGATCATCTCGCTAATTAATTTGATTAAAATCAATAAAAGAGAGATCTTAAAAAACTCCCTTCCCTTTTCCTAATATTGATCTTAATCAAACTAAGCGCCATTACACTTTAAAACACCCCATAATTAATAACGAATTGTTTCGTCATTGACGAGTGGTTTAGCCTCTCCCTGGATTTATTTTATTAATCCCTTGTTGCATAACTAACGTTCTTAACGTGATTTTTATGCATTTTCCTTATTGGAAATGCCAAAGTACGAAGAGAATTTATGCTGGAAATTGGGGTGCTACAGGAGATAAACCATTTTTAGGCTAGAAAAAAACTAAAAAAAATTTAATGATCGCCCCCCTTAACGTCGACAACTACTGAGTGTTCTCATGCAAGACCTTTTGATCCTGTGGCACTGGATACTTAACAACCCTGTGACCTACTCCCTACTCGCCGTGACGTTGATGCTACTCGCGGGGTTTGTTTCCTCTGTTATCTGTAAATTCTTCTTACTTAGCATCGTAAGAAAATTTATTCTGCATACTAATAGTCAACGTGATACACAGAAAAAAGACCTACGAATTACCCGAAGATTGGCCAATATTATTCCGGTCGTCACCGTTTATTTCCTCTCACAACTGATACCTGGACTGTCGGAAGGGCTCGTTGAGGCGATAAGAACGATTTGTGGTGTGCTGTTTATCGTAAATATTACGATGTTAATTAATGAGTTATTGGATACCACCAAAGACGTCTATGCCCGTAAACATGGCTCCAAAGCCGGATCAATCAAGGGATACGTACAGATCGGTAAAATTGTTGTGTCATCTATCGCGACAATATTGGTTATCGCAACATTATCCAATAAATCACCCGGTATTATCATTTCTAGTTTGGGAGCCATTGCCGCAGTATTGATGCTGGTTTTCCAACATACGCTCATCTCACTTGTCGCCAATATACAAGTCTCCTCCTCCCATGTTATCCAACTGGGAGATTGGATTGAAATGCCCGTCGCCAATATCAGTGGTGAGGTAACCGATATTGCCTTACATACCATCACCATTCGCAATTGGGATAACACGCTATCCCAAGTGCCAACTAAAAACTTCATTACCGAGACTTACACCAACTGGCAGCCGATGTTTGCTTCAGGGGGAAGACGCATCAAACGGAGCTTTTTTATCGATCAATCGAGTATCGCGTTTGCTACGCTTGCCTTAGCCGAAACCCTTGACGAACAAGGTTCAGTGATCGGTGACAAAATCGCAGACTACATCCGCCAAAATCTCGCCCTTTCCTCTAATCAAGGCATAACCAATTTAGGCCTTTATCGTGGCTATATTTTGAGTTATTTACGGCAGAGAGAAGATATCTGTAACGATATGTATGTGGTGGTGCGCCAACTCAGCCCCACTGCTGAAGGGCTCCCTATTGAAATCTATTGTTTTACGTCCAACGTCTTCTGGAACGAGTACGAGGAGACACAATCCCAAATATTCGAGTTCATGTATGCGACCGCAGGATTTTTCCAGTTAGGGATTTTCCAGCGCCCTTCTGGGCGTGATATTACGAGCGCTTTGCCGATGGAAATGTCGCGTGTGATGGGTGATGAATAACCTAACGGCGTATCGCTACCTAAATAATAGGTAGCGATACACTTTTTAGTTTAAGAAGGATTCAGTGAGACGCGCCCAATAGCTTGCCCCAATAGCGATACATTCATCATTAAATTCATAGCGCGGATGATGGACAGAATAATTGTCGCCTTCTGCCTTACCCGTACCAAGCATAAGGTAGCAGCCCGGTATCTCCTGCAGCATAAATGAAAAATCCTCACTCCCCATCAGAGGCTCAAACTCTTCAGGATCGCCTACACACTCTTCTCCCACCGTTTGACGGGCAATCGCTAGTGCAAAGGCGGTCTGTTCAGGGTCATTAATGGTGGCAGGATAGCCAAACACTTTATCAATACTCGCGGTCAAGTGATAGCTGGTCGCTTGGCTCGTTACGATATGACGAATCTGTTTTTCAATCTCTGCCCGAGTCGCTGGACAAAAGGAGCGAGTATTAATTTTGATGACCACACTGTCAGGAATAATATTGTGGGTAGATCCCGCTTGCACGCTACCTACCGTCACCACGGCCGGGATTTGAGGATCGATATGGCGACTGACAATGGTCTGTAACGCCAGCACAATATTCGCCGCACAGGGCAGCGGATCAAGGCAATGTTCTGGCGCCGAGCCGTGCCCGCCTTTACCTGAAAGTGTTACCGTGAAACTGTCAGACGACGCCATCAGTGGTCCTGACTTGGTGAAAAAGTGCCCAGCGGGTAACAGCGGATAATTGTGTAAACCAAATATGGCATCACAAGGAAAACGTTGGAATAAACCTTCTTCAATCATCACTCTAGCCCCGCCGATGGACTCTTCAGAAGGTTGAAAGATAACGCGTAATGTCCCGGAAAAACGGCGGGTTTCGGCCAGGTACTTTGCCGCAGAAAGCAGAATGGCACAATGCCCATCATGGCCACAGGCATGCATTTTGCCGGGATATTGGCTGGCGTACTCGACCTCGGCTAACTCTTGCATAGGAAGCGCATCCATGTCTGCACGAATACCTAGGCGCTTCCCACCATTGCCCACAGTCAAGGTTCCAACAATTCCCGTTTTTCCTATTCCCCGTTCAATCGTATAGCCCCATTTTACGAGTAACTCAGCAATAACGTCGCTCGTTCGGTATTCTTCGAAACCGAGTTCAGGGTGCGCATGGAAATCATGACGTAGTGCAATCATTTGCGCTTCATGTTCAAGTATCTCTTTAATTAACATATAGCTGCTCCATTTTTGATGAGGCCTTTGTTTTCCAAAAGTAGATGGCACCCAATGAAATGACGCCACAGAGAACCAAATAAGCACAAGGGGCTAAGGCGTTGTGCGTTAAATCGAGTAGGAAAGTAACGTTAAACTGGGCAAATCCCCCGAACAATGTGACGCCAAAAGCATAAATCACCGAGAGTGCTGATGCGCGCAACGGCGCAGGGAAGGCCTCTAATATCAATACAAAAAACGCTACGGCATAAAGGTTAGCCATAACTTGATCTACACCGATGAGTGTCAACGTCAGGGGTAGTGATAGATGATGAATAATGGCTAAGAAAATGGGTAGCGTCAGTACGGTTGAAATCACTATGCTGAACAACATAATGCCCCGCAGATTGGCAACACGATCAATGAACTTACCTAAAAAAAACGGCGCGACAAGGGTAATTAAGGCTGCCCCCATACTTAACCAGTAAGACTGACTCGCTGGATACGCAAGCGTATTGACCATGTAAGCAGGAAGATAGTAGACAATGATGTAGAAGCTAGTCGTACTCTTCATCACCAGCAAAATACCGAGAATGAGTTTACGGCTGTGTTGTTTAATGAGTAATCCGAGGGAAGAACTCGCCTTAACGGTTGCTGGCTCAGTGAAGTGTGTTTCCGGTAGCGCTGAGCGCATATAAAACCCAAGGGGAATAATAAGAAGCCCTACTATAAAAGGAACTCGCCATCCCCAGCTATAAAGCGCATCAATCGATAAGGAGTGACTGAGGATAAACCCGGTTATCGCCCCACTGAGTGCAGCCGCTCCTTGACTTACCATCTGCCAGCTAACCCGTTGCGCCCGAGACTGTCCCTCACCCGCTTCCAGCAACCAACTGGTTGCTGCACCAATTTCTCCACCGGCGGAGAAACCTTGAATCAGGCGTCCCGTCACGAGAATAATGGGTCCCCAAATACCCGCTTGCTGCCAAGTTGGGGCTACTGCCACCAGCATTGCCCCTAGCCCCATCAGTAACATGATACGCTGTAACGCGGCTTTTCTTCCATGGCGGTCAGCATATTGCCCTAAGATAATACTGCCCAATGGTCGCACCAAAAATCCGATGCCAAAGGTGGCAACAGATAATAACAGGGAGAGTGTCGCATTCTCTGCAGGAAAGAAAAGATGGCCAATAATCACTGAGAAAAAACTGTAGACAGCAAAATCATAAATTTCTAAGCCATTGCCGAGCGTGACGGCAAATAATGATTTACGGCGCGATAAATCAGTCATAGAGAACGATTCCGTGATTGAATGGGATCTTCACTTTGCCATAAACATAATTCACTGCAATCATAAAAAATAGTGATGACTTTGGTTATCAATTAGGTGCTAAATTTGTGCATCGATGCACTATAAAAGTGGGATGTAGAATGCGTATTAAATTACATCAATTGAATATTTTATTAGAAGTTGCCGCGCAGGGAAGTTTTGGTAAAGCAGCAAAGTCATTAGGATTAACCCAGCCCGCCATCAGTAAAACTATAGCCGATATTGAAGACGAGATAGGTCTACCCATATTACTGCGGCATGCACGAGGGATTGAATTAAATGAATATGGCCAGGTACTCATTCGCCACGCTAAAGCTATCGACCAATCTCTCCATCATGCCAGAGAAGAAATTGACCATTTACTCGGCAACGCCATGCGTCAACTTCGTATTGGTTTTACGTCGGCAACCAGTTATGGCCCGCTGGCAAAAAGTGTATTGGCTTTTCAACAACAGTACCCCAATGTGAAGATTATTACGCAGCAGAATCGGCCGCCTATTTTACAGCGTAAGATTACACAAAAAGAGCTGGACGTAGCCGTGGTGAGTCGTAGTGATAATGTTGTTGAAGAGGGGCTGGAAAGCGAATTACTCTATTCTCTAGGAAATTTTATCATCGCGGGGAATAACCATCCCATCAAACACCCCACCTCACTCAAAAAATTATTAACTTTCCCGTGGATTGATTGGGACGAACCCCAACAACCTTCATTACTCTCTCAGCTTTGCGCAAGGTATAATTTGCCCTTACCGCAGAATGTTATTCACTGTTCGTCCCCTGAAGTGACGCAATATTTGCTAGAAAATTCAACCATGCTCAGTATCTGGTCGACGGCTGGCTTGCCCCTTTTAACTCAGAATCCACGACTTCGCAAAATAGCGATTAATGAAACCCTCCCCCTCACTCAAGTCAGTATTATTTCGGCGACACTGGGTCGTAATAGCAGTTTAACCCAGCACTTTATTGAAATTCTTCGCCACCAAACAGAGCAGTGGTTACAACAAGAGGGACCAGAACAGTTTCTCGCCCATCATCCGTAGATTGCTATTGTTGATTTACGTATCAGGGTATCGGCTCTCTCTACGGTAGGCCTTAGCCGTTATACCAAAACGCGCTTTAAACGCCCGGCTAAAGTAGGCCATATCATAAAAACCAAAGCGATACGCAATACTACTTACGGTTAGATGATCATAGTGTGTTTGACTAAGCCTCGCGGCGCAGCTTTCTAAGCGTGTCGCCAGTACATAGCGTCCAAATGAGGTCTGTTCGTCATTGAATAATTGGTTTACATATCGGCTAGAAATACCAAAAAACTGGCTTACTTGAGTAAGCGTTAATTCGGGACTATCGAGATGCGTCGCAATATGCTGTTTAATACGATAAAGCAGCGTATTACGGCTAAGGGTGGTCGCTTTCTCTTGATGAAGGAGAGGCGAGACCGCCATGGCCAATAAATCGATACTTTGTTCGGCGATTTTCCCTAGCGTTTTCGCTGACTGCCCTGCGGGTAAGGCCGCAACGCCCATAAAAAAATCATATGCTAAACGTCCGAAAGGTTGTTGATTAGAGAAAGGCCTCGCGGTGAGATGATCGATGGGCCCCGTACGATCGATGACCGCTTTATAGGGGATGCGCACCACTATTTGCTTGAATGGATCAGTGAAAGATAATTGATAAGGTTTGCGCGTATCATAGAGGCTAAATTCACCTGCTGACAGAGTGACCTCACGGTTATCTTGGCGAATACCTGCCCGACCTCTTTGGGCTAGACTCAGTAAGATATATTCATCGGAACAAGAAAACCGATGTTCTTTACCCCGCTCCACGAGCTGAGGCGAAGCCTCTATCGATACCACCTTCACTTCCGCCAGCTCACGAATTTCTAGGCTTGCACTAAAATCGTTCATATCATTGAGTGTACAGGCTAAAGGGACAAACGTATTGCAAACCACTTCTTGCCAGTAATCATGCCTTTCTTTGGGGGGTAATTGTGCAGTAGTAAACTGGGTTATCATCATTCACCTCATCTGACCACATCATTGATTATTCTTATGCAAGTTTTATACCTGTCTCCCGCCTGCCGCGTTGTGAGTCAATAATCTATTCCTTCTCGTCCTACTTAGTGTTCAGCCGTCAAGCCTATGCTGGTAAAAACACCTGATAGGAGAGTTATTATGAAAGCGCCAGTTAAAGTCGCCTGCGTTCAAGCAGCACCCGTTTTCCTAGATCTTAATGCAACAGTGGACAAAACCATCCGTTTGATCGAAGAGGCCGCTCAAAATGGGGCCAGTCTAATCGCTTTTCCTGAAACTTGGATACCTGGATATCCTTGGTTTCTGTGGCTCAGTGCTCCAGCCGCTTATATGCATTGGGTGAAGCAGTATCATGACAATTCGTTACAGTTAGAGAGTGAACAGGCAACGAAGATTCGCGAAGCGGCCAAAAAGAATAATATCCATGTGGTCTTGGGATACAGTGAAAAGGATCACGGTTCTCTCTATATTGGGCAGTGGATTATTAGCGACCAAGGTGAAACGGTTGGTCGTCGACGTAAACTCAAAGCGACACATGTTGAACGTATTCTCTTCGGCGAAAGTGATGGCTCCTCGATTCGGACTTTCGATACGCCATTAGGTACCCTCGGCGCATTGTGCTGCTGGGAGCATTTACAGCCCCTGACGCGCTACGCCATGTACTCCCAACACGAGGAGATCCATATTGGTGCATGGCCCAGCTTCAGTCTGTATCGCGAAGGCACTGCAGCATTAGGACCAGAGGTCAATATTGCTGCTTCCCGACTTTATGCGGCGGAAGGCCAATGTTTTGTTATTTCTCCTTGTGCCATCGTTTCGCCAGAGATGCTGGAAATGTTATGCGACGATGATCTCAAACTCAGTATGCTTGAAGCCGGGGGCGGCCACGCACGAATCTTCGGGCCGGATGGTGCAGAGCTCGCCACCCCCTTAGGGGAGCATGAGGAGGGTATCCTCTATGCAACACTCGACCCTACCGCTCTCATTTTTGCAAAATCAGCGGCAGATCCCGTCGGCCATTATTCTCGCCCTGACGTGATGCGTTTATTGTTTAACAATAAACCCAGTCCTTGTGTCATGCCGTTTAGTGAAAGTCCCGTCAGCACTACAACGCTTGATCCCTTGGAAGAATCCCCCTCCTTACCCAACGATCATTGCTAAATCGCTAGGCTGGCTTAGTGCTGGCCTACCTTTTATCTTGCTTGAGGTAACGATAATGCACATCAATTTAAAGAATAGTGGACTTGCTTTACTCGTCAGTATTACTGCAACCAAAGCTTTTGCTTTAGAAATTGCGCCAGGCGATTATGAGCCTATCCCAGCTGGGGGTAACGTCCTAGGACTCTATGCAAAGTATTCCAGTAGTCACGAACGCTATCTTCAAGATAAAAAATTGTCGAGTTCATCTACGCTACGGACACAAGTCGAGCTATTAAGATTTATACATTCCGTTGGCATTTCTGATGGTACGGTGCTCCAGCCTCAATTTATTTTGCCCTATGGCGATTTAACCGCAGGCAGTAGCGCGCGAGCACTGGGCAGCAATCATGGCATCGGAGATTTTATCCTTGCCGCCCCGCTCCTTACCACCGTCGCCAGTCATCGGGATATCTTTTCTTTTGGACCCTATTTTTACCTACCAACTGGTAGTTATGACCATAATAAAGCGTTGAATGTGGGGGAGAATCGTTGGCGAATGCTCTGGCAAGCGGGGTATATCCATCATTTTACGGATCGCTGGGCCGTTGATACCGCAGCAGATGTGAGTTGGTTTAGCCATAATAATGATTATGGCGCGTCAAAAGCCACCTTGCGCGAAAAGCCCCTCTATGAGTACCAAGCCTATCTTCGTTATAGTTTTTCACCGCTTTCCCATTTTGGCGTGGGTGGGGGCTATATATCAGGCGGCGAATCCTCTGTTGACGGTATCAATCAACAGGATACCCAAAGAACCTTCTATTTAAGTGCATCCATGGCTTATCTCTTTACGCCTCATTTACAAGGCTTAATCGTGATCGGTAAAGACCAACATACGGAGTCTGGCTTTAAACAAGATAAAAATGTCACGTTACGCCTCGCAACCTTCTTTTAACGACGAATTAATCATATTGGTAACTTTTATCATTAATCGCTATTATCCTTAGCAGACGTTCAAAAGCGCACATAAGGGAATATTGATGTCTTTGAAAAAATTTGCCTCACTATGCTTATGTCTTTTAGTCGGTGGGATGATCGGTTGGCTGGTAAATTCAGCAACGGTCGGAAAATATAATGTGATCAATGGAACTTGTAGTGTGATTAATGCGGCGGTAGAAAATAAGTTAATCCCGCAGGATCAAGTCCGTGCTCTTGGGCAAGCATCACAAAAATATTTATTGAATAGCGCGGCCGGGGATGCTTTTCAATTAGACGAACAGCAGATCCAAGCCGCTTCAAGTCATTCTAATTGTTCTCAATTTATGGTGGGAATGAGCAGTCATTGATTAATAAATTGTAGGGGGAGCTGGCTTTAGCTATCCCTTACAATATTGTCTTAACGCTGAGGCCATCGACGCGTTTGAGTCGTAAAGTTGAAAACTAATAATTCGAAAGAACTACATCTCGATCACGATGCCCCCAATCTAATAAGCTTTTCAATGGCACGCTATTTTTTATCACAGGAGATTTAATGACAATATAACTAAAATACTTATCAATTCCCAAGCTTGCGTCGAGCAGCCCTTCAATCACTTCTTGATAGTGTTCAATAGTTCGAGTCATAAAGCGAAGTAAATAATCGTAACCTCCAGTAATTAAGTGACATTCCATTAACTCATCGACTTTTTTTATTCCTTGCTCGAATCGTTGGAAATCTTCACGGCGATGACCAGTCAACGTTACTTCAGTGAAAACATTCACATAATCAGTCAACTTTACAAGATTGATATGAGCTTCGTACCCTATAATCAATCCCGCCGCCTCCAAACGCTTGACTCTTTGTAAACAAGGGCTTGGGGATAGACCTACCGCATCGGCCAGGTTAACATTACTGATTCGTCCATCTTTTTGCAGATGAGAAAGGATACTGATATCCAGTCGATCGAGTTTAAGTAAACCGTTCATAATACCTCGTGATGGAACCTTGGTGTCTTCAATTTATATTGATATACCATGCCTTAATAGTAAAAATATACTGTTAGTAGAGGGTATATCATTGAAAAGCCATCAAGATTATATACGCCCTGTAGCTTTGGCGAGGGCAATATCAAAGATGTGTAGCGCTTCTTCTAACTGAGAATCAGTGGTAACAAGCGGAGCAAGGAAACGAATTACATTACGATGAAGACCACATTTAATTAAAAGAAGTCCTTTTTCAAAAGCAGCCTTTAAAATTGCTGCCGTCAGCTCAGCATCTTCTTTACCCGTATCAGGATCGATGATTTCAACTGCTTGCATAAAGCCCAAACCGCGCACCATTCCAATACAAGGGTATTTTTCTGCTAATTGTTGCAGCCGCTTATTCAGCTTTTTACCGGACTTGATGCTGCGCAACAACAAGTCTTCTTGTTCCATCACATCCAATACCGCTAACGCTGCGGCGCAAGCTAGTGCATTTCCACCATAGGTTCCACCTAGCCCCCCGGGAAGTGGAGCGTTCATAATGTCTTTTTTACCTACTACACCTGAAATGGGTAACCCACCACCAAGACTCTTAGCAACAGTGACTAAATCAGGGGTGATATCTGAGTGTTCAAAAGCAAACATTTTTCCAGTCCGACCAAATCCAGTCTGTACTTCGTCGCAAATTAACAAAATACCGTGCTTATGAGTAATTTCCCGTAATGCTTGCATAAAACTCGTTGGCGCTGGTAAAAACCCCCCATCGCCTTGGACTGGCTCGATAATTATCGCAGCGACTTGTTCAGGAGATACTTCTGCAGCGAAGAGGGTGTCAAGAGCCTGAAGGCAATACTGCTCAGTAATTTGACGATACTCGTTCGGAAAAGGTAGACGATAAATCCCCCCTGCGAAAGGGCCGAAATTCTGTTTATAAGGCTGGCTCATACCCGTTAAAGTCGTACCAAGTAATGTTCTTCCGTGAAAAGCGCCATCAAATGCAATAATACCTGGGCGATTCGTATAACCACGAGCAATTTTTACTGCATTTTCAACTGCTTCGGCTCCACTAGTAAAAAACACGCTCTGAAAAGCGGTATTTTTATCCATTAATTGATTGAGCCGTTCAGCCAAACTGATATAAACCGGATAAGCTGCTACCTGAAAACAGACATGCATGACTTGAGACAGCTGACGTTTCACTGCCGCTGTTACCATAGGGTGATTATGCCCTACATTTAACACCCCAATACCTCCTACAAAATCAAGATAGCGTTTACCATCGGTATCCCATACTTCACTTCCACTAGCATGATCAACTACTAATGGATGGGCAGTCACGACACCACGGGGAACGCCTTTTTCTCGACGGTCAAGCCAAATCTCATTATTCGTAGCCGTTACCATATCGCTCATCATTAACTCCTGTTAGGCATAGAGAGTAAGTCATTATTTATACCTTTGATAGCATTGTTATCGAACGTATAAATCAGGGTTATTTCGGCATAAAGCACTTAATTTAATAGCGATAAACCATTAAATTTTGCCAAGCTCCAATTGAACAATTTCATAGAACCAGTGAAGGCCATAAGGGATGACCTCATCATTAAAATCATAACTTGGATGATGTAGGGGATAGCTTGGCCCTGAGCCCAACCAGACATAAGCGCCAGGCTTTTCTTGTAACATAAAAGAGAAGTCTTCTGAGGTCAGTGCGGGATGCTCAGCCTCTTTCGCCGATAATCCTGCTTGCTGTGCAGCCTTGAGTGCAAGAGTTACTTCACGTTCTGAATTACAGGTAGCGGGGTAGTAACGGTTGTAACGAATCTTGGCTTGTAATCCATATGCTGCACAAATATGCTCAGTTTTTAAACGTACTTGTTGCTCTAGGATATCCCTCGCCTCGGAGGTAAAGGTTCTAATTGTACCGGTAATCGATGCTTCACTTGGAATCATGTTGTGCGACAAACCACCATGTATTTGCGTGACGGTTAATAATGCCGATTCATGTGGGTTGAGCTTTCTTGATACCAGACTATTCAACGACACTACCAGCTCGCTAGTCGCCAATAAGGTATCCGCTGAGAGGTGAGGCTGAGCGGCATGCCCCCCTCCACCACCAAGCGTTATATCAAAACGATCTGCGGCTGCCATGATGGGGCCGATACGGGTACGGAGTTCACCCAATTCCAGCTCAGGCCAGTTATGAATGGCATACACGGCGTCGCAAGGATAACGCCTAAATAACCCGTCATCGATCATCGCTTTTGCGCCGGCCAGGCCCTCTTCTGCTGGTTGAAAAATAAAGCAGACACTACCTTCGAAATTAGGGTGTTGTGCAAGATATTCTGCGGCAGCTAAGAGCATCGTGGTATGCCCGTCATGACCACAGGCATGTGCAATTCCCATATGGCTACTTCGCCATTGGCTTTTCCCTTCATCGTTCATCGGCAAGGCATCGATATCGGCACGTAAACCAATCATGCGGCTACCTTGATATCTTCCCCGAAGTACCCCTACCACTCCGGTATTGCCGACACCTGTTTCCACCTCTAATCCCAACTCTGTCAGCAACTTAGCAATAAGTGCGGCCGTATGTTGTTCGTTAAAACCAGTTTCCGGGTATTGGTGTAAATGATGCCTTATATCTACCCACTTTTGGATATTCATCAATACCCCCTGTTCATATCGATCAATCCAATCATTGACCGACCTTGTTCATGACGACGGATATTGTCGAATAATACTTTTACCGAACTCTCAGCATGGGTCTCACTAGCAATATGGGGGGTCAACCACAATGACGGGTGAGTCCAAAAAGGATGCTCTTCAGGTAGCGGTTCTGGATCAGTCACATCGATAACCGCATGACTAATCTGACCGCTCTCCAATGCCTCAATTAAATCTTCATGATTTAATTGCTGTCCCCGACCAGCATGGACAAGTCCGGCCCCACGGGGTAATTGAGCGAAGAGATCGCGGTTTAATAATCCACGTGTAAGATGAGTCAAGGGTAATAAGCACACCAGAATATCGCTCTGTGCCAGAAAAGCGGCTAATTGATCATCACCAAAATAACTGGCGACACCATCAATATGTTTTCGATTACGACTCCATCCCGAACATTGATAGCCTAAATGGGTAAGAACTCGAGCTGCAGCACTCCCCAAGTTACCGAGTCCAAGAATACCTACTTTACATTGCGAGGCAGGAACCGCATCATGTTTTAACCATAGCTTCCGTTGTTGTTGTTGGAGATAACGAGGCATCTTCCGATGGAGACTAATCACTGAGAAGGTCACATACGCTGCCATATCATTGGTCAATCCCGGCTCGATCATCCGTACCACGCTGACCCCTTCTGGGACGTGATCGGCACTAAATTGATCAGCACCTGCCCCGACGGAAAATATTACTTCTAGATGAGGAAATCTTGATAGAAGATCGTCTGGGATTTCCCAGGCCACATAATAGCGAACTTTCGTTGGGTCTCCCGTTTCAGGCCATAGATACATGTCGAGGTCTGGAGCATTTTCTGCCAGCCACCTCTGCCAGAACTTTCCACGCTCTGCGCTGGAATGATAAACGATACTCATTATCCCATCGCCTGTGACATAAAACTGTAATCTGACATCGCACCTTCAGGCCGAATCCAAGGCTCTCCTCGTATCATCATGATTGGGGCATCAACGCAAGGCAGTCCCTGCTGCACTAACCAGTCAGCGAAGTCGGTATTACTGTACGTGTCAACCCGTACAAATTTACCTGCAAGCGATCTAGCACCATAACAGAAGAGTTTTTGAGCGCTACACTCATCATCCGCTAACAAGGGGCCAATAACATAACCACGGCCAAACTGTCGTATGGCCATATAACCTCGAATTATTCCGCTTTTCTCTAATACCCTGATATCAGCACTGTTAATTAGGTTTTGCCATAACATTGGGCGATACAACCCATGAGACTGAAAATCATGTTCAATTAAGGAAGTTAACTCATGTTTTTGCAGGGGTCTTACTAATTCATTTGCGGCTAATTCTGGTGCGGAAATGGCGGGAAGTTGTGCGGTTTGATGCTGGGAAATAGTGCATTGTCTTTTAAAACCGTATTTTTCATATAAGCCTTTACCCATCTCCGTTGCATGCAATCGAATATTCCCTTCAGGGACTTTTTCGAGCAACCCTTCCATCAAACACTTGCCGATACCTCGACCTTGATAAGCAGCGTCGACAATCACTAATCCTAAGGTACTACGCTGTTCTCCCCAAGGCCACAATACTGCACAACCGACGATAGCGCTTTCTGTCTGCGCAACAATGCCTTCACCCAATGATAGCGCTTGTTCCCAATCGTCTAAACGATGAGGCCAGTTGACTTGCTGACTTAATCGAAAACCCTGTGACAGGTCATTATGATGCATAGCACGTAATTGAATCTTCATTAAATTTTCCTTACATCATCCCAGGTGCGTCAAGGTCACTTCCGTCGATAAAACGTGAATATCGATAGGGTGTTGGATCCACAATAGGTGTTGAATTCATGGCTAAGTCAGCTGCAAGGCGACCCGCTCCTGGGCCGATACCAAATCCGTGACCGCTATAACCTGCCGATAGAATTAGCCCAGGTAACTTGTTTACCTCACTGATGACTGGAATCGCGTCCGGCGTACTATCGATCATGCCTCCCCAAGACTGGGCCACTTGAACCCCCTTTAGTTCAGGAAACTCATTAACCATTGCGGCGAGACCTTCTTGTACTATTTCTTGGTCAGCAGCCGGGTCAAGAATACGCATTTTTTCAAAGGGAGAAACACTATCGAAAGACCAGTAAGCCAAAGTCTCAGGTCCTCGAATAAAAGGGGTCAGCGATGGCACAATAGTGAGATTTTTACGGCGCGCTTTGAAAGTTGAATAAAACTGACCACTATATTTAAGACCTTGGAAGCCCGCTTCTAGACGACCTCTGCCGGAAACGGATACGGTATATCCACCATCGATCTGTGGTCTGACAGCAAAGCGTTCCGTATAAAAAGGTAAGGCAATAGCTTGTTTGATTGGTCGAGTCCGAAATGCTGTACCTATTACATTTCCTAAAGGCAGATCGATACCGTGTCGACGGCAAAATAGTGAGGTCCATGCCCCCGCAGCACAGATAACCCTAGAAGTTTTAATAATTCCTCGTTCGGTAATAACACCACTAACTTTTCCGGCACTGATATCCAGTCCCCTTACCGCACATTGTTGAAAGACTTGTGCACCCTTACGTACCGCCGCACGCACTAATCCTGGTGCTGCCATTGATGGCTCAGCATGTCCATCATCGGGAGAATGCACCCCACCTTTCCACTGCGTCGTACTGCCTGGGGTCATGAACTTCGCTTGCTCGGCATTCAATATATTACTGCGAATATCATAGCTTTTTGCCATGTTGTTCCATCTATCCCAAGCAGCAATATCTTGTTCATTACAGGTGGCATAGACTAGGCCCGTTTTGCGAAAACCTAATTCCTCGCCCGTTTCTTCATTGAGTTCCTGCCAACGTCGTAAGGCGTGGATAATTAACGGTAGCTCTCGTTGATCACGGTTTTGTTGACGACACCACCCCCAATTACGACTTGATTGTTCAGCACCAACTAGCCCTTTTTCGAGTAAAACAACCTTGACCCCTTGGCGTGCAAGTTCCCAACACGCTGCAGCACCCGCGATCCCCCCACCGAGAATGACTACATCAGCCGAGTCTGGCAGGTATAAACTATCCTGAACATATTGAATAAGTGTGGGCATAGCTATCCCGATCCTCTGTTAATAATATGATTCTGCTTTACACAATTCCTGTTGCTCATCAAGCCAGCCCAGACGTAATTCTGGTACAGCTCGCTTCAGGCGTTCAAAGTAAAGGTTACTGGAGGGCTTGTCGTAATCTTCACAGGCAAGCTGAGTGATAATGCGCCCTTGCTTCATCACTACGATATCGTCACAGACCGCACGAATAGCTTGCATATCATGGCTTATAAAAAGGACCGATAAATTCAATTTACGGCGTAGCTCTGAAACTAAATCGAGGATAGCTGCCGCGACAACACTATCTAGTGCAGAGGTGACTTCATCGCAGATGATGATTTCCGGACGAGCGGCGAGAGCTCGCGCTAAGTTAACTCTTTGTTTTTGCCCACCGGATAAAGAGGCTGGCTTACGGTATTGCAGCGAAGGGGGTAACTTAACGAGCGCTAATAATTCATCGATTTCTTTTGATAGCGCCTTGCCCTTTAACTGGCGAAAACGTTTTAAAGGACGACTGAGTATATCGCCCACCGTATGAGCAGGATTCAGTGCGGTATCAGCCATTTGGAAAACATACTGGATCTGTTGAAGTTCTTCCGGAAGACGTTCATTGAGATGGCTGGAAATATAATGATGATTAAAAAGAATATGCCCTGCCCAGGCTGGGTTCAAGCCAGCAATCGCATGGGCAAGTGTCGTCTTACCTGATCCTGACTCTCCTATAATCCCTATCGCCTGCCCACGCCATAACTGTAGATGAATCTCCTCGAGAACACGGATTTTGGGTACCCGGTTACGGTCGCGTATACCATAACCAACAGCTAAATCACGAATCTCTAGTAAAGGTTGTCTATCGTCGTTATTTCGTATCCAGCTAGTCATACGCGGTTTATGCTGCGCTGCATTCATTAATTGGTGGGTATACGTCTCTTGGGCATTGGTTAAAAGCTTAGAGGTTTGTCCGTACTCGACGACTTTCCCCTGCTGCAAAACCATGATGTGGTCAGATACTTGCGCAACCACCGCGAGGTCATGACTCACATAAATAGCTGTCATGCCACGCTGGAAGATTACACGACGGAATGCTTTCAATACTTCAACTTGGGTTGTTACATCTAAAGCTGTAGTCGGTTCGTCAAGAATGATCACTTGTGGGTCGCCCATGAGTGCCATTGCGGTCATCAGTCGTTGCAATTGACCACCAGAAACTTGATGCGGGTAGCGCTCCCCAATCGTTTCGGGGGAAGGTAATGCTAACTCTCGAAATAAGGTTATCGCTTTCTCTCGGGCTGCAGACCGCGACAGTACATTATGGATCACTACCGGTTCTATGACTTGATCCATGATTCTCATACCCGGATTGAAGGATGAGGCCGCACTCTGTGCAATATAGGCAATATCGTTACCTCGATACTGGCGTAACTGTGCTGGCGTCATCTCTCGTACAGACTGTTCGGAGACAGAAATATTTCCCTTTGTGATATGGCAGCCATGGCGTGCATAACCCATTAATGCCATCGCTATCGTTGTTTTTCCTGAGCCAGATTCACCAATCAGAGCAAGAACTTCTCCTTTCTTAACCGAAAAGCTGATATCACTAACTAAAACAGTTTCAACACCTCTGTTGATAGCTTTAACCTGCAGGTTATCGACCACGACTAATGGCTTTACCGAGAAATGAGTACTCATGCTTCCCTCCGGATTAATGAGACTGGGCTCATATTTTGGAGACTATCAATGAACAAATTGACCCCGATGGTTAGGCTTGCAATAGCGATGGCTGGCATCAAAATAGCGGGTGATCCATCAAATAAGCCCTGTAAATTCTCACGAACTAAACTTCCCCAATCCGCTTGAGGTGGTTGTACACCCAACCCCAGAAAACTTAGGCCACTGAGTAGCAGAACGATATAAACAAATCGCAAACCAAAATCAGTTAACATCGGATGAATCATGTTCGGTAAAATTTCTCGAATAGCGAGGTAAAAGCGATTTTCACCTCGTAATTTGGCTGCCCTGATATAATCCTGGTTACGCAACTGGCTTGCCAAAGCGAACGCGATACGATATGCCCCTGGCCAGTAGGTGAATACCGCCGTGATAACTAACATGGTGAGCGAAGAACCAAATACTGCAACAATCATTAGCGATAATACTTTACCTGGTAGTACCAGTAGTGCATCGTTGAGACGGCCAAGACCTTCTTCGATCCAACGTCCAGCCACTGCCGCGAGTAACGCCAGTAAGGTTCCAACAACACTGGCAAGTATCGCTGCAGTAAACGCTAAGCCAATTGAATAGCGACTACCCGCCATAATACGCGTGAGCATATCTCTGCCCAGATAATCCGTTCCTAACCAAAAATCTTTAGAAAACCCGCCAAATAGCGGCCCCCCACCAATGTCATTAATCGAATAAGGCGCGAGATACTGACCGAAAAGCGCGATAAAAATCCAAAATAAGGTCAGAACCAGCCCCAACCGCCCAGCTGGTGTTAATGCAAAAAAGAACCACAAAGGAGTACGTAAATAGTTCATTAGCCTCTCCATTTCGGGTTAAACGCAATAGTTATAATATCTGCCAACAATAAGAGCAGTAGATAGCATCCAGCGAAGAGCATTACGCAAAGCTGTACAACGGGAAGATCGCGATTGCTGACTGCGTCGACCAGCTGACTAGCAAGACCTGGGTAGTTGAAGATAGTTTCGATGATAATAACCCCACCGAATAGGTAGGATAGACTTAGCGAAATGGCATTAGCGATTGCACCCGCAGCATTGGGTAATACATGCCGCACCACGATTCGAACTGGTGACACACCTTTTAAAATAGCCATTTCCACGTATGCGCTATCGAGTTGGCTAATAATGGCAGAGCGTGTCATTCGAGCCATCTGCGCCGTTAGCACGCAACATAGCGTTAGCACCGGTAGAGAATAAGCCTTGATGAAACTGAGAATATCGGTACTTGGACTTCCGAAAAACATCGCAGAAGCCCAGTGTAAACGCACAGCAAAAATCACTACCGCTACCGTTGCAATGAGAAACTCTGGTACTGCAACGGTTGCCATGGTGCAAGTTACCAACAGTTTATCTAACCATGTATCTCGTTTCATTGCCGCCGTAATGCCAATAAATAAAGCAAGCGGGACCGAAACTAATGTGGTAACACCTGCTAATTCGAAGGTTGCAGGAATGCGTGAGGCGATTAACTGAGCAACGGGAATGTGGCTCGTGAAAGAGGTACCAAAATGACCGGTAATGAGGTTAATAAACCAATGGTAGTACCGGACCAGCAGCGGTTGGTCCAGGCCCAATTCGTGGCGCAATGCATTAACCGTTTCCGCTGTAGCGTTCTGCCCGAGGATCATCTGAGCGGCATCGCCAGGTAGTAAACTCGTGATAAAAAACACCACCATTGAAACAATAACCAGTGTCAATATTCCCGCCCCGATACGTCGGACAATCAGCAACAACATAAAGTGATTCATCGCGCACTCCTCACTGTTAAATTAAGCGGATAACCAAATATTCTCACTGAAGCGATAGCCCATCATCATGCCCGCTGGCCACGATTTGAGTCCTTTTACTTTATTACTGTAACCGTCCAAAGAACTGACAAACATTGGAATGAGCGTGCCACAATCGTCGTAGATCATTTTTTGCATATCGCCATACATCTGTTTACGCTTAGCAGAATCTTGTTCTCCACGTGCAGCCACAACTAATTGGTCGAATTGTGGGTTGTGCCACTTTGATTCGTTATTTGCAGAACTCGAAAGATAAAATTGTGAGAATGTTAAATCGATAGTTGGGCGGGGGTTAATCGATCCATACCCTATCGGATCTTTCATCCAGTGTGCCGACCAATATCCTTCATAAGGGACACGCCGGATATTGAGGTTCAGACCAGCCTGCTGAGCGAGACCTTGCATCATGAGTCCACCTTCAATAGCCGCATCGATAGTCGTAGTTGTAATGACTTCAACTTTTGCCCCAGCCATGCCAGCCTTTTTCAAATGAAAACGGGCTTTATCTATATCTACGGGACGAGGTTTTAAGTCTGCATTGTATAACGGATGCCATGGAGGAACCGGGGTGTCATTAGCCACCGTTCCATAACCTTGAAGAGCCGTTTTCACCATCATTTCACGAGGCTGTAAATATTTCATTGCCATAACAAAATCAGGATTTTTACCCGGCGTGATGTCTGTACGTATAATTAAATTGGTATACATTCCTGACTTACTTTCTAAGATCTTAAATTGTCCGCCGGAACTTGTGATCTGTTTGGCATAGCCGGGACTGATTGCAGAACAGATATGTAAATCACCTGACATCAACCCATTTACTCTAGCGGCTTGGTCGGTTACCCCTAATAATTCAATTTCATCCAAATGCGGTAATCCTGGTTTCCAATAATTCGAATTACGTACGCCAACCGTGTGCATACTTGGTACAAAAGTTTGGCAACTGAATGGCCCAGTACCAATACCTTTATTAAAATCGGTAGTTTTAGCCGGGACAATGAGGAATGAGGGAAGCGCCAGCATGAGGGGTAAGTCGAAATTTGCCCCCGTCAATACGATAGATAGCTCCTGAGGCGTTGTCACCTTCATGGTTGAAAACTGCTGGGCGAGTGAGAATACGTTAGAGGCTACACTAGGATCTTTGTGACGCATAAGAGACCACACGACATCCTCCGCCGTTAAGCTCTTACCATTATGAAAAGTGACATTAGGGCGTAATTTTATCTGCCAAGTAATACCATCGTCGGAGTGAATAGACGAAGCAAGAGCAGGTGTAGGTTCTAACGAATCATTGATTTCTACCAGTGCGTTATAAAACATAAACTGACGAGCATAATCTGCACTGTTATTCGCTTTAGCTGGATCGAGTGTATCCGTTGCGGAGGAATTGGACATCGCCGCCCTCAACTTTCCTCCTTTTACCGGAGCGCCTTCCGCTATTGCTAAATCAGGGAAGCTCAATATTCCCGAAGACATTACGGCACCTGCCGATAAAATTTTCAACATATCGCGGCGTGTTAAAGTTCCATTTTTCAATAACGTACTTAGCTGACCATTAGGAAGATTTTTCGCATCATCGTTTTTCATCCAATTCTCTCCAAATAGATTTGTTAATCAGAACAGACGATCTTTGGTTTTGTAATAGAGCCCTGTAAGAGGTAAGAACCAAGGCTTACCAAAATACCCGGGTACTGCTGGCCAGCTTTCCGTTCCCCATGGATTACTGTCTTTCTTTTCCCCAATGAGGTCTGCCATGACTTTTCCCATCCACACCGACATTTGAGTACCATGGCCGCTATACCCCATCGTAAAGAACACGCCATTTTGTTCGCCAGCATGCGGTAATCGATCCGCGCTCATATCCACTAACCCTCCCCAGCAATAATCGATGGGTATTGAAGCCAGTTGTGGAAAGAGAGTTTTCAACGAGGCGCGTAACACCTCGCCACTTCGAGCATCTTGTGTCGGATTACTCATTGAAAAACGTGCTCTGCCACCGAACACTAAGCGGTTATCTGCTGTTGTGCGGAAATAATTGCCTATATTCATTGAAGTAACATAGGTTCGATCATGAGGTAGGAGCTGTGCTAGTTGCGTTGCAGGTAACGGCACGGTAGTGATGATGAAACTTCCAACGGGCACAATCCGACGCTGAAACCAAGGAAATGGCCCTTTATCCGAACAGCCCGTCGCTAATAAGACTTTTTCAGCAACGATGGAACCTTTTGCTGTCTCAATGCGATGCTGATAACCAGATAATCGCGTTAACGCGGTGACAGCATGATGTTGATAAATTTTTGCACCGGCGCGGACGGCTGATTGGGCCAACCCGATACCGAATTTTCCCATATGCATTTGGCCACCACGCTTTTGCAATAGCCCCCCGTAAAAGGCATCGCTACTGACCTCATCTCGTGTCTCAGTGGCAGAAAGTAACATCACTTCTGGGTCGACGGTTTCACTCATTAGCTTCGCTGCAGTTTGCAATGATGCGAGGTGTGCAGGTTTACTGGCTAGTTTTAGCTTGCCACATAAGCGAAAATCGCAATCGATTCTCTCCTCATCGATCACTGAAGCAACATAGCTGACCGCATCGTCATAAGCGCGGTAAAATTCCGTTGCCTTCTCAAGTCCTTTGCTCGCAACAAGGCTGGCAAAGTTTTGTGCAACACCGGTATTACAATGCCCACCATTACGTGCAGAGGCTTGGCTCATGATCTTTTCACTTTCAAGCACAACAACCTGCAGCCCTTGCCGTGCTAAGTTTCTAGCGGCCGAAATCCCACTAAAGCCTCCACCTATAATCACGACGTCAGCCGTAGCTGGAAGCGGCTGTTGGCACTCTCCGGTAAAAATGGGAGCCGTACTCTGCCAAAAGGATTCCATTTTCATGCCGTCTTCCCCCTCAGAGTCCCACGACACTTGGTAGCTCACTGATATCATGGATTTCAGTGTAACCATATTCAGGACACCCTGGTTCATGCCCCCGATTAACAAATACCTTGTGAGTGATACCGAGGTCATGCGCTGTCATCAAGTCATATCGTAAGCTTGAAGAAACATGAAGAATATCTTCTGGGCCACAACCCAATTTATTAAGCATCACTTCAAAACCACGCATCGCGGGTTTGTACGCCCCAGTTTCCTCTGCCGTAATCGTCATATGAATCGGCGCTCCTAAACGGGGTACATGATGGGTAATTAAGTCATCCATTGAATTGGTAAGTAGGACCAACGGAATATGTGGCGCAATTCTGCTCAAACCAGAAGGAACATCTGGATGTGCCGTCCACGTTTTACAATCCTCGTAAATAAAGTCACTGTCCTCTGGTTGCCACTCAACTTTCCACTTACGACAGGTTCGTTGAAGTGCTCCATCGACAATGTTGTAGTAGGGCTTCCAAGGTCCTAGAACTTCATCGAGTCGGTAGCGTGCAAAGTCAGTTATAAATAATGGCATTATCTCGGCACCCACACGGTCGGCATAACAGCGGCGTGCCGCGCCTGCCATATCAAAGTTAATTAACGTCCCATAACAGTCAAAAGTAATAAATTTGGGGGTAAACACAGCCATAGCGTTGTCTCCATTTAGAAGAAAGGAATTAAA